>CAURZK010000011.1:0-27419 GCA_963529855.1 uncultured Erythrobacter sp. | reverse complement strand
TCCATCGCCGACCTTACTGCAATGTTGCGGACGGCGCAGACTGTCCAGATAAGGCCACAAGTTCTTCCATGGCATAGGCATCGTCACCGAACCGCTTGCCGAATGTCCGGGCAAGACGATGGTCAGCGCCAGACCAATGGATGAGCTCGTGCATCAAGGTTGCGTACCAGTTCTGCGCCGCGCTGCCGCTGGCCGTTGCGAAGAACCGCTCGCGGTCGGGCATGGTGATCGTGTCGGTAGAGGGGGTGTAGTGGGCGCTGTCGCCATGGATGCGCACGCTGGCACCTGTGCCCGCAACGAAGGCATCCGCCTGCAGGATAGGGTCGAAGTCTTCGCCATCCGGTACTTCCGGCAGGGTATAGCCTTCGACCTGGCTAGCGTTAAACACGTGCGAGGCCTGCGCGAAGATGCGGGTCGAACTGTCTCTTTCCTCGGCCTGATCGTCCTCGCGCTTGTCGAAGATCTTGTAGAACACGATGGGCGAAGCCTTCTCGCCCTTGCGAACCTGAGCACCAAGCGACTGCCATTGGCGATAGGTCGCCCAGAGCCCATGGCCAAAGTTTTGCGCCTCTGCGCTAGCCCAAAGGGCTAGCACGTTGACCCCGCGATAGGCCTTGTGCGTGGCCGCGTTGACGGGTCGCGCAAGCGGCGCAGTGCTTCGATGCCAAGGTAGGGAGAAATCTTCAGTACCGTGTTCAAGGGCGGTAATGATCTGGTTGGTGATCGTATCATAGATGCTGGTGTTTTTGGTGCTGGCCATGGTGAAAATCCTTCGTCCATTCGTTGGGAACGCGGATGAAGGGACGGGCCGGAATGGCCGGGCAGGTCAGCGGTTACGCGAAACAGGCAACACGGGAGGGCGTGAGCCCGAATGGAGCGGGCAGGCTGTTGATCCCGCCTGGCACGGCCTGTCGAAGAGGAGCGGTCATTCCAACGGCAGGACGAAGGATGCCATGGTTTTCCGCCGCCAGAGCCTTTTATCAGCCCAACCCAGAACCTATTGCCTTCGATTTTCCGGCTTCGGGAGTACTCGCGGTCATGGCCGTCTGCTTTTCGCCAGCGCGCTCGTAGATTGCGCGGACAAGCCGGTCCTTGTTGTCGGTGACAACCACAGCGTCTGTCCTGGCGCGCGACAGCGCGACATAGAACATCTTCTGATCGACCAGATTGGTGGAGCGGCTGTCGGCGTGAATCAGGACGCGTTCGGCGGTCTGGCCCTGCGCGGCGTGCGCTGTCTGCACATAGGCATGCCGCAAATGGGTGTCGCGAAGATCGGAGAAATCGAGCTTCTGCTCACGTCCGTTGGTGAGCTTCACGGTTGCCCGGCCCCGGTCAGGATCGATACGTGAAACCGTGCCTCCAAGGCCATTCACCCGTCCCGCTTCCCGGTCGTTGCGGGTGAACTGCACGCGGTCGCCAGCGCGCAGCTCCATCGGCTTTGGCTCGAACACCTCGGCTTTGCCAGCGCCCCACTGCCGGGGATGCCAGTCCAGCGACCGGCCATTACTGTCTTCCAGAGCAATGCGCCCGCGCTCGGGATCGATAGCGGCAATCGCGAAGCTTTCGCAGCGCCGCACGCCCTTGGCGGCATAGTCGCGGTTGAACCGGACAATATCGCCGATAGCATAGCTGGCCGCCTCGCGCGCTTCGGCGCGGGTCAGACCCTTCGCCTCCAGCGCTTCGAACCGCACGGCCTCCGCCGACAGCTCACCGCGCCCGGTCAGTTTCGTGCGGATCATGTAAGTGAGCTTGTCGCGGCCCTCGCGCGATGGCTCGATGACCAGGGTTCGCGCGCGCTCTGAGGGCGACAAAGTCAGATAGTGCCGGGCCATCGCCCCAAGGCGCTCATCTGGCGTTGCGCCCTCGATCACCTTGCCGCCGCCACGTTCAAGCGCGGCCAGGGCCTTGCCCGCGTGACCCTCTATCGAGGCCATGACGGCTTCGCGGGTCGCGGCATTGGTCTGCCGGACCACATCGGCAAGTTTCGCGGTCGCCATGCCTGCCTGCTGCAACTGGGCAAAGGCGGCACCCGCGCCGACCGAGCCCAGCTGCTTGACGTCGCCGACCAGAACAAGCCGGGCTCCTGCCTTGTCGGCACGGGTCAAGAGCTTTGCCATGTCGTAAGCTGAAAGCATCGAGGCCTCATCGACAATCCAGACAGCGTCCTGGCCCGCCGTCTTTGCCTCGGGTGCCAGCAAATGCCGCGCCACCGTATCGCCACGCAGGCCGAGCGCATCCCCAAGAACGGTCGCCGCCGATGCTGTCGGCGCAAGCGCAGTAACGGCGAGCCCATGACGCCGGGCCTCACGGACATAGGTCGCGAGAACTGTGGTGGTTTTGGCGGTCCCGGCGTAGCCTTGGACGGCGGCAACGCGGTCGCGCGAAGTGAGCAGGTCTGCCGTCGCGCGCTTCTGGTCCTCAGTCCAGGCATAGCCGGATCGGGCTGACTGCCGTGCAGCGCGCTCAATCGTCCGTGCTGCTGCTACCGGCGTGGCGAGCGATTGCGCCATGCCGCGCCCGGCTTGCTCAAGCCGCAACATGGCGCGCTCGGTCTCGATGGCCTGCGGGGTCGTGAACCCGGCAAACTCCGCCCCGCGCCGGTCGAGAAAAGTGCGCTGGAAAAGCTCGCCGCGCTCTCCCGCCTTGACAATTGCTGCGCTGATTGCGCGATGCCCGGCCTTCCCAAAGGCATAGTCCCCGGCTTCGCGGGCGAGCGAGGTGGCCGCAAAAACGGCCTCGCGTTCGGACAGCTTGGCAGCGGCCCAAGCCACCGCCTTCCGCGCCAGCAATTCCGGGCTGGCAGTTGCTTCGCTGCTCCGCGCCCGCTCCCTCGCTTCACCGATCAGCCTGTCTCGCGCTGCCTTGTCGAAACCGTTGGCATCGGCAGTCGCCCGCCAGTCGGCGCGCAAGGTGCGATGGTCCGCACTGGTCTTGGCCTCACGCGTATCGAGCGCGGCGATCTGCTTTTCGGCAGCGCTCGCCTCCGCACGACTGGTGCCCCGCTCGGCAAGCCGGGCATCGATTGCTGCTGTGCGCTGGCTCAGCGCATCGCTAGCCTTCTCCGGAACGCCTGCGATCTCGAAGAGCGAGTCCTTGCTCGCATCTATCCGGTAACCCAGCGCGGCAACTCCGTGCGCCAGCTCCTGTCGGTAGATCGCGCCGATTTCCTTCTGCAACTGATAGAAGGCGCGCGGCTCCAGGCTGCGCCAGTTGCCGTCCTTGTCCTGTGTCGCGTTGATGATCACGCCGTGGGTGTGGAGCTGCGGGTCCTGTGCCCGGCTTGTCGCATGGCGGAAGGTGGCGATGGCGAGATTGCCGGTCGCTTCCCGCCGGACCTCGCCGCCTTGCCTGATCCGGGTCGCCGCCATGTGCTTCTCGACATGGGCGAGCGCAACCTTCACCGCCGCGCCATGCGCCTTGATCAGCCGCTTGTCTCCGGCGACCTCGGCCATGATCGAGACTGACTTGGGTGCGGACAAGGTAATGTCCCAGCCTGGCCGGTGTTCGACTTTGCCATCACGCGTGGTGCCGAGCTGCTGCCCGGCAATCCGGCCTTCAAGCAATTCAGCAAATTTCTCGCGATCGACCTCGCCCGACAGGCCCAGCTTTTCCGCTGCCTCGCCAAACCACTCGGACGGAGCCATGCCACCTTCGGCGTAGTAATCGTCGGCCTCATAATAGCTGGCCGCCTGACCGGCACTCGACAGGGCCGAGACCGAGGCGACCACTAAACCGGTCCCGGTTTGGCATCAGGCTCGGCACCTTTCGCGATCTCGCTGACCCGGCTCCACAGCGTGCCCGCCGGATCGCCTGGCACGTAGGCAGGCTGGCGAGGTTCGCCACGCCGGGCGATGTGATCAGCGGTAAGACCGATGCGGGCTACCGGCAGACCATCGGGAAGAAGCAGATAGCCCTGATGTGGGGCAAGCCGCAGTTCGCTTTCTAGCACGGCAGGACGGAATTGCCGCTGGGTGGCGATGGTCGTGCGCGGTACTTCGCTGCCAATCGACAACGTGTCGGTGGCAACGCGCAATTCGACCTCGCACTGGCCGATGGTCTCGCTCGCCCACTTGCGCGTTTCCTGATCGACGGTTTGCAGGAACAGCTTGGTATTGCAGCATGCGAGCATGGCCTCGGCGATGTTCGCACCATAGCGGTTGCGCATCTGCCCGAGCGCCTGGAAGGTGAGCACGATGGCCGCACCAAACTTGCGACCTTCGGGCAGCAGACGGGCAAGGTTCTCGACGCGGGGCAAATCCGCCAGTTCGTCGAGCACGAACCAGATGCGGCGGTCGGGCGAGGGCGACAGTCCAAGAACGGCGCTCGCCGCGCATTCGAGCCAGCATGCCATGAGCGGCTTGGAAGCTTCGAAATAGTCTTCCTTGCGAGGGACGAAGATCCACGGCTTTGCGCCCTCGCACTCGTCCAGCTTCGCGATGAAGTCGCGGAAGGCGAAGCGGTCCTCTCCTTCATCCTCGACCTTCAGGAACTGGAGAAGGTTTGCAGCCTTGGCGAGCATGAACAGCACGCTGCCGGTGGCGCGGTCGGCGTCGTTGGCAAAGGTGCGGGCCGACGACGTATGCCCCAGCCACTCCTTCAACTGCTCCTTGTCCTTGACCTGCAAGGCTTCGAGCAAAGCTTCGAGGCTGCAGTTCTTCTCCGCCCAGAGCGAGCGGATCATGTTGGCGACGAGAATGCGGCTTGTTTCGAGCCAGACATCGTCATCCTGACTGCTGGTTTCCGAGACCAGCTGGCGGGCTATCCGGTCCGCATCGGCGGGGTGCGATATCTCGTCGAAGGGCGTCCAGAAGGCGCACCGCGCGTCGAATGGATTGAGGATGATGTCGCCGCGCGCGGGGTTGTAATAGTGCGCGATGAACTCCCCCGATGTGTCATAAACCAGCGCCGCTTCACCACGCCTCTCGATGCCATCAAGCATCTGGCGAAGTGCAGTGGTCTTGCCGCTGCCGGTGGTGCCGAGAAAGGCAAAGTGACGGGTCTCGATCCGGCGCGGAACGGGGACCGGCCCGATGCGCAGGGCATTCGCGCCACAATACTGCGCAGTCTGCGAAGCTACGTCGTCTTCGCTTGCCAGTCGGGTCCCGCCAAGCACCCGGTCGGCCAGCGTATCCTTGCCTTGTGCAGACATGGTGCGTTGGATCAGCCAGACCGCGAGAACGCCAATGACGAGACCGAGGAACGCGCCTCCGCTCGATACCTTCACGGCTTTCCAGAGCGCGTCTTCAATGAACGGATCGCTGGCAAAGCCGGACGCGGAAACGGTCCAGTGTTTGCCCTCCATCGAGACGTTCATCATCATGTCCTTGCCCGCCATTTCACCAAGCATGGCGAGCAGTTTTGCACCGAGGCACTGGCCTGCAACCTTGAGCTCTGCGGGGAGCATCATGAACTGCGGCGCGATGATCGCCCCGGCTACGGTTGCGACAAGGATCAGCTTCGAAAAGAAGCCGAAGCGCTGCTGCCATTGCGCCATGCGCACACGCCAGAGGGCATGTGCGCGGGTGACAAAATCTACTCCCATGGTCATGGCTCAATCTCCAGAGCGAGCGAGCGCTGGCGCTCGAATGCGGCGCGCGCTTCGGCTGCGATTGTCTCGTCGGATTTCTTCGTGCCCAGCGCGGCATGGCGGGCGTAAGCGTAGGCCGCACAGGCGGTGAACAGGGTGCGGTCGAGCACCCGTTCGGCTTCGGCGAGGCGCTCCGATATCGCCCCGATCTCGCGCGCCAGTTCGGCGAGATCGGTTTCCTTGTCTGTGCCCTGCAGGACCGAAAGAAAGCCCGCGTCGATCACTTTCAGGAGCATGGCATACTCCGACAATCCGCGCCGGTCGGCGATGCCGGACAGCGACCGTGCCTGCGAAGGATTGAGGCGGATGGTGCGCTTGACATAGCTCGCCATCACCACCTCCAGCGCGCGCTCGAAGCGCGCTCCGGAAGTGGCAGAATTGCGAGGGTCTGAACGCATTGCCTGAGCGAGCGCGCTATCCGCGCGCTCCAGAAACCGCAGAATTCCTCGATGCACAGGTGCGTGGGGTGTGTATGGAAATTACGGGTCCGATACGCAGTATCGTGGCCCCTGCCTTCTCCAGCCATTTTCCGGTCAATTGGCATGGGCATCTTGCTCCATACTTGCCGTTTGAGGCGTCGCAGAAAGGATCAGATTACGGGCGAGATCATCGTCAAAGTAGCGCTCGCGGGACTGGCGCGAAGGCAACTGGCGGTCCGCCATATCGGGGCGCGTAAACCAGCGAAGCAGGGTCAGGTCGATCGCTGATCGAACCTCATCTGCGAGCTGGTTGGTCTCTTCTGGCGTAAGGTCCAGCCACCCGAATTCGGTACGAAGCTGACTGCCAAGGGGATACCCGGTTCCGTCCCGGCTCCTGTAAATCGGGCCCTCGACAGTGAAGCAACAATCTTGTCCCTCAAACCGCTCGCGGACCGGGCGCTCGTACCAGAGCCAGGGATGCAATGTGTGGCGACGGGCGCGCCCATCGGCATTGTCTTCAACGAGCAATTCGACGAGCTGGGCCGCACGTTCTTCGTCGTCGCTAGGAAGGCGAGCGATCAGCCAGCCATGCTTCTGCAGGGCGGCGTTGATCAGGGAAAGGATAGACATGGGGGATTGGCTTTCTGCGGGCCATTGCCCGCATTGGAGGGGTCAATAGCTGCGCAGGGGGAGGGCCTCGATCCACTCCTCGATGTCAGTGGAACGCCAGCGGATACGCCCGCCGCCAATGTCGATGGGATGAGGAAAGGCACCCCGGCGGATGCGGCGCCAGATCGTTGTCCGGCTGCGAATGCCAGTCAGGCGCATGACCTCATGGCAGGTGAGTAGTTCGATATTCGACATGACAGATTCCTTTGCTTCAAGGTTCTGTCACCGTTGCCGCTTGTCCCCTCGCGACGATGGGTTGCTTTCAGTTTGCCGTACTGATCGTGCAATCAGAGTTCCAACTCAGCGCCACCCTTGGCTTAGGTGACGCTGGCCAAGCTATGCGAATCGCAATGCTGTAGGAAAGAACAAAAAGAGAACTAATGCCGTTCCGCATTGGCGGGTGGACGATGTTGGATCGCTATGGACAGTGCGGGACTGAAAGATTTTTTCCCGCCAAAAGCCCGCTCCAGGGAAATGAGGGGCCAAATCTACTGTTCGGATGCAGCGGAAGACCGGTTTTCACGCAAATCACAGCTTGAGCCGATATAACAAGCAAACGCGCTTTCGTTTTGCACGTTGATGCGGACATGCAAAGAAAACGCGAAAATCTTTGCACGTTAGCGGAATTACGGATGCAGCAACTTGGGCCGGACAATGCCATCTGGGATGATGGCGGATGGATCAGCTGGGACGAGATCAACGAGCAAATCCAGTACAAGGAATGGCGGGCAAAATATCCCAATGCCGATCTGTCGCTGGTCTCGATTTTCGAGAACCTGATCGCCACGGCTGAAGATTATCACCTTCACACAGGCAAGCACCTTCAGGTGTATGGCGATATCGGAGAACTCTACGGGGCGATCACGCACGGCATCAAGCTGCACCGCAACTACGCTCAAGGATCGGACGGGCGGCTCGGCAATGACCTGGTCGAGGTCAAGACAATCACGCCATTCAAAAGCAATGACCGGGTCACGCTGAACCTTAAACGGAACTTCAGCATGGTCTTTCTGGTCAAGATCACATCTGATTTCGAAGTGCGCGGGAAGCTCATTCCACGTAAGTCCTTGCCCCGTGCAAAAGGTGACAAGCTGGTTCTTGAATGGGCTGATATCGGGACTGAGTGAATCCCGATTTCAGCTGACCCTGTCCTTCAAGGTGCCAGAGGTAGCGGGTACCCGGCCATGTCTGAGAATTGGCGGGCGACAGCCTTCACCCTGGCCTCATCGACATTCATTTCTGCAATGAAGGCCAATTGGACTGCTGGTGCAATCTCCGAGAAGAAAGCGAAAGCAGCGGCATTATGTGCCTGCGCGCTCGAAGGGTCTGTGATAAGGGTTGCGAGCTGCTGAGCGGATTGCTTGGTCCGATAGGGACCGTTCACCGTTGCCAACACCTGTGCAGTTAGTTTGCTCACCGAAGCTCTCTCCAAATGAGTCCCATCGGGGAAGATGCATCTAGTTGGACCGTCAAGGCAAGGATGGCCGAGGGGAATGTGATGCCAAAAGGGCATTTATCCCGCGTTTATTGAAAATTGGATATTTGTGGGATAAATCGCAGCGATGGCTGTGATCCAACCATTCTCTGCCGAACAGGAACGCGCGCTCATCAACATGCGCCAGCGCTATGACGCGTGGATCGAGGCCGAGCGCGAACTCTATGCGATGCCATACGACCTGAGGCGCAAGAAGGTCGGCGGTTACGAGTATCTTTACGAGATCTTCGATCGCAGCGGGAACGGGAAAAGTCTCGGTGCCTGGGACGACGAAAAGGAAGTCCAGTTTGAGGATTATAAGGCTGCAAAGAGTGCTCTGAGGGAACGCCGGGACGGTGCGCGGGACGCACTTGGCGAGAGCACCCGGATTGCACGCGCGTTGCGCTTGCCGCTCCTCTCGGCGGACGCGGGTCCAATCCTTCGAGAGGCAGACCGGCGCTCGCTTCTCGGCAGCCATCTGCTTGTGGTCGGGACAAATGCGATGGCCGCCTATGCGCTAGAAGCTGCGGGCACTTTCCGCGACGTGCCGGACGAGACAGAGGACTTCGATCTCGCCTGGACGGCTGACGAACCGGAAGACGGAACGCAGCTTTGGGACATGCTCAAAGCGGTCGATCCGACATTCACGATTAATACCGAGCGGGAATTCCAAGCGCGCAACGCGAAGGCCTATGAAGTCGAATTGCTGGTAGCACCATCGCGTGTCGAAACGCTCGCCGGAAAGGATCGGCCACGACCTGTACCGCTACCCGAACAGGAATGGCTCTTGCCCGGTCGGCGGGTAGATCAAGTCGTCCCATGCCGTGATGGTAGCCCGGCGCGCATCGTTGCACCTGACCCCCGCTGGTTCGCGCTCCACAAACTCTGGTTGGGCGCTCAGGCCAAGCGGAACCCGCTCAAGCGGCGCAAGGACACGGTGCAGGGAGCGGCGCTGCTCGACGCGGTTGCCGAGGCGATGCCTCATTATTCATTGGGCCGCGAGTTTGTGGAAAGCCTGCCTGATGAGCTAGTGCCCTATTGGGAGGAGTGGGCGAAGGTGCGCGGATAGCTCCTGAATTCAGCCACTCGGTTGGGGCAAATTGGCTGGTCTTTCCCATCAATTTGCTGTAAAAGACTGTCATTGAAATCATTAGACTTTTTCGAGGATGGGACCCAAATCCTCTGGTAAAAATGCAATCTGGGGGCACTGACGGGGGCCTCACTTAAGTAACCAAGGTCAAGTTTCTCGCAGTTTTGCGACATTCTGAGAGCGGTTCGAGTCCTCTTCTGGGCACCATTTGTTCTTCTCACGTTCTCCCAAATAATCTATAAAACCCGCAGAAATCCTAGGGATTTGGCCCTTGGATCGTTCCGGATCGTCCCGCCTGTTCTCGGGGGTTCCAGACACTTTTGTGGGCCTTTTGAGGCCGTTTCGCAAAGGCCCAGATGAAAAGGCCCCCACATGCCGCTGACAGATACTCGCCTCCGCGCACTCAAGCCCAAAGATAAGCCGTACAAGGTCACCGATGAGCGCGGCCTATATGTTGAGGTCACGCCGACCGGTAGCAAGCTTTGGCGATTCCGATACCGGATCGGCGGTGCGCAAAAGAAGCTCTGCATCGGCAGCTATCCCGACATCAGCCTCAAGCAAGCGCGAGACGCGGCCTACGAGGCAAGACGAGCAGTTGCTTCAGGGGCCGACCCGGCCTTTGAAAAGCGGAAGCGGAAAATCCGCGCCGAGTTCCTTTCTGCACAGACGTTCGAGGCAGTCGCACGTGAGTATATTGAACAGATGATGGTCCAGAATGGCCGCGCCGATGGCACGATCGTCAAGGCCAATTATTTTCTCGACAAGCTTGCGCCTGCCATCGGGAACCGACCCATCAACGAGATCGAGCCGTTCGAAGTCCTGGCTCCCCTCAAACGGCTGGAAGCCACTGGTAAGCACGAGACTGCGAAGAAATGCCGCTCGTTCGCCGGCCGCGTGTTTCGCTACGGTGTCGCTACTACCCGCTGCAAATCCGATCCGACCAGTATGCTGAAGGGTGCTCTCGTAACGCCGAGAGCCACGCATTATGCAGCAATTCTCGAGCCCACCGAGTTAGGCGGGCTGCTGCGCGCAATCGACGACTTCACTGGCTACATGGTGACGAAGTTAGCTTTGCAGATCGCGCCGCATGTATTCGTGCGCCCCGGCGAACTCCGGCACGCCGAATGGCATGAGATCGACCTTGTCGATGGGGTCTGGAAAATCCCTGCCGGTAAAATGAAAGCGCGTCGAGCGCATGCTGTCCCGCTTTCCAAGCAGGTTAGAGGCTATCTTACTGATCTGGCCGAGATGCTCGGCCGCGAAGGTTATGTCTTCCCGTCTGCGCGCAGCTCCAAGCGTCCTATGAGTGAAAACACGCTCAATGCCGCATTCCGTCGCATGGGATATTCGAAGGAAGAAGTCACCGCGCACGGACTCCGGGCGACAGCATCGACATTCCTGAACGAGTCGGGACTCTGGAATCCGGATGCGATCGAGCGCGCCCTGGCACATGGCGACAGCAATGTCGTGCGTGGCATCTACCATCGCGGCAAACATTGGGACGAGCGGGTGCGCATGGCTCAATGGTGGAGCGACTACCTCGATGAGCTCCGGACAGGAGGAAAGGTCATCGTGGGGAAGTTTGCGAAGGGTTGATCGGAAGAAGGAATTTTTTCTCAGCCAATGCAGGACCGAAGGCTCAGGACTAGCCCTATCAGGGAAACTGACGCGAGCAAGGCGAACTCAATTCTGATGCCCCAGACTTTAAGCCAATTCCGCATCGTGCCGAGCCTCAGTTCGTAGAGCTTTTACAGCTAAGCTGATCGAACCGTTCAGCAACAGTCTTCCACGTTGCTATGCCAGCCTCGTCCCCTTCGTTGGATAGCCGCTGGATTTGCTGCGCGATATACGCGGTTCCCTCTTCGCCATGGTTCTTTTCGACCCAGAGCGCGACGGCCCACAATTCCTGATCGCGGTTCAGCACCATGGTTCACGTCTCCCGGTCCAGGTTCGCGCCAGGCCTTCGCTGACCAGCTGATCGCCAAGCGAGCGGCCGCCGCGCATTACAACCCGCAATTTGCGACCGTACTGATCCTCGTCTCTGCTACCGATGGTCCTCAGTTCAAAGGGCCCGCCATTCAGCAATTCGACAAGGCGGTGCGTCGCGCGCATGCCGAGCTGGTATTCATAGTCGCAACGAGGCTCGCTGATCTCGGGAGTGTCGATGTCGGCAATCCGGATCTTCACGCCATCAAGCCAAAAAGTATCTCCATCCACGACGCATGTGCGCCGGATCGATCCGCAGATGTCGAATTGTGGGGAGCTTGCTTGCTGGAATAAAGCCTGAGGCTGCTGATCGTCGTTAGCAAGGCTGGCATCATGGACAGGCCAGTTGAGCGCCAGCATCCCTCCAGCAAATACGATCGCGAATGCTCCCAAACCCAACGCGATCTCCTTTCTCAGCTTCCGGCGCTTCTGCTCCTTCAACGCCTTGCGAAAGTCGAACGGCTCACCGGGGGTCTCATTCACTAGCGTTGTCCGTCTTCATTCCGGCACATGATTTCAGACAATAGCCGGAAATCAGGTAGTTTCGTCAATTGTACGTACCGATTGCTTGCCAACGTCCCAACACAGTCCGGACATATTGCGGCGTTTCACCATTGTTGGGAATGCCGCGTGATCGGGAGACGGCACCTGGGCCAGCATTGTAAGCAGCCAAGGCCAGGTGGACCGCGTCGAACCGGTCCAACATATCGCGAAGATACCGGGCGCCACCGTCGATCGATGCAAGAGGGTCATGACGGTTACGGACGCCCAGTTCTCGCGCCGTGGCCGGCATAAGCTGAGCCAGCCCGGCAGCACCGGCTGGACTCACAGCCATCGGATTGAAGCGGGATTCAGCCCAGATGAGAGCCCGAAGCAGGTTGGTCGGAAGCCCGTACCGGCGCTCGGCCTCGGCTATTGCCGCCATATACAGGCCTTCCCTGTAGGACACGTTTGCCGGCTCGGCCTGGTAGATCGCAGGAAGATATTGCCTTGCCGGCTGCTGGTCCGCCTTCGGCGGAACGATCGCGTGCTCGAACAAGGTGAAATCCTGGGCGCGGACTTGCTGTGAGGAGGTCGCGATCATCCCCAGACAGGCGACCGCTATCGCGGTCAGACGATTGAGGCAGGTCATCTCGATTCTTGCTCCATTGATTCGAATCGAAAGAGAACATAAAAAGAACGCATACCTGTAGGAAAGCCGTGAATGCCTTCCTTTGGGAGAGGAGAGGAACGCTGGTGAGGGGGCCACTTTGCTTGCTGAGGAGCTCGCATGTCCCTGTCTGTCCAAACTCATCCCAACCGGTCGCTTGCCGAGACCGCCCGTCGTATCTGCGAAGCGCGAGGGGGCAAATGGTCCGGCACAAAGGGCATGGCTTGTTGCCCCGCGCATGATGACCGCACGCCGTCCCTTGGTGTGACGCTCGGCCAAAAGGCCATCCTCTTCCACTGTTTCGCGGGATGCGATCAGCAGAGCGTGCTGGCTGCTCTGGCGCGTGAAGGTTTCGAGGCACCGGCGCTTTTTTCAGGTTCTGCGACCACCAACGAACCCGAATTGACCAGCACCCGCAAACCCTCGGCGGTAGCGCTGAGAATCTGGCGCGATGCACAGCCACTGCGTGCCAGTCCGGTAAAGGCATATCTTGAAAGCCGCGGCATCCTCGCCGCATCTCCGGCGCTCCGCTTCCATCCACGAACGCCGCTTGGCCCGAAAGGACGGGCCCGCTTTCTGCCCGCCATGATCGCGGCAGTCAGCCTCGACGAGGGCCCGATCGCCATCCACCGCACGTTCCTGTCTACCGAGGCTTCAGGCAAGGCCGCTTTCGAAAAGCCGAAACGCGCGCTCGGCGCGCTCGGTGAAGCTGCTGTTCGTCTCTTCGCTCCAGTTTCCGGCAAGCTTGGCCTCGGGCAGCGGCAAATTGCGGGGGCACGGAGATATAGATGTCTCCGCGCACCGGCTCGTGCGTCACCTGGAAGTCGTTGTAGGGAAAGCCGCTCGCGATCTTCGAGACATTGGCAAAGCCGTCATCGATGAGCGCGATCCGGGTGAGTTCGCCGCGGGCGAGTTCGCAGTCGACGGTCGCGTTGTCGGCCGCTTCGACGAACTGGTCGGCATGCGCCGGGACCGGCGCGAGCGCGAAGGCGAGGACGGCGAGGCCGGTCAGCTTGAGCCCGGGATCGGGGCGCCTTGTCACGCCGATCGCGAAACAGGCAAGGCCGGTTCCGGCAAGCGCAGCGGCGAAGGGAGATGGGAGAAGGCTCATTGGCCGGGTTCCTCCTTGTCGGTGGGAAGTTGCTCGAAGCCGGCGAGCGCGACGCTGAGGCCACGCTTCGACCAGCGGAAACGGAAGGAGCGGCGCTGGCTCGCGATCACTTGCGCGCCGACGAAGGTCTTGAGCGTGCCGGTGACGGTCGAGGTCAGGGCCTTGGGATCGACATGCATTTCCGCGATCACGAAGGCCTGGCTGATGTCCGAGCCGCGCTGTTCCTCGACGATTCTGACGAGCTCGGCCTTGAGGCGGCCGTGCGCGGCGGGATCGGCGAGCTTCAGAATGTTCGCCATCCAGTAGTCGAGGCTTTCGGGTGCCCGGTTGAGGAGCATCAGCGCCGTGTCGCGGGTGACGAGCTCGAGATAGGGCGCGTCGATCCCGCCGCTCGAAACGGTGATCCGCTCGGCAGTGATCGGCACCAGCACAACCTGCTCGTCGCGGGTCACGGCGGCGCCAAGGCTGACCAGCGTGGTGAGGCCAAGGACACTTGCCAGCACGGCAAAGCGGTTGCGTTGCCGAAGGTAAGTCTGCGCCTGTTCGTGCGCGAATTCTGCTCGCATGGTTTGCCTCCCTCAGCCCGCCAGCAGGCGGCAGTGGGAGGGCGGCGTGGCTTTCAGCCCGAGAAAGCTCCCGGGCAGGTACCAGTACGCAGCATGCACCAGTGCCGAACCGGCGCCGCGTGCCTTTGCCTTCCGCAAGGCAAGCCAGGCCCCGGCGGCCAGGCCGATACCGATGAAGATATGCTGCGAGAGAATGCCCCAGGCGAAGGGAATGAGAATCCCTGCAAACTCGTCGATGGTCCAGAAGCCGATGAGCTCCGGGTCGTCGAGCCGCCGTGGAACGAGGTACCTGTCGGCCATGCCGCCCTCCTGTCGTGACCGGA
The DNA here is from genome assembly GCA_963529855.1 of uncultured Erythrobacter sp. Lineage (GTDB taxonomy): Bacteria > Pseudomonadota > Alphaproteobacteria > Sphingomonadales > Sphingomonadaceae > 34-65-8. Next base: position 13,044 of record CAURZK010000011.1, on the reverse strand, counting down.
TCCGCTGATCAGATGACCGCGGTCACGACCGAGGTGACGATCGGCACGCCGGTGCCGACACCGATCCCGACGCCGACCGGCACCGCGACCTGGCCGAGCGAGAAGCGCCCGGAGGCGAGACCGATCAAACCGCCCGCAAGGCTGAGCACGGTGATGATCTTGCCGCCCGAGCCTTCGAGGAAGTCGGTGAACTTGGTCAACGCGGGGTCGAAGGTGGTGTCGGCGCCGGCAAATGCGGCACCGGCGCAGGCCAGCGCCACGCAGGCGGGAAGAATGTAGTCGCGGCCATGAGCACGGTTGAGCGTGCGCTGCTGGGCCGGAAGGGCAGTCTTGGTCATGGATGGAACCTTTCGAGGAATTGAACATCAGCCAGCGATGCGTTCGCTGTATGTTCTTTCCTCTTCCCGGAGCCGGGCTGTAGGAAATCGGGAACTGGATTTTGGGGCTGCCGATCAAGTAAAAAGCGACATCTGAAGGTGCGATGGCCGGGATTTGCGCCGGCCAATTGCGCTGCAGCGCCGACTGTGCCGGCTTTGGCGCGAAGCGTGCCGTCATATGCGCGAACACGACCGGAATTCGCGCGAATCACCGAAGGAAGCTGATTCGTTCCTTCCTCTATGTTCTCTTAATGTTCTTTTCGTTTTCCTACAGGCTTCCTTCGCGTTTAGCCGGTGATTCGATCACCTCCACCGGAAAGGATTCGCCGATGACCAACATGGCGCTCTTTGCAGAACAACAAGTTCGCGCCGACCTCGCCCGGCTGCTTTTGGCCGCCGTCGAAGCCAGCGGCCGTGCCCGCTGCGACATCGCGCGCGACGCGCAGATCCATAAGGATGCCCTGCGCCGCGTCCTTGCCGGCGAACGGTCGGCCAGCCTCGGCGAAGCCTTGCGCATTCTTGCAGCGTGCGGCGTCGCGCCGCACGCGCACTTGCTGCTGTTTCTCGTCAGCAGCGGCGATCACGCGATTGCGTGGCTGCAATCGGACCTCGCGCAATTCTTCGAGGACTTTTCCGGCGAACTGCCTTCAGCGCTCGAACGTGTCCTGGGCAACCAGGTTCACGATGTGAAGCCGCGCTGGGCTAAGGGCACGGCGCATCGTGTCGCCCGCCTGCTTTCCGATCACATCGACGAGCTTGAACGCAAGGACGCCCTGATTGGCGATGTCTTCGCCGGTACCGAAGGAGGCCATCGTGGGTGAAGAGATCGACAAGGAGGCAACAGAGCCCCGTCGGGTGACGCGTCTCATTCGCTTGCCCGAAGTGCAGCACCGCGTCGGGCTTGGCCGTTCAACGATCTATCGCTGGATGGCCGAGGGCAAGTTTCCGAGGCCTGTGCAGCTCGGAGGATACTCGGTTGCGTGGGCGGAAAGCGAGATCGACGGGTGGGTGGCCGATCGTATTAAGCACTCGACATAGCCACCTCGACGTATCCCCTGTGACCAATAGAAAGAGCCCAGCTACCGTGCAGTAGATTGATCAGCTGGGGAGGGTGCCTCGCGAAGCCGGCGGGCGCGTTCGACAAAATGCTCCATCTGCGTGGCAGCGTGCAAGGTAAGCGGATGCGGCTTCGCATCGGCACGCGGGGATATGAATCCCGCGATTTCTTCGATTGCTGCCAGCTGATTGGCGCTGGCCTTCGACAGAAGGCCGAGCACCATGTTCTCAAGGGCGATCACCCTGATGCGCAACTGGATCATTTCGGCATCGGAAAGTGGCGGAATATCCCATTTCTCACAATCGGCAGCGAGCGCTTCCTGCGGCCCGCAGGGCAATGCCCCGCCTTCGTCTTCCCAGCGCGACAGCGCACCGGCTTTTCCCGTTTCCGACATATGCGGTTCCTTTCATAAGCACCGAGGCGATTGTCTGCGCGCTGCTCACATAGCACAAAGCCATGCCGGGACGCGCCTGGCACGGCGACAGCGAAGCCGGGCAAACGGAACCCCGCGCGTCGGGTTGGTTTGCACGCGGGGTTCCTGAACGGCCCCTTGGGGGCACCTGCGACCCGCAGGGCGTCGGGGGGAGGCGGGGCCGTCCTTTCCTGATCTTGCGATGTTCTTTTGTGTTTTTGCCGAGGGTATCTCCTGGATAGCCGTGTCACCGGGAAACGCGTCCGATCACATACCTTCCATGTCGTGATCGGCCATCGAGGACATGTCATGACCCGCATGGGGATCGGCCGGCTGGGTCGCCTCGCTCGCGGGTTGCGTGCGTGTTGCTGGAGGTGCGGGTGTGGCAGTTGCGCGTGATGCGGGAGAGGCAGCGTGCCGTGAGGCGGGCGTGGCGGCGCCATTTGTCGAAAGAGCGTCCTCCCGAGCGGTCGCTGCCTCATCTTTGGAGGGAGAGGCTGCCGGATCGGCAAGACCCGCCTCGGGTGCCGTGCCAGCCACCACCGCAGCTTCGCCCATAGGCGAAACCTCAGCAGCCGGTGTGCTCTCCTGCGCTTGGTCACAAGCGGCGAGAGCGAACGTCAATGGCGCGGTCGCGAGAAATGCTATCGCGGTGTTCGATTTCAGAATTCGCATGTTATTCAACTCCTTCAGAGCCACGAAACGCCAAGATGGTCCGGTCCGTGCGCGAGCTCGCCGCCAAGGAACCCCTGGATGAGAACGAGTGCCGCCATGGAGAAGATCGACGCGCGCAACCATGCGCGGCTCTGGCTCGGCCTGCTCGCGAGGTATGCCATCGCAATACCGAGAACCGCGATCAGCATACCGGTCCATCGATGGACTTGCATGACAGTATCGCCGCCGAACCACAGACCGGTGTGAATCCATCCGAAGAGAACTGCGACGACTGCGCCGATTGCTCCGCCGTAGACGAGTACGCGCACCGCACTTTCCAGGCCCGCTCCTTTCCGGCGCATCACGAACAATTCGGTGGCCGCAGCCATGAAAAACAAGGCGATCGGGAAGTGGATCGTTGCCGGATGCAGCTTTTTCAGTACGGCCATGACGCCGGTTTCGCTCTCATCCGCATGGCCACCGGCCTCGTCATGGGCTGCGCCCGCTTCATCGTGCGCGCCGGAGGACTCGCCAGCATCCGCAGTCTCGCCCATCTGCGCCATGGCCGCCTGGTCGTGCACATCGCCATTGGTGGCAGCAGGCGCGGCGCTCGCCTCTTCGCCGTGCTTTTCGTCGCCATGAGCCTGAACGGGTCCGACGAAGAGCAGGCTTGCGGCGAGCAGCGCCAGAAATGAGGGGGCTTTCATGTCTCGTATGTCTCCCGACCCTGCAGTTAAAGTGCGACCTATGTGCCTGATACGCACGGCAGCCGCGTGCCCCTCGCATTAATTTGATAGTTCAGCGCGACTGAAGTGCGCCCGGGTGGTCACGCTTGCTGGCGGCATCATCGCGATCGTCGAACGCATTCGGCTCCTGGCCGCGTTCGGCCTGGCGAACGAGGGTAAGGCGTTCGCCCACGCGAATAAGCCCCATGGGCTCAGGCGAGCTTGCTCTTCTTTGCGCGGCGGCGCAGCCTCGGCATCCGGTTCGCCAGCAGGACGAAACCCGACAGGGCTATGATCGTGCCGCCAATGCCGAACAGCAGCAGCCACCAACTGTTGATGCGGTCGCGCTCGGTCCAGTCCATGATGTGGAGGCCCCAGATGAAATCGAACAGGCGCCATGTATCGCTGCGCGCCGCCCCGAGCGTGCCGCTGGCGGCATCGATGTAGATGCGCGTCGAAGCCTCGTCAGCATAGGTGACCTGCCAGGCCGGAAAAGGGCCGCGAAACTCGGTTCCGATGGGGTCATCGACGATCCGTGCGGCCTCGATGGTCGTGCGCGGCCCGGTCCATGCGCGCAAGGCGATGGATTTTGCCGTTGCCGCCGAGATGGGGGAGAGTTTACGCCCAGTCACCGGATCGTGGAGGCTCACGCTACCGTCAACCTTGCGGACCTCGGTCACGGCATCGCCGTCGAGCGAACGTGTCGTTACCGCTGCAAGAGTACCGTCGTTTGCGACCCAGGCCGGGAGCGGGGCATCGGCGGGCAGCGCCTCTTGTTCACGCGAAACGACATGTTCGGAGCGAACTTCTTCCAGGTCGAGAAACGACATGAGGGCGCCGGTTCCCATCCACAAGAGAACCTGGACACCGACGAAAATCGCCAGCCATTTGTGGATCTTGCTGCCGAGCACATGCAGGCGCAGCTTCAGCGACGGCGTTGCCAACCGGTGCTACCTCTTCGAAAGCCGTAATCAGTTGCGCGGCGCGCGCGACGAGGAATGGTACTGGACGATTCTCCACCCGTCCGCATCGTGAGCAAGCACCGATGTCGCCACGCCGTCGCGCTCGATCACCCGGCCATCGCTAAGTTCGATGCGATAGCCATACGTCTCATAGGCATGGGCCATGTGCCCCATCCGGGTGACGGTCAGCGTGGGGTCGGTAAAGGTGAAGCTCACAATCGCGTCGAGCTCGGGGCCCAAATGGTGCTCCATGTAATTGGCAAAGCTTCCTTCGGCCTTGCCATTCTCGAAGATCGCCGAGTCCTCGGCGAAGAGCGCGCGCATTGCCTGCGCGTCGCGCGCTTCAAGAGCGGTGCGATAGGCCTTGAGGGTTTCTTCAGCGCCCGCGACATCGTCCGCCGAAGCGTCCATCGCGTGCATCTGATGGTTCGCATGGGAAGAGTGGTCCATCTGCTGCGCGAAGGCTGGCAGCGGTATCAGCGTGGCAACAAGCGCAGTCGCCGCGATGCGTGTCAAAGTCTTGGTCATGGAAGTTCTATCCTTTTTGAGATTTCAGAACCAGAATCGCACACCGACGACATAATTGGTGACGCTCGGATCCTCTCCGGCGGCCCGCGCAAAATCCGCGCTGTCGCCGATGCGCCATTCCTGGGAAACGCCGACATAGGGCGCGAATTCGCGTGCGAACTCGTAGCGAAGACGCAGACCTGCCTCGATCCGGTCGAGGCCAGCGCCAATGCCGAGTTCGGGAATATCCTGAGCGGAAAGTGCGATTTCGGCACGCGGTTGAAGGATCAGCCGCTGCGTGATGCGCTGATCAAGTTCGCCCTCAAAACGCGCCGTCACATCGCCCTTGGTGGAGACGAAGGCCGCGGCATCGACCTCGAACTGGTAAGGCGCGATCCCTTGGATACCGATAACCGCGTGCGTGCGTTCCGGACCGGTCAGGTCCTGGCGAACACCCGCCTGGAAATCGAAGAAGGGCGCAATGGCGCGGCTCCAGAGCGCCTGGACCTCGGCGCCTTCTATGGGTTCGCCGAAGCTGCCCTCACCCTCGGACTTGAACCAGAATTTGTCGATGTCGCCGCCATAATATCCCTGGATGTCCCACAGATATCCATCCTTCCCCTCGCGGGCGCGGTACTCGAGCCGGTCGCCCTGAAACCAGAAGCGCATTCCTCCGTCGGTCTCGCGGACAAGCTCGCGGCGCGCTTCGTTCATGGCTTCCTCGCCCCAGATGGCGACCGCCGCGCGCGCTGGGCCGCTCCCTGCTTCTGGAGGAGGCGGCAGCAGCGGGATATCATCGTCCGAGCCCATCTGCATCGCCGAATGGTCCATGCCCTGCCTGTCCTGCGAAGGCGTCTCCCCATGGTTCATCTGGCTGTGATCCATCTGCCCATGGTCCATCGACGAACTGGCCTCCGCCTGACCCATCTCGCCGTGATTCATCTGCGAATGATCCATCGCGCCTTCGGCGGGCTTGCCCTGCGGCATCGAGCCGTGATCCATTCCTTCATGACTTTCGGGCGATGCCTGTGGACGGGCAGCGTCCACAGGCATTGTCATGCCAGAATGGCCATCCTGAGCGGTCATCGCACCATGATCCATGGTTGAGTGATCCATCTGCGAGCGGTCCATGGCGGCTTCAGGTTGAGCAGCCGGTTCGCATGCTCCATCTGCAACCGGATGCCCCATCGCGCGATGGCGCTCGGCTTCTTCCTCGCACTTCGTCTTCGCGTCAGCCTGCGCCTCGGCGCTTTGCTGCGGCTCCGCCGGCGAATGACCGGCATGCTGCGCCGCCGCGGGGGAGGCGAGAACTGAGCCGGCTGCGACCGATGCGAGCAGGCTGACAATACGAATTTTCATGCTTCGCTCCCGTCGGGATTGGCGACCGTGACGATCTGAAACATCCCGGCATGCATGTGGTAGAGAAGGTGACAGTGGAAGGCCCAGTCGCCCGGCTCGTCCGCCGTCAGGTCGAACTGCGCGCTGCCACCCGGCTGCAGGATTACCGTGTGCTTGAGCGGTTGACGATCGGCCGGCGCGCCATTGACCAGCTCGAAGAAATGACCGTGCAAGTGAATGGGGTGCGCCATCATCGTGTCGTTGACGAGCTTCACGCGCACGCGCTCGTTATAGGCGAAACGGATCGGCTCGTCTGAGACGGCGGAGAACTTCTTGCCGTCGAACGACCACATGTAGCGCTCCATATTGCCGGTCAGATGAATTTCCATTCGCCGGGACGGCGTGCGGCCCTCGCGGTGCGGCGTCAGAGCGCGCAGCTTGCGATAGTCGAGCGTACGATGCGGCACATCGGCGAGACCGATGCCGGGATCGCCCATGCGGTCGACCGGGTTCATCGAGACCATGTCGAGACCGGGCCCGACCTTCACATCGGGCGGCAGAAGCGACGTGTCGCGCATCTGCATCCCCGACATGCCGGCCATGCCTGCCATCTCGGATTGGCCGGACGAACCATGATCCATCCCCGCCATGTCGCCGCCACTTCCGTGGTCCATGCCCGACATGCCGGCATCGCCAGACGAGCCGTGGTCCATGCCGCTCATGCCCATGTCGGCCATGGTCAGAAGCGGCGGATCGCGCAGCGGCGGAATGGCGGCGCGAGCGCCGGGTGCGCTCGCGAGTGTGGCAATACCCATGCCCGAGCGGTCCATCGACTCCGCGACCAGCGTGTAGGCTTGTTGCGCGCCCGGCGTCACGACGACGTCGTATGTCTCGGCCACACCGATCTGGAACTCGTCGACCTCCACCGGCTCGACGTTCTGCCCGTCCGCCTGAACGATGGTCATCGGCAGGCCGGGAATGCGAATATTGAAGAAGGTCATGGCGCCGGCATTGATGAAGCGCAGCCGCACGCGTTCGCCCGGGCGGAAGAGGTATTCCAGATTGTCGAGCGGGCCATGGCCGTTCAGAAGATAGGTATAAGCCGCGCTCGACACGTCGAGGATGTCCGTCGGCATCATGCGCATTTTCGCCCACATCCGGCGGTCCTCGCCCGAAAGCGGGTAATCGTCGGTCCAGGTGTTCTGGTTGTAGTTGAAGTAGCCTTCGCCCTTCTTGAGCTTGTCGAAAATGGTGTGGGGCGACATGGCGCTGAATTCGCTCAGCACCACGATATATTCGCGGTCGGCCTGAACCGGATCGGGTCCGGCGGGATCGATCACGATCGCGCCGTAATGCCCGGCCTGTTCCTGCAGGCCGCTATGCGAGTGCCACCAGTAAGTGCCCGATTGGCGAACCGGAAACTCGGCGGTGAAGGTCTCTCCCGGTTTGACACCGGGGAAGCTCACGCCGGGCACTCCATCGAGCTGAAACGGCACGAGCAGACCGTGCCAGTGGATCGAGGTATCTTCCTCGAGCTGGTTATGGACATTGAGCCGGACGGTCGTGCCTTCCTGCAATCGCAACAGCGGACCAGGAATAGTGCCATTGACGGCGATCGCGCCGCCGCGCCTGTTGCCGGTCGCGAAGGCCGATCGGGCAACGGTGAGGTCGATATTGGGGCCGGATATCTCGTCCAGCCCCTTGCGGGCGTTACCTGCGAGGATGTCCGCGCCCCGTGCCCAGGCAGGCATCGCCCCGGCAAGGCCGAGCAGACCCATTCCTCCTGCTCCGGCTCCGAGAAACTTGCGTCGATTGACGGCGATCATAAAGGGCTCCTGACGTGGCGTTTACCGTTACTTACGCGCGCGCCCAGCCAACCCCTCAAAGTTTTTCGAAGCGCTCCTTCAGCCTGTTGCGCGCGCGGTATACGCGGGTTTCGATCGCCTTTTCGGTCGTTCCGAGAAGATCGGCTGCCTCGGCCTGGCTACGCCCCTCGATGGTCACGAGCACGAGGGCTTCGCGCAGCCTTACGGGCATTCGTGCGATCTCGGCCTGAACGAGATTGAGCTCTTCCCTGGAAACGGCCGACGTTTCAGGACCCGGCAAATCGTCGGCGATGGAATGGAGTTCGGCATCGCCTGACAGTCCGAAAAAGCCCGCGACCTTGCGCCTGCGCAAACGGTCCCGGCAGCGGTTGAGGACGACGGTTGTCAGATAGGGTCCGATCGGCTTGTCCGGATCGAGCCGATGGCGCGTCAGCCACACCGAAGCGAGGCTGTCCTGAACAACGTCCTCCGCCTGAGAAGGAGAGGAAAGCATGCGTGTCGCGAGCGCGAGAAGCCGACCGGTTTCATGCTCGACGAGCTTGCTGAAAGCCCGCTTGTTTCCAGCCCTCGCCTGCGAAACAAGGGCCTCATCCGGATTGTCGCCCGCCCCCGACATGGCGCTTCAGTCGCGCGGGTCGCGGGTCAGGGCGTCGGAGACCTTGCGGTCGAACTGGCGTTGCTGCTCGGGTTCGAGAATTTCACGCATGTCGAAGACATGGCGCACTGTTGCCTTCTGCAGATCGCCCATGCGTGCATGCACCTCGTCGATCGCGGCCGAGACCTCGGGGCCGTATTCATGCTCGTTTTCCATCGCCTGGGCGAGCCGGGCATTGGCTGCGCGCGCCGATCCTTCGAGCCGTGCCCTTTCGACAGCGAAACGGGCCTCGAGCGCATCGAGACGCTGCTCCTGGTCGGCCGTCAGGGTGAGCTCGTCGTGCACGAAATCGTGGAGGCCGGAGCCGGCCTCGTGATTGGCCCAGCGATCCGCGGCAATCGCGCCGAGGCATCCTGCAAGTGCTGCGAGAAGCACCGCGAGAACGATATGCGTCGTCTTCAAACCCTATTGCTCCACATGGAGGAGCGCCGATGGGGACAGCTGTTCGCCGAGGATAAGACCCTCGCCAAATGACGCGGAAGACGTGCCATAGCCGCCGGGCCAACCGCTCGTTCCGGCGCCAGCTCCAAGCCCGACGACGAACAGACCGACGAAAAGGGCCGTCCGGCGGCGTCGGTCGGCGATTTCGCCAAGCTGTCCGGCGCGCTGCCAAACGCCATCCATGAAGTCGGCTGGGACCTCGTTGGCGGCGGTGGTGGAAAGCGTTCCGAGCACCGCATCAAGAGAGTGATTGTCACGCATCCGAAAAACTCCTGTGGGTTGCACGTGTCCTATACGCGCTCGCCTGCACAATCCCTTAAACTTCTTTTTTTGAGGGAATGTCCAGCGCCATACGTAACCGAGACGGGTCTGTCAGAATCGGGTCGAACCCGGGATGAATGGGAACCAGCTCGTGAACAATATCACCGCACCTGAAGATCACGGCGAATTTACGCCTCTTCTTGGCAAGAGCTTTCTGACGCCCCTTTACGACCGGGCGATCGGTCTGTTCACCCGCGAACATCTCTGGCGACAAAGGATTGTCGAAGAACTGCACCTTGTCCCCGGCGACCGGGTGATCGATGTTGGCAGCGGAACCGGCACTCTTCTCAAGGCTTTGATGACGGATTGTCCGGAAGCGGGTCTGATCGGTGTCGAACCCGACCAGGAGGCGCTCGCGCTTGCGCGGCGCAAGTTTGGCGCGGGAGCCGATCTCGTGAAATGGCACAATGGCTTTCTCGAAAGCCTCGAGCTGCCCGCAGGGTGGCGGCCGAACAAGATCGTCAGCAGCCTCGTCCTTCACCAGGTTCCCTTGCGCAAGAAGCAGGCAATCCTGGAAACCATCGAAAGCTTGCTCGTGCCAGGCGGAACCGTGTTGATCTCCGATTATATGAAGCAGGATAGCCCACTCATGCGGAGCCTCTTCCGGGCGACCGTCCAGTCTCTTGACGGCATAAGCGACACGCAGCCCAGCGCCGACGGCGAAGTCGAAAAACTGTTCGCCGAAATCTTCACCGAGCCATGCCTGCTCCACCGGTTCCCGACGGTGACCGGGACGATCTCGCTATGGCGCGGATACAAGAAAGGAATTGCACAATGATCTGGAAAAAGCCTGCCCTGTTCCGGCGATCGATTAGCGGCGCGGCCTTGCTCGTGCTCGCAGCCTGTTCGAACGTGGCTCAGGCAGCGACCTATACGATGTTCAGGGATCCCGGATGTGGATGCTGCCTTAGCTGGGCAGGCCATGTCGAAGACGGGATGAACACGAAGGTGGCATCGGTCGACAGCAACGACATGGCGGCGATCAAGACCGCGCGGGGCGTACCCCAAGAGTTATGGTCATGCCATACGATGGAGGTCGATGGATACATCATCGAAGGTCACGTGCCTGCCGAAGCCGTCGCCAAGCTTTTGCGCGAACGGCCCGCCGGCGTTGCCGGCCTCGCGGTTCCGGGAATGCCGCTGGGATCTCCCGGCATGGAGGCAGGAGACCGGGTGCAGCCCTACGAGGTCATCGCCTTTGGTCCGACCGGACAGAGTGTCTTTGCGTCCTATCGGTGATTTTAACGATCTGGCGCCGGTGGCCGCGTCAAGAAAGTCAGGGCGATGTCTCGTTGAAGAACAATTGCGCGGGAATAACACAGAAGTCCGGTAAACCGGGACGGGCTCTAAGATACCTGTCGATCATCCCGCTGGGTCCGGGGCTTGCTGCCCCACAGTCCCGGACCCTTCCGTTTGCATAATTTTAGGACGCACGAAGTGGGAGAAATGCGATGGTAAAAGGATCAATCAAGAACTCGATATTCGCATGGGGCTGGACGCTCAGCGCGTTCCTGCTTATCAGCTACTTCCTATGCATTGCCTTCGGAGCCGGTACAGAACGGGTACGCCAGACTACGAAATTCTACTCTAAACCATTGTTGTATATAGATTAAGATTGAACTCGGATTTCGCTGGCGTACCCAAATCTACGCCCCGGTTTTCCTCCGAGTGATGACACCACAGTTACTCAAAAACGGGGCTCTGGAAACGGAGATCGCCGTGGTCAAATTGACGAAGCGCACCGTCGAGGCAGCCAAGCCTCAGATGAAAGACTACATCATTTGGGATGAAGAGCTACCCGGTTTTGGGCTCCGGGTATACCGGTCGGGCAAGCGCAGCTATGTAATCCAGTATCGCCAAAGAGGGCGGGCCAGGCGGCTTACGCTTGGATTGCACGGCGTGTGGACAGCGGAACTGGCCCGCCGCGAAGCGAAGGCTCAGCTGGGGCGTGTTGCAGGAGGCGACGATCCGGCGGAGGAGCGGCTTGAAGATCATCGTGCGATGACGATGAAGGACCTTTGCAGGCGCTACATTCAGGACCTCGATGATGGCCTAATTCTTGGCAAGGGAGGGCGACCGAAAAAGCAATCGACCATCGATACCGATATCGGTCGGATCAAGAGACACATCATTCCGCTGATCGGAACTCGGCGCGTCAAGGATCTGACCAGAGCCGATATGGTCAAGATCATGCGCGACATCATGGCGGGTCGGTCGCGGATCATCGTCAAAACCAAAAAATTAAGGGGCAAGTCAATCGTGAGAGGCGGTCCAGGAACTGCCAACCGGACTGAAGCGTCCCGGGTTTTCCGGAGGCGGTTTCATTTGAGTCATGCGACCATATCGAGGGTCTCTCGGGCTGCATAGTAGTTCGCTTCGGCCTCGGCGGGTGGGATATGCCCGATAGGGCCGAACAGGCGGTGATTGTTGAACCAATCGACCCAGCGCAGGGTTGCCATTTCCACGGCCGACACGCTGGGCCATGATCGCTGCCGCCAGATCACTTCTGCTTTGTAGAGACCGTTGATCGTCTCGGCCAAGGCATTGTCGTAGCTGTCGCCGACGCTGCCCACCGACGGGACGAGGTTGGCCTCTGCGAGGCGCTGGGTGTAGTTCATGGCGAGGTATTGGGTTCCCCTGTCACTGTGATGGATCAGCCCGTCCTCGGCACTTGGTCTGCGGGCATGGATCGCCTGCTCAAGGGCATCGAGCACGAAGCCCGCCGTGGCGCTGGTGCTGACCTTCCAGCCCACGATCCGCCGAGCGTAGGCATCGATTACGAAGGCGACGTAGACGAACCCTGCCCAGGTATGGACATAGGTAAAGTCGACCACCCACAGAGCGTTCGGTCGGCTGACGCGGAACTCGCGGTTGACCTTGTCCAGCGGGCACGGGGCCTTCGGGTTGCTGACGGTAGTGACCGTCGTCTTGCCCCGCCGCACGCTTGCCAGCCCCATGACCCGCATCAGCCGCTCCACGGTGCACTTGGCGACCGCCACGCCTTCGCGGCGCAACTGATGCCAGACCTTGCGTGTGCCGTAGAGGCCAAAGCTCGCATCGTGGACACGCTTGATGGCCTCGCGCAGCTCGTCGTCGCGCCGGGCACGGGCCGGTCGCCTGCCGGGATCGGCAAGCCGGGCAGCATGCTCGTGATAGGAGGACGGGGCGATCGCCAGTTCCCGGCAGATCGGCTCGATACCCAGTTCCTCGCGGTGCGTGTCGATGAACGACATCACCATTTGCCGTGGCGGTCGAGCTCCGCCTGAGCAAAATATGCCGAGGCCTTGCGCAGGATCTCGTTGGCCCGGCGAAGCTCCTTCACCTCGCGCTCCAGCGCCTTGACCCGATCCCGGTCGCTGGCGGCCTGCGCCGCTGGCCCCGCTCGTCGGCTCGCCTCCTCGCGGCACCAGCGGCGCAGCGTCTCGGTCGTGCAGCCAACCTTGGCAGCAATCGAACTCATCGCCGCCCACTCCGAGGGGCAGGTCGGTCCGTCATCACCCGAAAGACGGAAGGACCGATTAGCTTAGCAACACCGAGCCTTAAAGACCCGGTCAGCAATGGGAAGTCTGGAGGAGTCGTCAAGTCGTTCGGCCAGCCCGCCAGACGCCTAGCACTATCTCGTGATCGGTCGCAGCATGCTCTAGTTTCTCTGGCCGTTGAGAGCTAGCAAAGTCTAGCTACGGAGTGAGCCGCTGGTCCTGACCGAAAGCCTCATTGACGTGCTCCCCTGAAATGTGACCGCTTTTTGGTAGAGTCTGACGCCAAGGAG
>CAURZK010000010.1:0-33877 GCA_963529855.1 uncultured Erythrobacter sp. | reverse complement strand
TGGGATCGGTGACCGTCGTAAAGTCAGGCTCCCCGTCGCCATCGACATCGACCTCGACCGTCGAGCCGGGTTCGGCGGTGCCGCCAATGACTGTGCCGTTGCTCGGATCGACCACAGGCGCGGCGGGCGCGGTCGCATCGACGACGATCTGTGTCGGGGGCGAAGTGTTGCCCGCCGGATCGGTTGCAACCACCGTGACCGGGGTGCCATCGGGCAACGGCGTGTCCGGCGTCACCGACCAGTTGCCGCTGGGATCGGTGACCGTCGTAAAGTCAGGCTCCCCGTCGCCATCGACATCGACCTCCACCGTCGAGCCGGGTTCGGCGGTCCCGCCAATGACTGTGCCGTTGCTCGGATCGACCACAGGCGCGGCGGGCGCAGTCGCATCGACGACGGCCGTTGCGGGGCCGGAAACGTTACCGGTCGGATCTGTGGCGGTGGCTGTGATCGTCGCGCCGTCGGCGATGGGGGTGCCGGGCGTGACCGACCAGCGGCCATCGGCGCCAGCGACGACCGTAAAGTCTGGAGTTCCGTCACCATTGACGTCGATTTTGACGGTCGAACCCGCCTCCGCCGACCCGCTGATGACTGTACCGTTCGAAGGGTCGATCACAGGCGCAGCCGGGGCAGTCGAATCAACCACGGCCCGGCCGGGACCAGAAGTATTGCCTGCAGCGTCGGTGGCAGTCGCGGTAACGGCCGTGCCATCTGCCAGCCGTGTGGGCGGAGTTACCGTCCAGCTGCCGTTGGCACCCGCGACGACTGTGAAGTCAGCGGCTCCATCGCCGTTGATATCGATCCGGACAGTTGCGCCTGGTTCCGCGGAGCCACTGATGGTCGTGCCATTGGTGGGATTGACGACCGGCGCGGCGGGCGCGACTGCGTCCACCACGCCTTGAGCCGGAGTGGATGTGTTTCCGGCAGCGTCGGTGGCCGTTGCCCTGATCGTGGTACCGTTGGCAAGAGGCACGGCAGGGGTGACGGACCAGTTGCCGCCGGCATCCGCCACTGTCGTCAAGTCGGGCGTGCCGTCCCCGTTGACATCGATCCGGACAGTCGAACCGGGTTCTGCGGTTCCCCGGATCACAGATCCGTTGCTGGGACTCAGAACCGGCGCCGCAGGTGCGGTGGTGTCGCTGGGCGGTGGAGGCGCGGAGGGCGGGGGCGTGCTTCCGCCACCAGATGCAACCGCGGCAACGCCAGCAGCACCTGCCAACAGCGCGGCGGGCAGCATCCACGCGCCGCCCTCACTCACGCTAGAGAGAGGTTCGTAATGAAAGCTGGCGGGGGACGTGCCCTCTGCTGCGGGATAACAGACGGCCTCGTCAGGGACAGCGCGCCACGCTTCGCCGGTTTGTTCGTCGAACAGGATGATTTCGCTTCGCTCTTCAACCGGGCAGGCGAAGTAGCCTTCGATGCGGAGCGTCGTGCCGTCGGCGAAAGTGATGATCAGATCTTCGCCATCCCGCGCATAAGCGGTCACATTGCGAGTAGCCTCATCAATGCGGATTGCAGCGCCAGCTTGGGGATCGATTGACGCCTCAGCCTCGGCGATGACCTTTTCGACAACTTTGGCCGATTGCCGGTCAATGAACTGAACCTTCTTCGCCATGACGACCCTCTTCAATTTTTTAAAAGACGCTAGTGAAGCGGGTTAGAGACTGGCGGCACACCCTGCGTCAACGCGCCCACGCCAAGATGTCATAAGCCATGATTGAAATGTCATATCTGCCGATACTGAGGCGATCGATCGGGCAAATTTCATCTGTCCTGGTTCGATCCGATTTTAACTATATGGTTTACGACGGACCACACATTGTAGCCCTAGCTATTAAATGCAGTAGGTTTACGTCAATTAACTATGATGTTGTGGTTCTATAATAACGGCAACCCTCGGGTTACTACTTAAACCGCATCCGAAACCGTTGCATTTGGAGGGTTTGACTGGCGCAGAGGGGACGCGGTAGCGTTCACGACCATTGGGACCTAAGCCAGGATCGATTGTTCCTGCGCCTGCTGATCACCCTGCCTCCGGCCCCCGCAGTGCAGTCATGACAGTGCGGGCGGCAAGCCTATGAGTGCCTGATTTGAGCTAGGCGACAGACTCCGTTGATCGTCCCTAAAAGGCATTTCGTCGACTAACCCTATCGCGACAACCCTTCCCCCGTAAGGGGCCCGCGTTATGTTGTATCATAAGAACAGGGCCACTCTGGCCGCTTCGCTCTCCGTCCTTTCGCTGGTTGCAGCAATGTCTGCGCCTGCCGTGGCGCAGGATGCCCAGCAGGACGATCTGCACGATCGGCGTGTCTCGCCGGATGGCGAGATCGTGGTAACCGGGACCGGCCTTTCCGAACTCGACATCCTCGCCGGTGTTTCGGTGATAGAGGGTGATGAACTTCACCGCCGGCTCGACGGGCAGATCGGCGAAGTCCTGACTTCGATCCCAGGCGTCTCCGCGACCAGCTTCTCCCCCGGCGCCTCACGCCCGGTGCTGCGCGGCTTCTCTGGCGAACGCGTGCGTGTGCTGATCGACGGGATCGGCGCGATCGACGTGTCGAACACATCGGCCGACCATGCGACCACCATCGACCCGTTGACTGCCGAACGGATCGAGGTCCTGCGCGGCCCCGCCGTTCTGCTCTACGGTAGCCAGGCGATCGGCGGTGCAGTCAACGTGATCGACAAGCGCATCCCGCTGCGCATGCTCAACGAACCGTTCCACCTCGATGCGACCGCCTCGGCCGATACGGCTTCCAACCTGCGCGAAGGTGCAGCATCGCTCGACGTGCCGATCGGCGAGCGTGTCGTGTTCCATATCGATGGTTCCTATCGCAGAACCGACGATCTGGAGATCCCGGGCTTCGTGCTCTCACGCGATCTGCGGGCCGACGTCTTGGCTGATGCTGCCGAGGAAGAAGAGGAAGGCCATCTCGACGAGGCGGCGGAACTGCGCGAACTCGCTGCCCAGAGCGGCGTGCTGCCCAACAGCGCTACCGAAACCTGGAGCGCCAATGCCGGCCTCGCCTTCTTCGCGGGCGAAAGTACCCTTGGCGCCTCCATCGGCCTATACGATACCCGTTACGGCGTGCCGCTGCGCCCCGGCGCCGGCCATCACCATGGCGAGGAAGAGGAAGAAGGCGAGGACCACGGCGGCGAGGAAGAGCACGAAGGCGAGCACGGCGAGGAAAACGTTTCGATCGACCTGCGCCAGTTCCGCGCCGACATGCGGGGCCGGCTGGCACTGGGCGGCGGTTTCTTCGAAGCGCTCAACACGCGGGTCGGCTTTTCCGACTACACCCACACCGAATTCGAAGGCGACGAGGTGGGCACGGTCTTCGATGTGAAGGGACTGGAAGCACGCGCTGTTCTGGAACAGGCCAATCGCGGCGGCTGGCGCGGTTCGGTCGGCACGCAATACTACTATCGCGATTTCGATGCGTTCGGGGCCGAAGCTTATGTTCCCAAGAACGAAACCGACCAGTTCGCGGTGTTCACACTGCAGGAGATCCCCGTGGGGCCGCTTCAGCTGGAACTGGCTGGACGCTACGAAAAGACGGACATCGAGTCGCGAACGGTCGGCTTCGATCGCGACTACGACACGTTCTCGGGCGCAGCGGGCCTGGTCTATGCCACGAATGGCGGTCTGCGCCTGGGCGTGACCGGAAACCGGGTCGAGCGTGCCCCGAGCGCCGAGGAGCTGCTTTCAAACGGCCCGCATATCGCGACCCAGGCCTTCGAGATCGGCGACACCGACCTGACGACCGAAAAGGCCTGGGGCGTCGAGGCATTCGTCCGCGGCAATGTGGGGCCGGCGACAGTCAACTTCGCTGTCTATCGCAACTGGTTCGAAGACTACATCTACCTTGCCGCCAACGGCGAGGAAGAGGATGGCCTGCCGGTCTTCACCTATCTCCAGGGCGATGCCGATCACTGGGGCATCGAAGGCGAAGTGTCCGTGCCGCTGATTCAGAGCGACGGCTTCACTCTGACTGCAGACGCAGGCGGCGACTACATTCGCGCCGATCTGGCCGATGGTACGCCGCTGCCGCGCATCCCTCCGCTGCGTCTTAAGGGCGGGCTGGAAGCGCAGGCCGGGATGATCGACGGGCGGGTCGAGGTGCAATGGTATGACGCGCAGAACCGCGTCTCGCCGTTCGAAACCCCGACCGAGAGCTTCACCCACGTCAACGCATCGATCGGGTTCAAGCCGCTGCGCGGGAACAACAACGTCTCGCTGCTGCTGCAGGCGAACAACATCTTCGACGAAGATGGTCGCCGCCACGCCAGCTTCACGAAGGATTTCGTGCCGCTGGCGGGCCGCAACTTCAAACTGAGCCTGCGCACCAGCTTCTGACAAGGACCCTTGCGGGCCGCGCCGTCACACGACGGTGCGGTCCGCCAGTCCTTCGGCCTTGCCTTCGGCACGTGCGGCACGCAATTCGGCCTTCTGGACCTTTGTCTGAGCGCGCATGTGATCGAAGGTACCGCGCACCTGGCCATAAGCGAACACGGCCAGCAGCCCCCCTGCAATCGCCAGGTTCTTGAGCGCAGCGGTCTGCTGTGTTTGGTCGCCGAACTGGTTGTGGAAGAAGAAGATCGTCAGCAGGGTGAAGGCGGCCAGCGCCAGGCTGGTCAGCCTGGTCATGAACCCAAGTGCCAGCAGCAGTCCCGCAACAACCTCGAAAATCCCGGTCGGCAGCGCCAAGGTGCCCGGCAGCGTGGTCGTGCTTTCAATGTGCTCCGCCGTTCCGGTGGGATCGATGATCTTGTTCACCCCCGCCAGAATGAAGATCAGCGATAGCAGCAAGCGCCCGATGATTGCAGCGATGGTCGACATGGCATTCTCCCCTTAAATGCCGCCGGTCATGCAGGTCGGCAGGCGGCGGTTTTCATTCCGGCGCGAAGGTCATCTCGGCATGATCGCGCAACCGCTTGACCAGCGCCTCTCCAAGAAACGAGCCGGGCGTACCGACACCGCCTTCGGCAGAAGAATGCAGCAAGGCCATGCCGGTTTCCGCGATCATCCGGCTGGTGGAGCCGTAGCCGGGGTCATAGCGACCCTTCACACCGTACCGGATCGTTTCCCCGCCCGGCATCTCGCCCACGAAAACGACATCGTAGAATCCCGTCTCGCGCTCTTCCGGCGTCGGCCCTTCGCCCGGTGCCGGCGGTTTGGCGCCGAACGGGTTCTTAAGCATTCCGACCACTGCATCGGCTGCTGCCTTGCCCGCTTCGCCCGGGCTGGTCAGCATCATCTCGTCATATCGAAAATCCGCGCCATAGGGGTGACCGAGGAGAAAGTTGGTCCGGTGAACGTTCTTCACGTTGATCGTCGCCATGATGAACGGCGCGGCCCAGCGGTCGAAATCGTCCTCGTAACGCGGGATCATGCCCGTCGGTTGGTCGGGTCCCTCAAATCCCGGCGTCAGCGCAAAGGGGCTGGCGAGCACTTTTGCGAGCGAGGGATTCCTCGCCACCGCCTTGACCGTGGCTGTGAGGCTGGCCGCGGTCCCGCCCGAAAACGTACCCTTCATCGCCCTCACCCGCCCGCGCACGCGCGGTGCGGGCTTGCCGAAGCGCTTCACCGCTTCCTGCTGCAGCATCAGCACGCCAAGGTCGAACGGGATGGAATCGAACCCGCTGGAAAAGCAGATGCGCGCGCCGCTCGCCTTGGCCGCTTCGTGATGAAGGTCGATCTGTTCGCGCATCCAGCCGGGCTCGCCACACAGGTCGGCATAGTCGGTGCCCGTTGTCACGCATGCCGCGACCAGAGCGTCACCATAAAGCTGGTAGGGCCCGACCGTCGTCAGAACCACACGGGTCCGTCGGCTCATGGCCTCAAGACTGGCAGGATCATCAGCATCTGCGGTGACCAGCGGTGTATCGGCGGGTGCGCCGATGAGGCCTCGCACCTCTTCCAGCTTGGCGAGGCTGCGCCCAGCCATCGCCCACTTCGGTGCATCGGTCCTGCCGCCGTATTCGCGCACAAAGTGTTCCGCTACCAGCCGGCCGGTATAGCCGGTGGCACCATAGACGATGATGTCGAATTCACGGGTCGTCATGGCGCTCTCCTGTTTTCACGCAGAATGCGCGCCAGTGAGCGGCAAGTCAAAATCGCTACGTCAGAGCCGTGGCAACGTTACCCCGCGCTGGCCCATGTACTTGCCCGCGCGGTCGGCATAGCTCGTCTCGCACGGTTCATTCCCTCGCAGGAACAGAAACTGGCACGCGCCTTCGTTGGCATAGATTTTCGCCGGTAGCGGGGTCGTGTTGGAAAATTCCAGCGTCACATGCCCTTCCCAACCCGGCTCAAGCGGGGTTACGTTCACGATGATCCCGCAGCGCGCATATGTGCTCTTGCCCAGGCAGATCACCAGCACGTCGCGCGGCACGCGGAAGTATTCGACCGTGCGCGCCAGCGCGAAGGAATTGGGCGGGATAATGCAGACATCGGTTTCGCGGTCGACCAGGCTCCTGCCGTCGAAGTTCTTCGGATCGACCACCGCGGAATCGACGTTGGTGAAAATCTTGAATTCGGGCGCTACCCGCGCGTCATAGCCGTAACTCGACAGCCCGTAGGAAATGCACCCATCGCGCCGCTGCGCTTCTTCGAACGGCTCGATCATGCCGTTCTCGCGCGCCTGCTGTCTGATCCACTTGTCGGAAAGAATCGCCATGCCCCGGTGATTCCCCAGCCGGGCGACCGGGGCAAGCGCAGGCGCGCTCTATCCCCGGATTAGCGGATCGGCTTCGCGCCCAGATGCGGATTGAGTGAAGTTATGTGGTTGAGCCATTGCTTTGGCTTGCGCAGCATATCGGCGGGATAGCTGACTTTCAGACCGGCGATCCGGGCAATAGTTCCGACGAAATGGATGCAGTTGCGTGTGTCCAGATCGTAGAACTTGCCGGGCGCATCGCGCCACCGCTCCATCTCTGCGCGCACCCGGCGGTATTGGTCGTCGGTCAGCATAACCGTAAAATGCCGGTTGGTCGTGGTGATGTACTTCGGCTTCTCGACCAGGATCATGTGCTCAACCGGCCCCCGCAGTACCGCCGGCGTGGCCCGCCTGGCGCTGAAGCCGTAGTTTTCATTAACCCGCGTGCCGTCGTCCAGCGTTCCTTCCAGCACCACGAACGTGTGCGGGTAGCGGCCGAACAGGACCGACCCGTTGAACGAATGGAAATGAACCTCGACGTCGGCCAGCGCGGCGGACGGCCAGGCGAACGCCACCAGCGACAGCAGCATGGCAAGGAAGCGCGACATGGCGGCGTCCCTAACAGCCAAACCGCTGAACCTGCAATGAAATGCTAGCTCGCCAAGAGACTGGCATTTCCGCCTGCCGCCGTCGTGTCGATGCAGACCACGCGTTCCGTGGCGAATCGCGCGACATAGTGCGGCCCTCCGGCCTTGGGACCGGTACCCGAAAGCCCCTCGCCGCCAAAAGGCTGGCTTTCCACCACCGCGCCGATCTGGTTACGGTTGACGTAGAAGTTGCCGACCCGCGCCCGGCTCTCGACCAGTCGCCGGGTCGCCTCGATCCGGCTGTGAAGACCCAACGTGAGGCCGTAACCGGCGCTGTTGATGTCGTCGATGACCTGTTCCAGCTCGTTCGCCTTGAACCGGGCAACGTGAAGCACCGGGCCGAAATTCTCACGCTTGAGATCGCTGATCGCGCTTATCTCGATAATGGTTGGAGCAACAAAGCAGCCACCGGCCGTCTCGGCGGAAAGCTCGCGCCGCCACACGGTGTGCCCGCCTGTCTGGCGCCGCGCCACGTGCCGTTCGAGCGAACTGCGCGCATCCTCGTCGATCACGGGGCCGACATCGGTAGCCAGGTTTGCCGGATCGCCAACCACCAGCGTCTCGAACGCGCCCCGGATCATTTCCAGCATCGCGTCGGCAACATCGTCCTGCAGATAGAGCACCCGCTGCGCGGAACAGCGCTGGCCCGCACTCTGAAATGCGCTGGCGACCACATCGCGTGTCACCTGCTCGGGCAAAGCCGACGAGTCCACGATCATCGCGTTCTGTCCGCCGGTCTCGGCAATCAGCGTGGCGATTGGCCCTTCGCGTGCGGCTAGGCTGCGGTTGATCGCCTGCGCCGTCTCAGTCGATCCGGTGAAGGCAACGCCCGCGATGCGCGGATCGGACGTGATCGCCTGTCCCACTTCACCCGCGCCGGGAAGCAATTGCAGCACTTCGGCCGGGATGCCCGCCTCGTGGCACAGGCGCACTGCCAGCGCGGCGATCAGCGGAGTCTGCTCAGCAGGCTTGGCCACCACGGTATTGCCCGCGGCGAGCGCGGCTGCGGCCGGCCCGATGAAGATCGCCAGCGGGAAATTCCACGGGCTGATCGTGGCAAAGACGCCGCGCCCGTGCAGGCTCAGGCGGTTCTCCTCACCGGTCGGGCCGGGCAGCGGATGGGGCGCTGTGAACAGCCGCCGCGCTTCGCCCGCATAATAGCGCAGAAAATCGACCGCCTCGCGAACCTCCAGCACGCCGTCGAGCACGGTCTTGCCTGCCTCGCGCTGGCACAGGCTGAGGAATTCGTCGGTATGCGCCTCGAATGCGTCGGCGGCCGCTTCCAGCAGCAGCGCGCGCTTCTCGCCGCCTAAACGATCCCAGCCCGGCTGGATCGCCTGTGCACGGCCGATCGCCTCGGCGACCTCGGCCGGGGTCGCATCCCGGCGCGTGCCGATTTCGACCCGCATGTCCTGCGGCATCGTAATCGGCGCAATCTCACCCGGCGTTCCGGAAGCAAACGTTGGGGCAGCGCTCCAGCGACGCATTTCGAGTTTGCGCAGGCGTTCCAGCAGCGGTTCGCGCACCAGCGGATCGGCAAGATCGACGCCCGCGCTGTTGCGCCGCGCGCCGAAAATATCGGTCGGAAGCGGGATCGCCGGGTTGCGGCGCGGTTCGAGTGCGGCGAGATCGGCGACCGGGTCGGTGGTCAGCTCGGCGATCGGCACTTCCGCGTCGGCCATGCGATTGACGAAGCTCGAATTCGCCCCGTTTTCCAGCAAGCGGCGCACGAGATAGGCGAGCAGATCCTTGTGCCCTCCGACCGGTGCATAGATGCGCACAGGGGTTTGCCGGTTACCTTCCAGCTTGGCGAGTTCGGCATAGACGTCTTCGCCCATGCCGTGCAGCCGCTGGAATTCGAACGCGCGGTCCCCGGCCAGCGCCTTGATAGCGCCGATCGTATAGGCGTTGTGCGTGGCGAATGCGGGGTAGAGCACGTCGCTCGCCTCGAGCAGACGCGCTGCGCACGCGAGATAGCTCACATCGGTCGCCAGCTTACGCGTGAAGACCGGGTAATCCTTGTACCCGCCCACCTGGCTCAGCTTGATCTCGGTGTCCCAATAGGCACCCTTGACCAGCCGCACCATCAGCCGCCGCCCGTGCCGCCGGGCGAGCTTGCCGATCCAGTCGCACACGTGGACGCCGCGCTTCTGGTAGGCCTGGATGGCCAGGCCAAACCCTTCCCACTGCAACCCGTCGGCACGTGCGAACAGGGTGTCGTCGGCAACCAGCGTCTCGATGATGTCCATCGACAGTTCGAGCCGTTCGGCCTCTTCGGCGTCGATGGTGAAATGCATGTCCGCATCACGCGCTTTCATGGCGAGATCGCGGATCATCGGAACCAGCACGGCCTTGGCGGCATCGGCATGCCAGAAATCGTACTTTGGATAGAGCGCCGACAGCTTGACCGAGATGCCCGGCGAGGAGCGGAAGCCGGACGCTGTCTCACGCGCCAGCCGCGCGATCGCGTCTTCGTACGACCGGCGATAGCGTTCCGCATCAGCCAGCGTCATCGCCGCCTCGCCCAGCATGTCGAAGCTGTGCGTCAATCCCTTGGCACGCTCCGGCGCGGCGCGCTTGAGCGCTTCGTCGATGGTTCGGCCAAACACGAACTGCCCGCCCAGGATCTTCATCGCCTGCAGCGTGGCGGTGCGGATCACCGGCTCGCCCACCCGGCCGATCGCGCGCTTCAATGTCGCGCCCATGCCGCGCTGGTGCTGCTCAGGCCGTTCGAGGACCTCGCCCGTCAGCATCAGCGAGAATGTCGCGGCGTTGACGAAGGTGGAACTGCTTTCGCCCAAATGCTCCGACCAGTCGATATGGCCGAGCTTATCGCGGATCAGCGCGTCCGCGGTGGCTGCATCCGGCACGCGCAGCAACGCCTCGGCCAGGCACATCAGCGCAATGCCTTCTTCCGTATCCAGTCCAAACTGCTGGAGGAATGCGTCGAGCCCGCTCGCCTTGCGGCTGCGCGCGCCGGTGATCAGGGACGCCGCAAGATCGGCAGCGAGTCCATGGACCGCGCTGGCCGGGGCGGCCATCCGCATCCGCTCGGCGACACAGGCCTCCTCCTCCATACGATAGGCGAGGCGCAGCGCGGTGCGATCGAGCGGGGCGGGATCTGGCATGGAAGGGGACTCACTGGGAAACCGGGCGCCGCCTTGGACCCGGTTTCACTTGCAATCAAGTGGCCGCGAACCACTGCTCTATCACGGCCGCCGTAGCGGCGGGCAGATGGAGGCCCAGCTTGGTGCGCCGCCACAGCACATCCTCGGCCGAACGGGCAAATTCCGCATCGCGCAGGTAACGCAGTTCCGCCTCGTACAGGTCGCCCCCGAAATGCTGGCCAAGATCCGCGAGGCTCGTCGCGATGCCCAGCAGCGCGCCCGCCCGCGTGCCATAGGCCCGCGCCAGCCGCCAAGCCATCGGCGCCGGCAGCCAAGGTCGTTCGACTTGCAGGCCAACGGCAAATTGCTGAAAATCGCAGCCGATATCGCCGCCCGGCAGCGGCGTGCCGCGTGTCCAGGCCCGCCCCATCGGCAGGTGCGGCTCAAGTCGTTCCAGCGCGTGTTCGGCGAGCTTGCGATACGTCGTGATCTTGCCGCCATAAATGCTCAGGAGGGGCGCCCCCATCTCGGCGTCGAGTTCGAACACGTAATCGCGCGTTACAGTGGAGTTGCTGACGGACTGGTCGTCATAGAGCGGGCGCACGCCGGCATAAGTCGCGATGACATCTTGGGGGCGCACCGGTTCGCGGAAGTATTCGCTCGCCGCGGCGCACAGATATGACGCTTCCTCCGGCGATATCAACACCCGGTCGCGATCACCGTGGAACGGCACGTCTGTCGTTCCGATCAGGGTGTAGTCGCGTTCGTAGGGGATAGCGAAGACCACCCGCCCGTCGGCCTGCTGGAACAGGTAGGCATGATCGCCGTCATGCTTCCTCGCCACGATGATGTGGCTGCCCTTGACCAGCCTTACCCGCCGCTGGGCGCGGCCCTGTGTCGCCAGCGCGGCCACGTCGTCGACCCATGGCCCCGCGGCATTGACCACGACGCGTGCTTCAATCGAACGTCCGTTGGATAACGTGGCGGTCCAGCCATCGGCGCAGCGCGCAAGGCCGGTCACCGCCGTTCTCGTAAGCACCTCGGCGCCGCGTTCCGCCGCATCGAGCGCATTGAGCACCACCAGCCGCGCATCCTCGACCCAGCAGTCGGAATATTCAAACCCGTGGCGGAAACGGCCCCGCAGCACGCCGTCACTCAGCGTAATCGCGCCGCTTCCCGGCAAGGTCCGCCGGCCGCCGATATGGTCGTAAAGGAACAGGCCCAGCCGCAGCATCCATCGCGGCCTGAGCCCCTGGTGGTGCGGCAGCACGAAACGCAGCGGCCACACGATGTGTGGTGCATTGGCCAGCAGCACCTCACGTTCCGCCAGCGATTCGCGCACCAGGCGAAATTCGTACTGTTCGAGATAGCGCAATCCGCCGTGCACCAGTTTCGTACTTGCGGACGAAGTGTGTTGGGCCAGATCGTCCTTTTCCACCAGCGCGACCGACAGCCCGCGCCCGGCGGCGTCGCGCGCGATCCCCGCTCCGTTGATCCCCCCACCGATAACCAGCATGTCGCGCATCGCCGCCGACCCTAGGCATTGCGATGCCGAAGAGAAAGGCGCCTGCACCCGTTTCCGGCGGACTTGACCGCTGCCACATCCGTGGCATTCTGCAACCGGTAGCGCCCCGGCAAGCGGGTGCACCGGCGGGAGAGAGGCGATGAGGCGGCGGCGCACGGCTTCGATGTTGGCATTGGCGCTCGCTTTGGCGGGGTGCAATGATCCGGCGGCCGAGGCCGCGGCGCAGGAGGCGACCGTCGCTCTCAGCGAATTTCCCGAACGGCCGCTGTGGGGCGACACTCATCTTCACACCGACAATTCGATCGACGCATTCGGGTTCGGCACCCGGCTTGGGCCGGAAGAAGCCCTGAAGTTCGCCCGCGGCGAGGAAGTGACCGCGACGACCGGGCAGAAAGCGCGGTTGGAGCGACCGCTCGACTTCCTCGTCATCGCCGATCATTCGGATGGCCTGGGCGCGACCCGCCGCCTCTACGACGCGCCCCGGCTGCTGATCCGCGACGCGACGCTGCGCCGCTGGCACGACATGATGCACGAATCGCCCGAACAGTCGCAACGGGCCATCGGCGAACTGATCGACGCGGCGGCGAATGGCACCTTGCCCGCCGGGCTCAACGATCCCGAGGAAGCGGCCGAGAACAATCGCGAAATCTGGACCACGCATCTGGAAACGATCGACAAGTATTACCAACCGGGCAAGTTCACGCCGCTGGCCGGGTTCGAATACACGCTGATGCCCGGCGGCGACAATCTGCACCGCGTGGTGATGTTTCGCGACGGGTTCGACCGAACCAGCCAGGTCCTGCCGTTCGGCGGCGTTGGCGACGGCCCGGTCGACCTCCTGTGGGACTACATGGACGCATACGAGCGCAAGACCGGGGGGCGAGTGCTCGCGATCCCCCACAATTCCAACCTGTCTAACGGCCTGATGTTCGAACTGACCGCATCGAACGGCGGCCCGATGAGCGCGAGGCAGGCCCGGCGCCGGGCCGCTCGCGAACCAGTGGTCGAGATTACCCAGATCAAGGGCGACAGCGAAGCCCACCCGTTCCTGTCGCCGAACGACGAATTCGCGGGCTTTGGCGTCAAGGGCTGGGAACTGGGCAACCTGCCGATGACTGCCGCCAAGACCGACGACATGCTGGCCGGCGAATACGTGCGTGAGGCACTGAAACGTGGCCTTTCGATCGAAGAGCGCACCGGAGCCAATCCCTATGCCTTTGGCCTGATTGGCTCGACCGACAGCCACACCACGCTGGCCACGGGTGACGAGGACAATTTCTGGGGCAAGCATACCGGCAACGAGCCGGCGGTGAAGGACCGGGCCCTGCAAGGGCAAAACCTTGGCACGCGGCAAGGCCGGTTCGGCTGGCATTACCTCGCGGGCGGCTATGCGGCGGTGTGGGCGCGCGCAAACACGCGGGCCGAAATCTTCGATGCGATGATGCGGCGCGAGGTTTATGCCACCACTGGCCCGCGCATGACGGTCCGTATGTTCGGCGGATATGGTTTCACCCCGGAAGACTGGGCCGGCGACTGGGTGCGGAAGGGATACCGCGAAGGGGTGCCGATGGGCGGGCGGCTTGTGGACCGCGGCACCGCGCCGAACTTCCTCGTATCGGCGCTGAAAGACCCGGAGGGCGCCAACCTCGACCGGGTTCAGGTGGTCAAGGGCTGGGTCGATGCGACCGGCGAAGCGCAGGAGCGGGTCTACGACGTGGTATGGTCGGACATGGCCCGGCGCCGCATGACGGGGGGCAAGGTCCCGGCGGTTGGCGACACGGTCGATCGCGCCCGCGCCACTTATACCAACGCCATCGGCGCGGCGGAACTGCGCGCAGTTTGGACCGATCCCGATTATATCCCCGGGCAGCGGGCATTCTATTATGTCCGCGTGCTTGAGATCCCGACACCGCGCTGGACGCTCTATGATGCAGTGCGTTTCGGCGTGAAGCTGCCCGCCGACGCGCTGGCCGACGCGGTCGCGCAGGAGCGGGCCTACACTTCGCCGATATGGCTGGGACCGCCCCGGCGCAGGCCCCCACGCGGATGACGCTGCCCGGCTGGACGCGGGAACCGCTGGTCCATTTCCTTGTCGCGGGGGCGGCCATTTTCCTGGTTCTCGCCTGGCGCGGAGAGGATATCGATCCCGCCAGCCGCACGATTACTGTCACGCGCGAGGATCGCGCGCGGCTGTCGCTGCAATGGGAGCGGACCACGGGCCGCATCCCGACCGACGCCGAACTCGACGCCCTGACCGAACGCCATGTGCGCGAGGAAGTGCTCTATCGCGAGGCGCTGCGCCTTGGCCTCGATCGTGACGACGCGGTGCTCAGGAAACGGCTGGCGAACAAGATGGATTACCTGGCCGAAAGCATGGCCGAAACCGCACCGGTATCGGACGCCACGCTGGCCGCGTGGCTTAGACGGCACCCCGGACGCTTTGCGCCCGAAGCGCGTTACAGCTTCGATCAGCTGTGGTTCGAGACACAGGAAGAAGCGCTCGCCGCGCTTGCCAAGTTGGATGCCGGGGCCGACTGGGCCCGGGTCGGCGGGCGAATCTCGCTGCCGCCGTCAGTGCGCGCAGAGCCGCGGGCACTGATCAAGGGGCGTTACGGCAGGCAATTCCTCCGCGGACTCGACAGCCTGACGGTCAATGGCACATGGCGCGGACCGCTGCCCAGCGGGTTTGGCTGGCATTTGATCCGGCTGACCGGGCGCGATACGGGCAAGGTTCCGCCGCTGGCGCAAGTTCGTGACATGGTGGAAACCGATTGGCGCGCGGCAACCAAGGCGCAGCGCAAGGACGATGCCTATCACCTGCTTCGCAGCAGTTACGCGGTGTCGATCCAGCGGTGAAATGGCTTGCTGCCCTGCTTGCACTGTTGCTGGCGGTAAGCGCGCGAGCGGATGAACTGCGTCCGGGCTATCTCGAACTCAGAGAGAGAGCGCCAGGCGATTGGGTGCTGGGGTGGAAACAGCCGTTCGCCCTGCCCCCGCAAGGCGAACCGGCTCCTCCGGTTATTCCGGCAAACTGTGCGTTCGAAGGGCCAGTGCGGCAAGGCATCGCGGGGCTCGCCGTAGTCGGCAGCGCCGCAATGCGGTGCCGGGGTCCGCTGGGTGGTCGGCAGATCGGCGTCGCCGACCTTTATGGGCAGGCCGACATGCTGGTGCGGATCGTGCCAGTGGGCGAGGAACCGCAAGCCCTGCGGCTGACCGCCCGTACCCCTTCGGCCACGATACCCGCTCCTCAAGCCGCACCGCCGGTTTGGCGAACCTATTTCGTACTGGGTGTCGATCATATCCTGGCTGGCTGGGACCACTTGTTGTTCGTGGTCGCGCTGGTTTTGTTGCTGCGCGAATGGCGCCGCGCGGTTATCGCCGCGACCGCCTTCACTGTCGCCCATTCGCTGACCCTGGCCGGTGCTTCGATCGGCCTGCTCGCCATGCCGCCGCGCCCGGTCGAAGCGCTGATTGCACTGTCGATCGTGTTTCTGGCTGTCGAGATCGTGAAGCGCAATCCGGCTGCACCCAGCCTGGCTTTGCGATGGCCGTGGGTGGTCGCGTTCGTTTTCGGGCTGCTGCACGGCTTCGGTTTTGCGGGGGCCCTGGCTGCGATCGGCTTGCCGCAAGACGCCCTCGTGCCTGCACTTCTGGCATTCAATCTGGGTGTCGAGGCAGGGCAGCTGCTGGTGATTGCTGCGACGCTTGCCGTGACCGCGCTGCTCAGCCGCCTGGGACGCGCAAATCTGGAGCGCGGGATGCGAGTCGCCGCCTATATCGTGGGCATTACGGGCGCCTATTGGCTGGTCGACCGGTTAACCACCTGACGTCATGCGTTTCAGCCCGGTACCGAACGCCCCGTCAACTTGCTATTCACTGGCCCATCCCTACATTGCTCGCAGGAAAGGAATCTCCTTCAATGAGCGAGCAGCGCGAACCGAACCAGCAGGGGCCGGACGGCCCGACCCCTTGGTTGAAGAGCATGTTGATCTGGGGCGGTATTTTCCTCGCCTTGGTGATGATGGTCTCGATGTTCGGCAATGGCGGCCAGGCCGCCGGACAGGAAATCGGCTATTCCGCATTCCGCGAACAGGTCGATCAGGGTCAGGTCAAGGATGTCGTCATTTCCGCGGACGAGATCACCGGCACGTTCAAAAATGGCGAGGCGTTCACCACCACGCCCGTCGCCAGCGATACGACGCTGACGGAGCTGCTCGAGGAAAAGGGGGTCGAATATACCGGCTCCGCGCCTGAGCGGATGAACATGATGCTCTACATCTTCATCCAGTCGCTGCCGTTCATCCTGATCCTGGGCATTGCCTTTTTCGCTCTGCGCCAGGTGCAGAAGGGCGGCGGTGGCGGCGCGATGGGCTTCGGCAAGTCCAAGGCCAAGATGCTGACGGAGCGCCAGGGCCGCGTCACTTTCGACGATGTTGCCGGCATCGACGAAGCGCGTGAGGAACTGCAGGAAATCGTCGAGTTCCTGCGCGACCCGCAGCGCTTCTCTAAACTGGGGGGCCAGATTCCCAAGGGCGCGTTGCTGGTCGGTAGCCCCGGCACCGGCAAGACCCTGCTCGCCCGCGCGATTGCGGGTGAGGCGGGCGTGCCCTTCTTCACTATTTCGGGCTCGGACTTCGTCGAGATGTTCGTGGGCGTCGGCGCCAGCCGCGTGCGCGACATGTTCGAACAGGCCAAGAAGAACGCGCCGTGTATCGTCTTCATCGACGAAATTGACGCGGTCGGCCGCCATCGCGGCCACGGATTGGGCAATTCGAACGACGAACGCGAGCAGACGCTGAACCAGCTGCTGGTCGAAATGGACGGGTTCGAAGCAAACGAAGGCATCATCATCATCGCCGCGACCAACCGGCCAGACGTGCTCGACCCGGCGTTGCTGCGCCCGGGCCGTTTCGACCGTCAGGTCGTGGTGCCGGTACCGGATGTCGATGGCCGCGAGAAAATCCTCGCCGTGCATATGAAGAAGGTCCCGCTGGCACCCGACGTCAATTCGCGCACCATCGCGCGCGGTACCCCGGGCTTCTCGGGTGCAGACCTCGCCAACCTGGTCAACGAAGCCGCCCTACTGGCCGCGCGCCGCAACAAGCGACTGGTCGCGATGCAGGAATTCGAGGATGCCAAGGACAAGGTCATGATGGGCAGCGAACGCCGCTCCATGGTGATGACCGACGACGAGAAGAAGATGACCGCCTATCATGAGGCCGGACACGCTCTCGTCAGCCTGAACGAGCCGGCATCGGACCCGATCCACAAGGCGACCATCATTCCGCGCGGTCGCGCACTGGGCATGGTCATGCGCCTGCCGGAACGCGACAACTACTCGTACCACCGCGACAAGATGCACGCCGACCTCGCCGTCGCCATGGGTGGCCGCGTGGCGGAAGAAGTGATCTTCGGCCATGAAAAGGTCAGTTCGGGCGCCAGTTCGGACATCCAGTACGCGACCAGCCTGGCGCGAAACATGGTGACCAAGTGGGGCATGTCGGACAAGCTAGGCCCGCTTCAGTACGAACAGACCCAGGAAGGCTATCTCGGATATGGCGGCAGCCAGCGCACGATGGGCTCGGACGAAACCAACAAGCTGATCGACAGCGAGATCAAGGCACTGGTCGAAGGCGCCCATGCGCGCGCTACCGATGTTCTCAGGACGCAGGAGGACAAGCTTCATTTGCTCGCCCAGGCACTGCTCGAATATGAAACGCTGACCGGCGACGAAATCAAGCAGTTGCTCGACAGCGGCAAGATCGACCGCCCCGACCGGACGCCCGACAGCGGCCTGCGCCCAGTCACCGGCTCGTCGATCCCGAAGGCAGGCAAGCGCTTCGGCGGCAGTGGCGAAAGCGCGCCGCAAGGCGCGTGACCGCGCGCGTTTCGTAGGGTTGACTGGTCGCCGCGCCAGCGCCAGCACGGACGGTGAAATGCCGCCGTTCGCGCTCAATCCTGCCCTTGCTGTCGATGCCATCGCTAGCGATTTCGCGCGCGATGGCATGGTTTCGATCCCCGGTATCTTGACGCAGGAATGTGCGACCGCACTGCAGACTATGATGCGCGGGCGGGACGATTGGCTCCAGGTGATCGGCGATGCCGAACGGCTTGTGGAACTGGATCGCCCGACCCGCGCGTCGATGACCGACGATCAGCGCGCGCAACTGGATCAGGCGGTTTATGCTGGCGCGCGCGCAGGCTTCCAATATCGTTACGAAACCATCCGCGTGCCGGACGAGGCAGACAAGCGCCGCGTCAGCCGCGATCCGCTCGCCGCCTTCGCACTATGGTGGTCGCAGGGTGAAGCACGCGATTTTTTGCGTGCCGTGACCGGACGGCCCGATATTGCCTTCGCCGATGCGCAAGCGACGGCCTATTCCCCCGGCGATTTCCTGACCGGGCACGACGATGATTTTCCGGGCAAGAACCGTGTGGCCGCCTACGTCCTCAACCTGACCCCGCAGTGGCGGATGGAGTGGGGCGGCCTGCTGGCCTTCCACGATGACAAAACGGCCCGGGCTGACGCGCTTATGCCCGACTTCAACAGGCTCAACCTGTTCCGCGTGCCCCGTCGCCACAGCGTGACGGAGGTGACCCGAGCCGCCGCCTACCGCCGCTATTCGATCACGGGATGGATGCGCACGGCCTGACCGATCAGGTGGCCATGACTCCTATCACCGTAACGAACAGCGCAATCGCGACCCATGCGAACAGGCTCAGCGCCAGCATGCGCCACAAGGCACCCCACCGGCCGAGCGCGTAAGTACCGCGCAGCTGCCGGTACATGTGCCAAGGCGCATAGAGCAGCAACAAGCCCCCAACAGCGCCCATATTGAAATAGACCAGCAGGCTCGCCGCCGCGACCAGCGCGATCATGAACGTGATCGAATACGTCGCAAAAACGGTGTGGTCGTACACCCCGAAGCGGCGGCTGAATGGAAACAGCAGCCATACAAAGGGCACGCTGAGTGGGATCAGCATCCAGCTGTACTTGTAGGCGTTGGTCTGAACCTTGTAGATCGCCAGCTGTGGGTTCTCCTTGAGCCGATCGATGGCTGCACCAAGATCGCTGCTCGCGGGAATCGGGCTGCGCTCGAACCCCGCCCGAAAATCCTCCTCCACTTCTGTACCGACATTGCCCAGCACCATGCGGATGCCGGCCTGATCCTCTTCGAGCTCCTCGATACTGGCGTCGATTTCCGCCATACGCACGGCGTCGCCGGCGACCTTGGTACGATCCTGGCGTAGCTCGGCCAGTTCTGCACGATTGGCAGTGTAAGCGGAACGAACCTGATCAAGCCCGCGAACTTGCGGCGACATCGCCGCCGATCCGCCCAGCGCGCTGAACAACGCGAAACTCAAAAACACGACGAACAGGAACAACGCGATCGGGCTGACATAACTCGCCCGCCGGCCATCGATGTATTCGCGCGTCAGCTTGCCGGGTTGCCAAGCCAGCAACGGCAAGGTGCGCCAGGTCTTTCCTTCGAAATGCAGCACGCCATGAACGAGGTCGTGCACGAATGCCCCGATCGTGCGGTGAACATGTCCCCGTTGCCCGCATGCATGGCAATGTGGACCCACCAGCGGAGTTGCGCAGTTGAGGCACGCGCTTTCATTGGTGTGGCCAGCCCGCCTTCCTGCATCCGGCTCAACCGCGCGTGCGACAAGCGAACCCGTGGCCGTGTCGGCCATACCGCCCGCCAGGTCCCCGATATCTCCACCCATCCCGCACGATTGGACCACGGGCCATGCCGGCGCAAGGGCTCAGTTGACGGGAGGCCAGCGGCTCTCGAGCCATTCGAGCGCACGGTCGAACCGACCGGCGTGGTGACGTTCGACCTCTGCATCCTCGTCCAGCCTGCGATCCGGCCGGAACGGGCTCGCCGGGTCCTTCGCGTGCCGTTCCAGCTGTGTCGCCACACTGACCTCGTCGTCCATAGGCTGTGGCAGGCCCAGTTGCGTGCGCACGCGGCGAAGAACCCCTGCGGGATGCTGCGTCAGATGTGCGAAATCGATCCGGGACTTGGCCGACCAGCCATTCGCCTTGATAGCTCCGTCGAAGATCGTTTCCTGCATGAGATGAAGCAGCGCCACGATGCATGCCGCCCGGTCGAGTGCATCGCCGCCGCCGCCCGCCGCTTCCGCCAAGGCTTCGTTGCCCCAGGGCAGGACTGGCGCGATTTCCGCGGCCAGCCTGGCGCAAAAGCCGATGCGTTCGCGCCCTCCGCGAAAAACCGCACCCAGGTACGCCCGTGGATCCATGGAAACGAATACCGCATGATCGATCCGCCCGGGAACGCACAACGCCGGAATGAGCGAGTTGACCCAGTTCGTCGGCTTTAACACGACAGTGATGTCGGGTTCCCCGGCCCCGCCCAGGTGGGCCAGCGCATGATCCAGCAGGACCGGAAGCGGTGCAATGGCATTACCGCGCTCGATCTGGGTGCGCTGCGCGGCGATATCCGCCAGGCATTGAGGCTCCTTCAGCACCAGGACCCGGCCAGGCCGGTCCAACAGCCGCGCCAGCAGCGTCGATCCGCAAAACCCGACATGGAAGACCGCCAGCCGGGCCGGCGACACCGGGCGATGCGAGAGATCGAGCGGAACGACACTGCGTTCCTGCCAGAACGGTTCCCGCCCATCGAGAAAGCTTGCGGCCCGAAGCCGCCCCCTGTCAGTCAGCGCCAGTTCGACATCCCCCGCCACTGCATCGCAGCGGTGGAGGAAGGCGATCGTTTCGCCCCCGATTGACGGTAATTTGCTGTCCTGTGGCGCCATTGGGAAGGACCACGACACCGACCCACGAACGCGTGCAACTGGTGCACCGATGAACACCCTAGTCGAATCGTCCAACGCCTCCGCCAGGTCCAACGAGAAAGGGCTGCCTCTCTTGTGAGAGAGCAGCCCTTTGAATGCCTGCCGAAAAGCGCGTTATCAGCCGTCGTAGTCAGACCCGAAGGAAGTCGACCGGGCCGGCGCCGAGGCGGTGATCCGCAGTGCTTCGGCCGACTGGCTGAGAGAGCCGATCTCGTCCGCCTCGTCCTCGTCGTCGGGCAGAATCTTCTGCAGGTTGACCACAGCGGATTCGCGCAGCTCGTCCGGACGGATGGTCTGTTCGGCGATCTCACGCAGGGCCACAACGGGGTTCTTGTCGCGGTCGCGATCGATGGTCAGTTCGGCACCGCCCGAAATCTCGCGCGCGCGCTGCGCGGCGAGCAGGACGAGATCGAACCGGTTGGGAACCTTGTCGACGCAATCTTCGACGGTAACGCGCGCCATCGGGCACTCCACTTATCGCAATGCTGCGGGAAAGCGCGCCAGATAGGCCCAACGTCGTCGGGAGTCAAGAATTTGCCGGGCGGGCAGGCGCACGCTAAGCCGCAGGACGATGGTACCGGAAACACCCGCGAACTTGGCAGCAGCAGCGTTTCGCGATCCAGCTCCGTTTCAAGTCGACACGAATGGGCAGGCCTTGACATTCTATCCCGCCGGCGACGATCGACGCGCGGCGCTGATAGAGCTGGTCGACAGTGCGCAATCGACACTGGACGTCTGCTTCTACATCTTTGCCGAAGACGCGATCAGCACCCAGTTTCGCGACCGCCTGGTTGCCGCCGCCCGGCGCGGGGTCGCGGTAACCTTGATCATCGACCGGTTCGGTGCGGCCGCCAGCGATGCGTTTCTCAAGCCGCTGGTGGACGCGGGCGGCTGCTTCATCTGTTTCAGCCCGCGCTGGACCCAGCGCTATCTGATCCGCAACCACCAGAAGATGGTCATCGCCGACAATGCCCGGGCGATGTTCGGCGGGTTCAACATCGAGGACGACTATTTCGCCTCACCTCAAGACGGCGGCTGGACCGACCTCGCCATTGCCATCGAAGGCAGCGCGGTCGCCGGCCTGACGGAATGGTTCGAACGGCTGCGCGCCTGGACGCTGGAGGATCACCGGCATTTCCGCGCCATCCGCCGCGCCGTGCGGACCTGGGACTGGCACGATGGCCACGGGTGCCGCTGGCTGGTCGGCGGGCCTACCCGCGGCCTCTCGAGCTGGGCCCGGTGCGTGTCCCAGGACCTGACCAGGGGCGAGCGGCTTGATCTGGTCATGGCCTATTTCTCCCCCCCCTACAGCCTGCTGCGCCGGATAGGCCGGATTGCGAAGAAGGGCCAAACGCGGCTGCTGCTTGCTGCCAAGTCGGATAACAACGCAACCATCGGAGCTGCGCGGGCGCTCTATCGCTATCTCATCAAGCGCGGGGCGCGGATTTGGGAATTCAGCCCGACCAAGCTGCACACCAAGCTGATGGTGCTGGATGATGCGGTCTACATCGGCAGTGCCAATCTCGACATGCGCAGCCTCTACTTGAACCTGGAGATCATGTTGCGGGTCGAGGACCCGGTACTGGCCAAACGGATGCGCTGCTTCATCGACGAACATCTTGCCGCCTCGATCGAGATCACCCCGGACCGGCTCGACCGGATGGCGACGCCATGGAACCGGGTCCGCTGGTTTCTGGGTTGGCTGCTGGTTTCGGTGATCGACTACAACGTGACCCGGCGGCTCAACCTGGGGCTGTGATCTATTCCCCGTAATCCGAATAGTCGCGCCGTTCGGGCGAGCTGAACTTGGTGAATTCGCTCTGGAAGTGCAGCGGGACATTGCCGGTCGAGCCGTGGCGCTGCTTGGCGACGATCAGCGTGGCCTTGCCGACCAGCTCCTCGTGCTTTTCCTCCCACGCGCGGTATTTCTCCTTCGCGTCGTCGGAACTGGCCGCGTCGGGGAAGTCTGGGCGGCTGGCGTTGTGGTAATACTCGGCGCGGTAGATGAACCACACCATGTCCGCGTCCTGCTCGATCGAGCCTGATTCGCGCAGGTCCGAAAGCTGCGGCCGCTTGTCCTCGCGGCTTTCCACGGCACGGCTGAGCTGGGACAAGGCGATCACGGGCACGGCCAGCTCCTTGGCCAGCGTTTTCAAGCCGCGGCTGATTTCCGAAATTTCGTTCACGCGGTTATCGTTGGCGCGGCCGGTGCCCTGCAGCAGCTGGAGGTAGTCGACGACGACCAGCCCGATGTCGAAGCGGCGCTTCAAGCGGCGGGCACGGGCACGCAGGGCCGCAATCGTCAATGCAGGCGTGTCGTCGATGTAGAGCGGCAGTTCGGCCAGTTCCTGGCTGGCGAACGACAGCTGCTGGAATTCCTCGCGGGTCAGCTGGCCCGAGCGCAGCGATTCACTGGATATCTCGGCCTGTTCGGACAGGATACGGGTCGCGAGCTGATCGGCGCTCATTTCCAGGCTGAAGAATGCGGTCGCAGCCCCAGGAGAGTTCTCGATCCCGTCGCGCCGGTCGCGCATCAGCCGGGCGGCGGCGTTGAAGGCGATGTTGGTGGCGAGCGAGGTCTTGCCCATGCCCGGCCGGCCAGCCAGAATGATAAGGTCGGAATTGTGCAGGCCGCTGGTCTTTTCGTTGATCGAATCGAGGCCGGTGGTCTTGCCCGAAAAACGCCCGCCCGAATTCAGCGCCGCCTCGACCAGTTTGAGCGCACCCAGGGACGCTTCCTTGAAGCTCTGCGCTTCGCTGCCGACCACCGCGCCTTCGGCAACACGATAGAGATCGGCTTCGGCCTGTTCGATTTGCTGGAGCGGCGCCACGTCTTCGGAGGTGTCGAGCGCCCCCTCCACCAGCCCGCGTCCGACACTGACCAGCTGCCGCAGCAAGGCAAGGTCGTAGATCTGCTGTGCCAGTTCACGCGGGGCGAGCAGTCCGTGGCCATCAGCGGTCAGCCCAGCGAGATAGGTGATTCCGCCCAGCTGCTGCATGGCCGGGTCGCTGTCGAAATAAGGTTTGAGCGTAACCGGTGTCACCACCGCATTGCGATCTATCAGGGTCGTTACCCGCTCGTAGATGCGTTGATGCAGGGGTTCGAAAAAGTGATCGGGACGCAGGGCGACGGGCAATTCCTCGATCACGGAATTGTCGATCAGCACCGCGCCAAGGAACGCGGCCTCCGCCTCGATATTGGCGGGAAGCTGGCGAGCAGTGGGGGAATCGCCTGATTCGGCGGGGACGAGGAGATCGTGTTCGGGCATCGCGGCGCTTGTGCGGCAGCCCGGCCCGCCCGGCAAGGTCGGGCGCGGCCACGTTCGCGGACAGCCTTGTGGACGAATCGGCGGCGGCACGGCGATGGATCGCCTCTTGCCCCCGACCCTTCGCATCTGCGAAAGCGCCTGTGCCCATGACCGTGCCCAAGGACACCTGGCGGATCGCCCATATCGCGCTCGACGACGAGACGATCCTGTGGCGCAACGCCGACGTTGAACAGGAACGGCGCGTTGCGATCTACGACCTGATAGAGGAAAACACCTTCCGCCCGATCCGCGCCAGCGAGGCGGGGGCCGATGGTCCGTACCGCCTGCTGCTGTCGGTCCGGGACGGCCGGCTCGCCCTCGATATTCGGGACGAGAACGACGGCCCGCTCGAGCTGCTCCTGCTCGGCCTCGCCCGGTTTCGGCGGCCGGTGCGTGAATATTTCGCGATCTGCGACAGCTATTACCAGGCGATTCGCAAGGCAACCCCGGCCGAGATCGAGACGATCGACATGGCCCGGCGCGGGATTCACAACGATGCCGCCGAACTTCTGCTGGAACGCCTTGCAGGCAAGGTGGAAACCGACTTCGCCACCGCACGGCGGCTGTTCACGCTGATCTGCGTGCTCCATATCCGCGGCTGAACGGGCGGGATTCGGCAAGGCATCATGGGTCGCAAGAAGAAGAAGGGTTTCGGCTGGGGCGCGCGCGCGCTGGCACTGGCGGTGCTGGCGGCATTGGCCAGCGGCGCCTGGGCCTGGTGGCACCTTGCCCACTGGACGCCGGCCGAAGCCGATTATCCCGACCAGGGGCTGGCCGTCGATGAAAGCGATGGCGCAGTCAATTTCCGCACGGCCCGTGCGCTGGGCGCCGATTTCGTCTATCTTGCCGCCAGCCGCGGTGAGCGGGGGCAGGACGGCGCTTTCGCGCGCAATCTTGCTCTCGCGCGGGAGGCAGGGTTGCAGGTGGGTGCAGTGCACCGGTTTGACCCCTGCGCCATGGCGGATGGTCAATCGGCCAATTTCGTCACCATGGTCCCGCGCGGCGCCGACCTTCTCCCCCCCGCTATCGAACTGGTCGACGGGACCGAGGTCTGTACCGACAACGTGCCCGAAGCTGCCGTGGCGAGTGAACTGATGACCCTGGTCAACCAGATCGAGATGCATGCCGGCCAGCCGGTCATCCTCAAGCTGTCGGAAGCGTTCGAGGCCAATCACCCGATTGCCGCCCGGCTGGAACGGAACCTGTGGCTCACCCGCACCCGGCTGGAGCCGGATTATGCCGGGCGGCCATGGCTGTTGTGGACGGCCAACGATGCACTGCGCACCGATGCGGCCGAGGCACCGATCGACTGGGTCGTAGCGAAACCCTGACGCGGCCTCAGGCGGCCTGTTCCGCCACCATGTCGATGGTTACGAGAACGACATCGTCGGCCTCTGGCGCTGTCCCGTCGAATGCGGCGATAGGGGCAAATCCGTCAGGCTCGACCGAAACTTGAGTGAGCCCGGCGCAATTGAAGTGGCCCAGCTTGTGATCGTCGGGGCCGCGCCAGTTCTTGTCCGGATTGAAGGCGCCGAGATAGAGTGCACCCCGACGCAGGTATACAATGTGCGGCGCGAGATTGCGCACGGCACCGTTATAATGCGCCGTTATCATCCGCCGCCCCAGGATCGCTTCGGAAAGCTGGCGCAGAAGGCCCGGTTCTTCATTGTCATGCTGCATCGCAACATAATGGGGCCAGCGGGAGCGACGCGCAAGAATGCATACCAATGCAGCCGCGCCTTCGACATCCTAAGAACACTGGAGTAGAGGCAGATCATGACCGATGACGACCTGATCGCTACCGCTCGCGGAGCTGCGCGCCATTCCTATTCACCCTATTCGCGTTTCGCTGTGGGGGCGGCGCTGCGTTTCGCCGACGGCAGCGTCGTGACTGGCACGAATATCGAAAACGCCAGCTATGGCCTCGCCCTGTGCGCGGAAACGATCGCGGTGGGCAAGGCGATGGCCGATGGCGTGCGCGGCGGCCTCTTGACGGTTGCCGTCACCGGGCCCGCGGCAGAGCCGATCACCCCGTGCGGCCGCTGCCGACAGGTTCTCAACGAGCTTGCCCAACTGGGCGGGACCGACCCCGACATACTCTGCGTGGGTGCAGATGAAGTGCGCCGCGTGCGCCTGAGTGAACTGCTACCCCACGCTTTCGGGCCGGCGAGCCTGGTTTAGCTCTCCAGCCATTCCAGCAGCGCGCCCAT
Source organism: uncultured Erythrobacter sp. (assembly GCA_963529855.1). Classification (GTDB taxonomy): domain Bacteria; phylum Pseudomonadota; class Alphaproteobacteria; order Sphingomonadales; family Sphingomonadaceae; genus 34-65-8. The sequence continues at coordinate 7,601 of CAURZK010000010.1, read as the reverse complement.
GCAGTCGGCCCCTAACTGCTTGCACCGTTCGGGTGACCAGTTCTGCGCCGCATCAGCCGCCGGATCGTGATCCTTGAACGGCATTTCCAGCGTCATCGCGCAGGCGCCGAAGCGGTGCGCAACCTGGGTGGTGGACATCGACAGGTTCGCCTCGCCCGGCTTCGAGACAGGATAGCCTTTCTCGAGCTGGAAGTCGGGCGTACGCCGGGCGAGGATTTCGCGGTAGCGCACGAACCGGCCGATATGTTCGTCTGTCAGCCCGGGAATGCCTTCGTAGCCGGCGAAAAACACTGCCGGGATCGCCTCGTCCCCGTGCACGTCCATTGCGAAGTCGACGCCTGAGGCGTCCATCGCATTGCGAATTGCCAGGACTTCGGGTGATTTTTCTGCGCTTGGCGCGTCCCATTCACGGTTGAGGTTGATGCCCGCCGCATTGGTGCGCAGGTGCCCGCGCCGCGACCCGTCGGGATTGCAATTGGGCACGACATGGAAGGTACAACGCTTGCGCAGTTCCCGTGCGAGCGAGCTGGTCGTGTCGGTCAGCAGTTCGAGCGCGCCTTCCATCCACCATTCCGCCATCGATTCGCCCGGGTGCTGCCGCGCGTAAAGCCACACCTGCGTCTCGCCTTCGCCCATCACGAGGCAATCGATCGGCTGCCCGTCGAGGGACGTACCGAGCCGCCGGTGCGTCACTCCTTCGCTCGCGGCACATTCGGTCACGAGATCGTGATGCCGCTCCATCGAATAGGGCGCAAAATAAGCGAACCACGCGAGATCGCCTGTCGGCGTGTAACGCACTGTGATCGAACCGTCTTCCGCGTTCATGTCGCAGGTGGTGGGCGCGGCGGCCCAGTACTGCCGGTCTTCCGACACGCGGCAATTGTAGCCTGGCCACCCCATCGGATAAGCCGAAGCGTTGAGGCCGGTGATGATCAGTTCCACCTCGCGACCGGCGGCGCCGGAAACACGGAAATGGAACCACTGCTTGAAATCGGATTGATGGTCCTTGCGGATGCCTAGCCGGGCCCTGGTTCCATCGATCGACAGCACCTCGATATTGCCGCTGTCGAAATTGCTGTCGATCGTAATGTCGTTCACTCGGGTACCCTTACCTCGACCGTTTCGCCGTTGTTTCCGGGAAAGTCGCGGAACAAAGCCCCGGCGATTGCCGAGGCATTGCTGCTGCTATCCGCAAAACGTGAATCCGGGCTTACCATAAATTGCGCGCGGCCTTCCCAATATGTCGCGCCGCTCGCCTTGTCGCGCAGCATGACACCCATTTCCGTGACCAGCCGCTCGCGATTTTGCCCACCGCCCAGATTGATGCCGACCCCGAGCCCGACGCCCGAGCCATAGCTGCCGGTTGATCCTCCAACCCCGACGCTGACTGGCCCGCGCCGCGCGCCGTCGTTGCTCAGGGCATACTTTTCGAGCCGGACCTGCGCCACCTGCTGCGCGTTATCACGTGAGGTTTCGCGATAGCCCAGCCGAACCAGTTCCTGCGCCACGGCCGCCTTGTAAGGAGCAAGCGCAAGCGAATCGCCGCCAGGCCCGGGCGCATTTTCGACGAACACGGTGCTACGGCCAATCTGCGCGCCGGCTGTCGGGGAGACGAAGCGGGTCACCTCGACAGGGCCGGTGTATGGCGTGGTCGCGCAACCGGCGAGCACCAATGCCCCGAATGCAGCGAGGCCGGAGGATAGTCTGATCATTGCCGCGACTCCTTCACCCGCTCCCTACCGCCGACACGGCGACTGTGCCAAGAGCGCGTTAATCCTACCAACGCACCGATTTGCTAGCGGACCCAAGCATGACCAATATCAATACCGTCCCCGTCCTGGTTACTGGTGGTGCTGGCTATATCGGCAGTCACGCCGTCCTCGCACTGCGCGATGCGGGCTGGCCGGTGGCAGTAATCGATAACCTTTCGACCGGCTTCCGGTTCGCCTTGCCTGCTGACGTTCCGTTCTATCAAGGCGATATCGAGGACACCGACCTGCTGGCGCGGATCTTTGCCGAACAGGGCACGCGGGCAGTGATGCATTTTGCCGGCTCGATCGTGGTGCCAGAATCGGTGTCGGACCCGCTCAAGTATTATCTCAACAACACCGTCCGCACCCGCGCGCTGATCGCGGCGGCGGTGGCGGCCGGGTTGCCGCACTTCATCTTCAGTTCGACCGCGGCAACCTATGGCATACCCGAGGTATCGCCCGTGACCGAGGCGACCCCCCAGCGGCCGATCAATCCCTATGGCTGGTCCAAGCTGATGAGCGAGCAGATGCTGGCCGATGTATCGCTCGCTCATCCGATGAACTATTGCGCCCTGCGCTACTTCAATGTCGCCGGCGCCGATCCCGCAGGCCGCACCGGGCAATCGACGGCCGGGGCAACCCACCTGATAAAGGTCGCGGTCGAGGCTGCGCTGGGCAAGCGCGGCCATGTCGATGTGTTCGGCACGGATTACGACACACCCGATGGCACCGGTGTGCGCGATTACATCCACGTGTCCGATCTTGCCGCAGCGCACGTGCTGGCGCTGGAAGCTCTGATCGCCGAACCAGCGCGGTCGCTGACCATGAATTGCGGCTATGGCCGGGGGTTCTCGGTTCTGGAGGTGCTCGATGCCGTCGACCGGGTGACCAACATGAAAATCGAACGGCGAATCAGTCCACGCAGGCCGGGCGATTCGGATTCGCTGGTGTCCGATCCCGCATTGCTCAAGTGCACCCTGCCGTGGCAGCCGCGCCATGCGGACCTCGACACCATCGTCGCCCATGCGCTGGCGTGGGAGCGGCGCCTGGCCGAGATCCGCGGCAACGGTTGACTTCGCCCGGCGCGCCGCCTAGGGGCGCGGCTCGATTTTCGGCATCGGGTTCCGGTTGCCGCTTTCGCTTTCGGGAAAGACCAATGAAGATTCGCAACAGCCTCAAGTCGCTGAAGGACCGCCATCGCGACTGCCGCGTGATCCGCCGCCGTGGCCGGACCTACGTCATCAACAAGACCAACCGCCGCTTCAAGGCCCGCCAGGGCTGATCTGCATGCGGATGGCCCGGTTTGCGCCGGGCTACGTCAATCGGCCTGCCTCCACCCGGAGTGCGGGCCGTTTGCATTTGGATGTGCTATGATCTTCCAAGGACCGTGCAATGACTGAACAAGTCGAGGCGGTCGTGTTCGATGTCGGACGCGTGCTTTACCAGTGGCAATTGTCAGCCCTGTTTGACAAGCTGATAGCTGACCAGGCGGAACGTGACTGGTTCCTCGCCAACGTCGTGACCGAGCAATGGCATTTCCAGCACGATGAAGGTCGGCCGCTTTCGGACATGGTGCCGGAACGGCAGGCGCAGTTTCCCGACCACGCGCACCTGATCGATGCCTATGCCACGCGGTTCAACGAAACCATTCCGGGGCCGATGCCCGGCAGCCTGGAACTGGTTGCGCGACTCGATGAAGCGGGCGTGCCGCTCTACGCCATCACCAATTTCGGTGCCGAGTTCTGGGCCATGTTCCGCCCGACCGCGCCGGTGTTCGACCGATTCCGCGACATTGTCGTCTCCGGCGATGAAAAGCTGGCCAAGCCCGATCCGGCCATCTTCGATCTTGCGGCGCGGCGATTCGGCCATGCGCCGGGCGCGATGCTGTTCATCGACGACAACGCGGTCAATATCGCGGGCGCTGCTGCGCTGGGCTGGCAGGTACATCATTTCGACGATGCGGCGACCTTGGAACGGGACCTTACGGCGCGCGGCCTCATCACGTGAAAAGACCCCCGGGACAGGCATCCCGGGGGTCGCAGTCTCCACCCATCGCGAGAGGACAGGGGGGTGGGGTCAGGTTACTGGCCGTTGCACTTGGCCAGGCGTTCGGCCGCGAGCGCTTCGCCATTGGCGGTGAAGCTGGCGATCGTGCCGGCTTCGCGCTGGAGACGGCGGCACACCACTTCGGGGCGCGAAGTGCCCTTGGCAGCGGTGCAGGTCGTCCCTTCACAGCGCCACACCAGGCCACCGCCGATATAGCGGTTGTCCTGGGCTGGCGCGGTGAGCGTCGCGGTGTAATAGGCGCCGGTGCTGGCGTGGGCGGGGGTCGGCGCGATCGTCGCGCCGAACGTGAGCGAAGTGTACAGCATCGCCGCGCCGACGGCGGCCACACTGCGGAAGCGGGGGAGAGAGAAAGTCATGATCGCATTCCTGTTGCTTACCTAGGCAACGGGCCCTAATTCAGTTTCGAATCGATACCAGTTGCGAATCGCTACCTACTCCCCATATAACTAGGTTGCAAGTCGAAACTTAGTTTCGGTTTTGTGACGCTACGGAAACTCGCTAGAACGGCGCGGTGGAGAAGGATGCCAGATGGGTGAATTGAGAGAACCCTTGCGCGAGCTGACCGCGTGCGGACTGCCCGAAGCACTCGAAGTGATGGGCGAGCGGTGGAGCTTCATGATCCTGCGCGCCAGCTTCAACGGGCTGCACCATTTCGAGGAATTCCTCAGCGAACTGGGCATCGCGCGCAATATCCTGTCGAACCGGCTGGCCAAGCTGGTCGAACACCAGATCCTCGACCGCCGTCCCTGCGCCGACGACCGCCGCCGGATCGAATACCGGCTGACGGAAAAAGGCTTCGACCTGCTGCCCGCCATGCTGGCACTGCGCCAGTGGGGCCAGAAATACGGCCACGAGGTGGTCGAGAATCCGGTCCTCGTGGACGAGCAGGACCGCCTGCCGATCGGACCCGTCGCGATCCTCGCCCACGACGGCCGCATCCTCGGCCCCCAGGACCTGTGGCTGACCAAGCCGGAAAAAGTCGGCCTGCGCCCCGACGGCTCGCGCGCCGAGGCAGGTGCGGCGCTCGGGCGCGGCGACTACGCCGACCTCAACCGGCGGCAGGCGGCGGAGTAGATATTCGGCAGCTTACGACCCCGTTACGGTCATAGCGGCGGGGCAAGCGAAGCCTTACGAACCCGTCACCTTCTCAGCGTCGCTCGGTTGAGGTGCTGTTGGCAGATCAATGATCCTCAACGCATACTGACCCGGGGGCAGCAACAATGCCACGTCCTCACCTGATCGGATCGCAACACGGTCCATGGGAACCGAGGTAGAGCTTTCACCAGCAGGCCGCGCTTCGATTACCCGCCATCCCTTCGACGGATACAGCTTCGCAGGGATGGCGACCGGTTGATCGCCTACTTGTAGCCGCCACGCCGGTCGCTTCTTTTCAAAGCGTGCGATCGGATGTTCCACGATAAGATCGAACGTGCCGGGAGGTTGGTCATCCGGCAGCATGGCTAGGCGGCGGCTTGAGCCTCCGTGACGGCAAATCGTTTGTGCTACTGTTAGTGGGTCAATGCCGGTCTTGGCCTTCAGGCGGGCCGCCATCCATCTTGCGCCGCTTGCCCTCGGAACTTCCGCCGCATGGGAGTATCCCACGTGCACGATCAATTTGGCGTCGGGATGGTCGCGCAAATAGGCTGCCAAATTGCTTGCCTGCCGCTCCTCCCGCAGTGCGATCTGCTCGTCTTGAGTTAGCGCCTCCTCGCCTTCCTCATCATGGGCCTCATATCCAATCAGCCGGTATTTCAGCTTCTTGGCCACTCTCCCTATCCTGCCAAACGCCGCCTCCGACAGATAGTATCCGTCCTCATCTTCGAGGTAGGGAAGGCTTGGGCGCTTCATGTATGGCGGCAGATATTGCTCTGGCATATCTTGATTGGGATTCGCGAGAGCCTCCATTGCAAGAGTATTGTAGCCAAGTGAATGAAGCCGCGTGACAAGATCAGCCGAGAAGCCCCGATGCTCCGAGCGCTCGTGGCTCTCATTGATGATTACAATCGAAGTCTTGCCAGCCCGCTCTTCGATCTCGTCGAACACATCGCGTGCTGATTCCGCGGCGCATTGAGCGGCGCGGTAGTCGTCGCTGATGTCTGCGATGAGATCTTCCCTGCCAAACAGGCTGAGCGTCTGGGTCGCCATCTGATCCGCCAATGGGTTGGAAGGATCGATTTCGGATAGCGCAGCGAACTTGAATCCTAGCATCGAACTTGGTGGAGGTGCCGTGACATACTCGAAGGGCTCCACGAGGGTCACCTGATCTGGCGCCGCTCCGCCTAGGGTGGGCGGTGTGGCACAACCGGCCAAAAGCAAGCCTGCGCATATGCCGACAAGCTTCGATATGTTTGCGATAGGCATGGAGGAAAGTTACCGAAATCCCATCGAAATTCTAGCATCTTGTGCAGCAAAGCCGCCATTCTGAATTCCACCCCATTCCAGTCATCACGCCCTTGGCGCTTGCCTCCGGTAACTCAGTGCCTCGGCCACGTGAATCCGGCCCACGTCCTCGGCGCCCGCAAGGTCGGCGATCGTGCGGGCGACGCGGAGCATGCGGGTGTAGCCGCGCGCGGACAGGCGCATCGCCTCGGCCGCTTGCATCAGCAGCTTGCGTCCCGGTTCGTGCGGCGTCGCGAAGCGTTCGAGCGCGGGGCCGTCGAGTTCCGCATTGGTGCGCACGCCGGTTTCCGCCGCCCGCGCCGATTGCACCTCGCGCGCCCGGGCCACGCGGGCAGCGACTTCCGCGCTTCCTTCGGCGGTCGGCGGCAGGGCGAGGTCGGCAGCGCTGACCGGGTCGACCTCCACGTGCAGGTCGATCCGGTCGAGCATCGGGCCGCTCACCCGGGTCTGGTAATCGGCGGCACAGCGCGGGGCGCGGCTGCAGGCGAGCGCCGCATCGCCCAAGTGCCCGCAGCGGCACGGGTTCATCGCCGCAACCAGTTGCACCCGCGCGGGGAAGGTGACGTGCGCGTTGGCGCGGGCGACGTCGACCTTGCCCGTCTCCAGCGGCTGGCGCAGCGAATCGAGCACCGCGCGCTGGAATTCGGGCAGTTCGTCGAGGAACAGCACGCCCAGATGGGCCAGGCTGACCTCGCCCGGCTTGACCTTCAGCCCCCCACCGGTGAGCGCGGCCATGCTGGCGGAATGGTGAGGCGCGCGGAATGGCCGTTCGCGGCTGATCCGCCCGCCTTCCAGCATCCCGGCGACCGACTGGACCATCGAGACTTGCAGCGCCTCCCCACTGGTCAGTTCGGGCAGGACACCGGGCAGGCACGAGGCAAGCAGCGACTTGCCCGCGCCCGGCGGGCCGATCATCAGCAGGTTCGATACGGCTACACCGACCCTCAATATTCTGGGCAAAGCTAGGTCGGACGGCAAAAGCTGGGCCGATAGCGGCCTGGCAGCTTTTTGACGCTCAGATGGACAGACCGAACCAAGAAGGGCGCGTACGCCGGACATCAATACGAGCACCTTTAGCGCGAGGCGCCCGCCGGTCATGATGTCGGGCTTCCATTGCGCCGCGACGGAACTGGCGCCATGATATGCGAATGGCCCTCTTCGAGCATCAGGAAGTCCTTGGCAACGACCTTCGCCTGCATACGAGTGAGGACCCGACCTCCCCGGTCCTAAAGGCCTTCTACGCCGGCTATGACCGAGCCTTCGTGCTGCCCGACGAGCGTGAGGAGCTGGACGGCTTCATCAATTGCCTCCGGCTAAATCAAACGCTGCCCAGCCTCTTCGGGCGTCGCCACAGCGAGCAGGTGCTGGTGGTGACTCGGGATG
>CAURZK010000009.1:0-45388 GCA_963529855.1 uncultured Erythrobacter sp. | reverse complement strand
GACACGCCGCAAAGCCTGACAGGCCGCGTCAACGCCACCTTCCGTCGGCGCTTACGGTACTGGAGCACGAAGAAATCCAGCAGCCGTTTGATGTCTCTCGGTTCGACCTCCCAGTTGACCAAGCGTTTGATGGCCTCGCCGTATCCGCCCTCGAAGTGGCGGATGAACTCGTCGAATATCGGCTCTTGGCCGTAGAAATAGTTCCGCGAGCACTGCCCCTTTATCGACGCTCCCTCGACAGAGCGGCCCGAAGCGAGTGCGTGCAGGTTGATGGACTTCCCGTCATTGCTGCCGAACGGACGCAGGTATGCCTTCGGTACGAAGTGCTGGTTCTTGTTGTCTGCCATTTCCGCGAATTACCGCCAGCTAGCTGACAGCGCCATGCCTGGTAGGATTGCGCGCTGTATACTGTGCGCATAGATCTCATTCCGGCGATGGTGCCCGACTATCCGGAGCTGGGCCGTTTCCAGACTGTCTGCTGATAGGGTCGAAATTCGGAAAAGCAGCCTTTCGGCTGCCGATCCAAGAGCGGACTGTCCGTTCTTAGCGACTGATTGATTATGTGGACATTCGGGGCGGGGGGGGGCCAAGTCCTTGCGACGCGGTATCTTTGCATGAGCATACTTCACACACGACTAGGCCACGGAAAACCCATCCTGCTCGTCCACGGCTTGGCGGGGAAGCCGTCGGTCCTGGGATACGATCTCGCCTGCCCTCGCCCAAGTGAGGGAGGTGATAATCCTGGAACTGCCTGGCCACGGGCAGGCTCCCGCACAGGACGACAGCGGTACGTTCGAAGGGCTGGGGCGGAGCCTGGACGATTGGCTCGTCAAAGAGAACCTTGAGGGATCGACATGGTTGGCAGATCCTTGGGCGCCCGGCTTGTGCTCGAGATGGCGCGGCGCGGTCGCGCCGGCTCAGTCATCGCCCTGGACCCGGGCGGCTTCTGGCAAGGGTGGGAGCGGACGTTCTTCGGGATCACCACAACGGCATAGATTACACTGTTACAGACTTTGCGACCGGCGCTTCCCGCCCTTACGCGTAATGTCACCGGCCGGATTGCATTCATGCTGCAGCTTTCCGCAAGACCCTGAACGCTCGATCCCGGTTTCGTCTTGAATGAACTGCAGTCGTTTGCCGATATTCGCGGGGTTGGCTAGCTCGACATGCCTTTGCGTGTGCTCGACCTCATGTCGCTACAGGGTGCAACTGTCTATCGTGCCGTCATCGACAAGGAGGGGGACGATTATTGCGTCTTGATCGAGGCTTGTGCGCAGCGCCCACAGTTGATGGTCGAGAAAATCGGCGGCATGATCCTCGTCAGTTCGGTCGAACACGTCCTTTAGGAAGGCAAGATCATTAGGCGCGACTCCGCGAGCCGAGAGGGCAGAGCCAGGATTCCGACATGTTTCCGTGTTCAAGGATCAAGACGATCTACGACGTCGTTTCGCGTCTTCTGTCCTGACTTCACCAAACCTGTCCGCCGTGTGCCGAGGGATCATGTATTCGTCTGGTCAGCCGGCACATCACTCGGCAATTTGGCCGCGCCCGTTTTTTCGGAGCATGCCAAACCTTCGGTGCCAAGACCGTAACAGGTCATGGACACGGAGCCCATCGAATAGCCGCGCACCAGCGGATCAAGGGTTTCGGAGCGGGCAGCCGCCATTCCGGCAAGATAAAGCAGCGGAACAAAATGGTCGGGCGTGGGAACCGCCGCGGCATAATCGGAATGCTCCACAAGGCGCAGCAGATCGCCAGGGTTTTCTGCCAGCTGGCGAACCGCTGCTTCGTCGAAACGCTGTGCCCAGTCGAACGCAAAATCGGGCTGGTTCCAGCGCACGGCTCGGAGGTTGTGAACAACATTTCCGCTAGCGACGACCAGGACGCCGCGGTCCTGCAAGGCTGCCAGTCTTGCGCCAAGGTCAAGATGATAGCTCAGCGGCTTGAGCGCGTTGATCGAGAGCTGCACCACCGGGATGTCGGCCTCAGGGTAGAGGTGCGCGAGCACCGACCACGTTCCGTGATCGAGACCCCACTGATCCTGGTCGAGCCCCACCCACTCGGGCTTCACCAGCTCAACGATCTCTTTCGCGAGGTCCGGCTCGCCCTTGGCCGGGTATTCAAAGTCGAACAGCTCCTGTGGGAAACCGTAGAAATCGTGGATTGTGCGAGGGCGTGCCATGGCCGTCACCGCCGTGGCACCGAAATACCAATGTGCAGAAACCACGAGGATCGCCTTGGGGCGGGGCAACGCAAGCCCGAATGCCCGCCAGGCCGAGGTGTAGCCATTGCTCTCGAGCGTGTTCATCGGGCTTCCATGGCCGATAAACAGTGCGGGCATCCGATCCATAAGAAGGCTCCTAGTGGTTCACCTTGCTGCGCGAAGGCTTGCGAAGTGATACTTCACGCGCCAGTGGCAGGCTCAACAAGTTTAAATTCGGCTTCTACCGCCAATCCGGTTTGCGCTCTGTTCCTTCGAGCGACAATATCGGCATCTAACGCTAAAGCATCTCGAGTGGACGGCGGTCGCGTGGCCTTGGAAATGCCGCGTCGAGTGCCGCAAGCTGAGCGTCGGAAAGAACGATATCGGCGGCCGCGCGGTTCTCCCGCACATGTGCGACTGAACTCGCTTTCGGGATGGCGATGAGACCATCTTGCCGCAACGTCCACGCAAGTGCGACCTGCACCGGGGTTGCACCAACCTCGGCTGCAATTTTATCGAGAGCGGAGTGGGTTGAAAGTCGTCCCTGCTCGACCGGACTATACGCCATAACCGGTATGTTATGCGCGGCGAGCCACGGCAGCAGGTCCAGTTCGGGGCCTCGCCGGACCAGATTGTAGAGGATCTGGTCGGTCACGCAGCCATCCCCGCCCGCAGCGACAAGTTCTTCCATGTCGTCGGTATCGAGATTGCTGACACCCCAATGCCGGATCTTTCCTGCCGATTTGAGCGCCTCCATTGCCTCCACAGTCTCAGCGAGCGGCACTGATCCTCGCCAATGGAGAAGGTAGAGGTCCAGCCGGTCGGTGCCGAGCCGCTTCAGGCTCGCCTCGCACGCACCGGCAAGGCGGGAGCGCGATGCGTTCTGCGGATATGCCTTGCTGACGAGGAACAACTGGTCGCGAACGCTGCCCAGCGCCTCGGATATCAGCGTTTCCGCCGCACCATCGCCGTACATTTCGGCGGTATCGACGAGCGTCATGCCCAGTTCGACACCGGCGCGTAGCGCGGCGATCTCATCGGATCGGCGCTCGGCACGTTCGCCCATCTTCCAGGTGCCTTGACCCATTGAAGGAACCACTTCCCCGCCGGGCAATGTCACGTGTTTCATGTGCTTTCATCCTGTGAGATAAGTTTTGCTGTTCGGTCGCGGGAGGCGGATTGGCCGATGACCACGATGTCACGATCAAATTGCGGCCGGCCAGCGATCGAGTGCCATTTTGGCGATGGAGAGCAGTTCGTCGATCGTAGCGCCGTCGCGCGCCTGAACGGACATGCCTTCCATGACCGTATTGATGAATTTGCCCAGCACGGCCGGATCGGCGCTGGCCGCAAGCTCTCCTTGCGCGGCGCCGCGTTGCAGACGCTCGATCAGGAGGGCCTCCGCCGCGATACGCTTGTCGCGCAGCAGGCATTCGATGGCGGCGGACGCCGGCGAAACGGCTGCCGCTGCCGAATACATGAAGCAGCCGGCCGGCGTTCCAGGTTCCGAGAATGATGACGCCGCTCGTTCCAGCAGGCCTTTGACGGCCTCGTAGGTGGACAATGCCGGATCGTTGATGGGTGCATAGAGGTGGACGCTGAACGTCGCGGCGTAGCGCTCGATCACCGCCGCAAACAGCCCCGCCTTGTTGTCAAACGCTGCATAGAGACTGGCAGCGGCGACGCCAGTCTCCGCCACCAGATCGGCCATCGATGTCGCTTCGTAGCCGCGCTGCCAGAACAGCCGCACCGCCTTGTCGAGCGCAGCGTCAGTGTCGAACACACGAGGGCGACCTGCGCGGCGACGGGCTTTCGTCTCTGTCATCTCTGGTGCATGATATGGAACGATCGATAAATAATATCTTGAAACGGGTGGTCTTCTCCCTTACAGAACGATCATTCAATAATCAAGGAATCTCCAATGAGCCGCATCGTCCGTATCCACGAATATGGCGACGCCAGCGTCCTCAGGATTGAAGATGTGGCAGTCCCCGCGCCTGCGGCCGACGAAGTGCAGATCGCGGTGAAGGCGATAGGCATAAACCGCGCCGAGGTGATGTTCCGCAACCATGCCTACCTTCAGGAAGCCGAGTTCCCGAGCCGCCTTGGCTATGAGGCTGCCGGCACTGTCGTTACGGTCGGCGCGGACGTGACCGGGTTTGCGGAAGGCGAAGCCGTCAGCGTCATCCCCCCGCTCGATATCGCGCGCTGGGGCACTTATGGCGAAGTCGCCAATGTGCCCGCGCGCCTCGTCGTCAAGCATCCGGCGGCGCTGTCGTTCGAGGAAGCGGCGGCCGTGTGGATGCAGTATGTCACCGCCTGGGGTGCGCTGGTGGAGCAGGCGAAACTCGGCGAGGGCGATTTCGTCATCGTCACTGCTGCCTCCAGCAGCGTCGGCCTTGCTGCCTTCCAGATTGCGCGGATGGTCGGCGCGACGGTAATCGCGACGACGCGTACCGGCGCCAAGCGCCAGGCCCTGATCGATGCCGGTGCACATCATGTCGTCGCAACCGGGGAAGAGGATCTGGTAGCGAGGGTGATGGAGATAACCGATGGTCAGGGTGCGCGCGTGGTGCTCGATCCGGTCGGAGGCCCGTCGTTCGAGCCGCTGACCGAGAGCATGGCACGCGGCGGCATCCTGCTCGAATATGGCGCGCTCAGCGGCGAACCGACGCCGTTCCCGTTGTTCTCCGTGCTGGGCAAGAGCCTCACGCTCAAGGGGTATCTCTACAGCGAGATCGTCTCGGACGATGCCGCCCTCGATCGTGCCAAGGCGTTCATCGTGGCGGGTCTGGAATCGGGCGCGCTCAAGCCGCGGATCGCGCGCACCTTCCCGCTCGACGCCATCCAGGATGCGCACCGCTTCCTCGAATCGAACGAACAGATCGGCAAGGTCGTCGTCACGGTCTGACCGGCAAACCGGGGGGGAGCGAGCGATGGCTCCGACGCAACGCCCTCGCACCAGCAATCAGTTTAACTCAACTAGGGTATCCCAATATGAAATCTCGCGCCGCTGTTGCCTTCGAGGCCGGCAAGCCACTCGAAATCGTCGAGATCGATGTCGCCCCTCCCCGGAAGGGCGAAGTGCTCATCCGGGTGACGCACACCGGCGTGTGCCACACCGATGCGTACACGCTGGCGGGGAGCGATCCGGAGGGTGTTTTCCCGGTGGTTCTTGGCCACGAGGGCGCGGGCATCGTTGTCGAGGTCGGTGAAGGCGTCACCAGCGTCAGACCGGGCGATCACGTGATTCCGCTCTACACCGCCGAGTGCGGCAAGTGCGATTTCTGCCTGTCGGGCAAGACCAACCTGTGCGTCGCTGTCCGCGAAACGCAGGGCAAGGGCTTGATGCCCGATGGGACCACCCGCTTTTCGTACAACGGCCAGCCCCTCTATCACTACATGGGCTGTTCGACCTTCAGTGAATATACCGTCGTTGCCGAAGTCTCGCTCGCCAAGATCAATCCCGAGGCTAACCCCGAACATGTCTGCCTGCTGGGCTGCGGCGTCACGACCGGCATCGGCGCCGTCCACAATACCGCCAAGGTCCAGCCCGGAGACTCGGTCGCCGTGTTCGGCCTCGGCGGCATCGGCCTCGCGGCGATTCAGGGTGCGCGCCAGGCGAAGGCGGGTCGCATCATCGCCATCGATACCAATCCGTCCAAGTTCGAGCTGGCACGGCAGTTCGGTGCGACCGAGTGCATCAACCCCAAGGACCATGACAAGCCCATCCAGCAAGTGCTGATCGAGATGACGGGCTGGGGCATCGATCATACCTTCGAGTGCATCGGCAACGTCCACGTCATGCGCGCCGCGCTTGAATCAGCGCACCGTGGCTGGGGTCAGTCGATCGTGATTGGCGTTGCCGGCGCGGGCGAGGAAATCTCCACCCGCCCATTCCAGCTCGTCACGGGCCGCGTATGGAAGGGGTCCGCTTTCGGCGGCGTCAAGGGCCGGACAGAGCTCCCCGGCATGGTCGAGGACGCGATGAGAGGCGATATCGATCTGGCCCCGTTCGTAACCCACACGATGGGTTTGGAGGAGATCAACGAGGCGTTCGAACTGATGCACGAAGGCAAGTCGATCCGCTCGGTTATTCACTACTGACCCGCCGATCCGAAGCGGCGCGAGGCTCGTATCGACAACTTGGGCGTCATCATGGCCCGACCCCGGCCATGATGAAGCGCGCTCCGGCAAATGGGCAACGCGTCGAAATGCATTCATCTGTTACCCGACTGTGATGAACCACGGGCCGCACGGGCGTATAGGGCAGGAAGACCGAATTGAAGAGCAAGGATGTACACGCGGCGACGGCGGCCACCGATCATGGGCATGCGGGGCCGCCCGCTTGCGTGCAGGTTCACGGCGCGCGCCAGAACAACCTCAAAAATATCGACGTCGATGTACCGCGCGACGCCTTCGTGGTGTTCACCGGCATATCGGGCTCGGGCAAGTCATCGCTCGCGTTCGGCACCCTTTATGCCGAAGCCCAGCGGCGTTATCTGGAATCGGTTGCGCCCTATGCCCGTCGCCTGATCGACCAGGCCGGCGTGCCGGAGGTCGACGCGATCGACGGTTTGCCGCCTGCGGTCGCGTTGCAGCAGCAGCGCGGCTCGGCCAACGCGCGCTCCTCGGTCGGCAGCGTGACGACGCTCTCCAGCCTGGTGCGGATGCTCTATTCGCGCGTCGGCGAATATCCGCACCATCAACCCATGCTCTATGCGGAGGATTTCTCCCCCAACACGGTCGCGGGGGCCTGCCCGACCTGCCACGGCATCGGCCGCGTCTATGACGCGACCGAAGAGACGATGGTTCCTGACACCAGCCTCACCATTCGCGACCGGGCGATCGCCGCCTGGCCAACCGCGTGGCATGGCCAGAACCTGCGCGATATCCTCGTTTCGCTCGGCTATGATGTCGATACGCCGTGGCGCGACCTGCCGAAAAAGGATCGCGACTGGATCCTCTTCACGGAAGAGGCGCCGACGGTGCCGGTCTATGCGGGCCTGACGCCCGAACAGACCCGGACGGCGCTCAAGCGCGGAATGGAACCGAGCTACCATGGCACCTTCACCGGCGCGCGCCGCTATTTGCTGGAAACCTTCGCCAACACCAAAAGCGCGCTGATGAAGAAGCGCGTCTCGCAATATATCATCGGCCGCGATTGCCCGACCTGCGACGGCAAGCGCCTGAAGCGCGAAGCCCTGTCGGTCAAATTCGCCGGCCTCGACATCGCCGAGTTCGGCGACCTGACGGTGCTCAAGCTGAAGGACTTGCTGATGCCCGTCGCGCAAGGCGCGTATGGGGCGGTCTCCGCCCCCTCGAAGGGCCATGTCCTGGAAAAAGCGGCCCGCGATGCAGCGGTCGAACAACGGGTTGCGGCGGGCGGCTCTGCGCACAAGGGCGCGCCCGACGTACGCCGCACGCCCAATCTCTCCGACGAGAAGCGGATCGCTGCCCAACGCCTTGCCTGCGAATTGATCGAGCGGCTGGACCCGCTGATCGATCTTGGCCTTGGCTACATTTCGCTCGACCGCAGCACGCCGACGCTCTCCTCCGGAGAGCTGCAGCGCTTGCGGCTTGCCACGCAATTGTCGTCACAGCTTTTCGGCGTGGTCTATGTGCTCGACGAGCCTTCGGCAGGGTTGCACCCGGCAGATGGCGAAGCCTTGCTCACCATCCTCGAGCGCCTCAAGGCGGCGGGCAACTCCCTGTTCGTTGTCGAACATGATCTCGACGTGATCCGCCGCGCGGAATGGCTCGTCGATGTCGGGCCAGGAGCCGGGGAAAAGGGCGGTGAAGTCCTCTACAGCGGGCCGATAGAGGGGCTTGCCGACGTCGAGACTTCGATCACCCGCCGCTACCTGTTCGCAGAGCCGCTACGCGGTGAGCGCACACCGCGCGATCCCAAGGCATGGCTACGCCTTGAAGGGATCAGTCGTAACAATCTCCATGGTCTCGACGTCGAGTTTCCCATCGGCTGCTTCACCGCTGTCACCGGCATTTCGGGATCGGGCAAATCCAGTCTTGTCAGTCAGGCGCTGCCCGACCTCGTGACAGAATACCTCGGCGGCTCCCCCGTGGCCGAGGAGGAGGATATCGATCCGCTGCTCAATGTTGCGCAGAACGACACTGACGGACGCATCGTCGCAGGCATGGAGCATGTCCGCAGGCTGGTGCGGGTCGATCAGAAACCGATCGGCCGCACGCCGCGCTCGAACCTGGCCACCTACAGCGGCATGTTCGACCATATGCGACGGATCTTCGCTGATACGCCGCTCGCCCGCCGGCGGCAATACAGCCCGGGAAGGTTCTCGTTCAACGTCCCGCAAGGCCGCTGCCCTGTGTGCGAGGGCGAGGGATACGTCATGGTGGAGTTGCTGTTCCTGCCGAGCGTTTTTGCCCCGTGCTCGACCTGTCATGGCTCTCGCTACAACCCGCAAACACTCGAAGTCGAATGGAACGGGCGCAATATCGCCCAGGTGCTCGAACTGACGGTCGACGATGCGTGCGATTTCTTCGCTGGCGAGGCATCTGTCATGCGCTCCCTCGATGTGTTGCGGGAGATCGGTCTTGGCTATCTGAGGCTTGGTCAGCCGGCGACCGAGCTGTCTGGCGGGGAGGCGCAGCGCATCAAGCTGGCGACTGAACTGCAACGCGCTCAACGCGGCAACACGATCTACATCCTCGACGAGCCAACTTCGGGGCTTCATCCCTCCGATAGCGACCGGCTGATGCAACACTTGCAGGGCCTCGTAGACGCCGGCAATACCGTCGTAGTCGTCGAACATGACATGCGCGCCATCGCACAGGCGGACTGGATCATCGACCTGGGACCGGGGGCCGGGGAAGATGGGGGCCGTATCGTTGCCAGCGGCGTCCCCGGCGTGGTTGCGGAAGCGGAAGGCAGTCTCACCGCCCGCTATCTCAAGGCGGCGCTGTAGCTCGTAAATCTGGCCGAACGCACGTTCCCTCAGGTGCATCTCAACCACAGGCTGGAATGGGTCGAATCTGGATGCTTGAGCCTGAGCCGCGGTCACCGCGGTTGACGCGGCTCAGGGCTTGAGTGCCGCCAGATGCGCACTGTTCGTGTGATACGCGGCGTGGCGGACGGCCAATCGCTGGCCATCCGCCACGCTTCCATTGTGCGAACCGCCCCCAGGGAGAGGCCCTCACATGGTTCGTAGAAACGCCCCGTCTTAATTCCCTGCTGCGATTTCCTCGACGAGCTTGGCACAGAAGGCGGGCAGATCATCGGGATCGCGGCTGGTAACAAGGCCGTTGTCGACCACGACTTCCTCGTTGGTCCATGCACCGCCGGCGTTCTCGATATCGACCTTCAGCGTGGGGTAGGACGTCAAGGTGCGACCCTTGAGCACGCCCGCCTCGATCAATGTCCAGGGTGCGTGGCATATCGCCGCAACAGGTTTTTTCTGATCGAAGAAAGCCCTGATGAAACCAATTGACTCGGCGCTGGCGCGCAGCTTGTCGGCACCGACAGTCCCTCCGGGCACAACAAGCCCGTCGAAATCGTCGGCTTTGACCTCGGAAAACGTCTTGTCGATCGTATAGCTGCCGCCCTCGTCAAGATCGCTATTGACTGTGCGAGCCTTGCCCGGTTCGAAACTGACTACGGTCACTTTGCCACCCGCGTCCTCGACAGCTTGCTTGGGCTTCGAGAATTCCGGTTCTTCCGTCCCGCGGGGTGCGATCAGAATGGCAACTGATTTGCCTTCTAAAGTCATAACTTATTTCCTGTTCCGTCGAAGACCAAGGTCAGGTTCCCGGCTTGAGCACGACCTTCGTCCAACCAGCATCGCGCTCGTCGAAATGCTTGTAGGCGTCGGGTGCCTGATCAAGCGGCAGTCGGTGCGAGATGATTTGGGCGGGATTGGCCCGGTCTTGCTCGATAAGCTTCATCAGTCGCCGGTTGTAGTGCTTTACGTTGCACTGGCCGGTGCCGATCTTCTGGCCCTTGAACCAGAAGTCGCCGAAGTCGAAAGCGATCTTGCCTTCCTTCTGGAGATCGTCAGGCGCGTTCGGGTCTTCCGGAATGAACACGCCGACGACGCCGATCCCGCCGGTGGCCTTCGTGCTTTTGACGAGGCAGTTCATCGTGTAATTGCTGCGCTCCTTGCCGTGGCGATCGCAACACTGATACCCGACCGCCTCGACCCCCCGGTCGGTCCCGAGGCCGCCGGTCGCGTCAAGGATCTGCTGGGCGGGATCGCCCTTGCGCATATCGATCGGAATAGCGCCCATCGCCTCGGCCAGCTTCAGCCGGTCATCGTGAGAATCCACCACGAAGATCTGAGAGGCACCACGAATTTCGGCTGAATGCGCGGCCATCAAACCGACCGGACCGGCGCCGTAGATCGCGATGCTTTCGCCAGGCAGGAAACCTGACAGTTCGACGCCATGCCAACCCGTCGGGAAGATGTCGGAGAGCATGACATAGTCATCCTCCTTCTCCTCAGCGCCGTCGGGCAGCTTCAGACAATTGAAATCCGCATAAGGAACGCGCATCAATTCGGCCTGACCACCTTGCCACGGACCCATCTCAGCAAAGCCATACGCTGCGCCGGCTGTGCCAGGGTTGGTCGTGAGGCAAAAACCCGTCAAACCGCGTTCGCAATTTTCGCAGAAACCGCAACCAACGTTGAACGGCATGCACACGCGATCACCCTTCTTGATGCGATCTACGGCAGAGCCGACTTCGATGACCTCTCCAAGGTTTTCGTGACCGAAGACTTTGCCCTTCTCGAAACTGGTACGGCCTTCATACATGTGAAGGTCCGACCCGCAGATATTGGTCGTGGTCAGCCGGATGATAACATCGGTCTGCTTTTCGATCCTGGGATCATCGATGGTATTGACGGAAACATCTTTGGGCCCGTTGTATACGACAGCTTTCACAGATCTTTTCCTTTCGCAGCTCTTCTCAACGCGTCATCAAATCGAGAGCGTGGTCATGATCCCGTTCATCGCAACGGCGGAGGACATGGCACCTTTCAAGTGATCGCAGTTTACTCAACCTTCCGCCACCAGAGAGGTTCCGTCACGTTAGGGCCATCCTGGGTGAATTAACGGCGGCTTTTTGATGACTTGGCCAGAACGGCCGAATAACGCGCCGAATTGATGTGCGCAGGAATCAGCCGCAGACCAATGGTGCGGTTCCGTCGCGACACATCAACGGCGCCTTATCAGTGAAATCAGAGGTGTCATAAGCGCAAAAGACAGGGCCATCCACTATCGCGGATGGCCCGTCGTATTCATTTTATTTATTTCCCGGTTCGGCCGGTCCATCCATTCCGGATGGAACTCGAGACTTACCCTATAGTCAAGCGGCAGCGTAGGGTGCCGACCGCTCCGCTATTTCGCGGCCAGCAGGGTGAATTTGTGAATCTGCGGCGGTTCGGAAAACAGTTCGTCTGCCTTTTCCATCAGTGCGGCGGCAACCTTGCCGTCGAGATGGGCCTGGCGATCCTCCTCTGTCTCGAACGTATCGAAGATCGCGTACGCACCGGGACCTTCCTCGATCGCGTACCAGGTCTGAGTGCCCGGCTCAGCTTGAACGAGCGGCAATGCCGAGGTCAGGAAATCGGCGACATCGCGCTCTTTTCCGGGCTTGGCCTTCAGTGGTACATACAGGGCAAATTTGGGCATAAATGACTCCTCAAGTGAAACGGACAGATATTATTCGCCAAAGTAACGGTAGGGCGGGCCGGAACGTTCCTTATGAGGCGGAGCACACGCGGCCCCGCCTCCTCGTCGAAATCAGAACTCCTGTGCGGTCGGCCGGATGACGATCGCGTTGACGTCGACGTCATCAGGTTGTTCGACAGCGAACGCGATAGCACGCGCCACCGATGCCGTCGGGATGGCCTGTTTGTAGAAGTCCAGCACCGTCTCGGCAGCCGTGCCGGATGTCGTAAACTTTAGATCGCTTTCGACAGCTCCAGGCTCGATTGACGTGACCCGGACCTTTTCCCCCACCTCGTGGCGCAAGCCCTCGCTAATTGCGCTGACGGCGAACTTGGTGCCGGAGTAGACCGTGCCGCCCGGTGCGAAGACCTTGATGCCCGCAACCGAGCTCAGGTTGATGATGTGACCGCTGCCCTGCTCGAGAAAGCCGGGAAGGGCCGCCGCGATGCCGTAGAGCGTACCCTTTAGATTGACGTCGATCATCTGGTCCCACTCGTCAGTGTTGACCTCGGCCATCGGACGGATCGGCATCAGCCCGGCGTTGTTGATCAGCACGTCGAGGCGGCCGAAGTCGGCAATGATTGCGGCGACGACGGACTGGACCGCCGATTTGTCGGTCACGTCCAGCGCGTAGCTACGTGCCGTGCCACCGTTTGCGGCGATGTCCGCGACGACCTCGTCGAGTCTGTCCTTGCGCCGCGCGGCGATGGCCACCTTCGCGCCGCGTTCCGCGAGAAGACGCGCAGTTTCCGCGCCGATGCCGCTGCTGCCGCCGGTAATGAGAATTACCTTGCCTTCGATACCCTTGGTCATGACTGTATTCCTTCAAGTCAGTTGTTGATTTTTCGCCGGATCGCGGCCCCGAGCGAGCCTGCCCGGCCTAATGGGATCACTGTGAGCGTAAGAGGACGGGCCCGGCGCCTACCCGGATGCGGAGCAGCTCGTAGGGCTTGCGGCGCAAGTCCCGCCCGCCGTGGAAGCCTGGCTGGCGGTGAAGCTGGTTGGCGGTGAAGTAGAGGTAGCCGTCGGTGCCGATCGACAGCGTGTCGGGCCAGCTGATGCGCGGGTCGCTGACCACCGTCGTCCAGCGACCCTGGTCGAGCACGCGGATCGCGTTGTTCTCGTAATCGCCGGCAAACACGCGGCCCCGGTCGTCTTCGGCAATCCCGTCCGAGGCGCCTTTGCGCCCCAGGCTGCGGACCGCGCGGGCCAGTTCATCTTCGGACACCGCAGGGTCGCGCAGCATGGCCGTGGGCACCGCGTGAAGCGTGCGGCCCGACAGCGGCCCGTAGTAGAGCAGGCTGCCATCGGCGCTAAGCCCGATTGCGTCGCTTGCGATTGTTACCGGCGTCGCGGGGCCGTCAGCCGGACGGTTCATCAGCACCGCGCCATCGACAACCGGGGTAAAGCCGGGCTCGGGGTTGGTCGTCGCATGGTTCGACAGGCGCCGGATCGCACGCCCGCTGGCGATATCGACGACGATGATGCCGCCGATCCCCTCGTTGCTGCTGTCGGTGAGGTAGGCGACGCCCTCGGCGCCCTGACGCAGATCGAAACGCACGTCGTTGAGGTAGGTCGTGGGCAGCACCACGCTGGGCGGCAGGACAATCGTCTTCACCACCCGGTCGGTCGCGAGGTCGATTGCCACCAGCTTTGCACCGCCGGCCTGCGGCTGAGAGAAATTGGGCGCCGCCGTGTCGAGCACCCACAGGCGATTGGCGCCGTCGGCCACCACGCTCTGCACCGAGATGAAATGCCCCGCCGGGTCGGCCGGATCGGGCCGGTTGGTCGCGGCGTCGGGATAAGGCACCGCCTTGCCGTCGACAAACTCGGCAACCGTGAACGGCGCGTTGTCGCCCCATTGCGGGAAGTTGACGAAAATGCGCCCGTTGGGGGCGACGGTCACGCCAGTCGGCATCGCGCCATCGAAGGTAGCGACCTGTTCGATCTGGGGCGCGGATGCACCCTCGCGGGTCGTCGCGCAGGCGGCGAGCGAGAGGGCAGCGCCAGCGGCCAGAAGCAGTTTGACGGAGATTTTCATGGTGTCATTTCCTTGAGGACGCGGCCCGCTTCGGGGGGCTCGGACCGGAGATATTGGGGGGGCGCCTTTACCGATGCGCCAAGCGCGGCGGCGGCGTGCCAGGGCCAGCGTGGTTCCCACAGCGCAGCGCGGGCAATGGCTATGGCGTCGGCATGCCCGTCTTCGAGGATGCGCTCCGCCTGGTGCGGATCGGTGATCATTCCGACCGTCACGACAGGCATGGCGACCGCGTCCTTCACCGTCAGCGCCAGGGGCACCTGATAGCCGGGGCCGACAGGGATCTGCTGGCGCGGGTCGAGGCCGCCGCCGGAGACGTGGATTGCCGCGCAACCGCGGCGCTCCAGCTCCTGTGCAAACAATGCGGTTTCCTCCGCCGTCCAGCCGCCTTCGACCCAATCGGTCCCCGAAACGCGGACGGTGACCGGGCGGTCGGCGGGAAACGCTTCGCGCACGGCATCGAAAACCTCGAGCGGAAACCGCATCCGGTTGTCGAGGCTGCCGCCGTATTCATCGCCGCGCCGATTGGAGATCGGCGACAAAAATTGGTGCAGCAGATAGCCATGCGCAGCGTGGATCTGGACGGCTTCGATGCCGAGCCTGCCGGCGCGCCGGGCGGCGTCCGCGAAGGCCTCTCTAATGCGGGCAAGCCCTGACTTGTCCAGTTCGACAGGGGGATTGTCGTCTGAAGCGAAGGGAATGGCGCTGGGTGCCACGGTCTGCCAGCCATTCTGCGCATCGGGGGGAAGCTGCGCTCCGCCGTGCCACGGCTTGGCGCTGCTCGCCTTGCGGCCGGCATGGGTCAGCTGGATGATCAGCGGCATGTCGGACCATCGCCGCACACTTTCGAGCACGCTTCGCATCGCCGCTTCGGTACGGTCATCGTACAGGCCGACGTCACCGTAGGTGATGCGCCCTTCCGGGCTGACCGCGGTCGCCTCTATCGTCAGCGCGCCCGCGCCCGAGAGCGCCAACTGGCCGAGATGCATCTGGTGCCAGTCGGTCATCGCGCCGTCGACTGCCGAATACTGGCACATCGGCGCGATGACGATGCGGTTGGCGAGCCGTAGTCCGCCAACCTCCATCGGTTCGAACAATTTCGCCATCACCATTCTCCCGTGTTGGGCATGGAGGCCCAGGGTTCGACCGGAGCCTTGTGAACGCCCTTCTGCAGCAGTTCGATCGAGATCCCGTCCGGCGAGCGGACGAACGCCATGTATCCGTCACGCGGGGGGCGATTGATCGTCACGCCGCCCGCCTGCAGCCGCGCGCAGGTTTCGTAGATGTCGTCGACCCCGAAGGCGAGGTGGCCGAAGTTTCGGCCCCCGGTATAAGTCTCCGCAGCGCTGCCGTCCTCGGGCGGCCAGTTGTACGTCAGCTCGACCTCGGCATCGCCCTGCTCGCCGTCGCCGCGGAAATCCTCGTCGGCGGCAAGGTAGATCAGCGTGTAACGCCCGGCCTGGTTCTCCATGCGCCGGGTCTCCTTGAAACCCAGCAGCGTGAAGAACCGGATCGCCGCCTCGGGATCGGCGACGCGGATCATGGTGTGAAGATAGCGCATGGTCAGGCCACCTTGTCCTTGAGGGCTTCCATCACGAGCTCCGCCGTGCGGGTAGCGCTGGCGGGGTTCTGCCCGGTCACCAGATTGCCGTCGCGCAGGGCGAAGGGGGCAAAATCGGGGCCACCCTCGTGCTTGCCCCCGAGTTCCTTGAGGCGCGTTTCGAGCAGGAACGGCACCGCCTGATCGAGGCCGACCGCGCGTTCCTCGCTGTCGGTGAAGCCAGCGACACGGCGGTCGGCGACGAAGGGCGTGCCATCGGCCTTCTTCGCCGAGACCAGCCCAGCCGGTCCATGGCAGACGGCTGCGACGATCTTGCCTTCGCGGTCGAAGCGTTCGACCAGGCGCGCCAGCTCGCCACTGCCGGGGTAATCGAACATAGTGCCGTGGCCGCCGGGCAGGAAAAGCGCGTCGTAGCCGGCGGGATCGATGCTGGTGAATACCGGGGTGCCGGCAACCTCGGCCTTCAGCGCGTCGTCCTTCAGATAGCGTTCGACCGAAGCGTCGTTCTCACCGTCGGCGTTGACGCTGCGCTGATCGACGGGGATGGCGCCACCCTTGATCGAGGCCAGTGTCACCTCGGCGCCCGCATCGCGGAACGCGTAGTACGGGGTGGTAAGTTCCTCGAGCCAGACACCCGTCGGTTCGGTGCCGGGGGTCATGCGGTCGGCGGAGGTGGCCACCATGAGAATGCGGGTCATCGTCAATTGTCCTTTTCCATTGATGTTGGGGACACGAGCAAACGCAACGGGTGCAGCCGCTCCCACCGCAATGGTAGCGGTGAGGATTTTCAGTATTTGGCGGCGATTTTGCATTCGTTCGTTCCTTTCGGCGACCTAGATACGCAGGGAACGGCATCATGAAATCCAGCGGGAATGGCGGACGGCCATAAATCCGCTTATGGAACCATAATGTCCCTCCTGCAGCTGCGCACATTCGTCGAAGTCTACCGCCGCCGGTCATTGAGCGAGGCGGCCCGGGCGATCGGCATCACCCAACCGGCTGCGTCGCAGCACATCGCCTCGCTCGAGGCGCAACTGGGCCGTCCCTTGTTCGATCGCCATTCGCGGGGTGTTCGACCAACAGCGATTGCCGATGATCTGGCGGCTTCAATCGGAAGCAGCCTCGACACTGCGGAATCGGCACTGGCCAGCGCGCGGGCTCGCTCGTCCCGCATTTCCGGCACGGTCCACATTGCCGCGCCGTCCGATCTGCTGGGAGAGATGATCACCCCCCGCCTGGCGCCGCTGCTGGAGGCCGGGCTGGACCTGCGCCTGCATATCGGCGGGCGCGAGGCGCTTTACGCCATGCTGCTCGAAGACAAGGTGCACCTTGCCGTCACCGCCTCGCAACCCGAAGATCCGCGGCTGGCCTTTCATGCGCTGGGCGAAGAGCACCTGCGCGCCGTAGCCTCGCCCGCCGTGGCCATGCGGATTGCCGAATTGCCGCTTGCCGACGGGCTCAACCGGACGGCCCACCTCGCCTACGACCTCGACCGGCCGCTGCTGCGAACCTGGCTCAAGGCAAACCAGATCGAACTGACCAGCCAGCCCGCCTTGACGGCCCCCGATCTGAGGGTGCTACGGTCGGGATTGTGCGCGGGTCTCGGCTGGACGGTGATGCCCGGCTATCTCACCCGCAGCGAACGCGCTGCCTGCACGCTGATCGAGATACCCGCCCCGGTCACAGTGCCGCGCAACGCTTACTACCTCGTCTGGGCACGCTCGTCGCTGCGACACCCGCGCGTGGCCATGGCTCGGGACGCCCTGATTGCTGCACTCCGAACATAATGGTGGCCACGCCTGTTGGGCCGTGAGCGCAATGTCGGGTCTGAACCAGTTGAGCGCTGGCAGAACGAAGGGCGGCTTTCGGGATCGTCAGCGACAAGGCCGAACGGCCGCATGTGGGGCGCAAAGCAGACCCGCCGAAAGTGGGCCGTGAGGAGACGGTCTGCCTGCAGCAACTGACCCCGGCAATGCTGCCATTAGCCATCAAGCCTTTCGGAGTATCCAGGCGACAACCCGTTGTGCTTCGATACTTTTCGAATTATAGCTTGACCTCCGCCCCTGCACCCGTACTTCGACAGTCCTCGAAATGTGGTGCCGATGGGCGGTCTCGATTCTCAGCTATGGGCGGTGGATGCGCTGGGGCGCTCGCTCATGAAACCCGGCTGGCAGTCTTCCGCGCGCTGGTGAAGGCCGGGCCGGAGGGCATGATTGCAGGCGCGATTGCCGATCATTGCAGCGTGCCGCCATCGACCATGTCGCATCATCTCGCCGCGCTGGAGCGCGCCGGGCTGGTCCAGTCAGAGCGCGAAAGCCGGTTGATCCACTACCGCGCTGACTTTCCGGGATGCGGCGCCTGTTGACATTCCTGATGCAGGATTGCTGCCAAGGCGCGCCGGAAATGTGCGGCGACCTGCTGGGCGATCTTGCCTGCCTTGCCGATCAACCCGCCAACGCTTCAGGCGAAAGATGACGGACCGACCTTTTACCATCCTCGTCCTGTGCACCGGCAACAGCGCCCGCTCGATCCTGGGCGAAGCGCTGTTCAATCATCTTGGCGGCAACGGGGTTCGCGCCTTCAGCGCGGGCAGCAAGCCCAAGGGCGTGCCGCACCCCGGCGCACTGCGGCTGCTGGCGCGGCGCGGCATCGATACCGCCGCCTTCCGCTCGAAAAGCTGGGACGCATTCACCGCGCCGGACAGCCCGCCGATCGATCTGGCCATCACTGTCTGCGGCAATGCGGCAAGTGAGGCGTGCCCCGTTTTCCTTGGCAGCCCGCTCAAGGCCCACTGGGGCCTGCCCGATCCAGCCGATGTGACCGGCAGCGAGGCCGACGTTGATGCAGCGTTCGAGGAAACCTGGCGCCTGCTGGAGTTGCGGGTCCGGGCGTTCCTCGCGCTCGATCGGGCCGCCATGGACCCGCGCAAGTTGCAAGCCGGGCTGGCCGGGATCGGCGCGATGGACGGTGCCGCATGAGCGCCGCCGCATCCCCGCTTGGCCTCTTCGAACGCTACCTGTCGGTCTGGGTCTTTCTCGCCATTCTGGCCGGTCTGGCGCTGGGTCTTGTCGCGCCCGATGCCATCAGCGCCATGGCGGGCTTTGAATATGCCTCGGTCAATCTGGTGGTGGCCGTGCTGATCTGGGCCGCCCTTGGTCCGTCCAACCAGGGGCCCAAGATACCTTTTTACCCCAAGGCTGGAAGGCGTGCGGCCGGCCTTGAGATAGGTTGCGTCGATCATGTCGGTCTGCGGATCGGCTTTCTGGTCTATAGGGCCCCATAGCAGCCTGCCTGCCGACCACCGGCACCGGAGATGGCTCCATCGCCATCTCCGGCCTCCGGTTCCGCTTCGCTTCCACCTCCTTCCGGATATGACGGCGAGCTTATTGTACCAACAAACCGCTCGGTCCGCTCGGCGGGGGCAGATCAGATCCGCACGTCAGCCGTGCGGGCGCATAACCACCTTGATGACGCCTTCTTCCTTGTCCCGAAACTTGGCGTACATTTCCGGCGCGTCCTCGAGGCTTGCCGGGTGGGTAATCACGAAACTGGGATCGATTGCACCGGCTACGATCTTCTCCAGCAACGGCTTGGTGTAGCGCTGGACGTGGGTCTGACCGAGTTTGATCGTCAGTCCCTTGTTCATTGCCGCCCCGAGTGGCAGCTTGTCGGCCACGCCGACATATACGCCGGGGACGGACACCGTTCCTCCCTTGCGACAATTCATGATGGCCTGGCGCAGCACATGCACCCGATCAGTGGCGAGCATCAAGCTCGCCTTGACCTTGTCCATCACCGCATCGGCCGCGCCGTGACCTGCCGCCTCGCAGCCGACCGCATCGATGCAGCTGTCCGGGCCACGTCCCTTGGTCCGCGCCTGCAATTCGTCATAGACATCGGTTTCGGCGAAGTTGATCGTCTCGGCGCCGCCCGCCTCGGCCATGGCGAGCCGC
Source organism: uncultured Erythrobacter sp. (assembly GCA_963529855.1). Taxonomy (GTDB): domain Bacteria; phylum Pseudomonadota; class Alphaproteobacteria; order Sphingomonadales; family Sphingomonadaceae; genus 34-65-8. The sequence continues at coordinate 25,928 of CAURZK010000009.1, read as the reverse complement.
TCGGGCACCTCGTCGATCGCGATCACCCGGCCCGCACCCATCATCAGGGCCGATCGGATTGCGAACTGGCCGACCGGGCCGCAACCCCAGATCGCGACGGTGTCGCCGGGCTCGATCTGTGCGTTCTCGGCGGCCATGTAGCCTGTGGGAAAGATGTCGGATAGAAACAGCGCCTGCTCATCCGTGATGTTGTCGGGGATTTTGATCGGACCGACGTCGGCCATCGGCACGCGCAGATATTCCGCCTGACCGCCGCAGTAGCCGCCCATCATGTGGCTGAAGCCGAACAACCCTGCGGGCGAATGGCCCATGGCCTTTGCGGCCATCTCGGCGTTCGGATTGGTCCGGTCGCAAGCTGCAAACAGGCCCTTCTTGCAGAACCAGCAATCGCCGCAGCTGATCGTGAAGGGTACGACGACACGATCGCCGATCTTCAGGTTCGTCACTTCTGAGCCGAGCGCCACGACCTCGCCCATATTCTCGTGGCCGAGGATATCGCCTGCCTCCATCGTAGGCTGGTAGCCATCGAGCAGGTGAAGGTCGGACCCGCAAATGGCGCATGCCGTGACCTTGATGATGGCATCACGGGGGTGCTTGATCTCGGGATCCGCGACGGTGTCGACGCGGACGTCGCCTTTACCGTGCCAACACAGTGCGCGCATAATTCTCTCCATTTCAGAAAACCGGTCCAACCGGCGGACCAGTCTGAAGACCTTAACGCGCTTGCGCGTGATCGGGTCCCCCCTTTTTGCGCCGCCGGAGCACCGGTGCGCTTTCACATAGCTGCTGTCGATCTGGCCGGTCTCGGCCATCCACCCTTCCTCGGTCAAGGCCGCCAGATACAGTTCACGCCGCGTCGGCTCCAGCGGTTCCAGCGATTGCAGACGGTCGTCGAGGGATCATACTCGCTCGGGCAGTCGGCTCAGCGACCGCCGCAGTTCAGCATGTGCACGATACCCGATATCACCCGCCGATCATCGACCCGCCGGGTCCCCGGCTGGTTCTTCGGCAAGTGCGGCTCGATCGCCGCCCACGCCGCATCCGACAACCAGAACAACGATCCCGCCATGCCCAGACCCTCTTCAACTGGAGACTCCCTGAATCAGCACACCGTTGCAGAATCAAGCTTCTGATCGGGTTTGGACCCTAAGAATTTGATGCTCCAAGCTCTAAAGGCGACCAGCGTCCGTCCGTGATGAAATTGTAGGAGCAAGATAGTCCCAATGCGACCAGCTCTCTTGGCGGCTAGTCGACGACGGGTTGGTAATATCAAAAGATCGTGCGCTGGGCGTCAATCGGGCTCTCGGTCTTGATGCGCGCCTTGGTCCCGCGTGAATACTCGTCCTTGTCCACGGAACGCTGCGTTTGGTTTAGGCTTATAGCCCAGCCTTTTGAGCGCAGCTCGGCAAAGCGAACGGCTTACCCCCGCTCGTTTGCCGATGACAGTTCCCTGATTCTTAGGTTTGCGGATACCGAAACGGCCCGCATGTTTGGGATCAATGCCCTTCAACATGTAGCGGCGGACGGCGAGGGACGACCTTACCTTCCCGATGTCGACACACCCCGCCGGAGATTGATGATGGTTTTTTGCAGCTTTGCGATGAATTTTGGCACCCGGTTCAAGACTTGTAATCCACCGGGGAACTAGATCGCAGAATTCCTTGTAGAGCTCATCTGGGATATGGACAGTCCAGTGCACATGGTCGTTTTCACGAAGGTATTTGTATTGTGGATGAAAGTCCTTTTTTAGTTCCCTGCTTCGAGTGCGCAGCCATCGGCAGTATCGTTCGTTGCGCAATCTATCAAAATTATCTTCGCCGCTTTCGCTCAGGCTATACTTTATTGAGACGAAGACATTGAGAGGAACCCCGGTTGTGCACTCGTGGGTTGTTGCCGCCTACGGCCTCGGTCGGTTGCGATTACTGGGGAAGCCCTCCCAGCGTGATGGAGACTCTGGGCCGCATGGAGCGAGATGTGCTCTGTTTGCTTTTTGCCGCGAAAAGCCCTGTTAGACATACCAACTCTCGTCCATTTGTTCCTAGGCCGTGTTGACAAAAGACTTCAGCCATAGGCGAGTGGCGGCGAGGTTGAGGAAACTCTCGAAGGATAGGATGGTCTTGTCGTAGCGGGTGGCGATTCGGCGCTGTTGCTTGAGCTTTCCTAACATGCGCTCGACGCGATTGCGGTCCCGGTAGCGGCGATAGTCGGGATGGTCGGGCACCTTGCGGTTTGAGCGGGGCGGGATGATGGGCAGGATGCCCCGGATCAGCAGGCTTTCCCGGAAGCGATCACCGTCATAGCCTTTGTCCGCCAGCAGCGCCTTGGGCGCGGCGACGGGGATCTCCATCAGCGGCTCGGCAGCGGTGTAATCGGAAGCCTCCCCGCCGGTCAGGATGAAGCCGAGAGGCAGTCCTTGATTGTCGCAGCGGGCGTGGATTTTGCTCGTAAAGCCGCCGCGTGATCGACCAAGAGCGTTCGCACAAGCCCCCCTTTTCCGCCCGCTGCCGAGACAGGGCCGCGAACGCTGGTGCTGTCGATCATTTGCTGCCAGTCGTCGGTTAGACCCAGATCGACCAGTGTCTGCAGCAGCGCATCCCAGACACCCTGTTCGGCCCAGCGCCGGAACCGGACATAGACCGAGTTCCACTTGCCGTATCGCTCGTGCATGTCGCGCCAGGGGCAGCCGACTCGCAGCACGTGGAGCATGCCATTGAGGAAGCGCCGGTTATCGCCAGCAGGACGCGCCCAGCGACCACGCTCAGGCGGTAGCAGCGGCCCGATCAACTCCCATTCCGCATCCGACAAGTCCCCACGACCCATGACTGCTCCTCAAAAAGCAGTCTTGAATCAGAACTCGGGGCAAATGGGAATCCCTTTTGTCAACACAGCCTAGCACTCGTCTGAGCTGCTGTTAGGATCGGGAGCATGCGGGACGAAGCGGTATTGGGCGGTAAATTTCATATGGCTCAGATTGGGACAGTTTTGGTGGGTCATGAACGTCGCGCCGATGAACAGAGACCGAAGCGAAATGGATCAGGGATAGGTGGGTCGCTCGTAGATAACGGTCCGGTTTGTGGCGAAAGATGGGAGAAACACTGCGTCCCGCCACTGCCGATGACGCCAGGCAGGCTCTCGAAGCTTTTCATGGCAATGTCGAAGCCGGGTAGTTCTTCGTGGACGATGCGTATTTGCTCACTATCGGCTGCGTCCGTCACGATATCGCAGCGGACGAGATCGGTCGTTAGTTCGTCGAGCTTGTAGGCGAAGATCGCACGCACGTCGTCGCGGGATACGGGATCGAACCCCTTGGCCATCACGATAGCGAAGCCGTTTTCGGCTTTCGCATGGCACCTCCGTTCAGGCGGGTGTCAACGCAGCAGGTTGCTGACCATAACAGGATGGATCATCGCTTCAGGTGCGTCGAGGCCCTTCGGACAGTCGCGGACGATCCATAGCCAGCGCGTCATCCGTCCAAGGTCCGCTCGACCCTCCAACTTTGAAGGAGCACTCCAAAGCCGAACACGTCCACCGACAACAGATGATCTCGACGGTGAAGTCGCGCAGAGCAGCCGCATCAGGCAGCTTGATCCGACCGCAGGGCCTATCGCCGAACGCGTGCTTTCGAGATAGCGGGCATTTGCAGATCGCGGACACGATCTCGTGGGCCCTTGCGCCGTTCGAGATGTTGGCCGTCGTCAGGGCGACCATGATAGCGATGTGGCGAGATCTCCTCGAGCACGGCTTAGGTTTCGTGGACAAAGGGTATCCAGAGCTTGATTGAAGCGAGAGCGACGAAGCCGAGGTAGGACTCTTTGGTTTTGTCGTAGCGGGTCGCGATGCGCCGCCAGTTCTTCAGCTTGTTGAACAGCCGCTCGATCACGTTCCGCCAACGGTATTTTACCCGGTCGTGCGGTGCAGGTGTGCGGCGATTGGCCTTGGCAGGGATGACCGCTTCGACGCCGGCAGCGGCGATCTCCTCGCGGATAGCATCGGCATCATAGCCGCGGTCGGCGAGGAACGCTTCGATGCGGTCACCGATCATCCGGAAGAGCGACGCAAAGCCTTGAACGTCGTGAGCTTGGCCGGGCGTCAGCACGAAGCCGAGTGGGAGGCCTCTGGCGTCGCATCTGGCGTGGAGTTTGGTGGTGAAGCCTCCCCGCGATCGGCCGAGCCCCTCTGTTTGCTGAGTCACTTTTTAAGCCGACTGCACAATGATGTGCCCGGACCACTGTGGTGTCGATCATGTCGGCGGCAGTGTCCCGTCCCGCCAGTTCGGCCAGCGTCTCGAGCATGGCATCAAACACGCCGGTCGTAACCCATCTTCGGTAGCGCCGGAAGACGCTGTTCCACTTGCCATAGTCATCCGGCAGGTGTCGCCACTGCGCGCCGGTGCGCGCGATCCACATCATGCCTTCGAAGTAGCGTCGATTATCCTGCGCCGGCCGGCAGCCACGCCCGCGCTCCGGCGGCAGCAGCGGCATGACCAGTTCCCACTCGTCATCCGATACCCCAATCCGCTCGCCCAAGGCCGCCTCCAAACGGCAGCCTTGAATCGAACGACGAGTCCCAGGTCAAGCTTTGTCCACGAAGCCTAACTACATCAAGACACTGGTCGTTAAAACCGACCGCGTCGCGTCACCGACGAAAGGAAAAAAGCGCGGTTGGCAGCGAAGCGGGGGCGCCCGGCTTATACCAGTTCGTATCCTGGATATGCGAGGCAGTGACGTAGATCGTCCCGTCCGGCCCTTCCGACAGCGTATCGGGCCAGCGCAATCTCTTGTCGGTTACCACCGGCTCCAGCGCATCGCCCTTCCAATACTTCACGGAATTGTCGGTTGGTGAGGTGACATAGAGCGTGTCGTCGCTGCCCATCCAGAGGCCGTCCGCAACATTGGTCGTGCCGACGGTCTTCACCGCCGCTTCAACGTCCGAGGCCGAAGTGCTCTTGCTGAGTTTCGATGTATCGATCGAATAGAGCGTTCGGCCGGTCAGCGCCTGCCAGTAAAGCGTCTCTCTGTCGTTGGAGATCGCAAGGCCGTCGGACGAGAAGCTGGGCTGGCGACCATCGGGCCGACGAAGCGGCTTGCCATCGATTTCGACGATCACGTCCTTCTCGACCTGCGTGGACTTATGGCCGTCGAGCGCGCGGAAGGCGTCACCGGTGTCAAGGTCGACGACTATGATCGCGCCGCGTGTGCCCGAATCAGTAATGTAACCGGTCTTGCCGTCAGCGCTGAAGCGGATGTCATTGAGATAGGTACCCTGAAGCGCCACCGTCTCGTCGAACAGGATCGTCTTGGTGACTTGGTCGGTCGCGAGGTCGACACGGACCAGCTTGGGGCCGCCGGGCAGAATCTTTTCGTTGCCGGGCGCGGCGGGATCGAGCACCCACAAGGCGTCCCGACCATCCGCCACGATCGATTGCACGCAGACGAAATACTCGCCGACCGGCATTTCGCTCGCCTTCGCGTTGCGCCAGGAATTCCATCTCTCGTCCGGATAGGCCTTGAGATTTCCGCTCGGAAGCAACTCGGCGACCGAGATCGGGGCGTCGTCGGTCCAGCGCGGGAAACAGACGAAGATCCGCCCGTCCTCGGTGACGCTTACGCCGGTCACCTGATGGTCGAAATCCGCGACCTTGGTGAGTTTCGAATCCGTGCCCGCGAACTTGAACGCGAACGCGGCTCCGGCTGCTGCGGTGCCGGCAACGGCGGCTCCGACGAGCGCCTTCTGCTTCGTGTCCATCAGACTGTCCCTCCCTCAAGCGGCCGCGCGACCGACGTGTTCCTGCTCGTCCTCTCCTCATCAACAGCGGATGCAATCTTGAACGCCAAGATTTGTGCGCGGTGGATCTGGGGAGGCTCGGCGAACAGCGAAGCAGCGCTTCCGGATAGCGCCGTGCCGACTTCGCCCGACAGATGCGCCTCGCGCCCTGCCTCGTCGGCGAAGGTATCGACGATGGCGAACCGAGTCTTTCCGAGACGCAGAGCGTACCACGACAGGGTGCCCGGCTCCCGCTCCACGGCCGATTGGGCTCCTTGCAGGAAGCGGGCAACCTCTTCCTCCGCACCATCCCGTGCTTCAAGCGGAACATGCAGGGCCAAGCGCGGCAGGGCGTCCGCCGCCGGCACCTTGAGGGCGAGGATGTCGGCCGGCTCGATCTCCGGCAATCCGTTGAGGATGGTGAAGGTCTTCACCACCAGCGCCCGGCCGACCGTGCCGAACAGATGCTTCAGCCGGCCGGCATTGCCGGGGAAGGTATCGAAGATGGCGAAGTCGGCGGGGCCAAAGCGCAGCGCGTACCAGTGCCGCGTGTCCTGCTCATGCTCGACCGGCTCCAGCGCACCCCGGAGGAATTCAGCGGCATCTTCCTGGTGGGTCGGCCCGGCTTCAATGCCTACGAACAGTGCCTTGTGCATCTTTTCTCTCCTTGTTCCGATGGTAGCGCCTCGAGCTCTACGGAAGGCGTCCTGGGCCTAAATCATGGGCGATCGAGCGGTGTCCGTCGTCAGAACATTTGGCACAACTCGCGGCGTAAATTAGCGGAGTGCGGGCCTCGTCGTGGGGTTGATATTAAGCGGCGAGCTTGCGGTGCAGCAAGCGCCGATGTTCGATGGTCTTCCGTTTGATCCTTTCGCGCTGTTTGATGATGGCATCGGCCCTGCCGAAGTAGGCGTCGGCGGGCGTCACGTTGTTCAGGCTCTCGTGGTAACGTCGGTGGTTATAATGCTCGACGAACGCTTCGATCCGGGCCTCGAGGTCGCCGGGCAGGAAGTAGTTTTCCAGCAGGATGCGGTTTTCAAGGTCTGATGCCAGCGCTCGATCTTGCCCTGGGTCTGCGGGTGTAGCGGGGCACCGCGCACATGGCTCATCTTCCGGGCCTCGATGTATTCCGCCAGTTCGCCGGCGATGTAGCTGGGGCCATTGTCCGACAGCAGCCTTGGCTTGTGCAGCACCGTGGCGCTGTCGCAGCCCGATGCGGCCAGTGCCATGTCCAGCGTGTCGGTCACGTCCTCGGCGCGCATGTTGGTGCACAGCTTCCAGGCGATGATGTAGCGTGAGAAGTCGTCGAGCACGGTCGACAGGTACATCCAGCCCCACCCGATAATCTTGAAGTAGGTGAAGTCGGTCTGCCACATCTCGTTCGGCCGGGTGGTCTTGGTGTGGAACTGATCGGCGGCCTTGATCACCACATAGGCCGGGCTGGTGATCAGGTCATGGGCCTTCAGAAGGCGGTAAACCGTGGCTTCCGACACGAAGTAACGCCTTTCGTCGGTAAAGCGCACCGCCAGCTCCCGTGGGCTCAGCTCGGACTGCTCCAGTGCCAGTTCGATGATCTGATCATGGATGTCAGGCGGGATCCGGTTCCACACGCGGCTCGGTGCCGATGGCCGATCTTCCAACGCCTCCGGTCCGCCTTCGAGGAACCGGTCGTACCAGCGGTAGAACGTCCGGCGTGCGATCCCCAGCTTGTCGAGGGTGAGCTTCGCCGGCAGATGCGACTGCTCGACGATCCGGATGATCTCGAGCTTCTCGGATGCGGGATATCTCATTCGTCGTCGCCCCCATCCGCGATCATGCTTTTTTTGAGCAGACGGTTTTCGAGCGTCAGGTCGGCCACGCATTCCTTCAGGGCACGGGCTTCGCGGCGCAGGTCCTGCACCTCGCCGCTGGTCGCGGCACGAGCCGTGTCACCCGCCAGGCGCCGCTTGCCCGCTTCCATAAACTCCTTCGCCCAGGTGTAATACAGGCTCTGGGCAATGCATTCCTTGCGGCATAGTTCAGCAATGCTGTCTTCGCCACGCAGCCCATCGAGCACAATGCGGATCTTGTCTTCGGCCGAAAAATGCCGCCGGGTCTGCCGCCGGATGTCCTTCACCACCCGCTCAGCAGGGGCCTTGGCAGGCGATTTTTTCAAGGAGTGTTGGGGCTTCATCTTCGTTCCTTCGTCACTGCGACGAAGCCCCAACACTCCTTAATTCACAACCTCAAATCTGTGCCATTGGCGCTGACGGGGAACAGGCGTCGCGGTGCGGTTGATGAGCAGCACGGACCGCAGGTCGTCGAGCATATCGATGGCCTTTGCCGCCACGTAGATCTGCTGCTGCATCTCCCGCTGGGGCTGGAAGTCCTCTTGGGCGGGAGGGTGGGAGTCTTTCAGCTTCTGACCGCCGATGACCGTGTTCTGGTAGCCTTCGAAGACTTGCAGCCTCTGCTGGAGCTGATGGGGGGTGCGCAGGTACTGGAGCACGAAGAAATCCAGCAGCCGTTTGATGTCTCTCGGTTCGACCTCCCAGTTGACCAAGCGTTTGATGGCCTCGCCGTATCCGCCCTCGAAGTGGCGGATGAACTCGTCGAATATCGGCTCTTGGCCGTAGAAATAGTTCCGCGAGCACTGCCCCTTTATCGACGCTCCCTCGACAGAGCGGCCCGAAGCGAGTGCGTGCAGGTTGATGGACTTCCCGTCATTGCTGCCGAACGGACGCAGGTATGCCTTCGGTACGAAGTGCTGGTTCTTGTTGTCTGCCATTTCCGCGAATTACCGCCAGCTAGCTGACAGCGCCATGCCTGGTAGGATTGCGCGCTGTATACTGTGCGCATAGATCTCATTCCGGCGATGGTGCCCGACTATCCGGAGCTGGGCCGTTAGCTGCCAGTCTGAAATGGAGCGACTCCAGGCGATAGCCGACGGTCCGCTTCGCGTCCCGCTAACATCGCGCTCGCCTCATCATTAGCGAGGACGTTGTCAGTTTCCGGCATTCCAGCCCGCGTTTTGCCTCCTCTACCTCAAGCGGCACATGCTAGGCTGCCCTCGCTGTCTGCGCTGCCCGCCAATTCAGCCAGAACCCGGCTGCAAGGGCGGCGGCCGTGAGTATTTGCGCAATCACCGTTTCCCTCGTCGGGATCAGGCCAAGCATGTCGACGTGTGGAACGGCGAGGAACGGGGTGACATCGATGATCCCGCCTTCCTGCAGTCCCCCGATGCCCTTCCCGGCGAGCACCACGGCGAGGATCGCAATGAGGATCGAGCTGTAGGTGAAGAACGTCGAGATCGGCAGCTGCCGGCTGTAGCGCAGCATGGCGACCGCAATGATGGCCAGAAGAACGGTCGCCGCCACCGCGCCGCCGGCAACGGCGCCGCCGTTTCCGTCTGTCCAGAGCGCGGTGTAGAAGAGGATGGTCTCAAACACCTCGCGATAGACCACGACGAACGTCAGGCCGAACAGGAACCACAATGACCGCTGGGATAGGGCGGCGCTCATGCGTTCGGCAATGTAGCGCTGCCATGCACCCGCCTGTGCCTTGCCGTGCATCCAGATGCCCACCGAGAGGAGGACAATGGCCGCGAACAGGGAGCCGAACCCTTCCGTGAGCTCCCGGCTCGCCCCGCTGATGCTGATCAGGTAGGTCGCTGCGAGCCAGGTGGCGGCGCCCGCCAAGAGAGCAGCGATCCACCCGCCATGAACGTAGCGCATGGCGTCCTGCCGCTCGGCCTTCCTGAGGAAGGCCATCATGGCGATGACGATGAGCAAGGCCTCGAGACCTTCGCGAAGCAAAACCGTGAAGGCCCCGATGAAGGACGACGCCGAACTGGCGTTTTCCGGCGCCATTTCCGTCTCGGCGTCGTCTAGCAGCCGCAGGACTTCGTCCACCTGCTGACGCACATTGCTCACCGGCTGCTGATCGTCGATCCTCGAGCGCAGCTCGGCCATTGCGGCTTCGATCGAGCGCATCAGTGCCCCGTTGCGCGCGGTCAGGATCGGCTCCACCGGCTCGAAGCCGTCGAGATACGCGGCGAGGGCGAGATCCTCGGCGCTGGAGAAATGACCCACTTCGTATGCAGCCAAGGCCTCTTGCAGCCGGTCCCGCGCAATACCGAGTGAGCGTTCCGCGCCGCTGCCAAGGACTTGCGGCTTTCCGCGAAGGAATGCCGTGAGGGCAGTGCCCTCAGCCGAACCGAGGCTTTGCTCGAGTTGCGCTGTTGTGAGGCTGACGAGCGCTCGCATGTCAGGCACGGCCGCTTGCGCCCGAGGGTTGGCCCAGACCTGCTGGCCACGGGCGGCGAGTTGCTCGGGGTAGGCATACCGCCCCACGTGGAAGGCCAAAGCCCAGCGGTCCTCCACCGGAAGATGGGCAAAGGACTCCATGGCGGTGCCCTCAAGCCCCTGTTCGATCACCTGGTAGAGCGCGAACACGCTCCGCTCTCGCGCCCGCGCCCGATCTGTAAAGTCGCTCGGCGGCGGGTCCATGCCTGCCGACTCCAGCCCGCGGCCGTTCCCGCTTGCACCATGGCAACTCGAGCAGTGCTCCGCATAAAGGGCCGCGCCCCGGGCGAGATCTGGCGCCCCGGGAGGGGCAAGGGGCACCGGATAAGCTGCGAGGAGATCGCGCCCGAGCGCGCGTGCCGAGATGGCCACCTGAAGTGGAGGCGCTTTGGCGGCGATGATGTCCTGTAGTGTCTCGGCCTCGCTGACGAGCGACGCACGTGCTGTCGTGGGCGGGAGTTGCGCCAGCCGCTGCCGCACACTGGCCGAGAACTCGACCATCTCGACATACTCGGCCTCGTTGATGACACGGCCCTGCGCAACGGCTCCGGAGTAATCGACCGCGATGTAGTCGAGCAGCCGCCAGATGGTTTGCGCAGGGGCGGTCTGTGCATGGGCCGGCGAGACTGCGGCAAACGCAAGCAGAACCATCAGGAACGCCTGGCGCAGGAAGCTCGCCGGCTTCATCGCGGCTCGCTCAGCTCCTTGCGAGCATCGCCGATGATCTCCCAGGCCGAATGGAGGAACACGACCGCGATCGCGGCCGCAACGAGGAGGTCCGGCCAGGCGCTTTCGAGCCAGAACACCAGCCCGGCCGCGATGATCACGGCCACGTTGTTGATCGCGTCATTGCGCGAGAACAGCCAGATCGCCCGCGCCTGTGCGTCGCCGCCTTCACGGAACTTCGCGAGGACCAGCGCCGCTGTGACGTTCACGGCCAGAGCCGCGATGCCGATGCCCCCCATCAGTTCGGCTTCCGGCGGCACCGCGTTCATCGCCCGCCACACGGCCATGCCAAGCACCCACACGCCGAGTAGCGCCAGGAAGATGCCCTGGGTGAGCGCGACCTTGGCCCGGGTCCTTTCAGCCCACGAGAGCGCGAGCAGACCGACGAAGGTGATCGAGCCGTCGCCGAGGAAGTCGAGGGAATCTGCCTTCAGCGCCTGACTGTCGGCGAGGAAGCCGCCGACCAGCTCGATCAGGCCGAAGCCCACATTGAGGATGACGACGATCCATAGCGCCCGGCGATAGGCCGGATCTCTCGCTGCTTTCTGCGTGTCGCCATGACAGCCGCAGCCGGATTCCTGGTTCGAATCACTCATGCGGGAGCCTATAGAACCTCCAGTCACTGGAGGATCAAGGGCGAGGCGATGGCGAGGCTGATGATTGGGGACCTGGCACGGCGGACGGGGACCAAGATCAACACGATCCGTTTCTACGAAGAGATTGCGCTGATGCCTCGGGCAACCCGGACCGATTCTGGCCGCCGCACCTATGATGAAGACGATGTCCGGCGGCTCGGCTTCATTCGCAATGGGCGGGAGCTCGGCTTCTCGACCGACGAGCTGCGGTCCCTGATCTCACTATCCGAGCAACCGGAGAGGGACTGCGGCGCCGCTGCTGCGATCGCTCGAAACCACCTCGCCGACGTCGACGCGCGGATTGCAAGGCTCCTCCGACTGCGGGAGGAGCTGCAGCAAGTCGCCACCACCTGCGAGGGGGGCCGAATGGCCGATTGCCGTGTTATCGATGGGATCGCTGATGGTGGCGTCTCTTGAGCTCGCCGCGGGTTCAGGAGAACGGGCGAGTATGATCGTTCTGCTGCGACTGGGTGCAGACCTGCCTCAACGGGACGACCACTTACCCACAGCAGACACTCACAGCTTTCGTTGTCGGCTGCTTCTGAACCGCGCGATTTAGCGACCGAATGTCGCACTTTGGGGCGCTTTGCGGACCGGCTGAAAATGGGCCGCAAGCGGACTGGCAGCTTATCGGCGCTGCGACCTTGAAATCCGACAATCAACTGCCATCCGACGGGATCCCTCCTGACTATTTGGGTTCCTGGATTGGTGTTGCGAGCTTCAAGTACGAAAGTTCAGCGGTAAGCTTAATCGCGCTAGTGGTTTCCGGTCGGAAGCTGGATCTCGAAAGTGCTTCCTTCGCCCGGTATGCTGCCTACCAGCCTGATCGTCCCACCATGCAGTTCGGCAAGTTGCTTAACGAGGGCCAGCCCGATTCCTAGCCCGTCGCCTACCATCCCCATTCCTGCGTTGGATTGCTCGAACAACTCGAAAATTCGCGGCTGCTGATCGGCGGGGATGCCGATGCCGTTGTCGGAAACGACAATGCTGGCGCGGTTGCCGGTACAACTTGCAGTAACCTCGATGCGCCCGCCCTTGGGTGTGTACCGTGCCGCATTGCCAACGACATTGCTGACCATCTGAATGAAGCGCGCCTTGTCGACGTCGAGTAGTATCGGCTGCTCCGGAACGTTCACTGCGAGCGTGTGATCCCCCGACTCGATCGCCGGAACCGCGACTTCCAGCGCGGAGGGAAGGATGTCAGCCAGCAGCACTTTCTCCCGGCGCAGCGAGATTTTTCCGTGCTCGATGCGGTTGATGTCGAGCAGGTCGTCGACGAGACGGGTCATGTAACCAAGATGCTGCCGCATCGACGTGCGGATGTTTCCAATGACCTCCGGATCCCTTTTCCTCTCCAGAATGCTGAGACCGGCGGCAAGGACCGCCAACGGATTGCGCAACTCGTGCGCCAGCACCGCGAGAAACCGGTTTTTCTGCTGATCGGCAGCCTGCAGCGCAGCGCTGAGCGTTGCGAGCTCGTCGCGCTGGGCGGTGATCTGCTGCCGCTGGGCGTACAGGTCCCGAAAGACATTCGATTTCGAGCGCAGGATGTCGGCTTCGATCGGCTTCTGGATGAAATCGACCGCTCCCGCCTCGTAACCCCGAAAGCGGCGTGCGGCATCGCCGCTTCCCGCCGTCACGAAAATGATCGGGATATGCCGCGATCGCTCGTTCGCGCGCATTATCTCGGCCAGTTCGAACCCGTCCATGCCGGGCATCTGCACGTCGAGCAGCGCCAGCGCATAATCGTTCGCCAGCATCAGTTCGAGCGCATCTTCGCCGCTGCGCGCCCGGTGCAGGTCGAGGCCGTCGCGCGCGAGCAGGGCTTCGAGCGCGATGAGGTTTTCCTCCAGGTCATCGACCAGCAGGAATTTGACGTGGTGGGTCATCGCGCGATCATGGCCTCCAGCGCCGGGTGAATGTCTTCCAGCTTCATCGCTTGCGAACCCGGGCACGCGGCAAGCGCAGCGCGGGGCATCGTCGCCATTTCCGCCGAGGCGGGATCCTGCACGATACCCCTCCCGCCCACTGCACATATTGCGCGCAGTCCCGCTGCGCCATCGCTGTTCGCCCCGGTCAGGACGATCCCGGCCAGCTCGCTTCCGAACGCGTCTGCCGCGCTTTCGAACAGCACGTCGATTGCGGGTCGCGAGTGATTGACCGGCTCGTCCGAGGATAGAGCGAGCGAGCCGCCCGCCTCGACGAGAAGATGATAATCGGACGGCGCAAAGTAGATCGTGCCGGGTTGCAACGGCTCCTTGTCCTCCGCTTCCTTTACAGGGATGCGGCATTTTGCGGCGAACAGATCGACCAAGGCGTTATCCCGACGCGGCGGGATATGGACGACGACAATAACGGGAACGGGAAAGTACACAGGCAAGGCCGGAAGCACCTGCGACAGGGCCTGCACGCCGCCCGCCGACGCGCCGATGACGACTGCCTGAAGGCTCATCGCGCGTTTCTCCGATAGATCTTGTCCTCGCGCACGAATTCCGAGAACAAGTCGGCGTGGGCCGAGAAGCGCAGGCTTTCCTTGGACCCGATGCCCAGGAATCCGCCGCGCGCGAGCGAGTCGCCGAACAGGCCCACGACACGATCCTGCAATTCGCGGTCGAAGTAGATCAGCACGTTGCGACACGAGATCAGGTTCATCTCGCCGAACGCGGCGTCGGTCACCAGGCTATGATCGGAGAAAACGGCTCGTTCGCGCAGGGCCTTGTCAAACACGGCCCTGTCGTAGTCCGCGGTATAGTATTCAGACAAAGATGAATGACCGCCGGACTGGCGATGGTTTTCCGTGAACTGGCGTATCCGGTCCAGCGGATAAATGCCCGCCTGCGCCGCGCGTAGCGCTGCCGGGTTGATGTCCGTTGCGTAGAAGATGGTACGGTCGGCCAGCCCTTCCTCGGCGAAGAGGATCGCCAGCGAATAAAGCTCCTCGCCATGGCTGCATCCCGCGACCCATACCTTGAGCGAGGGGTAGGTCCTGAGGTGAGGCACGACGCTCTCGCGCAGGGCGCGAAAATACGAAGGGTCGCGAAACATCTCGCTCACCTGAACGGTGAGGAAGTTTAGCAGTCGCGGCAGGATCGTCTCGTCGTGCAGGACGGCCGACTGAATGTCAGAAATGCTGTCGTACCCCAACTGCGTCCGCGCCTGCAGCAGCCGCCGCTTGATGGAGGCGCGGGCATAGTGCCGAAAATCGTAGTGATAATGCCGATAGAGTGCGTCCAGCAGAAGCTGGATCTCGATGTCCTCGATGCTCTCGCTCGCCGCGCTGACGTCCGTCATCCTGGTGCGCATCACCTGGGCATCCATACCCGTACCAGTGAAAGCAATTTGTCCACGTCGATCGGCTTGGACATGTAATCGTTGGCGCCCGCATCGATGCATTTCTGCTGGTCGTCGGGCATGGCCTTGGCGGTCAGCATGACAATGGGCAGCTTTTTCCAGCGCGCATCGGCGCGGATGGCGCGAGCGGCGGTGAGGCCGTCCATCACCGGCATCATGACGTCCATCAGGACCAGATCGATCGTCTTGTCAGGATCGCCCGCCGCTTCATCCAGCGCATCGATCGCCTCCTGCCCGTTGCGTGCGATCCTTGTGAGTGCGCCGCGGGGCTCCAGCACGCTGGTGAGCGAGTAGACGTTGCGCACGTCATCCTCGACGATAAGGATGCGGCGGCCTTCGAGCGCCGCATCACGGTGACGCGCTTTCTCGATCATCTGGCGCTGTTCGTCAGGCAATTCTGAGACGACCTGGTGCAGGAACAGCGAAACCTCGTCCAGCAGGCGCTCGGGGGACTTGGCGCCCTTGATGATTATGGAACTGGAATAACGACGCAGGCGCTGCTCCTCGTCGGCGGAAAGGTCCCGCCCGGTGTAGACGATTACCGGAGGAAGCGGACCCTCGCCTTCCTCGCTTAGCGTCTCGAGCAGGGAAAAGCCGGTGGCATCGGGCAGCGCGAGGTCGAGGACCATGCAATCGTACTGGCCGCCGCGCAATTCCTGGAGGCACTCGGCAGCCGTGCCGACCCCGACCGTCTCGACATCCTGCGATCCGAGCAGTTGACTGACCGCCTCACGCTGGACCGCGTCATCCTCGACGATGAGCACGCGCCGAACGCGCGATGCCAGTTTCTCCTGCAGCATGGCCAGCACTTCGGCCAGCCGTTCGCGCGGAGCGGGTTTTTCGAGGAAGCCGATCGCACCCAATGCCAGCGCAGTCTGGGCCTGGTCCGAACCGGAGATGACGTGGATCGGTATGTGCCGCGTTCCGTCTTCGTGCTTGAGCCGGTCGAGAACGGTCAGGCCCGACTGGTCGGGCAGACCGATGTCGAGCACGATGGCGCTCGGCCGGTACTCGCGGGCAAGGTCGATCGCTTCCTGCGCGGTACCGGCCACGAGGCATTCGAAACCCATCTCGCGTGACAGGTCGCACACGATACCGGCAAATCTGCTGTCGTCCTCGATCACGAGCAACACGCGCTTGTCGCCGGACAGAGCCCCCCGGTCGTCGTCGATGACCAGTCTTCTGGGTGTCGTATCCCGCGCGCCTTTGGTCAGGCCCTTCGGCCCGGGCGCGGCTTGTACAGATGCCGGCGCTGTTGCCAGCGGCGCCTCACCAGCCGGCGAGGCTGCGCGCGGCGCGACCGTGGCGGGATCGTAGGCCACGGGGACGTCCACGATGAAGGTGCTGCCCTTGCCCTCTTCGCTCTCGACCCTGATGGTTCCGCCCAGCAGACGGACAAGTTCGCGCGAGATCGAGA
Source organism: uncultured Erythrobacter sp. (assembly GCA_963529855.1). GTDB lineage: Bacteria > Pseudomonadota > Alphaproteobacteria > Sphingomonadales > Sphingomonadaceae > 34-65-8. Next base: position 9,753 of record CAURZK010000009.1, on the reverse strand, counting down.
GGCCGAGCCCGGTGCCGCCGAACTTGCGGCTGATTGTGCCGTCGGCCTGGCGGAAGGCGTCGAATATCGCGTCGCGCTGCTCCGGTGCGATGCCGATGCCGGTGTCGGCGACCGCGAATTCGATCTGTTCGTCGTCCTTGCTGGAGATCGACAGGGTAACGCTGCCCCGTTCGGTGAACTTGATCGCGTTCGAAAGCAGGTTCTTGAGTACTTGTTCCAGCCGCTGTCGATCGGTCTCGATGGAACGCGGCGCATCGTCGGCAAGCGCGATGTCGAGTTCCAGCCCACGCTGCTGCGCCAGCGGCTCGAACATCTTTCGCAGGTCCGAGGCGAGCCGCTCGGTGGAGACCTGGGCCGCCTGGATCTCGACGTGACCCGCCTCGATTTTCGACAGATCGAGGATATCGTTGATTAGGGTCAGGAGGTCGTTGCCCGAGGATTCGATCGTGCGGGCAAACTTGACCTGTTCGGCCGAAAGGTTTCCGTCGGCATTGTCGCCCAGCAGCTTGGAAAGGATCAGCAGCGAATTGAGGGGCGTGCGCAGCTCGTGGCTCATGTTGGCAAGGAAGTCAGACTTGTACTGGCTGGCCTGCTCCAGCTCGCGAGCCTTGAGCTGCAGCGAGGCAGCGGCGCGCGAAAGCTCGTCGCGCTGACCTTCCAGCGTTTGCGCCTGTTCTTCCAGCTGACTGTTGGTCTGCTCCAGTTCGACCTGCTGCAGTTCCAGCCGGGCCTGTGTTTCCTTCAGCGCATTCCCCTGCTCCTCCAGTTCCTCGTTGGAGACCCGCAATTCCTCGCTTTGCGCCTGCAGTTCGCCAGCCTGCCGCTGCGTTTCCTCCAGCGCGTCCTGCAGGCGCTCGCGGAAACGCGCCGAGCGCAGGGCGACGCCGATCGAGCCCGAAACGGTATCGAGCAGTTCTCGTACCCGGTCATCCACCGCATCGAAAAATCCGAGTTCGATGACGGCATTGACCGAACCTTCATTGAAAGTCGGGGCGACCACGAGATGGCGCGGCGTATCGTTGCCAAGGGCCGAACCGATCTTGAGATAACCGTCCGGAATATCCGCAAGCACGGTGGGGTGTCCGTCAGCCGCGACCTTGCCAAGCACGCCTTGGTTGAGGACGAACGTTTCGGGCACCGCTGCCGCGTCGGTCACCCCCAGCATGGCTGCACGGTTGAACGTGCCACCTTCTCCCTTGAAGATCGCCCCTGCGTTGGCACCGGTCCTCTCGGCGAGGAAGGCAAGCACCGCGGCGCCCAGCTGCGGTACCGTCTTCTCGCCGCGCATCGCTTCGCTCAATTCCACCTGCGCTGTCTGCAGCCAACGCTGACGTTCGCGCAGGCGGTTTCCGCGCATGAGCAGCAGGAATATGGCGATGGTCAAGGCGATGCCGATAAGGCTGGTGACCATGGCGCTGACGAGCGTTGCCTTGGACGCCGCAGCCAGCTCGGCGATGCGCTGCTGGCGCTCTGTCGTCTCCGCGCGGTTTATCTGCGCCATCTGCAAACCGATCGCATCCATCGCGATCTTGCCCTGGTCGCTGTCGATCATCGCGATCGCCGGATCGAAGCCCTGATCGCGGCGGGTCTCAATGGCCAGCCGGGCGAAACGGAGTTTCTCGTCGATCAGGGTCCGGAGCCGGTCGAGGTCCTTATCCTCGGCGGCATCGTCATCTGCAAAATCTTCCAACTTCCCCAAGTTTTGTCGCGCGCTGGCAGTTCCAGTTCGATAAGCTTCAAGATATTGGTCTTTGCCGGTCAGGACATAGCCTCTGCTACCAGTTTCTACGCCGAGCACCGCTATCATGAGCTCATCGAGCGACGTCAGCACCTCGTGCGTAACGCGGATCCGTTCCTCGTTCTCGCGCATACCGAGGACGTTCGAATACGAAACGATCGCGCTGACCAGAAAAAAGCCGATCCCGGCAACGAGGCCGACGATAGACCACCAGGAAGTCGTGTCGCGGAGTCTCCGCTTGGAGGCAGCATCTTGCAAGAGTTTCATGCTTTCGGTCATGCCGATGCCATAAGGGCGGGCGACAATTCGAAGCAACCTATTCATGGGTCTCTGATGGCAAACAGCATCAGCTCGCCCCTTGCTGATGAGCGTAGCTATTCTATCAAGCCTTTCGTTGTGGAGCTGTGGCCAGATCGCAGGGTGCTGGCCTTAAGCTAGCGTCCGGACCCAATAAGCGGATTCCCATTTCGTCGGTGCTGTGATTCATTGTCTCCAGCGAGGGAGGCTTAGCAATGGCGGATTTCTTTTGGTTTTCGGATGAGCAGTGGTCGCGGATCGAACCGCTCCTGCCAGTCAATGGGAAGGGCGCGCGGTGGGTTGATGATCGCCGTGTGCTTTCCGGGATCGTCCATGCCCTGCAAAGCGGTGGCCGCTGGGGCGATTGTCCGCCGGTCTATGGCCCCAAGAAGACGCTCTACAACCGCTTCGTGCGCTGGGCCGAGCGCGGTGTCTGGCAAGACATCTTCAGCGCGCTGGCCGGGGCCGAAGGCATTCCCGACCGGCTGTTCATCGACAGTACCTGCATCAAGGTTCACCGCACGGCAGGCGGCGCAAAAGGGGGGCCTTGGCCAATGGTATCGGCCAGACACGCGGAGGGCGAAACTCCAAGGTCCACGCTGTCTGCGATCTGAAAAGTCGTCCCTGCGTGCTGATGATAACTCCCGGGAATGTCCACGATATGAAGGTCGCCAAGGCCTGCATTGCGGCCATGCCGCCGTCTGCGGAACTGGTCGGTGACAAGGGCTATGACAGCAACGACCTGCGCGCCTGGCTGGCCGAACGCGGCACCACTGCTGTCATCCCGTCAAAGAAAAACCGCAAGGTCCAACTCGACTGCGATCACGTGATCTACAAGCAGCGCAACGTCGTCGAACGCATGTTCTGCCGCTTCAAGGACTGGCGCCGGGTCGCCACCCGCTTCGACCGCAACATCAAAACCTTCATGGCCACAATCGCCATCGCCGCTACCGTCATCTGGTGGCTCAAATGAGTCCGGACCCTAGCGCCAATCGATGAGCTCGTGGCCAATCCCCAGCTTGCGAGCCGAAGGGAACTTAGAGCAATCCATCATTCGGGTTCCACAGGTAATGCCGCCTCCAGCTAGCCGGTGCATCTTAACACCGATTAGTGCTTTATGGTTGGACACCCAGACCGTCTTTTTTCATAGCCGTCCACCGGAGGCTCGGTTGCTCTCAGGAAATTTACTCGCCGACCGCGGCTCTGCTCGCCTCACCGTGGAGGAACATCGACTGCTCGATGAGGCGATCACCGAGGTCGTGGACGTGCCTGCTCGCTCGACACTGTTCCGCGCAGGGGACCAGATAGACGTCAGCGCTTTCGTCGTCGATGGCTTTATGGCGCGATTCATCGCTGATCGAACAGGTCTGCGACAGCTCGTCGCTGTCGAAGTTCCCGGCGATTTCATCGACCTACACGCTTTTCCGCTAACCGTGCTGGACCACGATGTGGGAACGATTACTGCATCGCGCATCGCCATCGTTCCGCATGCCGATCTCGATCGCCTGATTGTCGAGCACCCCGATCTAGGACGTAAGCTGTGGTTCTCGACCCTTCTCGATGCAGCCCAACACCGTCAATGGATATTCCGGATAGGTCGCCTATCCGCCTTGGCCCGGGTGTCTCACTTTCTCTGCGAGATGTTCGTGAGGCTGAACGCTATTGGTCGAACGGATGGGACCACGTTCCACCTACCCATGACACAGGCAGATATCGGCGACGTGTGCGGTCTAACCAGCATCCACGTGAACCGCGTCATCCGACAGCTTCGGGACCAAAACCTCTACAGTGTAAGCGAAAAGGACGTAAGTCTCCCCGATTTCGAAGGGCTCGCTAAGGTCGGCAATTTTTCGGAACGATACCTCTATCTTCGACACCCGTTCAGCGCGGTTCATTCCGAGCGCATCGCAATAGGAGCTCCCTCATGAGCAATCCCACCTTTCGCTTTCCGCGCGACGGAAATCTACGGGTCACCGCATGGAGTGGAAGGGTCCTCATCGACGGTCCCAACGGTATCGCCCTGACATTCACCCCCGCTGTCGCTGAGGACATGTGCCGCTCGATCAGCGAGGCCGTGGTGGTCGCGCGTTCGCAGCATGCGCCCGCCGAAGGAGATTAATCGAACTCCCGATAGCGTCGCTTGACCTGATTACCATGAACCCCACCGAGAGGAACGAATATGGCAAACCAACGCACGACCACCAACGGTAATCGTAATCCCGATCCGATCGTGGTGAAACCGGTTCCCTCCGTCGATGAGGATGGGCCCTTCGGCGGCCGCGCCATCGACAAGGGTGAGCGTCCGCGCGGTCCCGCGGGCGACAATGCGCTGCACCATCACAATCCGGGCGTGGGCGCGACTGAATTCGACAGCGCCGAGGGCAACGCCGGCGAAACGCATCAGCAGGTTCCGGAGAAAGGTGACCATGGCGATGCCACGGCCCACCTGACCGACAACCACGGTCATCGCATTGCGGACAACCAGAACTCCCTGAAGGCGGGCGCGCGCGGGCCGACACTGCTGGAAGACTTCGTTCTGCGCGAGAAGATCTTCCATTTCGACCACGAACGGATTCCCGAGCGCATCGTCCACGCCCGCGGGTCGGGCGCGCATGGCATATTCGAGGTGACGAAGGCTATCCCCGAACTCACCAAGGCCGGCCTGTTCGCGAAGAAGGGCAATACCTGTCCGGTGTTCGTGCGTTTCTCGACCGTTGCGGGTTCCAAGGGGTCGAAGGATACCCCGCGCGATGTTCGCGGGTTCGCGGTCAAGCTTTATACTGAAGACGGCAACTGGGATCTGGTCGGCAACAACATCCCGGTGTTCTTCATCCAGGACGCGATTAAATTCCCCGACCTGGTCCATTCGGTGAAGCCCGAAGCGGACCGCGGCTATCCGCAAGCGGCCAGCGCGCACGACACGTTCTGGGATTTCATCAGCCTGATGCCCGAGTCCATGCACATGGTCATGTGGGCGATGTCCGACCGCGCGATCCCGCGCACGCTGCGCAACATGGAAGGGTTCGGCGTCCACACCTTCCGGCTCGTCAATGCCGAGGGCAAGGGCAGCTTCGTCAAGTTCCACTGGAAGCCGGTGCTGGGCCTTGCCTCCACCACTTGGGACGAGGCAGTGAAGCTGGCCGGGGCCGACCCAGATTTCCACCGCCGCGATCTCCACGAAGCGATCGATGGCGGGCATTATCCGGCATGGGACCTGGGCATCCAGGTGTTCGACGAGGCGTGGGCCGCCAAGCAGCCCTATGACGTGCTCGATGCGACCAAGCTGATTCCCGAAGAGGAAATCCCGGTCGACTTCATCGGGCGCATGACGCTGAACCGTAATGTCGACAATTTCTTTGCCGAGACCGAGCAGGTCGCCTTCCTGCCCACCAATGTGGTGCCGGGGATCGATTTCTCGAACGATCCGCTGCTGCAAGGGCGGCTGTTCAGCTATCTCGACACGCAGAAATCGCGGCTGGGCACGACCAATTTCCACCAGATCCCGATCAACGCGCCCAAGTGCCCGTTCCACAATTTCCAGCGCGACGGGATGATGCAGACTCTGGTACCCACGGGCCGCGCCAATTACGAGCCCAACAGCCTTGCCGAAGCGGGCGAGGACGGCGGCCCGCGCGAATGCCCGGAAACCGGCTTCACCAGCTTTGTCGCCAATGACGAGCGCAACGATGGCGGCGAGAAGCTGCGCATCCGTGCGGAAACCTTCGCCGACCACTACAGCCAGGCACGGCTGTTCTATCGTTCGCAGACCGATAACGAACAGGCGCACATCTGCTCGGCTATCGTGTTCGAGCTGTCGAAGGTGACGCTGGAGCATGTCCGCAACCGGGTGATGAGCCGTCTTCGCAATATCGACGAGGATCTGGCCAAGCGCGTGGCCGCCGGTCTGGCGATGGACCTCCCGGAAAAGGCCAAGGCCGCGAAGGAACCGATCGATATGGCGCTGTCCGATGCACTGTCGATCCAGAAGCAGGAAAAGCCCATGTTCGAGGGCCGCTGCGTGGGCATTCTCTACGCCGAGGGTTCGGACAAGGCGATGATCGACGAGATCAAGGCGGGCGTCGAAAAGGACGGCGGTACGGTTAAGCTGGTCGCGCCCAAGGTGGGCGAGATCAAGGTCAAGGGCGGCACGCTCAAGGCCGATGGCCAGCTCGCGGGCACGCCTTCGGTGGTGTTCGATGCGGTGGTCGCCATCCTGATGCCCGACCAGGCGCAGGAACTGGCCAAGGACGTGGGCGCGGTCGCCTGGTTTGCCGACGCCTGGTATCACTGCAAGACCATCGGCGCCTGTGGCGGGACGCGCGAGCATATCCTGCCCAAGGCGAATATCGAGCCTGACGCGGGCGTGCCCAAGCCGGAGGACTTCCTCAAGGTCGGCACCAAGCGCCACTGGGATCGCGAACCCAAAGTCCGCGACCTGGCCTGATCCACGCGCGGTGCCGGATCATGGAGGACAACGATCCCGTCATGGCCGGCACCGCCGATGTCTGCACGCTGTCCGAGGCACCGCTGCGGGTGCTGATCTATCTCAGCACCACCGGCGCGCAGGAAAACGCGCAGGCCGACACCGCGCTTGCGCTCGCTCACGAAGTGCAGGCGGGCAATCGGCGCAAGGGCCTCACCGGCCTGCTGCTGGGCAACGGCAGTAGCTACATGCAGGTGCTCGAAGGCAGCCCGGAGGCGGTTGGCCAGATGTTTGCCACGGTCAGCCGCGATCCGCGTCACCGCGCGCTCGATGTCGTGCTTGATCAACCTGCGACGGAGCGGACATTCCCCGGCACCGCCATGCTCGGGCTCGATCTCGACGCCAGCCCGCTGGACCGCCGCGCCGCGATCGAGGCGCTGATCCCGGCCGGGGCGGATCGCGATGTGCGCGAAAAGCTGCTCGCCTTCAGCGTGTTCGATTGATGAATACGAACAATCCAACGCGGCCGCGCGTGGCGATCATCGGGGCCGGGCCGAGCGCGGTCTATGCCCTGAAGCGGTTGATCACGTCAGAGGCACCGCTGGCGATTTTGATCTTTGAATCCGGGGCGCGGCCCGGTGTGGGTACGCCCTACGATCGCCAGCAGAACTCACCGGCCATGCTGTCCAACATCGCCAGCATCGAACTGCCGCCGGTGTGCGAGACCCTGCTCGGCTGGTTGCAGCGGATCCCGCCCGAAACCCGCCATGGCTGGGGCATCGGGGATGCCGACCTGCACGAACGACACTTTTTTCCGCGCGTGGTTCTGGGCGATTATTACGCCGACCAGTTTGGCGCGCTGGTGAATGAAGGCGCGGCGCGCGGCCACCGCATTACGGTGCAAACCTGCACCCGTGTCAGCGATATTGTCGCGCATGAGGGCGGGGTCTGGGTGACGAGCGATGCTGTCACTAAGCAGGCCGCGCTCGCGTTCGATCATGCGATTCTGGCCACCGGGCATTCGGTGCCAAAGGCACACGAGGCCGACCCATCGGCCTTCGGGCGCAGCGTCGAACCTAATCTTGCGGCGGGCTCGATCCGGATCGGTATTCTAGGCACCTCGCTGAGCGGAATCGACGTGGCGATCGATCATGCAATGCGGATCGGACGCTTCGAGTCCAATGACGGGCGCCTGACCTTTGTGCCCGCCGGAGATGTCGACCGGGCGCAGGGTCCGCTTATCACCATGTTGTCGCGCGGCGGGCTGCTGCCCGAAGCCGATTTCTTCTGCCCCATCCCCTATCAGCCGCTGGATCTGTTTACCGACGACCGGCTGGCTGCAATCGTCACGGGCAAGGATGGCGATCTGGACCGGGCATTCGGCCTCTTCCTCGTCCAGCTCGAGCGGCTCGACCCGGCGTTCCTACGATCGCTCGGCCCGGGATGCACGACGCCGGAGGGTTTTTCCAAGTGCTATGCGCAGCGCCGCAGCGATTTCGATCCGTTGGAATGGGCGCGCGGCAATCTGCTGGAAGTGCACTACAACGCGCGGCATCACCGCACCGTGCCCTGGCGTTATGCGCTGCTGCGCATGCACGAGCCGTTCGGCGCCATTGTGAAGGACTTGTCGGACGGCGACCGCGCCCGCTTCAACCGCTCGCTGAAGCGCGTGTTCGTGGACAATTATGCGGCTGTTCCGCCGCTCTCGATCGAACGGCTGATCGCGTTGCACGATGCCGGTATCCTTGCAATCCATGCGCTCGGTTCCGACTATACGATGGAGCGGGACGACAAAGGCGCCGTCTGGCACATCGCTGCGCGCGGAGTGACGCACTACTTCGATTCCATCGTCGACGCACGCGGGCAGGCCGTTCTGGGGCAGGAGGAATTTCCCTTTCCAACGCTGCGCATGCAGATCCGCGCCCTGGCCATCGCGCGGTCGGCAAGCCTCGATGAAATCGTCACCGGGAAGGGCTTCAAGCTCGGGCAACCCGGCAACCCGCTGGAACGCGTGCATTGCCTGTCGTTGCCATTTCTGCTGGGGCGCAACCCCTTCGTACAGGGGCTGACCGCTGCAGAGGAGCTTGGAACCGCGGCTGCGCATGCCATCCTGAGCGCGCTCGCCGCAAACAGCGAGCGGGGCCTGCCGATTGATATCGAAGGGGCCCTGGCATCGCTTGGCGGGCATGTGGTTTACCTGTTCGCAAGCCAAGGCCAAGCTGTCCTCGAAGCGCCGCGCAGTTAGTTGCCTTGGTATGCTATGTAGAAAGCTGGCTCCATCGATTGAAAAACTAAACGGCTTACCTATCAACGAAAAATTCAATAAATCTTGCAGTAAGGGCTTAGGCCTGAAAAGGATAAGGGCCATTTAATTGCACGAAAATTCGTGACAGGTCTGCACATGCTGCCCTATGCTTATTCTAGTGCGGCATTCCTGCAGGTTTTTTCGCGTGAATAAGGCCGTCTGTGGGCCAGAAACACGAACGGCTGATTGCGGCGCGCAACGATGCCATGTTGGCCCGCCAGAAAGTGTGGCTGATTGAGCTAATCGATGGAACGCGCAGACAGTCGGCGAGCAAGCTATGAACCGCGCCGCCTCGTTTTGATGCGCGAACGAACGGCGGCTTTCGGTTTAAATCCGAAGGGTTCGGAATGACCGATATTGGGGCGCTTTGCCGACCGGCCGCTCTGGGGCCGAGAGCGGACTGGCAGCTTGTAAGCCTCGAAACAGCGAAAGCTGCTCTCGTGCCGATTGGACAGACATCTGGCATTCTGTCAGATCTCGCGCTTTGCTCTACTCCCGGCGCTGAGTAGCTCACCGATGCTCGTAAGCATCCGCGCCGTGCCCTCAAGTGAGAGGTTCGAGTGCTGATTGCATGTCTTCTACGCTCCCAGCAGGAGAGGTGCGTTGACCTTCGCCGCCGTGGGGGAAAATCGCATCGAGCCGCTCCCGCAACGTCTGCGCGAATTCTGCCGTGTTGTGAGTACGGGTTTGCGAATGCATGATTTCGCAATGAATGGCATTCTTGATCCGGTCGATCGCAGCAAGATCAATTACTCCTGCTCGGACCAGCTCCGAACAAAGCTGAAGCAGCCCAGCGGTGGTGGCGTGGGCACGCAGGCCGAGATAATCCATCGTCTCGTGAAGTTGCCGGGTATCTTCGGGAAGTGCAGCCATGTTTTTCCTCTCCGTCCTCTCATCCGGCAGCCGTTTGAAGGCCAACCTTGCGTGCGCTTTTGGTAAGCGCCGACGGAAGGTGGCGTTGACGCGGCCTGTCAGGCTTTGCGGCGTGTC
>CAURZK010000008.1:0-65562 GCA_963529855.1 uncultured Erythrobacter sp. | reverse complement strand
ACAAATATACCAATACATACCAGCCTCGCCCCTCACAGCGAGGCGCGCGGCGTGTGAATGTGAGGCTCATCAGGAAAGGCTCACCTCTTCGAACGAAGACTCGAGCAGGTCTCATCGAAAGCAGGCGGTGAGTTGTGCGCGTGGAGCGAAGCGCTATATATGCTAGACCCATACGCCAGGGATGATATCGGGTGAATTTAGCCCCATCCAACAACGCAGACCTTAGATGTCGCTCACAGGTCTGCGAAAGCGGCCAGATGGACGCATTACCGAGATACTGCGGCTGAGGCAGAGCCGCCCGCCGCTGCCAGCGCGTAAAGCGCCAGGAAGCGGATGGATTGACCCTGCGGCCGGGGTGCGCGCGCGTCGACGCTGGGTTCAATCACTGCCAGTATCTTTATAGGAACGGAAAGTGAGGCAGCCCATGCCGGAATTGGCCGCTATCGGCTAGGGTCGCGTTCAGGCTACGATTTGGTCAGTGCCTGCCCCATCGGTTCGCCCAGGCGCACGCGGCGTTCGGGAATCCAGTCATCATTGAAGGCAATCGTCGCCTTTGGAAAAAGCATCACGATGGTAGAGCCTAACAGGAAGCGCGCGAATTCTTCGCCCTTGCGCAGTACAACCGGGCGATCGGCGTAGGTCCATTCTGCGATCTTGCCGGTGCGCTTCGGATTGACGACGCCGTGCCACACCGTGGAGATGCTGCCGACGATGGTAGCCCCGACCAGCACTGCCACAAACGGGCCGTGCTGCTCGGATTCGAACAGGCAAACAACACGTTCATTGCGCGCAAACAGGTTCGGCACGCCGCGCGCAGTCACCGGGTTGACTGAAAAGAGCGAGCCGGGGACGTAGATCATCCGGACGAGCCGCCCGTAACAGGGCATATGCAATCGGTGATAGTCTCTGGGAGAGAGATAGAGATTGGCGAAGCTGCCATGCTGGAACTGGCCCGCAAGATCCGCATCCCCGCCGACCAGCTCGGTCGTGGTGAAGCGATGTCCCTTCGCCTGAAGGATGTGATGGTCGTCGATCGCCCCCAGCTGGCTTATGGCTCCATCGACCGGGCTGACGAAATCGGCATCCGCCAAAGGGCGCGCGCCGGCTCGCAAGGGGCGCGCGAAAAACTCGTTGAAGCTGCCGTAGCTGGCAATGTCGGGGTTGGCGGCTTCGCTCATGTCGACGCCGTACTTTCTCGCGAACCACCGGATGAGCCTGGTGGTAAGCGACCCGCCGCTGGCAGCGGCGATCCTGCCGGCCATTTCCGTTAGCGATCGTTTGGGAAGCAGATACTGAAGGAGAACTTGGATACGCTCAGACATGAGGTTCGAAACCCACATCAAGGCAATCAGGTCCCACCATCAGATGTGCCGCATGGCCCAACGATCGATAATATCTCCAGCGCGTCCTCTTTGCCCCCGAATGAAAGCCATTCGCCGACCTCTGCCCCCAGCATCGCCTGGCTCAACGGTGCCTTGAACGAGATCAATCCTGCGGCGGGTTCAGCTTCATCGTCGCCAACAATCAGAAAAGCTTTCCGGTTGCCGTTGAGACGAAAGGTCACGCTGACGCCGAACTCCACCTTGTCCCCGCGCGGGATTGGGGCGAGCTCAGCGGTAATCTTTCGCGTTTGCCAATAACGCAGGTCTCGTTTCAACGCTGCCGCAGCCGTTTCTTCCGCTGTTTGCAAGTCGTTTTCGATATTTGCGATACGCTGTTCGATCAGCGCCAGTCCCCTCGGAGTGACCAGATTGGGGCCGGCCGGGATAGGCAGCTCGAACTTGGGTTCTAGATGCTCCTCGTCACTCTCTCGGCGGAATGCTACGCTCATCGTTGATTGCCTCGATCTGCTTGACCGCGCTCTATGGGCCGAAGGACGATAGCTGGCGAGACCGAAAGATTCGGGAGTCGCACCGGACGGGAATTCCTTTGGGCGCGCGGCAATAGGCTGTTAGGGGCGGCGCCATGCTTACCATCGACGGAGTCACTGTTCGGCTTGGCGGCCGGGCCATTCTCGATCGCGCCAGCGCGACTGTACCTGTGCGCGCGCGCGTCGGTCTCATTGGCCGCAACGGCGCGGGCAAATCGACACTCATGAAAGCTCTGATCGGCGAGATCGAGCCTGACGACGGTGAAATCTCCAAGCCGGCAAGGGCGCGAATCGGCTATATTGCGCAAGAAGCACCCAGCGGCAGCATGACGCCGGAGGACGTCGTGCTCACCTCGGCGACGGAGCGGGCCGCGCTGCTCGCCGAACTCGAGACCTGCACGGACATGGACCGCATGGGCGACGTTCACGAACGCCTGCTGGCCATCGACGCCTATTCGGCCCCGGCGCGTGCTGCGAAAATCCTCAACGGCCTCGGCTTCGACGAGGAAATGCAGCAGCGCCCCGTCGACAGCTTCTCGGGCGGTTGGAAAATGCGGATCGCGCTTGGCGCGCTGCTGTTTTCCGAACCCGACATCCTGCTGCTGGACGAGCCGTCCAACCACCTCGATCTCGAAGCAACGCTGTGGCTGGAAAATTTCCTCAAATCCTATCCGGCCACGCTGGTGGTGATCAGCCACGAACGCGACCTGCTGAACAAGGTGGTCGATCACATCCTGCATCTGCAAGGCGGGCAGTTGACGCTTTATCCAGGCGGATACGATGCGTTCGAGAAGCAGCGGGCGGAGCGCGCTGCACAGTTGGCCGCGGCGAAGGCATCACAGGACGCCCAGCGCGCGCGGTTGCAGGATTATGTCGCCCGTAACAGTGCCCGCGCCTCGACGGCGAAACAGGCACAATCTCGCGCCAAGATGCTGGCCAAGATGCAGCCGATTGCAGCGCTGATGGAAGATCCGACGCTGAGCTTCGACTTCCCCAATCCGGCCGAGATGAAATCGCCGATGATCACGCTGGAACAGGCGGCGGTCGGTTATGGGGAGGCGCCGCCGATTCTCAAGCGGCTGAACTTCCGCATCGAGGCTGATGATCGCATCGCGCTGCTCGGCCGCAACGGCAATGGCAAGACCACGCTGGCGCGTCTGCTCGCCGCGCAGCTTGTTCCTGCGGAAGGTGCGGTCAATGCACCGGGCAAGCTCAAGGTCGGATATTTCACCCAGTATCAGGTCGAGGAACTGGCGGGGGAGGATACTCCGCTTGATCTGATGACCCGCGCCATGGACGGACAGACCCCGGCTGCAGTGCGGGCTCAGCTCGGCCGGTTCGGGTTTTCCGGTCCGCGCGCGCAGACCCGGGTGGAGAAACTGTCGGGCGGCGAACGGGCGCGGCTGGCGCTGGCGCTGATCACGCGCGATGCACCACATCTGCTCATCCTGGACGAGCCGACCAACCACCTCGATGTCGATGCGCGCGAGGCACTGATCCAGGCGCTCAACAGCTATTCTGGCGCCGTGATCCTGATCAGCCACGATCGCCATATGGTCGAGCTGACTTCGGACCGGCTGGTGCTGGTGGATGGCGGCACGGCGCGGGAATACGACGGCAGCATGAGCGATTACATCGACTTCATCCTCGGCCGCAATCAGCCCAAGGGCGATCGCGCAGGCAAGGCCACGACCCGTCGCAATGCCGAGCTTGCCAACGACAGGCGCGCGGCACAGTCCGCTCTCAGCAAGGCAGAGGCGGCTATAGCCCGGTTGACTGCCGACGTAGAGCGGCTGGATCAGGCCATTGTCGATCTTGGCAGCGCAGCGAGCGTCACCTCGGGCGCAAAGCTGCAGGCCTTGCTGACCGAACGTGCCGCTGCCGCCGAGGCCCTCGGGGAGGCCGAGGAGGCCTGGCTCGCTGCCGGAGCCTTGCTGGAGGCCGACCAGGCGGCCTGACGGGAAAGCAGCCGTATCATTCAGCGCCGGATTTGCACGGCACTGCGGAACGGACTGCGCGGCGAAGCTTATGAACATGGCAGGGTCGCTCCAAGCCGGGGAAGCGACCGCCCGTGTCCGTTTATTCAACAGTCATTGAATATCCTTGTGTGTGCGTTTATGTTGCGCTGCACAAGGAGCAAGCCATGCCTGAAAAACGCGGACGCGGCCGTCCATCCGCCACAGGTGACGATACTACCGCCGCAATCGCCTGCGCCGCGCTGCAGCGCTTTGCAGCGCAGGGTTTCGAAGCGACATCACTGCGCGAGATAGCGAGTGAAGCCGGAGTGGACGTTGCCCTGATTTCCTATCGGTTCGGCGGGAAACATGGCTTGTGGAAGGCCATCGTCACGCAGGCGGCGAAGGACCTTCGCGATGCCCTGGAGGCTGCACTGGCAGACATGGGGGCTAGTACCGCGCGTGATCGATTGAGACATTCGGCGCGCACGTTTCTTGCCTACCTGCTTGATCGCCCGGCTGTCCCGCGGTTGTTGCTGCGCGATGTCACGATCGACAGCGACCGTTCGCAGTGGCTGCTCGAAACACTCTCCCTTCCGCTCCACCAGCATTTTATCGGGTTGGCGCACGCGGCGGCGCAGGAACGATCCGACAAGCCATCGCATCTCGAGTTTCGTGTCGCCAACTTCATTTATTCCGCGGCCAGTACAGTAGCGCGGCGCGAACGCCTCGGCCGGCTGGTCGGGGGGATCGAGGACGATGCGGCCTTTGCTGCAGCACTCGAGGCGACGCTGATCGAGGGATCGCTGGCGCTGTGACGGAACGCTCCACCCTCGTGGACACGGTGGACGGCTACCGTTTCAAGCCGCACGAGATGCCGATCCTGCCCGGCTCTCCCGCCAATCCCGATCACCCCCCGGGGCGGCGGGCGGCGTACCTTGCCATCGGCATATTCCTAGGGCTGGTCGGCGGGGCGCAGAATGGTTTTCTCCTCGCGAATTCACCCGCACTGCAGGCTGAATTCGCGCTGACGCCCGTGGAGGCCGGCTGGCTGACCGCCGCGTTCTATTCGACTTACGCCACCATGAGCATGCTGCTGTTTCGCGTGCGGCAGGAATTCGGCATTCAGCCATTCGTGCGCTGGGCCATGGCCGGCCTTGTCACGGCCAATTTCGTGCAGATGATCGGCCCGGGCTACTATCCCGAACTTGCCGCTCGCGCGGTGGCCGGCATCACCGCCAGCGGCTTGTCCGCGCTTGCAATCTATTACCTGATGCAGGGTTTGCCCGCGGCCATGCGGGTCGGCGGGTTGGTGATTTCGCTCGGGCTGACGCAAGTAGCCTTCCCGCTCACCCGTGCCTTGTCGCCGGCACTGCTGGTCGACGGCGACATGAGCCGCGTCTTCCAGTTCCAGTTCGCACTTTCGCTGCTTGGTTTCGGGATGGTTTACCTGCTGCGCTTGCCGCCCGGCATTCGCAAACAGACATTCGAAAAGCTCGACATCCCCAGTATCGCGCTGTTCGTGACAGGCGTGGCCGCACTGTGCGCGTTCCTGATCCAGGGAACCATTCAGTGGTGGGACACCCCCTGGCTTGGCTATGCGCTCGCACTGGCGATCTTGGGGCTGGGCGGATGCTTCCTGATCGAGGCCAACCGCAGGAACCCGATGCTCGACCTTTCCTGGTTGTCGAGCCGGTCGATCGTCGCCCTTGCAATGGTAGGCGCAACCGTACGCATTCTGGTTGCGGAACAGGGCTTCGGGGCGAGCGGCATGTTCGCCGCACTCGGGTACAGCAACGACCAGTTGACAGGCTATTTCTGGATCCTCGCCGGGGCGACTCTTGCCGGGATGGTGCTGTCGGTCGTGCGGCTCGATCCCAAGGATCTCACCCGGCCGGTGTTGTTCGCGATCCTCGTCATCGGCGTGGCGGCATTTGCCGACACGCGTACCGGGGTGATGACCCGGCCGCAGGATCTCTACCTTACGCAAGCGGCGATTGCTTTCGGCACTGTCTTCGCAATGGGGCCGATCATTCTTGAAGGGATGCTGCGTGCGCTGGCTGCAGGGCAGAGCTACGTGATCAGCTTCATCGCGATATTCTCGCTATCGCAGTCGGTCGGTGGCCTTGCGGGGATATCCCTTCTGTCCGCCTTCCATACGGTACGGCTGAAAACGCATCTGATCGATGCCGGGAACACGCTGACGCTGGCCAACCAGCAACTGGGGCAGGCACTTGGCGATGCCGCACGGCGCGCCGCTCCACTGCAGAGCGATCCCCTCCTGCAGCAGCAGGCCGCGGCTTCCAGCATCTCTCAGCAGGTAGCGCGCGAAGCTGCCGTGCTCGCCTTCAACGACGTGTTCTTCCTGATCGGCACTTTATCGGCGGTAACTTTCGCCGCGCTCTTCGTGCCGTGGTTCATCAACAAGATCCGGGGGCGCAACCCGCTCGCCAAGGAACTGGCCTTCATGGAGGCCATGCTCGCAAGGACCAGACAATGACCAATTCGACCCCGGCCGAACCTGACGCCGAGAATGCTTCCGGTGGTGCAAGTGTCACCGATCAGGAAAAGGGCTGGTCGCCAAATCCATCGCGCCGTCGCATCGTGATCGGCGTCGTGGTTATCTTCGTGAGCGTGCTTGCTGCATTGTTCGCCTGGGGCCTGCCGCCCTTCGGTGGCGGCGACCAGACCACCAATAACGCTTACGTTCGCGGGCGCACGACGGTCGTCAGCCCACAGGTTGGCGGCTACCTGGTCGACGTGCCGGTGGTCGACTTCCAGCGCGTGAAGGAAGGCGACCTGCTCGCACGGATCGACGATGCGCCTTTCCAGGAGAAGGTGCAGCAAGGTGCCGCAAACACGGCTGCGCAATTGGCCACGCTTGCCAACAGCGCGCAAAGCCTGCGTTCGGCGCAGGCCCAGCTCGAATTGCAGGACGCAGCGGTCACGGCGGCGCGGGCAGGCCTGCAAAAGGCCCAGGCAGACATGAACCGTATTGCCGAACTGGCCGACGAAGGCTCCGTGTCGCTACGCGAACGCGATCAGGCCCGCGCGGCGCTGCAGCAGGCGCAGGCCGGCGTGCGACAGGCGCAGGCGCAGCGGGCGATTGCGGCGGAAAATGTGCGTTCGGTGACGGTAGGGCGCGGCGCTCTCGAAGCGCAGGTTGCAGGCGCAGAGGCATCGAAGGGCCTTGCCGAGATCGAACTCTCGCGAACCGAAATTCGCGCGCCGCGTGCAGGGCGCCTCAGCGAAGTTTCCGCGCGCGTGGGGCAACTGGTCACCCCCGGGACCCAGCTCATGTACATCGTGCCTGACGACTTGTGGGTCGTCGCCAATTTCAAGGAGACACAGACCGCGAAGATGGCAGTCGGCCAGCGTGCCACGCTCGCCGTCGATGCGCTTGCCGGGCTCGAGCTTACCGGCCGCGTGCAGAGCATTGCCCCTGCCGCCAGTAGCGAATTCAGCCTCGTGAAACCCGACGCAGGCTCCGGCAATTTCGTCAAGGTGCCGCAGCGCATTGCCGTGCGCATCGTGCTGGACAAGGGGCAGGAGGCGGTCAAGCGGCTCGGCCCGGGCATGTCTGTCGTCGCCACCGTGCACACGGAGAACTGATCGTGATGCGCAGATCGCTCGCCGTGTTGGCTATATCGGTCCTGTCTCTTTCAGCCTGCGCGCCCACTTTGCAGCAGGCGCCGCCCGCGGCTGCAGTCTCACCGCCGATCCAATGGCGAACCAGCCTCGGCGTCACTGCCCCCGTGGAGCAGGAGTGGTGGGATGCCTTCGGCGATCCGCAGCTCACGCTTCTCATCGAGCAGGCGCGTCTCAACAATTCCGACGTGCGGATCGCCGCCGCCCGGGTTGAGGAAGCACGCGCGACCGAGATGGCGTCTCGCGGCTTCCTGCTCCCCTCCGTCGGTGCGGGCGTCGAAGGCGGCGTCCGGCGCGAGGTTTCTCCCTTTGGCCAGGCCCGAACCACTGTAGCTGCACAGCCCGCTTTCCGAGCATCTTACGAGGTCGATCTTTTTGGCAAGAATGCCGCGCGCCTCGATGCTGCCGAAGCAGGCGTGGCAGCGGGCGCTGCGGAGGAGGAAGCAGCCCGCCTTTCCGTGACGGCGGCAACCGCGCGCGGCTACATCACCCTGCTGGCGCTCGACAAGCGGCTGCAGGTTCTCCAAGCCACTCTCGAAGCACGGGGCCAGGCCCTGAAGTTCGCCCGCGACCGGGCTCAGGCAGGCTATACCTCGCAACTCGAACTGAGGCAGGCGGAAGCGGAATATCAGGCTACCGCGCAGCAGGTCCCACAATTGCAGGCGCAGATCGCCCGCCAGGAAAACGCGCTATCGGTACTTACCGGCGCATTGCCTGGCGACGTTGCGCGCGGTGGAACACTGGATGAGCTGCTCCGGCCTGCTGCTCCGGCAATATTGCCCGCGGAACTTCTGCGCCGCCGGCCTGACGTGGCCGCGGCGGAATATCGCATAGCCGCCGCCGATGCGAAGATGCGCATGGCGCGGGCCGACTTCATGCCCTCGATCGACCTCGGGGCGGCGGCTGGTCTTGCGGTCTCCGACCTTCTGGCCGATCCGATAAGTATCTGGACGCTGGGCGGCAGCATCCTTGCACCCATTTTTCAGGGCGGCAGGCTGACCGCGCAACTGGACGGAGCAACAGCACAGCGCGACCAAGCCGCCTGGGCTTACCGTTCGAGTGTCCTCAATGCCTTTCGCGAGGTGGAGGATCTCATGGCGGCACTCGCCAATCTCGAGCAGCAGGAGGCGGCGCTCAAGGCGCAGCAGACAGCGGTGGCCGATGCCCTGCGTCATGCGCGCAACCGCTATAGCGCGGGTTACACGCCCTACATCGAACAGATTGACGCCCAGCGGGCTCTGCTGGGTGTGGAACTGTCGCTTGTACAGCTGAGGGCGGACGAGCTCACAACATTGGTTGGTCTTTACCAGGCATCGGGGGGCGCACCGCGATAAGAGTAGGGTATTTCGAGCGGCTTACTCCGATCCCTGTCGTATCCTGCCGGATTGACAACGCGGGCTGAGTTCGAACATCGGACCGAGGAACAAACCTCCGCGCTCTCATTTGTAAACTCTCACAGGTTTCTCCCGAAATTCATTGCCAGCCACCTTCGGTGATGCGCGAACCAGCGGGGGGCCATTGCAAACGCGAATTGAAAGAACGCCATGCGCCAACCGATCCGAAAAGCTGTTTTTCCCGTTGCCGGACTTGGGACGCGCTTTCTCCCCGCCACGAAGGCGATCCCGAAGGAACTGCTGCCGGTGGTCGACCGACCGCTCATTCAGTACGCCGTCGATGAGGCGCGCGAGGCGGGCATCGAGCAGATGATCTTCGTCACGGGTCGGGGCAAGACGGCGATCGTCGAGCATTTCGATATTGCCTACGAACTTGAAACGACCATGGCCGAACGGGGCAAGGACCTTTCCGTGCTCGAGCCGACCCGTTTCACCCCGGGCGATATCATCACTGTGCGCCAGCAGGTGCCGAGGGGGCTGGGGCACGCGATCTGGTGCGCGCGCGCGATCGTGGGTGACGAACCGTTCGCGATATTCCTTCCCGACGAACTGATGATCGGATCACCTGGCTGCATGAAGCAGATGGTCGACGCCTACAACGACGTTGGCGGCAATCTCATCAGCGTGCTCGAGGTACCACGCGAAGAGGTTTCCAGTTACGGCGTGATCGATCCTGGTGAAAGCACGGGCGCGCTGACCGAAGTGCGCGGCCTGGTCGAAAAGCCGCCGGTGGACAGCGCGCCATCGAACAAGATCATTTCCGGTCGTTACATCCTGCAGCCCGAGGTCATGCGCACCCTGGAAAACCAGGGGAAGGGTGCCGGCGGCGAGATTCAGCTGACTGACGCAATGGCCCGGATGATCGGAACCCAGCCGTTTCATGCCGTCACATTCGACGGACGGCGCTTCGACTGCGGCAGCAAGATGGGTTTCGTCGAGGCGACACTCGCCCTTGCGCTGGAGCGTGAGGACATGGGCGCCGATGTGCGGGCGATGGCCGAACGACTGCTCGCCCGCGGCTGAGGTTCAGCCCTGGCGAACCTCGCGCAGGAACCGGTCGGCATGCTGGCGCAAGTTGGCGGACTGCGCTTCCAGCTCGGTGGCCGAAGACAGCACTTGCGAGGCGGCTGCCCCGGTAGCGATCGAGGTTTCGCGCACGCTTTCGATGTTGGCCGAGACCTGATCGGTCGCCCGCGCAGCCAGGTCGATGCTGCGCGCCAGATCCTGGCCTGCAACCGATTGCTGATCGACTGCGGACGCGATCGAGATGGCGGTCGCCTCGAGCTGCTCGATCTGCGTACCCACGGAACGCAGCGCCGAAACGCTCGCCTGGGTGGAGTTCTGCATTGAACGGATCTGGGCGGCGACTTCCTCCGTCGCGCGGCTGGTCTGGGCGGCGAGTTCCTTGACCTCGCTCGCCACGACTGCAAATCCGCGGCCCGCCTCGCCTCCGCGCGCAGCCTCGATCGAGGCATTGAGCGCGAGCAGGTTCGTGCGGCGGGCGATGGTCTGGATCAGTTCGACCACCTGGCTGACCTGATCTGCCGAAGCCAGCAAACCGGAAATCGTCGCATCGGCCTCGTCTGCGGATGCTGAGGCATGGCGTGCCAGCTCTGCCGAGGTTGCGGCCTGCCGACTGATTTCGCCAATCGACATGGCGAATTCGTCGCTGGCGGCTGCGGCGGCGGTCGCGCCGGAGGACGCTTCGTCCATCGCAGCGGCGACGCAGCCCGCTTCCCGTGCGGCGGATTCGGCGGAATCCGCCATTGTCCGCGCGGTGCTTTGCAGCTGGCTGGATGCAGCAGCCACTGCTGCGACCACTTCGCTGACAGTGCTTTCGAAATTGCGGGCGAGCTGGGCGAGCTGATCGCGTTGCGCCTGGTGCAGCTGATCCTTTTCGGCCCGGGCCGCGCGTTCCGATTCCGACAGTGCAAGCAAATGGCGGGTGCCACGGCGAAACACCTCGATCGTCTTCGCCATTTCGCCGAATTCGTCGACCCGGCCGCGTGCGGGGACGCATACGTCGGTATCCCCGCGCGAAATGCTGGCCATCGCGGCATTCAATGCCCGTATGTTGAGGACGATGTCCTTGTTGAGGACGTAGCCGCCCGCGACAAGCAGGCCCGATCCGGCAGCAGCCGCGATCGCAATCGCCCAGCGCATCATGGCCAGCACACCGGCGGCTTCCGGTGACACCCCAGCGCGTTCGACCCAGAACAGGCCTGCGACACATGCCCCGGCGATGCCGACAATCAACGCCAATGGCGTACCGACGGTGACCAGCAGCTTGCGATCGGAATCGAGGCCGCTGAACAGGCGCACCAGCAATGGCTCTTTTGCTTCTTGCGCACGGGCCAGCTCGGCGCGCAGGGCGTCGCTTTCGGCGAACTCTTCGCTGGTTTCCAGCGATCTCAAGATTTCGGCGGCGTAGGTCATGCTATCCTCTTGTGCCGTTCGGGGCGACCGGACTGGAGATGTTGGGCGATGTCTTCGGCCGGCATCGGGCGGAAATAGAGCCAGCCCTGAATCTGGTCGCATCCGGCGCTGCGCACCATGTCGGCCTGGGCCTGCGTTTCCACGCCTTCAGCAGTGACATGCATCTTGAGCGCGCGCGCCATGGAGATGCTCGACAGCATCATTGCGCGGCTGCATTCGTCACCTGCAGAATCTGCCACCAGCGATCGGTCGAGCTTGAGTTTTTCGAACCGGAACTGGCGCAGGAACCCGATCGAGGCATACCCCGTGCCAAAATCGTCGAGTGCCACGTTGACCCCGAATGCGCGGATCAGGGTGAGGCTGCGTTCCGCCACCACCGGATCGATGACCAGGCAGGTTTCGGTGATTTCCAGCTCGAGCCGTTCGGGCGGGAAGCCGGTTTCTTCGAGAATGGTGCCGAGCTGGATCGGGAATTCGGCGTTACGAAGCTGCGCCGCCGAGATGTTGACTGACAGTTTGATGTCGTCCCACGCCAGCGCGTCGGTGCAGCTTCGCCGCAGGACCCACAGGCCGATCGGATTGATCAGGCCCGACTCCTCGGCAACCGGGATGAATGTGTTGGGGCCGATATCCTTGCCGTCGGGCCTTTCCCATCGGATCAGCGATTCGACGGCGACGACCTCGCCCGTCCTCGCATCCACCAGGGGCTGGTAGTGGAGCCGGAATTCGCCTGCGAGAAGTGCGTTGCGCAGTTCGATGTCGAGATCGCGCACCGCTTCCAGATTGCGGTCGAATTCGGGTTTGAACCAGGTGCAGCGCATCTTGCCGCCGCGCTTCGAGACATACATTGCCACATCGGCGCGGCGCAACAGTTCGGACGACGGCACGTCGTCCGTGCGGGTCGAGCGGGCTAGGCCGATACTTGCGCCGATCACGATACGGCGATCGTCTATCGCCAGCGGCTGGCTCAAACGGTCGATCACCGTTCGGCACATCCCCTCGAGGATCGTTCCGGCCAAGGGCCCGGTCAGGCTCAGAGCGAATTCGTCTCCGCCCAGGCGATAGGCGCGGGCATCGGTCCCGCCGACGTCGGTCAGTTCCTTGGCAACCTGCTTGATTACCTTGTCGCCCACCGAGTGCCCGTAAAGGTCGTTGACCATCTTGAAGCCGTCAAGGTCGATCAGCGCAATCGCCACCTCCTCGTGGGTCTGCGCACCGGCGCTCACTTCTGCATGGAGCGCACGGCGGTTGGGCAGGAGACTGAGGCTGTCGGTCACGCCGAGCCGTTCCAGCCGGCGAATATGGGCCAGGGCCACGCGGCCAAGCAGGCCCGCGGCCATCACGTAGATCCCGATCGTCCCCACCAACAGTGTCGCGATGACAACGTTCGGCAAGTCCTTGCTCAGCATCAGCAAGCCGCAGGTGGCCGCGAAAATCGCGGTCAGCACCAGTATCGGGGCAAATACCAGAACGCGGGTATTTGTCCCGTGAGATGCCCCCATCAACGCCACTGTGCTCCCCTCAAAAGCGCTTACGGACTATCCAGTTAGGCACGACGACCTAAGGAACAGTTAAGGTGGAATTTACCCTGCCACCGCTGGCGGCCGTCCCGGCCGGACCTGCGTCTTGCTTGCGCCGGAACAGCCCCTGGTTCCCCTCCACCGGCGTGAAGATGCCGGTCCGGCCGACGACCGTTTCGCCTGCGCCCAGCATCAGCCAGCCATGGGCCGCCAGCGCATGATCAAGCCGCTCGAAGGCGGTTGCGCGCGTTTCGGCGTCGAAATAGAGCAGGACGTTGCGGCACAGCACGAGGTCGTAGCTGCCGGCTCGGGCAACCGGATCCAGGATGTTGCGCTGTTCGAACCGCACCATATCGCGCACTTGCGGGTGGGGCTGCCAACCGTGCGGGGTTTCGCGAAACCAGGTCAGCATCTGTCCCACACCCAGGCCGCGCTGGATTTCGAACTGGTTGTAACAGGCGCGCCGCGCCGCCTCGATCGCGCGCGAAGATACGTCGCTGCCCAGTATTTCGATGTTCCAGCCGCGCCACCGTTCCGGCTGGTCGGCAAACAGGATCGCCAGCGAATAGACTTCCTGACCGGTCGGGCAGCCTGCCGACCAGATTCGCAGGCGCCGGGTGTCGGCGCGGTGTCGGGCGATATCGGGTAGCACGGTCCGGGCCAGGTGATCGAACATCGGGCGGTCGCGGAAGAAATATGTCTCGTTGTTGAGCAAGGCTTCGACCACCTCGCTGCCAAGCCGCTCTGCACCAGGCATTGCGAGCAGGCAGGCCAGCTGGTCGACATTGGTGATGCCGTGCGCCCGAAACAGACCGGCCAGTGCCGAATCGATGCGCCAGCGCCGGGCTTCGGTCAGCTGTTGCCCGGTGCGGGCATGGAGCAGGCCAGTGATGATCTGGTGAGAGGCATCCTCCAGCGTCATCCCCGGCGCCCCGAGAGTGCCGCGATGCGCCAGGCGAGTTGATCGGGCGGAAGGATGGCCTGGGCAATGCCGGCCTCGGCCACGCTGCCGGGCATGCCCCACACGGCCGAGCTTTCCTTGTCCTGTACCAACACGATACCTCCTGCTGCGGCGAGCCGGGCCGCGCCTATCGAACCGTCGCGGCCCATGCCCGACAGCACGACGGCCAGCGTTTGCGGTCCGGCGTGCTGCGCGAGCGCGGCAAACAGCGGATCGACCGACGGCATGCAGCCACTGGCAGCCCGCGCGTGGTCGGTTGCGACGACGAGCCGGTCGCCGTCCATGTCCACGATCATGTGGCCGTCGCCGGGGGCAACATAGATGCGGCCTGGCTCGAGCAGCATGCCGTCCTCGGCCACGACGGCTGGACGCGCGGCAGCGGATTCGAGCTGGCGTGCGAACACGTGAACGAAGCTGGGAGGCAAATGCTGGGTCACCAGGATCGGGGCCGTCACCCGCGGGGGCAGGTTGCGCAGCAGGATGCCGAGCGCATGAACCCCGCCGGTGGATGCGCCGATGGCGATCGCAGCAATCTGTGCCGGGCTCGCGGACGCCCCGGTGGGAACCTGCACCTCGCGCGCCGGGGGTGCCACCCGGGCCGTGCGCGCTGCGCCCAGTGCCCGAACCTTGGAGAGCAGCGCGTCGCGGTAACTGTCGTCAAATTCGCCGGAACGCGGCTTCAGCATCGTGTCGGCAGCGCCCATCGCCAGGGCCGACAGCGTATGTTCGGCACCGATCTGGGTCAGCGAAGATACGACCAGGACCTGCACATTGCGGTCGGCTGCCAGAATGCGGGGCAGGGCCTCAAGCCCGCCCATGCCCGGCATTTCGAGGTCGAGCAGGATCACATCCACGGCGACGCGGGCGAGCTGGGCCAGTGCCAGTTCCGCGCTGCCGGTCTTGGCGACGATCTCGATGTCGGCCGCCGACCCCAGGGCTCGCGACAGGATCGATCGAACGACCAGCGAATCGTCGACGATCATCACCCGAACGGGGGCCACGCGGCGACTGTCCCGGGCCCGGGTCAGTGTGCCTGCCTGGCTGGGGACATGGTCCACCGGCTGGCCCTCAGGCCATGCCGACGAGCTGGAGTTTTATCTGCAGGGTTTCATGGTCGAACGGCTTCATGACGTATTCGTCGGCCCCGGCGCTGATGGCCTCGCGAATATGGGCGACGTCGTTTTCGGTAGTGCAGAATACGACCTTGGGCTTCTCACCCCCCGGCCGCTGGCGCAACTGGACGATAAATTCGATCCCGGTCATGACCGGCATGTTCCAGTCGAGCATGACGAGGTCCGGCATCGATTGCTCGCACCGGGCCAGGCCGATCTGGCCGTTTTCCGCTTCGTCGACAATGAACCCGAGCGACTCAAGGATATGGCGCGATACTTTGCGTATCACGCGGGAGTCGTCGACGATCAGGCAGCTCTTCATTGATGCGATCCCCTGTTTCATTCGAGGTGATAACGTTCGCAGGTTAACTTTCGGCTTACGTCGTTAATGCTGCGGCATTTTCGGGTCCGGCCACGATAGCCGCCAGATCGACGATCAGCGCCGGGCCGATCCGGGTTTCGACCAGACCGCGCGCAACGCGTTCCCATGCATGGCCCAGATCGGCATCGGGGCGTGCGGAGGTGCAGGTCGCTTCGACCACGTCTTCGACCCGGTCGACGACGATAGCGTAAGGATGACCGTCGACAGTGCACACCACGGCGCGTCCATCGGACCCCTCGGCGATTTCGCAGATGCCGAGAGCGCGCCGTGCGTCGATCACGGTCAGGGCACGGCTGCGCAGAGCCGTAATGCCGGCCACGAAATCAGGCGCCCGCGGCACCGGCGCGACCTGACCCACCTCGATGACGGAATGAACTTCAGCCGATGCGATGGCGGCGCGGCGCCCGGCGATTTCGGCGATAAGGTACAGATCGCTCATCACGCAGCTCCAGCCACGCTCTTGAGAGCGGCGAGCAGGCCATCACGATCGTAACGGTAGATGGAGGCAGCATCGGCCCCTTCGGTCCGCGCGTCGGTTCGCAGGCGAATCACCTGACCGGCCACGACCGGTTCGGGCTGCTGCCCGGCGATGTGGAAGGCGAGGTCGGCTTCGGCACTGTCGTCGCTGACGATGCAATATCCGGCACTCTCGATCAGCGGGGCAAGGAAACTGCGGGCCCATTCATCGTCAGCAGGCAGGCGGCAGCGCAGCTTGCGGCTGGGCATGAGCTGGCGGGCATGGCGGGCGAACAGCGCATGGGCATCGATCAGCCCGGCAGGTTCACCTGCAATCAGAGTCGTTCCGGCGAGCAGTTCGTCGCCGGGGACCGGCATGACAGGGTCGGTCAGCCCTGCGGTATTCTCGATCTCGCCAACCGCAAACAGCAGTTCGCTGGCTCCGTCGCCAAGGCGAAGCACGGTCAACCGTTCGGGCGGCAGCGACCCATCGGCCAGGCCTGCCAGAGGCATGATGACGCCATCGAGCGTTGCCTGGTGCCACCCGCTTTCGCAGCCGATTGCGCCTGCCGCGAGCGACTGGATGCGGCGTACCTGATCCATGCGAACGGCGCGGCGGCGGCCAAGCAGGTCGCGGAACAGGATGACCTGGACCGTATCGGCTTCGGCATGGCCATTGGCGGCCAGTTGCGCCGCTGCCCTGCCGGCACCGTTGCGGATGGTCAGCCCATGCGCCTGCGCGATATTGGGCATGTCCAGCATGAGGATGGGGTTGCCGTCGTCGAGCAGGGTCGATCCCGAATAGACCCCGGTTGCCATGATCGCAGGCGCCAGCGGTTTGACCACCAGATCTTCGTTATCGAGCACCCGGTCCACCGCGAGCGCATAAAGGTCGCCGCGCGCGAGGCGGACGAAGACGAACGTCGATTCCTCCAGCGGCCGGCTGTCATCGAGGCCTAGCACCGTGGCGAGGCGGATCGCGGGAATTCGGGCCTGGCGAAATACGGCGAATGCCGCATCGCCCAGCGTTTCGAGCACGATGGCCGAAGACGAGCCCCGTGCGATTTCCTCGATGTACGAGCGCGGAATTGCGAAGCGGCTGCCATTGCAGCTCACCGTTAGGGCCGCGATGATGCTCAGCGTGAGCGGCAGCTGAAGCGTCAGCATCGTGCCTTCGCCCAGCTCGCTTTCGATTTCTATCGTACCGCCGACCCGTTCCAGATTTGCGCGCACGACGTCCATCCCGACCCCGCGCCCAGATACCTCGCTTACCTTTTCAGCGGTCGACAGACCCGGTTCGAACACCAGTTCCAGCTTGCGCTGGCGGGTCATCGCGTCGACTTCCGCCTGGGTCGCGATACCTTGCGCCACGGCCTTGGCAGCGATGCGGTCCACATCGAATCCGCCGCCATCGTCACGAATGACGAGCGCGATGCGATTGCCTGCCTGGCGGGCCGAAATGCTCAGCATCCCGATCTCGCGCTTGCCGCGGCCAAGGCGGACGGATGGGGCCTCGATCCCGTGATCGATCGCGTTGCGGATGATATGGGTCAGAGGATCGCGGACAGTCTCGATCATTTCGCGGTCGAGTTCGACGTCGCCCCCTTCTAGATCGATCATGACCTGCTTGCCCAGTTCCGCGCTCAGGTCGCGGACGAGGCGGGGAAGGGCGTTGTAGAGGTGTTCGATGCGCTGCATGCGCATCCGCGTCACCCCTTCGCGCACGTCGTCGAGAATGGCGGAAAGGCGTTCGAACGGCCCATCGATGGTCGGTTGGTTGCCGGCCTCGCGCAGGCGCCGCGCCAGATCGTTGCGCGCCAGCACCATGTCGGAAACGCCGCTCATCAGGCGGTCCAGCAACTCGACCGGCAGCCGGATGGAGCGGGCCGATCCATTGCCGCCGCCGACCTTCCTTTCCGGCGCCGTGCCCGCAGGAAGCGCGTGATCGGCGCCGCTGTCCTCAGGTTCGGGTTCGAGTGCCGCGATCAGCCGCTCGTCGCTCGTTTCGGGCAGTTCCTGCCCAGCCTCGATTGCATCGATCATCTCGGCGATCCGGTCGATGATCGCGAGGACTCCGTTGACGAGGTGCGCACCCGGCTGACGCCGGCCGGCACGGACTTCAGCCAACGCGCCTTCAGCGGCGTGGCTGAGTTTTTCCAGGCGCGGAAAGTCGAAGAAGCCGCAGTTGCCCTTTACCGTGTGGACGAAGCGGAACAGGGCATCGAGGCGCGCCCGGTCGGCCGGGTCGGCTTCCCATGCCACCAGTTCGCCCCCGATCGCTTCCAGCATCTCGCGGGTTTCGGCCACGAAATCCGCCAGCAGGTCTTCCATTCCCACGCCCCCGTTTGGTCGGGGAAAGCCTATGCGGTAAGATGGTTAACGAACGGTCACTGGCCGGGGCTCGCGAAGGACGTGCCATGTGATGCCCGCGGCGAGCGCGCCGCCGCCCAGGTTGGCAACCAGTTCGGCGGCATAAATGGCATCGGCATGCCAGCTTGCCCTCAGCACCCAGGCGAAGGGCAGCATCAGCAGGAACACGCGGGCGAAGCTCTGGGCCAGGGCGAAGCTCGACCTGTCCACGGCGTTGAGCGCGCCATTTGCGGTAATCAGCAGACCGAACCCGGCGTAGCCCCAGACCGATATCGCGAGATAGCGCTTGAACTCGCGCGCTACCGCGGCGTCATCAGTGAACAGCTGCGCCAGCGGGTCACCGAATACGAACAGCACAACCGCGACCACGGCGCCATAGGCGAGGCAAAACAGCCCCGCTTCCGCCATGGCGCGGCGCGATCGGTCGGGAAGGCCAGCGCCCCAGTTCTGGCCGACGATCGCGCCGATCGATCCCGACAGGGCCAGCAGGGGCACCACGGCGAACGATTGCAGGCGGCCTGCCGCGCCGAACCCGGCCACTGCCGCGGTGCCTTCGGAGGCGAGCAGGGCAGTGAGAATGGCAAGGCCGATCGGATTGATCGCGTTCGAAAATGCCGCGGGCCCGGCCACGCGCATGATGGCAGCAGCCGATTCGCCCATCCGGCATTCCCGGACCAAACCGGGGCGGATCGGCAGCGAGGTGCGGGAAACGAGCGCCAGCGCAACGGCCGTCGCCAGCGTGAACCCGATATTGGCCGCCCATGCTGCCCCCGCAACGCCCATGCCCGGCAGACCGAATGCGCCATCGATCAGCACCGGATTGAGTACCCAGTTTACCGCGGCGTAGGTAACCGCGACGATCCCGGTCGCGCGCGCCTCCCCCTGGCCGCGCAGGACGCCGTTGAGGCCCATCTGCAGCAGCAGCACGGGCAGCCCCACGGTATAGGGCCGCATGTAGTCACCGATCAGTGGCAGCAGGTTTTCCGGCGCCTGCATCAACCGGAACAGCGGATCGACGATGGCGAACAGCAGCAATCCGATCACGATGCCTGCGGCCAGCGCGAAGACGGCGCCGAAATTGGCACGCCGCGCCGCGCGGTCGATCTCTCCCGCGCCCAGCGCGCGGGCGATGACGGAATTGATCCCGACCATCACCCCCACGCCCAGGCTGGAAATCGCGATCGTGACCGGAAAAATGAATGCGACCGCTGCCAGTTCGTCCGCGCCCAACCGCCCGATGAAATAGGCGTTGACCAGCCCCACCGACATCAGTGCAGCAACGCCCAGGATCATCGGTAGCGTCTGACCGACCAGGTGGCCGCGGATCGATCCGCGTGTCAGTCTGGCGGTGTCGCTCATCGCCGCGGGACTAACTGCGTGTCCGCTGCGAGGGAAGGGGGTATCGGCACCTTGTGCGCCGGCCTGCTCCCGTGCGATAGGTGGCGAAAGGCAATTGGAAGAGGACGGCGCGATGGCGACCCAGCTGAAACCGCGGTTGGAATGCAGCGATGCGGAATGGCAGGCACGGCAGGACCTGGCGGCCTGCTATCGCATTTTCGATCACCTCGGCTGGTCGGAATCGATCTACAACCACATCAGCCTGAAAGTCCCGGGCGAGGACCACGCGTTCCTGATCAATCCCTTCGGCCTGATGTATGACGAGGTTACTGCGTCCAACCTGGTCAAGATCGACATCGACGGCAACGTGCTTTCGGGTAACTACCCGGTCAACAAGGCCGGGTTCACCCAGCACGCCTATTTCCACCGGCACCTCGACTGGGCCCATGCCATCTGTCACACGCACACCACTGCCACGATGGCGGTATGCGCGAGCGAGAACGGGCTGGCACCGACCAATTTCTACGCCTGCAATTTCATCGGCCAGATCGGCTACCACGATTTCGAAGGCGTGACGGTGCGACCGGAGGAAGGCGAACGCCTTCTGCAGAACCTGGGCGACAAGCGCATCCTGATGCTGCGCAACCACGGGCCGGTGGTGATGGGGCGCACGCTGCCGGAAATGTTCGTGCAAGCCTGGGCGTTGCAGCGCGCCTGCGAAATTCAGCTGGCTACCCATGCGATGGGCAAGCCCGTGATGATCCCTGACGAGGTCGTCGCCGTGCATCAGCGCGACCTTGGCCAGGTCGCATTGCCGGGCGGGCCGGGGGCGGCCGATTTCGCGGCCTGGAAGCGCAAGATCGACCGCATCGACCCGAGCTGGCGCGACTGAGCGCGCAAGGTTAGCTGCCGATGCCCCGCCTGACGGTCAACGATCGACCGGTCGAATTCGTCATGGACCCGGCGACCCCGCTGCTGTGGGCGCTGCGGGATGCGGCCAATCTTACCGGCACCAAGTATGGCTGCGGTAACGGCGACTGCGGCGCCTGCATGGTGCTGGTCGATGGCGAGGCGCTGCGCAGTTGCCTGATCACCCTGGCTGAAGCCGAGGGGCGGGTCGTCACCACGATCGAGGGGTTGGCACGCGACCGATCGCATCCGGTCCAGCAGGCACTGGTTGCCGAAGGGGCGATCCAGTGCGGGTTCTGCACCCCCGGCATCGCGATCGCGGCGGCGGCTCTCCTGCGCAAGACGACCAGCCCCGGCAGTGAGGAGATCGCGGCCGCAATTCCAAATCTATGCCGCTGCGGCGTCTACCCGCGGCTGGTGCGGGCAATCGAGCGGGCGGGCCGGGTCGCCAATCGCAGCGAGACGATCAGCGCCGCACCCGCGCCGGGAATCGACCCGGGCGACGCCGCGCGCGAAGTTCCGGCGCTGGCGAACCCGGACTAGCTCGACCAGGTGCGCAGCAGGTTGTGATAACAGCCGGTCAGCGCGATCAGCGCCGGATCCTCGTCACCCAGGCGCGGGCGCAGGGACTGGATGCCCAGGTCCATGTCGAACAGGATCCCGCGCCGCCCGGCATCGGCGACCAGGCTTTCGATCCAGAAGAATGAAGCGAGCCGCGTACCCCGGGTGACCGGCGTAACCGAATGCAGGGTCGTGGCGGGATAGAGGAACAGGTGGCCCGCAGGCAGCTTGACCCGCTTGCCCTCGTGCCCGTCCTCGATCACCAGCTCGCCGCCGTCGTATTCGTTGGGATCGGCCAGAAACAGCGTTGCCGACAGATCCGTGCGCAGATGGCCGCCGGTCGGCAACGGGCGATAGGCATTGTCGACATGCGTGCCAAACGTGTGACCGGCGCCGTACCGGTTGAACAATGGCGGAAAGATCGCGCGCGGCAGGGCTGCGGTCTGGAACAGCAGGTTCTTGCCCAGCGCGATCAGGATTTCGGCTCCGATCTCGCGCGCTTCCGCGCAGTCATGCGGCAGTTGTTCGTTGTTCTTGGCCAGGGCCGACTGGTAGCCGGCCGTCACCTTGCCATCGGCCCACGGTGCCGTGTCCAGCCGATCGCGGATGCGCCGCAGCGCATCCGCGTCGAGCACGCCCTCGATCTCGATCATCATGGCGCCGTGCCTGCGGCGCTCAGTAGTCGAAGGTCAAGGTCAATGTTGCCGCACGTGATGCAGCCGGGATCGACTGGCCGCTGGCGAACGAATAGAAATAGGTTTCGTCAGCCCCGTTGTAGACGTTCAGCCGCGCGCCCAGGGTGTCGCTGAAACGATATTCGGCGAAGGCGTCGAATACCCAGTACGCCGGGGCTACGGTCGTGATGTTTGCAGCCGGGCTCGAACGCACCTCGCTGCGTCGGCTGGAAACGTGCTGCACGCCGCCGCCCAATGTCAGGGCATCGTTGATGGCGTAGCTGGTCCAGGCGGTCAGCGAATGCTCTGGCGTGTTGTCCAGCCGCTGGCCCAGTTCGAATGCGCGGTTCGACTTGGTCACTTCGCCATCGAGGTAGGTGTAGCCAGCGAAGACCGCCCATTGCGGGGTCAGGTTGCCGACGGCCTGCACTTCGAAACCGCGCACGCGCTGCTCGCCATCGAGCACCACGGCCGGATCGCCGGGATTGACGCCGGGCGTGCGCGCATTGTCGCGCGTGATCTGGAACACGGCGCCCGACAGCTGGAGCTGGCCGCCCAGGATATCGGCCTTAGCACCCGCTTCCCACGCCTGGCTGGTTTCGGGGGCGACGTTGAAGTTGGCCGCCGTGACCGGGGGGTTGTTGTTGCCGCCAGCGATCTGGACGACCTCAGCACCGCTGCCCGGCTCGAATGCAGTGCCATACGCGACATAGAGGCTGGAATTGGCGCTCGGCTTGAACACGATGGCGGCATTGCCGCTCCATTCGCTGTCCTCGCGGGTCAGGTCGGTGACGAAGCCCGGTGCGATGCCATTGTCGTCGAACCCGCGTACGCGCGTTTCGACCCAGTCGTGGCGCAGGCCCGCGACCAGGCGGACCCGTTCGCCCAGTTCGACAGTATCGAAGGCGTAGAGCGCGAACGTCTCGAGATCGATCCGCGCACGGGTGCCGTTGTAAGGCAGCGCGGGGCCCGGCTGGAAGGTGGGCTCGAACAGGTTCATGGCCGGACCGTTGGCGTCGAGGCGGCGCCGGTTGTGGCTCGATTCGTCGACGTATTCGCCGCCGATCACCAGCGTGTGCCGCATCGCATCCGACCCGAATTCGGCGGTCAGGTTGGTCTGGTTGATGAACAGCTTGTCCACCTGGTCACGCGGCTTGGCATTGCCCACCACCAGCGTGTTCTCATTCAGCGTGGTGACGTTACCCACGAAGCGCGGTGCGGAAACGACCTGGTCGTTCGAGACATGCGCGTAACGCGTCACGTTGCTGAGCGTTAGCGCCTCGCCGAAGCGGTGTTCGAAGCGCCCGGTTATCATGTCCGTCTGCACGTCGCGGTAATCGGTCGAATAACCGTAGAAGTTGTCGCGATCGACCGGGGCGGCGCGGCCCTCGAAGCCCGACCCCGCAAGCGACGGGTTGCGGCCGTTCGGCAGGCCCAGGTCAGGCCGATCGTCCTGCTCCAGATGCAGGTAATTGATCATGAGGCTAGTATCGCCGCCGATGCCGAACCCGATCGACGGGGCGATCGCCCAACGCTTGTTGAAGACATTGTCGCGGCCCGGTTCGTCGGCGCTGTGACCCATCGCGGTCAGGCGCACGGCGATGCCGTTGTCCGCGCCCAGCACGCGGTTCACATCGAACGTGCCGCGGTACAGGTCGTCGGTGCCGATCGTGGCCTCGCCACCGATCTTGTCTTCCAGCATCGGCTGGCGGGTGACGATGTTGACCGTGCCCCCCACGTTGCCGCGCCCGGCAAACGCGGATGCCGGGCCCTTGGTCACTTCCACGCGTTCGGCATAGAACGGATCGCGGAAGTAATTGCCCGGGTCGCGGATACCGTCGACGAAGATATCGTCGCGCGCGGAAAAGCCGCGCACGCTGAAGGCGTCGCCGCCGCCCGGGGGGTTGCCTTCACCGGCCTGGAAGCTGACCCCGGTGACGTTGCGCATCGTATCGCGCAGCGTGCGGCGCCCCTGTTCGGCCAGAAGATCGTCTTCGATGACGGTCACCGACTGCGGCGTGTCGAGTACGGGGAGCTGGTGCTGAGGCGTCGACAACCCGTCCGCCTTGTACTGACCGGTGACGATGATGCCGGGCTGCTCTTCGGTCCCGGTCGCCGTTTCGGCAAGGGCCGGGACGGATGCGAAAGTGGCGCCTGTGACGAGGGCGCGGGCAAGCTGGCGACGAATCATGTTACTGGTTTCCTCCGTGTCGGAGGGCCCGCTAACGCTATTGAGAATGACAATCAATAACTCATCGTGCATTCAAGGCGGATATCGCTTGCCGTGGCGGTTTTCTGGCATCAGGTGCGGGGCATTCACGGGAGCGAACAATGAAAGCGACGATCTGGCATAATCCCAACTGCGGCACGTCTCGCAACACGCTGGCGATCCTCATGGAACGGCCCGGCGTGGATGTCACGGTGATCGAATATCTCAAGGACCCGCCGAGCCGCGACAAGCTCGCACAACTCTATCGTGATGCAGGGATGCGACCGGCGGATTGCTTGCGTCTGCGCGGCACCGACGCGCAAGAGCGCGGGTTGCCGGAGGCTTCGGACGACGACATCCTCGATGCGATGGCGGCCGATCCGCGCCTGATCGAGCGGCCACTGGTCAAAACCGCCAAGGGCGTGCGCCTGTGCCGTCCCAAGGAACTGGTCGAGGAAATCCTCTAGGCCTTCGGCGTCTCCAGCACTTCGTCTGCAGTCAGCGAGCGCCAGCCCATGGCGAACACGGCGGCGCACAGGATGCAGATCGTGGCGAACCCGATCGTCGGGTGATGGCCGTAAAGCCACACCCCCACCGCGGGCGCGACGATATAGGCCGCCCCGTTGACCGAGGCGACGATGCCGCCGATCTGGCCCTGTTCGGCTCTGGTCACGGCAAGCGAGGCGCCCGCGGTGAAACCGGGCCGATACAGCCCGAACCCAAGCGACGCGATGGCGAAGCCCAGCGCGATCGCGTGCAGATCCTGCGCCAGCGAAAAGCCGAGCACGCCGACCACCGCCAGAGCCATGCCCCACAAGGTCGATGCGCGCGGGCCCAGCTTGAGCATGGGAATAAGGCCCCACTGCGCCAGCAGCGTCGCGATCGCACCGCCCATCAGCACCAGCCCGATCTGGCCGGTTCCCGCGCTTGGATCGTCCCGCAGGCCCAGCCGGTCGAGGATGAAGAACCCGATGATGCCCAGCGTCGCGGCCTGCGCGTGTCCGCCGACCAGGCCCGCGATCAGCCAGGGCCGCAGCCGGCGATCGCGCCACGAAAGGTGGGGTATCTGGTCAGGGTTGGAAGAAGGATCGTCGGCAGGTTCGTCGCGGTCCACCGCCGGATTCGAATTGGCGCTGAACGGCGCGCCCACGACTTCGCCCCGCGCGGCGAAGCTGGGGGTATCATCGGGCAGGCGCAGCCGCAGCGCAACCAGCACCGCGACCCCGACCAGCGCGAAGGCAAAGAATGGACCGGTCAGCCCGGTCGCGGGAAACACCAGCAACGGCGCCAGCGCCGGCCCGATCACCGTACCCAAACCGAAGCTGGAGGCGATCAGCGCCATCGCCTGCGTCCGTTCCGCGCGCGGCGTGCGACTGGCGACATAGGCCTGGACGGCGGGCGGCGCGGCAGAGCCGAACCCGCCATAGAGGCTGCGCGCGGCAGCGAAGAACAGCAGCGTCGCGGCCGCGGGTATCGCCGCAGACAGGCCGAACCACAGCACCAGCCCGCACAGCGTGAACGAGGCGACGAAGCCGCCAAGGCCGATGGCCATCATCGCCTTGCGCCCGCGCCGGTCCGAACGCCGCGCCCAGATCGGGGCGCAGATCACCCACAACAGCGCCGACCAGGTATAGGCCAGGCTGATCCAGACATCGGCAACGCCCAGTTCGGTCCCGATCGACGGCATGACCGATTGCATCGCGGTATTGCCGGCCGCGGTGACCAGCATGACCATGAAAAGCAAGGCCATCCGCTCGCGCGAGATCGGCTTGCGCGCGGGCAGCGCGGCGGTGGGCGGGTGGTGCGGATCGACCTCTGCCATGACCGGTACGCCGCTACGCCGCGCAAGCCGTGCTTGCAATGGGCGGGGGAATTTGCGAACCGACGGAGCTTACCGCCGGCGGGTCGCCGGACGCAGAACGAGGTTCACTTTCTTGACCAATTCGAGCGATCTGGCGCTGGCGAGGCCGCGCAGCCTGCGCCAGCGCATGGGGCGACTGTTCGGCCAGTGGGGCGTGTTTTTCCGGGGCTTCCTCGAACATCCCAAGATGGTCGGGTCGATCATCCCGTCCTCGCGCTTCACCATCCGGCGGATGCTGGCACCGGTCGATTGGCAGCAGTGCAAGCTGTTCGTCGAGTACGGCCCGGGCGTGGGCACGTTCTGTTTCCCCGTGCTCGAGCGTTTGCCGCGCGACGGGGCGCTGCTGGTGATCGACACCAACCCGCTCTACATCGACTATCTCAAGCGCACGATTGCCGACAGCCGGTTCCACGCGGTCCACGGCTCTGCCGCGGATGTGGAACAAATCGTCGCGGCGCTGGGTTACGATCATGCCGACTATGTCCTGTCGGGTCTGCCGTTCTCGACTCTGCCCGATGGAGTCGGCCCGGCGATTGCAGCCGCGACGCACCGTGTGCTGCGGCCGGGCGGCGCATTCCTCGTCTATCAGTTCTCCAATCGCGCGCGCGATTTCATGGCCCGGCATTTCGCCCACATCGACCAGGATTTCGAGCCGTTCAACGTGCTGCCCTGCAAGCTGTTCTGGGGCTGGAAGGACGGGGCGGCCTGATCCGCCGCCCCGCCTTGCCCATCACTCGAAAGTCTCGCTGACGTTTCGGACCGCCGGCCCTGCCAGCTGCAGGTAGATGCCGACGACAACGCCCGAGAATACCATCGCCACCAGCGCGCCGATCAGTCCGTTCAGGAAACCGAGCGCCGTTGGCGCCCCGATGGCCGCAACGATCACGCCCATGATCATGAACGCGACCAGCGCGATCACGATATAGGCGACGACCAGCAGCACGTAGAACAGGAACAGCCGCATCTGGGCCGGGCGCGTCATGCGCCATGAGCGCCCGAGCGCGGTGAGCGGATTGAGCGAACCTTCCAGCGCCAGCACCGGCAAGGTCATCGAAAAGCGCGTCAAAACCCACAGGACCGCCAGCAGTACGCCGACCACGCCGATAAAGGTCAGGACCCCGGCCAGCCCGGTCGAAACCGCGCCTGCACCTGCCACCACCAGCCCGAAAACGAGCCCCAGCAGCAGCCCGGCGACAAAATATCCCAGGATGAAGATCACTGCGATCGCGATCAGCGGCAGCAGGACCTTGATGCCCGTGCCGATCGCCTCACCCACCGAAACCCGCCGCGCGTCTCCCATCAGGGCGATCATCGCGGTCTGTCCGATGAAACTCGCCACGATGATGAACAGG
Source organism: uncultured Erythrobacter sp. (assembly GCA_963529855.1). GTDB lineage: Bacteria > Pseudomonadota > Alphaproteobacteria > Sphingomonadales > Sphingomonadaceae > 34-65-8. The sequence goes on along the minus strand of CAURZK010000008.1, from coordinate 38,554 downwards.
TAGAGCAGGAAGAACCCGGCGCCGAACCCGGCCACGACCTGTTCCATATCGGTCGGGTCCATGTTGGGGTTCATCATCGATCCCATTGCATCCGGCATGGCCACGAACAGCAGCACGGATGGCAGGAAGAAGAAGATGCCGCCCAGCACCGCGAGCAGCTGGAAATTGGCCTTCACGCGGGCCAAGCCCTCGCTCCATGCCCGGCCCATGTCAAAACCCATGCAATCCCTCCTGCTGCAACCTCTGCGCTTGATAACCCCGGCGCAAGGCGGCAGGCAACCGCAGATGAATACCCCGTCCACCACCTCCGACATCGAATGGCGCGTCGCCGGATCGCCAGTCCCCTATCGCGACGCGCTGGCCGAAATGGATGCGCGCAACCGGGCGATCGCTGCCGGAGAGGCGCACGAACTGGTCTGGCTGCTCGAACATCCGCCGGTCTATACTGCTGGCACCAGCGCTGCCGTGGACGAATTGCTGGATCCACGGTTCGAAGTGGTCGAGGCAGGGCGGGGCGGGCGCTACACCTATCACGGGCCTGGCCAGCGGATCGGCTATGTCCTGCTCGATCTGGCGCGGCGCGGGCGCGACGTGCGCTGTTTCGTCCACGCCATCGAAGGGTGGGTGATCGATACGCTGGCCGATCTGGGCGTGGAAAGCTGGCGCGCAGAGGGGCGGATCGGCATCTGGACCCGCGACATCGACGGGCGCGAGGCGAAGATCGGCGCCATCGGGGTGCGCGTGCGGCGCTGGGTGACGATGCACGGGTTTTCGGTCAACCTCGCGCCGGATCTCTCGCATTTCACCGGCATCGTGCCGTGCGGGATCGAGGAGTTCGGCGTTACCAGCCTGGAACGACTGGGATTGCCGCTTGCCCCGGCGCAGTGGGATGCGGCATTGCAGGCGCGAATGGGCGAATTCCTCGCCGCGCTGGACAGGAAGAATTGATGATGGGCTTGCGGAGCGTGCTGGCACTGGCGGCACTGGCGCTGGGCGCATGCGACAGCAGCGATCCGGCGCAGACCGCGCCCAGCGGCAATCGCGCCGAAGGCGAGGTGCTGGGCGGGACGATCAGCGACGACATGATCCCGCTCGACAGCCTGCGATCGCAATCGCCGCCGCTGCGTCCCGCCGCGGATGCCGCCACCGGGGAGGCTGGCGATAACGCGGCAACGACCGGATCGAGCGACAATGCGCCGGATGAAGGGGCCGATGCCGATGGGCCTGCCGCCGATCCCGAACCTGCGGACGAGCCGGCAGCCTCCGACGAGGAATAGTTTTAACCCAGCCTCCGGCGTTCGCGGGCAAGCTGGTTCCGATCGACCATCCGGCCGTGATAATAGATCATGTTGACCCCCGGCGTACTGTCGAACCGGTCGCAGATGTCACGCGCACGATCGCGTTCTGCCGGCGACGGGGAGAAAACCCGGTTGATCGGGGCGAGCTGCGCCGGGTGCACCGCCATCATCCCCTCGAAGCCTTCGGATCGCGCGGTGCGGCAGCGTTTTTCGAACATCTCGAGATCGCGCCATTCCCCGTCGGCCCCGGCAATGGCCAGCATGCCGAGCGATTTCGCGACCAGCAATGTCTCGGCATTCGTCGTTGCGAGCGCGGTGGGCAATGTCGCCCAGGGGGGAGGCGCAGTGTCGAGATCCGCCGCCAGCCCGGCAAGGTCGGTGGCAAAGCCGGCCAGCCGCGCCTGCGGCTCCTGCGCGAAAGCGCGGATCGCGAGCGCTCCGCGTGCTGTGCCCCCGACTTCGAGCAGCAGGCGCGTGGATGTGGGGGCGATGCCGTGGCGTTGCTCGATCTCGTAAAGGTCGCTGGCGAGGCGGCGGACCTCCTCCACGCTTTCGATGCCGGTCATCACGATCCCGTCAGGCGCGCCGACCATCGCTGCGGCCAGATCCTCGCCCCATTGCGGGGCGGTTACGGGCCGGATCCTGATCCACCGTGCGAACCCTTGCGCATTTCCGCGATGCGACGCCAGCCATCGCGCCGCCGCCGTGCGCGTTTCCTGGGTGTGTTCGGGGGTGTGCTCGGCGCCGGCGCCGTGGAAATCGATCACCACGGCGTCGGCGCCCAGGTCTGCCGCCTTGCCCAGCCGCGCCGGATTTCCGGCCGGCACCAGCAGCCAGGATCGCATGTCAGCCGTCGGCCAGAGCGCCGGCTTCGGCAAGCGTGGGGTAATCGATGTAACCATCCGGCCCCGGCAGGTACCAGCTTTGCGGCACGTTGCGATTGGGGGCGAAAGGCGCACCTTGCGCGATCCGCTCCACAAGGTCGGGGTTGGAAATGTAGGGCCGCCCGAAGCTGACTGCGTCGCAGCGGGCAAAGCCGATATCGTCAGCCGCCTTGATCGCGTCGTAATCGCTGTTGAGCACCAGCGGACCTTTGTAGATGTCGCGAATCATCGGGCTCTGCTTGGGAACGTCGGTCTTGCCGAAAGTTCCCTCGGGTCCAGGCTCGCGCAATTCGACGAATGATAGGCCCAGGTCCTGACAAACCTGTGCGGCGGCTGCGAATGTCGTAGCAGGGTCGCTGTCATCGCACCCTTGCGTCTCGCCATTGGGCGACAAGCGCACGCTGACCCGGTCTGCGCCCCACACGTCGATCAGCGCTTCCAGCACTTCACGCAGAAAACGCACGCGATTTTCCGCGGGGCCGCCGTATTCGTCGGTCCGCAGATTGGTCGAATCGCGCAGGAACTGGTCGACGAGATAGCCATTGGCCCCGTGCAATTGCACACCATCGAAACCGGCCTTCTTCGCATTCTCCGCGGCCTTGCGGTAATCCTCCACCACGCGCGCGATTTCCTCGACCGACAGCTCGCGTGCCTGTTCGTAAGGCTTGCGCCCGGTCGGGGTGTGCGCGTGCTCCGGCGCTTTCGTGGCGCTGGCCGAAACCGGTGGCTCGCCGCCCAGGAAGTCGGGATGAACCAGCCGGCCCATGTGCCAAAGCTGCAGCACGATCAGGCCGCCTTCGTCGTGGACCGCCTGGGTCGTCAGCTTCCAGCCTTCGACCTGCTCCTGGCTCCAGATGCCCGGCGCCGCGGGCCAGCCGAGGCCTTCGACGCTGATGCCGGTGGCTTCCGCAATGATGAGGCCCGCACCCGCGCGCTGGCGATAATAGGTCGCCATCATTTCATTGGGAACCGATCCCGGTTGCGTCGAGCGGCCGCGCGTCAGCGGCGCCATGAAGATGCGGTTCCGTGCTTCGAGTGCGCCGAGCTTGATCGGCTGAAAGAGAATTTCGTGCAAGTACCGGTCCCTTCGCGAGAAATGCGACTGTGCAAACCCGAGGCCGGAGCTAAGGCACGGCAGTGAGTGATTCAACCACCCCCCGTCCCCCGGCGCGCCAAGAACGACTATGGCCCCGGTGGGTTTTGCTTGCCGCGCTGCTGGCGGGCAATGTCGCGCTGGCGCTCGGCCCGTGGGCAGTGCGGCTGGCGGACAGCGGCCCGGTGGCGGCGGGATTCTGGCGACTTGCGCTGGCACTCCCGTTCCTCGCCTTGCTTGCGCGGGCGAATGGTGAGCGGCTTGGCGCGGTGCGCCGTGTCGGCATCTGGCCGGTGCTGCTGGCAGGGGCGATCTTTGCACTCGACCTTGCCAGCTGGCACATCGGCATAGAACTGACGCGCCTTGGAAACGCCACGCTGTTCGGGAACGCAGGCAGCCTGGTGCTGATGGTCTGGGCGTTCGTCATCCTCAAGCGCCTGCCGCGCGGCGGCGAATGGAGCGCGATCCTGCTGGCTTTGGCGGGTTCGGCCATACTGCTGGGGCGATCGCTCGAAATTTCGACCACTACCCTCATCGGCGACCTGTTCTGCCTTCTCGCAGGGTTGTTCTACGCCGGATATCTGCTGCTGCTGCAGGGCAAGCGCGAGCATCTGGGCAGCTGGACGCTGCTGTTCTGGGCCAGCCTGGCGGGCGCCCCGGTGTGCCTGGCATTGGCTTTGGGCCTCGGCGAGCCGGTGTGGCCGACGAACTGGTGGCCACTGGTGGCCTTATTCGTGGGGAGCCAGCTGGTGGGCCAAGGGCTGCTGGTGTTCTCGCTCAAGCATTTCAGCCCGCTGGTAATCGGCCTCGCGCTTTTGACCCAACCCGCCGTTGCCGCGCTCAGCGGCTGGTGGGCCTTTGGCGAGAGCGTGGGTGTGGCGGACATCGCCGGGATGCTGATGCTCGGCTTGGCGCTGGCGCTGGCGCGGGGTGGCCGGGCCGAACGGGCCGACCCGCCGATGCTAGTGGCGGAACGCGACTAGCGCGCCGGCATATGCTGCTTCGACCCGGGCAAGGTCGGGGCCCGCCAGCGCAAGTCTCGCCTGGGCGATCAATTCGCCTGCATGTTGCCGCAATCCGGCGCGGCGTTCTTCAGCGCTCACGACACGGTGTGCGTCGGCAATCGCCTGGAACATGATCTCGCTCGCGATGGGTGCCGTCGCGACGGCGCTGCGCAGCGACCCAAACCCCCTCTTCAGAAAATGCGAGAAATCATCGGGACAGGGGATTACCGGGCAATCGTCAGTGTCCTTGCCGCAAACGTCCTTGCGCAAGTCGCGTTGCCCCAGATCGGCAGTCGCTGCGCCCAGCCAGTGGATCGCCGTGATGGCGGTGAACGGATCATTGATGCCCGGCGATAGCGCCCGCAGGCCGATTTCCACCAGCTCGTCGATCAGGAAATGGGGATCCTGTTCCGGCGTCCGGGTCGCGCCCAGCGAAAAGCAGTCGACCAGTGCTTCGCGATCGGCATCCCCGTCACCCGCGATTTCCAGCAGCGGCAGGCCGGGATGGACGAAATCCCCGGTGCGCACTTGCAGCGAGACAGTTGTATTCGCGGCGCGGGCGGTTTTGGCCAGTTCGGCAAAGTCGATCAGGCGGACATATCCGGTCGCCCGTGCTGCGACCGGCACACCCGGGATTGGATTGCGCGCTTCATGCAAGTTACCGACCGTCGGGTATGTTTCCTCGATGGAAGCAAACAACCGCCGCGCGATCCGTTCGATTACGACATTGATCTGGATGCTCGACGGCACGTGATTGAGGAAGAAGACCAGCACCCCGACGCAGGCTGCGAGCAGGATATAGGCCACCAGCAGCGACAACTGCGGGGTGAACCCCGGCAGGGAAGCGGCAGCCTCCACCCCCGCAGGTGCGACCTCGTCTTCCGCGCGGACGCTGCGCAAGACGACGATCGCGTAGACGAAGCTGCCGATAAAGGTCGCGAGGCTGAGCTGATTGCCCCGATCTTCGAGGAAATTGGTGAGCAGCCGCGGCCCGTAAGTGCCGCTGGCATAGGCCACGGCCGCGATCGTGATCGAAAACACCGTCGAGGCGACCCCGATCATCGATCCCGCCATGACGGTGAGCATGTCGGATGCGACTTGGGGGCGGGCAGGGATGATCCACTCGTGATCGAGTATCCAGTCACCGAACCCGTTGCGATCCGCCCAGACCAGAGCGAACGCCAGCACCGCGGCCGCGACGGAGAACAGCGCAGGATAGAACCAGTAGTTCGCGTTGAGACGCGCCAGAAACCAGCGGATGTCGGTAGTCATCGCCCTGGCGCCCCCATCGGCCCTGTCAGTCCCCGGTGGGCCCGAGGTCCCCCTTGCCCACGGTTCCGCTGGCCATTTCCAGCATCCGGTCGAGGCTCTTCTTCGCTGCCAGTCGCAGGCCTTCCTCGATTTCGATGCGCGGTTCCAGATCGCGCAAGGCCACGTAGAGCTTCTCCATCGTGTTGAGCGCCATGTAAGGGCAGATGTTGCAGTTGCAGTTGCCATCGGCCCCGGGGGCGCCGACGAAGTTCTTTTCCGGCACCGCCTTTTCCATCTGGTGGATGATGTGCGGTTCGGTTGCGACGATCAGGGTATCGCCCGGGAACGTCTTGGCGAACTGCAGGATGCCGCTGGTGGAACCCACGTAATCGGCGTGATCGATGATCGCCGGCGGGCATTCCGGGTGCGCCGCGATCGGTGCCCCGGGGTGCTGCTGCTTCAGCTTGAGCAGTTCGGTTTCGCTGAATGCCTCGTGCACGATGCAAACGCCCGGCCACAGCAACATTTCGCGGTCGAACTTGCGGGACAGGTAGCCGCCCAGGTGCCGGTCGGGGCCGAAGATTATCTTCTGATCCTTGGGAATCTGGCTCAGGATCGTCTCGGCGCTCGAACTGGTGACGATCACGTCCGACAGCGCCTTAACCTCGGTCGAGCAATTGATGTAGGTCAACGCGATGTGATCGGGATGCGCCTCACGGAAAGCCTTGAACTTCTCGGGCGGGCAGGAATCTTCCAGGCTGCACCCGGCGTCCATGTCGGGCAGGACGACGATCTTTTCGGGACTGAGGATCTTGGCGGTATCGGCCATGAACTTCACCCCGCAGAACGCGATCACGTCCGCGTCGGTTTCGGCTGCCTTGCGCGACAGTTCGAGACTGTCGCCGACAAAGTCTGCGATGTCCTGGATTTCGGGACGCTGGTAATAATGCGCCAGGATCACCGCGTTGCGTTCCTTGCGCAGGCGATCGATCTCGGCGAGCAGATCCTGCCCGGTGGGAAGCTTGGTCTCTACACTCATGGTCGGTCCCGTCTGGCCCCAAAGTGGGGGCGCTTATAGCCAGAACGGGCGCTGTGGCGAGGGGTTCCGCTACCCCGCAGGCCCCAATGCCCGTGCCATGTCGACGAACGGCCCAACGCGCGCCAGCGTTTCAATCAGCACGTGATAGAGCGTCACCACGCCAGCACCTGCGAGCGTGGCGGGATGAACCGCGCCCAGCGCCTTGCGGTCATGCCGCATCAGCACCGCGAACATGCCAAGCTGCACGGCCAGGATCGCCCATTCGCCCCATGGCATCATCAGCGGCATCGGCAGCAGGCGTCCGAAAGCCGGCTCCATGATGGCGATGAGCGAGGCGAACATCAGCCGCCGGTGCCATTCGGTTTCGCGTCGCTTCAGCACCGCCCAGACCACCAGTCCGAGGAAGAACAGCGCACCAAGCTGCGTCAGTGCCAGAAAATAGGCCGGTTCGAAGAACGGCGGCTGACGGGCAGCGACGATCGCAGCGTAACCGACATAACTGGCCGTCCCGGCCACCAGCAGGGCCAGGATGGCGCCCACACGCCCGAGCCGGCGATGCGTTTCGATCCTGCCCGTCTCGATCAGCCGGTTCTGGGTGACGAACAGCGCCAGCCAGGAAAGCATCACCGCCCCGTGGAAATGCACCGGCAGCGGTGCGCCGCGATAGTCGACGAACCCGCGCAGCGCGAACTGCGCGAAGCCCAGGACGATCAACAGCGCCAGAACAATAGCGAAGCGAGTAAAGAATGGTTGGTCCGCCCGGTAACCGCGGCGGGGCGGCGCGGCACTGCGCGCGTCATCGATCGTGGTGGCCATGCACTCCTCCCGTGAAGTGCGACCCGGCCTTTATGGCTACCCCACAATTACCAGCGATTTCAGCGGTTGGAAACCTCTTCTCCGTCGAAGCGGACCTGAACCTTGACCTCGCCGTAGCCTGCGCTGGCTAGCGGAATGGCGAGATTCTGACGCACCGCCTGGCGCGCGGCGTCCCGTGCCAGAGCAATCACTTCGGGGTTGCGCGCGAACTCCACCGCCTTGCGCTCCGCCTGCAGGGTGTTGTTCCGGCTGAGATCGCGCGACGCATCGCGCGTCACGAACGTGCCTTCGGTGAAATAACGGGCCGCACCCTCGTCGAGGTTGGGGCGCGAGATTCGCAGCGGCGGCAAGGTTACAGTCAGCGTATCGGCCGCATCGTCCCACTGGAACCGGTCGCGGTCGACCTGAGCCATGTCGATCCGGTATTCGACCAGCGCAGGGATCACTGCTGCCTGGCGCGAGCGCAGTAGGTCGATGTTGAGCACACCGCGGTTGTCCTCGCTGGTCGCGACGACCTCGAAGCGTGAACTGAATACGGTCAGGGAATTCTGTTTCTGAAAGGCAAGCATGGCACTGCCCACCGGGTCGCCTTCGACCTTGTCGAAGAACGCCTTGTAGCCGAGCCATGCGCTGAGCGCGATCAGGCCGATGACGATGAACCAGGGCACCGCCTGCACGCGCGCCAGCGCCTGATCGCGCTGGGCCTGCGGGGTAAGGACGTCGGGCGAGTGCTTCAGATCGTCTGCCATATGTCACCCGAACGGGCGACCAGGCCTCTGCGTTCCAGATCGATCAGATGCGCCGTAACGCTCATTTCCGCCGCGCCGACCAGCCGCTGGTCGAGGCCCTTGTACATCGCCGGGATGAACCCGCTCACGCGCCGCGGCTCTTCGCCCAGCAGGCGCAGGATCTGGTTTTCGCGCTGGCGGCGGTGGCCGATCATCCCGCGCACGAGCTGACGCGGTTTCGCGACCGCGGGGCCATGGGCAGGGTAGAAGATGCGGTCTTCGCGGGCGTAGAGTTTTTCGAGGCTCGCCATGTAGGCGCTCATGTCACCGTCGGGCGGAACCACCACGCTGGTGGACCAGGCCATGACGTGGTCGCCGGTGAACAGCGCGCCCGATTCCTCCAGCGCGAAACACAGGTGGTTCGATGTGTGCCCGGGCGTGCTGACTGCGCGCAGGGTCCATCCCGGCCCTGTCATCGCCTCGCCATCTTCCAGCACCCGGTCGGGGGCATAGTATCGGTCGAACGCCGCGTCGGCACGCGGCCCCGAATCGTCGAGCACCAGCGGCGCGCAGCCCACTACCGGGGCGCCAGTCCGTTCGCTCAACGGCTTTGCAGCGGGCGAATGGTCGCGGTGGGTATGGGTGCACATGATCGCCGTGATCCGCGCCGCGCCAACGGCAGCGACGATCGCGTCGAGGTGGTCATCCTCTGCCGGGCCGGGATCGATCACGGCAACGGCGTCGCCGGCACCGACCAGATAAGTCTGGGTGCCCGTATAGGTGTAGGGCGAGGGGTTGGGCGCGAGCACGCGGCGCACGAGCGGCTCGCATCGCTCGGAAAGGCCGGTGGGCCAGGGTTTGGGCGGGGGGCCTGCCATGGCTTGCATATGGGGCCGGGTCTGCGCCATGTCACGCCCGAGGCTTGGTGGGGAGGACAATGGGCGAGGCGATACTGGTTCTCGACGAGGGGACGACTTCGACCCGGGCGATGGTGTTCGCACGCGACGGCCGGCTGCTCTCGCTGGCGCAGGAAGAGCTGACCCAGCATTACCCCCGCCCCGGCTGGGTCGAGCACGACGCGAGCGAAATCTGGCAGCGCACGCTTGCTTGCACGCGGCGGGCCATGTCGGAAGCCGGCGGTCCCGACCGGATCGCCGCGATCGGCATCACCAATCAGCGCGAAACCGTGGTCGCCTGGGACCGGGCAACCGGCGAACCGCTCGCCCGGGCACTCGTGTGGCAGGACCGGCGCACGGCTGAATTCTGTGACACGCTCAAGTCGCGCGGGCACGAACGAGAGGTGCAACGCAGTACCGGGTTGCTGCTCGATCCTTACTTCTCAGCCACGAAGATGCGCTGGCTGCTCGACAACGACGCGGCCGTGCGGGCAGCGGCGGAACGTCGCACGCTGGCACTGGGCACCATCGAAAGCTGGCTGGTGTGGAACCTGTCGGGCGGGGCTTTCTTGACCGACGCCAGCAATGCCAGCCGCACGCTGCTGCTGCCATTGGAAGGCGCGCAGTTCGATGCGGGGCTGTGCGAGCTGTTCGGGGTCCCGCGCGCCGCGCTCGCCGAAGTGACCGATACCCACGGCCCGGTCAGCGAAACCAGCGCGGAGCTGTTCGGTCGGGCGATCCCGATATGCGGGCTGGCAGGCGACCAGCAGGCGGCGACGGTCGGTCAGGCGTGTCTTTCGCCGGGGGAAACCAAGGCGACTTATGGCACTGGCGCTTTCGTCCTGACCAACATGGGCGCGCACGTGCCGCATTCGGCCAACCGCTTGCTCGGCACCGTGCTGATGCAGCACGGCGGCGCGCGGACGTTCGCCCTGGAAGGATCGGTGTTCGTGGCTGGCAGCCTGATCCAGTACTTGCGCGATACACTGGGCATGATTTCGAGCGCGGCTGAAACTGCTGCTCTTGCGCGCTCGATTCCCGACAGCGGCGGGGTTACGATCGTACCTGCGTTGTCGGGCCTGGGTGCGCCGCACTGGAATGCCCAGGCCCGCGGCGTGATCGCAGGTTTGAGTTTCGCCAGTGGGCGGGCGCAGATCGCACGCGCGGCGCTGGAAGCGATGGCGCACCAGACGCACGATCTCGCCACTGCCTTCGCGGCTGATGGCGCGCCGTGGCAGGCCTTGCGGATCGATGGGGGGATGAGTGCCAACGACTGGATGGCGCAGGACCTCGCCGATGTTCTGGAACTGCCGGTCGAGCGGCCCGACATGGTCGAAACGACAGCGCTGGGCGCAGCCATGCTGGCGGCAGTGGGATGCGCGATGCATCTGTCCCTTGCGGAAGCGGCGCAGGCGATGCGCGGCGCAGTGCGTCATTTCGCCCCGGCAATGGAAGGGGAAGTGCGCGACAACCGGCTGGCGGGATGGCGCCGCGCGCTGGCCGCCGCCTAGTCCATTATGCGGCTGTGCAGGAGGTTAAATCCGCCCGACCTCGTGCCCCAGTCGTTCGCGCAGGTTGTGGACGACTGAAGGGCGCATCCGGAACCGTTCGCGCCAGGCATTGTCGAGGCGCGTAATCCGCGCGTGGATTGCCTCGCTCGCGGCAATCAGGCGGCAGGTCTGCTGGTCGAGCTGGGCCAGGTTCACCGGGTCGGTGGGGCGATCGGCGGGCAGGTTCCCGTAGCGCCGCAGCTGGAATTCGCTCATCTCGCTGGCGTAATAGGCCCGCTGGTTCAGCAGCCATGCCAGCACATGCATGATCCGCGTGGTCGTGCGCAGCCCCTCGATCGACATGGCGAGCCGATGATGCGGATCTTCGGCTTCGTCATCTTCGACCGGCCGCAGGTCGAACACCATGCGTGCTTCATCGGCGAGGATCAACGCCTCGCAATAGAGAGCCTCGATGATCGGCTCACTGATGTCTGTCGGCGTACCCATGGAATCCGATTCGCTATGCCTTTGCATCGCCGCCCGCCAGAGCGCGTGTTGCGCTATCCCTGACGATTTTATCCATGTCCCACGATGGCACGGAATTTTACGTAATTGAGGCGCCCGTTGCGAATATGCCGTTCAGGCGATGATGTCGGGCAGCAACTGGTCCTCGACTGCGGCGATCTGGTCCTTCAGCGCCAGTTTGCGCTTCTTGAGCCGGGCGATCTGAAGTTCGTCCGATGATCCCGAATCGCGCAGCGCATGGATCGCGGCGTCGAGGTCGCGGTGCTCGATCCGGAGCGTCGCCAGCCGCTTGCGCAGTTCCTGTTCGTTCACGCTGACCCCGTTTCCGTCCGCCGCGCTGTGAGCGGCATTCGTCGTTTACGGCGAACTAGGGGGTTCGCAAGGTCCTGTGGGTATGTTTTGATGCCTGTGGTTGGCGGTTCGGCTGCCTCGCTGAGTCGCCCGCCGCGGGAGGGATCGCACCAGTAGAAGGAGAGCCCATGATGGAATCGTCACATACCAGCGCCTTGCAGAGCAAACACGCCGGTCTCGAAGCCAAGCTTCGCAATGAATTGAACCGGCCATCGCCCGACGCTGCGACGATTCAGGTGCTCAAGCGTCAGAAGCTGCGCATCAAGGAGGAACTGGCCGCGATTTAACGCCGCCACCGGCCTCATCCATTTGCCAATCGTTCGGGCGCGGTTATAGCTGCGGGCCATGTCCGCAGCCACCGCCGCTCGAACGATCCTCACGCGCCTGCACGAGGTCATGGCGTCGCGTATGCATGCCCAGGGCAAGCTGGACCGGGTGGTTGAGATTATCGGCGAAAGCCTCGATAGCGAGGTCTGCTCGGTTTACCTGCTGCGTGAAGGCATGCTCGAACTGTTCGCGACGCGCGGCCTCAATCAGAGCGCAGTCCACGTCACGCGCCTTGCCATTGGCGAGGGGTTGACCGGAACGATCGCGGCCAATGTCGAAACGCTTAACCTTGCCGAAGCCAAGGCGCACCCCGATTTCGCCTATCGCCCCGAAACCGGGGAAGAAAAGTTCCATTCCTTCGCCGGGGTACCGATCGTCTATCGCGAGCGGGCCGTCGGGGTGCTGTGTGTCCAACACGTCGAACCGCGCCGGTACGAAGATGTCGAGATAGAGGCATTGCAGACCACCGCCATGGTCCTGTCCGAACTGATCGCCAATGCTGAACTGGTCGACGAGGAGGAGGCGCTGGGCCTTTCGCCGGCCAGCAACGAACCGCAGGTCATGGAAGGCCTGCCGCTGGTCAAGGGGCTGGCGACCGGCCACGCCGTGTTCCATCAGCCGCGCATCGTCATCGACCAGGTCATGGCCGACGATATCGAGGCCGAGCGCCAGCGCGTTTACCGCGCGTTCGACCGCATGCGCGAGCAGATCGATGCCATGGCCAACCAGGCCGAATTCGGCACCGGGGGCGAGCATGACGAGGTGCTCGAGACTTACAAGATGTTCGCCTATGACGAGGGGTGGAGCCGGCGGATCAATGAAGCGATCGATTCCGGTCTCACGGCCGAAGCGGCGATCGAACGCGTCCAGCAGCGTACTCGCATGCGCATGCGCGAAATCGACGATCCGCTGCTCGCCGACCGGATGCACGATCTGGAAGACCTGTCGAACCGGCTGCTGCGGATCGTGGCCGGGCGGTTCGGTACGGCCGCCAGCCAGGGCCTGCGCCGCGATACGATCCTGATCGCGCGCAACCTGGGCCCTGCGGAGCTGCTGGAGTACGATCGCCGCCGGTTGAAGGGCGTCATGCTCGAAGAAGGCTCGCTCACCGCGCATGTGGTGATCGTGGCCCGCGCCATGGGCGTGCCTTTGCTGGGCAGGCTGCAGGGCCTGCGCGGAAAGGTGCGCGAAGGCGACGAGATCCTGCTCGACGCGGACAAGGGAACGGCGACCGTGCGCCCGACCCAGCCGATGAGCGACGCTTTCGATGCGCGCTTTGCCAAGTCGCGCGAGCGCCAGGCGCTTTATGCCGGATTGCGCGATGTCGAGCCGTTCACCCGCTGCGGCACGCGCATCACGGTCATGATGAATGCCGGGCTGCGGGACGATATGAGCGCGCTCCAGTTGTCGGGCGCCGACGGGGTGGGGCTGTTCCGGACCGAGTTCCAGTTCCTGGTTTCCGCCACCTTGCCCCAGCGCGACCGGCAGACGCGGCTTTATCGCGACGTGCTGGATGCAGCCGGGGACAGGCCCGTCATATTCCGCACCGTCGATATCGGCGGCGACAAGGCGGTTCCTTACCTGCGGCAGGAAGAAGCGCGCTACGACGAAAACCCGGCGATGGGCTGGCGTGCGCTGCGATTGGCGCTGGAACGGGAAGGGCTGCTCAAGGCGCAGGCGCGCGCCCTGCTGGAGGCTGCCGGCGGACGGTCGCTGAACGTCATGTTCCCGATGGTCAGCGAGCCGTGGGAATTCGATGCGGCGAAGGCCGTGTTCGATGAACAGCTGGCATTCCTGCGCAAACGCAAGAAACTGCTGCCCGAGGCGATCAACTTCGGCGCCATGCTCGAAGTGCCGGCGCTGGCGGAAGTTCTCGATCTGCTGCTGCCCAAGCTGTCGTTCCTGTCAGTCGGCACCAACGACCTGACCCAGTTCCTGTTTGCTGCCGACCGCGCCAATCCCAAACTTGCGGAGCGTTACGACTGGCTCAGCCCGTCGATCCTGCGTTTCATGAAGCGGATTTCGCAGGCCACGGTCGGCACTGAAGTCGCGCTGGGCGTTTGCGGCGAAATGGGCGGACGACGGCTCGAGGCACTCGCCCTGCTGGGCCTGGGCTATCGCCGCCTGTCGATCACCCCGGTTTCGGTCGGGCCGATCAAGGAACTGATCCGCAAGGTCGATCTGTCCGAAATTACCGGTGCGATGAATGCCTGGCTGACCGCGCCGCCGCCCGATATGCGCGCGGCCTTGTCCGCCTGGGCAACGGAACGCGGTATCGAATTCGACTGACGCTCGCCGCGCGGGCGATACGTTTTATCGCGCCACTGGCGAAGAGCGAGCCGCCTGTGCTTGACACTGTCGTTCATCCGGCATTCTGCTGTCCCAAATTATAACGCGGGCCGCAAAACCGGGGTCGGGATGGAAAACGATACAGACGTTGTGAATGAGCAGTTGCCGCTCGACAGTGCGGGCATGCGGCTGCGCCGCGCGCGCGAGGAAGCCAAGCTTACAATCGAACAGGTTGCGGCAGAGACCCGCATCCCCCAGCGCCACATCCAGACTCTGGAAAGTGGCGATTATGCCAGCCTGCCATCGCGCGCCTACGCGATCGGTTTCTCTCGCAGCTATGCCAAGGCGGTGGGCCTGGACGATCGCGCCATTACCGATCAGGTCCGGTTGGAGCTTTCGCGCGTTGGGGAGGAACGCGGCGAAGGCCAGAAATACGAACCGGGCGATCCGGCGCGGGTGCCGTCTCGCGGGCTGGCCTGGCTGACCGCATTGGCTGCCGTGTTGCTGCTCGTTGGCGGCTTTTCTTTCTATCGCAGCTACTTCGCGCCCGGACTGGGGCCTGCTCCGCTGACGGACCCCGCCGAACCTGCAACGCAGGCATCGGCCACGCCTGCCCGATCCGCAGTCGCCACGGCCGCTGTCCCTACAGGCGGCGAGGTGGTGTTCACCGCGCTGGAAGACGGTGTGTGGGTCAAGTTCTACGACGCATCCGGCACGCAATTGATGCAGAAGGAAATGGCGGTCGGCGAACGTTACGTGGTGCCAGCGGACGCGGAAGGCCCACAGGTCTGGACCGGCCGGCCCGACGCACTGCGCATCACCGTTGGCGGCCGGGACGTGCCCAAGTTGTCGGACGAGCAGCGGATCGTGCGCGACGTGCCGGTAACGGCCAGCGCATTGCTGGCGCGCAATGACGCGGCGACCAGCACGGTAACCTCTGCTGCTGCGCAGGATGGTGCCGCAGTGCCAGCCACCGCTGCGACCGGCACCTGAACTACCGGGCTTTCCACCAAATTCGGGATGGTGCGCGCTCGACAGCCGCGTCCCGGTTCGGCACACAAGGTCCGGGCGTTCAGCCTCGGTTCGTCGATCCAGGTCAGGATCGGGGCGGCAGTGAACGAAACAGGAGCGACACGACAATGATTTCCCGAACCAGCCGTGCTGCGATCGGCGCGCTTGCCATCTTTGCATGCAGCGTGACGGCCGTTCCCGCGATGGCGCAGGACAATTCTGCCGAGGCCCGGATTCGCAAGCTGGAAGCGGAAATGCGCGCGGTCCAGCGGCAGGTTTTTCCCGGCGGTGACGGTCGATATTTCGAGCCGCAGATTGCCACTGGCACCCAGCCGCGCGCTGCGCCCACCACACCGAGCACGACTGCGGTCACCGACATCCTCGCCCGGCTAGACGCGCTCGAGGCGCAGATTGCCACGCTGACGGCGCAGACCGAACAGAACGCCAACGCCCTCACGCAGCTGACCACGCGGCTGAGCGCGCTCGAAGTTACCACGACCGCGGCATCGAGCCCGGCCCCGACGCCGACCCCGGTGCCGGGCACGGTATCTGCAGGCAACCTCCAGGCGATGGGCGCCGCCACGCCCGCGACGCGGCCAGCTGCCACTCCCGCGAATACCACCGCCCCTGCAGCCGCGGCCCCTACCGGCCCCACGGCCCAGCGGCTCGCTGCGGTCCAGGCGATTGCCAAGCCGCAAACCAGCGATCCGGGCGATGACGAGTACTCCTACGGCTTCCGCCTGTGGGATGCCGGCTTCTATCCCGAGGCGCAGCAGCAGCTGACCCTGTTCGTGGAAAAATATCCGCGCCACGCGCGCATCTCGTTCGGTCGCAACCTGCTGGGCCGCGCTTACCTCGACGATGGCAAGCCGCGCGAAGCGGCATCGTGGTTCCTGAAGAATTACCAGGCCGACAAGAACGGTGCCCGTGCTGCCGACAGCCTGCTCTATCTGGCCGAAGCGATGATCGCATCGAACGACACCAACCGCGCCTGCATCGCGCTCGCAGAATTCAGCGAAACCTATCCCGCAATCGCGACCGGGCGGCTGGCAAGCGATTATCAGACCAGCCGGCGCAAGGTGACCTGCAATTGACGCGGCGCCCGACCCGGCCCTGACGGAACGCTTCCGTACCGACCTGGCCCGGCTTTGGCCGGCGGGCGGGCGGATCGGTCTCGCCGTGTCGGGCGGACCAGACAGCATGGCGCTGCTGCTGCTGGCCCATGCTGCCTTGCCCGGAATGGTCGAGGCGGCGACGGTCGATCACGGCCTGCGCCCCGAAAGCGCGAGCGAGGCGGCGCTGGTAGCGCAGGTTTGCAGCGAACTTGGCGTACCGCACACGGCATTGCCGGTCGAGGTCGCGCCGGGCAACCTGCAGGCGCGCGCCCGCACTGCCCGTTATGCGGCGCTAGGCGCCTGGCTGGACGACCGCGGCCTCGAAGCGCTGCTGACGGCGCACCAGATGGACGATCAGGCCGAAACGCTGATGATGCGCCTCAATCGCGGCAGCGGCGTGCGCGGCCTTGCGGGAATTCGCGCGCGCACCAGAGTGCCGGACGGCGACCAGCCGCTTCTGCGCCCATTGCTCGGCTGGCGTCGGGCGGAACTTGCGGCAGTCGTGGCGGCGGCTGGTATCGAAGCGGTGGCTGACCCTTCCAATGACGACAGCCGGTTTGACCGGGTGCGGATCCGCCAGGCACTTGCGCAAGCGGACTGGCTCGACGTCGCTGGCCTCGCGCGCAGTGCGGCCCACCTGGCTGACGCTGAAGACGTAATCGCTTTCGCAGTCGGGCGCGAATGGCGCGAATGCGTGTCCGAAACGGCGGACGGATGGCGCTATGCCACGCTTCGCACAGGCGTACCAGGTGCCAACCTGGTCCGGTGCGGAGTGATCGAATCCATCGCACGCCAACTGGGCGGCGCGATCGATGCGGGCGAAGCGGCACGCATGGCGATGTCACTGGTCGAAGGGCGCGCGTGCAACATCGGCGGCATCGCCGCGCGCACCGACGAAGACAATGGCGAGCGGATCTGGCTGTTCACGCGGGAAAACCCGCGGCGCACGGCTTAGGAAACGATTGCGTCGCCCACGCCGATCCGCTTGCCGCGTGTGATGATCACCTTGTCGCCATTGCTGGCGGCTGCGAACAGGCGGCTGGCCAGTTCGTTCGGAATGGCGATGCAGCCATGGCTGGCATAGCCATTCTCGACTTCGGCGCCACCGTGGATGGCGATCCCGTCATTGGTCAGGCGCAGCGTCCACGGCATCGGCGCATTGCCGTATTTTTCCGAGACGTTGTGGCGTTCCTTGCTGATGATCGGGAAGGTTCCTGTCGGTGTCGGATGCGCATCGGTGCCCAGCATCGCAGCTGCCGCGCCGATTTCATAACCGTCACGGAAAATGGAGATCACCCGCGCCTCCAGGTCGACGGTAATGACCAGCGGCCCGTCCTTGGGCACGCCGTCTTCGTTCCAATGCCACTCGCCGTACTTGATCGGCCCGTCGATCGGCAGGATGCGCTTGATCACGAGGCCTTCGTCGGCAGGCGCGGAAATGGCAGCCGGGGCGGCACCAGGAACGCGTTCGTCCGTCAGCGGCACCTTGGCCGGATCGACAGGGATCGCCTGTTCCAGCGAAGGGGCAGGGCCCTCTTCCTCGCCAGTCATCAACGTGTCGCTTGCAGTCGCGATACCAAGCGCCAGCGCGATTGCGGCGGTCGCGCCGCCAATCCATTTCACCATCGGGTCCATGAGGGGGAGAATGGCGCAGGGAGGTAAATGTTTCCACCCCCTCCGCCCATCCGTCCCGACGAAGGACGGTGCGAAGTCAAAGGTTAACGGGGGGCGAGCGCAAAGGCGTCGCGGGCCAGCCTTTCGACCTCGACCACATCCGGTTTTCCGCGCGGCGCAACCCAGCTGCCCCCGACGCACAGCACTGGATCGAATGCCAGCCATTCCGCTGCATTCTCACGCCCGATCCCACCTGTCGGGCAAAAGCGGCATTGGCCGAACGGCGCTGCGAGCGCCTTGAGCGCGGGCAGCCCGCCGGCAGCCATGGCCGGGAAGAACTTGAAATGGGTCAGCCCCAGATCGAGGCCGCGCATCAGGTCGCCAGCTGTCGCAATACCCGGCAGGAACGGTACCCCGCGCGCGATCGCCGCGCGGCCAAGCGGTTCGGTGAGGCCCGGGGACACGATGAACTCGCTTCCGGCGGCCAGCGCCTGGTCCAGTTCGCGCTCGTTGGTCACCGTCCCGGCGCCCACGATGGCGCCGGGAACGCGCTTCATCGCGGCAATCGCATCGAGGGCAGCGGGCGTGCGCAGCGTCACTTCCAGTACGCGCAAGCCCCCCGCGACCAGCGCTTCGGCCAGCGGGGCGGCGTGGGCAATATCGTCGATCACGATCACCGGAATGACCGGCGCGGTGCGCATCAGCGTTTCAATTGCAGTCATGTCAAAATCCTGCGGTTGCCAGCATCGCACTGCCGCCACGCTCGGCGCCATCGGCAAACTGACGGAACATCGCGAATATCTCGCGTCCCGTGCCGACGTCGCTTTGCGGGTCGTCGGCAGGTTCGCGGCTGGTCAGGTCGGCGCTGGTGGACAGGACGCCGGTGGCGGCGCAGACCCGCACCACGTCGCCATCGCGCAGGCGGGCAAGTGGGCCGCCGCCCAGCGCTTCCGGCGTCACGTGGATCGCCGCGGGAACCTTGCCGCTCGCGCCCGACATGCGGCCGTCGGTGACGAGCGCTACACGGTAGCCGCGGTCCTGCAGCACGCCCAGCGGTGGGGTCAGCTTGTGCAGTTCCGGCATTCCGTTGGCGCGCGGCCCCTGGAAGCGGACGACGACGACCACGTCCCGGTCAAGTTCGCCTGCAGCAAATGCCTGAACCACGTCGTGCTGGGTTTGGAAAACCCGGCAGGGCGCTTCGACAGTCCAGCGGTCCGGCTCGACGGCGGACGACTTGAAGCATGCCCGGCCCAGATTGCCCTCGACCAATTTCATCCCGCCATCGGGCTGGAAAGGCTCGGCCGCCGGGCGCAGCATGTCCGGATCGCCGCTCTCACCCACCGGGCGCCAGACAAGCGTCTCGTACTCCAGTCCCGGCTCCCTGGCGTATTCCGAAAGATCGCCCGTGCCCACGGTCAGGATGTCGCGGTGGGCAAGGCCCGCCTCGAGCAGTTCGCCCACCACATAGCCAATGCCGCCCGCCGCGTGGAAATGGTTCACGTCGCCGGCGCCGTTGGGATAGACCCGGGCGATCAGCGGCACGGCGCTGGAAAGTTCGGCAAGGTCCGTCCAGTCGAACGCAATGCCGGCCGCGCGCGCCATTGCCGGGATATGGATCGCGTGGTTGGTCGATCCGCCGGTTGCAAGCAGGCCAACGGCGGCGTTGACGATGGCTTTCTCGTCCACGCAATGGGCCAGAGGGCGGTAATCGTCGCCGCCATGCCCGATTGCCGCGACCCGGTGCACAGCCGCCCGGTCCAGTGCCTGGCGCAGCTTCGTGCCTGGCTGGATGAAGGCGCTGCCCGGGATGTGCAGCCCCATCAGTTCCATCATCATCTGGTTCGAATTGGCCGTGCCGTAGAACGTGCAGGTTCCCGGCGAATGGTAACTGCCCAGCTCGCTTTCCAGCAGTTCCGCGCGGCCCACCTTCCCTTCGGCATAGAGCTGGCGAACGCGCTGCTTTTCCTTGTTGGACACGCCGGTCGGCATCGGGCCGCCGGGCACGAAGATGGTCGGCAGGTGGCCGAAACGCAAAGCACCGATCAACAGGCCGGGCACGATCTTGTCGCAGATGCCCAGCATCAGCGCGCCGTCATACATCGCGTGAGACAGCGCGACGCCCGTGGACAGCGCGATAACGTCGCGGCTGAACAGCGACAATTCCATGCCCGCTTCGCCCTGGGTCACGCCGTCGCACATCGCGGGTGTCGCACCAGCGACCTGGGCCGTCGCACCCACTTCGCGGGCGTAGATCTTCAGCCGTTCGGGATATCGACCATAGGGCTGATGAGCGCTCAGCATGTCGTTGTAGCTGGTAACGATGCCGATGTTCGGCCCGCGATGGGCCTTCAATGCGGCCTGATCTTCCAGCGCCCCGGCAAAGGCGTGGGCGAGATTGGAGCAGGAAACCATCGACCGGTCAGGGGCATTGTCGCCCTCGCGCTTCATCAGGGCGAGATAAGCCGCGCGCGTATCGCGCGAATTTGCGATTACCCGGGCGGTGACGCGGTGGACGGTATCGTGGAGCTTACTCATGCCCGACCTCGCTCATGCCAACCCTATTCATGCCACGTCACCCCGTCGCGCTCGGCCAGCGCAATTGCAGCGCTTGGGCCCCAGGTGCCGGCCGGGTAGGGCTTTGGATCGATGTTTTGCTGGTTCCAGCCGATGCGGATCGCATCGATCCATTCCCACTGGGCCTCGACCTCGTCCCGGCGCACGAATAGCGTCTGGTCGCCTTCGATCAGGTCGAGCAGCAGGCGTTCGTAAGCGATCCGGCGGACCGCGCCGGAAAAGGCGTCGGGCATGGCGATGTTGAGCGGCACGCTGCGCAAACGAATGCCTTCGCGATCGAGCCCCGGTACCTTGGCCATAAGCGACAGGGTGATGTTTTCTTCAGGCTGAATGCCGATGACCAGCTTGTTGGGCTGCATCCGCGCACCCTTGTCGGCGAAGATGGAATGCGGCACGCAGCGGAACTGGACGATGATCTCGGTCACGCGTTCGGGCAGGCGTTTGCCCGTGCGCAGGTAGAACGGCACGCCTTTCCAGCGCCAGTTGTCGACATGCGCCTTGATCGCGACGAAGGTTTCGGTGGCCGAATCCTTGCCCAGTTCCTCGTCGTAACCGGGCACGGCCTGCCCCTTGATCGCGCCGGCACGGTACTGGCCGGTGACGGTTTCGTTTTCCGCCACCTTGCGCAGCGATCGCAGCACCTTGACCTTCTCGTCGCGGACGGCGGTCGCGTCGAAATTGCCGGGGGGCTCCATCGCCACCAGCGCAAGCAGCTGAAGCATGTGGTTCTGCACCATGTCGCGCAATGCGCCTGCATCGTCATAGAACGCTACACGGCCTTCCAGACCAACGGTTTCGCCCACGGTGATCTGGACATGGTCGATGTGGGCCGCATTCCACAGCGGTTCGAACAGGATATTGGCGAACCGCAGCGCGAGCAGGTTCTGGACGGTTTCCTTGCCCAGATAGTGATCGATGCGGAAAATGCGGTTTTCCGGAAAGGCGGCGGCGACCGCGTCGTTGATTTCGCGGCTGGAGGCGAGGTCCGTGCCCAGCGGCTTTTCCAGGCACATGCGCACGTTGTCGCCCGTCAGCCCTGCATGCTGAAGCCCCCGGATGGTCGGCTCGAACAGACTGGGCGCGGTCGACAGGAAGATCGCCAGCCCCTGTTCGGGCGTACCTACCTTGTCGGCAAGGGCGGCATAGCCATCGAGCTGATTGGCATCGAGCGCCTGATAGCTCAGCCGGTTGAGGAAATCGGCCATCCCGCCCCGGCGGTTCGCAGGCAGGTATTTCTCCAGCGCGACGCGGGCGAACTGGCGGAATTCGCCATCGTTCATTTCGGTGCGGGCAGTGCCCACGATCCGCAGGTTGCCAGGGAGCAGCCCATCGTGATCGAGCGCGTAGAGCGAGGGCAGCAGCATCCGCTGCGCCAGGTCTCCGGTCGCGCCGAACAGCAGCAGGCGGTCAGCGGTGAAGCTCATCAACGGGCCCTTCCAATGCCTTGTCTACCTAGGGGGGCGGGCTGCACAGCGCCAGTGGGTCGCATACATATTCACCTGCGCCGCCCATGGCTGTTGGCAGGATCGCTCCTGCGCTTGCCCCCGGCCTGCCAATGCCGATAGACCGGCGGCATGAGCGACGAGCGGCAGGGCCAGCGCAACAGGCGGCCCACATCCTTCGACGTGGCCGAGCGGGCCGGCGTCAGCCAGTCGACCGTCAGCCGCGCGCTCGCCGGATCGCCGGTCATTGCCGAACCGACCCGCAGCAAGGTCATGCGTGCGGCGGAAGAACTGGGCTATTTCGTCGACGAACGCGCCGCACGGTTGCGGCGCGGATCGACCGGTACGCTGGCGGTGGTCGTGATCTGCCGCCCGGGCGAAAGCGCGGCGACGATCAACCCGTTTGCCTATGCCCTGCTCGGCAGCGTGTGCGTCGCGGCATCCGAACGCGGGTTCGAAACGCTGGTTTCTTTCCAGGCGCGCGAGGAAAGCCTGTTCGGCCATTATCAGGAACGCGGCTGGGCCGATGCGCTGGTTGTGATCGGCACGACCACGAATGCACCGGCGTGGGATTACTTCCGCGGGCTGGAGGGCGAGGCGCGCCGGGTCGCCTATTGGGGCTCGCCGTTCGACGAGCTCGAATGGGTGCGGTCGGATAACCGCGCGGCCGGGCGGCTGGCAGTGGAACATCTTCTGGCGCAAGGGTACAGGCGGCCCTGCTTCCTCGGCGCGCTCGACACCCCGCAGATCCAGTTCACCGAACGATGGGAAGGCTATGCCGAAGCCATGCGCGCGGCCGGGCTCGACCCGTGCCTGGTCGCCACGGTCAGCGATGCCAGCCGCGAGACGGAAGGGCGCCGTGCCGCGCAGCGCCTGATCGAGCGGGGGGACGACATCGATGCCATATTCGCCGCGTGCGACGCGATGGCGCTGGGCGCGCTCGACGCGCTGGCGGGGGCAGACATGGCGGTGCCGCAGGACGTCGGCGTGATCGGCTTCGACGACCTGATCGCCGGGCGATACAGTCGCCCGCCCCTGAGCACGATCGGCCCTGACCCGGCAGCGGCCGGCGCCGCGCTTGTCGACGCAGTGCTCGGCAGCGGCGAGGGCGACCGCCGCGTGCCGGTCACCCTGATCCCGCGGGGAAGCACTGCGCGGAACTAATCAGCCGTGCGCGCCGAATTCGTTGGCGATGGCAATGCTGATCCGCAGGCTCAAGGCGTGGGCGCGTTCCATCGGTGCGATGCAGTCGCGCTCGATCGCGCCATACCCTTCCTCGCCGCCGTCGGGATAATCGCTCGGCTGGTCGAGCGCGTAGTCGCCGGGTCCCGGCACGCGCACGGGGAAGGCGCGGCGCAGCTGTGCCAGCGCATCGTCCACGCGCAGGGTCAGGACCATCTCGATCACGTCGCCGCGGCTGACATCGTTGGCGCGGCTGAACGCGGGGACGGACACCGCGCGCAGGAACATGTGCTGCAACAGCGCGAGCCGCAGCGCCTGCAATACGCCGATGCGCCGCCGCACGCCTTCGCGGTCGGCAACCGCGGCCTCTTCGGGTACAAGATCGAGCAGGCGGTGGAGCTTCAGCGCGTCGATCCGGAGGCGCGAAGCGAGACGGCGGAACACGCCTGTCCGATCGTCGGAAACTAGGTATTCGGCCAGCATTGCGCAGGCATCCGCAATTGCGGGTTCGGTGCCGCGATATGTGCGGCTGGCCCAGTAGGCGGAATTGAACAACTCTCCGAAGGCCGCGACGGTCTTGATGCTGGCAAGCGCATTGGCCGCGCGCACCAGTCGCACGATCTGGCGCCCGCGCGGGCTTTCGGTAAGCAGCGCGGCCAGTTCCTCCCGATTGCCTTCAGCCGCGCTGCCGACCCCGGCGATCACGTTGACGGGGTAGCCCAGCTGCTGGAGGATCGCATTGTGCGGAATGGCGCGGATCTGGCGCAGGCTCATCTCGCGGTCGGCATTGATGTCGGACTGGCGGCGCGATACGCGGCTGCCGGTGGGGTTGAGCAGCCCGAGGCCGAACGCGGTGATCGCGCGGCTGTAGGTTCGGCTTTCGAGGTGGTGGCGCTGATGATCCTTCACCGCGCGGTAGAAATCGAGCGACAGATCCGTGCGGCGATAGAACGGATCGGCGGGCGCTGCCGCGTCGGTTTCCGCGGGGCGCAGCTCGGCGATCCGGCTGAGGGTTGCGAAGGCCAGTTCCGGATTGCCAAAGAACAGGTAACCGTCGCCGCCCTGGAAACTTACTTCCGGCTCCAGCCGGATGCCGGCACGGGCGAAGCGGCGGCGCGCCCATGGGCTGAGCGGCCATTCGATCCTGTCGCGGAAACCGCCCGGATGGGCGCCGCGGCCCATGCTCTCGCCATGGGTGTCGAACACCAGCGCGGCAACATCGGTCAGGCCATTGGCTGCCATCGCTTCGGCCAGGCGGCCCTGAAGGCGTTCGATCGCGAGGCTGGCCGGGATCTGGCCCACGAACCGCCCCGCGTCGGAAAAGCCGGTCTGCACCGACACCCGACCGCGGCCGCGCGCATATTCGCGATAGGCCGGCTCTGACAGCAGCGCGTCGAGGAACCGGCCGCCATGCTCCAGCGCGGTTTCCGTCTCGAACAGCGGCGACACGTCGACCTTGTCCGCCACGCCGAACAGCTTGGCGAAATAGAGCGCGGCCAGCATCGTCGCGGGCTGTTCGCATTCGGCTACCAACATGCGGATCGGCGCGTCGGCGTCGATATGCTGCAGGATCTGCGCCATCGCGATGAACTGGCGGATCGCGGTCGAGCTTTCGGTCGCCAGCGCGGCGAAATTGGTGCGCAGCGGGTGCGCCTGTTCCACCATCGTGCGCAAGGTGGCGAGCGCGCTTTTGCTGGCGAGCTCGATCGCCTCGCCTTCGGGCAGGCGGCGGCGCACGGCGTTGTGCAGCTGCTTGGCGTTCACCCGGAAGTGAATCCAGCCCATGCCCAGACCGTCGGCCCGCATTGCGGCGGCCAGCGTGCGCAGTGCGACCGCGCTGCCGGAATCGCGCGCCTCGCCCTCCAGAGCGGCGATCAGCGGTGCGAGCGTGAGCAGCTTGGCCGGGTTATCGGCGGTGAGGCGATTGGCAGCCTGCGCAAACGCTTCCCCATCGGACAGGTCCCCGGCGAAATCCGCTGCCCGCGCAGCCGCGTACTCGGCTGCCGGTCGCAGGGTGCCGAGCAACTCATGCGCCGGGTCGATCGCGGCCAGCTGCGCGACATAGCGCGCCAGACGCTCGGCCTTTTCCGCCAGTCGGAACGCGATGGAGGTATGCCAGCCGATGTCGGTACGGCCGTCCATGTCGTAACCGACCCAGGTTGCGAAACGGAACGGGAGCGGCGCGAAATCCTGCCACTGCCCGGGCCAGCGGGTCCGTGCCTCGTCCAGCAGCCCTGCGACGAACCGGTCGCGCGCGTCCTGACCGCGCGCCAACGCCGCCATCGCCTGTGCGTGTTCGTGCGCGAGCGTGATCTGCGGCCGTTCGCGAGCCAGTACGCAGACGCCTTCGCCGATCGCGCCTTCGCCTGCCGCCGCTTCCGCGACCGCCGCGCCCTGTTCCGGGGTCAGCAGGAAGGTCGGATGGGCGGTGAACACGCAGTGCATCTGCGGCCGTTCCCACCGTGCGCGAAACGTGTCGAAATCGCCTGCCGGGTCGGGCTTGCCAGTAGGAGCGAGCAGCGACCGCAGCCGCAAGGCGCGGGTCTTCATGCTTTCGCATTCCAGCTCTGCCACCAGCGCTTCCAGCGCAGCGAAATCCAGTTCGCCGCTTTCGATCAGACGCGATAGGTCGAGCGACAGCTGGAATACCGGATTGAACAGCGGGGTTTCCCGCGTCTGCTGGTGAAGTTCGCCCAGCCGCTGTTCCAGCTCGGCAACCGTCCTCATTGCGGGCCATGCTCCGCCACGAACGCGGCTGCCGCGCCGAATAGGCCGGGCTGTGGGTGGACGATCAGCTTGACCGGGATCGCCGCCATCAGATGTTCGAACCGGCCCTTGGCGCGGAACCGCTGGGCAAACCCGCTCTTGAGCAACGTCTCGCGGATCCGGTAGCCAAGCCCGCCCGCAATTACGACGCCGGCAAAGCCGCCCTGCGCCAGCGCGATGTCGCCCGCGACCGAGCCGAGCGAGAGGCAAAACCGGTCCACCGCCGCGGCGGCAAGGCTGTCGCTGCCGTCCATTCCGGTCGCCCAGATTTCCTTGTCGTCGCGTTCCACCAGCGCGCGTCCCTCCATCGCGGCGAGTGCCTGATAGATATCGACGATACCGGGGCCGGCGACGACACGTTCCACCGAGACACGGTTGTGCCGCTTGCGAAGCCGCGCGAGTATCGCGTCCTCGATCATGTCGAGCGGGGCATAGTCGATATGCCCGCCCTCCGTCGGCTGGACCCGGTAGGTGCCGCCCCCGCGCCACAGGTGCGCGACGCCGAGCCCGGTGCCGGGGCCCAGCACGCTGATGGTGCCTTCCGCGCCCAAAGGCGTGTCGGGCCCGGCGAGATGCAGGAACTGTTCGTCCCCGGCGCGCGCCACGGCATGAGCAACGGCGGCAAAGTCGTTGACCAGCGTGTAATGTTCCACGCGCAGCTTTTCCCGCACCAGCGCGGGACGGATGATCCAGGGATTGTTAGTAAAGCGGATGACATCGCCGCCGACCGGGCCGGCGATCGCCATGCTGACCGCATCGGGCAAGGTGCCACCCTGGCGATTGCGGAAATCCTCCCACGCAGTCTGGAAACTGGCATGGTCGCGAGTGTGGAGCGTTTCAGGCTCGCCCAACGTGATGGCACCGTCCGCCGCCACGCTTGCGATCGCGAAGCGGGCATGCGTCCCGCCGATATCCACCGCCACCAGGTCCATCGCCGTCCTCCCTTGCCGTAAGGAACTAGCAGCGCAGGCGCGGCTTGCCCACGCGCCGCATACATATTCAGGCGCCTGGGTCAGGTCTGCGTGACGGTAACGGCCTTTTCGAGAAAGTCGCTCGGTCCGAAGCTGGTGAGGAAACTGACATCGGCCGCGTCGCGCCCGACGCCGATCTTCACCGTCTGCGCCGGGTCGGCCATGCCAGTGGCATCGACCAGGTGCCATGCGCCCCCGCCGGGGATGGCTGGGTCGGCCAGGAATACCTCTGCCACTGCATGGAAATCGGGCGGGTCGACCCCCGGCGCGAAGCAGGCGACGTAACGCGCGGGAATTGCACTGGCGCGCGCCAGGGTCACCACCATGTGGGCATAGTCGCGGCAGATACCGCGCCGCTCGATGAAGCTGTCGCGCGCGTCCGTGGCCGAATGGCTCGAACCCGGGGCATAAGTGAAGTGCTCCGCGATCCAGGCACGGATCGCCTCGACCCGCGCGCCGCCGCTGGTGCCTTCGAACTCGGCCTCGACAAACGACTGAAAGCTGTCGGCGGGGCAATAGCGCGAATCGAGGAGATACTTGACCGCCTCACCCGGCAGGTCGTGCGGGGCGAGACCGGGCAGCGCTGCAACATCCGCGACGATCCGCCGCACGTCTATCTCGGCGCGGTATTCAACTTCGAAGCGGCCCTCGATATCGAGCCAGATCCGTTCCCCGATGTCGTCTTCTGCAGGCACCCGCGCGAAGTGTTCCGCCGTTCCCATGCGCGTGTGGGTGGACAGGATGCGCTGTTCGGGAATCGCGGCCGCTTCGAACTGGAGCAGCACGTCGGTCGGCGCCTTGGTCGAGAAGGCGAACGTGGCATGGATGGCAATGGGCATGTGCGCAGAACGTAGCTGGGCGGCGATCGTTTCGCGCGAACTGCGGATCAGGCGCCGACCGGCACGGCGTAAAGGTCGTGCGCGTCGGAATCCTCGACCAGTACCTCGATGACGTCGCCTGGCTGAAGTGACGCTGCGACATTGCGCAGGTAGACCTGCCCGTCGATTTCCGGCGCGTCGGCCTGGCTGCGCGCCGTTGCACCCAGATCGCCGTCTTCGTCGGGCTCGCCGACCTCGTCGACGATCACTGGCAGAACGCGGCCGACCTTCGCCGCGAGCTTGGCGGCGCTGATCCGCTCGGTCACTTCCATGATCCGGGCGTAGCGTTCTTCCTTGACCGCTTCGGGAACGGGATCGGGCAACAGGTTGGCGGCAGCGCCCTCGACCTGTTCGAACCGAAACGCGCCAACGCGGTCGAGCTGCGCTTCTTCCAGCCAATCGAGCAGATACTGGAAGTCCTCTTCCGTTTCGCCGGGGAAGCCGACAACGAAGCTGGACCGGATGGTGAGGTCGGGTGCGATCGCACGCCAGCTGCGGATGCGTTCCAGCACCTTGGCTTCGTTCGCGGGGCGCTTCATCGCCTTCAGGACGCGGGGCGAAGCGTGCTGAAACGGGATGTCGAGATACGGCGTCAACAGCCCTTCGGCCATCAGCGGAATCACCGCATCGACGTGGGGGTAGGGGTAGACGTAATGCAGCCGCACCCACGGCGGCATGCCGTCAGGCGTGCGCAATGCGCCCAGTTCGCGGGCCAGATCGGTCATGTGGGCGCGGACGGGGTGATCCTTCCACATCCGCTCCTCGTGCCGGATGTCGACGCCATAGGCGCTGGTATCCTGGCTGATAACCAGCAGTTCGCGCGTGCCTGCCGCGACCAGTTTCTCCGCCTCGCGCAGCACCGCGTCGATCCTGCGGCTGGCGAGCTTCCCGCGCAGCTGCGGGATGATGCAGAAGGCGCAGGAGTGATTGCACCCTTCGGAAATCTTGAGATAGCTGTAGTGTCGGGGCGTCAGCTTGATGTCCGGTTGCGGGATCAGGTCGATGAATGGCCCTTGGCTGGGCGGTGCGGCTTCGTGGACGGCCTCGACCACCGCTTCGTACTGGTGCGCGCCGGTGACGGCGAGGACCTGCGGGTGGACGCGGCGAATGCTCTCGGCATCCTCGCCCATGCAGCCGGTCACGATCACGCGGCCGTTTTCGGCAATCGCCTCCCCAATCGCGGCAAGGCTTTCTTCCTTGGCGCTGTCGAGGAAGCCGCAGGTGTTGACCAGCACGACATCGGCCCCGGCATAATCGGGGCTCATCGCGTAGCCATCGGCACGCAGGCGCGTGAGGATACGCTCGGAATCAACGAGCGCCTTGGGACAGCCGAGGCTGACCATCCCGACCTTCTTCTGGTCGGGGAGAACAGTTGGGGTGGTGGCCATGATCGGGCGGCCCCTTACACCCATGGGGCCTTTTGCGCTATCCTTTCGTTCCGCAGGGTTTGGGCGAGGGGAGACATGGCATGTTCGACGTGAACTGGCTGGCCGTGGTGCTGGCGGCGCTGACCGGCTTTGCAGTCGGCGGGATGTGGTACGGACCGATCATGGGCAGGCGCTGGATGGGCGCGGTCGGACTGACCGAGGAACAGGTGAAGCAGGGCAGCATGCCGCTGATTTATGGCGGTGCGTTCGCGTTCTCGTTGCTCGCAAGCTGGACGCTGGCACATACCTTCGCGACCTATACCCAGGACCTTTCGGTACTGGTCAAGGTGATGACCGCGTTCGGCGTGGCGCTCGGCTTCATCGTGCCGGCGATCGGAACCAACTACCTGTTTTCACGGAAGTCCAGGGCTTTGTTCTTCATCGACGCGGCGTATTGGCTGCTGTTCTATATCGCCATGGGCCTGGTCCACGCCTACCTGCCGTAAGGGTTGTCAGGCGCTGGCGTGTTCCGGCGTGCCGTTCGTGGTGGGAACGATCTCGACCACCACGTCGCCTGCCTGGAGCTGTCTGGCGCCGTCTTCCCAGAAGCCGATCGCCTGTTCCCCGCGATACACCCGCAGGCCGCGCCCGCCCGAGCGCAGGTCCGACAGCGGGCGGCCGATTTCCTCGGCAGCAACCTGGCGTTCGACCAGTTGCACGCGGCCCGAAACGGAAGCGAGATCGCTGAGATAGTCGGCGATATGCGCACCGTCGGCGCTGCCTGCCAGCAGCAGGCCCGTGAAACGCACCGGGTTGATCACGTTGTTGGCCCCTGCCTGCCGGGCAAGCAATTCGTTGTCGTCAGCGCGCACGACCACGCTGATTGGCACCTTGGGCGCAAGGTGGCGCACGGTCAGCACGATCAGGATGGAGGTGTCGTCGCGCCCGGCGGAAACCAGCACGCTGCGGGCTGAGCCGATCCGCACCGATTCCAGCGTGTCGTCGCGCGTCGCGTCGCCCGCAAGGACGTTGCAGCCAAGCCGTTCGGCGTTCTCCAGCCGTTCCTCGCTGGGGTCGACAACCACGATGCAATGCGCGTCGGTGCCGCGTTCGATCAGCTCGCCGACGGCTTGGGAGCCAGACACGCCAAAACCCAGCACCACGATATGGTCGGACAATTTTGCCTGAATTCGCGCCATGCGCCATTTCTCCCAGCCGCGCTTGATCATGAAGTCGTATGCGGCGCCGACGAAGATAAAGAGCACCGCGATCCGGATCGGGGTGACGATTGCGGCTTCTACCAACCGGGCGCTGTTGCTGATCGGCGCGATGTCGCCGAACCCGGTCGTCGTGATCGATATCATGGTGAAATAGACCACGTCGAGGAAACTGACGTGGCCGTCGTAATGGTCAATCAGGCCATCGCGGTCGAACCAGTGGATCAGGACCACGACGAAGACGAGGCCCAGTGCCAGCCCCAGCCGGATCGACAGGTCGCCCCACACGGGCAGCCGCACAGCGCGGCGCAGCGGCTGGAACTTGGCCGGACGGGTACGCCGTTTGCCCCCGCTCATCTGGCCCCGCGCCTGGGCAGCTTGGTGAGCGGATCGACATCGCGGCCGTCCTTGCGGATTTCGAAATGCAATTCCGTGCGGGTTGCCTTGCCGGCCTTGCCTGCCAGGCCGATTCGCTCGCCCGCCTTGACGATATCGCCCTTGGCCACGGTCACGCGGGCGAGGTGGCCGTAACTCGTCTGCCAGCCGTTGCCGTGATCGATCAGCACCTGGTTGCCGAACCGGGTTTTCTCCTCGCCCGCGAACACGACTGTGCCGCTGGCCGAGGCGCGGATCATTTCGAGCGGGTTGGCGGCGATGTCGATCCCGTCGTGGCGGGCCGAAAAACCCGCCAGCACGCGGCCATCGTGTGGCCAGCGGAAATAGGGTTCGTTTCGCGCAGGCGCTGCAGGCACGGGGCGCGCGGAAATCACCGCAGGAATGATCAGCCGCTGCCCGGTGCGGATGGCGTAGGGCGGGGCAAGGCCATTGGCGATGGCGATCTGGTCGAACGGCACCTTGTAGCGGCGCGCAATCGCCATGCCGGTCTCACCGGGCTTAACGGTATGGCTGCGCTGGCGCGGGATGACGAGCTTCTGCCCGGCGCGGACCGACCACGGTTCCGCCAGGCCGTTTGCCGCCGCGATCACCGCCGCCGGCACCCCGGCGCGGTTGGCGATGCCGCCCAGCGTCTCGCCCGCGGCCACGACATGTTCAGTTTCGGTGGCCGGATCGGCCGCCGCAACCAGCACGGCGGCCATCGCGAGGAGCGCCAGCCGCTTCATCCCGCGAAACGCGCCCCCAGTTCGCCGAGCGAGGCGTGATGCGTCAGGTCGAGTTGCAACGGGGTCACTGCGACATAGCCCTCGCCGATGGCTTCAAGATCGGTGCCGTGATCGAGGGTGTGCTCGATCGCTTCCAGCCCGAACCAGTAATACTTGTAACCGCGCGGGTCACGCCCTTCGACCACCGTGCCGCGCGAATAGTCATGGAACCCCTGCCGCACGGCGCGGATGCCCTTCACCTCCGAAGCAGGCAGGGCGGGGAAATTGACATTGACCAAGGTGCGCTTCGGCAGCGGCGTTTCCAGCAGCGGGCCGAGCACTTTCGCGCCCCACACGCGTGCGGCATCGAACGGCACCTCGTCGCCCATCCCCTCGCGCGCGTAGACCTGGCTCAATGCGATCGAGCGTATTCCTGCCAGCGCCCCCTCGATCGCGGCGGAAACAGTGCCCGAATATGTCACGTCGTCGCCCAGATTGGCGCCGCGGTTGACGCCCGACAGGATCACGTCGGGCGGGCCGGGCAGCACCTTGCGCAAACCCATCGTCACCGCGTCGGTCGGCGTACCGGAGACGGAGAAGCGCCTGTCGTCATGCCGCCGCATGCGGATCGGGCGGCTGAGGGTCAGCGCGTGACCCATGCCCGACTGTTCTTCGTGCGGGCAGCAGATCCACACGTCGTCGGAAAACTGGCGCGCGATCTCTTCCAGCACTTTGAGGCCGGGGGCAAAGATGCCGTCGTCGTTGGTCAGAAGAATGCGCATCAGCGAGCGGGTTCCAGCCTGTCGATCCCGCCCATGTAGCTTGCCAGTGCTGACGGGACGATGACGCTGCCATCGGCCTGCTGATAATTCTCCAGCACCGCCACCAGCGTGCGCCCGACCGCCAGGCCCGAGCCGTTGAGAGTATGCACGAACTCGGTCTTCTTCGATCCTTCCGGCTTGTAGCGCGCGTTCATCCGCCGCGCCTGGAAATCGCCGCACCAGCTGATCGAGCTTATCTCGCGATAGGCCTGCTGGCCGGGCAGCCATACCTCCAGGTCATATGTCTTCTTCGCACCAAAGCCCATGTCGCCGGTGCACAGCAGGACCTTGCGATACGGCAGGTCGAGCGCCTGCAGGATGCCTTCCGCGCTCGCGAGCATGTGTTCGTGTTCGCCCTCCCATTCCTCGGGCCGGCACACGCTGATCAATTCGACCTTTTCGAACTGGTGCTGGCGGATGAACCCGCGCGTATCCTTGCCCGCCGCGCCGGCTTCGGAGCGGAAACACGGCGTCAGCGCAGTCATGCGGATGGGGAGGGCGGCATGGTCGAGGATCTGCTCGCGCACCGCGTTGGTCAGGCTGACCTCGGCAGTGGGGATCAGCCAGCGGTCGTCGGTGGTGCGGAAATTGTCCTCCGCGAACTTGGGCAATTGCCCAGTGCCGTACAGCGATTCACTGCGCACCAGCAGCGGCGGGGCGCATTCGGTGTATCCGTTCTCGCCCGTCTGCCGGTCCAGCATGAACTGCGCCAGCGCGCGGTGCAGACGGGCCATAGGGCCGCGCAGGAAGGTAAAGCGTGCGCCGGAAATCGCCGCACCCGTTTCGAAATCCATCCCCAGCGCCGGGCCGATATCGGCGTGTTCGCGCGCGGTGAATTCAAGTTCGCGCGGCGTGCCCCAGCGGCTGACTTCGACATTGTCGTTCTCGTCCGCGCCATCGGGCACGTCGTCGGCGGGCAAGTTCGGGATCGCCGCCAGCAGCGTGTCGAGTTCGGCGCCCAGCGTGCGGTCTTCCTCCTCCAGCGCGGGCAGGTCGATCTTGATCTGCGCGACCTCGGCCTTCAGCGTTTCCGCCCGGTCCCTGTCGCCCTGCGCCATGGCCTGGCCGATTGCCTTCGATGCGTCATTGCGGCGGCTCTGCGCCTCCTGCATCCGGGTCGAAACCGCACGGCGGCGCTCGTCGAGGTCTAGCAGCATTGCTGCCACCGGCTCCGCCCCCCGGCGGGCAAGGGCGGCGTCGAAAGCTTCCGGGTTTTCGCGGATCAGGCGGATGTCGTGCATGGGCGGGCCTATGCCCCAGGCCCCCGTGCATTTCCAGTGCGCAGGGAACGGATGAATCGCGGGGAGGTTTGAAACGTCATCGCAACCGCAGGATTGCTCTTGGCTTTTCAACCCGACCGCCCGCCCCGCCGAACTCCGTTCATCAGCGTCCTCGATGGGGCCGTGCGCGGGGGAAAGGCCGCCGGGCTGATCGACGAGCCGCGTCTCGACAAGGACCATCTGATGGCGCGCGCCAGCGCGGCCGAGGGGCTGGGCGATTTCGGCGACCCATGGTTCGAGCGCCCGTTCGACGTGCTGCTGGATAGTGTGGCCAACGAAGCCCGGCTCAATGCGATCGGCACGCTCGCCGCGACCAAGCAGTTCGAGCATGTCCTTCGCGGCCGGTTGCGCGCGCAGGACTGGTTCGCGCGCCATCCCGAAATTCTCGCGCGCCCGATCCGCCGTCCGGTGGTGATCGTCGGGCCGATGCGTTCGGGCACCACCCGGCTGCACCGCCTGCTCGCCAGCGATCGCCGGTTTGCCTGCCTGCGCAGTTTCGAAACGATCAGCCCGGTGCCTCCGCGCGATTTCGAGGCGGTCATGGCGGGGGAACGGGCGGATACGCGGCCCGTGCTCGCCGCGCAGATCATGAAAGTCGCGCGGCTGGCCAATCCGCGCACGCTGACCATCCATCCCACCGGGCCTTACGAACCGGAAGAGGAACTCGGCCTGCTGGTCGCCAGCATGTGGGGCATGAAGCACGAGGCGCAGTGGCAAGTCCCCGGCTATGCCCGCTGGTGCGAAGGCGAAAGCGCGGTGCCGGCCTATCGCCACATGGCCGATCTGCTGCGTCTGATCGGCTGGTCGCAGCAGGAATCGAGCTTGCGGCCATGGATCCTCAAGACCCCGCAGCACATGCTCGACCTGCCTGCCTTGCTAGAGGTGTTCCCCGACGCGCGGCTGATCTTCACCCATCGCGATCCGCGCCAGGTGGTCGGCAGCGCCGCCTCGCTCGCCTGGAACCAGACGATTCTCCATTCCGACAATGTCGATCCCCACCGCGTGGGGCGCGAATCGCTGCGCAAGACGGCGCTGATGATCGAACGGATGCGCGCGGGCCGCGCAGGCCTTGCGCCGGAACGGATGATCGACGTTCATTTCGACGATATGGACCGCGACTGGCGCGGCACGATGGCGCGGGTTTACGGCTTCCTAGATCTCGACATCGAACCCGCGCTCGATGGGATGGCCGATTATCTCGAACGGTCGCGCGAGCTGAAGCGCCGTCCGCACGCCTACAGCCTTGCCGCGTTCGGGCTGGACGAAGGCGACGTTCTCGACCGGCTGGCAGACTATGTCGACGCGTTCGGCGTCACGATGGAAGGCGCGAGCCCGGCTGTCAGGCGCGTGCGCGCCTGACAGCCGGGACGCGGATCAAAACTTCACCGTGCCGGTCAGGAAGACCTGGCGGGGGTTGCCATAGAACGCGGTCACTACGCCTTCGCGGCCCAGTGTCGGCGTCGGATTTCCGGCAGCATTGCGCACCGGGGTGCCGTCGGCCCCCACGGCCACGAACTGGTATCCGGATGTGATGTAGCGCTTGTCGGTCAGGTTCTTGCCATGCAGCCCAATACTGAACCGGTCGCCCGGCGCGGTCCAAACGATCGAGGCATCGACCAGGGCGTAACCGGGCTGGTCGAGGTAGGGGCTGGGCGTTTCGAACTGGTTGGTCTTGCTGCGATAGCTGACCGTCGACGACAGCGATACATCGCCTTCGCCCACTGGGACCAGAGCGCCCAGCGTGCCCGCGGCAGTCCATTTCGGCGTATTCTGGATGCGGCGCACGTCGCTCAGGTCGACGTTGTTGACGAAGTATTCGCGGAATTCCCCGTCGATGTAACCCACCATCCCGGTGAAGTTGAGCGACGATCCGGCCCCGGCAAAGTCGCGCGCGAAGCGGGCATAGGTTTCGAACTCGACGCCCTTGAACCGCGCCTTGGCGGCGTTGGTGGTGACCCCGGCAAAGGTTTCGAAGATGCCGTCGCCGTTGGCATCGACCCCGACCGAACCAGGGATCTGGACGTTCTTGTAATCGCTGTAGAACCCCGTGAGCGCGACGCGCATGTCGCCGTCCATCAGCGATCCCTTGTAGCCGAGCTCGTAGGTATCGACGGTTTCCGGATCGAACAGGAAGAAGTCGTAGATCTCGTCGTAGCTGCGCACCCCGTTGCGGTCGGTGTCGGGCGCGATGCGGGCATCGCCGCGCGGGTCGAAGCTGCCGCCCTTGAACCCCTGCGCATAGGACGCATAGACCATATGGTCAGGCGTCGGCTTGAAGCTGACCGAGGCGCGCGGGTTGAAGTCGGTGAACTTGGCCGAGCCTTCGAAATTGGTCACCGTGGCGATCGGGATCGCCGTGCCGCCAAACAGCGGCGACGCGCCCCCGATCTTCGTCTGGCGCAGGATGCGGGAAGTCCGCCGGTCGCTGGTGTAGCGACCTCCGGCCGAAACGCTGAGCTGGTCGGTGATGTCGAACGTCATGTCTCCGAACACCGACCAGGTCGAGGTGTCGACATCGCCCGATGTAAAGGCGTTGAGCCCCGGCAGGCCAAGCAACGTGCCGGTGGTCGCTAGGATCACGTCGAAGTCGGTCGTGGAATTCGCTGCAAGGTAATAGAAACCGACTAGTCCACTCAGTCGATCATCGTTGTACAGGAGTTGTAGTTCCTGGCTGGTCTGTTCGTTGCGATAGACCGCCGGCACATCGACATCGACCGCAGGCAGGCTGTCGAAATCGATCGGGGTGAAGCTGGTGTCGCGGCGCCATGCGCTGATCGAACGGAACGTCACCGTGTCGCTGAAATTAACCTCAGCGTTCATGGCGAGGCCATATGCCTCGACATCCTGGTCCGGGCTGGCGAGCCCGGCGCGGGTATCGAACTCGTCGTCTAGCACCGGCGCGCCCGACAGCAGCCCCGGGATCAGGCGGTGGCCATTGCGCGGGTCGGACTTGTCGCGCGTGTAATCACCTGTAATGCGAACGAAAACCGGTGCGCCGTAGCCGCCCATCTCCAGGCTCGCCCGGCCCGCCCAGACATCCTTGTTATAGTTCTCCACCCCGTCCAGATTGAGGTTGTCGCCGAACCCGCCCCGCGAAAGCCGCGCGCCGGAGGCGCCGATGCGAACGATATCGCCCACCGGTGCGCTGGCAGTAACGACCAGATCCGCCTGGTCATAGGTGCCGTAACTGGCACGTGCCTTGAAGGCGAATTCCTGCGGCAGACGGCGGGTGACATATTTCACCGCGCCGCCGATCGTGTTGCGCCCGTAAAGTGTCCCCTGCGGCCCGCGCAGTACCTCCACCCGCTCCACGTCGTATATATCCAGCACGGCAGCCTGCGGACGGTTGAGGTAGACATCGTCGAGATAGATGCCGACGCCCGATTCGAAGCCGGACACCGGGTCCTGCTGGCCCACGCCCCGAATGAAAGCGGTAAGCGTCGAGTTGGTCCCGCGCGAATTTTCCAGCGTTACGTTCGGCGCCTGGTTCTGCACGTCGGTGATATCGATCGCGCCCACAGCCTCGAGCTGGTCGCCGGAAATCGCAGTAACGGCGATGGGGACGTCGGTGATTCGTTCATCACGGCGGCGTGCGCTGACGATGATTTCCGCGTCGCCTTCCGCGTCCGCAACTCCAGCTGCGGTGTCCTGTGCGTTGACCGGCATGGCGAACGCCAAGGCGGCAGTGCCCGCCATCAGAGCCACGACGAAACGACCGTTACGATATGTCATGATTGTCCTCCCGAGACTTGTTGCGTCGGTAATATTGAAAGTTGAACCACCTTTCAAGTTGTGTCTTGTGCCGGGGTGCAAATGGCCGTAACCGATAGGCGTGGGACGGGGCCCGACAGCAGCGCCGCATGATGCGAGCAAGCATCCACGCACCGAGCGCGGCCGCCGGACCTTGCGCAAGTTGCTGGATGCAGCGGCGATCGAGTTCGGGGAGCGCGGCTTCTACGATGCATCGATTAGCGGCATCACGCGCCGCGCTGGCGTCGCGCTCGGCAGCT
This sequence comes from uncultured Erythrobacter sp., assembly GCA_963529855.1. Lineage (GTDB taxonomy): Bacteria > Pseudomonadota > Alphaproteobacteria > Sphingomonadales > Sphingomonadaceae > 34-65-8. Next base: position 1,215 of record CAURZK010000008.1, on the reverse strand, counting down.
TTTACACTTACTTCGATTCCAAGGATGCGATCTTCCGCGCGCTCGTCAGCGACATGAGCGAAGCGGTAAAGCATGCCGCGCGCGAGGCTCTGACCGAACCCATGTCCGCATTGGAGGTGGAACGTGCCGCGCTGGAAGCGTTCCTTCGCTTCGCAGCCGAACACAAGGAGATCTATCGTATCATCGACGAGGCGGAATTCGTCGACCCGGCCAGTTACCGCGCGCACTACGAAACGGTCGCGGCACGCATTTTCGAACGGCTACAGGCAGGTGCAGCCAAGGGAGAGCTGCGCCAAGATCCGCAAGAGGCGCATGCATGGGCCATTATGGGCATGAACGTGTTTTTGGGCCTGCGCTACGCCATCTGGGGGCAGGGCCGCGACGATCCCGCCGAAGTGGCTCGCACTGCCAATGATTTCCTTGCCAACGGAATTGCCCTGAACAGCTGATGGTGGAACCGAACTCCAATGTTTACGTTGACCTCCAAACCAAGGAGTTCGACCATGATTGGCAAGATTTTCGGTGCATTCGCAGGGTCTAAGATCGCAGAGCACACCCGGGGGATTGGCGGCCCAACCGGTGCGGTGCTGGGGGTAGGCGCAGCAGCGCTTGCGCGCCGAATGAGCCTGCCTGCTTTGGTCGCAATCACTGCGGGCGGCTACTTCGCCAAGCGCTACATGGACAAGAAAGAAGCTACCAGGCCTGCTGCCGATACTTCGCAAGCCGCGTCGAAGAAATCGAAGGCCGCCAGGGACTGATCCGGAAGTCCTGTCCTGCCCGCAAGACAGCACGTTCTTTGCGTCGATTCGAGTGCTCTCGTAATTGCCGGCTTATCTCGATTGCCGGCGGATTGTTGAGGATCGACCGAGGCATTACGGGGACGGGTTATACGGTTGAAGGATGACGCTCTCAGCGTTCGTCCTGGGAGTGTGGCAGACCATAATCCCGGTCAGCGCGCCTGAGAATCAGTCCAGGCGGTCCAGCGGAACAGCGGGGCTTGGCTGAGCAATCAGGGCGCAGAAGGTAGTGGTGGGCCACATCTCGCCCAATGGGGTCAAAGGCCGCTGATCGGCCCGCTTTGGTGAAATCTCTGCATGATTTCCGGCATTTGTGCGGTCAGGTGACCCGTCGCAGTCAGAATTATCGACGGGCCGCAAATTACCCATTGACCGAATCTGAGTTGGGGCATAGATGGCCCTCACCGACGCGGTGCTG
>CAURZK010000007.1:0-96671 GCA_963529855.1 uncultured Erythrobacter sp. | reverse complement strand
CGATGGTTTTCACCTTCCAACCGCCATTTTGGGCTGGACTGTCAGGATATGTCGCCGAGCTTGGTTCAGCCTTCCTTTGCGGCGACCTTGGCCTTTCCTCCAGCCCGCGCCCGGATCACGCCAGCTACCTCGCCAGCTGGCTGAAGGTGCTCAAGGCCGACAATCGGGCGATATTCACCGCGGCGAGCGCGGCGGCGAAGGCTGCTGAATTCTTGAGCTCGGATTAGGTCGAGCAATACGTTGAGAGAATTTGTAGTACGGTCTATCGTCTTCCAGAAACGGCAGACCGGCTGCGAACATCATTTCGAAGTATTATCATGAACCTAATCAAGTCCAAGCAGCGCGTTGCCGATCATGGGGAGGTATTCACACCGCCCTGGCTGGTCGAGCAGATGCTCGACCTTGTGAAGGGGGAGTCTGAACGGATTGATTCCCGATTCCTTGAGCCTGCTTGCGGCAGCGGTAATTTCCTCGTGCCGATCCTGCAACGCAAGTTGGCCGCCGTGGAACTGAAATTCGGCAAGTCCGACTTCGAGAAGCGACATCATGCCCTGCTGGGCTTGATGTGCTGCTACGGTATCGAGTTGCTGGCCGACAATATCGCGGAATGCCGCGCCAATATGCTGGACGTTTTCGCGGACTATCTGGTGCTGGATGCGGACGACGATCTTCACTGTGCCGCCTCTCACGTTCTTTCGCTCAATCTCGTTCACGGCGATGCGATGACAATGCGCGCGATTGATGATGCGCCCATCCGCGTGGTCGAATGGGGTTATCTGGGCAAAGGGAAATTCCAGCGCCGCGATTTCCGGCTTGATGTGCTGACCGGCATGGCGAGTTTCAGCGCCGAGGATTCCCTGTTTTCGACTCTGGGTAAGCACGAGATATTCACGCCTTCGCAGACATATCCTCCGATGAGCGTGCGCGATCTTGCGGCGGGGAATGACGGAATGGGGGCGAGCGCATGATTGAACAGGCCAGCTTTGCACTGCGCGGGCGCAACCCCGATGTGCTGACCTGCATCGCCAACCTGTCAAACGACGAGGTGTTCACGCCGCCGGAGTTCGCCAACCGGATGCTGGATACGCTGGCAGAGGCATGGGCGACGGACAATAGTGGCGCGAGCATCTGGGCGGACAGTTCGGTCAGGTTTCTGGACCCGTTCACGAAATCCGGTGTCTTCCTGCGGGAAATTGCCAAGCGGCTAATCGCTGGGCTGGAAACCGAAATCCCGGATTTGCAGACCCGCGTTGACCATATCCTGACGCAGCAGGTTTTCGGCATCGGCATCACCCGGCTGACCAGCCTGCTGGCACGCCGCAGCCTCTATTGCTCCAAACACGCAACGGGGGAGCATTCCGTCGCCACGGGATTTTCCAATGATGACGGCAATATCTGGTTCGAGCGCACCGAGCATTCTTGGAAGAATGACAAATGTGAGTTTTGTGGCGCTGGTAGGGCGACGTTCGACCGGGAAGATGCATTAGAAACCCATGCGTATGCGTTCATCCATACCAATGACATTCAGGCGCGCCTCGGCGAGCTATTCGGAGGCGAGATGCAATTTGACGTGATTATCGGCAATCCGCCGTATCAGATTGAAGACGGTGGGTTTGGCACAAGTGCTGCGCCAATTTATCAAAAATTTGTCGAGCAGGCCAAGAAATTGGAGCCGCGCTATGCCTCTCTTGTTATTCCGGCGAGATGGTTCGCGGGCGGCAAGGGGTTAGACGATTTTCGAGAGAGTATGCTCTCCGATAATCGGACAACGTGTATTCATGATTATTGGCTTGTTGGCGAAGCTTTTCCTGGAGTGGCGATACAAGGAGGGATTCTATATTTTCTATGGGATCGAGATAACCCCGGAGATTGCAGAGTTGTCACACATTACGATGGAGATGTTTTGTCCTCTGTAGACCGCCCGCTTATGGAGCCGGGGTCTGATGTTTTCATCCGCTACAACGAAGCGGTGCCGATCCTAAAAAAGATCGCAATGATTGAATCTGACTTCGATTCAGATCAGGATTATTCTGTTTCTCTGCCAAAAGAGAAAAAATTCAGTGAATTAGTTAGTTCGCGAAAGCCATTCGGATTGCCGACAAATTTCAAGGTCCGGTCAATCAAGAAAGACGATGACCTGCCTGTATATTGCAATGGTGGCCCCGGTTTCAAACAAAGTGGCAAGGGGTGGGTGGCGCCCACCGAAATAACTGAGGGCGCTGAACTCATTGGAAAATGGAAAGTCTTTATCGGCGGTGCCTATGGTGACCGAGGCGGCGGCGGCGCGAGTCGTGATGCCCCGCCAAAGGCCGTGTTGGGACGACCGTTTGTTGGCGAACCCGGCTCTGTCTCAACTGAAACATATATTTGCATTGGCCCCTTCGAGACAAAGCGCGAAGCCCAGAACGTATGCTCCTATATTTCCTGCAAACTGACACGGTTCTTGGTGATGTTGCACAAGCCCTCCCAGCACGCGACGAAGAAAGTGTATACGTTCGTTCCAAAGCAAGATTTCTCACAGCCTTGGAACGATGAAAAACTATACGCGAAATATGGATTGAACGAAGAAGAGATCGGCTTCGTCGAATGGATGATCCGCCCGATGACAATCGGTGACGAACAGCTCGAAGGTGCGGTTATGGTTGCCGACGACGATGAATAAACCTTCAATCGACGACATCCTTACTCCGAAGCCCGATGCGCGCCCGCGCATCTACGCATATTCCATCGCGGACGAGGCGCATGATGGGTTGCTCAAGGTGGGGCAGACCACGCGCGATGTGAAGCAGCGGATTGCCGAGCAGTTGAAGACGGCAGCGATTGCCAATTACACCATCGAACTCGACGAACCCGGCGAGGCCGATGACGGGTCAATCATCACCGATCATGCCGTGCGCGATGCGCTCAAACGCAAGGGTTTTTCCAATCCGCAGCTTGAATGGATGCGATGCACGCTGGCCGACGTGAAAACCGTGCTGGCCGAACTGCGCAGCGGACAGCAATTCACCGGAACGCATCACGAAGATTTTCCGCCGCGCAAGGAACAGCTGGAGGCGGTAGAGCAGACCTACGCGTATTATCATTCCCGCTGGCAGCAAGATGCCAATGCCGTTCCCCGCTTTCTGTGGAACGCCAAGATGCGTTTCGGCAAGACTTTCACCAGCTATCAGCTTGCCAAGAAACTTGGCGCGAAGCGGGTGCTGGTGCTGACCTTCAAACCCGCCGTCGAAGATGCCTGGCAGACTGACCTTGAATCCCACGTCGATTTTGATGGGTGGCAGTATCTTTCCCGCAATTCCGGTCGCGATCCGAGCCAGATCGATGGCGACAAGCCGGTGGTCTATTTCGGCTCGTTCCAGGACCTGCTGGGGCGCGACAAAGCCGGGAATATCAAAGCCCGCAACGAATGGCTTCACACCATCAACTGGGATTTGGTCGTTTTCGACGAATATCATTTCGGCGCATGGCGCGAGACGGCCAAGGAGCTTTTCGAGGGCGAGGATGCAGGCGAGGCCAAGAAGGAAGCCAAGCTGGAATACGCCGATGGTCTGGACGATGTGAACGAAGACCTTGGTGTCATGTCGGAAAGCGAAACCGACTTTCTGCCGATTACCACGCGGGCATACCTCTATCTTTCTGGCACACCCTTCAACGCGCTGGCCACGGGCGAGTTCATCGAAGAGCAGATATTCAACTGGACCTACACGGACGAGCAACGCGCCAAGGAAGAATTTGCCGCTCAGCATCCGGGGCAGCGCAATCCTTACGGCGCATTGCCGCAAATGCGCCTGCTGACTTACCAGATGCCGCCGGAAATTACTCACATTGCCAGCGGCGGCGAGCTGGACGAGTTTGATCTCAACGAGTTTTTCGCGGCGAACGGCACAGGCGTTCTCGCGCAGTTTAAGCACAAAGACGAGGTGCAGAAATGGCTCAACGTCATTCGCAATTCGCCCGATGCGCCGCGCTCATTCGACAGCATCAAGTCCGGCGTTGTGCCGCCGTGGCCCTATTCGGACACGCGGCTTCTGCCCCACTTACAGCACAGCTTTTGGTTCCTGCCCAATGTGGCCGCCTGCCACGCTATGGCGAACTTGCTGGAAGAGAAGCACAACACGTTCTGGCACGATTATCAGGTGATCGTGGCCGCAGGCGCATCGGCGGGCATCGGCCTTGATGCCTTGCCGCCCGTTCGGGACAAGGTTGGCAGCGGTTTCGACACCAAGACCATCACGCTTTCCTGCGGCAAGCTGACCACCGGGGTTACGGTCAAGCAATGGTCGTCGATCCTGATGCTGCGCAATCTCCAATCGCCGGAGACGTATTTTCAGGCGGCGTTCCGGGTGCAGTCGCCCTGGTCGATCAAGAACCCCAATGGTGACAATCCGAACGAGGAAGAGATCATCAAACCGGTCTGCTTCGTGTTCGATTTTGCCCCGACAAGGGCGCTGCGGCAGTTGTCGGAATATGGCATCGGCCTTTCACCGGGGGAAGCGAACCCGGAAAACGCCGTGAAGGAACTTGTCTCGTTCCTGCCCGTGCTGGCCTATGACGGCGCGAAGATGATGCAGATCGACGCGGGCGGCATCCTCGACATTGCGATGGCGGGAACGTCCGCGACCCTGCTGGCCCGGAAATGGGAATCGGCCATGCTGGTGAACGTGGACAACGACACGTTGCGCCGCGTTCTCGAAAACCCCGAAGCGATGGCCGCTGTTGAACGGATCGAAGGTTGGCGCGCCCTTGGCGACAACATCATCGAGACGATCATCAACAAGAGCGAGAAGATCAAGGAAATCAAGGACAAGGCCAAAGCTAATGACGGGGAGCTGACCCCGAAAGAGAAGAAGGAACTGACCGCCGAGGAAAAGGAGTTCAAATCCAAGCGCAAGCTGGTTCAGGAAAAGCTGATAAAGTTCGCGACCCGCATCCCGGCATTCATGTATCTGACCGACTTCCGCGAAAACAAGCTACAGGACGTGATTACGAAGCTGGAACCGGACCTGTTCCATGCAGTCACTGGCCTGACCGTGGCGGATTTCCACCTGCTGGTTCGCCTACGCGTATTCAACACCGAGCGGATGAACGAAGCGGTGTTCGCGTTCCGCCGCTACGAGGATGCGTCGCTGCGCTATACCGGCATCGAAAGCCACGAAGGGCTGACGCATTATGGCCTGTATGACACCGTGGTGGCGAAGGAATTTGACGCCTAGTCGGAAATGGGAACTGACGAGCCGCGCGTCTAGCTGTTCTTGATGGCTTTTACCCGAGCCAACCCCCGCAAGGCGAATTTCCGAAGTGCCTTCACCTGTCGGTTGATGGATTCGCTCTGGAGTTCATCGGACGAACGATCAGCATAGGCCAAGAAGTTGCGAAGTCCTACATGGGTCAATCGCCCGCGCAGCTTGCTGGTGTAGATTTTGTCTTTCTGACCGGCCTTCGCCAACCTTTCGGCCTTTCGTTCAGAGCGGCGAATGGCTCTTTTTGCGGAGCGCCATTGCCTTGAAAGGGAGCCGGGCCGGACCAAAGCCGGTCCAAGGCCGAGTTGGAAACCGAGATACTGGAAGTTGTCCCGCTCATCCCCATTGAAGCGTTGGCGGATGGTCTTGTCATTCTGAAGTTGCAAAGCTTCGTTGGTGAGCGCGTCGGCCACGGCAGCGGCTAGCTGATCGGCGTATTCAGGGGCGCAAATAATAAGAATATCGTCGGAATATCGCTGGTAAAGCGCGCCATGGTGATCCGCCAGCGCCTTCATCGCCAGGTCAAAATCGGCCATGTAAAGGTTGGATAGGCTGGCGCTGATAGGCGTTCCTTGCGGGACGCCGATGCCCGCGCCGTTTGTCTGTATCGGGATCCCCGCCGCCTTCAATTCCTTGACCGTCGCTATAGGGCGATCAGCGCGGCGCTGTTTCAGCCGCAACCCAAATACGGGATGGGCCTTCAAATCCGCCTTTCGGACGTGGCTATACCGGGTGACGGAACGCAGCACCCTGTGCCAATCGTCGGGGAGTTCATCGACGGCGAGCAGCCACTTGAGCCGCTGCTTCAGCCGCTTGTGGTCAATATTGTCAAAGAAGCCGGTCACGTCGAAGCACATGGCTTCGACTGAATCGTGGTCGCGCACATAGGCCTGTGCGGTGGCGGCGAAATGGTAGTTGGATTTTCTGAGGGAGCGGTAAGCTATGACCGCCTCATGCAGCCCGTTTGCCGCATACCACGCATCCAACCTGACGGTTAGCTCGTGCGAGTACTTGGACAGGATGCACGCATCGCGGTGCGAGGCGTGCATGATGTCACGCGCTTTGACCACAGTCTTGCCGTCCAGTGGTCGATAGCGCGGTGTTTCTTTGATCCAATGCAGCAGCGGGGACCACGGGTGGGCGACAACCTGTTCCGGCGTGAGTGTGGCTGCCCACTCACTCCCTATGGGCGTATCGAAGTGCCGGTACCTGCGCGGCTTGAACCAAGACGGCTTTGCCATCCCCCCTCATTTCTAGCAGTCTCTGGGGGATAGTTCTGGCTCTGAACCCGGCTTGTGCCGCTAGACCCCCCAGAGGCACGCCACCATCCGTGGTTGCCTTCTCGCAAATGCAACCACGCGAGCCTGTTAACGCTAGGTGGTATTGTATGGTCGAGGAGGTCCGATTGTTGAAGATCGAAGTCTCGCCGCTGCAACTCGCAGAGTGGCTGATCCACGGCATCGCCGTAATCATATGGCTCTTGCAGGTTGACAGTGTAAACGACCGCACCCTTTGGCCAATCCCAAGGGCTCGGGTGATATGGGAACGGATCGGCAACATTCAAGGACGTATAATCAACTTTCTTCGTGAGGATTTCGTCGCTGTTTTGACCCCATAATCGTGTCTGAAATTTCTTCTCAACGCGGTTCTGCTCTCGATTCAGTAACAAACGTCCGTGTGGTGATTCTGCCCTCCCGGGCGACCCGCTCTATCTAGCTGCGCTCGACTGAACCCGCGTGGCGGTTTCATCCCATCCGGGTGACGATCAGGAGCATTTGGAAGCGGAGCGGGATTTCCTCGTGGACGCGCTCTGTCCCGCGCATTCTGCGCTCCTGAGGGCGCGGCATTCCTGATTTAACCCGCAGGCACTCTTGCCACTCTCATTGACGGAGGTCCGCTGGCGCACTGATCGCGCGCGCAGGACCTCCGTCGGCTTCGCGCCGTTGCAAGGGTGCCGATGTTTGCTGGATCGCCGGGCGATCCCTGACGGGAACACCAAAGGCTTTGCCCTCTCGTTCCCGAAACCGGAAGTAGTTGCCTCGGGTGGTGGGCTTCGCCCGCTGGCCCGCGCCAGTGCATCGATTCCGGTTTTCCCTCCCCCTCCCATCCTCGCCGGAAGGCAGGCCGAATACCGCACCCGCTCAGGAGACCAATCCGCCGGACTTCCTCGCCTGGCATGTCGCCAACAAGGGCGACAAGGGCTTTTGGACCCGCATCGGTGCCGCATGGTTCCACCGCGACCGAAAGGGCCTTTCGCTTCAACTGGAAGTGGTGCCGATCAATGGCCGGATCGTACTGCGCACGCCGCTGGACGACGAGAAGAAGGAACCGGGCGCCTAGCGCCCAGCCTTCTGGCAACACTGCTGAGATTTAGCCGACTTCGGAGGGGCCCGTCTCAGGCGAGCCGGAAGACAAGGCGGCCATTTGTTCAGCCAACGTAGGACTTGGCTTTAGACCTCAGAGCCGTGGAACGAGATTCAATTTCCAAGCCTTCACACCATGCTGAGACTCTCCTCAATCACTGAAAGTCTGTGGACTAAGCACGCCGACCTTTGTTGCGCGTACGCCCGCAGCCTCTAGAACAGGTAGCATGAATCGTCTCGTCTATAACCTCTATTGCGATGAGAGCTGCCACATCGAGGGAGACCATATCCCCGTCATGGTACTTGGTTGCGTCTGGTGCAAAGTCGACGAAACGCACCGGGTCAATGAGCAACTTCGCGCGATCAAGCGCAGACATGGTCTTCAGTCGAGCTTCGAGACGAAGTGGACGAAGGTCTCTGCCGGGAAGATCGATTTCTATGCGGATGTCATCGACTATTTCTTGAGCGATCCGAGCCTGCGTTTTCGCGGTGTGTTGGTGCCGGACAAGGAGAAGCTCGATCACAAGAAATTCGGGCAGAACCACGACGATTGGTATTACAAGATGTATTTCACGATGCTGAAATACGTGATCTCGCCGTCACATACGTTCCGCATTTATCTCGATGTGAAAGATACCCGGGGCGGTCCGAAGACACGCGACCTGCATAATGTGCTCTCCAACAACATTTTCGATTTTAATCATAAGACGGTCGAACGGGTCGAGCAGATCAGGTCGCACGAGAGCGAAATTCTCCAGCTTACAGATCTGCTTATCGGTGCGGTCGGCTACGCCAATCGCGGCTTAGAAACCAGCGTAGCAAAACAGTCTCTAATCGCACAACTGCACGCGCGGCTCGGGCCAAAGGCATTGACGCAGACCGCGCCATTTTCCAACACGAAGTTCAACCTGCTGGTCTGGGCAGCTCAGGAGACTGCCGGATGAGCGTGCCTGCGCTGCTCCCGTTCGAGGGGGACTGGGAGGCCTATGAAGCTCAACTCTATGCCATCTTCATGGAGGAAATCGCACAGGGTGGCCTTGCGTTCCGAGGTGACAGGGTCTCCTGCCGTCGCCTGCCGGAAACCGAAGGTAAGTGGGCTGCATTCTGGCATCTGATTCAGCAAGGTAAGGTGGAGGACGACCGCCTTCCCGATCTGCGGAGGTGCGAGCGCCTACGTTGGGTGAAATATGTGATCGAGTCTTGGAACACGGACGGCGACATTCAGTGGTGGGAAAACAAGCGCGGATCGGAGACCAACATCTTGCTTTGGTACCGCGAAGAGTATCTCGTCATCATCACAAGACGAAATGGCTATTGGCTTTTAAAGTCAGCATATGAGACCAGCCAGTCCCACCGTGTTCGTACGCTACGTTCGGAACGAGACAGATTTCATGGACATTAAACGCAGCTGAGGCCGACCCAGCGTTGCTGGACCGACCTCGAATGCTCTTCCTACACATGGCAGGTGAGACTGCGAACTATCTATGCACCACAAAATGTGAATGCAAGGCTAATCTCCTGATACCGCCTTGGGGTATGCGCGCGAAATACCGAAACCAAACTGGTTGCCATGAGGCTGTGGCCTGTTTTTCCCATTTCTTCGATGCCACACCGAATCCAGTTCCAACAAGGATTTGGTTCGGCCAATCAACCCCGTTTAGCGATGAGCTGTTCTCTCAAAGCAGTTAGGGTAACGATCTCGCGCTTCTGGAAACGCTTAACTAGACTAGCGAGGCGAAGATTGATCTTATCTTCATCGCCGTAGAAGCGATGCCGGTTCTTAAACCGCTCCAGCTTCCCATCCTTACGGTCGGGGAAGAGTACGAAGCGTTCTACCGCCACTCCGCTCTCGATCACCTCATAGGCCTTCGGCATGTCATCTAGCAACCCGTCATGTATGAGAAGGTTGCGCACCAACTCTACTTCCGTGACCTCATCACTCGGCTCGAAAAGCGAGTCAGGCAGCGCGCCGATCCGAAGCTTCTTGCGGTGCCCGAACAGGAAGTTCGCCGAAGCAAGCCGTGGATAGGATTTGAAGTCCGACCGCAGCTCGTCAATCTCGCGCGCGAGTTTCGCGATGTAGTCGAGGAGGCTGTGCATGCGAATGAACAGGAAGCCGAGCGTCGAATTAAGCATGGTTACCGCGGGCGATGTACTCCAGCGAACGCCGTCCGGGAGAACGATGCCAGGAGTGAAAAACGGTTCCAGGTTGAGGATTCGATAGAATTCGCCCGTGAGCTGACTGACTTCCTTGGTGCATTCCTGCACTGCGGACACAAGCGAACGAACATCATAAAGGTAAAGGAATCGGTTAAGCTCCGGTTGCGCTGCACATTTAACGAGCATTTTCTCGAACTGGTCACGAGTAAGCGCAGACTCCGAATTCAAGCCGGACACGGAGAGAAACTGGGGCGCTTGTGGCAGTAGTGAATGATAGTATCTGAGGCTACCGAAGATACTTGCGGCAAAGTCATCGTGCAGACGAACGCACGCGGCTTCTACCTCGCAAAGTCCATCATCGTCGAGCGGCCTCCAACTTCCCATTGGGTCCCGTAGAAACCCGCTGCCGGCATTGCCGTCCCCAAACCGTGTCGGCACACCGACGAGTGTAAGGACAGGTGAATTCAGCCCTAGCGGTGGCGGCCCTGTACGATCAATCATGCGGTAACCCATATGTTCTCTGGTTTACGAAGTCGTTCACGCTCGGATTCTAATTCTCAATCATTCAACAAAGGCAAATACAGCATTGGGGAGCGAGCAGAGTTTCTTCTCGCTAGAGATCGGCTTCGCACTTGAGATACTTTATCGATGCCACAAATCGGGGTGCCAGCCTCCCGCATACCCTTGTCAGGAGCCATGACCGAGAGAAAAGATGTAGAGAAAACCCGCTCCAGATCCAACTAACGTTCCGCTTCTCCTTCTCGAAGATTGTCTAGATAGTCGCTCCACCATTGAGCCATCTTCACGCGTTCATCCCAGTAGTTGCCGCGATTGTAGACACCGCGAATAGCGTTGCTGTCGCCATGGGCCAGAGCACGTTCGATCGCATCTGGATGCCAGAGACCGCTTTCGTTGAGCATTGTTGAGGCCGTCGAGCGCAGCCCGTGGGCGGTCACTTCGTCTTTGGTGAACCCCATACGCCGAAACGCCGCGTTGATCGTGTTCTCGCTCATTGGGCGCTGGCGCGTATGGAACGCTGGGAACAAGTAGCCCGTGCCGCCGGTAATAGGCCTTAGCTCTCGCAACAGGTCCAACACCTGGCGTGATAGCGGCACCACATGAGCCCGCCGCGCTTTCATCTTACCTTCCGGTATTGTCCAAGTGGCCTTATCCCAATCAATCTCGTTCCACTCGCCGTGGCGAAGCTCACCAGGTCGCACAAAGACATGTGGTGCGATCTTCAGCGCGAATTTAGTGGCGGGATAGCATTCGAAGTCATCGATAGCGCGAAGTAGCCCGCCCAACTTCTCGGGCTCTAGGATCGCCGCGTAGTGCCGTGCCTTTGGCGTGACCAATGCGCCCTGCAGGATCGATGTTGGATCGGTTTGGCACTGACCAAGCGCGGCTCCATACCGGAACACCCGGCTTGCGAAGGATCGGCATTTCTTCGCGGTTTCGAGATTGCCTTTGGCTTCGAGTTTCTTGAGCGCCGCGAGCATCAACTGCGGATCGACGTCATTGATTGGCATGTTGCCGATTGCAGGCTTGAGTAGGTCAAGGAACCAGCGCGCCTTGAGCAGCGTGGCCTCCGCCCTGCCTTCGGGCACCATCTTCTCGTCGATGTACTTGTTGGCGATGACCTCGAAGGTGTTCTCTGCACCTAGCCTGATCCTGGCCTTCTTGCGCTTGCGCTCCAGCATCGGATCGATGCCATCAGATACCTTGAGTCGAGCCCGGTCGCGAAGCTGACGCGCTTGCGACAAGCTGACCTCTGGATATGCGCCGATAGGAAGCTTCTTTTCCTTCCCGCCGAAGCGGTACTTGAAATACCAGAGCTTAGAACCGTTGGGCTTCACCAGAAGCAGCAACCCCCGCGAGTCGTATTTCTTGTACGACTTGTCGGCAGCCCGGAAGCCTTTGATTTCCTGCACATTGAGGCTCATTTGGGGGCCTCACTTTCGCGCGATTTGGGGGCTTTTGAGCTGGAGCCCCCAGCCGAGGCCCCCAGAGACGTTGGAACAAAGCGGAACAAAACAAGACCTCGCTTTCTGCGCTAGAGGTCAAGAATGGCAGAATTCCGCCATTTCTGCAATGTTTTGGAACGTTCTGATGAGAACAAATGGTGCCCAGAAGAGGACTCGAACCTCCACGCCCTTGCGAGCGCCGCCACCTGAAGACGGTGCGTCTACCAATTCCGCCATCTGGGCACGGGCGGCTCGGATCGTCGTGGTCCGGGCCGCGGGTAGGCGTGGGCCACTAGCGAGGGGGGGCGGGGGCTGTCAATGCAGTTTATCGCCGGCTCGGCAACAGTTGCGGCGCGCACGCGGTTGCGGCATGGGCGCGGGTTCAGGCATCGCGACAACGCTGAACGCTAACATGGCACAGGCTCACATGGCACAGACCGGCAATCTCAAAAACAAGCTCGTCACCATTTTCGGCGGAAGCGGCTTCGTCGGCTCGCACGTCGCGCAGGCTCTTCTTGCCCGCGGTGCGCGCGTGCGCGTGGCCAGCCGCAACCCCGACAAGGCGTGGAAGCTGAAGCCGCTTGCCAACCTTGGCCAGCTCCAGTTCGCGCGCTGCGACATCCGGCGCGATGGCAGCGTGCGCGCGGCAACTGCAGGAGCAGATGCGGTTGTCAATCTTGTCGGCGCGTTCGAAGGCAATCTCAAGGCGCTGATGGGAGAAGCTGCGGGGCGGATCGCCCAGCACGCCCGGGCGAACGGCGCATCGGCGATGGTGCACGTCAGTGCCATTGGCGCCAATGCGGACAGCGCGGCAGGCTATGCCCAGGCGAAGGCGCTGGGTGAACGCTGCGTGCGCGAGGCATTCCCGCAGGCGACCATCATGCGCCCATCGATTGTGTTTGGCGAAGGCGACACCTTCATCAACATGTTTGCCGGGCTGATCCGCACGTTCCCGGTCCTGCCCGTATTCGGGGCGGAGGCTCGCATCCAGCCGGTACATGTCGACGACGTTGCCGAGGCGATCGCACGCGCGCTGGAAGATCCTGCATCTCATGGCGGCAAGACTTACGAACTGGCCGGCCCCGAAGTGATCACCATGCTCGAGCTCAATCGCCGCATTGCCGCCGGGCAGCAGCGGGACCGGCTGTTCGTACCGATGCCGGACGCCGCCTCTGCCGCCTTCGCAATGCTGCCGGGCAGCCCGATGGGCACTGACCAGTGGCTGCTGCTGAAGCAGGGCAACGTGGCATCGGGCGCCCAGCCGGGCCTTGCGGCGCTGGGGATCGAGCCGCGCCCCCTGTCACTGTTCCTCGACCGCTGGATGGAACGCTATCGCAAGCACGGGCGCTTCACCGGGCGGGCCCGCACCGCCTGAGCCCGCGCGTTCGCAATTCGGCAAGGAATCCGCGCTAGCCCTTGGCCCCTAAGCTGGGGGCGCAAGGCACGTGATCGAGATCGAAGTCCAAAACGAGACTCACCAGAGCCAGGAACGGCTGCGGTTCGCGTCGGTCCCCCGGATTGGCGAAGGGCTGCGACTGCGCGAGCCGGACGGCTGCTGGGCCAGCTATGACGTGCTCGATGTCTGGTATCAGAAAGCCGAGTATGGCGACGTCTGGGTGCCTTATCTGCATGTCTGCATGACGCCGAGCGAGACCGGCCTGCCCGACCCGATGGAAGGCGAGGCGCTGCGACGCCCGCTCGCTGCGGTTGGCGGCACCTCGCTCGAACCCGATTTCGCCCCATGCAGAACCTGATCAAGCGCACTGGCGGGCCCCCCGAACAGGCGGCACCTGTGCCGCCCGATCCCATCGCGGCCGCTGTGGAGCAGGCGCGCAAGGCCCGCGGCGCGGCGCCATCTGCGCGCAGCTGCCTGGTGGTCGACGATTCGCGGATGATCCGCAAAGTGGCCCGACGCATCGCAGAAGGGCTGGGCTATAGCGTGGTCGAGGCCGAAAATGGCGAGGAGGCGATCGCGCGGTGCAAGGCGGCGATGCCCGATCTGGTCCTGACCGACTGGGCCATGCCGGTGATGTCCGGCCCGGATTTCGTGGCCGCGCTGCGCGCGTTGCCGGGCGGTGATGCGAGCTGCGTTGTTTTCTGCACCTCCATGTCCGGCGTACACGATATCCACCGCGGCATCGCCGCCGGCGCGGACGACTATGTCGTCAAGCCATTCGACGAAGCCACGGTGACCGACAAGCTGAGGGCTCTGGGCGCGGCCTAGCCTTGCCGGGACCAGCCGTTAAGCGAGCGCACGGGCGTATAGCGCCAGGAGATCGGCCCAGGCGCGTTCGGCTTCCGGTTCGACGTAGGCAGGGCTGTCGGGCACGGTCCAGCCATGATCGCCCGCATAGACCTCGATTTTCGCACGGCGCCCTGCTGCTTCGGCCGCCAGACGCAGCACGGTCTTTTCCTGCGGGGCCTCGGCATCGTCGTCCTGAGCGATCGCCACCAACAGGTCCGCGTTCATCTGGCCGAACAGCTTGTGCGGGCTCATCGCCGCATCGGACCGCACGAGGCCGCCGCCGTGGAAGCTCGCCGCCGCGCGCACACGGGCAGGAACCGCTGCCGCAGTCCACATCGTGAACGGGCCGCCCATGCAATATCCCTGGGTGCCCACCCCCCGCGCTTTGTCCACGGAGGCCTGCCCGTCGAGCCAGCCGATCGCAGCGCGCGCATCGCGCATGACCGCTTCGGCGTTCAGTTTCCCGCGCCAGGGGCCGACCTTCTGAAAACCGCCCCCGGCCGCAAAAGTGGCGAAGTCGGCGAATTGTTCGCCCGCAACGTCGCGATAATAGGGATTGAGCACCAGCGTGGCATATCCGCGCCCGGCGAGGCGGCGAGCCATGTCGCGCTTGACCTCGCGCAGACCGGCGATGTCGGGCCACAGGATCACTGCCGGGACAGGCGTGGTCATGGGCTCGACGAAGAAGGCGTCCATCGTCCCGTCGGACGTGGCGAAGCTAACGTTGCTTTCCTTCATCGCCGGCAGGCTCATATCGCCGTCACCGTCGGCCATGGGGACGCAAGCGGCTACGGCCGCCGCACCGGCCAGCGCGCCGAACTGGCGGCGGCTCAGCGTCTCACGCGCCCAGCGGGCGAGATTTTCCTCGTCGCACATCGTCTTGTCTCCTCGCCCCGTCCTGCGCGCAGACTATGCACACCGACGAACATCGACAAGGTGGCGTTTGTCGTCAGCGCCGCGAGAGGGCTTCCTCGCTTTCGGCCATGAGCTGGGCGATGATGTCTGCGACCGGCTCTTCCGCCTTGACCATACCGACCGACTGGCCCGCCATCAGGCTGCCATTCTCGACGTCGCCTTCGATCACCGCACGGCGTAGCGCGCCTGCCCAGTAGTGTTCGATCTGAAGCTGCGCCTCACCCATGTCCACTTCGCCCGCGTCGAGCAGCTTGGCCACCTCGACCTGCTTGGCGGTGAACTCCTCGGTGCCCTTGTTCTTCAGCGCACGCACAGGGATTACCGGCAGGCGCGGGTCCACCTGAACGCTGGCAACCGCGTCGCGCGCATTGGCCCGGAAAAACGCCTGCTTGAAGGCCGGGTGCGCAATGCTCTCGGTCGCGCAGGCGAAACGGGTGCCAAGCTGGACCCCGACCGCGCCCATCTCGAGATATCCGGCGATCGCCTGCCCCTTGCCAATCCCGCCCGCGACGAACACGACGTGATCGTCGGCCAGTTCCGGCAGGAATTCCTGTGCCAGCACGCTGGTGGAGACGGGCCCGATGTGGCCGCCGGCCTCCATCCCCTCGATCACCAGCGCATCGCCGCCGGAACGCAGCAGCTTCTTTGCCAACGCCAGCGTGGGGGCAAACACGATCACCTTGGCGCCGAATGCCTTGATCGCCTCGACGCTGCCCTTGGGCGGGATACCGCCGGCCAGCACCACGTGGCCGACGCCATGCTTGGCGCAGACCGCGATCAGATCGAACAGCATCGGGTGCATGGTGATCAGGTTGACGCCGAACGGTGCACCGGTCAGCTTCTTCGTCTCGGCAATTTCGGTATCGAGCAATTCGGGGGTCATCGCCCCGCAGGCGATCACGCCAAACCCGCCCGCGTTGGAAATCGCGGCGACGAGATTGCGCTCCGAAACCCAGCTCATCGCGCCGCACAGGATCGCGTATCGCGAGCCGAGAAAGTCGGTGCCACGCTGCATCAGGGCGGCGGTCTTGGGATATGTGGTCATGCGCGCGGCGCTTAGTTGCGACGCCTGCGTCCGGCAAGCTTTAGCCGCTCGTCGCGCAATCATGCCGCACCGCCTTGTAATCGCTTTTCGCGATAAGGCTGACAGGAGTTAATTGTTTTCCTCGATTGACCCGGAGGCGTAACTTCCGCCCACGATTTCTGAAGAACAAAGGAGAGATGTCATGGACGCTGTAACCGGAGAAATGTCGGGTGGGTGCCCGGTCCACAAGGACGGCGTGCGCGGGCTGCTCGGCCGGACCAACAAGGACTGGTGGCCGGAAATGCTGGCGACCGAGATCCTCAACCCCAACGGCCCGAGCAATCCGATGGGCGAGGATTTCGACTACGCCGAAGCCTTCAACGCACTCGATTACAATGCGCTCAAGGAAGATTTGAGGGCGCTGATGACCGACAGCCAGCCATGGTGGCCGGCGGATTACGGCCACTATGGCCCGTTCTTCATTCGCATGGCCTGGCACGCGGCGGGCACTTATCGCACCGCCGACGGGCGTGGCGGCGCCAACAGCGGGCAGCAGCGTTTCGCGCCGCTCGACAGCTGGCCGGATAACGGCAACCTCGACAAGGCGCGCCGCCTGCTGTGGCCGATCAAGCAAAAGTACGGCAAGCACATCAGCTGGGCCGACCTGTTTATCCTGGCCGGGAATGTAGCGATCGAGGACATGGGCGGGCCGGTGTTCGGCTTCGGCGGCGGCCGCGCCGACGTGTTCGAACCCGAGCGCGACATCTACTGGGGCAGCGAGGACAAATGGGTCAACCAGGGCGTCCAGACCCGCATCGCGCCAGAACATGGCATGCACGAGCTGGAAGGTCCGCTGGCCGCCATCCAGATGGGCCTGATCTACGTCAATCCCGAAGGTCCCGGCGGCAATCCCGACCCGCTTCAGTCCGCGCGCGACATGCGGGCCACCTTTGAACGCATGGCGATGAATTCGGAAGAAACCGTCGCGCTCACCGCCGGTGGCCATACCTTCGGCAAGGCCCATGGTAACGGCGACCCGTCAAAGCTGGGCGCAGCGCCTGCCGGGGGCGACCTGGCCGCGCAGGGTTTCGGCTGGGTGAGCACCAACAACAGCGGCTGCGGCGAACACACGGTGACTAGCGGGATCGAAGGGTCGTGGGTCAACACGCCCACCGAATGGAGCGAGAACTATTTCCGGCTCTTGCTCGATTACGAATACGAGCTGGTTCATTCGCCCGCAGGCGCACAGCAGTGGCAGCCAATCGATCAGAAGCCGGAAGACATGGCTCCGGCTGCATGGGACCCGAACAAGAAGGTCCCGACCATGATGACCACCGCCGACATGGCGCTGAAGATGGACCCCGAATTCCGCGCGATCTCGGAAAAATTCCGCAACGATCACGAGGCGTTCAAGGATGCCTTTGCCCGCGCCTGGTTCAAGCTGACGCACCGCGACATGGGGCCGAAGATTCGCTACCTCGGCCCGGAAGTGCCTGCGGAAGACCTGATCTGGCAGGATCCCGTTCCAGCCGGCACGATGCCTAGCGAAGCGGAGGTTTCTGCGGTCAAGGCGAAGATTGCGGGTAGCGGCCTGACGGTCAGCCAGTTGATCAAGACGGCCTGGGCATCTGCCTCTACCTACCGCAAATCGGATCATCGCGGCGGCGCTAACGGCGCGCGTGTCGCTCTTAGCCCGCAGAAGGACTGGGAAGTGAACGAGCCGGAAATGCTGGCAAAGGTGATCGATACCTTGAATGGTTTGCGCGGTTCGATGAGCCTTGCCGATGCCATCGTGCTGGGCGGTGTCGTCGGCATCGAGAAGGCGGCCAGCGATGCCGGTTTCAACGTGACCGTACCCTTCACCGGGGGACGCGGCGATGCAAGCCAGGACCAGACCGACGTCGACAGCTTCGCTGTGATGGAGCCTGAAGCCGACGCATTCCGCAACTATGTCGGCAAGAAGAAGCTGGCGGTAAAGGTCGAGGAAATGATGCTCGACCGCGCCAGCCTGCTCGGCCTGTCGGTGCCGGAGATGGTCGTACTGATCGGCGGTCTGCGCGTGCTGGGCGCCAATCACGGTGAGCGTGGCCACGGCCATTTCACCAGGCGGTCCGGCCAGTTAACCAACGATTTCTTCGTCAACCTCTATGACATGACCAACGTGTGGAGTGCCGTCGAAGGTTCGGACGACCAGGAATATATCGCCAAGGACCGTGCCAGCGGCGGCGAAACCTGGCGCGCGACCCGGGCCGACCTAGTGTTCGGATCGAATTCCGAACTACGCGCAGTGGGTGAGGTCTATGCCGAGAAGGGCAACGAGCAGAAGTTCGTCGATGATTTCATCAAAGCCTGGAACAAGGTCATGAATGCCGATCGCTTCGACTTGAGCTACGCCAAGTATCACGCATAGACTGCGCGGATAAGTTCACCGAGGGGGCCCCGGCAGCGATGCCGGGGCCTTTTCGCATTCAAGGTCAGCGTCCGGTGGCAGCTCGCCCGACACGCGCCCCGCCGCCCGCACGTGCGCGCACGAGCGCGGCATCTGCCTGGCGCAGGCTGGCGTCGACCGAATCCTCTATCGCGGCGACCCCGCCACTGATCCTGACCGGGCCCGCTTCGCCCCGTTCGCTGCTCGACAGGCCCATGAAGGTCACCACGAAATCGGCGGCGATCTGTTCGGCCTCATGCAAGTCGACGCGCGGCATAAGGACGGCAAATGTTTCACCCCCGATCCGGCCCAGTATATGATCGCGGCGCAAAACGGTGCGCATCAGTTCGGCGAACGCCCGTAGCATCTCGTCACCCGCCGCCTGCCCGTGGGTGAGGTTGAGCCTGCGCAGTCCCTCCAGCGCGAACAGGGCAATGCACCCGGGGTCGGGCTGGACGACGAGATGTTCCAGCATGGCAACCAGCGCGCCGCGATTGGCGAGTCCCGTCAATGGATCGGTCATTGCCGCGGCGAACAGCTCGTCCTCCAGCGCGCGGCGATCGTCGATGCAGCGCATCATCCCGACGACGCCGGTCGTAGAGCCACCGCGCCCGGTCACTGGCCTCAGCGCAAGGCGGAACCAGCGCTTGCCAATGCCAGCGGCAATAGGAAATTCGAGCCAGCCCTGATGTTCGGTGCCAGCGATGACCGCGGCATGATAGCGCATCAACGCATCTGCGTGGGCCGGATCGGCGATGTCGGCCAGTTTTGGCGGGATCAGGCATTCGCCGGGCCTGATCCCAATCAATTCCAGCCCCAGTGAGGCGGG
The DNA here is from genome assembly GCA_963529855.1 of uncultured Erythrobacter sp. GTDB lineage: Bacteria > Pseudomonadota > Alphaproteobacteria > Sphingomonadales > Sphingomonadaceae > 34-65-8. Next base: position 77,503 of record CAURZK010000007.1, on the reverse strand, counting down.
ATCGATGAAGCCGTCCCGATCAGCCTTGATGATGATGTCTTCGCTATTGTCCGCAAGCAGGCCGAACAAAGCCGACCCGTCCCTGACGGTAAGAAATGCGCCCATTGCCGATTGCCCCCGGCTTGTTTCAGTCAATCCCTTTCCACTGCAAATCTGTACATCAAAACCAGAGCACGAAATTGAATTAAACCCGTTGCCCTACCCCGTTAGTCTTGTTAGTTTACAGAACTTACAGCGAATCGTGATGGTTTTCGTTTACCATAATTTTCCGATTCGCCATCTTTATTGTTGATACTGTGTCTGCGCGCCCTTGTCAGAGGTCGATCATGATCCTCACTTTCGCGGGGACCGTGCCGAATGCCGCCGCGATTTCCTGGCGCATGTTCTCCAGTGTCGGACCAAGCCCCGATGCAGATGGATCGCCAACCAGTTCTTCCAGCTCTATGCCGTAAAGCGCGGCAATGGCCGGCAACCGATGGTCTGCCGGCCGGGCACGCCCCTTCTCCCAAGCCCACACTGTCGGTTTGCTGAGTTCAAGCGCATCGGCGACATCGGCCAGCGACATACGTCGCGACTGCCGCAGTCGGGCAAGTCGCGCCGCCAGCGATTCGCGCGGACCCGCTTCCGCGGCGGCCTGGCTCGCGTCGCTGCGCAATTCCGCCGCGCTCAGGGTTGCTGCACTGATCGGGCGGTCGAAATGACAGCCATAGAAGTCGCCGCTGCTCCAGATAACGTGTGCAGTCACTGTACCCGCTTCCGGCAAATCCAGCGCAATTCCCTCGCCCTCGGCCAGGGGTGCCGGGCACTCTATGAGCATCCCTGTGCTCGACGCATTGTGAATTACCACGTCCGCGGTGGCGCCGCTTGTTCGCGCCCCGCTTGCCGGCAACAGCAATCGCCGCCTTGTCGCGCCCCGACTACCGGTTCCCAACCCAATCTCTTCGAGTTGCGCCTTTACCACCATCGATCGCGTCCCCTTCAGGAGACATGGGTCGGACTAGCGGGTTAACTTTCGGTTAGCTTGGGGTACGTTTACCACACAGGGATACGAAAAACCTGTTCCGGCGCGCAAAGCAATTACCGCAGGTTGCGGCTGTTGCAGGCGCGCAGGGTGGCGAAGCTCAGGCAGTTAACGGGTCAGGCAGCTTCATCGCTGGCATCGAGGCCGTAGGCGGTGTGCAGAACGCGGACGGCCAGTTCGGTTTCGTCCTCGTCGATCATAACGCTGATCTTGATCTCGCTGGTGGAAATGGCCTGGATATTGATGCCGCGTTCGGACAGCGCGCGGAACATCGTGCTGGCGACACCGGCATGACTTTTCATGCCAACGCCGACGACGCTGATCTTGGCGATCTTGCTGTCGGTGATGATGCGGTTGTAGCCGATCACCTCGCGCTTGTCCTCAAGCAATGCCTGCGCGCGGGCGAGGTCCGCCATCGGCACCGTGAAAGTCACGTCGGTCTCGCCCTTGTCGCGGCCCACGTTCTGGATGATCATGTCGACATTGATGCTGGCCGCGGCGAGCGGTTCGAAGATGTTGGCCACCGCGCCGGGCCGGTCGGGCACGCGGGTCAGGATAACCTTGGCTTCGTTCTTGTCGTGCGCGATGCCGGTCACAAGCTGGCGTTCCATGTCGCCCTTCTCCACTAGCGCTTCCATTTCCTCTTCCGAGACGATCATCGTGCCCGGAAGTTCGTCGGCGGGGATCGCGTCGTCGCCCAGGAAGCTGGACAATACCTGGACGCGCACCCCTTCCTTCATCGCGAGGCTGACCGAGCGGGTCTGGAGCACCTTGGCCCCGACGCTCGCCAGCTCCAGCATTTCTTCGTACGTCACCGCCTTCAGCTTGCGCGCCTTGGCAACGATGCGCGGGTCGGTGGTGTATACGCCGTCGACATCGGTGTAGATGTCGCAACGGTCGGCCCCGATCGCTGCTGCCACCGCGACCGCCGACGTGTCCGATCCGCCGCGGCCCAGCGTGGTCACGCGGCCATCGCCGCTCAATCCCTGGAATCCGGGGATGACCGCGATCTCGCCCGCCGCCATGCTGGCGATCAGGGCATCTGAATCAATCTCCTCGATCCGGGCCTTGGCGTGCGCTTCCAGCGTGCGGATCGGCAATTGCCAGCCCAGCCAGCTGCGCGCCTTGCAACCCAGCGATTGCAGCGTCAGCGCCAGCAGACCCGATGTCACCTGCTCCCCGCTGGCTACCACCACGTCGTATTCGGCGGGATCGTACAGCGCGTTGGCCTCGCGGCAGAAGTTTACCAGACGATCGGTCTCGCCCGCCATCGCGGAAACGACCACGGCGACTTCGTGCCCTGCCGCCTGCTGGCGGCGCACGATCTGGGCCACGCGCCGGATGCGCTCTGTCCCGGCCATGGAGGTGCCGCCGAATTTCATCACGATCCGCGCCAAGGGTGAATGCTCCCGCAAGCTGGCAGTGTTCGAGCGCCGCTGTTAGGGACCGTGTATGAGCGATGCAACCACTGCCAACGATATCAATTCTTCAGGCCGCACAACCATCCGGCCCGAAGAAGCGGCGCATTTCGGCGCGCTGGCACGCGAATGGTGGGATCCGAAGGGATCGAGCGCCATGCTCCACCGGCTCAATCCGGTGCGGCTGGGCTTCGTCCGCGCGGCGATCGATGCCCATTGGGGAACGCGCGATGATCTGCGTCCTCTGGCAGGGAAGACTGCACTGGATGTGGGTTGCGGCGCAGGTCTGCTGTGCGAGCCACTCGCGCGGCTGGGTGCGGACGTAACCGGTGTCGACGCGGCGCCAGAAAACGTGGCCGCCGCTGCCGCCCATGCCGATGGCGCGGGCCTCGACGTGCGTTACATCGCCGGGGACGTGGGTGAACTCGATCTCGGCCAGTTCGACCTCGTCACCAGCATGGAAGTGATCGAGCACGTGGCCGACCAGCGCGCGTTCCTTGCCGCACTGGCTGAACGACTGGCACCCGGCGGGCTGCTGGTCCTCTCGACGCCCAACCGCACCCCCGCCAGCCGCCTGCTGCTGATCAATGCAGCTGAAACGCTGGGCATGATCCCGCGCGGCACGCACCATTGGGACGACTTCGTGACGCCCGAGGAACTGACGGAATTGCTGCAAGCGCTCGGCTTTACCATCGGTGAGGTGCAGGGAATCGCATTCTCACCCGCTCGAGGCCTGCACCTCTCGTCCGATCAGTCGCTCAATTACATTCTGTCCGCCACGCGATCCTGACGGCAGGTCGCGCCGCCTCGCGCGGCAACGGCGATGGCGGGATCGTCGGCGAAGACCCCCGCAACGCCCGCGGCGGCCAGCATTGCGAACAGCGCCTCGGGGCAACCGCGCGCGCCTTCGCCGGTGCCCCGCCGCAGCGACGATGGCAGGTAAGCGTTTTCCTTGCGCAGCGTCCAGGCGTGGATCGGCAGTCCGGCCGTGCGAGCATCGGCCACGAGCGTTGTGGGAGCGCCCGATGACGTCAGGATCAGCTGCATCTGCGCGCCCACCGCGTCGGCATAAAGCGCAATCCCCGCCAGGCCACTGGGTGATAGCATGTCGGCGTAAGTTAACGCCGCCTCATCGGCCGGGCCGCCTTCGGCCGCGACCAGTTGGGTGAGCTTGTACTGGCTTCGCTGGTCGAGCCGGCGCAGCGGCGCCACGTCGAAACTCTGGATGAAGACCGGGTCTGCTGCGGTCACCCCCAGCCGCGCGAATTCGGCCAGCAGCAGGTCGACCATGTCGATCCCCGCCTCCTGCAGCAGGAAGGTCGCGTGCTTCAGCTCGGGATAAAGGCCAATGCGCCGCCCGGTCTCCGCCTCCTTGGCGCGAGCCAGCGCCACTATCTCCGCCAGTGTGGGCACTGAATAGAGGCCATCGAAACGCGTGTTGTTCGGGCGCAGGCCGGGCACCCGTTCCCGCGCGCGCAAGGTGCGCAGTTCGGCCAGCGTGAAATCTTCGGCGAACCACCCCGTCACTTGCGTGCCATCGATGGTCTTGGTTCGCCGGCGGTCGGCAAATTCATCGCGCGTGGCAACGTCGGTTGTGCCCGACAACTCGTTCTCGTGCCGCGCGACCAGCGCCCCGTCGCTGGTGACGACCAGATCGGGCTCGATATAGTCCGCGCCCTGGTCGATCGCGCGCTCGTAGGCGGCGAGCGTGTGTTCCGGCCGTTCGCCGCTGGCACCGCGATGCGCGATCACGAGCGGCTCTGCCGCCTGCGCCGTCAGAGGAATGACGGCGAGCGCCAGCGCGCCGAGCAACCTCAACATAGCGCGGCCGCCCATTCGCGCGCGTCGAAGCCGACCAGCAATGTTTCGCCCCGCTCAGCCACCGGGCGCTTGATCAGGCTGGGGTGCGCCGCCATCAGGGCGATCGCCCTGGTCCGGTCAAGATCGGCCCGTTGAGCCTCCTCCAGCTTCCGGAACGTTGTTCCGCGGCGGTTGAGGAGCGCTTCCCAACCCAGCCGGTCAGCCCAGCGCGACAGATCGGCCACGTCGGCGCCATGCTCCTTGTAGTCGACGAAAGTGTAGTCGATCCCGTTCGCATCCAGCCAGACGCGCGCCTTTTTCACCGTATCGCAGTTGGGAATGCCGTAGATGTTCAACGCCATGGTCGCTCCGCTTGACCCCCGCGGCGCTTCGTGAAAGCTGGCGCCGGGCACTGCAAGGGAAATCCTGAATGATGGCGAGTATCTTCGACATGACGCGCCACGCCAATGCGCGCAAGGCAGCCCGCGTGGGCGCAGTGGGGGCGTTCCTGCTGGCTGCGGCAACGGCGTTCGCAGGTTATTTCTCTGCAGCGCAACTCGATACCACCCGGCTAGAGGGGCAGATCGGCATCGCACTGGTCGGCTTGCAGGTGCTGCTGTGCCTCGTTGCAGGCGCGCGGCTGTGGCAGGGCAAGGGCGCCTTTTGGGCGGTCGCGGTCGCCCTGCTCGTGACACTGGAAATCGTCACCAAGATTGTGACTATGACGGCGTTACCAGGGCTGGTCGTGAACTTCGCCTTTCTGGCGACGCTGGTAATCGGCATTCGCGGCGCGCTGGCGCTGCGCGATCCTAACCTCGCGGACTAGCGCCATGCGCATCGGCAATGGCCACGGCAAGCGCATCGGCAGCATCGGCACCGGCCAGCACAGCGCCCGGTAACAGCACTTTCAGCATCGCCTGGACCTGCGCTTTTTCCGCAGCGCCCGTCCCCACGATCGCCTTTTTGACCAGACGCGCGGCGTGTTCGTTGACGGTCAGTCCGGCCAGGCCGCACGCCGCGAGCACCGCCCCGCGCGCCTGCGCGAGCTTTAGCGTCGACTGCGGGTTCTTGTTGACGAAAATCTCCTCCACCGCGCCGCGGTCCGGCGCGTGCCCGGCGATCACCGCGGCCACGCCCGATTGAAGCGCAGCCAGCCGCTCGGCCATCGGCGCACGGGCATCCGTGGCGATCTGGCCATTGGCGACGTGAGACAGCCGGCTGCCTTCAACGCGGATAACGCCCCACCCGGTGCATGCGAGCGAGGGATCGAGCCCCAGGACGATCGTCACAGTCGAAGGCCCAGGCGAGGCCCAAGGTGCATCATCGCGAGGTACAGCCCCACTGTCAGCGCGCAGCCAAACGCCAGTGCGGCCCAGAACGACACCCCGTTGCGCAGAAGCACCGGGATGAGGAGAAACATTGGCAAGCTGGGCAGCACATACCAGAACGTCGCCCAAGAATGCCGTGCCATGTTCTCCGCATCGGGCAGTTCACGCCACAGGAATATCATTCCCAGCACCGAGACAAGCGGCAACGACGCGACGATTGCCGCGGTCGCAGGCAGTCGTTTGCCGATCTCGGCGATGGCGGCGATCATCGCCCCGGCGAGCAGCGCCTTGGCGACGATCGGCCACATCAGGCCATTGTCCAGCTTTCAGGAGCGGACATCATGCCAGCTTTTCCATCACCTCGTCGGCAATCTCGTAATTGCCCCATACGGTCTGGACGTCGTCGTCATCGTCGAGCGCGTCGACCAGCTTGAGCAGCGTCGCTGCGCCCGCTTCGTCCATTTCGACCGTGATGTTGGGCTTCCACGCCAGCTTGACCGCGTCGGCCGGGCCGAGCGTCTTTTCCAGTTCGCCCGCCACGCCGTGCAGCGCGTCGGCGGCAGTCCAGATCGCATGGCCATCCTCGCCGCTTTCGACGTCATCCGCGCCCGCCTCGATCGCAGCTTCGAGCACCTTTTCCTCGTCACCCGCGCCCGGGCCGTATTCGATCAGGCCGAGCCGTTCGAACCCGTGCTGGACCGACCCTTCGCTGCCGAGGTTGCCGCCGTTCTTGCTGAAAGCGGTGCGCACATTGGTGGCGGTGCGGTTGCGGTTGTCGGTCAGCGCCTCCACGATCAGCGCCACGCCGCCCGGGCCGTAGCCTTCGTAACGGACTTCCTCGTAATCCTCGCCGCCCGCTGCGCTCGCCTTGTCGATCGCGCGCTGGATATTGTCCTTGGGCATCGACTGCGCTTTGGCCGCGTTGACGGCGAGGCGCAGGCGCGGGTTCATGTCGGGATCGGGCAGGCCCATCTTGGCCGCCACGGTAATCTCGCGCGAAAGCTTGGAAAACAGGCCGGAGCGCTTCTTGTCCTGCGCTCCCTTGCGATGCATGATATTCTTGAATTTGGAATGGCCGGCCATGGGAAACCCTGGTTTGGAATGACCCGCGCCCCCTAGCGAAACGACGCGCGCGGGGCAATCAGGGTGCGATATCGAAGTGTAACACTTCCTCGCGCTTCCCCAGCTTGTCGTAAAGCGCGCGGGCAGGTGCATCTTCCGGCGCGGTGTCCGCCTGAACGTAGATCACCCAGGCACCCATTTCGCGGGCGATGTGCCGCAGTTTTGCAATCAGCGCAGTCGCCACCCCCTGCCGCTGATGGCTGGGCCGGACCGCGAGATCGTAGATGTAGATTTCGCTGCGCGCCTGCTCGAATTTGGGCAGGACATAGGCCGCCAGGGCGCCCACCATCCCCCCGTGGTCTTCTGCCACGAGCAGGATGGTATCCTCGCGCGCAAGCAGGCCTGCGGCATAGGCATCGTCGGGCGGCAGCGACGAGTAACTGCAAGGGTCCTCGAACACATCAGCGAACAGGGCGTTCATCGCGCGGAACTGCGCGAGGTCGCCCGTGCCCAGTCTGCGTATCATCCAGCCCGCCTTATCCGTTGACGATCGTGCCCCCATTGGGATGGAGCACCTGGCCGGACATATACGACGAATCCTCGCACGCCAGAAACAGGAACGCTGGCGCCACTTCGTTCGGTTCGCCCGGACGGCCCATCGGCGTATTCTTGCCGAAATCGTCCATGTCTTCAGGCGGTGTCCCGCCGCACGGGTTGAGGGGGGTCCAGATGGGCCCGGGCGCGACAGCGTTGACGCGGATCCCGTCGCTGATCAGGTTTTCGCTGAGGCTTCGCGTGAACGCGGTGATCGCGCCCTTGGTGGCGCTGTAATCGAGCAGGTCCTTCGAACCCTGGTACATCGTCACGCTGGTGCAGTTTACGATCGCCGCGCCCTTCTTGAGGTGCGGACGCGCGGCCTGTACCAGATAGAACATCGAATAGATGTTGGTCTGGAACGTGCGCTGAAGCTGCTCGGTGGTAATGTCCCGCACGTCCTTGTCGGGATGTTGCTCACCGGCATTGTTGACCAGCACGTCGAGCCGGCCCCACTTCTCGATCGTCTTGTCGACCAGCGCCTGGCAGACTGCCGGATCGCCCAGGTCGCCGCGATGGAGCAGCGCCTCGCTACCTTCTTCCGCGATCGCACGTGCGGTCGCCTCGGCGTCGTCGTCTTCCTCGAGGTAGGCGATCGCGACTTTGGCGCCTTCGCGCGCGAACAGAACCGCGGTCGCCCGTCCGATACCGCTGTCGCCGCCGGTAACGATCGCGACCTTGCCTTTCAGCCGGCCCGAACCGGGATAACGGGGTTGCCATTCGGGTTGCCGGTCGAGACTGCTCTCGTGGCCCGGCATCCGCGGTTCTTCGCCGGTTTCTTCGATAAAGGCCTTGTCGGCGGGCTTGGTCTGGGTCTGAATCGTCATTTCATCCTCGCGATTTAACAATCACAAGGACTTATGCGCGAAGGGCGCGCCGGGTTCCGGGGCGCGCCCGCGCAATGCGATCAACCGAGGCCCAGCGCAGCCTTGTAGGTGTCGAGGATCATTTCCATTTCCGCGCGATCGTCGGGCTTCATCTTCCTGAGGCGGACGATCTGCCGCATGATCTTGGCGTCATAACCAACGGCCTTCGCCTCGGCGTAGACGTCGCGAATGTCGTCGGCGATCCCCTTCTTTTCTTCCTCGAGGCGTTCGATGCGCTCGATCAGAAGGCGCAGGCGGTCGTCGGTGGTTTCGGCCATTTGGCTAGGCTCCGGGCTGGGTGAGAATCAGAAAGCAGCGCCGATAGCCAGCTACGCAGAGCGGGTGAAGGCAGGACTTCCAGTCGTCCCCAGCTTGAGCCCAAGTGCTGGCAATGTGCTGCCAATCGACATGCAGAAGCTTTGCGGAGTCTTTCTTACGATATATCAGATACTTGATGACCCGATTCTTAACCTGGCTGCACCGCTTGTTGGTCGTTATCGCGCCCAAGGTGCGATGCCCCTACGACACGCCCGGGTGTCGCGGGTACGAATGCGCGAAATGTCAGGATGACTGGGCGTGGTGACGCGGTCTGTCAGGCGCCAGCTTGCTCATCAGTCTAGGACTGGTTCCGGGCCACGCTGGCCGCCATTCGGGCAAGCTGGTCATCTGTCGCGGGTGACTGGTATCGCTCTTTCCATTCATCTGCCGGCATCCCGTGAATGACTTCGCGCGCCGCTGCCTTGTCCCCCGGAAAACCGGCATCGACGATCCAGTCCGCCAGGCAATTGCGACAGAATCCGGCCAGACCCATCAAATCGATGTTCTGTGCGTCGTGTCGGTGCTGGAGGTGCCGCACCAGCCGGCGAAACGCAGCCGCCGCAACCTTGTCGTCGAGCGCGTCGAGCGCATTCGTATCCATCGCAACCATTCCTTGAGTTGGCCCGCCGCTGTGCCATAGCCTGGCCTTATGCAGAAGCTTGAACCGCGCGGCCGAAAGGTCAAGATCCTCGCCACCACCGGTCCCGCCAGTCGTGAACCCGACATGCTCCGCCGCCTGCTGCGCGCCGGGGCCGACGCCTTCCGCGTCAACATGAGCCACGGCGACCATGCCTTTCACGCGCAGACGATCAAGGCGATCCGCAATCTGGAGAAGGAATTCGGTCGCCCGATCGCAATACTCTGCGACCTGCAGGGGCCCAAACTGCGCGTCGGCACATTCAAGGAAGGCAAGGCGGTAATCCGCCATTCGGGGCATTTCACGCTCGACCGTAACCCTGAACCTGGGGACGACAACCGTGTGGAATTGCCACACCCGGAACTGTTCGGCCTGCTGGAAAAGGGCCAGCGACTGCTGATCAACGACGGCAAGATTCGCCTCAAGGTGATCCGGGCCGACGAGAGCGAAATCCTGTGTTCGGCCGAAGTCGGCGGGGTCATTTCCGATCGCAAGGGTGTGAACGTGCCCGATGCGGAAGTTCCGATCCCTGCACTGACCGACAAGGACCGGCGCGATCTCGCCTTCGCAGTGGAGCAGGGCGCGGACTGGATCGGCCTCAGCTTCGTCCAGCGGCCCGAGGACGTGGCCGAAGCGAAGAAGCTGATCGGCGCGAATGGTCCCGCAATCTGCGCCAAGATCGAAAAGCCGATGGCGATTCGCCGGCTCGACGAAATTATCGAGCTTGCGGACGGCATCATGGTCGCGCGCGGTGACCTGGGCGTCGAACTGGAACCGCAGGAAGTACCGCCGCTGCAGAAGAAGATCGTCAACAAGGCGCGCCTGATGGGCAAGCCGGTGATCGTGGCGACCCAGATGCTCGAATCGATGATCGAGAGCCCCGCCCCGACGCGCGCCGAAGTCTCCGACGTGGCCAACGCGGTCTATGACGGGGCAGACGCGGTGATGCTGAGTGCGGAAACGGCTGCAGGCGCCTGGCCGGAAGAAGCGGTCACGATCATGCACCGGATCGCCGCCCAGGTGGAACGCGACGACGCCTACCGCGAACGGGTGCGCTTCCTCGACACTCCGCCCGACCAGACGACCGCCGACGCGCTGGCGCACGCCTGCATGACCATCGCCGACACCGTGCCGATCGGCGCGATCACCGTGTTCACCGGATCCGGCAGTACTGCCCGCCGCGTGGCGCGTGAGCGGCCTAGCGTGCCCATGCTGGTCCTTACGCCGTCGATGAAGACGGCTCGGCGGGTCGCCCTGCTTTGGGGCGCGCACCCGGTCGCGACCAAGGACATCGGCAGTTTCGAGGAAATGATTGCCAAGGGCAAGCGCATGACCTTGCGCCATGGCTTTGGCAAGGCCGGCACCAAGCTGATCGCGCTGGCGGGCGTGCCGTTCGGAACGCCGGGAAGCACGAACCTGCTGCACGTGGTGACGCTGGCTGGCGACGAGCTGCAGCGGCACGAGGGGTAAAGGCACCCGCACTGGAATATGGCGATTACCGGCTTGCGGCTCGTTCCAGCCGCGCCCTCGCCTCAACCTCCCCGATAAGCGGCAGCAGTTCAGCCATGTCCGGGCCGTGGTCCATGCCCGTTAACGCCTGTCGCAATGGCAGGAACAGGAGCTTGCCCTTGCGCCCCGTGGCTTCCTTGAGCGCAGCGGTCAGTGTGTGCCACGGGTCCTCGCCCCATTTCAGCAAGCGGGTGGCTTCGGCCAGATAGGCACGGTCTTCGTCCGAGAACTGCGGCTGTTCGATCGGGCCAGTGACGAGCCCCCACCAGTCGGCAGCCTCCGCCACATGCGAGAGGTTGGGTCGCACCGCGTGCCAGCCCGCCTCGTCCATTCCTGCGGGCAGCCGATCGGCTACCGCAGCATACTCCATCTGGTGAACCAGCGCGGCATTGAGCCGCTCCAATTCCGCTTCGTCGAAGCGGGCAGGTGCGCGGCCGAATGTGGCGAGATCGAAGGTGTCGAGCAGCACGGAGGGGTCTGCAATAGGTTCGACCGGCAGGGAGGTTCCCAACCGCGCAAGCAGTGCGATGATTGCGGCAGGCTCGATCCCGCGCTCGCGGAAAGCATCGCAACCCAGTGAGCCAAGGCGCTTCGACAGCTTGCCTTCGCTCCCGACCAGAAGCGCCTCGTGCGCAAAATGCGGCGTGGAATCTGCGGCACCCACGCCTGCAGCATGAAGTGCGGTAAACATCTGAATTTGAACGGCAGTGTTGGAAACGTGATCTTCCCCGCGCAGCACCTGCGTGACGCCCATCTCGACGTCGTCGATCGCGCTCGGCAGCATGTAGAGCCATGATCCATCCGCGCGCCGCACAACCGGATCGCTGAGCTGCGCGGGATCGAATTTCTGCGCCCCGCGCACCCCGTCCTGCCACACGATCGGCTCGCCATGGTCGAGCAGAAAGCGCCAATGAGGGATTTCGCCAGCAGCTTCCCTGGCCGCACGCTCCGCCTCTGTCAGGTTCAACGCCGCGCGGTCGTAGACCGGGGGCAATCCCCGCCCCAGCGCGACCTTGCGCTTCAGCTCCAGTTCTTGCGCGGTTTCCCAGCACGGATAAACCCGGCCCGCCGCCCGTAATTTTTCGAAAGCTGCCTCGTAAATCTCCAGCCGTGCCGACTGCCGCTCCTCGCCATCGGGTTCGAGCCCGAGCCAGGCGAGATCGGCGCGGATCGCGTCGACATACTCCTCGCGGCTGCGTGCCGCATCCGTATCATCGATCCGCAACAGGAAACGACCGCCTGCCTTGCGCGCCAGCATCCAGTTGTGGAGCGCGGTGCGGATATTGCCGATATGCAGGCGCCCGGTGGGCGATGGCGCGAAACGGGTAACTGTCATGCCCGTCCCCATAGCCGCTTTCACCTGCGGGTGAAGGGGCCGCGTTCTGCGATCCGACCCGCCTCGGAAGTTCGTGCTGTTATTGCGAAAACAGCAGAGCGCTTCGCCCGCCGCCCTCGATCAGGATGCCATTTGCCGGTGTGCGCCAGGCCCGGCTGCCAGCGTCAATCGCCTGACCCAGCTGGCGCAGCTGCGGCGACACCGCCACCGCGCAGACCGGTGGTGGGGGCGCCCCAGCAACGGCGGGAGGATACTGCGACACGCGGACGAAACGCAAGGCGCCATCGTGTTGCTCGATACGCCAGACGAATCCGGCGCAGGTCGGCTCGAACGACACCTGATTGCCATCGATCGACAGCGCAATACCGCGATCGCCGGTGATCTGCGCATCATCGATCCCGGCGACACGATATTCGCCGACGAGATCACCGATCCGGGTCAGCGGGACAGACCCAGCCGGCACTGCCGCGTGCGGAACCGGCGCGCTGCGATCCTCCATCTCTGCTTCCGGAGGCTTCAGGGAACCCTCCCCGCATCCAGTCAGGAGGATTAGCGATGGGGCAAGAAGGAACCGGACAATACGCATCGCCGGCAGTCTAGCGCATGTAACAGTCCCGACAAAGGATTGCCAATCAGGCGTAGCTGACAGTCACGGATTGCCGGTTTTGCCGCCGCACCGCTGCGCCCAGGCCGAAAAATCCCAGCAGCATCAGCGCCCAGGTCGATGGTTCAGGTACCGCCCCAGTCGGCTGGGAGACAGTCTGGTTGAAAGCCAGCGTCAGGGTGCACCCGGGGCAAACGCCAGCGTTGTCCATGCCTCTGCGCACGGCATTTTCGTCATTCAGTGGCCATTTTCCAACGCGCGCGATGTAATTTCCGCCGGCGAGGTTGGGATAACCAAGAAACGCGTTGAGCGAACCGAAGGCGTCATCGTTGCGACCGATGAGCGCGCCTGTGAGCCCGTTCAGCGGTGAGCCGTTGTCGGCAAACAGGTAGAGATAGGGATCGCGGATAGGATTGATGCCGCTGCTATTTGCGCGAATTTCGAGCGGGCCTCCGGCGAAACTGAATTGATACGTGAAAATGCCGTTCGCATCAGTCGCGCCCTCAATGGTGGTCGCCGCTGTCGCAGGAGCACTCAGGCTGATCAGCGCCGTCGCAGAGGCGGCGAGCAGGGCGTAAATGCGGAAACGGTTCATCAGAAATCCCCCCCGGAGCGTCCGCGATGCCCGCAATCTGGCAAGGCGCGTATAAGCGCCATCCGGGCGGGTTTCGCCGTAAGCTAACTCCGCACCCGATCAACTGTAATATTTGCGAAAATTCAGGAAATCCTGATCCGTTTCGGCACAAAAGAAAAAGCCCCGCCGGATCGCTCCAGCGGGGCCTTTCAAATGCGCGAGATATCCGAGGGGATTATTCCTCCTCGTCGCCCGCCGTGTCTTCGGCTGCAGGCGTGGCCTCGTCCGACTGCTGCAGGTAATCGCCTGCGTCGGCGTCAGTGCCATGGGTCTCGCCTTCGACCAGAGCCAGCGGATCGTCGCCAATCGCCGCTTCGGGGCCCTGGGCCAGTTCGGCCGCATGCTCTTCCTCGGCCGTGTTCGCCATGATCAGCGCGTCCTGCTGCTTGCGCCAGGCGGCACGCAGGGCGGCATCGCGGCTCGATGCGGTAACCCGCATACGGTTCATGCCTGCACCGGTACCGGCGGGGATGAGACGGCCCACGATCACGTTTTCCTTCAGACCGATCAGGGTGTCCTTCTTCCCTTCGACCGCCGCCTGCGTGAGCACGCGGGTGGTTTCCTGGAACGAGGCCGCCGAGATGAACGAGCGGGTCTGGAGCGAAGCCTTGGTAATGCCGAGCAACACTGGCTTGCCGGTCGCGGGCGACTTGCCCTTGGCCAGCTTGGCGTTGATCGCGTTCATTTCCTCGGCATCGACCTGCTCGCCCGGCAGCAGCGTGGTGTCGCCGCCATCAGTGATCTCGACCTTCTGCAGCATCTGGCGAACAATCACCTCGATGTGCTTGTCGTTGATCTTCACGCCCTGCAAGCGATAGACTTCCTGGATTTCGTTCACGAGATACTCGGCCAGCGCCTCGACCCCGAGAACTTCCAGAATGTCGTGCGGGTTGGGCGAGCCCGAGATGAGCGTGTCGCCCTTCTTGACGTGGTCGCCTTCCTGCACGTCGATCACCTTGGTCTTGGGGACCAGGTATTCGACTGCCTCGCCTTCCTCCGGCACGATCGCGATCTTGCGCTTCGCCTTGTATTCGCGGACGAATTCGATCCGGCCGGAAATCTTGGCGATGATCGCGTTGTCCTTCGGCATGCGCGCCTCGAACAGCTCGGCCACACGCGGCAGACCGCCGGTGATGTCACGGGTCTTGGCAGCTTCGCGCGAAGCACGGGCGAGAATGTCACCCGCATCGACATGCTGACCATCCTCGACCGAGAGCGAAGTGCCCGGCGCCAGCATGTAGCGCGCGGCCTCCGTCTCATCCGTGGCGTCGCCCAGCAAGGTCAGGCGCGGACGCAGGTCTTCCTTCTTGCGGCCGGAGGCGCGCAGTTCGGTGACGACACGCTGGCCGATGCCGGTCGCATCGTCGATGCGTTCCTCCATCGTGGTACCGTCGATCAGGTCCTGGTACTTCACCACACCGCTGGTTTCGGTGATGATCGGCAAGCTGAACGGATCCCATTCGGCCAGTCGATCGCCTTCCTTCACCTGCGCGCCGTCCTTGTGCATCAGCACGGTACCGTAAGGCACCTTGTGGATTTCGCGCTCGCGACCCTCGGCGTCGATCACCGCCAGCTCGCCATTGCGGGCGAGGCTGAGGATGCGGCCCTTCTTGTCGACGATCGTCGGCATGTCGCGGTAAACCACCTTGCCGTCCGAGATTGCCTCGAGATGGCTGGTCTCGTTGAGCTGTGCCGCACCGCCGATGTGGAACGTACGCATGGTCAGCTGCGTGCCGGGCTCACCGATCGACTGGGCAGCGATAACGCCGACCGCCTCGCCGATGTTGACCGGGGTACCGCGGGCAAGGTCGCGCCCGTAGCAGGTGCCGCAAACGCCCTGTTCGGCTTCGCAGACCAGCGGCGACCGGATCTTGGCGACCATGACCTCGGCATCCTCGATCGCCTTCACCATCGGCTCGTCGAGCAAAGTGCCCGCCTTGACGATGACTTCGCCGGTCTTGGCATTGACCAGGTCTTCGGCAGTCGTGCGGCCCAGGATACGCTCGCCAAGCGACGCAATGACCGAGCCGCCCTGCACGATTGCGCGCATTTCGAGCGCGTTTTCGGTACCGCAGTCGTCCTCCACGATGACGCAATCCTGCGACACGTCGACGAGACGGCGGGTCAGGTAACCCGAGTTCGCCGTTTTCAGCGCCGTGTCGGCCAGGCCCTTGCGGGCGCCGTGGGTCGAGTTGAAGTATTCAAGAACGGTCAGACCTTCCTTGAAGTTCGAGATGATCGGCTGCTCGATGATCTCGCCCGAAGGCTTGGCCATCAGACCGCGCATACCGGCAAGCTGCTTCATCTGCGCCGGCGAACCACGCGCGCCCGAGTGGCTCATCATGTAGATCGAGTTGATCTGGGCTTCCTTGCCGTCGGAATCGAACGGGCGGGCCTTGATCTTCTCCATCATCGCGTCGGCCACCTGGTCACCGCAACGGCTCCAGGCGTCGATCACCTTGTTGTACTTCTCCTGGCTGGTGATCAGACCATCCTGGTACTGCTGTTCGTAATCGGCCACGAGCGCCTTGGTCTCTTCGACCAGAGCATCCTTCTCGTGCGGGATGATCATGTCGTCCTTGCCGAACGAGATGCCCGCCTTGAATGCATGGCGGAAGCCCAGTGCCATGATCGCGTCGGCGAACAGCACCGTGTCCTTCTGGCCAGTGTGGCGATAGACCTCGTCGATCACGTCGGCGATGTCCTTCTTGGTCAGAAGGCGATTGACGATGTCGAATGGCACCTTGTGGCTCTTGGGCAGACATTCGCCCAGCAGCATGCGGCCCGGGGTGGTGACGAAGCGCTGCATGGAAATCTTGCCGCTCTCGTCAGCCTGGGGAACGCGCGCAATGATGCGCGTGTGCAGTGTGACCGCCTTGGTTTCCAGCGCCTGGTGCACTTCGGCCATGTCGGAGAAGCGCGGCAGGCGTTCGACCTTTTCGCCGCCCTTTTCCTCGATGTACTCGGGCGACTTCTCCTGCCGTTCCATCGACAGGTAGTAGAGACCCAGGACCATGTCCTGCGAGGGCACGATGATCGGCTTGCCGTTGGCGGGGCTGAGGATGTTGTTGGTGGACATCATCAGCACGCGCGCTTCCAGCTGCGCCTCGAGGCTCAGCGGAACGTGCACGGCCATCTGGTCGCCGTCGAAGTCGGCGTTGAACGCCGCGCAGACCAGCGGGTGAAGCTGGATCGCCTTGCCCTCGATCAGGACGGGTTCGAACGCCTGGATGCCAAGGCGGTGGAGCGTCGGGGCGCGGTTCAGGAGAACGGGGTGCTCACGGATCACCTCGTCGAGGATGTCCCAGACTTCCTTACGCTCTTTCTCGACCCACTTCTTCGCCTGCTTGAGGGTCATCGACAGACCCTTGGCATCGAGGCGGGCGTAGATGAACGGCTTGAACAGCTCGAGCGCCATCTTCTTGGGCAGACCGCACTGGTGCAGCTTGAGTTCCGGACCGGTCACGATGACCGAACGGCCCGAATAGTCGACGCGCTTGCCGAGCAGGTTCTGGCGGAAGCGGCCCTGCTTGCCCTTGAGCATGTCGCTGAGCGACTTCAGCGGACGCTTGTTGGCGCCAGTGATCACGCGGCCGCGGCGACCGTTATCGAACAGCGCGTCAACGGCTTCCTGCAGCATGCGCTTTTCGTTGCGAACGATAATGTCCGGCGCGCGCAGTTCGATCAGGCGCTTCAGGCGGTTGTTGCGGTTGATCACACGGCGATAGAGATCGTTGAGATCCGACGTCGCGAAACGGCCACCGTCGAGCGGCACCAGCGGGCGCAGTTCGGGTGGAATGACCGGAACGACTTCGAGGATCATCCATTCGGGGCGGTTGCCGCTCTCGATGAAGCTCTCGACGACCTTCAGCCGCTTGATGATCTTGGCCGGCTTGAGCTTGGATTTGGTCGTTTCCAGCTCTTCGAGCAGGTCGGCCTTTTCCTGTTCCAGGTCGAGGTCGATCAGCATGTGCTTGACCGCTTCAGCGCCGATCCCGGCGGTGAACGCGTCTTCACCGTACTCGTCCTGATACTCGTACAGCTCGTCTTCGGTCAGAAGCTGGTACTTCTCCAGCGGGGTCAGGCCCGGCTCGGTGACGATGTACGCTTCGAAGTACAGCACGCGTTCGAGCTGCTTCAACTGCATGTCGAGCAGCAGGCCGATGCGGCTTGGCAGCGACTTCAGGAACCAGATGTGTGCGACCGGCGCAGCCAGCTCGATGTGGCCCATGCGTTCGCGGCGGACCTTGGTCACAGTGACTTCGACGCCGCACTTCTCGCAGACGACGCCCTTGTACTTCATGCGCTTGTACTTGCCGCACAGGCACTCGTAGTCTTTCACGGGGCCAAAGATGCGCGCACAGAACAGGCCGTCACGTTCCGGCTTGAACGTGCGGTAGTTGATCGTTTCCGGCTTCTTGATCTCGCCGAACGACCATGAGCGGATGCGCTCAGGGGAAGCGATCCCGATCTGGATCTGGTCGAAGGTTTCCGGCTTCGCGAGCTGGTTGGTGAATTTGGTCAGTTCGTTCATTTTTCGTGTCCCTTACGGGTGAAATCTCGGGGCGGGATGGACGGGGTCCGAACTGTTCCGGACCCCGTCAGTCCTATTCCGCTGCCTCCGGCCACTGGTCCGCGTCGTCTTCGTCCTCTCCCAATGCCTTCAATTCGACATTGAGGCCGAGACTGCGCATTTCCTTGACCAGAACGTTGAAGCTCTCGGGAATGCCGGCCTCGAAGGTGTCGTCACCCTTGACGATGGCTTCGTAGACCTTGGTACGGCCGACCACGTCGTCCGACTTCACCGTCAGCATTTCCTGCAGGGTGTAGGCGGCGCCGTAGGCCTGCAGGGCCCAGACCTCCATTTCCCCGAAGCGCTGACCGCCGAACTGCGCCTTGCCGCCCAGCGGCTGCTGGGTGACGAGCGAGTAGGGGCCGATCGAACGGGCGTGGATCTTGTCGTCGACCAAGTGGTGCAGCTTGAGCATGTAGATGTAGCCCACGGTCACCTGCCGGTCGAACGCCTCGCCGGTGCGACCGTCGTAAAGGGTCACCTGGCCCGAAGTCGGCAAGCCTGCCTTTTCGAGCATGGCCGAAACGTCCGCCTCGCGCGCGCCGTCGAACACGGGGGTGCCCATCGGAACGCCGGTGACGATGTTGCCGGCCAGTTCCACGATTTCCTCGTCCGAACGCTGGCGAAGCTCGTCGGCGTAGGTGTCGCCGTAGATGTCCACCAGGGTATCGCGCACCGCCGCGGGCGGCTGCGATGCCTTGGCATCGGGATTGGCGGCACGCCATTCCTCGAGCGCCGCGGCAACCTGCTGCCCCAAGCCGCGCGCGGCCATGCCCAGGTGCGTTTCGAAGATCTGGCCCACGTTCATGCGCGAAGGCACGCCCAACGGGTTCAGCACCAGGTCGACCGGGGTCCCGTCCTCGAGGAACGGCATGTCCTCGGCCGGCAGGATGCGCGAAATCACACCCTTGTTGCCGTGGCGGCCGGCCATCTTGTCGCCGGGCTGGAGCTTGCGCTTCACCGCGACGAAGACCTTGACCATCTTGAGCACGCCTGGCGCAAGTTCGTCACCGCGCTCCAGCTTCTCCTTACGATCCTCGAACTTTTCGTCGATGACCTTTACGGCCTCGTCGTACTGGCTCTTGACCGCTTCGATCTGCGCCTGGCGGCCATCGTCCGCGACTGCGAACTTGAACCACTCGTGACGCTCGACTTCGTCGAGCAGCGCCTCGTCGATCGTCGCGCCCTTCTTCACGCCCTTGGGCACGGCCGAGGCGATCTGCCCCAAGAGCATATCCTTCAGGCGGTTGTAGGTCGCCCGGTTGAGAATCGCGCGTTCGTCCTGACTGTCCTTCTTCAGGCGCTCGATCTCTTCCTGCTGGATCGCGCGGGTACGGTCATCGACCTCGATGCCGTGCCGGTTGAACACGCGCACCTCGACGATCGTGCCGGCGACGCCCGGGGGCAGGCGCAGCGAAGTGTCGCGCACGTCGCTGGCCTTTTCGCCGAAGATCGCGCGGAGAAGCTTTTCTTCCGGCGTCATCGGGCTCTCACCCTTGGGCGTGATCTTGCCGACCAGGATGTCACCCGGGTGCACTTCGGCACCGATGTAGACGATGCCCGCTTCGTCGAGGTTGCGCAGGGCTTCCTCGCCTACGTTGGGAATGTCGCGGGTGATGTCTTCCGGCCCGAGCTTGGTGTCGCGCGCCATGACCTCGAATTCCTCGATGTGGATCGAGGTGAACACGTCGTCCTTCACGATGCGTTCGGAGATCAGGATCGAGTCTTCGTAGTTGTAGCCATTCCACGGCATGAACGCGACGAGACTGTTGCGGCCAAGCGCCAGTTCGCCCAGCTCGGTCGAAGGACCGTCGGCGATGATGTCGCCCTGCTCGACCACGTCGCCCACCTTCACCAGCGGGCGCTGGTTGATGCAGGTGTTCTGGTTCGAACGCTGGAACTTCTGCAGCGTGTAGATGTCGACGCCCGACTGGCCGGGTTCGACATCGCCGATCGCGCGGATCACGATACGGGTCGCGTCGACCTGGTCGACCACGCCACCGCGGGTGGCGGAAATCGCCGCACCGCTGTCACGCGCCACGGTTTCTTCCATGCCGGTGCCGACGAACGGTGCCTCGGCCTTGACCAGCGGCACCGCCTGGCGCTGCATGTTCGAGCCCATCAGCGCGCGGTTGGCGTCGTCGTTCTCGAGGAACGGGATCAGCGATGCCGCGACCGAAACCAGCTGCTTGGGCGAAACGTCCATCAGCGTGATCTGTTCGCGCGGCAGCATCACGAACTCGCCGTTCTGGCGAGCCGAGACCAGTTCCTCGACGAACGAACCATCGTCGTTCAGTTCGGCCGAGGCCTGGGCGACGGCGTTCTTCTGTTCTTCCATCGCCGACAGGTAGACGACGTTGCCGGTCACCTTGCCATCCTCGACCTTGCGGTACGGGGTTTCGATGAAGCCGTACTTGTTGACCCGGCTGAAGCTGGCCAGCGAGTTGATCAGACCGATGTTCGGGCCTTCCGGCGTTTCGATCGGGCAGATACGGCCATAGTGCGTCGGGTGGACGTCGCGAACTTCGAAGCCCGCACGCTCGCGGGTAAGACCGCCCGGCCCGAGCGCCGACACGCGGCGCTTGTGGGTGACTTCCGACAGCGGGTTTGTCTGGTCCATGAATTGGCTGAGCTGCGACGAACCGAAGAACTCGCGCACCGCGGCAACCGCGGGCTTGGCGTTGATCAGGTCGTTGGGCATCACGGTCGAGACGTCGACCGAGCTCATCCGCTCCTTCACCGCGCGTTCCATGCGCAGCAGGCCGACGCGGTACTGGTTTTCCAGCAGCTCGCCGACCGAACGCACGCGGCGGTTGCCGAGATTGTCGATGTCGTCAACCTCGCCCTTGCCGTCCTTCAGGCCGACCAGTTCCTTGACCACGGCCAGGATGTCTTCCTTGCGCAGCGTGGTCACGGTGTCTTCAGCATCGAGGCCAAGACGCATGTTGAGCTTGACGCGGCCGACCGAGGACAAGTCGTAACGCTCGCCATCGAAGAACAGGCCTTCGAACAGCGCCTCGGCGGTTTCCTTCGTCGGCGGCTCGCCCGGACGCATGACCTTGTAGATCGCCTCCAGGCCTTCGTCCCGGTTTTCGGCCTTGTCGACCTTCAGCGTGTTGCGCAGCCAGGGGCCGGTGTTCACGTGGTCGATGTCGAGCAGTTCGAGCCGGTCGACACCGGCCTTGTCGAGCGCTTCGAGATTGTCGGGGCTGACTTCGTCGCCAGCCTCGATCCAGATGCGGCCGGTCTTCTCGTCGATGAGGTCGTTCGCGGAATAGCGACCGAACACTTCCTCGGTCGGGATCAGCAGGTCGGTGAGACCGTCCTTGGCAGCCTTGTTGGCAGCACGCGGGCTGATCTTCTGGCCGGCGGGGAACACTTCCTCGCCGGTCTTGGCATCGACCAGCGCGAAGGCCGGCTTCTGGTTGCGCCATGCCTCGGCATTGTACGGCATCTTCCAGCCGTCGCCGGCATTCCCGGAGACGCGCTCCCACACGACGGTGTTGTAGAAGTGGTGGAGGATAGCCTCGCTATCCAGGCCAAGCGCGTAAAGCAACGCAGTGACGGGCAGCTTGCGCTTGCGGTCGATACGGACGTTGACGATGTCCTTGGCGTCGAATTCGAAGTCCAGCCACGAGCCGCGGTACGGGATCACGCGGGCAGCGAACAGCAGCTTGCCCGAGCTGTGGGTCTTGCCGCGATCGTGGTCGAACAGCACACCCGGCGAACGGTGCATCTGCGAAACGATCACGCGCTCGGTGCCGTTGATGATGAAGGTGCCGTTCTCTGTCATGAGCGGCATGTCGCCCATGTAAACGTCCTGCTCCTTGATATCGAGGACGGAACGGGTTTCGGTTTCGGTATCGACCTCGAACACGATCAGGCGCAGCGTCACCTTCATGGGCGCTGCATAAGTGATGCCGCGCTGGCGGCATTCGGTCTGGTCGTACTTGGGCGGCTCCAGCTCGTAATGGACGAAGTCGAGTTCGGCGGTGCCGGCGAAGTCGCGGATCGGGAACACCGAGCGCAGCGTCTTTTCCAGGCCCGAGACATAGCCGGTCGCCTTGTCCGAACGCAGGAACTGCTCGTAGCTTTCGCGCTGAACCTCGATCAGGTTCGGCATTTCCACTGCTTCGTGGATGTCGCCGAAAATCTTGCGGATGCGGCGCTTGGCCGTGCCCGACGCCTTCGGGGCTGCGCTCTTCGTCTTCGCCATGGAGGTGATTCGCCTCTTGTCAGGCCGGGCACATGCCCGGCGGTCAATCGATAAGTCCGTGCGGGAATGACCCATGCCAAGACGCGAAAACGGCCGCGTGCAGGCGCAGTTGCGCCGCAGGCAGCTTCTCGAACGTCGCGATTATGGCAGTCGCCGCTTCCATCCCTGGCTGATCCCCGCGCATGAATCGGCCTTGCTCGAAGCGAGCGGTCGTGAGGCATCTAGGCTTCACTCCGCGCACTGTCAACGGGCCCCGCGCCCTGTGCGCAGTACCCTTCGTATCAAGCCTCAATAATTGAAACATCGTTTATCGATATTATCGATTGACAATATGCCGACTCGGTTTTATTGATTGTCGATATCAACCTTATTGGAGATCGGAAAATGCCTATGACCTCGAACCTTTTCGCCGCCGTGTTCGCTCTGCTTTTGACGGCCACGGTATTCCAGCAGGCCATCGCTGTGCCTGCCGCATCGGCGCTGCCGGTCGCGGCAGTTCAACTGGCCTGATCGTCCGCACAAGCAACAGGGGAACCGTAATGAACGCTCCACGCCGTGACCCGCTGCTGACCGCAGCCAAACTGCTACTGATGTTCTTCGTCGGCGTGCTCGGCCTTGCCGCAGTCGCCACTGCGGCTGGCGCGCCGCTTGTTTTGATCGCGCAGGACCGCGTTCTAGCCGAGCTGGCCGCCGAGGGCATCGCCAACGGGAAGCAGACGATCCCGGTCCTTACGCTACTGCTGGTTGGCGTCTCCGCGCTGCTCTCGCTGGCAGTGTGGTTCCTGGTGACCCTGCTGCGCATCGTACGCAGCGTTGGCGAAGGCGATCCATTTGCGCCGATCAATGGCGACCGGATCAGCCGCATGGGCTGGATCGCCCTCGGCGGCCAGGCGCTCGCATTCCCCGTCGGCGCTGCGGTGGTGTGGCTGGCAGAGAACGTAAGCGACGAGCGGGGCCCCCTGGGTGATGAAATTCACACCGAGATGGGCTTCTCGGGCTCGGGTATCCTGCTTGTGCTCGTTCTCTTCATCCTGGCCCGCGTGTTTCGCCACGGCGCCGCGATGCGCGAAGAACTGGAGGGGACAGTCTGATGCCGCCCACCCCTGCAAACGAGGAAGGAACCCTGATCGTGGTGAAGCTCGACGACCTGCTGCACGAACGCAGGATGACTTTGACCGTACTGGCAGAACGCGTCGGCCTGACGCTGGCCAACCTCTCGATCCTCAAGACCGGAAAGGCCAAGGCAATCCGTTTCTCGACGCTGGAAGCGATCTGCCGCGAACTGGAATGTCAGCCCGGCGACCTGCTTGGCTACCAGCCGGAATGACTTTGCGGGCGCCGGATCACGTCACCCGGCGCCCGTTCGCCGATCAGAACAGGAACGCGACCAGAACCAGAATGAGGATCAAGGTTCCCAAACCGATGACCACGGGACGGCCCATATGATTTCTCCCCGGCGCACCATGCACCTTTTCCCAGAGCGCTCCCGCCCCGGCAAAGTTCCCTTCCGGCGATCCTGTTTCCGGCAATTGTGACAAGGAATTATGCTGTTGGTCAGGAACCTAATCCGAATGTGGCGATTTTAGGGCAATCCTTCGCAGGAGATTTGAAATGAAAAAGATTGCTCTGTTCGCCGCCGCCGCCCCGATGGCACTGGCCCTTGCCGCATGCGGCGAGACCAACACCGATGAAACTGCCGCCACTGGCGACGATGCCGCAATGATGGACGAGGCCGCGCCGACCGACACCATGAGTGATCCGGCCATGCCCGCCGATCCGGCCGCAGCAATGCCCGGCGAAACCAACGACCAGACTGTCGAGCGTCTCGACGAGACAGCCGAAAATCTCGAGGAACGTGCCGACCGGGTCGAGCCGACCAACGAGGCCGAAGCCGACCGCCTGGAAGCCGAGGCCGAGCGCCTGCAGGATTCGCGCGACCGCCGCGACTGATCCGATCGCCCGACCAACCAAGGCCCGCCGCCAGCCATTTGCTGGCGGCGGGCTTTTCATTTGCGCCTGCAGTGCGCTTGCCCCTCGCCGCAGTTTTCGCCACATCTTTCGCGGCTGGTCGTCGACCGGGTATGCAGGGGGGTAAGCGGCGTGACATTCGGCCAGGGGTTCATGTTCGCGCACCGGCGGAGCTGGTCATTTCTTCTGGCATTTCCGATAATCGCGGCAATCCCGATCCTGGCGGAATTTGCCCAGCACGTGATCGAAATGCAGGCAGGCATGTACACTGGCCCGGACGGCATGCGCGCGGCGGAATTGGATCCGGCACGGATAGCGTTCGGATTTGCAAAAGCGCTGGCGCTGGCCCTGATCAGCTACTGGGCAATCCGCTTCTACGCCTCGGGCGACCCGGCATGGGCACGGCGGCTGGATCCGCGCGCGGTGCGATTGTTCGCGCTGGTGTTTGCGCTTCAGGCCTTGCTCACCGCGCTTGGCCTGTTCGCCTTCACCGGTCCGGTCGCGGTCGGGTTCTTTGTCTTCACGCTCGTATTTACGCCGCTGCTGGCACGGTTCGTCGCGGCGGCACCGCTGGGCACATGGATCAGTCCGCGCGCTTCGATCCGGCAGATGGCGCCGCAATGGCCATGGGCGTTCGCGTTCAACATACTGGCCGTCTTGCCGCTCATGGCGCTGCATTACGGGCTGAGCTTCGGTGCGGTGTTCGTGCCGGGCGAAGGGACGAAGTGGGCCCTGCTGACAATCGACGCGCTGGTCGTCGGGTGGCTGGCGGCACTGATGGCCGGGGTCACCTGGGTCATGGCCGCGCGAAAGGATGCGCCCACCGAGCTGGCCCCGGCCATCGCCGCTTGACCCCGCACGGCATTCTGCTAGAGGCCCGCCCCGACTGTATTGCCCCCAGGGCACCGCGGTCGTCCGTCCGAGACAGTTGGTGGCCGGGGTTCGCCCGGTCTTAATTTCCAGCCTAGACGGGGAAACGAGATTTTCGCGGGCGGCTCCGGCTTCCCGCTTCAGCGTGCCTGGCGCGCCCTCCTTCCCCATCGATGGACTTTGCCCGTGCCGATCCCCGGCATGGCCAAACGTAGCCGGTCGCGCGGGGAGCCATCCCTTCGCGATCAAAGAGAAGGAGTATGGCATGGATCGTTCGCAGAAAGCCGATTCGGTCGCCCAGCTCAACGCGGTCTTCAACGAGGTCGGCGTGGTGGTTGTCACCCGCAACCTCGGTCTGACGGTGGCACAGTCCACCGATCTGCGCGGGAAGATGCGTGATGCAGGAGCGTCCTACAAGGTTGCGAAGAACCGCCTTGCCGCGCTCGCCCTGAAGGACACCAAGTACGAAGGCCTCGAGGAATACCTCACCGGCCCGACTGCCCTCGCTTACTCGACCGATCCGGTCGCGGCGGCGAAGGCTGCGGTGGACTTTGCCAAGACCAACGACAAGCTTGAAATCGTCGGTGGTTCCATGGGCGGGCAGATGCTCGACGAAGCTGGGATCAAGGCACTCGCCTCGATGCCCTCGCTCGACGAGCTGCGCGCAAAGCTGGTGGGCCTCGTCAACGCCCCGGCGACCAAGATCGCCCAGGTCGTCAACGCACCCGCCGCCAAGCTTGCCCGCGTGTTCGGGGCCTATGCGGCCAAGGACGCAGCGTAAGCGGTTTTTCCCTGTTCAGACGAAACAATGGGGCGTTCCGCCCCGCCCAATTTGGAGTGAAACATCATGGCCGATATCGCCAAGCTCGTTGAAGAACTTTCGAAGCTGACCGTCCTCGAGGCGGCCGAACTCGCCAAGGCACTGGAAGAAGAGTGGGGCGTCAGCGCCGCTGCTGCCGTTGCCGTGGCCGCTGCTCCTGCCGGCGATGCACCCGCCGCGGAAGAAAAGACCGAGTTCGACGTGATCCTCACCGGCGACGGTGGCAAGAAGATCCAGGTCATCAAGGAAGTCCGCGCCATCACCGGCCTGGGCCTGACCGAAGCCAAGACCCTCGTGGAATCGGCTCCGAAGGCGCTCAAGGAAGGCGTGAACAAGGCGGAAGCCGAAGAAATCAAGAAGAAGATCGAGGAAGCCGGCGGCACCGTCGAGCTCAAGTAAGCCTCGTTCTCTTTCGAGAGACCAGCGAAGGGCGGTGCCGCAAGGCGCCGCCCTTTTCGTATATCTGGCGCAGAACTCCGGTCTCGTTCGGAAACAATCGGATAGGCAGCCGTTCGCCTGTCATCCCCCGAACGCGATAAAGGACTGGCCAATGGCGCAGCAGCAACAGCACGATGACCGCAACCCCGGAACTGGCGGCGAGACCCACCAGCAAGCAAGTGGGGACACGGCGCGGCTGACCACCAATCACGGCGTGCCCATTGCCGACAACCAGAACCTGCTGAAAGCGCACCCGCGGGGGCCTGCGCTGCTCGAAGACATGATCTTCCGCGAGAAGATGAACCACTTCGATCACGAGCGCATACCGGAACGGATCGTCCACGCGCGCGGCACCGGCGTTCACGGGTTTTTCGAACTGACGGACAGCCTTGCCGAATACACCACCGCCCGCATCCTGACAGAGGTTGGCGAACGGACAGAGGTATTCGCCCGCTTCTCGACGGTTGCAGGCAGCAAGGGGTCGACCGACACCCCGCGCGATGTGCGCGGCTTTGCGGTGAAATTCTACACCAAGGAAGGCAACTGGGATCTGGTCGGCAACAACGTGCCGGTGTTCTTCATCCAGGATGCGATGAAGTTTCCCGATCTGGTCCACTCGGTCAAGCCCGAAGCGGATCGCGGCTTCCCGCAGGCGACAGCCGCACACGATACGTTCTGGGACTTCGTCTCGCTGATGCCCGAATCGACGCACATGGTGATGTGGGCCATGTCCGATCGGACCCTGCCCCGGTCTTTCCGCATGATGGAAGGATTCGGCGTCCACACTTTCCGCCTGGTCAATGCCGAAGGGAAATCGACCTTCGTCAAATATCACTGGAAGCCCCGCCTGGGTCTTCAGTCCACCATATGGGACGAGACGGTCAAGATCGCGGGCGCCGACAGCGATTACCAACGCCGCGACATGTATGATGCGATCGCGCGAGGCGACTTTCCAGAATGGGAACTGGGTGTGCAGCTGTTCGACCAGGAAACCGCCGATAGCCTGCCGTTCGATCATCTCGACGCGACCAAGATCATTCCTGAGGAGCTGATCCCGGTGCGGATCATTGGCCGCATGGTGCTGAACCGGTATCCGGACAACTTCTTCGCCGAGACGGAACAGGCAGCGTTTTGTCCCAGCCATCTGGTCCCGGGCATGGATTTCAGTAACGACCCGCTGCTCCAGGGTCGGCTGTTTTCATATCTCGATACGCAGTTGAGCCGGCTCGGCAGCACCAATTTCCATCAACTGCCGACCAACCGGGCCAAGGGGGTGGCCGCAGCACAGGGCAGCGGCGGCTGTCCGTTCAACAATTTCCAACGCGATGGGCACATGCAGATGAACGTGCCCAAGGGGCGCGCCAATTACGAACCCAACAGCCTGGCCCAGGCCGGTGAGGAGGGCGGTCCGCGCGAAGTTCCGGCCCATGGCTTCACCAGTTTCCGCGAGCCGATGGAGGAAGGCCCGAAGAGCCGCATCCGCCCTGAGAGCTTCGCCGACCATTACAGCCAGGCGCGGCAATTCTGGCGTTCGATGCATCCGGCCGAACAATCGCATATCGTGTCTGCGTTCACGTTCGAACTGTCGAAATGCGCGTTCGAGCATGTCCAGCAGCGGATGATCGCGAACCTGCGCAATGTCGACGAAGACCTTGCCGCGCGGGTTGCCAAGGCGATGAATGTCGATCTGCCCCAGGCCACCCCGGCGTTCGCACCAGTGCGCGATTTGCCCGAATCGCCCGCGCTGCGAGTTATCGGCAATATGAAGCAGACGCTGGAAGGCCGCATGGTCGGACTGTTGATCGATGACGGAACGGACGCCGACGCGCTCACCGCGATCGAGGCCGCGGTTGGCGAGGCCGGCGGACGGTGTTTCGTAATTGCGCCCAAGATCGGCGGCGCCGAATTATCCGACGGATCGAAGCGCAAGGCCGATGGCCAGCTCGCCGGTTCGCCCTCCGTCCTGTTCGATGCCGTTGCAATCATGCTGACGGACGAAGCCGCCCGGCGATTGGCGCGCGAGGGCGCGGCGGTGCAATTCGTTGCCGACGCGTTCGGTCACCTCAAGGCGATCGGCTACAGCCAGGGCTCCGCCGCGCTGATCGAGCGCGCTGGAATCGAGCCCGACGAGGGTATTACCGACCTTGGATCGAAGTTCGTCGAGGCGGCCAAGACCCGGTTCTTCGACCGCGAGGCCAAAGTCCGCATGACGCCCTGAACCTGGCCCCTATCGATCGCGCAGAAACGCGATCACCGCTGCGCGTTCGGCCGGATTTTCGATCCCGCCGAACGCCATTTTGGTGCCGGGCACCATGGCGCGCGGGTTCTTGAGGAAAGCGTCGAGTGCGGCATCGTCCCACACGATACCGCTGGTGCGCATCTGCGTGCTGTAGGCGAAGCTCGGTTCCTGTGCGGCGGGCCGCCCGTAAACGCCGGCCAAAGATGGGCCTATGCCGTTCTTGCCGGGGGCCAGCGAGTGGCACGTGGCGCATTGGGCCCAGGGCGCCCCTGCTCGGCCAGTGGCCGATGGGCTGGATCCATCGCCTTTCCCGCATGCGGCCAACCCCAACGACAGCGCCAGGGCGACAAGGTGGATCGAACGCATCGGCAGCTCCCTTTCATACGCCCCTAGCCGGGCACCTCGCCCCGTCGCAAGCTGTGGTCGAATTGCCGCTTGTCCGCCTGATCGGTTGGCGGGTGCGAGAATGGGCTTGGGCTGCCGCGATGCCTCGACTATTCGGGCCGGCTTTATGCGACACGGACACACATCTACCGGCGCTGAATGGCGCAGCGAACTGGGCGCCACCTTCCGGCTGGCCTGGCCGCTGGCGCTCGCCAACCTGCTGCAAATGCTGGTCCACGTGGTCGATGTGATCTTCGTCGCCCGGCTGGGGGAACGGGAACTGGCCGCCTCCGCATTGGCAATCGCGCTGTTTGGCCTGTTGATGTGGGCCTTTTCCGGCCTCACGGGCATGGTCGCGGCGCTGATCGCGGAAGAGCTGGGGCGCCGCCGCCATGCAGTGCGCGAAGTGCGCAGGTCGGTCCGCATGGGGCTGTGGCTGGCGCTGGCCTCGGGCACGGTCGGCATGGCAATCTGCTGGCAGGGCGAAGCGATCATGCTGGCGAGCGGACAGGAAGCAACGCTTGCGGCGCGCGCAGGCGATTTCCTGCGCATCATCATGTGGGCGATGATCCCGATGATCGCGGCCAACGTGCTGCGCAGTTTCGTCGCCGCACTGGGCCGTCCGGTCTTCGCCACAGCAATCACCGGTCTTGCGCTGTTCGCCAGCGTCCTTTTCAACTGGATGTTCGTTTTCGGCAACCTGGGCGCGCCTGCCATGGGGCTGGAAGGATCGGCTCTGGCTAGCGTGCTGACCTCGCTGTTCATCCTGGCAAGCTACGTCGCCGCGATTCTCGGCAACCGGCGTCTGCGCCGCTACCGCGTATTCGGGAACTGGTGGCGCCCCGAATGGTCGCGGCTGCGCGAACTGGTGCGCCTGGGCACCCCGGTCATGGTCATTATCATTGCAGAAGCGGGGCTGTTCAGCGGCGCGGCTTTGCTGATGGGCCGCATCGGCGCGTCGGAACTGGCCGGGCACACGGTTGCGCTGCAGATCGCGGCGCTGGCGTTCCAGATACCCTTCGGCGTCGGGCAGGCGGCCACGATCAGGGTCGGGTACCATTATGGCGCGCGCGATATTGCCGCCATCGGACGCGCGGGTTGGGTAGGTATCGGCATGGCCGGATCGTTCATGTGCCTCACCGCAGCGCTCATGATCCTGGCGCCGATGCTGCTGCTGCGCATTTATGTCGACCCGTCCAATCCGGCCAACGCCGCCATGGTCGGTTTTGCAGTCCAGTACATGCTGGTGGCGGCGGCATTCCAGTTGGTGGACGGCGTGCAGGCAGTCGCGGCCGGTGCGCTCCGCGGCCTGCAGGATACCCGCGTGCCCATGGTGATCGCAGTGTTCAGCTACTGGGTCCCGGGGCTCGGAACGGCGATCTGGCTCGGCTTCTACACTCCGCTGGAGGGGACCGGGGTTTGGATCGGCCTTGCCATCGGGCTGGTCTTTGCCGCCGCCCTGCTGACGTGGCGCTGGGCCCGGCGCGAACGGCTCGGGCTCGTCTGAACGGCCGCATCGGGCGGGCCGGCGCGGGCTGCATTTTTTTCGCGACCAGCCCGTTGACTCGCTGAACTGCGATTCACATATGCCGCCCCGCTGGCACTCTCGCCCTGAGAGTGCCAATCGCGTGTTTCAACCGAGAGAGGTCACGAACAATGGCATTTCGTCCCCTGCACGACCGCGTGCTGGTCCGCCGCATCGAAGCGGAAGAAAAGACCGCCGGCGGCATCATCATCCCCGACAACGCCAAGGAAAAGCCGAGCGAAGGCGAAGTCGTCGCCGTGGGTTCGGGCACCAAGGCCGAAGACGGCAAGATCACCCCGCTCGACGTCAAGACCGGCGACCGTGTGCTGTTCGGCAAGTGGTCGGGCACCGAGGTCAAGCTGGACGGCGAAGACCTGCTGATCATGAAGGAAAGCGACATCATGGGGATCATCGGCTGAGCCGACCCTGCTGACGCGACTACCTCACCAATCAAACAGATATTCTCAGGAGTAACATCATGGCAGCCAAGGACGTAAAGTTCGGCCGCGAAGCGCGCGAAGGCATTCTTCGCGGCGTCGACACCCTCGCCAATGCCGTCAAGGTCACGCTGGGCCCCAAGGGCCGCAACGTCGTGATCGACAAGAGCTTCGGCGCCCCGCGCATCACCAAGGACGGCGTCACCGTCGCCAAGGAAATCGAGCTCAAGGACAAGTTCGAGAACATGGGCGCGCAGATGCTGCGCGAAGTGGCCTCGAAGACCAACGACCTCGCCGGTGACGGCACGACCACCGCAACCGTTCTGGCCCAGGCCATCGTGACCGAAGGCATGAAGTCGGTCGCGGCCGGCATGAACCCGATGGACCTGAAGCGCGGCATCGACCTCGCCGTGGAAAAGGTCGTCGAGAACCTGAAGGGCCGTTCCAAGGACGTCGCCGGTTCGAGCGAGATCGCCCAGGTCGGCATCATCTCGGCCAACGGCGACCGCGAAGTCGGCGAGAAGATCGCCGAAGCGATGGAAAAGGTCGGCAAGGAAGGCGTGATCACCGTCGAGGAAGCCAAGGGTCTCGAATTCGAGCTCGACGTTGTCGAAGGCATGCAGTTCGACCGCGGCTACCTCAGCCCCTACTTCATCACCAACCCTGAAAAGATGGTGGTGGAGCTGGAGAACCCGTACATCCTGATCCACGAGAAGAAGCTGTCGAACCTGCAGTCGATGCTGCCCGTGCTCGAAGCGACCGTCCAGTCGGGCCGTCCGCTGCTGATCATCGCGGAAGACATCGAAGGCGAAGCGCTGGCGACCCTGGTGGTCAACAAGCTGCGCGGCGGCCTGAAGGTCGCAGCGGTCAAGGCACCTGGCTTCGGCGATCGCCGCAAGGCGATGCTGCAGGACATCGCAATCCTGACCAAGGGCGAGATGATCAGCGAAGACCTCGGCATCAAGCTTGAGAACGTCACGCTGGGCATGCTTGGCGAAGCCAAGAAGGTCACCATCGACAAGGACAACACCACGATCGTCGATGGCGCCGGCTCGCCTGACGACATCAAGGCCCGCGTCGGTGAAATCCGCACCCAGATCGACAACACCAGCAGCGACTACGACCGTGAGAAGCTGCAGGAGCGTCTCGCCAAGCTTGCTGGCGGCGTTGCCGTGATCAAGGTCGGCGGTGCGACCGAAGTCGAGGTGAAGGAGCGCAAGGACCGCGTCGACGATGCGCTGCACGCGACCCGCGCTGCCGTGGAAGAAGGCATCGTCCCGGGCGGCGGTACCGCGTTGCTCTATGCCACCCGCGCGATCGAGGGCCTGACCGGCGCCAACGACGACCAGACCCGCGGCGTCGACATCATCCGCAAGGCGCTCTACGCGCCGGTTCGCCAGATCGCCCAGAATGCCGGGCATGACGGTGCGGTGATTTCGGGCAAGCTGCTCGACGGCAACGACGAGACGCTGGGCTTCAACGCGCAGACCGACACCTACGAGAACCTCGTCACCGCAGGCGTGATCGACCCGACCAAGGTCGTTCGGACCGCTCTGCAGGACGCGGCGTCGGTTGCCGGTCTCCTGATCACCACCGAAGCGGCGATCACCGAGAAGCCGGAAGACAAGGCAGCAATGCCGGCCGGTGGCGGCATGCCCGACATGGGCGGCATGGGCTTCTAAGCCGGTCATCCGGAACAAGACACAAGAAGGCCGGGGGAGCGATCCCCCGGCCTTTTTTGCGTCCGACGTGCGCATAAAAAAGCCCGGACCGGCACTATGCCGGCCCGGGTTAGATCGAGGATGTCAGCTTGCGCCGCACCCTTCGGGTCGCCTCGGAAAACCCTGATTGTCAGTGTTTTTGCCGACCGGAGGGCCGCCTGGAATAGCGCAATTGCGCTACATCTTACGAATTGGGCCCGACCCGCGGAAGCATGGCTATCCTGGTCACGATCTCGATCTGGCGCGAGCAATCCATCTTGAGGCAGATGGTGCGGATCTGGAACCGCACCGTGTGCCGGCTGGTCCCACGCCCAAGCGCGATCTGCTCCACCGTTTCGCCTGCCCACAGTCGAACCGCGATATCGGCTTCGCCGGCCGAAAGCCCGTAGATCGAGCGCAGGCGTGCCGTTACATCGGGCATGACCGGGTTGCTGACCGACAGCAGCACCGAACCGTCGAGCAATCGCACGGCTACCACATCGGCGCTGACCGGGCCGGGTCCGACAAGATGCATGCCGCCGCCCGGCGGGCTGCCGGGTGCGGCGGCCTGCGCCAGCATGGTTTCGAAGCGGGCGAAATCGGCACGCCCGACCGGCCTCACCCGGCCGCGTTCCAGCCGGATCAACCGCCCGCGGCGCAATTCGGATTCTGCCCGGCTGTTGGCGTGGACCAGCAGCCCGTCAGGCCGCAGGATCAGCAGCGCCTCGTCCACAGCGTCGAGCGCCGCACTGCGCTCCCGCACCGCCTGGTCCATGCCGGCAATGCGCGCACGCAACATGAATATCTGCGCCAGTTCGGTCGCGGAGTGGGTGAGGAGAGCAACCTCGTCGCTGCCGAACCGGGGCTGGGCAATACCGCGCTGAAAAGTAATGGCGCCCTTGCCCGCAGGTCCTTCGAACGGCAGGCCCAGAGCGCGAAAGGTGTCATCGCCCATGGGCCGGATGAAATCCTGATAGAGCCGGCTGCGTTCGAAATTGTCGCTGCCGATCTCCCGTTCGAGATCGATGACCTGCTGCGGACGCCAGTTGGCAAGCATTGCCGCCGCGCAGGGATCCAGGGCCAGGAATTCCCGATCGTACAGCGCTAGCTGCGCATGGTCCCACCACCCGTTGTTGGCAACGACCCCCTGCAGCCCCCCTTCCAGCCCGAACGCCCCGAAAAAGGACCGCGCCCCCAGCTGCCCCGAAAGGATAGAGACGACGTCGGTCAATGCCTCGTCGTCGTGAACAGCTTCCAGCAATCGGCTCGCAGCGACCCAACTCATCCGCGTCCCCCCTTCCCCCGCCATAACTTATTGTCGTGGCGGGGGAAAGGAATGGCCTCGGATCAACCGCCCACGCGGCTGGCTTCGGCGGCGGCGGCCACTTCGGCGGGCCAGGTGACCTGCGTCTGGGTCTGCGGGTTGAACACGTTGCCGGGATAGATCGCAGCCTTGGCGGCGGCGATTTCGGCAGCGGTCAGGTGTTCGCTCGGGACCAGTTCGAAGACGTCGAGCCCGCGGGTGATCTCGGTCGCGTAAATGCGCCCGTCATACCAGTACGCCGACCAGTAGCCGCCGGTGACGAGTTGGTCCTTGTCCACCGGCCCGCGGTCGAAATAGGCGATCTCGACCGGATTGGCGGCGTCGGTAAAGTCGATCACGCTGATCCCGCCCTGGTACCATGCCTGGACGAAGATATCGCGGCCCGGGACCGGGATAATCGAACCGTTGTGCGCGACGCAATTTTCCTTGTCGGTCTGCGGCGCGGGAAGCTTGTACAGGCTCTTGAACGCCAGCTCGCGGCCTTCGACGGTGTAGATCGCGTTGGCGCCCCAGTTCTTCGGGTCGCCCGCCTGGCAGCGCGGGCGGCCACCGCCACCCCATTCGTCAGTGAAGATCACCTTGGTGCCATCGTTGTTGAACGTGGCCGAGTGCCAATAGGCAAACCCCTTGTCGACGACGTCGTCGATCCGCTTCGGCTTCAGCGGGTTCGAAATGTCGAGTAGGATGCCATTGCCCGAACAGGCGCCCGCTGCAATCTTCTTCGCCGGGAACACGGTGATGTCGTGGCACTGGTTGGTCTGGCTGGTGTCCTGCGTCCCTTCGCCATGGTCGCCGCCCCGCCACAGGCCCGCGATATTGCCGGTTTCGTCGGCGAACACGCGCGGGCGATCGACGATGCGCGCCTTCGACGGATCAGCCACCGGGATTTCGATCACGTCGATGCTGAACAGCGCGGTCCGTTCGTCACCGGCGATATTGCCGACGCAGAAGTCCAGTTCCTTCTCGTCGCGGACGTAGCTGGTGCCCGAATTGTAGACGACGATGCGGCGCGCATCGGCATCTACGATCGAGTGGGTGTGGCTGCCGCGGCAGGTCTGGACCTGCCCGACTTGCCGCGGTGCGGTCACATCGGAGATGTCGAAGATGCGCAGGCCGCGGAACCGTTCCGGGCTGATCCGGTCCGATACACCGCCCAGGCCGCAGTCCACCCGTGCCCGGCTGTCCTCAACGCTCATGATCAGGATGTTGCCGACGATCGAGACGTCGCCCTGGCCGCCCGGACACACGACCGAACTGACCAGCTGCGGGGCGCCATCGTCCTGCAGGCGATAGGCGTTGAAGCCGTGATAGTTGCCGGTGACCAGCAGATCACCCGAAAACGCCATGTCGGTCTGTGCGAAATCGAGCGGCGATCCGCGTTCGCTGAATTGCGGCTTGGGCGGTTCTTCGCCAGCCTTGACCGGCTTGGGCGCTTCGCCTTCCTTCTTTGGCTTTTCCGGCTGGAGACCGGCCGGATTGTCGGGATCGAAGAAACCCGGCGGCTTGGGCATGGCCGCGACCAGCCGCATGTTGCTGATCGCCTCGCCCGCGTTGCGGAATCCCGGCTTCAGCGTAGCGCGCGGATCGGTCGACAGGCTGGCGAGCGTCGTGTTCATCCGCTCCATCTCGGCCTTCTGGTCACTCACCACTTCATTGGTGAATTCGAACATCACCGGCTCGTAAGCTGTGCCGGGCTGGCGGTGCAGTTCTTCCACCATGTCGAGCGCACCCTGGTGGTGGCGGATCATCATTTCCAGGAACATGCGGTCGAATGCCGTGCCGCTGGCCGCCCGCAGCGCCGCCATTTGTTCGGGCGTTGCCATGCCCTTCATGTCGCCATGGTGGTGTGCATGACCCATGCCCGACATGGCCACCGGCTCGTTCTTGCCGGTAAGCCATTCGGTCATGAACTTCATCTCGTCCTTCTGGCTCGCCTCGATCCGCTTGGCGACATTGACGATCGCTTCGTTGTTCGTCCGTCCCTTCACCAGCTCAGCCATGTCGACCGCCTGCTGGTGGTGGACGATCATGCCCTGCATGAAAGCGACGTCGGCGGGGGTATAGGTTGCCTGGGCCAGCCTGGTTGCCTCGCCCACGCTCAGAACGCGCGGCGAGCTCCCCGGCGCACCGGGCTGGACGATCGGCACGTCCTGCGCGGCAAGGTGGGCGGATGTGGCGAGCAGGCTCGCGACGAGCGAGAGGCGAGCAAGACGATGTGTTGGCATGATAAAGATGTGTCCCCGGGCAACGTTGCAGGGGCAGCAACGTCCCCATCGCCGCGCCCAAGTCAAGTCACCGCCGGTCGAGCCAGATCGGCCGTTCGTCGGCGCTGCGACGCAACCAGCTGCGTAGTCTTGCGGAGGCAGGGCGAGAGTGGCTAGAAAGGATTGCGCAGTCATAAGGGTGGCGGGCGAGATGGCGGCCCCCCACCGTCTCGCCCAAACCCTCTACTCTCGCCGGGGCTCAACCGCGGTCAGAGCACCCTGCCGGCCACCGCGTCCAGCCGCGCCAACAGCGCCGGGTCGCGATGCGCCGGGGCGGTCATCAGCGCATTGTCGAGAGCGGTGTCGATTGGTGAAGGGGCGCGGGTTTCGGGCAGAGCAGCGATCAGCCGTTCGATCGTGCGCCGCGCCAGGGCTGCATTTTCCTGCATGGTCGCCACCACATCCCCCGCTGCAACGGGCGGCGCGTCATCGCGCCAGCCATCGTAGTCGGTCACCATGCCAAGCAAGGCATATGGCAGCTCTGCCTCGCGCGCGAGGCGCGCCTCCGGCATGGCGGTCATTCCGATGACGTCCGCGCCCCATTCCCGGTAAAGCCTGCTTTCGGCCCGGGTCGAGAATTGCGGCCCTTCCATCGCCAGATACGTGGCGTGGCGCGCCACTTGGCCACCCGCTGCCTCGACCGCATCTGCGGCAAGTTGCGCCAGGCGGTGGCAAACCGGGTCCGCCATGCTGACATGCGCGACGAGGCCGGGGCCGAAGTAACTGGTGGGCCGCGCAGTCGTCCGATCAATGAACTGATCTACCGCTACGAACCGACCGGGCGCGAGCTCCTGACGCAAGCTGCCAACGGCAGAGATCGCCAGGATGTCGGTGCAGCCCGCGCGCTTGAGCGCATCGATATTGGCGCGGGCGTTGACATCGGACGGTGGCAGGCGGTGGCCGCGTCCATGGCGCGGCAAGAACCGCAACTGGACATCGCCCAATCGGCCGCAAAGCACTTCGTCGGCCGGATCGCCCCACGGTGTGTTGATGGCAATCCACTGGGCATCTTCAAGGCCGTCGATCGCGTAGAGCCCCGATCCGCCGATAATTCCGATCACCCACTTGGTCATGCCGGGCATGTAAGGCGAACGGTTCGGACAACAAAGCGAATTGATTTATCGCGATCGCGACACTTTTCATCGCGCCGCAGCTTGTTTGCGACTATGTAGGGTTATTAAGCATATGCAAACCTTGACGGGGGTATGCTGGCAAGCATGGCGGATTTCAGGCGAATATTCGGGATTGGCGCCGCGGCTGCGGCGCTTGCGTTGGGACTGGCCACACCGGCCAAGGCCGACAGGGTCGAATTGGAAGCAGCGTTCGATCGGACGCTGGGCACCGAGACACGGGCGCCCAAGACGTTCGAGGCCGTTTACGAAAGCGGGCTGGAAGCGCAGATCGCGCGGATAGCGAACGGATCGCAGGGCCGGATCGGCGTAGCCGCGATCGATCTCGCGACGGGCCGCACCGTCGGCGTGCTGGGCGACCAGCGGTTTCCGATGGCCAGCACCAGCAAGATCGCCATCGCCGCCGCTTTTCTGGAAGGGGTCGAAAAAGGCAAGTGGTCGCTGACAAGCGAATTTCCGTTGCTGATCCCGGTTTCCTCGGCGCGCCATTCCACCAAGGTCGCGCCGGTTCGCGAAGGCAACTATCTGCCTGCAAGCCAGCTTATCGAACTGATGATCACCCGCAGTTCCAACCCCGCCACCGATGCGCTGCTGCGCGTCATCGGCGGGCCGGAGGCGGTTAACGACTGGGCCCGGCGTGCAGGCATCCGCGATTTCGAATTGACCCGCGATATCGCCACCCTGGTGCGCGACGACGGTGAAATCGATCCGGCATCCACGATCGATCGCCGCGACAGCGCGACACCGGAAGCAATGGTCCAGCTCGTGGCCGGGCTGCATCAGGGCAAATGGCTGAACGCCGCACATCGCAGGGTCATCCTGGGCGCGATGGAACGCTGCGTTACCGGCAAGCGCCGCATCCCGGCGATGCTGCCATCTTCGACGCTGGTCGCGCACAAGACGGGATCGTTGAACAATACTTCGAGCGATATCGGCCTGATTCAC
Source organism: uncultured Erythrobacter sp. (assembly GCA_963529855.1). Taxonomy (GTDB): domain Bacteria; phylum Pseudomonadota; class Alphaproteobacteria; order Sphingomonadales; family Sphingomonadaceae; genus 34-65-8. The sequence goes on along the minus strand of CAURZK010000007.1, from coordinate 39,543 downwards.
CTGCCCGATGGCCGCGCCATCGCGGTGGCGATTTACGTGACCGGTCAGGGCTCGCGCTTGGCGCGTGAAGGTCGCATCGCGGAAATCGCCCGTGCGCTTTACAACGGGTACACTGCGCCGAACCAGAATTGGGCCAGCGCCAACTACGGCGGTAATTGACCGGCATTCCGTCCGGTCAGACGGAAAAACGGAGCTGGCAAACGGAAAGGGCGGCCCCGCGAGGTGCCGCCCTTCTTGTTTCGATCCGAAAACCGGACCGCAGTCGATCAGTCGACAGCGGCTTCGGCCGGGGTCTCGCCCTGGACTTCGGCTTCGGCTTCGGCGGTTGCGCCTTCAACGGCTGCTTCGGTGTCGGCAGCAGCGTCTTCAACAGCGGCACCGGCTTCAACAGCTGCGCCTTCAACGGCTTCGCCCATGGCTTCAGCGTTGGTTTCGGTGTCGGCGATCGCGCCTTCGGCGGTTTCTTCAGCGGCGTCGGTGGTGGCTTCCGAGCAAGCGGCGAGGCTCAGCGAGGCAGCGGCAGCAGCGGCAACGAGCATGATCTTACGCATAGGATCAATCCTTATCAGCGAGTGAAATACACACCGGATTGAGGCCCGGAGCGCGAAACCAGCTAAAGGCTTGGTCTCTGCCTCGCTAAATAATGGCGGGAATATGGCAGCGCAAGCGGTTTCGCCACAATCTGCCCGCATTTCGCCGCATTTTGGCCAAAATTGGCGGAAATCCGCCATTCCGGATGCTGGCTGAATTGTCGTGTTTCTTTGCCCCGGGCGCGCTGCTAACCAGCGCAGCAATGTCAGACAAGCAGCATCTCTACCTCGTTGACGGCTCGGCGTATATCTTTCGCGCGTATCACCGGCTGCCGCCGTTGACCAATCCGGAAGGCACGCCTGTCGGTGCCGTCTATGGCTATACCACGATGCTGTGGAAGCTGGCCGACGATCTCGACAAGGCTGACGGGCCGACGCATCTGGCGGTGATTCTGGACAAGGGTTCGACCAGTTTTCGCAATACGCTGTACGACCAGTACAAGGCCAACCGCCCGCCCCCGCCCGAAGACCTGGTCCCCCAGTTTCCTTTGATCCGCGATGCCACCCGCGCTTTCAGCCTGCCGTGTATCGAGGAAGACGATCTGGAGGCGGACGACCTGATCGCCAGTTACGCCCGTGCCGCGACGGCGCGCGGCTGGGACGTCACCATTGTTTCGAGCGACAAGGACCTGATGCAGCTGGTCGGGCGCTGCGACGGCCCCGATGGTCATGCCTGCATCGACATGCTCGATACGATGAAGAACCAGCGAATCGACGTGCCCGAAGTGGTCGAGAAGTTCGGGGTGCCGCCCGAACTGGTCGGCGACGTACTGGCGTTGATGGGCGACAGCGTCGATAACGTGCCCGGCATCTACGGCATCGGGCCCAAGACCGCGTCGAAACTTATCCAGGATCACGGTTCGCTGATCGCCGCGCTGGATGCCGCGCCGCAGATGAAGGCGAGCAAGCTGCGCGAACGCCTGATCGAAGGCCGCGAAATGGCCCTGCTCAGCCGCGAACTGGTGCAGTTGAAGGAGGATTGCGACCTCCCGATCGCGCTCGACGACATGAAGCTCGATGGCGTCCCGGCCGAGCCGCTGGCAGCGTTTCTGGCAAAGCACGGTTTCACCAGCCTGCTGCGCCGGCTCGATTCCGGCTCGGGCAGCCCGGCGCGCACGACCCAGCTGCACCCGGCAAAACCCGTCAACCAGGGGGCAGCCGCTGCAACGGATGGCAATCGCCAGCCCGCGCCCGAATGGCCTGCCATCGATCGATCGCTTTACGAATGCGTGCAAACCGAAGCTGCGCTGCAGGCTTGGGTCGAGCGCGCCTTCGCCGCGCGGCTGGTCGCGGTCGACACCGAAACCAGCGCGCTCGACGCGATGCGCGCCGATCTTGCCGGGATCAGCCTGGCCACGGGTCCCGGCCAAGCGTGCTACATCCCGCTGGGTCATCATAACGTGGGCGGCGGCGGAACCGACATGTTCGCCGAACGGCCGCAGCAGGTGCCGCCGGCCCGCGCGCTCAAACTGCTCAAGCCGCTGCTGGAAAGCGAGGCGGTGCTGAAAGTCGGGCAGAACGTGAAGTACGATCTCAACGTGCTTGCCCGGCACGGCATCGCGATGGCGCCGATCGACGATACGATGATCGTCAGCTTTGCGCTCGACGCGGGGCGCAGTCTCGACGGGATCGGCGGCGGGCACGGCATGGACGAGCTCGCCCAGCGCCACCTTGGCCACACGACCCTGACGTTCAAGGACATCTGCGGCACGGGCAAGAAGGCCATTCCGTTTGGCGAGGTGCCGCTGGACCGGGCCACCGAATACGCGGCCGAGGACGCCGAAGTCACCTGGCGCCTGTACAAGACGCTGCATCCACGCCTGGCGCAGGAGGGCGGCAGCCGGGTCTACGAGCGGGTCGACCGGCCGCTGATCCCGGTCGTCGCCCAGATGGAGCGGCACGGCATCCGCGTCGACCGCGAACGGCTGGCCGGGCTGTCGGACGAATTCGCGCGCGAGATCGCCCGGATCGAACAGGACGTCTACACCTGCTGCGGGATGGAATTCACCATCGGCAGCCCCAAGCAGCTGGGCGACGTGCTGTTCGACAAGCTTGGGTACAAAGGCGGGCGCAAGGGCAAGAGCGGGCAATATTCGACCGACCAGGCGATCCTGGAAGGACTTGCCGCACAGGGCGCGGAAGTCGCCTCCAAGGTGCTCGAATGGCGCCAGCTGTCCAAGCTCAAGTCGACTTATACCGACGCGCTGCAGGCCGCGATCAACCCGGCGACGGGCCGCGTCCACACCAGCTACAGCCTGGTGGGCGCGCAGACCGGACGCCTGTCCTCGACCGACCCGAACCTGCAGAATATCCCGATCCGCACCGAAATCGGCCGACAGATCCGCGACGCCTTCGTTCCCGAGCCGGGCAACGTGCTGATGTCGGCGGACTATTCCCAGATCGAGCTGCGCCTCGCCGCGCACATGGCAGACGTACCCCAGTTGAAGGAGGCGTTTGCACAGGGCGAGGACATCCACGCCCGCACCGCGCGAGAGATGTATGGCGAGGTGACGCGCGACACGCGTGCGCGGGCCAAGACCATCAACTTCGCCATCCTTTACGGTATCAGCCGCTGGGGCCTGGGCGGCCGGCTGGGGATCGAGGCGGACGAAGCGCAGGGGTTGATCGACACCTATTTCCAACGCTTCCCCGGCATCCAGCGCTATATCCTTGAAACGTTCGAGAGGGTGCGCGAGCTTGGCTATTCGGAAACGCTGTTCGGTCGCAAGACGTGGTTCCCCCGGATCGGTTCGAAGAACCAGGCCGAACGGCAAGGCAGCGAACGCGCCGCCATCAATGCGCCGATCCAGGGCACCAGCGCGGATATCATCAAGCGCGCGATGGCGCGGATGATGCCCGCATTGGAAGATGCCGGGCTGGGCCATGTCCGCATGCTGCTGCAGGTGCACGACGAACTGGTGTTCGAGCTGCCCGAAGATGACGTCGAGGCAGCCAGGCCGGTGATCGAGCGCGTAATGGCGGATGCCGCCCTTCCCGCGGTTGCCCTGACCGTGCCGCTCGGCATCGATATCGGTGCCGGCAAGAGCTGGGGAGCGGCACACTGACCGAGGCCGCCCCTCTCGATCCCGTAATGCCCCGTCCCCGGCGATCCTCGCTGTGGCTCAACGTGGCAATTCTCGGGCTGATCGCGTCGATATTGATGGCGGGCCTGCTGCTGGTCGCCCGCACCATCGAAACGGAACGCGCGCACCGCGAGCAGGTGCGGCGTACAGGCGAAATCCTGCTGGCGCTGCGTCAGGTCAGCCATGTCACGCTGAACGCGGAGACAGGCCAGCGCGGTTATCTCCTCACGCTCGACCGGCGTTATCTCGAACCCTACCGCGAAGGGCGGGCGCGGATCGGGCCCGCGGTCGACAGCCTGCGCCGCCTGATGGGCGAAGACCTGAGCCCGCGTCAGGCGAGCCTGCTGGACGAAATCGCCAACCTCACTGCAATCAAGCGAGCCGAGATGGACGAGACGGTCGGCCTCGCATCGAACGCCCAGTTGCTCGACGCCCGCCGGCGCATCCTCTCCGACGAAGGGCAGGAGGCGATGGAGCGCCTGCGCGAGGCGATCGGCGAGATGGAGCGTCTGGAAACAGAACACCTCACCCGCGCCGCCGAGGACACTGCAAAGGCCGAAGCGCGGGTCCTGCCGCTGCTGGCGGTGGTGATCCTGGCCTTGTTCGCCGCGCTGGTCGCCGGGTATACCCTCGTCACCCGCGCCGCGCGCGCCGAAGCGGTCGCGTCGCAGGCTGCGGCTCTCGCCGAAGCGCGGGACCGGGCCGATCTGCTCGCGCGCGAGATCAATCACCGCGTCAAGAACCTGTTCGCCGTGATCCTGGCGATCGTGCGGATGGGCGCAAAAGAAGCGCCGGAAGCCAAGGCGGCAAGCGAACGCATGGCGGAGCGCATTGGCGCCTTGCTGACCGCGCACGAGGTGACCCAGGGCGCCATCGACGAGCGCCGCGCGGCGTTGCAGGATCTGGTGGAGACGACACTGGCACCCTATCGGTCGCAGCGCCTGACCGCGACTGTCGAAGGACCCGCGGTGATGCTATCGGCCAAGCGCGCCTCGCCGCTGGGCCTCGTCCTGCACGAGTTGACGACCAATTCGGTCAAGTACGGTTGCTGGCGCGAGGAAGGTCACCTGTCGGTCACCTGGGAGCGTGAGGACGGGCAGGTCACGATCACCTGGCGCGAATCCTGCGCGGCGCCCGGCGAGGCGGTCGAAAGCAATGGTGGCGGTTTCGGTACGCGGTTGATGGAGGCGTCTGCGCGGCAATTGCGCGGCACGATCGAACGCACCTTCCACGATGACGGGGTTGAGGTCCTGATCCGTTTCCCGGCCGAGGACTGACCTTGCCAGCCATGCGCGCGGTGCATAGGGCGGCACCATGTTTGCAAGCCTGAACCCGGCCGAATGGTCGATTGCATGGGACAAACTCGGGACGGCTGCCTTGCTGGCAGTGGGCGCTGTCGCCGCCGGCTGGTTGATTCACAGGATCGTGTTCGCGGTTGCCGGGCGCATCGCCCGGCTATCGGTGGCGCCGGTCGACGAACTGCTGCTCCAGCGCATTCGCCGCCCGGCCTTCTGGGCATTCATCGCGATCGCAATCACGCTCGCCGCGCAAAGCGATCCGACACTGGCCGCGACCTGGGGCCCGATCGCGCAGATCGTGCGCCCCGCGATCCTGGGCTGGATCGCCTACTGCCTGGTCCAGGCCTTTACCGCGGCGATGGAATTTCGGCTCGAAACCGTCGACGACCCGATCACCAATCGCAGCCGCAAAACGCGCATCGCCATCCTCTCGCGCACAGCGACGTTCGCCATCGTCCTGATCACCGTGGGCCTGATGCTGCTCGGCATCCCGGGCGTGCGCGATATCGGGGTGACGGTGATGGCCTCGGCCGGTCTTGCTGCCCTTGCGGTCGGCGCGGCAGCGCAGCCAGCGCTCAAGTCGCTCATCGCGGGCCTCCAGATGGCGCTGACCGAGCCATTGCGTATCGGCGACCTGGTGGTGGTCGACGGACATACTGGCCGGGTCGAGGAAATTCGGATGAGTTACATCATCGTGCGAACCTGGGACGAGCGCGCGGTGATCGTGCCGACCAGCCGTTTCCTCGACCAGAGCTTCGAAAACTGGTCGCGCACGAATGAAATGCTGACCGGGCCGGTGTTCTTGCACCTCAACCCCGCAACCGACGTGGCACCGATCCGGGTCGAGTTCCTTCGCTTCGTCGGTGCGCACCCCCTGTGGGACGGGCGCACCGCCGCGCTGCTGATGACCGAGGCGCGGCCCGACACCATCGAGCTTCGCCTGGCGATGAGCGCCCGGACCATCGGCGAGCTGTTCGACCTGCGCTGCGCCGTACGCGAACACATGATCGAGTGGCTGCGCGCGGAAATGCCCGACGCACTGGTGCGCCAGCGGATCGAGATCGAACCGCCGAGCACACCGAAGCGTTAGTCGTTGCTTCGTTCCGCCGCCGCGCGGTGCTTCGCCTCGCGGGTCGGTTCGACCATGCCTTCGTGCAGGAATCCGATCGGGAAGACTTCGGCGGCGCGCTTCTTCAGCTCACCGCGCATCTTCTTGTATTCGCTTTCCATTTCCAAAGTCACCGTTGCCCGGGAATCGCCCAGCGCTTCGGTGAAGTCGGCTGCGGTGACGTTCTGCACGTCGCCGCCCGCACGGCGCAGGGCGTTGAGGCCGGCGCGTCGGACCACGTCTTCAAGATCGGCGCCGGTGAAACGCTCGGTCTTTTCCGCGACAGCCGCCAGATCGACATCATCCGCCAGCGGCATGCCTTCGGTGTGGATGCCCAGGATCCGCTCGCGGCCTTTGCGATCGGGTGTGCCGACATAGACCAGTTCATCGAACCGGCCCGGACGCAAAAGTGCCGGGTCGACCAGGGTCGGCCGGTTGGTCGCGCCGATCACCACGACAGACTGCAGTTCCTCCAGCCCGTCCATCTCCGCCAGGATCGTGTTGACCACGCGGCCAGTCACCTGCGGTTCGCCCTGGCCGCTGCCGCGCGCGGGAACCAGGCTGTCGATCTCGTCGATGAAGATCACGCACGGCGCCACCGCGCGGGCGCGCTGGAACATGCGCGCGATCTGCTGTTCGCTTTCGCCGTACCACTTGGAGAGGAGATCGGAGCTCTTCATCGAGATGAAGTTGGCCTCCGCTTCCTTGGCCACGGCTTTCGCCAGCAGGGTCTTGCCGGTGCCCGGCGGGCCGTAAAGCAGGAAACCCTTGGCGGGACGGATACCGAGCCGTTCGAACGCGCCCGGGTTCTTGAGCGGAAGCTCGATCCCTTCCTTGAGCTTGTCGATCGCCTCGTCGACGCCGCCGATGTCGTCCCAGCCGACGCGCGGGACCTGCACCATGACTTCGCGCATGGCCGAAGGCTGGACGCGCTTGAGTGCCGAAAGGAAATCCTCGCGGCTGACGTAGAGGTCTTCCAGCACCTCGGGCGGAATGGTCCGTTCATCGAGATCGAGCCGCGGCATGATCCGCCGCACCGCATCGATTGCCGCCTCGCGCGCAAGCGCGGCAAGGTCCGCACCGACGAAGCCGTGCGTCGTGCGCGCCAGCTCATCGAGGTCGACCCGGTCGCCCAGCGGCATGCCGCGCGTATGGATCGCAAGGATTTCGCGCCGCCCCCGCTCGTCCGGCACGCCGATCACGATCTCGCGGTCGAACCGCCCGGGGCGGCGCAGCGCCTCGTCAATCGCATCGGGGCGGTTGGTCGCGGCGATGACCACGATGTTGGAACGTGCTTCCAGCCCGTCCATCAGCGTCAAAAGCTGGGCGACGAGCCGCTTCTCCGCCTCGCCCGGCACCTGATTGCGCTTGGGCGCGATCGAATCGATCTCGTCGATGAACACGATCGCGGGCGCGGCCTTGGCGGCTTCCTCGAACACCTCGCGCAGGCGTTTCTCGCTCTCGCCGTAACCGGAACCCATGATCTCGGGCCCGTTGATGATGAAGAACTGCGCGTCGCTCTCATTGGCGACGGCCTGGGCCAGACGGGTCTTGCCCGTTCCCGGCGGGCCATGAAGCAGAACTCCCTTGGGCGGATCGACGCCCAGCCGGGTGAACAGTTCGGGATAGCGCAGCGGCAGCTCGACCATTTCGCGCAGCTGCTGGATCGTCTCGCCCATGCCGCCGACGTCGTCGTAATTGACCACGCCGCGCCCGTCGCGCGGTTCCTCGAACTCGGCGCGCAGCTCGACCTCGGTATTTTCGTCGATGTGGACGATGCCCTTGGGGCTGGTCGCGACCACGGTGAGCCTGATCTGCGTCAGCGAATAGGCGGGCGCATTGAACATGCGCTGCACCTGGGGCGGCATGTTCTGGACCGGCTGCTGCCCGGTCGTCGCCACGATGTCGCCCGCAACCAGGGGGCGGCGGAAGAAATTACGCTTCAGCGCCTGGGTCGGCCCCTGCAGCCGCATGTCGCGATTGGCGGGCGCGAAGACCACGCGCGTGGCAGGCCGGGATTCGGCCGCCGAAATGCGAACATGTTCCCCCGACGCGGCTTCCGCATTGCTGCGCTGCAAGCCGTCGAGGCGCACGACACCGAGCGATTGATCCTCTTCATAGGCGGACATGGCCACAGCGGTCGTGCTGCGCTTGCCAACGATCTCGACGACATCGCCTTCGGTGATGCCGAGCGCCTGGAAAGCCGAGCGCGGCATGCGCGCCACGCCCCGTCCGCTTTCCTCCTGACGTGCAGCCGCGACTTCGAGCCGGATCGTCTTGTCTTCTACCGCAGCGTCAGCGTCGGGCATGAGGATATTGCTCCCGTCCAATCATTCATCACAGTACGCACAAGCTAGGTATGCGACCCCTGCGATGCAAACGGGCCGGGACGGATTAGGTGCCGAAGCCCCGCGCACCGCGCACAAGAAAAAAGCCCCGACCACTGGGGCCGGGGCTGGAAAGTCTTGGGAGAGGATGCCTGAAAGGCCCGGCTCATATGCTGGTTGGGCCTTTTTTGTGCAAGTGCGAAATAATCACGCTGTGTTGCATCGTATGCAACTTATGTTGCACGCGAGCGCCGTGAATCAGCGGACTTCTGCCATTTGGCTTCGCTGTCACAACATGCTGCACTGCGGCATTTTTCGCTCGACGGCGGGGGGTGACAGCCGCGGCCCGTTTCCCCTAGAGCAACCCCCGCGCAACCGGAGGTTTCATGAACAAGCTCTATCCCGATGCCGCGTCCGCGCTGGACGGACTGCTCAAGGACGACATGTTGATCGCCAGCGGAGGCTTCGGCCTGTGCGGCATTCCCGAACGCCTGCTTGTCGCGATCCGCGATTCCGGCGTCACCGGCCTCACTTTTGCCAGCAACAATGCCGGGATCGATAACGAAGGGATCGGCATGCTGCTGCGCACCAAGCAGGTTCGCAAGATGATCTCGAGCTATGTCGGGGAGAACAAGGAGTTCGAGCGGCAATTCCTTTCGGGCGAGCTGGAGGTGGAATTCTGCCCCCAGGGCACGCTGGCAGAGCGCATGCGTGCGGGCGGCGCCGGCATTCCCGGCTTCTACACGAAGACCGGCGTCGGGACCCAGGTTGCCGAGGGCAAGGAAAGCAAGGTTTTCGAAGGCCCGAACGGCCCGGAGGAGTACATCCTCGAACGCGGCATCTTTGCTGATCTTGCCATCGTCAAGGCGTGGAAGGCGGATGAGACCGGCAACGTCGTGTTCCGCAAGACCGCGCGCAATTTCAACCAGCCCGCCGCCACCTGCGGCAAGGTCTGCGTAGTGGAAGTGGAGGAGATCGTGCCGGTCGGCAGCCTCGATCCCGACTGCATTCACCTGCCCGGCGTCTACGTCCAGCGCATGATCGTGGGCGCGCCATACGACAAGAAGATCGAATTTCGCACCGTTCGGGAAAGGGAGACTGCATAATGGCCTGGACCCGCGACGAAATGGCCGCGCGCGCGGCGCGCGAATTGAAGGACGGTTACTACGTCAACCTCGGCATCGGCATTCCGACGCTGGTGGCGAACCACATCCCGGCCGGCATGCACGTGACCTTGCAAAGCGAAAACGGCATGCTCGGCATCGGCCCTTTCCCCTACGATGACGAGGTCGACCCCGACCTGATCAACGCAGGCAAGCAGACCATCAGCGAACTGCCGCACAGCGCCTATTTCGACAGCGCGGCCAGCTTTGCCATGATCCGCGGGGGGCACATCGACCTGACGGTACTCGGCGCGATGGAAGTGGCCGAGAACGGCGACATCGCCAACTGGATGATCCCCGGCAAGATGATCAAGGGCATGGGCGGGGCGATGGACCTGGTCGCAGGGGTCAAGAAGATCATCGTGGTGATGGAACACAATGCCAAGGATGGCAGCCCCAAGTTCATCCCCGCGTGCACCCTGCCGCTGACCGGGCGCAACGTGGTCGACATGATCGTTACCGATCTGGCGGTGTTCCAGCGGCCCGATCATGCCAGCCCGTTCCGCCTGATCGAAACCGCTCCGGGCGTGAGCGCCGAGGAAGTCGCTGCCAAGACGACTGCCCACTATATCGCCTGACCCTTCCTAACTGCGGGCGATTGTGGGACAATCGCCTGCATGGGACTCGCCAGTGCCTTTCGCGCGCGCTTCCTCGACGTGCTCGCCTCGATCTATATCTACAACGAGCATCGGGGGTACACCTCGCTTGACCGGGTGCTGGAGGCGGTGCGGGCGCGCTGCCCTGATGACGCGACCTTCATCGCTGAAGTCGAGAAACACCGCGCCGACGAATACAAGCATTACCGCATGTTTCGCCGCTGGTTCGAACTGCAGGGCCGCATGCCGCTGAAAGTGGACCGGACCTGCGGCCATATCGACCATTTCATCGAGCGGATTTTCCATTGCACGATCGATGACCTCGACACCGGCAAGATCGTCGCCAGTGGCGATGAATTTGAGAAACTGTGCCGGGTGATCATGATCACCGAACAGCGCGGCATGGCGCAGGTCGAAATCCTGCTCCGCAACCCGCACATTCGTTCGGACCGGGCCATGACCCGCATTTTCGAAGTGGTCGAGCGTGACGAGCCCGATCACTGGCAGCCCTACGACCGTTGGCTGCGCGCCCATGGCCGCCGCCCGAAACCGCGCCTGCGGGAACTGTGGGCTGACTTCTGGATCCACAAGTCGCTGATGCTGGCGAAACTGCCGGTGGTCTTTCTCAACCGCCGTATGCCGCGCCTGACCGCCTGGCCCGATGAAGACCAGGCGGCTTACGCGCTCTAGCTCAGGCTACGGCCGCCTTGAGCTTGTCGACCAGATCGGTGCGCTCCCACGGGAACAGGTCGCCTTCGGGCTGACGTCCGAAGTGGCCATAGGCGGCCGACTGGCTGTAGATCGGCTTGTTCAACCCCAGGTGCGTGCGGATGCCCCGCGGGGTCAGGCGAACCAGCGTGGGCAGGATCAATTCCAGCTGCCCTTCCGTGACGCCGCTGCCGGTGCCGTGGAGGTCGACATAGAGCGACAGCGGCTCGGCCACGCCGATGGCATAGGCGATCTGGATCGTGCAACGCCGGGCAAGGCCTGCCGCGACCACGTTCTTGGCGAGGTAGCGGGTGATATAGGCGGCCGAACGGTCGACCTTGGTCGGGTCCTTGCCGCTGAACGCGCCGCCGCCGTGCGGGCTGGCACCGCCATAGGTGTCCACGATGATCTTGCGCCCCGTCAGCCCGGCGTCGCCGTCCGGCCCGCCGATTTCGAACCGGCCGGTCGGGTTGATGTGATAGACGGTCTGCTCCGTCAGCAGCTCGGCCGGCATCACGTCGGCGATCACGCCCTTCACGTAATTGCGCAGTTCGGCGTATTTCGCCTCGTCGCCTTCGCCGCCGTGGAAGAAGTAACCCGGCGCATGCTGGGTCGAAACGACGATCGCGGACGCTTCGACCGGGCGTTCGTTCTCGTAACGCAGCGTCACCTGACTCTTGGCGTCGGGTTCGAGGAAACTGACCACGCCCGCCTTGCGGTCTGCGGCCATGCGTTCCAGGATCTTGTGGCTGTAGTCGAGCGTCGCCGGCATCAGGTCGGGCGTCTCGTCCGAGGCATAGCCAAACATGATGCCCTGGTCGCCCGCGCCCTCGTCCTTCTCGGCACCGGCATCGACGCCCTGCGCGATGTGCGCGGATTGCGGATGCAGGTTGTTCTCGAACCGCAGCGTTTCCCAGTGGAACCCGTCCTGCTCATAACCGATCTTGCGCACCACGCCGCGCACGGTGTCTTCGATCTCCGCCTCGACGCCGGGCGCCCAGTTGCCGGCTTCGTCCATGATTCCCTTGCCGCGGATTTCGCCCGCGATGATCACCGTCTGGGTCGTCGTCAGCGTTTCGCACGCGACGCGCGCTTCCGGATCCTTGGCCAGGAACAGATCGACGATCGCATCCGAAATCTGGTCGGATACCTTGTCGGGGTGACCTTCGGAGACGCTCTCCGAGGTGAAGAGGAAGCTGTTGCGCATGGGATTCCCGATATAAAGAAAGCTTTATGTCCGGCCCGGGTGTTAGCCGCGTCGCAGACGCGTGGCAACCAGCGATGCCAGAATAGCGACTACTGCCCATAGTAGCGGCAGTTTGTTGCCGAGCGCGGAGAACAGCGTCGGCGCGGCGGCGGGCGGGATCCTGCCGTCGATCCTGTCCGCCCGGTGCATCCCGATATGTTCGCGCACCACGCCGCGCGCATCGATGACCGCGCTGATCCCGGTGGTGGTGGAACGCAGCACCGGCAGACCTTCCTCGATCGCCCGCAGACGAGCCTGCGCCAGATGCTGCGGCGGGCCCCAGGTGCCGAACCAGCCGTCGTTGGACGGGTTGAACAGGTAATCGGGCCGATTGCCCGGCTCCACCACCTGGCCCGAGAACACGATCTCGTAACAGATCTGCACGCCCGCCTGCCCCCAGGGCCCGAGGTCGAGGGTCTGCGGGCCGGGCCCGGGCCAGAAATCGATCGATCCGGCGACCAGGCGCCGCAGCCCGAGCGGTTCGAGCAGCCAGCGCAGCGCCAGATACTCCCCGTAAGGCACGAGATGCGCCTTGTCGTACCCCGCCACGATCCGCCCATCGGCAGTCAGCGCGGTTACTGCATTGCGCGCGCCGACCGCGCGCCCGCCCTCGATTTCCAGGTCGACCGCGCCCGTCAGCAGCAGGCTGCCGGGGCCGATCACCGCCCCGATGCGGCGGCGGGCAAAGGCCGGATCGCCATTGGCCGTCATCTGATCGTAATAACGCTGGGGATAGCCGTCGCGCAGGTAATCGGGCACGCCCGATTCCGGCCACAGGACCAGCCGGCGGGTATCGCTGGGCGGGCGGACGGTCAGCCCGGCAATACGCTGGAACTGTTCTTCGAACTTGCTGGCATCGTCCAGTTCTTCCTGCCGCAGGTCGGGCTGGACCAGGGTATAGGCGAGCGTTCCTTCACGCGCAGCGGGCGCGGGCAGATACATCCCGGCCACCAGCAATGCGGCGGCGAGAGCCACCGGCACCCACCGGCGATCCGCCAGCGAAAACCAGATCAGCGCGCCGATCAGCACGGCCACGCCCGACAGCGCGTAAGTGCCCAGCCATGGCAGTATCGCGGCGATCCCCGGTCGGTCCCACGGCCCAAGCAGCGCGAGGCCGACCGGGTCCCAGGCATAGCCGGTGAAGACCCAGCTCCGCAGCCATTCCGAAATGACCCAGCAGCCGGCCAGCAGAACCGCGAACCAGCCCCGCGCCATGCCGCCGCCCAGCCAGCGGGCTGCCGCGGCGGCGAGTGCGGGATAAACCGCCAGATAAAGCGACAGCAGCGGCACCGCGATCCAGCCCAGCACCGCGGGCATTTCCGCCTGGTAAGTGAAGGCAGTCGCAATCCAGTTGTTGGCGAGCGTGAAATGCGCAACGCCGAACAGCCAGCCATAGAGGGCGGCCTTGCGCACTGTCGGGGCCGTAACGATCAGCCAGGCGAATCCGCCGATGGCGATCAAGGTGAGCGGCCACAGCGACAGCGGCGGAAAGCCGGTCGCTGCAAGGAGGCCCAGCGCAAGCGCGGCAAGCCGCGGGCGCGATTGGAGCAATACGTTCAACCGGTCCATCGCCTGCGCTGTGTCGCGGGGCGGTGGACCGGTCAAGCGTGGTCAGGAATTGACGGCCTCGGGCGCGTCCTCGTCATTGTTGGCGCGGCGGCGGCGCGCACGGGCCTTGGGCTTGGCTTCGGCCGCCAGGCTTTCGGTCAGCGACGGGGGCAGGACCGCAGCGTCGAAATCGGCCGGTGCGCTGGACGCATCGGCTTCCGGCGCGGCACGGCGGCGCGGGCGGCGCTCGGTCCGTTCTTCCCGCGGCTGGCGTTCACGCGGCTGACGTTCGGGTGCCTGCCGCTCCCGCGGCTGGCGATCCTGCACCGGACGATCATCGCGGTCGTCGCGCATGAACGGATTGTCGTCCGCCTCCGCCTCGTCACCTTCGACGCCGCGTTCGAACTGCTCCCCTTCGTCGCGACGTGGGCGCGGACGCCCCCTGTTCTGATTCGGGTTCTGGTTCTGGCTCGGCACGTGACGGCGGCGATCCTCGCCATCGTCCTCATCATCGATGAAGTCGTCCTGATCGCGTTCGTCGCGGCGGCCGCGCTGTTCGTCCTGGCGCGACCGGTTGTCGGCAATGACGCGGAAATAGTGGTCGGCAAACTGGAGGAAATATTCCGCCTGCACGCGGTCGCCATTGTGGGCAGCGTCCTGCGCCAGCTTCTTGTACTTGTCGAGCAGCTGGGGCGCGTTGCCGCGTGCCCGGCTGTCGATCCGGTTCTGCTGGTGACCACCGCCCCCGCCCTGATTGCGATTACCGCGACCGCGACGACGGTTGTTGTTACGATTGTTGTTGTTCAAGGAATGCTCTTCCTTCGTTCCGGCCCGCCGATCCGGCACCATTGCCCGGCGGCCGCATGACCCCTCCCGCGAACGCTGCGTGCGTCGCGGTGCTCCATCTGCACATCCGATCGGGCTTCCCGCCCGGGTCCGTCAGCAAATGTAGGAGCTAGGCCCGGTGGGAGGCGAACACGCCGCGAACCACTGGCCTGGGGCCAGAGTTAGCCACTCGCGCCCCTTTTGCCAACCCCCTAGCACAGGCCGGTTAACCGAAGCTGAGGATAATCGCCCGCGCCCGCCCTGCCAGATCCCGGCGCAGGGCCGCTGCAAAGCCGTTTTCGTGCCCGATGGCAACGACCGATTCGGCCTGCCGGTGGCCGATTTCCAGCACCGCCTTCCCGCCCGGCGCCAGCAATGCGGGAAGCTGCGGGATCAGCACGCGGTAATCGTCCAGCCCTTCGGGCCCGGCAAACAGGGCCGAATGCGGTTCGAAATCGCGCACGTCCGGGTCGAGGGGGGCCGCCTCTTCCACATAAGGCGGATTGCACAGGACGAGATCGAACTGGCCAAGCGCCTGCGCCCACCCCTGTGCGCGCCAGTCCCCCACCTCGATCCGGCAGCGCGCCTGCGGCGCCAATCGGGCGACATTCGCGGCGGCGACGGCGACCGCGCCGGGCGAGGCATCGATCCCGACCCCCTCCGCTGCAGGCCACAGCGACAGCGCCGCCAGCAGCAGCGCGCCCGATCCCGTGCCCAGATCGCAAATCCGCGTGGGCGGATTCCGTTCGGCAAAGGCTTCCTTCGCGGCCTCGATCAATGTTTCGCTGTCGCCGCGCGGAATCAGCACGGCGGGAGTCACGGCGAGGTCGAGGCCGTAGAACTCCTGATGCCCGGTGATGTAGGCGACCGGCTCGTTCGCGGCGCGACGCTCGACCAGCGGGGCATAGCCGGCCGGGGCGGGGTCGCGCATGGCGCGCAGCAGCATGTCCGACCGCGTCGTGCCCAGCGCGTGGGCCATCAGCAATTCGGCATCGATCCGCGCGGTCTCGCTCGGCGCGAGGCGCCCGGCAGCGGCGCGGATTGCCTCGGCGACGCTCGCCCCGTCACGCATCCATTGCCGCCAGCCGCTTGGCCTCGTCCTCCGCAATCAACGCGTCGACCAGTTCGCCAAGCCCCGGCCCGGCCAGTACTTCGTCCAGCTTGTGCAGCGTCAGCCCGATCCGGTGGTCGGTCACGCGCCCTTGCGGGAAATTGTAGGTGCGGATGCGTTCCGACCGGTCGCCGCTGCCGACCATCGCCTTGCGCGCTTCCGCCTCGGCGCCCTGGGCCGCATCGCGCTGCGCTTCGAACAGGCGAGCGCGCAGTACCTGCATCGCCTTGTCCTTGTTCTTGTGCTGGCTGCGCCCGTCCTGGCAGGTGACGACCACGCCGGTCGGCAGGTGGGTGATCCGCACCGCGCTATCGGTGGTGTTGACGTGCTGCCCGCCCGCGCCGCTGGCCCGGTAGACGTCGATCTTCAGATCCTTGTCCTCGATATGCACGTCGACATCGTCGGGCTCGGGCAGGACGGCGACGGTTGCGGCACTGGTGTGGATGCGCCCGCCGCTTTCGGTCACCGGCACGCGCTGGACGCGGTGGACGCCGGATTCGAATTTCAGCTTGGCGAACACGCCGGTGCCGGTGACGTTGGCGACGATTTCCTTGAACCCGCCGACTTCGCTGGCATTCATGCTGACCGGCTCGATCCGCCAGCCCTGTTCTGCGGCATAGCGTTCGTACATCCGGTAAAGATCGCCTGCGAATAGTCCGGCTTCGTCACCGCCGGTCCCGGCGCGGATTTCGAGCATCGCGGGCCGCGCATCGGCGCTGTCGCGCGGCAGCATGGCAATGGCGAGGGCACGCTCTTTTTCCGGCAGGGTATCGCGGAGCGCGGCAAGCTCCTCTTCCGCCATCGTGCGCATTTCCGGGTCGGCGAGCATCCCCTCGAGCCCGGCGATCTCCTCGCGCATCGCCGCCACTTCCGCCGCGGCGCGGGCGACCGGCTCCAGCTCGGCGTAATCCCGGCTGGCGCGCACGAACGCCTCGCCCTCGAGCGTACCCGAGGCCATCCGCGCCTCGAGCTCAGCGAAACGGTGCGCGATCTGGGAAAGGCGTTCGGCGGGGATGGTCATCCTAGCAGCGCGTCGATTTCCGCCTGACGCGCACCGCGCACCTGGACATTAGTGCCGGGTTGGTAAGAGACGATCGAGCCCGCACCCATTTTCGAAGCCTTGTCGAACCGCTTGCGAATGCTGCCGGTCGCCAGCAACTCCGCGGTCAATCCCGCCCTCCGAAGTTTCGATAACGCTGCGAGGGCCGAATTGAGCCGGGCGTCGTCTTCGACCACCACGATAACATCGGCCGCATCCTGGCTGCGCTCCCCCACCAGCATCGCCAGCCGCTCGATCCCCGCGGCCCAACCCACGGCCGGGGTGGAGGGTCCGCCAAGCGATTCCATCAGGCCATCGTAACGCCCGCCGCCGAGCACTGTGCCCTGTGCGCCCAAGCGGTCGGTTACGAATTCGAATGCCGTATGACGGTAATAGTCAAGTCCTCGCACCAGGCTTGCATTGCGCTGCCATTGCACACCAGCCGCGTCGAGCCCCGCCGTGACCTGCCCGAAGAAGTCCTGCGCCTCGCCGCTGAGGAACTGGTCGATCAGCGGCGCACCCGCGACGTGGGCTTTGTCCCGCGGGTCTTTCGAATCGAGGATGCGCAGCGGGTTCTTCTCAAGCCGCTCCTGCGAATCTTCACTCAGCTCGTCCCGAACACCTTGAAAATGTTCGATCAATGCAGCGCGCCACGCCTCACGGCTATCGCCATCGCCCAGTGTGTTGAGCTGCAAGGTCACACCCTCGGCAATGCCCAGCTCGCGCAGGATCTGGTCCGCCATCGCCAGCAGTTCGACGTCCGCCTGCGGTTCGCCGGCACCGATGATCTCGGCGTCGATCTGATGGAACTGGCGATACCGGCCCTTCTGCGGGCGCTCGTAGCGGAACAGAGGCCCGTGCGTCGCGACCTTCAGGGGCGCGTGCTGCTGCCACCCGTTGGTGAGATATGCGCGGGCAATCCCGGCCGTGAATTCGGGGCGCAGGGTGAGCGAGTCTCCGCCGCGATCCTCGAACGAATACATCTCCTTGGAAACGACGTCGGTGGTCTCGCCGATCGACCGGCTGAACACCTCGGTCTTCTCGAAAACCGGCATTTCGACTCGGCGGAACCGGTAGAGCTTGCGCACGCGCTCGAACGTTTCGACCACGAAGGCGAATGCTTCGGCATCGGCTCCGAAAATGTCCTGCGTTCCGCGAATTGCTTGGGGTGTCTTCGACATGGCCCGCGCGATTAGGCTCAAGTGCCCCCTTCCGCAATCCTCTCGCCCCGGCTAGAGGCGCCGCGAAGTCTTTCTGGGGAGAGGGGCCGACCACAACAGAAGAGCTGCCATGCGCATCGACATGATTCCCGTGGGCGACAACCCGCCCGAAAGCCTCAACGTAATCATCGAAGTACCGACCGGCGGCGAGCCGGTTAAGTACGAATTCGACAAGGACAGCGGGGCGCTGTTCGTCGACCGTATCCTGCACACGCCGATGCGCTACCCGGCGAACTACGGCTTTGTGCCGCATACCTTGTCGGACGACGGTGACCCGATCGATGCGCTGGTGATCAGCCGCAGCCCGTTCATCCCCGGTTGCGTGGTCCGCGCGCGCCCTATCGGCGTGCTTCACCTTGAAGACGAGCATGGCGGCGACGAGAAACTCGTCTGCGTGCCGATCGACACGACCTTCCCGTATTATTCGGATGTTGCGGAAACGAAGGACCTGCCCTCGATCATCTTCCAGCAGATCGAGCACTTCTTCACCCACTACAAGGACCTGGAAGCCGAAAAGTGGGTCCGCGTCGGCAAATGGGGCGACGCTGCCGAAGCGCGCCGCCTGGTGCTCGAGGCGATCGAGCGCGCGAAGAAGTAATTTGCGCGCGCCGGCGCCTCAGCCCGCGAGCAGCGCCTTGAACAGCAGGGTCAGCGCGACCGGCAGCCCGATCGCGGCGACCCAGATCATCAGGGTATCGCGGCGATAGGCGCTGGCGAGCGAGGGGTCGTGCGCGGCATCGTCGTCCAGCGAAGTCCAGCGGTGTTCGAACTTGCGCCACAGCGGGATGATCGCCGCCACCAGCACGACCAGCGCCATCAGCGCCATCATCGTTTCGCCGGTATCCATGATCGCCTTGACCGTCACGAAAATGTGCAGGCCGGTATAAACCAGCAGCGACCAGGCGACATGATCGCTCATGCCCTTGCGCCAGTCGCGCGCCCTGTCCGCCCGCGAATGTGCGACCGACGTAATTTTCTCGAGCGCCTTGCCCATCGGCTACTCCCCTGATCCTCTGTCCCGACTCGGAGTATTCCACTTTGACTGGCGGCTGACAAGCGGGCGAATATCTGCGCAGCGGGACTGCCGTTGGTCGATCAGCAACAACGCTATGCAGGAATCCTGCCAGATTGACGGGAAAGGGGGTTTTCCCTTGGTCATGCGCTGCTAAACGAACAAGCATGACCATGCACGACGTTGCCGAAATGCCTCATGTGGATGCCGTCGCGCCGCTGCCCAACGGCGGGCTCGAGGTGATCTCGATCGCCAAGAGCTATGACAAGCGCAGCGTTCTCACCGACATCTCGCTGACTGTCGGCAAGGGCGAGGTGCTGGGCCTGCTCGGCCCCAATGGCGCAGGCAAGACGACCTGCTTCTATTCGATCATGGGCCTGGTGAAGCCCGATTCCGGTCGCATCCTGATGGATGGCGAGGATGTAACCCACCTGCCGATGTATCGCCGTGCCATCCTGGGCCTGGGCTATCTGCCCCAAGAAACCAGCATCTTTCGCGGGATGACGGTCGAACAGAACATCAATTGCGTGCTCGAGATGGTCGAGCCCGACAAGGCCACCCGTGCCGCCGAACTGGAACGGCTGCTGGAAGAGTTCGGCCTTACCCGTTTGCGGGCCAGCCCGGCCATGGCGCTGTCGGGCGGCGAACGGCGCCGGTGCGAGATTGCCCGCGCGCTGGCCGCCAAGCCATCGATCATGCTGCTGGACGAACCGTTTGCCGGGATCGATCCGCTGTCGATCAGCGATATCCGCGACCTGGTGAAGGACCTGAAGCAGCGCGGGATCGGCGTGCTGATCACAGATCACAACGTGCGCGAGACGCTCGACATCGTCGATCGGGCCTGCATCATCTACGGCGGCCAGGTGCTGTTTGCCGGGACCCCGCAGGATCTGGTCGCGGACGAAAACGTACGCAGGCTTTACCTGGGCGAATCCTTCACTTTGTGATGCGGCGGCGCTGCGGGAACTGATCGATGGCACTCGGCCCCCGTCTCGACCTTCGGCAAACCCAATCGCTGGTGATGACGCCGCAACTGCAGCAGGCGATCAAGCTGCTGGCGGCATCCAACCTCGAAATCGAGACCTTCATCGGTGAAGCGCTGGAAGCCAACCCCCTGCTCGAGGCGGGGGAGGTGTCGAGCGAAGCGGCCGATCCGCTGTCGGTTCCTGCCGACGAGCCGAGCGCCGACACTGCAATGGGCAGCGACGACGGTGCGCTGGACCTCGACCCCGGCGCGCTCGACCGGGACCGCGATACCGGCGACGGCGAATGGGGCGCGGCTGCATCTCCCGGCAGTTCCGGGGAGGACTTGCCCGGCATCGAGGAGCGCGGCGGCTCAGGCCCGACCCTGGCCGAACACCTGGAAGCGCAGGTCGGCGCCGCTGCCGGCGATGCCCGGGAAGAGGCGATTGCGCGCCACCTGATCGGCCTGCTTGACGAGGCGGGATATCTCGCAGCCGAGTTGCGCGAAGTTGCCGCCGATCTGGGTGTCCCGTTGGCCGAGGCGGAGCGAGCGCTCGGTGTGGTCCAGTCGCTCGACCCGACAGGCGTCGGTGCGCGCACGCTGGGGGAATGCCTGGCGCTGCAGGCGCGCGAAGTGGACCGTTACGATCCGTGCATGGCGCGGCTGATCGACAATCTCGACCTGGTGGCACGGGGCGAGTTCGCACGGCTCAAACGCATGTGCGATGTCGATGACGAGGATTTCGCCGACATGCTGGCCGAACTGCGCGGCTATGACCCCAAGCCGGGGCTTGCTTTCGGGGGCGGCTCGGAAGCCCCGGTCGTGCCCGATATCCTTGTGACAGCCGGGGCGGCCGGCGGCTGGGACATCCGGCTCAATGAGGAAACGCTGCCCCGCCTGGTCGTTAACCGCGACTATTATGTCGAATTGAAGCGTGGCTGCACCGACAAGGCGAGCAAGACCTGGCTGGGCGAAAAGCTGACCGACGCCAACTGGTTGATCCGCGCGCTGGACCAGCGCGCACGCACGATCCTCAAGACTGCCGCCGAGATCGTCAAACAGCAGGACGGGTTCTTTCGGCGCGGGGTGTCCGAGCTGCGCCCACTGACCCTGCGCGCCGTGGCCGAGGCAATCGAGATGCATGAAAGCACCGTCAGCCGGGTAACCAGCAACAAGTATCTGCACTGCGATCGGGGCACCTTCGAACTGAAGTACTTCTTCACCAGCGGGATCGCGCGCATCGGCGCGGACGGCGAAAGTGGCGAGGGCGAAGGCGCCAGCTCCCAGGCGGTCAAGGCACGGATCAAGGCGCTGATCGATGCGGAAGATGCCGGCAAGATCCTTTCCGACGATACCCTGGTCGACCTCCTCAAGGCCGAAGGCTTCGACCTCGCCCGCCGCACCGTGGCCAAGTACCGCGAGGCGATGGGCATTGGTTCCAGCGTTCAGCGGCGGCGACAGAAGAAATTGGCGGCACTTTAGGCCTTAAACGGCGGGCGGTAACGGTCCGGCACCGGACCCCGTCCTCAATGCGGATCCCCCGATAAACGACTCGCCGCAAATCAGCGGTTTACAGAAAATTAACCTTTTCCGTTCACACGTCGTGTGGTTAACGTCGGCCAGCATCTTTTGGGAAAGGTGCCACCGCGCAGGTAACGGGGCAAAGGGGGACCACCCATGCGTGTACTGTTGATCGAGGACGAGCCGACCACGGCCAAGGCGATCGAGCTCATGCTCACGACCGAGGGTTTCAACGTCTATTCGACGGACCTCGGGGAAGAGGGCTTGGACCTCGGAAAGCTTTACGATTACGACATCATCCTGCTCGATCTGAACCTGCCGGACATGCATGGTTACGACGTGCTGAAGAAGCTCCGCGTTGCCAAGGTGCAGACGCCGGTGCTGATCCTGTCGGGCATTTCGGAAATGGATTCCAAGATCCGCAGCTTCGGCTTCGGCGCCGACGATTACGTGACCAAGCCGTTCCATCGCGAGGAACTGGTTGCCCGCATCCACGCCGTGGTCCGCCGCAGCAAGGGGCACAGCCAGTCGGTTATCCGCACGGGCAAGCTGGCCGTGAACCTCGATGCCAAGACGGTCGAGGTCGATGGCGCCCGGGTTCATCTGACCGGCAAGGAATATGCCATGCTGGAGCTGCTTTCGCTCCGCAAGGGCACGACCCTGACCAAGGAAATGTTCCTCAACCATCTTTACGGCGGGATGGACGAGCCGGAACTGAAGATCATCGACGTGTTCATCTGCAAGCTGCGCAAGAAGCTCAGCCATGCGTGCAGCGGCGACAACTACATCGAAACCGTCTGGGGCCGCGGCTACGTGCTGCGCGATCCCGACGCGCAGGCCGAAGCCGCCTGATCCAGACATACAGCCGCGTTCAACAATTTCTGGGTGGGGACTGCGCCCGAAGCTGAAAGGCTTCGGGCGTTTTCTTTCAGGGGGCGTAGCGAAAATCCGCTCGCGCAGGGTTCGGTGCGCGGTTAACTGCGCGCAGCCAACCGAAGAAGGGTGCTGCGCGGGATGGAACTGTTAGGCGTCGATCTCGCGGCAATCCTTCCGTTCATCGCGATCGGATTTGCCGCCCAGCTGGTCGATGGCGCGCTGGGCATGGCCTTTGGTGTGATCACCAACACGCTGCTGGTCGGGGTAATGGGGGTTCCGCCGGCGCAGGCTTCGCAGCGCGTCCATGTGGTGGAATGCTTTACCACGGCCGTGTCGGGGATCAGCCACCTGCTCCATCGCAACATCGATCCCAAACTGTTCTTCCGCCTGGTCATCCCCGGCGTGATTGGCGGGGTTACCGGGGCGTACCTCCTGTCTAACCTTGATGGCGACGTGGTGAAGCCGTTCGTCATGCTCTACCTCGCCTCGATCGGGCTTTATCTCTTGTGGCGCGGAATCATGTATCCGCCCAAAATTCGCGAGGCCCGGGTCGTGGCGCCACTAGGCCTGGTCGGCGGGTTTCTCGACGCTGCGGGCGGCGGCGGCTGGGGTCCAGTCGTAACATCCAACCTGCTGATCCAGGGAACCGACCCGCGCAAGGTCGTCGGCACGGTCAGTTCGGTCGAGTTTTTCCTGACCCTGTCGATATCTGCGACCTTCATCTACCAACTGGGGATCGCGGATCTGGCAGGCGCGACGCTGGGGCTGCTGATCGGCGGCGTATGCGCGGCCCCCTTCGGTGCCTTTGCGGCCAAGCATCTGCCTGCCAAGACGATGCTGATCCTTGTCGGCGCGGTGCTGACTATCACCAGTGTCTACGCGATCTGGAGCGCGTGGGGATAAGCACGGGCCTTCCGTTGCAGGCGACTGCGGGCTAGTGGCCCGCGCATGACGGCGTTCAAGGCAGGCGATCCCACGACACTCAACCGGCTCTATGGCCGCAGCCAGGGCAAGCCCCTGCGTGCAGGGCAGCAGGAACTGGTCGACAAGCTGCTGCCGCAAATCGCAGTGCCTGCCGAAGGTCCGGTCACCGCGCAGCGCCTGTTTGGTGACGATCGGCCGCTCCATTTCGAAATCGGCTTCGGCGGCGGGGAGCACCTTGCCTACCGGGCCGACTTGCTGCCCGACCATGGGTTCATCGGCGCCGAACCGTTCGTGAACGGCGTGGCCCAGGCACTCGTCCACATCCGCGATGCCGCGCTTGGCAATGTTCGCATCCATCACGGCGACGCGCTGGAGGTGCTGGCCCGCATTCCGGACGGTTCGCTGACCATGCTCTACCTGCTGCACCCCGATCCTTGGCCCAAGAACAAGCATGCCAAGCGGCGGATGATGAATGACGGACCAGTCGAAATGTTCGCCGCCAAGCTCAAGCCCGGCGGCGAGTTCCGGTTCGGCACCGACCACCCGGTCTATCTGCGGCACGCCCTGGCTGTAATGCAACGCCACACGGATGCGTTTGCCTGGCAGGTCGAGGGACGGTCATCCTGGGAGACGCGGCCCAGCGGCTGGTGCGAAACGCGCTACGAAACCAAGGCGCGTACCGTGTATGGGCACGAGGTCTGGTACTTCAGATATCGACGCCGCTAGCAGCGCAGTCGCAAGCCGCAGCTGCATCCGCTTCTCGCTGCGTAACTGGAACGGGCGGACGGCCGAAATAGGTCTGATAAGCCCGGGCGAACGTCCTGTAGCCCTGGTATCCGACCAGCCGCCCAACCTCACTGATCGACCTGCTCCCTTCGTTCAGCAGCAGCTCGGCATGCTCCATGCGCTGCTGCAGCTGATACCGGTGGGGGGTCTTGTCGAACAGTTCCTGAAACCCCTTGGTCAACTCGCGCTGGTCGATCCCCAGGCGTTCGGCGAGCCGCTCGATCGTGGGCGGATTATGAAGTTCCCGCCTGTAAATCTCTGCGGCAGCTTCCAGCGTCCGGGTCTTGAACCCAATCGGTGAAAACAGCCTTGGACCGGCGCCTTGCTCGTTGATCTGTGCGACGAGGGTGCACAGGATTTCGGTAACCTTGGCTGACAGGAAACTTGACCGCAGCGGTTCGTCGAAGCTGCAGTTCAAAATCTGATCGACGTCCACCATCGTGGAGCTGAACAGGGGTATACGCAGGGTAAGAAGGGATCCGTGATCGTTCAGAAAAATGGGCCGGGACCGCTCCTGAACCCGTTCGATGTTCAACTGGAACCTCTTCATGAAACTCCTGCGATTGCAGAAGATCACGATCCCGCGCGTACTGCCGCCTTGCTCAAATCCATATTCTGCCGACGCCGAATTGCTGATCAGGACGGTGCCCACTTCTCCGTAATTCTGCGTGTCCTCGATCGTTCTGGAATAATTGCCCTGCAGGGCGATTTCGAAACATATGAAGCCGGACCTGCTGTTGAAGACGGTAAAATCTTCAAGGGCGATGAATTCCTTCGAATGCAACAGCGTGGCGTCGTCAATCTTCGCCCAGGAATGCTCGGAATTGCCGATGGCGCTCTTCGATTTGCCGTATAAGTCCTGCGTTCTGAGATAGCTTGCATCCTCCAGACGCGAAAATACTTCAAGGACGTCGGAATTTATGTAGATCATGCGAACCCTGTCATGGATTTTATTTTTTTGGCAGTCGAGGTGTCTTATTATGATTATAATGATTGAACAGATCATCTTACAAAATGGCCGTTGCTATCGTTCTCGCAGTGCTTCGCTCGCCTTGTTGATTGGCTTCATGAGATACTGAAGCACGGTCTTCGCGCCGGTCCTGATCTCCACGGTCGCGACCATGCCCGGCATGATCGCGTGGAGCTTGCCGTCCTTGGTCTTGAGGCTGGAGCTGCCCGTCCGGACGTAAACCCGATAATAAACCTGATCCTTGTCGACTTCGTCCTGGATCGTATCCGGGGAAATACGGTCCACGACGCCTGCCATCGTGCCGTAGATCGAAGGATCGTAAGCCGTGACCTTTACCGTGGTCGCGAGACCGGGCCGGATGAAGGCGATGTCCCGCGGGCTGATGCGTGTTTCGATCAGCAACTGTTCCTCGATCGGAACGATCTCCATCAAAACGCCGCCTGGCTGCACGACGCCGCCGATGGTCGTTATCTCGAGATTCTTGACGACGCCCCGAACCGGCGACGTCAGCTCCGTCCGGTTGAGCTGATCCTGCCGGCCCGCCAGCGTCTGCCGGGCAATGTCGAGATCGGCCATCGTCTTGGTGTATTCGGAATTGGCATCGATGACGTACTGGTTCTGCAGCGCATCGATCTTGCCGGTCAACTCGTTGACCTGTCTCCGCAACCGGATGACCTCCACCGGGCTCGCCGCGCCCAGGTCGACCAGCGGTTCGGTGAGCGTCAGTTCCCGCCGGACCAGCGTCAGCTGTTCCCTGAGGCTGGCCGAATTGACGTCGAGATTGCGGCGGCGGGAATTGTACAGCGCCATTTCGCGCGCGACGAGCCCGGGCGCTTCTCGCACGGCAGCGCTGAATTGCGGAGCGCTGCCGGTGACCTCCGCCTGCAGCCGGGCGGCCGCCGCTTCCAGTGCAAGCGCCTTGGATTCCGTTTCTCCCACGGTCGACATGAAGCGGGCCCGATCGAGCGACGCCAGCTTTTGCCCTGGGTTGACGACATCGCCTTCCTTTACCGAGATGCTGTCGACGATGCCCCCTTCAAGGCTTTGAATGATCTGCGCCTTGGACGTGGGGGTGACCTTGCCTGCGCCTACCGCCACCTCGTCCAGCTTGGCGAAGGCAGCCCAGGTCAGGAAGACCAGGACGAGCAGACAAACCGCCGGAATGATGCCGAAGCGCAGCCAGGTCGGCCGGACGAATTTCGGTTCAACCGCGTGTGGGTGCGTTTGCGATTGCATCAACATCATGCTTCTCCGCCAGCAACGACCGGCTGCACGGGGCGCGGCTTGGGATTGGACAGGCTGGCAATGACCTCGGCCTTGGGGCCATCCATGGCGATACGCCCGCCGTCGATCACTATCACCCGATCGGCAAGATCGAGCAGGCCCGCGCGATTGGTGGCGACGACCAGGGTTCGCCCCCTGGCCCACTGACGGAGCCGATCGACGAATTGACGTTCGGTCGCTTCGTCCATCGGCGCCGAGGGTTCATCCAGCAGGAGGACGTTCGTTCGCCGCAGCAACATGCGCGCCAACAGCAGCGTCTGCCGCTGACCACCCGACAGCCCGACGCCGCCTTCGTGCAGCATGAGATCGAGCCCGTGAGACTGGCTCTGCACCAGAGGCAATCCGCCGGTGATGGCGAGTACTTCGAGAATTTCCTCGTCCGTGGCGTTGGGCGCGCCCATCAGCAGGTTCTCGCGCACCGTGCCCAGAAACAGCTGCGCGTTCTGGTTCATGTAACCGACGTCGCGCCGTATATCGGCCGGGTTGATCAGGCCGATGTCCGTCCCATCGACCAGCAGCTTGCCTTCGTTCGGCAGCGCCATGCCGGAAAGCAGGCGCAGCAGCGTGCTCTTGCCCGCCCCGATCCGGCCCAGCAGGGCAACGCTTTCGCCGGGGCGGATCATGAGGTGCGGTATCTCCAGCGCGGCCACGCCTTCGGGGTCATAGGCGTAACGCACCCCTTCGAACCGGAAATCCCCCTGCAAGCTGGTGCGTCGTACCAGCCCGCGTTCGGGATCGTGGTCGACCGGCTTGTCGATCAGGTCATTGAGACTGGCGATCGCAACTTTCGCGCTCTGCCAGCGGGCAAACAGCTGCCCCATCGGCATGAACAGCACGATCGCGCGATTGGTCAGGATCGAACAGGCGATGAGGGCGCCCATGGTCATGTCGCCTGCCAGCACGCTGAAAGCGCCCGCGACCAGCACCGCGGTATAGGCCAGCTGCTGCAGGGTCTGCGTCCAGTTGGTGTAAAGTGCCATCCACGACCGCTGGGCGATCCCGACGCCGGCACCCGTCAGGGTGAGCCGTTCCCACAGCGACTGGAAGCGGGATTCGGCCTGAAGCGACTTGATCTCCTCCACCCGCTCCACCGATTCGACCAGGATTGCGTTGCGGATTGCCGCTTCGCGCATGCCTTCGCGTGCCAGGCGCGAAAGCGGATACTGGAGCAGCAGGCCCGGGATGATGATCAGGGCCAGCGCCGCCAGGACGATGAAGATCAGCGGCCCTGCCAGCATGGCGAACAGTGCCAGGAACAGGATCACGAACGGCAGATCGATCAGCGTGGCGACGGTCGTCGAGGTCAGCAGTTCGCGCAGCTGTTCGATATCGCGCAGCTGCGCGATGAACGATCCGGTCGACTTCGGGCGCGCATCGTTGCGGATATCGAGAGCGCGGGCGTAAAAGCGCGAGGAGATCGCGAAATCCGCCTTTTTCCCGATATGATCGGCAAGCGACACGCGCGCAGTTCGGAGCACGAATTCGAACAGCAACGCGACCACCACGCCCAGTGCAAGCACCCACAGCGTCGGGATCGACTGCGCAGGGATCACCCGGTCCCACACCTGCATGGCGAACAGGGAAGTGCCGAAGGTCAGGATATTGCCGAACAGCGACGCGAGCACGATCTGGCCGTGACCGAACTTGTCCGCCAGCAGCACGTCGCGCAGCCAGCGTTTTGGCGGTGGGCGAAGAAACTCATCCAGCCGGGCATCGACCCCGCGCGTCGAGAGCGGTTCGACCAGCCCGATGCGTCCGGTCGCCTGCGCCAGCAAATCCTCGATCGGCAGATCGCGTTCGATCTCGCCCGCATCGGCGAACCAGCATGTCACCATGCCGGCACTGCGGTGGCGGACCACTGCGACGTCGCCGCTGCGCAGCTCGACCAGGGCGGGCAGCAGCATCGCCGGCACATCGGCGATGGATCGGTCGATGATTTCCAGTCGAAATCCCATCGCCGGTGCGACGTGCGCCATTGTCTCGACCCAGTCGCCGCCCAGAGCCGATTGCGACAGTCGCCGCTCCACTTCGACCGCGGTGATCTGCGTGCCCTTGCCACGAGCCACTTCGACGATGCCCGAGATCCAGCGGGCGCGATTGTTCGGCATTTCGCTCACGGCCGGCTCTCCTGCTCGAAGCGCGCGGCGAGCCCGAGTGAGGACCGCAGCATGCCGAAAATTGCCTCGCGCTGGATCATCGCGCGCATGACGTCGGTTTCAGCGATTCCGCGGGCACTGGCCGCGCGGTAGATTTCCAGTTCGGCATTCAGGAGGTCGAACAGGCTGCGCTTGCCCAGCTTGTATTCCTCGATGAATATCTCGCGGGTCGAAATCGCCTGCTGCTCCTGCTGGCTGTAGGCCTGAATGCGACGGAGCCCGCCCGAGACCATGGCGTCAGCCGAAAGCGCACGCCCGCGCAGGTCCAGGATCACCGATTCCCTTACCGCCTGGGCGGCGCGGCGATCCTGTTCGGCCGCCTCCACCCGGTGAGATGTGCCAGCACGGAAAAAATCGCCTGACACAGTCACCAGAGCGGTGAATGCATTGTCGCGGGAATCGTAAGTGAAGTTGTTGCGGTTGTAACCCAGCCGCAGGCCAAGCCTGGGCCACCGTTCGGCCCTGGCCTGGCCGATGCGCGCCGATGCAGCTTCGGCAGCTTCTTCTGCCGCCGCAACGGCGGGCAGCTCATCATAATCGGGACTGGTCCCCGGTGGCTGAAACCGCGACAGGATCGGGACAGGATCTTCATAGGCGGCCGGCATCACACCGGTAAGGTTGGCCAGTGCAGCCTTCGCCG
This sequence comes from uncultured Erythrobacter sp., assembly GCA_963529855.1. Taxonomy (GTDB): domain Bacteria; phylum Pseudomonadota; class Alphaproteobacteria; order Sphingomonadales; family Sphingomonadaceae; genus 34-65-8. Next base: position 10,548 of record CAURZK010000007.1, on the reverse strand, counting down.
CCACCAGCGCAGTTTCCGCCTGGATCGCATCCCCGACCGCGCTTTCTATCCTGACGTCGGCAAGCAGCAGGTCCGACCGGTCCGAAATTCCCGCCGTCGTACGCAGCCTGATCAGTTCGCGCAGCCTGCGCAGTTCCGCAAGCTGACGATCGGCCTCCCGCACCTGTGTCTGCGCCCGAATGACATCGACGAAGGCCAGCGCAGCCGTTTCCGCGAGCTGGTCGGCGGTTGCTTCCAGCTCGAATTCCCGCTGGCGGCCCGTCGCGGCGGCAGCATCGATTTCGCCGCGCGACCGGCCGAAATCCCACACCAGCTGTTCCAGCGCCACGCCCGGACCGGGCATGTTATCGTTGAGGCCGCTGCCGGGGCGGGACGAGAACATGTTCGGGCCGAGACTGGCCTGGTAGGATACGGACGGCATCCAGACGCTTCGCGCCCCGGCAAGGTCTGCCCGGGCGCGCGCCTGTGCGGCGAGCGCCTGCGCGATGTCGGGATGGCGCGCTACGGTAATCGCCACCGCATCAGCAATGCCCATGCTTTTGTCGGCAGGAGCTGGCACCTGCGCCGTGGCATTGGGTTGCGATGTCTGTGAAGCGGATTGGGCATGTGCAGAAACGGAAATGCCCGCCAGGATGGCGAGCATGACGTTTCGTCCATGACCGATGCTGATCCTGCGTTTTCGAACGCAGTAACCCGACCCCTTCAAGCAATGATCTCGCAAGTCTGTATCTCGATTTCAGTTAAGGCCCCGGGACGGCTTGCCGCCGCCCCGGGGCATCGCCGTTAGGCCACCACCAGCTGATTGTTGGCGAGTAGCGTCGCCAGGTTGGTTTGAACGTCGTTGAGCGTGACTACGTCGGTGAAGTCGTAATCGTTGCCCAACCCGTCGCGATCGATGCTGATGACCGTGTTGTTGCCGCTGACGGTGACGCGGACGTAGTCGGCAATGGCGTCGCCTGCGTCGATCGTGGCAATGCCGTTGAGATAACGTGCCGCGCCATCTGCATCGCCGACGTAGCCGGACAGCAGGTCGGCGAGGTCGATCCGGTCGGAACCCGGCGTCCCGTCGTAAGTGCCGACCTTGAAGCCGTTGACCGTGTCGGCACCATTGCCCCCGGTGGCATTGGCCGCGTCGAGCAACTTGAACATCACCGTGTCGCGGCCACCCGCTTCCAGATTGATGATGTCGTTGCCGCCGCGCCCTTCGAAGGTGTTGTCCGCCGCATCGCCGGTGAAGACATCGTTGCCCGCCCCGCCTGCGACACCTTCGATATTCTTGAGCGTAACGGTACCGAAGCCGGTGTTCTGCGCAGCGGTGCTCCGCAAGTCGACGGTCACCCCCGTCGCCCCGGCGAGCCTGAAGTCGATCACGTCCTCGCCGCCGGTGTTGCTCCACGCCCCGTCGCGCCAGCCGCCACCCCCGTTGAAGGTGTCGTTGCCCAGGGTGGCGAAGAACGTGTCGTTGTAACCGGTGCCGACAATACCGACGCCGACCGTATTGGCCGCGTTGGTACCCGACTCGGCAGTGAGAACGTAACCGTGGGTCGCAGCACCGGGCGTCAGACCCTGCCAGGTGGCGTTGACATTCTCGATCGCATTGGCGCCGGCCAGGGCAGACCCGCCCACGTCCTGCGATACGCCATTGACGTTGCGCACGAGTACCGCGGTGTAGGTCTGCAACGGATCGAGGCCGTAGAAGTCCACCAGCGCGGAACTATCGTTCGTCTGGTTGCCCGATTGGGGATTGATGATCTGGCTGGCGACCAGGTTACCTGCTGCATCGTAAAGCTGCACCGTGTTGCCCATGAAGGCGTTGATGCCGTTCGCATCGACGATGCGCAGGTGCAGCACCGTGCCTTCTTCGGCCTGGTTGGTGTTCTGAACGTAGGTCGTCGTCCCCCCAGCCTTGGTAAAGATGAGATCGCGATCGCCATCCCAGTCCACATCGATCGCCACTGCACCGGTGATGTCGTCGCTGGTCGTCACCGCACCCAAAGACGTGGTGCTGAAGGAACCGCCCCCGTTGTTGGTGTAGAGATTGACCGTGCTCGCCGAAGTGATGTCGAAGCGCGGGAGTTCGATCACGTCCATCCGGCCATCGGTGTTCCAGTCGAGCGCGATGGACGCGCCGCCTGCCACCGTGTCGCCAAGGTAGGTCGTGGCGAATGGCCCGGTGAGCGATGATACGATCGTGCCACCATCGTTGTAATGGATACGGCTGATATTGGAGTCCGTGACCGTGCCGACGGCATTGGTGCGTCCGCGACCCAGGAACAGGTCCATCGTGCCGTCGCCGTTGAAATCGGCCCAGGTCATCGACGGCGAGTAGCTGGTGGAGCCCCCGTCGTTGATGAAGACGTTGTCCAGGATTTGCGTGTTGGTCAGCGCCCCGTTGCCGCTGTTGGACACGACCACCAGACGGCCTGAATTGCTGCTGGTTACCCCGCCCGCAGTATTGGACCCGTCCACGCCGTGATAGACCACGTCGACGGTACCGTCGTTGTTGATATCGACCCCCGACAATTCCTTGTGCGGACTGGCGTTGTTGATGTTGGTCGGCGGCGGTGTCCCGGTATTCGAGTTCACATAGTTGCCGTCCTTGATGAACGTGCCGCCATTATTGACCACGAACTGCGTATCGTAACCGCCGCCAGCTTCTGAATCGTTGGGGATGCCGTCACCGTAAGCGAGGTCGACGAACCCGTCCCCCGTCTTGTCGTAAGCGATGACCCCGGCATAGAACGTGAAGACATTCGCCGACGTCGCACCGCTGCCACCGACCTGGAATGGCGCATAGCTGCTGCCGTTGTAAGTCCACGCCTGCTGGCCATTTCCGAAATCCTGGTCGATCCCGAAGATGTCGATGAAGCCATCGCGATTGTAATCCATGAACGTCGCGTTCTGGGTCTGCTGCCCGGCGACCGTGATCGATGTCGCGCTGTAGCTGCCCAGGGTGACATCCGTGGTGCCGGTGCTGTCATAGACGGTGGCGTTGGAGAAAATGCGCCAGACGCCATTCTCGCCGATGGTGACCGCGGTCGCCTTGTTCGCCGCACACCCAGATCCGCCGAAAGTGATAACAGGCTGAGGCGTAACCGTAAGTTCGCCCAGCGTCCGGTCCTGCATTGCGACCGAACCGTCTGCATTGTAGACTGCTGCAGTGACATTGTAAGTGCCTGTCGCCAGCGCAGTCGGCACCTGGACATACCACGTCTGGTTGAGGGGATCGACGACTACCTGGTTGGGAACGTCGCTTCGGTAAGTCACCCCGTTGACCACGACGCGGAGCACCTCGCCACTTTCGAGAGCCATCGGCAGGGTGCCGGTGACAATCGGAGTGGTATCGGTCGTCGCCAGCGCATTCACCGTGAGGGCCGGCCCCGTATCGCTGGAAGCGACCCAGAGCTGGTTGTTGGCGAGCAGATCGGCGAGCGTGGTGTTCACCCCGGTCAGGGTGGCGACGGTCGTGAAATTCCCGGTCCCGTCGATGTCGACCTGGATCAGCGTGTCCGCCCCGGAAATCTCGACATTCAGATAGGCGGTCAGGCCCCGCGATGCGAAGTCCAGCACGTTCTGGCCGGTGCCGTTATCGATATACGTGTAAGCCGTGCCCCGGTAATCCCGCAGCAGATCGCGCAAGTCGATAATGTCGGCACTGCCGGTGGTTGCCAGCTTGCCCACCGTGAAGCCGGTGATGACATCGGCCCCGTTGCCGCCTGTCGCGTCACCTGCATCCAGCATCTTGTATGTCAGAACGTCGCGGCCACCGCCGTTGAGGGCGATAGTGTCGTTGCCGCCGCGCCCTTCGAACGTGTTGTCGGCCGCGTTATCGGCGAAAGTGTCGTTCCCGGCAGTACCGCGAATGCCTTCGATCCCGGTCAGCGTGTCGGTTCCGCCGGGCTTCACCGCCTGTCCAGTGGCAAGATTGACGCTGACGGAGGCCAGTGCTGCGTAATCGACCACGTCGGTTCCGCCGGTGGTGCTCCATACGGGTGCCGAAAGCAGCCCCATCGACCAGCCGCCGCCGCCAACGAAGCTGTCGTTGCCGTTACCGCCGTGGAATGTGTCGTTGTAACCGGTGCCGGCAAACGTGCCGTTGTTCACCGCTGCACCGCCTTCACCCGACAGCACATAGGATCCTGTCGACGCGCCGGGCGTCAGATTGGTCCAGCTGGTGTTGACGTTCTCGATCGTCGAGAGCGGTGCGGCACCATCTGTCAGGCTGGCGACGCCGCCGACGTCTTGCGAGACGCCATTGACCGTCCGCACCAGCACCGCCGTGTAGCTTTCCGTGGCCGAAAGGCCGTAGAAATGGACGATACCCGTGCTGTCGTTGGTGCCGACGCCTGATTGGGGGTTGAGAATCTGCGTGGCGACCAGGCGCCCTTGGGAATCGAACAGCTGGACGGTATTCCCGTAATAGGAATTGACGCCATTCTGATCGACGATCCGCAGGTGAAGCGCTGTGCCATCCTGCACCTGGTTGGTGTTGGCCACGCTCCTGACCTCGCCAGACCCTGCCAACTGGTAGACGACATCGACATCGCCATCCCAGTCATAGTCCACTGCGCTGGCGCCGCCGACGTTAGATGCGCTCGCGACGAGCGTGCTGCTCGGCGTAAAGCTGAGTGAACCCGCAGTACTGGTATTGAGGTAGAGGCGGATCGGGCCGGACGTCGTGGAATTGGTGAATTCCACCACATCCATCTTGCCATCGCGGTCCCAGTCGATCGCTAGGGACGCACCGCCGTTGACCGTGCCCGTGATGTCCCCGATCGCGGTTTTGGCCGCGCCGATCACGCCATTGGTATTCGTGTAGATCCCTGACACGTTGGTGCCGTCGGTTCGATTGAGATAGAGATCGAGATCGCCATCGCCGTCGAAATCGGCCCAGGTCATCGATACGGCGTTTCCTGCCTCGTTGGCGGTATTGTTGAAGATCGCCGGAGTGGTCTGGCCAAGCGAGTAGGTGCCCGACCCATTATTGAGGAGTGTGGTCAGGGCATTGGCACTCAGCACTCCGTTCACGCGGAAGCTGTGCATCGCGAGGTCGATGTCGCCATCGTTGTCGATATCCACACCCGAGACTTCCCGGTCCGGCACAACGGTATTCCCCGCTGCCAGGATGCTGGCGACCGAAAGGACGCCACCAGTGTTTATGACCGTCGACAACGATGCGTTGTCATTCCCCCAATCGCCCCAGATTGTTTCGAGGAACCCATCGCCGTTTCGATCAAAGGCCACGACACCTCCGTTCGCCGAGGTAGCGCCGACATTTTGACGATAGCCAACATGCGTCCCGTTGCTTTGACCTACAAAGATGCTCTGCGAAGAATCACCGAAGGCGTTGCTGGAAGTCGCGAAATCGAGGTTGCCGTCGCGATTGAAGTCAAAAAATGTGCTGTTGGAGATGGTTTCGCCAGTCACTGCGGTCGGCGTCTCTGTCGTCCCGGCGTTTAGGCTGGTTTGCGTCAATACGCTCCGCCGGATTGCAAACTGCAGCTGTCCAAGTTGATTTACGCCGGCACTCATACCAGCGGCGTCATTGACGCTCGCTCCCGTGTTGGTCGTGCCCCCAAAGAGGCCGACGCCAAAGATGTCGGTGTTGACCGAAAGGACTTCGGTGGTGGGGGACAGGCGCGAATAATTGCCTGCCGCATCGTATTGGACAAAACCCAGATTATAGGTGGCCCCGCGCAGGATCGACGTCGACAACGACCAGGACGTGCCGCTGCTGCTGTCGATCGCGAGAACCTGATCCAGCCCTTGTTCGTAGATGCCGTTGTTGTTGACATCGTGGATCAGCTGGATGGTGGAGCCCGCTTCCTTGAGACCGCTCAAGGCGCTGGTGAAGCCCAGGCTCAGGCTGGCCGTCACGCTGTCGCCAAGGACACCAGTATCAGCCGTGAGAACGGGCGCCAGCGTTCCGGCAATCGGCGCGTCGATATCCACCGTGACGAGCCGGGATGCGGTGGTCGGGGACACGTTGCCGGAGGCATCGATCACCCGCAGTTGGTAGGTGACGTCGCTGGTCCGTTCCACGGGGTCATCGTACCGCCAGATTCCTCCCGTGACGGTGACCGTCGCCCAGGTCGCCCCGCCATCGGAACTGATCTGGAGAATACCGTCAGGGTCGATCTCCGCCCTGCCGCCAACGGCCAGCGTCGTGTCGCGGGTGATGAAATCGGCGGATTCATCCGGGGCGATGGCGCTGGGGAACCAGGTATCCGTGACAACGGCATCGATCGTCAGCAAGATCACTGCCGGGGGCTCTGCATCCACCACCAGTGTAAAGGTGGCGCTGTCGGCGCTTTCGTTGCCGGCAGTGTCAACGAGCCGCGCGGTGTAGTCGTAAGTTCCGTCTGCCAGCCCGCTCAGGCCGCTGAAGGTCCAGCTCGTATCCCCGGCGGCGAGTGCCACCGTGCCGACCAGAGTTGCGCCAGCATATATGCGAACCTGTTCGCCCGCCTGGGCAGGACTGCTTAGCGTGCCATTGAGGACTGGCGAGGTGTCATCCGTGCTGGTGCCGCTACCGAAACTGCCGGTGACGGTGCCCACATCGTCGGAATAGCTGACGATTGCGGCCGTGGCTGGCGGTGCTGTCGTATCGATCGTAACGACCTGGCTGCTGGTGGTACCAGCATTACCGGCCGCATCGATTACGCGTACCACCAGCGTATTCGCGCCTTCGGCCAGCATGGTCGGGACGTCATAGGACCAACCAGTCCCGATCACGGTCAGCGCGCTCCACGTCACCCCGCCGTCGATCGATATCTGTGCGGTTTCGCCTGCAATCAAAGCCGCCGACAAGTGGCCAAACACGGTCGGCATCGTATCCGCTGTCAGGAAGTCGCTCGCAGAAGCGCCAGTATCGTCGGTGATCGAATCGATGCTGATCGTTTTGGCGGGTGCGGCCGTATCGACGGTGACGATTTGCGATGCGCCGACCTGGATATTCCCAGCCTGATCGATCGTGCGGGTCTGGTAGGTGTAGCTGCCATCGGCAAGCGTGCGACCATCGACATAGCTCCAGGTCGTGCCGGTCACAGCTACGTCGATCCAGTTGGCACCCCCATCGACGGAGATTTGCGCCCTGTCGCCAGGTGCCAGCGGGGCCGACAGTGAACCATTGACCGTCAGCGACGTGTCGGAGGTGATGAAGTCGGCCGCCACACCGGTATCGTCGCTGATGCCGGTGATTGTCGAGATCGCCGGCGGGGCAGTATCGATGACGACGGTCTGCGTATCGACCGGCCCGACATTGCCGACGCGGTCGATGATGCGTACCTGATAATCGACAGGACCATCGGCCAGCGTCCGCCCGTCGGCATAGCTCCAGCTCGTCCCGTTGACGACGAGATCGATCCAGGTCGCGCCGCCATCGATCGAAATCTGTGCGGTTTCGGCATTCTCATCGACAGCGAGAGGCGCCGCGAGCGTACCGTTTATGATGATCGTCGTGTCGGATGTGATGAAGTCGTTGGGCGATGCACCGCTGTCGACATCGATGCTGACGATGGCGATCGCACCGGGGGCCGTCGTGTCGATGACGACTTTTTGCGTATCGCTCTGCCCGACATTATCGGCCGCATCCACAACCACGACCTCGAAGAAGTAGACACCATCTGCCAGCGGGGCCGGCGGGGTGTAGGTCCAGCTCGTACCGCCGCCGGTGACCGTCACCGGCACCCAGGTCGCGCCGCCGTCGACCGAGATCTGCGCGACGTCTCCCGCGATCAGCGGCTGGCTGAAAATGCCGGACAGCGTGATGGTGGGATCGTTGGTTATGAAGTCGGTGTTCGAAGCCCCACTGTCGTCGCTGATTGCGACGATCGTGCTGTCAGCCGGGTTCAGGGTATCGATCCGGAAGCGAATTGGTGCGCTCTTGTTGCCCTCCACGCCGGCTGCATCGACGTTGGCCGCGCTCCAGGCATAAGGATCGCCGAGCACGGGGTTGTCCGCCAGTGGCGCCGGTGGAGTGAAGGACCAGTTGCCCGCCGCATCCGCACGGGTGCTGCCGATCAGCACTTCGCTGCCGGGTTCGCCATTGTAGATGTTGACGATCGAGTTCGCTTCGGCGCCGGGGCCGCGGATTTCGGGCGAGGAATCGTTGATGGTCGTGCCATCGATGATCACGCCGCGCGTCGGATCGATGCTGTCGAGAATTTCGACAGTGGTTAGTAGCCCCGGAAGCGTGGTGTCAATTTCCACGATTTGCGTGTCGATCGGTCCCGCGTTGCCGGAAGCATCGACGATCCGAACGCGGTATTCGTAAGAACCGTCCGCCAGAGTACCGGCCACGAAGCTCCAGTTCGTGCCGACCACGTCCGTCAGGTCGATCCAAGCCCCGCCATCGATCGAAACCTGGGCGGTCTCACCTGCGGCAAGAGGCGCAGCCAGCCGACCCGAAAGTGTCGGAGTGGTATCAGAAGTGACGAAGTCCGTAGCAGATTCGCCGGTGTCGTCCGAAAGGCTGTCGATCGTGATGGCGCCCGGGGCGCTGGTATCAACCGTGACAGTCGCCAGATCGGTGGTGACATTTCCAGCCGTATCGATGGTGCGGACCTGGTAATCGTAAGAACCGTCACCCAGCACGCGGCTGTCGGCGTAGCTCCAGCTTGTCCCGGTCACGACCAGATCGATCCAGCTTATACCGCCATCGATCGAAATCTGCGCAGTCTCCGAAGGTTGGAGCGGGGCAGCGATAGACCCATTCACAGTCAGGCTGGTGTCGGAAGTGACGAAGTCGCCCGCGGCGCCGGTGTCATCGCTGATCGAATCGATCTGGATAGCCGGAGGGGCGCTGACATCGACCGTCACCGTCTGCGTCGTCACCGCACCGCCAACGCCAGAGCTACTCAGAATCCGGGCCTGATAATCATACGAGCCGGCCGAAAGCGACCGCGCATCGGTATAGGTCCAGTTCGTGGCAGTCGGCACCACATCGATCCAGCTTGCGCCGTTGTCGATGGAAATCTGCAGCCGTTCGCCGGCCGCCAATGGTGCGTCCAGATGGCCAAACACGGTGAGCGAGGTGTCGGACGTGACGAAGTCGCCCACGATGCCGGTATCTTCACTGATCGAGTCGATCGAAACGACCGCCGCCGGCGCGCTGGTGTCGACGGTAAAGGCGATTGGCGCAGTCTGGGCACTCTCGTTGCCTGCCGCATCCACTGTACTGGCCGTAAGGCTGTGAGGTCCGGAGGCAAGCGGAGTGCCGGGCGTGAAGGTCCAGTTACCCGAACCATCGGCAGTGGTGCTGCCGATCAGCGCGCCGTTGTCGTAGATATTGACCGTGCTGCCAGGCGCCGCGCCATTGCCCGCGAACGTGGGTTGGGTGTCGTCGGTTACGCCCCCCGAAGCGATCGGGCCGGTGATCGCCCCCACGTCATCGGTCAGGCTGGTCGAGGTCGGGGCGGCTGGAGCGATGGTGTCGACGGTGATGTCATAAGGCGTCGCGGACTGCGGGCCCTCATTTCCGACGGTGTCGACGTTGCTGACCGTAAAGCTGTGCGGACCATCGACGAGGTTGGCCGAAGGTGTGAAGCTCCAGGCACCACCGGCATCCGCGACGGCGCTGCCGATCAGCGTACCATTGTCATAAACGTTGACCGTGCTGTTCGGCTCGGCCCCGTTGCCAATGATGGTTGGGCGCGCGTCATTGGTAGCCGTGCCAGCGCCAACCGGGCCGGTGACAGGAGCGACATCGTCGCTCACCCCGGTGATTGTCGGTGCTGTCGCCGGCGCGCTGGTGTCGACGGTGAAGGCGATTGGCGCAGTCTGGGCACTCTCGTTGCCTGCCGCATCGATTGTGCTGGCCGTAAGGCTGTGAGGTCCGGAGGCAAGCGGAGTGCCGGGCGTGAAGGTCCAGTTACCCGAACCATCGGCAGTGGTGCTGCCGATCAGCGCGCCGTTGTCGTAGATATTGACCGTACTGCCAGGCGCCGCGCCGTTGCCCGCGAACGTCGGGTGGGTGTCGTCGGTTATGCCCCCCGAAGCGATCGGGCCGGTGATCGACCCCACGTCATCGGTCAGGCTGGTCGAGGTCGGAGCGGCTGGAGCGATGGTGTCAACAGTGAAGCTTTGCGTCGCCGGGGCAGAGTTGTTGCCAGCCTGGTCGGACACGGAAGCAGTGACAAGCACCGCACCCTCACCAAGCGACGCAAGTTGTGCGGGCGTGAGCGCAACATTCCAGGCGCCGCCAGCCACCTCCGCTGTCGTTGTGATCGCATTGCCGCCACTGGCGAACGTGACGGTGACAATTTGTCCGTCTTCCGCATTGGTCGTGCCAGCCACAACCGTACCGTCAGCCGCCTCCGCAGCATTGACGATATCGTCACCTTCGATGGGACCGGTGATCGCAATCGTCGGCGCGGTCGCATCGACGACGATCTGTGTCGGGGGCGAAGTGTTGCCCGCCGGATCGGTTGCAACCACCGTGACCGGGGTGCCATCGGGCAACGGCGTGTCCGGCGTCACCGACCAGTTGCCGCTGGGATCGGTGACCGTCGTAAAGTCAGGCTCCCCGTCGCCATCGACATCGACCTC
>CAURZK010000006.1:0-216759 GCA_963529855.1 uncultured Erythrobacter sp. | reverse complement strand
GCGAGCTTTCCTATTCCGGTGCCGGCAACAAGGCCGCCTTCCGTCGGCGCTTACCAATCACACAGATCGATGGTGACCGTACGGTACGTTCCATGGCGGAACTCGATCGTCGAGCATCGCCGCCAACATCTGCAATATCGCTTCCGCGGGTCGGTCGATCGCCGCGATCTGCATCTGGATTTCAGCGCGATGCTTGTAGATCATCTGGCCGGCATGGTGTCGCTGGCCGGTGCCCTTGGGGTTTCGGTAGGCCGCGAGGCGCGGCCCGATGCCGCCTTTGGCCGCGTGGCCGAGGAACATCGTTTCCCCGCGCATGCGGGCGCGAATCAGGCCAGTTGCCTTGGAAAGTCCGACTAGGCGGGCGGTATGCCAGTTCGGAATTGTGACCCAGGGGATCGATCGTTCGATATTGCGCACGTGTGGTGACTCCAAAAAAAATACGAAACCGAAAAGACCCCCACGAACCAGCTTGAAACTGGCCCGTGGGGTGAGATCAGAAAGTACTGCTGTTCATCGTGGCCGCGCCGGCCTCAACCGCCGCCATCAACGTAGAGTTGGCGAGGTGGCTATAGCGTTGGCTGGAGGCGACGTTTTTGTGCCCAAGGATCTTGCCGACCGCGAATAGATCGACGCCGGCATTGACCATGAAGCTGGCCGCAGAATGTCTCAGCGAATGTGGTGTTATGTCGGGCAGCCCCGCAAGTCTGCGTGCGGTGTCGAAGGGATGCTTCAAGTCTGTGTACGGCTTTTTCGTGGCCGGGTTCGGAACCAGCCAAGGGCAGTTGTCGAAACGCGGCAGTCTCTCGATGACATCGAGAGCAGCTTTGGACAGCGGCACGTGCCGGCCGCTGCCGTTCTTGGTCATCGGCAGGAACAGCGACTGACGCCCGTGATTGACGTGCTCCCAGCGCGCGTCCAACAGTTCGCGCTTTCTCAATCCGGTTAGCAAAAACAGCGTGATGAGGTTCGCGAGCTGCGGGTTCTTTGACTGCTCCGCCGCCGATATAAGCCGGGCAGCCTCGGCGGGGGTCAGGTACCGATCGCGCACGTTGTTGAAGCGTTCTCGTGGGATACCCTGCACCGGATTCGCCGCAACCAAGCCACGCTTGACGGCCAGCTGGAACGAGCGGCCCAGCGTTACCTTCAGCTTCTCCACGGTCGCCGGTGCCAAGCCCGCCTTGCGTTTCTCCGCCAGCCACTTGGCGATATCCTGCGTGGAGATCGCGTCGGCTCGCTCGCGGGCAAAACGAGGTAACAGGTGCACGCGGATCACCCGTTCGACGTTCTCCGGCCGCCGAAGGTGCAGCTGGGCATACTCAAGGTGCATGGCCGCGAGATCGGCGTAGGTCGGCACCGCCTTCTTCTCAGCCTTCTGAGCGGCCGGATCGCCGCCCATGATGACCTCGGCTCGCCACTTCTTGGCGATCTTCTGCGCTTCGGTGAAGGTAATGTCGCCGTAAGGAGCTATGCGCCGCTGCTTGAGTTTGCCGTATGCGTCCTGATACCTGAACTCGTAGCTCTTGGTGCCAGACTGGTGGCAGGCCAGCGTGAAGCCGGTCGTCGATAGGTCGTAGTAGTCGGTGCGTTTTCTACCCGGCGCGCAAGAGGCGGTCAGGCAGAAAGCGTGGTCTAGTTTAACTTTGGGCATTTCGAATTTCCTTTGTTTGTGTGGGGTTGATGCCGAACACAGGATCGCCGCGTGGCCGCGGGAGGTGTCCAGGTACGGGTGGGGTGGCCGGGCGGCCGTAGGCAGGTGGAAATAGGCAAACGAAAGTCGGGCTGGACCTCTCCGCGGCCCGCGCGGTGCAGGTAGAGGGAGGGGCGGCACCGGCCCGAGATCGCGAAGAGTTAGTCGAACTTGTCTGGCCGACTTACTGCCCGGCCTGGCCCTTGCTCGCCAAACGGTTCGCCCGCCGCCGCGCGCAAGGGCACCCGCCACTTCATGACGCCCTGGATGCGCTTTGGTTCGCCGATGCGTGACCGTAGGATCGCGGCGCACTCTTTGGCCTGCGGGTTGGTTGGGTGTTCGATCCCCGCGAGGGTGAGCAGACCCGTGGTGTTGAGGGATTGGTAGGCATCCGGGTCGACTGAATCCCAGTCGACGATTTCATCCAGCCGCTCTTCGATCATGCTGAAGCTGCGATGCTTCGCGTTCCTATACTCAAGTTCACGCTCTTCGTCGGGTGTGAGCCACCACTGATCGCCGGCCTCGAACCGCTCCGCGAGTTGGGCGAACACCTGCTGCATGTCGATCCCGTGTTCGAAGTCGATCTCGATTACCGGCAGCGTCCACCAGCGCGAATTGCCGGTGTTGTCGACGAGGAAGTCTGACTGGTTCACGGTCGCGAGAAACACGGTTTTACGCCCGTATTCCGCGGGCTTTCGTGCGTAAGGGAGGCGCACCTTGTCGCGGTCGTTGGTGAGGAAGCCCTTGAGCCGCGCGACGTCCCGCTTGAACGACGAGTCAAGCTCGCCGATTTCGCAAATCCAATGCGAAATCGCTCCGATGATGCTGTCCTTGTTGCCACCATCGAGATGGTGATCGAGCTTCAAGGCAACCTCGCGAAGCGCGGGATCGGGGATCAGGCTTCGGCACCAACTGGTCTTGCCAATCCCCTGCCCGCCCTGGAGGGTCAGCACGCCGCGTGAGCGGAATCCCTCCGGCATCAACGCCGCCGCTACGCAGCTAAGCAGCCATTTGACGATCAGCACGTCTTTCAGGCCCTTCGGAAAGTCCTCCCGCGTAACCAGCGTGCCACAGATGTCGGGGAGGCGATCCCGGCGGTCCCACGACTTGCCTTTGATCCAATCGGCCACCGGGTTGTAGGGGTTCTGCTCGGCAATAGCCTCCACGACGGAAGGTACCATACCGGTGGCAATGCCGTGCCGGGCGGCATGGCTGCAGATGTGCGTTAGCGCATTGTTGTCATGGTTGTCGGTGGTCTTCGTGATCCCGGGGATTGTAATCTCGGTACGTTTGCGGATGACGTTGTCACGAACCGTGATGCCGTAGTGCACGAGCAGATGCTGGATGTTGTCGATCGTGGGCGGTGGTCCGCCGTTGCCAACGGGTGGGTCGGGAAACTGCATCCTCTCCATCCGCTGTGGGCGAACAGCTTTCGATGGCACGGGCTTTTTGGACAAGCTCACATGAGCGATGCCCGTCTTTGGGGTACTGGGGTCTGACATTTACCTACTCTCACGGAGGCTGCACCGCTCGCAGCGGAACAGGGCTAAAAAGGTGAGTCACCTGGTCGGTGGTAGGAATGGAACTGCGCGAGCAGCCTGGGGTCCGCAGGGAACCGCAGTCAGACAAGTAGTTGCGATGGAGATGCTGGATCAGAGACGATCAACACTCACACACAACCAACTTATAGGCAGGGAGCGAAACGGCTCCCGGTGGTGGGTGGACGGGGCGGCAGAAAACTCAACTTAGGCGATCAATTCCTTTCGTGTCGGCCTCAAGAGATGCCGGGTCCCCCTGGCTAAAATCTTATTAATCTGCCTCCCCTCCCCTCACCTTGGAGTGACGGGAGGTTCGGCGGTTCACTCGTACATTCTCGAGTTCGATGCGTTAGAGACCTTCGAAGATCAGTGTGTCAACAGTAATTGTTGCGGCAATCGGCTGAATTGCCAAGAATCCCAATGTATCTATCTTTCCCTTCAGAAATTAGTTTCACACACGTTAGCGCATATAAATTAGTACACGATCCGGCGACTGAGTTTTACGTATCGTCCCGCTTACGGAGAGGTTTCGTGTCTCAACCGCCGGGCCGACCGGCAAAGGCGAAGTCAGCGCGAATCACTCATGCCGATTCGCGTGTCGAACCAAGCGCGGGACATAATCAGGAACCAGCAGAAGCCTTCGTCCCCGGCGGGCACCAGCAGTTCCACCGTGTCCCGGCGGTCCTCGCGCCACGACCAATAGGGCACGGCTGCCGCCCCCTCCCCACCCAGCGGCCCGGTCGACGGGAGGAAACCAAGGATGGCGTCGAAGTCATCGACCGTATCGTTGTCCTCGATGACGACAATGCAGGTGATTTGCCAGAGATCGGAAGCGCGCGCGTCCGATACGATACGATTGATTAGTTCGCGCACGGTGTCGTCGAGCGGCGCGGCCAGCGCGCCGGCGAGCGTGGCGTCGTCGTAAATCTCAATCATCGGAAAATCCCTTCGGGCATAGAAAAAGCGCCCGAGGCTGGATGCCTGGACGCTTGCGACTGTCGGTGTTGATGAGGCTAGGTGCGGGTCAGATAGATCCAGCCCCAGCCGTCCTGGCCGACGACATAGACGCGCTCGGACCAGCCGGGGTGCTCCTCCCGGTATTCGAACGCGTCTGGGTCGAGCCCCAGGCTTTCGGGCGTCTCGCCTTTGTCCGCCACAGCGATCGCGGCGATGTCCTCGAAATTGTGTTCGGATAGCCGCTTCAGGTGCGGCGCAATGATAGGCTCGGTCTCGCGGCCGAGCGGTGTTGCGAGGAAGGACTGAACCTCCCTCGAAGTGCGTAGGACGATCATCGTATGCTCCTGAAATGCAAAAAGGGCCCCGGATCGCTCCGAGGCCCTTCAAGGGTTCATCAGTGGATGGTAGTTAGAAGGTTGCGAGGACCTTCACGTCGGGCCGCCCCGCGATGCGGAGCGGTATCTCGAAGTAGTCTTGAACGTTCTTCTTGGCCTGCGCCTTCGCGGCGTTGACCATGCCCTTGCTTTGGGCCTGTTTGACGAGAGCCTTGCGAGCGCTCGCATAGTTGAGCTTGCGCAGGGCTTCCACTTGATCGTCGTCGTAGGTGAGGATACCGCCGTTGATCGTGGTGGCGCTCTCAGGTTGAAAGGCGATGTCGCCTAGTTGCAGCGGCGGCAGCTTGACCCGGACAATCTTCTGCGCCTCGTTGTAATCTGCGTCCTCGAGCGTCAGGTCGGACAGGTCGAGATGGTAGGTGACGACCGCTGGCACGATCAGCGTCTGCCGCCCGCCGAAAATCCACCACTTTGACCGCTCGACGCGCACCGTTGCGGTGCCCTTGTAGGACCAGACCACCAGCTTGTTTTCCGACCGGAGGCTCTCGACCGTGGCCGCCAGCACTTTCTTTGTGTCTACCTGGAAGAAGCCGGTGTGTTGGACCTCCCTGTCGAGGATTTCCCGTGGCGCGACGTAGTAGCCCGCGCCGATCGCGGCGGCGTGTGTGATCAAGAGGGCGGGAAGACCGAGCCGGATGCCGCCGCTCATCTACGGCTCTTAAGAGCAATTGCTTCAATCATCTTAGTCTCCTGTTGCAATTGGATGGTTCGCCAGCGCGAATGCGAAGGCAAGCGAAAATGACACGATTGGTGCACAGACGTGGAGTGCGTATTGCGGACACCTCGTCATATGGACGTGGTGCAGCTTTTCGGTGCGAACGTGCGGCGCCACCGCAAGCTCAAGGGAATGACCCAAGAGCAGTTGGCACATGAGGTCGGTATGGAGCGGGGCTACATCAGCGATCTGGAGCGAGGCCAACGCAACCCCACTGTGAGGGCGCTTGGCAGATTGGCGGCCGCGCTCGGCGCGGAGCCCGACGCCTTGTTGAAGCGGTCCTATGAAAGTTCAGAAACTGACTGATGAGGAGCTTGATACAAGGCCTGGTCGATCGGCTCCCGCCTGGCGAATACGAGGTCGAACAGATATTCGGAGAGTTCTGGGACGCGATCGCGAGCCCGACTTCATACGGACGAAGGTTCAAGCGCGCGGTCGCAGCCGGGCAACTCCAACGTATCGAACTACGAGGCTGCGGTGCCACGAACCAACAAATCTATTTCGTGAGCGGCGCTTCTTCACCTCCCCTATAAGGTGGTAGAAAGTGCGTGTTTACAAAGGATAGAAGCGCATCAAACGAAGATTAGGCGTTCTGGTATGAGGCATCGAACAGCGGCTTTGCCCTCTCGAAATCGGCCATCGATCCGATCGAGATCTCCAAGTCGCCCGTGCCAAAGTGCCCGATACCCCGCATGTCGCGCGTGAAGCCTTCTTCGAGTTCCACCGTGTCCGGATTCACTCTGACGAACACGAGCAGCTTGCCCAGTTGATTGCGAAGCTCAACGCAGGCGAAATTTCGAAGCCTACGGAAGGCGATGTAAAAGTCGGTGGTCTTGACCTGCACATCGTCGCCGGCAGCTTCCAGATAGGCCGCCACTGCTTCGTATAAGCTGAGAACGTGGTCCGGGGCCTGAGCCAGGTGGTCCGTAATGGTTTTGTATTTCTTCCCCGAACCAGCAGATGACTGCGTGGCGGTCCCACTGGCTTGAACCGATGCGCCCGAAGAGCCTCCATTGCCTTTAGCGCTGGTGGCCGTCAATTGTTCGAGAAGCAGGAGCGCGTCACCGTATCGCCGATAGCGGACGAGCGCGATGTTGCGGTTCATCTGCTTAACAGCATGTTCGTCGTACTTCCCGAAGTCGCTGGCGATGCAGATGAGCCGCGGGCCCGACCAATCGACCTTGCTGGCCTGCGCCTCTCCAAGCGCCTTGAGCACGAGCCACTCGAAGTCCTTCCTGTGCCCCATGAGCCAGTCGAGGTAAAAGAGGCCCTGGTTGATCACGTTCTCATTCGAGGACCGCTTGTACTCGATCACCACCGGAGCGTTGTTTTCGTCGATTCCGAGCGTATCCATACGTCCACCCTCATTGGTGACGAACTCGGAGGCGAGGAAACGGACGCCCAGCAGCGCCTCTAGGTTTGCTTCGAAAAGGTTCTGAAGCGACTTCTCAAGCAGAACGTCGCCACCGGACAGCTCTGCAACGCCGCTCGCCGACGTTTGAAAAAGTTTGATGTCGCTCACTGGCTGCGGTCCTCCGGATAGCGGTAGAATTCTAGGCGTCGGTCCAGATCACCGTCGAGCTCAACCGCCACCCCCTCATAAACGAGTGGGCCTGGACCGAAAGTTCGAGCCGCGTTTGATCCTAGTGTGGTTCCAACCCGAATGGTCGAAAGAGGAGCCCCGCGGCGCTCACAGGCGTCTACCACCGCGCGGATCAAAAACGTGGCCTCGGCCGGGGTGTGGTTCATCATGTCGAGGAATAAGGGCTCGGGCGTGGGGCTCGAGGCCAACACCGCCACCAGACCTTCTGCAATTTCATCCAGACGCGCCATACATGCTCGGTAGCGGGGCGGCCAATTGGGCGCTAGCCTGACGGAAGGTGGGAGACAGTTATGGTACGCATCTTCGTCGGCGTTACCCATCGCCCGTGGTTCTCGTTCTTGTCAGCTCGGTCGCCCGACGAGGTGAATTTCTGGCAGCCCTCTGGCTCTAACGAGTTCAAGGCGCTTCGGCCCGGGGATCTCTTCCTGTTCAAGCTGAAGGGCCGCGACGGGATGATTGCGGGCGGTGGTGTCTTCAACCGATCCTCGCTCGCGCCGCTATCTCTGGCCTGGGAGGCATTCGGCGAGAAGAACGGAAACGGGTCACTCGCGGAGATGCGCGCGACGATCGGGAAGCTCCGCCACCAGCCGGAAAGCCTCCGCGGCGATCCCGTGATTGGATGTCGAGTTCTCACCGAGCCGTTCTTTTGGCCCGAAGACCTTTGGATACCGACGCCAGCGAGCTTCCAGTTACAAACAGTGGCAGGCAAGGGTTACAGCACCGAAACCCCAGAAGGGGTGGCTCTTTGGACTGCGGTTCAGGAAAGGCTGGCGATGACCCCACATGCGCCGACCCCAAGCAACGATGACCGTTATGGAGCACCAGTAGTGATGCGGCAGCGCCTTGGCCAAGGCGCCTTCCGCCTCGCTATTACGGACGGGTACGGACGCCGCTGTGCAGTCTCAGGCGAGAAGACCCTTCCGATCCTAGATGCCGCGCACATCCATTCGTACCGGGACGGCGGCAGCCATGAGGTTTCCAATGGACTGCTGTTGCGGACAGACATCCACCGATTGTTTGACCTAGGCTACGTCACTGTGACGGAGCGCCGCCAGTTTGCGGTGAGTGAGCGGCTAAAAGCCGACTTTGACAATGGCGTCCATTATTATGCAATGCAGGGTCATCAGATTGCAGACCCACTTCCGGGATTTGCTGCACCCTCTCCCGAGGCGCTCAAGTGGCACAGAGAAAACCGCTACTTGGGATGAACCTTAGCCGAAGCGACTAGCCTGTTCGAATGGGTACAGCGTGGGCGACGCCCACTTTTTCTTTCCGAAGCGCCCCAAACAGGACCCAAGCGGCGTTCCCAGCCGAACGACCGTTCGCGTTAACCCACTGGATTTGCCTGCTGAAAGACTGGTGCCCTATAGAGGTCGAAGATGGGCACTCTAATTCTTGGAGAATTTCGCTGGAGCTCCCCTGAGGTCGTCAGCTTTGCCCCTCATTTGTCCATCCGCGAAACTTTACGCCAGTCACACATCACAGATCATCAGCAAGAGATTCTATCTCATCCTGACGAGCTTTCTCGGCTGTCTCAGATGCGGCGATTGCATCCGACGCCATGAGGTAGGTTAATGTTGTTTGGCCCGTCGTGTAATCGTGATCACTGCACGATGCCGTTTTGTTCAAGAACGCATCTTTTAATCTTCGAAGTCCATATACTTCGAGAGATTTCATAATCAGTAAACCATCGGCACCTGAATATAGTGAATTAAAGGTATGTAACTTCGTTTGGGGCCTGCCCGAGAGGGCGTTTACGGCACCCGCCGCCTTCAACCTGTCGACCTGTCCTTGTTCGACCTTGGAAGTGCCTTCGATAAGCGTGTATTTAGAAGTTAGGAGGTCATGACTTAAGTTATACCCCTCGACCGCCCCTATGACGCAATCACCCTGTGTGCCCAAATTGATTTCGACGGCATCGAGAGAGTTGCTTCTGAAAATAGGGCGAAAACTGGACCGCCGCCCCGCTATTGTAAATTCCCACTTCGTATCGACATCAAGATAACCAAGCATCTCGTTTCCTTTAAATTTCGCTTTCTTTACTCCGTCAAATGTCAGCACAACTTTCGTAACTTCATCGATTGACATACCGCGAGTCAGGCCCCGCCAAAGTTCAAGACGCTCCCCAGGAGCTACTGTTTCCGCTTCCACCTCAGGACCACTTGTCCCGTTCTGAGCCGCCAAACTTTGCCCGACGCCAAAACTCAATGCGACCGCGAAAACGAAAAACCTCATGAAATTCCCCCATTTGTGTAAGCTCCAAGTTTCTACCGTCTACGAGTAGAGCCTTGGCCCGTTGTGATGCCCGTGCGTGGGCGTGATGGCAATAACCGTGTCGGGGGCATGCCCCCGATACGGTTTGTCGCTTGATCCTGCCCCGATTTCGGCCGGGGTTCTGCTCCCGAGGCTCGAGTGGGGTCGGAAGTCGTTGTAATCGTGCCTCCAGGCTTCCAGCTCCTGATGGGCCGGGCGAAGCTGGTGAAGATCGTCTCGTTCGAGCACTCGTCCCGCAGGCACGCATTGAAGCTCTCGATGAACCCGGTCTGATATAGCTTGCCCGGCGCGATGTAATGCCAATCGACGTTGCCCTCCTTCGAATAGCGCGCAAGATCGCCATGCTGGTCAGTTCGGTTCCGTTGGCGCTGGCTGAGCAAGGTCGGCGTAAAGACGCTATCAATTGCGCCGGGCTCACGGTGGGAGAACGGGTACGACGTCTTCAAGGACGTGCGGAGGCTAGGGTGCAGCAGGTCACTCGCTGACTCGAGCTATAAGGTCGAGCACGCACCGGCGCTCACTAACACCTGGCACGCTCGGCGACCGAAAGGCATAGGCAAGTTTCGCAGCATCGGCACGGTTCCACGATCTGCCTAGGCCTTTGCTGTCGAGAAGTTCGGCGTCGCGCGGATGGGGTCGGTCGGCCAACAAAATTATCGCGAGCAGAGCATCGCTAGCTTCGATGTGTCCACGTCCGACCCTTGTCGTACGCTCAACCCCGCTCGCTTTGTTCACCAGTTCGTGCGGTTCACTTTCAAGCACCTTTAGAACCTCGAAAGCCTTATCCCCCTCGCGAGGCACGAACATGCAGCCTACCAAGGCTTCGCAGACCTCTGGCGCAAAATCTGATTGGAGCGCCTGCTCGATAACGATCCCTTTAATTAAGTTCATAAAAATTCCCCCCCGGTGAAGTTTCGGGCTATCGGCCGAGGGGCAAATTTCCGTTAATCAGGTTGCACTCGTAATTGCATTGTCGTTGCCCCACCAAGACTTCGGCAGTGTTTCCTGCCTCAACGGCCCTAGTAAAACCTGCCACCCTGGTCAGAGGCTACGGCAAAGCGTCATTACGTAGTGTCGTGCACTCTTTAATCATACGCCACGCATGATCCCTCGCCGCAAAAAATTCATTTGTAGGGAATTCAGAATCTGTAATGGGCTTTTCCCAGCTAGCGACCATGTAATCATTAAAGAGTTCGCTTTTGCCTTCCTGATGCCACTTAAAACGCCCCTCATCTTGAGAAATTTTTGAAGCTCCATTCAGATTCAGGTCGAAGCCAAGATAGGTTTTATCACCCTCCAAGCCAACCATCGTATATAATACTGCTTTAGCTGTTTCATTATAATGTATAAGAACAATTTCCTCGTCGCGCCAAATGGAGTCAGGCCCCATATTCTTTTGCTTGTTCCATTCACGTGATTTGGGTTGCCACTGATCATTGAGCACTTCCCCCCAAACCCTTTGCCATACGCGAAATACTGCCAGGGGATATTCTGCCCGGGTCAGGTGAGCAGCGGCTCGCGCGGCGAGAAAGTTTTCGTAATCTTTAAATTCAAGTCCAATCGGTAGATGCTCGTCTTTTCCCGATGTGAGATGATTGACCGCATTCTTGATGCCCCCGTCGCTCAGATACATTTGGACGCTTTCGGGGAGAGCATCAGTCAAGTTTGCGTGCATAAGAAGCTCCAAATTCGCTGACGGTGGACGGCAAAGCCTGGATCAACAACGCCCTGCCGGTTCAACGCGATTTCAAATCGGCGGAGGAATTCTCGCCAAGACACGGAAGACCAACACTGGTTTTGCCCAAGCTTCCTAGCTGTCTTGCGGCCTGCATTTGCGCCAAGCACGATGAATTTTGTTCTTTTGGGGCACATACGCATCTCAGCGTTATGCAAAACGTGCCGTTTGTAGTGCTTGAGTGAATTGTGCAGGTCGCTGCCCCATTTCGCTTCCACCACCACGCCGATTTTTCGGCCTTCCAATATGCCGGAAACTAAAAGATCAATTCTACCTCTTCCCGGGACCATAACTTCAACGTCGGCACGCAGATCGAGCAAATTAGCGGGCCAGTCACAAGGGGCGATGGCGTCCAAAAACGCTAACATGGCTGGCGTACCGTGTCGCCGCATATAATGCGCCAGCCCGCCGACAACCTGTGTTTCCGTCAGGCGCAGCCACGGCTCTACCTGCTGGTAGAACGGGTGCGATTGCTCGTTCATGCCAAACCACATTCGCAAAGCAGCGCCATACGAATCAAAAGGGCCCGTCATCTCGGGCAAAAACCCGGGCAATAAGCGGAGGGCATGTGTCAGATCGCTTTCAAGTTGGCCGGACCAAACTTCGAGCGGATCGGGACGGTAGTCCCGTCGCATTTGCGCCAACGTACGCAGACTGTCGTCCGTCAGCCTGGTAATTGACCTGCTAGTCATGACGCAGCGCCCGGACCGTATGCCAAAGCCAAACCGCGTCAGGCAGGGCACGATGACGCGGGACGGCAGCCTGTTTCGCGGCCATGAAGGCAGAAGGTTCGATGCTGGAAAGATGATCCAATTTGAATGGCATGGGCCTATCCCCGTATAACCGCTCAAGCCAAAAGGTATCGAAACTTCCACCGTTAACGGTGACTATTGAGCTGCCCAGCAACATATCCAGCATCTCACAGACACGATCTGCCTCCATCCCACCGGCCAGGCTGGCACGGCCAATCCCATGCACCCGCGCCGAGCGGTCACACCAATACCTGTCAGACCGCCAAGCGGAGCGCGGCCGGATGAGCGTCGAGAATTGCAGATGAATGCCGGACTGATCACCGAGCACACACGCGATTTCGATGGGATAGCCGGTCTCTGTCAGCGAGCTGGCCTCTATGTCGATCGTCGCCAACCCTCGCTTTGCCAGCGATCGAAATTCGCCAATTTCGTTCAAAATAAACTTTCAGAAAATATCACTATGCAATGTCCAGAAATATAAGGCATTAATTACAGCCGCCTCTCACATTACGACTGTAGTAAAACTTACATTTAATAGGTAACCTTTTATCCACATGGATAAAACATCAATTCTCGCTAAACTGCGGAATCTGGCCGTTGGTTTTTAACTGAGGACGAGGTCCTATTGATGGCTAAGTGCCCTCCCCAAACTCGACTGCCCCACAAACCTTGGCCGCTGTTTTCCTGACCCACAGAGCAATAAGCCCCGTGCATGTTCTTGACTCTTTGATCATTTTTGCGGCCTAAGGTCAAACTGCCGATAGGGGATCGGCTAAAATTGAGGGGGTATCATGAAAATCACTCTGACAATGGCCCTCGCGGCCATGCTTTCGGCTGCGCCCGCCATGTCTCAAGACACAGTGCAATTCGCGGCTCCGGCCGCCCCAGCGATTGCGCCGGTCGAAACAACGAACGCGGTGCTTCGTGCTGGAACGCCGATCACCCTTCGCATTCTGGAAGAGGTGACGACCAAGGAAAAGGCTGCACGGGTTGGCCAGCGAATCAAGATGGAAGTCGCCGCGCCTGTTGAGTTGAACGGCGTCGTAATCATCCCGGCGGGATCACCAGCAGAGGGTGAAGTGACGAGCGTCAGAAACAAGGGCATGTGGGGCAAGTCTGGTCGGCTTGAAGCTCGGGCACTTTACGCTCGCGTCAATGGACGCCAGGTTCGCCTTACGGGCGCTTTCGACGACAAGGGCGTCACAGGGACCGCAGGGGTCGTCGGCGCAATTGCTTTCGTTCCAGTCGCGGGCTTCTTCATCACCGGAACAAGCGCAGTTCTTCCTGCGGGCGGCCAAGTTCCAGCGTTTATCGATGAGGACATCGAGCTCGCAATCAAAGCCGCCCGGCCCGCACCACTGGTAATCGAAGCGGCGCCGGCAGCTGAAACGACTCCCGTCGAAGGGACCCCGGACGCATCCGAATGATGCTGGGGCGCGCCTAAATGGGGTAAAAATAGGAGGCTCGGGCGGTTACGACGCCCGGGCCTCCTTCATTTCGAAACGGCTGCTGCAGCCTTAGAAGCGAGCAAGCAGACCGACTACGCCCTGGTGACGTGAGAATGAAATCGGGGTTCCGATCACGTCGTACGAACCGTAATCGGAATAGCGATATTCCGCCCGGATTGCGATGTTGCTGCCGACCGCGAATTCGGCACCTGCCCCCAAGCGGAAGCCATCGATTTCGTCGCTACCGGTTATCTCTTGAATACCATCGTCGTAAGTCGCGTTGAGCTTTAGATTGGTATAGCCACCCTTGGCGTAAAACACCGCGCTGCCGACTGCATAGCCCACACGCGCTCCGACATACAGATCGCGACCTGCATTCAGCGTCGCTTCGTCGCCAGCGTCGACTACATCAGTTTCGTTCACCCCGACGCCCGATTCCGAATACTCGGCTTCTAACCCGAGCACGGTTCCGCCCGCCGAAACCCAGTCGTAGCCCAGGGTTGCGCCATACACGATGTCTTCTTCGCTTCCGCTGAAGCCATCAACCTCGGCTTCGACGCTGTCGATGCCGATGAGGCCTCCGACTTTGAAACCGCTCGCGGGGGCAGCATCCTGAGCCACTGCAGGGGCCGAAGCCATCACGAGACTTGCGCCGCCAAGGTAGAGGAATTTTTTCATTGTTCCCTGTTTCCGTCCAAAACGATCTCCTTGATTGAAGATCGGCGGGCGCGCTAATCCGGGAAAGCTACAATGCATTGTAGAAACGCGACTTTTTTAGCACTTGAGCCGCAACGGGTGAGAAGGTGGTGCCTTTCGCCCTCGGGGGGCGAAAGCTAAGTAACGAACCGGGGCGGCTGAAAATGGGCAACGGGACTAATTACGGGAGCGACCGTCATGCAAATCGGGTCGATTACATGAAGGACTGGGAACCGGTTGATCCGAAATCGGAGCGTCGCACGCTCTTCGAAGCTGCTGGCTTGGGATTCTGCTACGCCGTCGCGGCGCTCGCATTGCTGGCGGGCGTCATGGGCTGGAACGCCGCAAGTGCGCACCCCGGCGGTCTGGCAGCCGACGGATGCCACAACGATCGAAAAAACGGCGGCCGCCACTGTCATGGTAGTTCGCGCGGAATGGAGACAGTTGTCACTTCAACGCGCACTAAGGCGTACCGCAACTGCTCCGAAGCCCGGGCGGCCGGGGGAGCCCCAGTCCGCCGTGGAGATCCCGGATATGGCGCCCATTTGGATCGAGATGGAGACGGCCTGGGATGCGAGTAATCTTGGTAAAAACTGCAAGAATGTTCCCTGTCCGTTCTTGCCAGAATCACGCATCGCCATTCAGATGGCTGCATGGCAGATTATGGCGCGCCCAAGCCCATCGACCCGATCTGGTATCAGCCCAATAGTTGGCTGCGGGTCGAATGCAGATGCGGGCGAACACTAACTCAGCGACTGTCAGTCTTCGCCAAGGAAAACGGGGTCAGCGATCGGCAAAAGATCCATCGCCTCATTTCCCGACTGCGCTGTTCAACGTGCGGGGAGCGTCCCACGCTGGCAGAGGTGACGCGGTATCAGCGGGGGAATCGGTGATGTCGATGAGGCTCGCGTGTCAAAATGCTAAGTGTCGCACTCGACGTATTCCATCGACAGACCGCGGTTTGATCATCCGACAGCTGCTGCTGGCGACGGAACCGCTTCACCGGACGAGGCGAGCTTCAAAAAAGGGGCGGGGCTCATGGGAGGCCCGCCATGCGAAACATCAGCCGATGTCAGCGTCAGAAAGTTGTGCCGTGAATAAGGCAAGTAAGTGCTCAGTAAACGCGCGTGCGGCCCTTTGCTGCACGATCAAAAGCCAAGCTTCCCATCTGTCTGCGCGCCGCAGCAACCAGATGTACAACTGATCGCGCTCGATCGCAGACAATAGCGATAGCGACCATAGCGTCTCGTTCCGCAGCAACCGCGCATCCGCAGGACCGACGAGGACAATGCAGGCTGAGCCCGCAATCACCCGACGTGCAAACCGGCACGGCAGCGGCTCCGGGAGAGCAGCCTCGAGTTCAGCGATCTGGCTTTCGATGGCTGCCTGGTCCGGTTCGGTACGCAATGCCCCGAAGGGTGGAGCGAGGCGATAGCCACCGGTACGCCTGCACTACCCCGTCCGCGAGTCTCGGCCAGCATCCGCAGGATGGCCGTGCCCTCACAGGTCAGCTTCGCACCCGCCAACGTGTGACAAGGCGTGATCAAACCGTGGCCGGTGAGCCATTGGGCATAATGTCCTGTTTGCCTCCAATCGCCGGCGAACAGGTCGTGCACGGACTCGCTGGTGGAGACAATGGTGCGCGAGATCGCGGCGAGCACGAACAGCAGCACCTCGCATTGCTCGTCCTCTTCGGGAACGAGAGCGTGTGTCAATCCGCCCATGGAAAGCCGGCCGTGCCAGAGGGCATGGCGCAGTGACCCCCAGCGCTCGCCCTGCTCATCCACCAGAGGCCAAGTGGGATGACCGACCGCATCGAGAATAATCCAGTAGCCCCATGAAAGGTGGGGATTGCGGATTGCTTCGTAAGGCAGATCGCTATGCCGGGTCATTGTTCGTCCTCCCGCTCCGTGGCTGGATGTGCCTGAGGCAGTGCTAACGACCCTGAAGGGACTGGCAGTGTTCGCTCGGGCAGATTCTGATCGAGGACATTACCCTCGACTGCCTTGAGCAGTGCAGCCAGTCGAACCACTTGCGCGTATTGTCAACTGAGCCGGGGAGGTAACTGTTGCCACACAAGTTCGAGGTACATAAGGACAAGAAGGGCGAGTTCCGCGTTCGCTTCAAATACAATTCCGAGGTGATGTTTTCATCGGAAGGTTACGCTAGTAAATCATCCGCAATGTCTGCCATTGAATCGTTCAAAAAGAATGGTCCCGGGGCGCACATTGAGGACAACAGCTGACAGCCGTCAGGTCCGCGTCAGGCGAATCAGTGACGCAGATGCTATACCCTTAAAAGGAGCCCTGGAATGAACTCACGAACAATTGGAATCCTCAGCCTTTGCGCAATGCTTGCAGCCTGCGGATCCAAGCCCGCGGAAGAAGCAGCGCCAACCGACGCATCGACAGCGGCTGCAGCACCGGCGCCGACAATGGCTGCACCGGTAGCCATGGAACCCGCTCCCGAAGGGCTCCCCTCTCGCATAGCGCGGGAGGTGATCGCAACTAGTGGCCAGACTTGCGCCCAAGTGACAACCGCGGAGCGATCAGCAGACGGGACGATTACCGCGACTTGCGCTGGCGGAGAAAACTATCAGGTGTACACTTCGCCGGGACAGGGTCCGGTTGCGGTCAAGCGGTAAGGGAAGTCAATCGGCCTCGCGGGCAGTTCGCGCGGCGAGGCCGACTGACAGAGACTTCTAGTCCAGCAGTTCGGCTGGAACTTTCCCGCCGTTCGCTGCCAGTTCGCGCATCGTCGCCTTGTGCAGCCACATGTTCATTTCGGCGCTACCGTCAAGCTCACCTGTGTAGCCCAGCTCGCGCGCCAGTTCCTTGCGATTGTCCAGACTAGAGTCGACTCCGATCAGCTTCATAAGATCGACGATCGAGGTGCGCCAATTCAGGTTCTTGCCCTCGGCCATCGCCGCAAGGTTGCGTTCGACATCGACGTCGGAGACTTTGGCGGGACCTGCCTGCTGCGGCGGGGCAGCGGGGTTGCTGGGAGGCGCTACGCTACCAGTGCCAGCGGGCGGAGTGGCCGCATGCGCCTTGCCGAAAATAGCGTCCTTGATCTTTCCGAAGATGCTCATGGAATTCTCCTTGTTACGACCTCGTCAGAGTGCGCCCCCAAACCGAGATTGGCAAGGACCCGGCTCCGCGTTGCTTCTGTAGCGTAATGACCTACAAGAAGCAGGAAGCTGAAAAGAACGGAGAGTGCCCATGGATCTAAACGAAATTCTTCGCTCGCAAGGCGGCATTGGCGCAATCGCCAACCAGCTGGGCATCTCGGAGGCACAGGCACAGCAAGGTGCTGCGGCCCTCTTGCCTTCCATCCTCAGCGGCTTTGGCCAGCGAGCTGGCGGCTCAGAAAGTGGCGGCCTTGGCGGCCTGGGAGCAGTCCTAGAATCACTTGGAGGAGCAGACCTCAGCCGCAACGTACTCGGACCGGAACCGACTCGCGTCGAACGGGGCAACGACATCCTCGGTGAGATCTTTGGGTCCAAGGACGTCAGTCGGCAGGTTGCCGGGGAAGCCTCGCAATCCACTGGCCTAGATCCCGCACTCCTGAAGAAGATGCTGCCAATCGTGGCGATGCTCGTGGCGGGATACCTGTCTTCGCAAAGCAACAAGTCCGGCCAGACTGGTGGTCTCGGCGACGTCTTGGGTCAGGTCATCGGCAGCATGGGAGGCGCCGGGGGCGGTGGACTGGGAGGCGGATTGGGTGGAGTGCTCGGGTCGATTCTGGGAGGCAGGCGCTAGTCTGCTCGTTGGCTTCTGGCCGGTTTCCTCACCCGATGTCGTATGCAACGCGAATCCTTGCCATTGCCGGTGGGCCGACTTTGAATTGCCAAGCCTTAGAACGACCTCTGCCGCCTGTTTTAAGTGGGTATAGCGTGGGTAGGTCTCGGAATCGGGCCCAAATTGCCCCAAGCAGGACCCAAGCGGCGGTCCCAGCCCAAAGGCCGTTGCGCTTAAGTCTCTGAATTTCGCTGCTGAAAGACTGGTGCCGCTTACAGGACTCGAACCTGTGACCCCATCATTACGAATGATGTGCTCTACCAACTGAGCTAAAGCGGCACTCGCTGCGCGAACCGGCATGCCGGTCGATCAGAAGTGGAGGCCCGAGCCGGAATCGAACCGGCGTGCAAGGATTTGCAGTCCTCTGCGTAACCACTCCGCCATCGGGCCTCGTCCCGTGACCGAGGACACGGGAAGCGGCCCCCTAGCGAGTCGCGCGGCGCAAGGCAATCGTGAAGCTTCAGGCCTTCATGAACAGGCGCCCGGCGACGGAAGCGTCGCAGGCTTCCGTTACGTCAATCTGGACGAGCGTTGCCGACGCCGTAAAGCTTGCGCCATGAGCATTGCCAGCCTGATCGACCCCGTCCGCCCCGAAGGTGGCCCTGCCAGTCTCGCCCAAGCCGACGCGTGGATGCAGGGTCGCACCCTGTATGGCGGCGCTTCGGCGCTGGTCGCCTATACCGCCGCGATCCGCGCCTTTTCCGATCTGCCGCCACTCCGCGCCGCGCAAGTCGGATTCGTGGCGCCGGTCGGGGGCGAAATCGATTTGCGGCGCGAGATCGTGCGGCAAGGGCGCAACGTAACGCAGGTTCGTTCCGAGATATGGTGCGATGGGCAATGCGCGCTCACCGCGCTGTGGCTGTTCGGCACCGGGCGCGAGGCGAACGCGCTCCATCCCGCGGCTCCGCTGGCCGACTGGCCCGGCCCGCCCGAAGACGGGGAGGAGCTTGCCACCGACAAAGCCCCGGCCTTCATTGCCGGAAACTTTGCACTGCGCCGCGCACAGGCTGAACGTGGGGCGGGTGTGCCGGTGGTGCGGCGCTGGGCGCGGCTGCACGATCAGGGCGTGCTCGACCCCGTGTCGGAGCTGATCCTGATGGGCGACGTCCTGCCGCCCGGTGCGATGCGCGCGATGCGGCGGATGGGGCCGATCAGCTCGATCAACTGGTCATTCAACCTGCTCGACCCCGCCCCGACGACCCGCGATGGCTGGTGGCTGTCCGAAAACGCCAGCCAGCACGCCGACCATGGCTATTCGTCGGAACGGCTGCGGTTGTGGAATGCGGACGGCCAGCAGGTGCTTGATGGAATGCAGGCCGTGGCGGTGTTCGGCTAGAGATCATGATAGCGTGCGGGCCGTTTTTCCATGCCTGCCATGACCGCCTCGATCTGGTTGGGCGTGCGCATAATGCCATGCTGCTCGATGCTTTCGTCCATCAGGATCGCATCGGTGCCGCGTTCGAGCATTCCGGCATGGAGGCGCTTGGCAGCGCGAATGGCATGGGGATTGCGGTCGGCAATCGTTGTCGCGATCGCGGTCGCGCGGGCCAGCGGGTCAGCGTCGACAAAGGTCGCAAGGCCATACTCGCGAGCTTCCTCGCCCGAAAATTCGCGGTTCGTGTAGACGAGTTCGCGCAGCACGTCGTCACGCACCAGGCCGCGCCACAATGCATAGCCGCCCATGTCGGGGACAAGGCCCCACTTCATCTCCATGATCGCAAGCCGGGTATCGGGCGCGATCACGCGGATGTCCGCTCCGCTGGCGATCTGGAGCCCGCCGCCAAAGCACACCCCGTGCACCGCCGCTATCACCGGTACCGGCAGCTTGCGCCACTGCATGGCGACCTGTTGAAACTTGTTGGCGTTGCCGTAAGTCCGTTCGGTAATGCTGGGCTCGTCGGGCACAGGCGGGCGGGCAAAGTTCGAAAGGTCGAGCCCGGCGCAAAAGGCGCGCCCCTCGCCCGACAGCACCACTGCGCGCAAGCCTTTCAGGTCGTGGAGATAATGCCCGGCCTCTATGATCCGGGCGAACATTTCCGGGTCGAGCGCGTTCATCTTGTCGGGCCGGGTCAGGCGGACGTGCGCGACGCCATCGTCGCCAAGCGCGATAGCGACGCGGTCGTTGGGGCGGAAATCCATGGTCGTGCTCCTCAAGCCGCGCCCGCGCCCGCCCCGGAATTGATCCCGAGCGAGGCGAAATAGCGCCTGACGTTGCGCGCGGCCTGGCGCAGGCGCTGTTCGTTCTCGACCAGCGCGATGCGGACGAAGCCTTCCCCTTCCTCGCCATAGCCAACGCCTGGCGCCACGGCGACGTCGGCGTGGATCAGCAACTGCTTCGAAAACTCGAGGCTGCCCATGTCCTTCAGCGCAGGGGGAAGCGGGGCCCAGGCGAACATCGAAGCGGGCGGTGCCGGAATGTCCCACCCGGCGCGGCCCATGACCTCCACCAGAACGTCGCGGCGCTTGTGATAGAGCTGGCGGTTCTTCTCGACGATGTCCTGCGGGCCGTTCAGCGCGGCGCAGGCTGCCGCCTGGATCGGGGTGAAGGCGCCGTAGTCGAGATAGGATTTCACCCGCGTCATCGCCGCGATCAGATCGCGGTTGCCGACGGCAAAGCCGATCCGCCAGCCAGCCATCGAGAACGTCTTGGAAAGCGAAGTAAACTCGACCGCCACATCCTTGGCCCCAGGCACCTGCAGGATCGAGACGGTCGGCTTGCCGTCGTAATACAGTTCCGAATAGGCGAGATCCGATATGACCCAGACCCGGTTTTCCTTCGCCCAGGCAACCAGCCGCTCGTAGAAAGCAAGATCGACCGTTTCGGCGGTGGGGTTCGACGGGTAGTTGACCACCAGCACACTGGGGCGCGGCACGGTAAAGGCCATCGCGCGTTCGAGGCTGCGGAAATAGTTCTCGTCCGGTGTCGTGGGTACGCTGCGGATCGTCGCACCCGCCAGGATGAATCCGAACGTGTGGATCGGATAGCTGGGATTGGGTGCCAGCACCACGTCGCCCGGTGCAGTGATGGCCGTGGCGAGGCTGGCGAGGCCTTCCTTCGACCCCATGGTCACCACCACTTCCGTCTGGGGATCGAGATCCACGCCGAACCTGCGGCCATAGTAATTCGCCTGCGCCCGGCGCAACCCGGGGATGCCCTTCGACTGGGAATAGCCATGCGCACCGGGTTTGCCGGCGACTTCGCACAGCTTGTCGATCACATGCTGCGGCGGCGGCAGATCGGGGTTGCCCATACCCAGGTCGATGATGTCCTTGCCGCTGCGCCGGGCCGCGTGGCGCATCGCGTTTACTTCCGCGATCACATAGGGCGGCAGGCGCTTCATGCGGTAGAAATCGGTGTCCATGGATGGGTCTCGGCTGCGGGAACCTGCGATTCCTAAGCTAAATCAGGTCGCAGTGGAAAGCGCTATTCGCTATCGTTCTGGCCAGCCGACCTATCAGGAGCACACGATGGCCGATCGACAGGATTCCCATGGCTCCCTGTTCGACATGCAGGGCGAGGCAATGCGCGAGATGATGGGCGCGTTCGGCCTGCCTGGCGCTCCTGGTGGGGAACATGCGCAATGGGCCGAGACTGCGGCACAGCTGCAGACGATGTGGCTGCAGTTCCTGAACGATCAGTCGGAAACAGCGCCCGCCACCCAAGGCCTCGATCCAGCGCAGTGGATGCTCATGACGCAGGGCTGGGCCAAGGCGATGCCGTTCCAGCCCGAAGCGACCCAGAAGCTGGTCGAGGATTCGATGGCGCTGTGGCAGGGCGTGATGGGTGCGATGATCGGCGCGGCAACGGGCAGCGCCGAGACAAAGCCGGAACTGCCACGGAAGGACCGCCGTTTCGCTGCGCCCGAATGGAGCGCGAACCCCGCCTATGCCCTGCTCCACCAGACCTACCTGATGCTGGCCGATTATTTCGTGAAGGCGGCCAGGGATGTGGACGGCGTGCCTGCCGACAAGAAGGCGCAGTTGCGCTTCGCCACCCAGGCGCTGGTCGAAGCGATGAGCCCGGACAACTTTCTTGCCACCAACCCGGTCGTACTGAAGCGCACCATCGAAACCGGTGGTCAGAACCTGGTCAAGGGGATGCGTCACCTGATCGCCGACCTCAAGCGCGGCCAGCTGACCCATACCGACGCCGATGCGTTCAGGCTGGGCGAGAATATCGCCGCGACGCCGGGCAAGGTCGTCCACGAAACCCCGCTATTCCAGCTGATCCAGTACACCCCGACCACGCCCCAGCTCATGGCGACGCCGCTCCTGATCTTTCCGCCGTGGATCAACCGGTTCTACATCCTAGACCTCAATCCTCAGAAAAGCTTCATCAAGTGGGCGGTTGATCAGGGCATCAGCGTTTTCGTGGTCAGCTGGAAGTCGGCTGACGCCAGCATGAAAGACGTGGTCTGGGACGATTACATCCGCGGCCAGATCGAAGCGATCGACCATGTCCGCGCGCGGCTGAAAGTGCCCGCAGTCCATACGATCGGCTATTGCGTTGCCGGAACCACGCTTGCCGCGACATTGGCGATTCTGGCCCGTCGGGACGAAGCGGACAAGGTTGCGAGCGCCACGTTCTTCACCGCCCAGGTCGATTTCGAGCGTGCAGGCGAACTGCTGAACTTCGTCGACGAGAGCCAGCTCGAGATGATAGGTAAGCTCTCGCCCGATGGCTATCTCGATGGGCGCTATATGGCTGCGACGTTCAATGCCTTGCGCGGCAAGGACCTGATCTGGAACTACGTCGTCAACAACTACCTCTTGGGCGAAGATTACCCGGCGTTCGACCTGCTTCACTGGAACGGCGACGTGACCAATCTGCCTGCCAAATGGCATGGTGCCTATCTGCGCGATCTCTACCGAGACAACAAACTGGTTCAAGCGGATGCGATGCAGGCCGACGGTACCCCGATCGATCTCTCACGCGTCAAAACGCCAACCTATGTGCAGGCCGGCCGCGAGGATCATATCGCTCCTGCCGAAAGTGTGTGGCGCATCACGGAACACTTTTCCGGGCCGATCACGTTCATTCTCGCCGGATCGGGGCATATCGCCGGGGTGGTCAATCCGCCCACCGCCAACAAGTACCAGTACTGGACCGGCGATAGCGAGGCGGCCTCGCTGAAGGATTTCGTGGCCGGCGCAACCGAACACCCCGGCAGCTGGTGGCCGCACTGGCTCGAATGGCTGCAGGGCCAGGATGAGGCGACCGTTCCTGCCACGGGCAAGCGCGTTCCCGGGGGCAAGGGCGACACGGTGATCGAGGATGCACCTGGGCGGTACGTAAAGACGCGCTGAGAGGATTACCCTTGCGGCGCGGTTCACATCTCTTCCGTGTACGCCATGCTGCACTGCACAAATTTGCTTGACTTGGCTTGCCTCATGTCTAAATTGTGCACTGCAACATAAATGGGCTTCGCGCCCGCAGCACAGGAACTGATGTCATGGCCACCCAGCCCGCGCCCCAGTCGGACAGCAAGATCGACGCAGCGACCGAGAAGGCCCGTGCCGATGCTTCGACTGCGAAGACTGCCGAAGCTGTAAAGGCAGAGCCTGCCAAGACCGCTCCGGCAAGTGCTGCGGCTGTCGCCAAGCCGGTGGAAGCCCCGGTCAAGGCGAAGATCTCCAAGAAGAAGGCGGCTGTCAAAGCTGCCCCCCGCAAGACCGTTTTGAAGAAAGCCCCCCTCAATAAGACCGCGGCCGCAAAGGCATCGGTCACGGCCGGCGCCACCGCGCCCCAGGCCGCCCAGTTCAAGGACAAGATCATGAACACTGCCAAGAACACCGCCACCGACTTTACTGCCCAGATGAGGACCGGCATGGCTTCCGCCCAGGAACGCGCCAAGGCCGCGTACGACAAGGGTTCGGAAGTGGCTGCCGAAATGGGTGAATTCACCAGGGGCAACCTCGAAGCCGTCGTCGAATCGGGCAAGATCCTGGTCGCCGGCGTGCAGACCATCGCCAAGTCGCAGTTCGAAGACGGTAAGGCCGCCGTCGAAACCATGACGGCCGACGTCAAGGAAATGGCTTCGGTCAAGTCGCCGACGGAATTCGTCCAGCTGCAGGGCAAGCTCGCCAGCCGCAACTTCGATGCCGCCGTCGCGCAGGTTTCGAAGACCACCGAAGCGTGGGTCAAGCTGGCAAGCGACGTGTTCGCGCCGCTGTCGAACCGCGCCAGCCTGGCGATGGAGAAGGTCCGCAAGGCCGCCTGAGGCCGCGCATCTGGCATGTCCCGGCCATCGTCCTCTCCCGGCCGGGACTGCTATCCAGGGGCCGGAGCGCATGATCGCGCTCCGGCCCTTGTTATGTTTGCGCCGCGTTAACGCCAACCAGCCACACTGCGCACCTTGCGATTGCCGCCCCGGATACGATATTGCCTCTGCCATGACCCGGATTCCTGCCAGCCTGCCGACGTTCCCACCCGCGCGTGTTCGCGCCGCGGGCGAGGATGGCGTGGGGCCCGGCACCGGCGATCAGGTCGGCATCGCCACAAAGACCAAGGCCCGGCCCAAGAAGCCGAGCCAGTACAAGGTCCTGATGCTCAACGACGATTATACCCCGATGGAATTCGTGGTGATCGTCTTGAAGCGGTTCTTCCGGATGGACATGGAGGAAGCGACCCGGGTGATGCTCCACGTACACCAGCGCGGCGTGGGTGTGTGCGGCGTGTTCCCGTACGAAGTCGCTGAGACCAAGGTCAATCAGGTCATGGACTTCGCCAAGCAGAACCAGCACCCGTTGCAGTGTACGCTGGAAAAGGCCTGACCTCAGCCGTTTTTCGCGCTAGGGCCACCGGGTGTTCGCCTCCATTCCCAAGATCGATCGTTACATCTTCCGGCTGACCGTGGTCCCGATGATGGGCGTGTTCGCGCTGGCGGCATCACTCCTGCTTCTCGACAAGATGCTGCGATTGTTCGATTTCGTCGCAGTGGAAGGCGGCCCGGTGGGCGTCGTGTTCAAGATGCTGGGCGCGCTGATCCCCGAATATGCCAGCCTCGCGATCCCGCTCGGCTTGCTGCTCGGCGTCCTGCTGGCGTTCCGCAAATTGGCCACCAGCAGCGAACTGGACGTTATGCGCGCGGTCGGCCTGGGGTATTTCCGCCTGCTGCGCGTCCCCTACATCATCACGGCCGTGCTGATGGCGGTCAACGTGGCACTGGTGTTCTACATCCAGCCGATCAGCCGCTATTACTACGAACAGCTCGATTACGAACTGCGATCGGGCGCGCTCGGCGCGTCGATCAAGGTGGGCGAGTTCACCACGCTGGCCGACCGGATGGCGCTGCGGATCGAATCGAGCGAGGACGACGGGCGCCGGTTGCAGGGCATCTTCGCACGCTTTGCCGACGACAAGGGGCAGGTGCTGTCGATCACGGCGCGCGAGGGTTCCTTCCTCGCAACCACTGACAGCCCCGATACGATCATCCTGCGCCTGACGGACGGAACTATCGTTCAGGACACTGGCGGGGCGGACGAAACGCCCCGGGTGCTCAGCTTCACG
This sequence comes from uncultured Erythrobacter sp., assembly GCA_963529855.1. GTDB lineage: Bacteria > Pseudomonadota > Alphaproteobacteria > Sphingomonadales > Sphingomonadaceae > 34-65-8. Next base: position 191,649 of record CAURZK010000006.1, on the reverse strand, counting down.
CGCCACGATCTGCCGATCGACTTGCCCCGGATCGACGAATTCCGCGCGCGCGGCGACCGGGAACGCGAGTACATCCTGCCCGAATTGCTCCGCATCGGCTGGGCCGACGACAGCCAGAGCGAGGACAAGCGGGTCGCCAGCCAGGCCAGCTTCAACTTCCGCCTGGTCGAGGTCGTGATGATGGCGCTGATGCCGTTGCTGGCGGTGGCGCTGGCAATTCCGCCCAAGCGATCGACCAGTGCGCTTGGTGTGTTCCTGTCGATCGTGATGGTGGTCAGCTATCACAAGATCAACCAGTATGGCGAAGACGTGGCGGCGCTCGGCCGGGTCGATCCGATCCTCGCCCTGTGGGGCCCGATGGTGCTGTTCGCCGCACTGATCCTGTGGATGTACCATCGCGTCGCCCATGTGCCCGGCGGGCAGGCGATCGGCGCGCTCGAGGTGTGGTTTGCACGCATGGGCAAGCGGATACGTGGACTGTTCGCGCGGCGGGAACGGCGTACCGCCCAGCCGGTACCGGCGGAATAAGCGGGACCGGACCAACCGATGCAGCTCGATTTCTTCCCCTCGCGTACGCTGACGCTTTATCTCGCGCGGCTCTTCGTCGTCCGGATCGTGGCGATGCTCGCCGTGCTGGTGCTGGTCCTGATGATGCTCGACCTGCTTGGCCAGAGCGGCAAGATCCTTGCCGTGCCCGGCAACGGGCAAGCGGAACTGCTGACCTACGTCGGCTTGCGCGTGCCCCAGTTGATCGCCCGGTTCCTGCCCTATTCCGTGCTGCTGGCGACGATCATCACGCTGATTGGCCTAAACCAGAACAGCGAGGTCATCGCGATGAAGGCCTCGGGCCTGTCTGCCCACCAGGTGCTGGCCCCGCTGTTTCTGACAGCTGCGGCAGTCGCCGGGGTGAGCTTCGCCTTCAACGAAGCGGTCGTGACCCGCGCCAATGCCACCCTCAAGGCGTGGGAGGGAGCCGAGTTCGGCCCCATCCCCACCGATTCCGGCGTGCGCAGCAACGTCTATCTGGCCGATGGCGATGATATCCTCACTGCCGGCACCTTGACCGGCAGCGGCAGGGATATCGTGATGCAGGACGTCACCTGGTACCGGCGCGCGCCGAGCGGCATCCTTGCCGAACAGGTCCGGGCCGAACGTGCCACATACGCGGCGCCAGGCTGGCAGCTCGATGAAGTCGAGCGTTTCGAGGTCGCTTCGGCGGACACTGCGACGGGCGACACATTGCGGGTGGCGCAAGGGCTGACGCCTGAGCAGATCGAACTCGACAGTGTCGATCCTGATGCACAGAATTTCTTCGAGTTAAGCGACTCCATCGACGCTTACGAGCGGGTGGGCCGCCGCACGGCGGAACTGCGCGCGAAGTGGTGGCACAAGCTGTCGGGCCCCCTCAGCGCGTTCCTGATGCCCCTGCTCGGCGCGATCGCGGCCTTCGGCCTTGCGCGATCAGGCCAGCTGTTCGTGCGGGCGATCATCGCGATGGCTCTGGGATTTGCCTATTTCGTGATCGACAACGCGGCGCTGGCGATGGGCAGCTTCGGCGGCTATCCGCCGTTTCTGGCGGCCTGGGCCCCGTTCTTCCTGTTTCTTTTCATCGGCGAAACAGTCCTCGTCCGAACCGAGGAATAGCGCGGCGACGGAACCGGCGCCAGGGCCCCGCGTTCAACCGCCAAGTCCACCGATGGAGAAACCGGCATGAAGAAACTCGCACTCGTCCTCGCTGCCGCGCCGCTGGCGCTGGCCCTTACCGCCTGCGGCGACACTACGCCGGTGGATGATGGCGAGATGGCCGCTGATCCCGCGGCACAGGATGCAGCAATGGCGCCCGCTGATCCGGCCATGCCGGCCGATGCTGACATGGGCGCGACCCCGGCCCCCGGCACCCCGCCGGTCGAGGATACGGGCGACCGCGTGACGATCGATGCGGATGGCGTGACGGCCGATGTGGGCGATGCGAACACCCGGGTTCGCGCCAATGTCGACGGCGACCCTTCGGTGACGGTCGAAACCGACTGATCCGGCTGCAACAGTCTTTGTATGGCCGTCCCGCGTAACGGCGGGGCGGCCATTATACGTTCAGCGCAGACGCATGGTACTGCGCGCGATCCGGGCTACGAGTGTCCACATGCCCGGGTGATTGGCCCCGTCATAAGTGGAATCAACCCCGAGGTGTGCGACAATGCGCCTGTGCGCTTCGGGCAGGTCATGATAGGGCATCGACGGCATCAGATGATGCAGTGCGTGATAACGCAGGCCGACCGGGGCCCAGATTTCCGCGACCCGACCGGGCGGCGGAACGTTGACCGAATCGAGGAATTGCGCGGTCACCGTCATCGGCTCGCCCTCGTTCTCCCACAGGTGCGCCACCAGCGTGCGCAACTGGTTGAGCACGGCCGTTACCGACAGCACTGCCAGCGCGATGAGCAGCGGCCGCCAGCCGAGCACCTGGGTGCTCGCCAGCAAGGTAATCGCCCAGATCGAACCGGCCGCTTCCTGCCACAGTACCCGCGCCTTCATTTCACCCTCTGGTGGGCGGCGGCGAAACTGCGGATTGATCGACAGCGCCGACATACGCTCCCACACCAGCTTGCGAACAGCCGGGATCAGTGCGCCAATCGGGACCAGCACGGCAAACCGCAGCAGCAGAGCAACCGGCGCAAGCAATGCAATCAGCACGAACAGCGGCAGCGTCCACGGCTTCATCAGGGCAAGCGGCAGGTATTCGGGATCTTCCAGCGTGCCGTAACGCGTGCGCGCATGGTGCAGCGTATGCACCCCTTCGTACATGAACGACGGCGTCAGCAGCGGCACCCCGACCAGCAGGTTCCAGCCGAGTCGAAACCCCGGCAGCGCATCGCGGTGGATATGCGTGAGCTCGTGAATGAACATCAGCGCGCGATAGAACGCCAGCGCCGCGACCAGACCCAGCCCGACCGCCAGCGCCGGGTTGGCGATCAGGATTGCCCCCGCCAGCGCCGCATAAGCGATGCCGGCCGAAACCACCATGTCGGTCCAGTAAATCGCGGGGCGCGCTTCTCCGATGTCCCTGGTCAGATCGCGGGCGGCACGCAGCATCGCCTTGTCATCGCTGAGGACGAACTGCGCCCGCGTCGCGCGCACGGGCGACTGGGGGAGCACAGGGTCGATGGTCTGCTGCATAGTCATGATCTGTTTTCCGGAACGTGCCTTACCGCAACTGGGCCTATGGGCACAAACGACTCGTCTCGGGCAGTGTGATCGACTGCCTTGCTTGACTTGGGCGGCAAAGCGCAGTGAGGGCTAACCCATGCTGAACACGCAATCGCCGAGCCGCGCCGAGATAGGTATCCGTCCGGTTTCGGGCAAGGCCGGGCGCGCGGCCTTCGTCGACCTTGGCCGGGATTTTGCCGCCCGGCTGCCCAACAGTGTGCCGCAGCTCCGTTCGGAACAGATGGAGCTGGTAGACCCGGACAAGAATCCGTTTTTCGGCCATGCCAAAGTGCAGCTGTTTCTGGCCGAGCGCGGCGGCAAGCCGGTCGGGCGCATCGCCGCGCACATCGACCAACTGGCGCTGGCCATGCCTGTCGATCAGGGCTTTGGCCCGGGCACCGGCATGTTCGGCTATTTCGATGCCGAAGACGAGAGCGTCGCCCATGCCCTGCTCTCCCGTGCCGAGGAATGGCTGCGAGGCCACGGCATGACCCGGGTGCTGGGCCCGATCTCCCTTTCGATCTGGGAAGAACCGGGCCTGCTGGTACGCGGCCAGAACCATCCCCCGATGATTATGATGGGCCACCACCCGGCACATTATCGCGCATGGATCGAAAGCGCCGGATATACGCTTGCCAAGACGCTGCTGACGTACGAGCTGGAGGTGCAGCGCGAATTTCCGCCGCTGGTGCAGCGGATCGTCGCCTCGGGTGAGCGCAATGCGCGGATCACCGTGCGTCCGGTCGACAAGAGCCGCTGGGACGAAGAGGCGCGCACCGTGCTGGCCATCCTCAACGATGCATGGTCGCGCAATTGGGGCTTCGTTCCATTCACGGAAGCCGAGATCGCCTATGCCGGCAAGAAGCTGCGGCCGTTGATCCGCGAAGATCTCAACATGATCGCCGAACTTGATGGGAAGCCGGTCGCCTTCATGCTGACCTTCCCCGACATAAATGGCGTGCTGCAGCGGATCGACGGGCGGTTGTTTCCGCTGGGCTGGTTCCACTTGCTGCGCTGGCTGCGCAAGCCCGTCGGCGCCGGAATGCGGGTGCCGCTGATGGGCGTCATGCGTGAATTGCAGAACTCGCGGCTGGCCAGCCAGCTGGCTTTCATGCTGATCGATCGCATTCGCCGCAATGCGGTTGCGCATTATGGTTCGCAGCGAGGCGAGATCGGCTGGATCCTGGACGACAACCAGGGGATGAAGGCGATCGCGGACACAATCGATAGCAAGATCAACCGGGAATACGTCGTTCTCCAAAAGCCTTTGTCGGGATCGTAGCAAAAATTTGTGGCGCCCGCGCCACGGGTTGGCGCCATTCGTGGTTGGCACGGGAACACCAGCGATTTCGGCGGGTTCGATAGCGGATGCCAACTCGTCGGCCACGCGGAGCAAACACGTCTATGCCCAGGGCCAAGCCCGCACGATCTATACCGACGGCGATCGGACAGGTGCTGGTGGTTGAAGACGATGCCTTGCTGTCGATGGATATCGAACAGGCCCTGCTCGATGCAGGTGCAGTGGGCGTGCGGCTCTGTCCGTCCACTGCAGAAGCATTGGCGCTGCTGCGCGAACACCGGTTCGATGCGATCGTGCTGGATGTGCATCTTGCCGACCGCAGCGACGGGTGGGCGATCGCGGAACTGGTCGACAGCATTGGCCCGCGCCCGCCGCGGATCGTGTTTTCAACCGGCGCCCCGCACGAAATACCTGCCGAGATCGCAGAACTCGGCACGGTATTGGCCAAGCCCTATCACCCCCGCGAATTGATCGATGCGGTGTCACAGCCCGCGCGCAAGGGCCTGATAGCGCGGCTGCGTGCACTTCGCGCCTGATCTTAGGGCCGTCCCAGACTTTACCTCAGGCGGCGCGGCGCTGCCCGCGCCTGGATCAGAAGCTGCCCGCACTTGGGCCAGCACAAAAAAGAAGGCCCCCGCTCCAATCAGGAGCGGGGGCCTTTCGGGATCGTATCACCAGCCGCTTGGACGGGAGGGGGGGTCTCGGCGGTGACAAAAAGATAATGCACGGCATAAAAGCCGGTTCCCCGCCATGCGAAAATTTTTTGAATATGGTAATTGGGCCCGCTTTCCAGCGGCTTGGGTGATCGGCAGGAGGCTTTCGCTGATTGCTGCGGGCCGCTATGGAGCAGCAGCACGGTTTACCGCGCGCTTGTGCCATCTGCGATGCCGCGGTCGGAACCAAGCACGTGGGCGAGCGTTTGTTCCGGCGCACGCCGCCATCTGGCGGCGTGTTGATTAGGGAAGGGAATTCATGTCGCTTGGTGAACAGGTCGCCGCAAATCTGCCGTTTTTGCGCCGTTATGCGCGCGCCCTGACAGGGTCGCAGGCAACCGGTGATGCCTTCGTAAGACAGACGCTGGAAGCTGCATTGGCGGACAGCGATGTCGCAAACAGCCTCGAAGGCGGCCGGGTGCCGCTTTACCGGGCTTTCAACAAGATCTGGTCGAGCGCTTATCTGGAAGTCGCCGATAACGATACTGCAACGACCCTGCACGAACAGGCAGCCCATGACCGCCTCCGGGCGATCACGCCGCTCAACCGGCAGGCATTGTTGCTGACGACGCTGGAAGATTTCAGCCTGTCGCAGACCGCGCAGATCATGGATCTGGAGGAAGACGCGGTTCAGTCGCTGGTTCAAGAAGCAGTGTCGGAGATCGACCGCGAATCGACCACCAGCGTGCTCATCATCGAGGACGAGCCCCTCATCTCGATGCAGCTTGAAGACCTCGTGACATCGCTCGGGCATGAAGTTTGCGGCACTGCCGCGACGCGGACCCAGGCGCTCGAAGTGGTGGCCGAGCACACTCCGGGACTGGTGCTGGCCGATATCCAGCTGGCCGATGGTTCGTCGGGTCTCGATGCGGTCGACGATATTCTCGCGATCGACAGCGTGCCGGTGATTTTCATCACCGCCTATCCGGAACGACTGCTGACCGGCGACCGGCCTGAACCGACCTATCTGGTCACCAAGCCGTTCAAGGAATCTACGGTTCGCACCGCAATCAGCCAGGCGCTGTTCTTCGGTTCCAGCCGTCCGATCGCCTGATCACCTTGACCCGCCGCCGCCATCCGGCTGGCGGCGGGTGATACCTTGCGTTTAGGCTGGCTGCCCCTTGCGATAGCGGGCACGAATTTCGAAGTCGCTCTGGCGGCGCACCGGGATCGCCAGAACGCAGCGAACCCCCTCGGGTGCAAATTCGATCTCGATGGGCCGGCTGAATTCGTGTGCGACGATCTTCTCCAGCAAGTCCGTGCCGAACCCGCGCGTACGGCCGGCTGAGACAGGCGGCCCGCCAGCTTCCTGCCACACCAGCTGCGCGGTATTTTCATCGAGCAGGCTCCACCGGATCGAAACATTACCGCCGCGCCGGCTGAGCGCCCCATACTTGCACGCGTTGGTCGCCAGTTCGTGGATAGCCAGGCCCAGCGACAGGGCGTCGTTCGGTGCCAGTTCGACCGGCGGACCGGACAGTTCGACCGTATGCTCGTCATCGCCCAGATATGGGCGGAGCTCGGTTTCCACGACATCGCGCAGCGCTGTCATGCCCCATTGCGAATCGGTGAGCAGGTCATGCGTGGCCGACAGGGCGCGCACCCTGCCCTCCAGCCCGTCGGCGAAATCGTCCACCTTGTCCGCCCTGCGCCGGGTCAGCGAAATTATCGACAGCACGTTGGCGAGCGAATTCTTGACCCGATGATTGAGTTCGCGCGTCAGCGAATCGCGGATCGAGTTCTGTTCTTCCAGCCATTCCAGCGAAGCCCGGTCTTCTTTCGCCTGCTGGGTCAGCAGCCGCACCACGATCAGCAGCAGGCTGGCAACAAGCAGACCGAACAGCAGGGTCAGCATCGATAGGTCCGAAAGACGGGCAGTGCGAACGGCCTCCACCTCCAGCGTCATCGGGCGATTGGCGATGACCAGCTTTTGCTGCGCAATCCCGCCACTTTCGCTCGTCGGGCTGACTTCGGCCATCAGCCGCCCATCGGCCCGATCGCCATCGTAAAGACGGATGCCGTGAATATCCTCGGGCTCGTTCCTGAGCGCAGCCTCGATGAAATCGGATGCGTTGAACGGGCTGTAGATGAAGCCGCGCAGCTGGCGGCCGACGCCGAACCGGTCGAACACCGGCATGTAGATAACGAAGCCGGGCGCATCGCTGCCGCGCTCTTCCTGCGCAAGGACTACCCGGCCACTGGCAGTCGGTTGCTGATTTCGCACAGCCGCATCCATCGCCGTGCGGCGCTTGGCTTCGGAATACATGTCGAAGCCGAGGGCCCGCCGGTTGCGCTGGGTATCAGGGTACAGAAACGTGACCGGCACGATCAGGCGATCGCCGGGCCCCGGGCGCGGACGAACGCGATAAGTGCCGGGGGCCTGTTCGAGCATCGTCGCCTCGAACGCGGCGAGATTGCGGGGGTCCACCGCGCGGGCCCAGCCGATGCCTTCGGCGCCGCGATAATCGGAATCGAGCCTCAGTTCCTCCACGAACTCGCGGAACTGCCGCTGCGGGATCGTTTCCTGCGTCGCGAACAGCGCTGCCCCGGCACGCAGATAGGCGGATGCGGCATTGGCACGGCGTTCGATCGCCGACCCGATCGTCTGGGCCCGTTCGCGCAGCAAGGCGTCCCGCCGCTCGTGCTCCCCGCGCTCGATGGCGAAGACACTCAGCGCGGTAACCGCTGCGACCAACAGGAACAGTGCCACCGGCACAGCACGTGGATACTTTACGAGCCAGTCCCTGATACGGTGCCCCCCCATCCGTCTCTGTCCACTCGTCGCGTGCACCAGAAAACCCGCATTTCCAAAAAATAAATTAGCCGTCCGGCGCGTGCGCCCTAACCGAGGGAACAAAACAGTCTCGGCTTCGTTCCCCCGATCGGTACATTACGTCTCTCAGGCGACTGACGAGACGCTAACGGCAATTCCAATAGGGCGGGATCGACAGGGCACATGGCGACGGCGAGGGACAAGGGAAAGAAAATGCAACAGGCCAGTATGGCATCACAGCATGGCGTAAAGGCCGGCAAGCCCGAATGGGCCGATGGCCTGCGCCAGCTTTATGACGCCGTAGTGGAAGAACCCTTGCCCGATACCTTCAAGGACCTGCTGGCCAAGCTGGACCGCAAAAACTGATGGCCACCGAAACGCGTACGGCCGCGGAAAAGGCCGATTTCAAGCGTGAATTGACGGGTGTTGTCCCGCACCTGCGTGCATTTGCGCGTGGTTTGTGCGGCCGACCGGACCTGGCCGACGATCTGGTGCAGGAAGCGCTGCTCAAGGCGTGGGCGGCACAGAACCGGTTCGAACCGGGCACTTCGATGCGCGCCTGGACCTTCGTCATTCTGCGCAACGCTTATCTCACCGACATGCGGCGCAATCGCTTCCGCGGCGAATACGATGAAACGACCGCCGAACGGATTCTGACTGCGCCCGCGGGACAGGAAGAACCGATCCACTTGAGCGACATGCACCGGGCCCTGCTGACTTTGCCGGCCGAACGGCGTGAGGCATTGCTGCTGGTCGGCGCAGGCGGCTTTAGTTACGAGGAGGCGGCCGAGATCTGCGGCTGTGCTGTCGGCACCATCAAGAGCCGCGTGGGCCGTGCGCGCGCTGCGCTCAGCGCCATGCTCACCGATGGTACGATCCCGCAACGGTCGACCGACGATCAGGCCGCGCATCGCGCCATCCTGGAAGAACTCGATGCGGTCGCCGCAGGCAATGGTGTAGCGGCAAGGATCTAGGCGCCCCGATGCCGGGCCCAGGCCCCCGCGTTTCGCTTGCTCAGACGGTGTCGGCGCGCGACAAGGCCGGTTGATGGACCAGTTCGCCAACCCGCCCCAGCCGTCGGTTTCCAGTGCCGAACCCGCCGCGCCGCCGCGCGCCGGCCGGCGCATGGCGTTCGCGGCGCAGGAACTGCGGCTTATATCGGCGCTGGTGCTGATCCTGGGGCTGGGCCTGTTCCTGGCCCTGCCTTTCGTCCTGTCGATCGGGTCGGTGGTTTTCCTGCCGGTGGTGACCGCGATCGTGCTCACCATCATCCTCTCGCCCCTCGCTGACCGGCTGGCCGGGTGGGGCCTGCCTAATGTGCTCGCCTCGCTTGTCGCGTTGCTGGCGTTTTTCGGGATCGTCATGCTGGCGCTCGCCACGATCCTGCAGCCGGCCATGACGCTGTTCGACAGCCTGCCCGAAATGACCCAGCGCGTGTCGCAGCGTTTTGCCGAACTGCGCGGGCAATTCGCATGGCTGGAAGCGGCGAACGCCCGCATGGCCGAGGTCATGGGCACCGCGGGGGGCGACCGGGTGGTGATCGCCACGCCCACAGTGCTGGAACAGGTTGCCTTCGCCACGCCCAGTGTCCTGCTGGAAGTGCTGCTGACCATCCTGATGACGTACTTCATGATCGAAGCGCGGGTGCGGCTGCGGCGCCACCTGCTGTTCGATCGCGCTTCTTTCGGCACCAGCATCAAGGCCGCGCGGGTAATGCGCGAGGTGCAGGACCGGGTCGCCGATTATATCCTCACCGTCACCTGGATCAACGCCAGTGTCGGGGTGATCGTGGCGCTGGGCGCCTGGGCCCTGGGGGTGGAAGCGCCCATCATGTGGGGCGGGCTGGCGATGATGCTCAACTTCGTGCCTTACATCGGCCCGCTGGCAATGGTGGCTCTGCTTGCGCTGTTCGGGATCGGTACGGCCGATACGGTGTGGCTGGGGATCGTCCCGGCAGCTGCCTATCTGGCGCTGCACACGGTCGAATCCAACGTGGTGACACCGTCGATCCTGGGTGCGCGGTTCACCATGAACCCGGTCATGATCCTGATCGCGCTCAGTTACTTCTCGTGGATCTGGGGCGTTTTCGGGGCGCTGCTGTCGGTGCCGATCCTGCTCACGCTGACCGCTCTGTTCGACCATGTCGGCCGCCCGAACCTGATCGGGTTCATCTTCGGGGAACCGCTGTTCGGAAACGACCTTTTCGTCGCCGAGACGGAAAGCCCGCCAGCCGACACGGCGCAGGCCTGAACGCCGCGCCATGAAAAAGGCCCGCCCCCAACCGGGGACGGGCCTCTTTTCTGTCGCTGCCGGCTGATCAGCCGGGATATTTCCAGGTCGTGCCGCGCGCCAGGTTTTCAGACGCGAAGCTCCAGTTGAGCTTCCCGCCGATTACCGCCTCGAGATAGGCGGGGCGCTTGTTCTGGTGATCGAGGTAATAGGCGTGTTCCCACACGTCGATCGTCAGCAGCGGGTTGAAATCCTGGTCGGCCAGGGTGTCGCCGTCGTGCGTTTCCTCGATCGAGAGCTTGCCACCCTTTTCGGCCAGCCAGACCCAGCCGCTGGCGAAGTGACCCGCGCCGCGCTCGGCCAGCTGCTTTTCCAGCGCTTCGCGCGATCCGAAGGCATCGTCGATCATCGCGGCAAGCTCGTCGGAGGGTGAACCGCCGTCGGCGGCCAGCGAGTGCCAGTAGAAGCCGTGGTTCCAGCTCTGCGCCGAGTTGTTGAACAGGCCCTGGTTGTTGCCCCGCGCCGCCGCGATCACCTCTTCCAGCGACTTGTCGGCATGCTCGGTGCCTTCGATCGCGGCATTGGTCTTGTCGATATAGGTCTGGTGATGCTTGCCGTGGTGGAACGATAGCGTTTCGGCCGAGACGGCAGGTTCGAGCGCGTTGTCGGCGTAAGGCAGGTCGATCAGTTTGAAGGCCATTGGTTTTCCCCTGGGCTTGCGGTTGCAGGAATGTCGTCGCGTTCAGCCAACGCATCGGGCAGCGTTGGGTTGCCCGCCATGTGGGTATCGTCGCGCGTTCTGTCGACCGCTGTCGTAACGGCGACATCCATCGTCACGTTGCCCAATGTGCGCATGATGTCGGGCAGCATCTCGACTGCGACCAGCAGCGCCAGCGGTTCGACCGGTATCCCCATCGCAATGGCGATCGGGCCGATCGAAATGACGAAGCTGATCGATCCGGGCAGGCTGACGGAACCGACGCTGATGACGAACGCGACCGCGACCCCGGCCAGCAGGATCATCGGGCTCAGCTCCACGCCCGCCAGTGTCGCGACATAGATCGCCACTGCCATGTTCATTGCCGGGCTGGTCGCGCGGAAAATGGCGACCGACAGCGGCAAGGCGAAATCGGCGGTGCTTTCCCGCACGCCCAGCCGCCGTGCCGTCGCCAGCATCGCGGGCAGGCTGGCGAGCGAGCTCTGCGTCGACAGCGCGACAGCCTGCGCCGGGATCATCGCGCGGGCGAACGACAGCGGGTTCATCCTGCCCAGCGTGATGGCGAGGACATAGCCTGCCAGCATGATCACCGTGCCCATCGCAGTGACGGTAAGGATGTAATGCACCAGCGTTGCAAAGGCCCCGCCCCCGGCGCGCGCCGCCACGCCCACAGCCAGCGCGAACACCCCGATCGGCGCAAGCCACAGGACCCAGCCGATGATCGTCAGCATCGCATTGGCGAGTGCGCGGAAGAACCCGAGCAATGTCGCGCGCTGTTCGTCGGGCAGCCGCGCCACCGCCACTGCGAACACGGCAAAGAAGATCGTCAGCGGCAGCATCGCCGTTTCCGCCGCTGCCGCGACGACATTCGAGGCGACCAGCGAGGTGACGAAATCGGCGATGCTGGGCACTTCCTGCGGCTCGATCGCACCGGTTTCCAACAGCGATTCCGCCGCACCCGGAATGGGAAATGCGTCGAGCAGCAGCGGCATCAGCAGCGCCGTCGACGTGCCGCTGAACACCAATACCGCGAACACCAGCAACAGCATGTGCCGCGCAACGCGGCCCGCGCGTGCAGCGCGGACCATCTGCGCGATGCCGACCACCAGCAGCGCTGCGACCAGCGGGATGATCGTCATCTGCAGAGCACGCAACCACAGCGCGCCGAGCGGCTCGGTCACAGTGAGCAGCGGCGCGATCACGCTGCTATCCGCCAGCACCCAGCCTAGCAGCAAGCCGGCGACCAGCCCGCCGAAGGTCCACCACACCGGCAGGCGGATGGCCATCAGTTCGCCGCTTTCGGATTTCTCGCCCGCCATTTGCACTCCGCTGCTCTTCCCTTCGGCGCCTAACCGCGCCAGAAGCGCGTGGCAAACCGCAATCGGGATAGAAAGAAAGCATGGGACGCAAGTTTTTCGGTACCGACGGCATTCGAGGCCGCACCAATGAAGGCGTCATGACCGCCGCCACCGCGATGCGCGTGGGCCAGGCCGCGGGTACGCACTTCCTGCGCGGCGACCATCGTCACCGCGTGGTGATCGGCAAGGACACGCGCCTGTCAGGTTACATGATGGAATCCGCGCTCGTCGCCGGGTTCACGAGCGTGGGCATGGACGTGATCATGACCGGCCCCCTGCCCACCCCTGCGATTGCATTGCTGACGCGGGAAATGCGCGCGGACCTGGGCGTGATGATTTCGGCCAGCCACAACAAGTTCGAGGATAACGGCATCAAGCTGTTCGGCCCCGACGGGTTCAAACTGTCCGATGCCGATGAACTGGCGATCGAGGCGCTGATCGAGAGCGAACCTGCGCTTGCCCCTGCGGAACAGGTCGGACGCGCCCGGCGGATCGAGGACGCACGCGGCCGCTACATACACGCGGTCAAGCAGTCGGTCGCCAGCGACATCCGCTTCGACGGGCTGAAGGTCGTGGTCGATTGCGCCAATGGCGCCGCATACCAGGTTGCCCCTTCCGCCATCTGGGAGCTGGGCGCGGATGTTATCAGCATCGGCGTCGCGCCCAACGGGATCAACATCAATGCAGGCGTGGGCTCGACCTCGCTCGACGCGATCAAAGCCAAGGTGGTCGAGGAAGGCGCCGATCTGGGTATCGCGCTCGACGGCGATGCCGACCGCCTGATCGTGATCGACGAGAAAGGTCAGGAGGTCGACGGCGACCAGCTGATGGCCCTGATCGCGCTGCGCATGAAGGAACGCGGCACGCTGCGCGGCGGCGGCGTGGTGGCGACGGTCATGTCGAACCTCGGCCTCGAACGGCATCTCCGATCGCACGGGCTGACGCTGGAGCGGGCCAAGGTCGGCGACCGTTACGTGCTCGAGAAGATGCGCGCGGGTGGTTTCAACGTGGGCGGGGAGCAATCCGGGCACATGATCCTGCTCGATCATGGTACGACAGGCGATGGCACGATTGCCGCGCTACGGGTGCTGGCGGGCCTCGTGCGTTCGGGCAAACGGGCGAGCGAACTGCTCCACCAGTTCGAGCCGGTGCCCCAACTGCTCAAGAACGTGCGCTATTCCGGCGGCGCCCCGCTGGAAGCTGACGCGGTAAAGACCTGCATCGCGGGGGCCGAGGCGGAGCTTTCGGGCAAGGGGCGCCTCGTCATCCGCGCCTCCGGCACGGAGCCGCTGATCCGGGTCATGGCCGAAGGGGACGATCCGCAGCAGGTGGAACGCGTGGTAGATCGCATTTGCGACGCAGTGCAGGCGGCCGCCGCCTGATGCTCGAGATGCGGCCAGACTGCGAACGGTGCGGCGCGGACCTGCCCGCCGAGGCTCCGGGCGCGTTCATCTGCAGCTTCGAATGCACGTTCTGCACGGAATGTGCGGACGCAGTCGACGACCGTTGCCCCAATTGCGGCGGCGAGCTGATGGACCGGCCGACCCGGGCAAAGAAGCTGCACGACAAGTACCCGCCCGCGACAGAGCGCAAGTTCAAGGGATGACCGCCCCGCCCCGCATCCTGGCCATCGCCGGCTCCGACAGTTCGGGCGGTGCGGGCATTCAGGCCGACATCAAGACGATCACGATGCTCGGCGGTTATGCGATGACCGCAATCACCGCTGTCACGGCGCAAAACACGCTCGGCGTTCAGGCGGTCGAGGCATTGTCGCCCGAAGTGGTCGCGGCGCAGATCGATTCGTGCCTGGCCGACATCGGCGCCGACGCGGTGAAGATCGGTATGCTCGGCTCGCCCCAGATCGCCCACGTGGTCGCCGACCGGCTGGAGTTGTTCGCGGGGCCAGTCGTGTTCGACCCGGTGATGGTCGCAACCAGCGGCAGCGTTCTGGCGGACGCGGCGACGATTGCTGCCTTCGCCCGCCTGATGCACCGCGCCACGCTCACCACGCCGAACCTGCCCGAACTGGCAGCGCTGGGGGGCGAGGAAGCCGTCCGCGCCGCCACCCATGCCGTGCTGGCCAAGGGCGGACACGGCGAAGGGCCAGTGGTCGAGGACGTGCTCCTTGCGCCCAGTGGCACGATCACATTCCGCACCACGCGCATCGAAACGCGCCATACCCACGGCACCGGCTGCACTCTGTCGAGCTCGATCGCCACGGGCCTTGGCGCCGGGATGCCGCTTGAACAGGCAACCGAACGCGGCATTCGCTTCGTCGAGGCGGCATTGAAGGCCGCGCCCGGATTTGGCGCGGGGCACGGCCCGTTGGGCCATCAGGCCGTGCGACTGCCCTAGCGGTCGAGTTCGTAGAACGCAGCGATGTGATCCCAGGCCTCTTCTGCGGTTTCACACCAGCGGAACAGGTCGAGATCCTTGTGGCTGATCACGCCTTCGTCGGCCAAGGCCTCGAAATCGACCACCCGGGTCCAGAATTCCTTGCCGAACAGCAGGATCGGCATGGCTTTCATCTTGCCGGTCTGGATCAGCGTCAGCAGTTCGAAGAACTCGTCGAACGTCCCGAATCCGCCCGGGAACACTGCCACCGCCTTCGCCCGCAGCAGGAAATGCATCTTGCGCAGCGCGAAGTAGTGGAACTGGAAGCTGAGGTACGGCGTGACGTAACGATTGGGTGCCTGTTCGTGCGGCAGGACGATGTTGAGGCCGATGCTTTCCGCCCCGGCATCGCTTGCGCCCTTGTTGGCGGCTTCCATGATCGACGGGCCGCCGCCGGAGCAGATCACGAACTGGCGCTTGCCCCCTTCGATGATCGACTTTTCGCTGACCATGCGGGCAAGCTTGTAGGCTTCGCCGTAATACTTCGCCTTCTTGGCGAGGTTTTCGACAACGCGCCGGTCCTGTTCGCTGAGGTCCTTGGCACCTTCCAGCGCGATGGGCGCCGATTCGGGCGGCGGAATGCGCGCAGAACCGTACATGACCAGAGTCGATCCGACGCCTGCTTCGTCCAGCAGCATCTCGGTCTTGAGCAGTTCGAGCTGGAATCGCACCGGGCGCAATTCCTCGCGCAGCAGGAAGTCGCGGTCCTGGAATGCGAGCTGGTATGCGGGATGCTGGGTCTGCGGGGTGCTCTCGGGCTTGGCCTTGGAGAACTTCGCCTCTTCCTCTGCCGGGTAGAACTTGCGTTCGGAGAGGTCGTGATCCTTGTCTGTATCGTCCATTTCTGCCGCGCTAGCGGCGCGAACGGGCACGGGCAAGCGCTGCGGCGATGGATCAAGGTGGCAAATGTGGAAACTGGATGCCCCGCGAGGATTCGAACCTCGATAGACGGAATCAGAATCCGTAGTCTTACCATTAGACGACGGGGCATCAGTGGCCGACCCGGCACGCGGGCTCTGGCGAGGGGGCGCAAATAGTTTCGTGCGCCGGGAAGGTCAAGCGCAGTGTGCGCAGCCCCCTTGCCCGCATGCCCCGGCCCCGCTAGCATCGGCGCCAAGTCCCCGCGGATCGTCCGCGGGAGGATAAGAAAGCTTTGTGATGGCGGACAGATTTCCGCCGGACGGCATCAGGAGGGCTGGCCAAACGGGGGCCGAAAAGTCCGGCAAGGTAGCCGATTTCCGCTACAAACGTCCCCCGCAGCCCGATCGCAATCCGCCCGGCAACGGCTGGCGCGACGGCCGTGATTCCCGATCCGGCCCGGCTGCCGATCGCGCCGCCGCGCCCCGTCCGCGCCAGGCCTATGCCGCGCTGGACCTTGGCACCAACAATTGCCGCCTGCTGATCGCCCGCCCCGCGGAAGACGGCTTTACGGTGATCGACGCGTTCAGCCGGGTGGTGCGCCTGGGCGAAGATCTGGCGCATACCGGCAGGCTCAGCGACGCCGCGATGGAACGCACGATGGGCGCGCTGCACATCTGCGCTGAAAAGCTGAAGCGCCGCAATGTCCACCTTGCCCGCTCGGTCGCGACGGAGGCGTGCCGTCGCGCAGTCAACGGGCCTGAATTCATTCGCCGGGTTCAACGCGAAACCGGTATCGCACTCGACATCATCAGCGCGCAGGAAGAAGCGCGGCTGGCCGTGCTGGGTTGCCACGTCCTGCTCGATGGCGGCGAAGGTCCGGCGGTGATCTTCGACATCGGGGGCGGATCGACCGAGCTTGTCTTGATCGAACCTGATGGCAAGGTGCCGCGCATCCTGGATTGGCAAAGTGTGCCGTGGGGCGTCGTATCGTTGACCGACACCGTTGGCCGGGTCGAGGGAAGTGCGCAGGAACGCCGGGACCGCTACGCCGAAATGCGCCGCGTTGTGCGGGACAGCTTCGCCCCTTTCGCCGCGCGGGTGGAAGATCAGGTCATGGCGACGGAGCCAATGCGCCTGTTGGGCACGAGCGGAACGGTGACGACGCTTGCCAGCCTCCATCTGCAGTTGCCGCAGTACGATCGCCGCGCTGTCGACGGACTGATCGTGCCGGCCCAGTCGATGCGCGATATCAGCCTGCGCCTGTCGACCATGACCCCGGCGGAACGCGGACTGCTGCCCTGCATAGGTTCGGATCGGGCCGAGCTGGTCGTGGCGGGCTGTGCAATTCTGGAATCAATCATGGACATTTGCCCTTCCGACCGGTTGGGGGTGGCCGACCGCGGTATTCGCGAGGGAATCCTGCGCAGCCTCATCGCCGCCGACCGGGCGGGCGAGGAATGCCGCCGCGCATTGAATGGCGGGAGACGCTAGAATGTCGCGATCGGGCCGAAATCCGGAAAAGCGGGTCAAGACCGCGCGGGGCCGAACTGCGTCGTCGAACCGCTGGCTCAGCCGCCAGCTCAACGACCCTTACGTCAAGCAGGCCAAGGCCGAGGGCTATCGCAGCCGCGCCGCTTACAAGCTGATTGAGCTGGACGAGAAATTCGCGCTGCTGAGAGGCGCGCGGCGCGTGGTCGACCTGGGCGTAGCGCCGGGCGGCTGGGCGCAGGTCGTGCGCAAGCTGGCCCCGCGCGCGGGCGTGGTCGGGATCGACCTCTTGGAAACCGAGCCGCTCGACGGGGTCGTGCTGTTGCAGATGGACTTCATGGCTGACGAAGCCCCCGCCGCGCTGACGCAGGCGCTGGACGGGCCGCCCGACCTTGTGCTGTCGGACATGGCGGCCAATACCGTCGGACACAAGCAGACGGACCACCTGCGCACCATGGGCCTGGTCGAGGCCGCGGCGTGGTTCGCAGTCGAAACGCTGGATGAAGGCGGTGCGTTCGTAGCCAAGGTGCTGGCGGGCGGCACCGACACCGACCTGCTGACCTTGCTCAAGAAGCATTTCCGCACGGTCAAACACGCTAAACCGCCGGCAAGCCGCAAGGGCTCTTCCGAATGGTACGTGATCGCGCAGGGGTTCAAAGGGCGGGCCTGACGGCCTGCGCCCCTTCGGTAACGATTACTCGTTCGCGGTTGCGGCGTTTTCGCTCGCGACCGGCTGGTCGGCACCGGTGGCACCAGCCGCCTCGGCATCGGTCGAGGGCTCGCCTTCGACCGGAGCAGCGCCTTCGGCATCTTCCGCCGCCGGAGCCTCAGCCGCTTGCGGTGCGGGCGGAGTCAGGTTCGAACCAAGGGTGTTGAGGTACATGATGATGCTGGCGCGGGCGGCATCGTCCTTCAGCCCGGCAAAGCCCATCGTGGTGCCGGGAACAAACGCCTTGGGCGCAAGCAGCCATTCGTTCATCGCCTCGAACGTCCAGGTGCCACCCTTTTCGGCCAGTGCCGAGCTGTACTTGAAACCGGCCGCGTGCTTGCCGATCGGCTGGCCCATCACGCCGAACAGGTTCGGGCCCGTTCCGTTCGCGCCGCCCTGGTTGAAGGTATGGCACGTGCCGCAGCGTGCCTGCGCCTGCTGTTCGCCCACGGCCAGATCGGCTGCCGCCAGGATCGTGCCCAGGTCGACGGCCGATTCGCCGCCGCCAGCCCCTGCATCGAGATCCTCGATCGGATAGCCACCCGATTCGACAGCATCCGGCTTGCCGCCGTGATAGTACATGCCGCTGGCGATCGAGGCGCCCAGACCGACGATACCAGCGAACAGAACCCAGCCAGCGGCTGTATTGAAACGATCTTGCATGCGTCGAGAATCCGCGAACCTGTTGCAGGGGTAATTTGCGCGTCGCTTTAGGCAGCCCGGGCCGCCACCGCAAGCCCATTGCCTGCGCCGCCCCGCACGGATAGTCGCTGCGGCCTGATGACCCAGAGTTTTCCCCGACCCGCACTGGCCATGGTCGAACGGATGCAGGCAGCCGCCGCGATCGAACCGGCGCGTGCAATCGCCTTCCAGGGCTGCCCCGGCGCCAATTCGCACCGCGCTGCGGGTGAAGCTGCGCCCGATCACCTGCCGCTGCCGTGCTTCAGCTTCGAAGACGCGCTGGAGGCCGTAAAGGACGGGCGCGCCGGTAGTGCGATCATCCCGATCGAGAACAGCCAGCATGGCCGGGTCGCCGACATTCATTTCCTGCTGCCCGAAAGCGGGCTCGCAATCGTTGCCGAACACTTCATGCCGATCACCCACGCGTTGATGGCCCTGCCGGGTGCGACCGGCCCGTTCAGCGCTGCCTACAGCCACCCCCAGGCGCTGGGCCAGTCGCGGCGGTTCCTGCGCGAGCGGGGGATCGTGCCGCTGAGCCATGCGGACACGGCGGGCGCCGCCGCCTTCGTTGCCGAGCGCGGCGACCCGGCGCTCGCCGCGATCGCGCCGCGTCTTGCCGCCGAACTCTACGGTCTGGCGGTCGTCGAGGATGCAGTGGAGGACGCGCACGACAACATGACGCGGTTCGTCGTTCTGGCGCGCGAACCACTCGACACCGCCGCCGTGGCCGATGGGCCGACGATGACCACCTTCGTGTTCGAGGTGAAGAACATTCCCGCCGCCCTGTACAAGGCGCTGGGCGGCTTCGCGACCAACGGGGTCAACATGACCAAGCTGGAAAGCTATCAGAAGGGCGCCAGCTTCGCCGCGACAATGTTCTATGCCGATATCGTCGGCGCGCCCGGTGATCCGCGCATCGACCGCGCGCTGGAGGAACTGGCGTTCCACTGCAAGGAACTTCGCGTGCTGGGCACCTACCGGCAAGCCCGGCCGCGGGGTTGAGCATCGCCCGGCGCGGGCCGCTTGCCATGCCCGATACGCTCTGCCACGACTCGCAGTCGTGACAACGGCTGCAGGGGATCGGACGGAATTGGCCAGCGACAGCTGGCGGGCAGTCCGTGACGACGCGACTATCCAGTATGCCCCTGTCGATCCCCCCAGGCAGCCCGAACAGCCCGAATGGCTGGAAAATTTCTTTCGCTGGCTCGCCGAGGTACTCGAACCGCTTGGCCAGATGTTCGGCAGCGCATGGCCGGTGATGAAATGGGTGCTGATCATACTGGCCATAGCGGGCGCATCGTTCCTTCTGTGGCGGGTCATCGCGCCGCTTTTCGACCGCCCGGAAACAGGGCCGGCTGGCGACGGGGGCGGCTGGTCACCGCACAGGGCCGATGCGCTGGCGCTGCTCGAAGATGCCGACCGCCTTGCAGCCGATGGCCGCTTCGACGAGGCGACACGCCTGCTGCTGCTGCGCAGCGTGGGACAGATCGCTGCGGCACGCCCCGATTGGGTCGAACCGTCCAGCACCGCGCGCGAACTGGCCGCCCTCCCCGCCCTGCCCGAAGCGGCGCGGCGCGCCTTCGCCACGATTGCCGATCGAGTTGAACGGAGCCTGTTTGCGCTGTGCGGATTGGGACCGGACGATTGGCAGGTAGCGCGCGAAGCCTACGCCGAATTCGCGCTCCAGCAATTGCCGGCAAGCGGGCGATGAACCAGCCTACCACATTCAACCCGCGCGTCGTTCTGGCCATGCTGCTGTTCGGAGCGCTCGCATTCCTGGCCATGCTGTGGTTCATCGGATCGGGCCAGACCGGCCAGCAGAACGATGGCGGCACCCACGCCGCGGCCAAGGGGCTGACCGGATTTGCCGCGCTGGCGCAGTTGCTGGAAAGCGATGGCTTCGAGGTGACAACCTCGCGCAGCGCCGCGCAGCTCGACGACGAGGGGCTCCTCATCCTCACCCCGCCGGCATTTGCGGATGCGGGAGAATTGGCCGAAATCATCGCTGCCCGCCGCAACATCGGGCCAACGATTCTGGTACTGCCCAAATGGAACACGACCGAAGCCCGGGCAGGTGCGGGTAACAATCCCGGCAAAGGCTGGGTGGCCATCGATGGCAGTCAGCCGCCAACCTGGGCGGGCGATCTCGACGGGGCCCTGGCGATGCAACCCGCGATTAGCTCGCTGCCCGAGCGTGGGAACCACTGGCAAGGTTTGGGGTACGCGGGGCGCCTGCCCGAGCCGGGCCAGGTCATGGCGCTGCAAGGGGCAAGCGTGGTGCCGCTGGTGCGCGACGCGAAGGGCCGGGTGCTGGCAGGATATCTGAGCGATGGGGGTTATTACCCGCTGCTCGCCGATGCCGCAGGCGTGCCGCGCGGGGACCCGAGCAAACTCGATGGTACGCGCTGGAACCTGACGGTGGTGGCCGAACCGGACCTGTTCAATAATTACGGGATGGCGGATCGCCAGCGCGCCGCGTTGGCGCGAGAGATCGTATACCAGGCGATGGAGGGCGAGGATCTGGCGATAATCTTCGATCTCACGCTCAATGGCCTCGGCGGGGGGCGCAACTTGCTGACACTGGCGTTCGAACCGCCGTTTCTGGCCGCGACGCTTTGCCTGATCCTGGCGCTGATCGTGGTTGCCTGGCGCGCATTCCGCCGGTTCGGGCCGCCGCTGGCAGAGGTGCGGCCGATCGCCTTCGGCAAGGCACGGCTGGTGGCCAACAGCGCGGCCTTCATCCAGCGCACTGGCAGACTGCACCTGCTCGCCCGCCCCTATGCCGATCTGGTCACGGCGCGAACCGCCCGCTCCCTTGGTCTGCGCCAGCCAGACGAGGCGGCAATCGACGCTGCGCTGGCTCGCCGGGCACGCGAAGCCGAACCGTTTTCACACCGGATCGCCGCGTTGCGCGATGCCCGGGGCAAGCACGACACCCTGCGCGCGGCCCGCGCGCTCCGCGAATGCGAAAGGACGCTGAAGAAATGACCATGACACTGGACGACGTGCGGGGGCTTGCCAGCGCGATCCGGGGCGAAGTGGCCAAGGCAATCGTCGGGCAGGACGCAGTGGTCGATCACCTGCTGGTCGCGCTGCTCGCCGAAGGGCACGTCCTGCTCGAAGGGCCTCCCGGCACTGCCAAGACGTTTCTGGCGCAGTGTTTCGCCACGGCTCTGGGCCTCGATTTCGGACGGATCCAGTTCACGCCCGACCTGCTGCCGGGCGACATACTCGGTTCCAACCTGTTCAATTTCCAGACCAGCCAGTTCACCCTGACGCGGGGGCCGATCTTCTGCGATCTGCTGCTGGCGGACGAGATCAACCGAACTCCGCCAAAGACGCAGGCTGCGCTGCTCGAAGCGATGCAAGAACGGCGCGTGACGCTGGACGGCGAAACGCACGCGCTGGGCGAATCATTCATGGTCGTCGCCACCCAGAACCCGATCGAGAACCAGGGCGTCTATCCCCTGCCCGAAGCGCAGCTCGACCGCTTCCTGTTCAAGCTGCTGGTCGGTTATCCCAGCGTGGAAGAGGAGGCAGCGATCGTCGCCCGCTTCGGCCAGCGCCAGGGGCCGCCCCGTGCCAGTGAGTCAGGCGTGGCGGCAGTGGCCGATGCAGCTCGACTGGCGGATGCCTCTGTTGCGCTCGACCAGGTCACTGTGGCTCAGGAAATCGTCGACTACGTTGTCCGGCTGATCCGGGCAACGCGCGAGCATGCCGACCTGTCGAGTGGGGCCAGCCCGCGTGCGGCTGTGCTGCTGGCGAATGCCGCGCGGGCGCGTGCCGCGCTGGAGGGGCGCGACTACGTGATTCCGGACGACGTCAAGGCACTCGCCACCGCGGTGCTGCGACACCGCCTGATCCTCAGTCCCGCCGCCGAGATCGAGGGCCGCGCAATGGAGACGCTGGTCGCCGAGCTGGTTGACCAGACCGAAGCACCCCGGTGACGCCAGCGTGAAATTTCCGGTCGTCCCCACCGCGCGTACGGCCTGGCTGGCCGCGCTCGCCGCGCCGGTCGCGATCGTGATCGCGGCGGCAGCGCCAGGGGCGTGGATCGTGGCGCCGGCTGCAGGGGCGGCACTGCTTCTGCTGGTCCTGCTCGATGGCCTGCTTGCGGGGCGGCTTCACGACTGGCGGGTGATGGCGCCTGCCGATGCCGAGGTTGGCGAGCTGGTCAAGATCGCTGTTCTCCTTGAGAAATCCGGGCGTGCGGGTGGCGGACTTCCCGAAGCTGCGCTGGCCTGCGACCCCAGGCTGGTGGCGGGCGGCGGAGTGCAGATCACCCTCGCGCTCGATCCCGAACACGGCACGTGGCGCGGCGCGGCCCACCTGATCCCGAACCGCCGCGGGACAGCGCGGATCGAGCGACTGTGGCTGCGCTGGCCCGGTCCGCTTGGGCTTGGCGCGCGGCAGGTCGTGCGCGAGCTGGATCACGCGGTGCGCGTGTGGCCCGACCTTTCGCCCGTCCGCAGTCCGCAACTGCAGTTCTTTCTGCGCGACGCGCAATTCGGCCTCATCGCGCGGCGCATTCGCGGCGAAGGCACCCAGTTCGAGGCGCTGAGCGAATACGAGCCCGGCATGGATCGCCGCCGGATCGATTGGAAGGCAAGCGCACGCCATACCCGCCTCTATGCCCGCGAGAACGAGAGTGAGCGAAACAATCAGATCGTGTTCGCGCTCGATTGCGGCCAGGCAATGTGCGAGCCGGTTGAAGGGCTGCCACGGATTGATCGCGCTGTTTCCGCTGCGCTGACCGCCGCTTACGTCGCGTTGAAGGGCGGCGACCGGGTGGCGCTGTTCGGGTTCGCGCGGCGGCCGGAACTCGCAACGCCGTTCATAGGTGACACCCGCGAGTTCCACCGCTTGCAAGCTGCCGCGGCAGGCCTGGACTACCGTGCCGAGGAGCCGAACTTCACGCTCGCGCTCGCCACGCTGTCCGCCCGGCTCCAGCGGCGATCGCTGATCGTGCTGTTTTCGGACTTTACCGATCCGACCGGGGCCGAACTGATGGTCGAGAGCCTCGGCCGACTGGTCGAGCGGCATCTGGTTCTGTTCGTGACGATCGAGGACGACGAACTGGCCGGGCTGACCGCGCGCGAACCCGAAACCATCGGCGATCTCGCGATCGCAGTGACGGCAGATACGCTTGCGCGCCAACGCGCGCTTGTGCTCCAGCGGCTGCGCCAGCTTGGCGTCGACGTGATCGAGGCGCCGCACCGAGAGATCGGCTATCGCCTGATCGACCGCTACCTCGACATCAAGCGCAAGGGAGCGATCGGGTGAAGGCGCCGACACGCGACGGATGGTTCCGCCACGATGAAGTCGCCCCGCCGCCCGAAATCGCGGCGGCGGCCCTGCGCTCGGACCGGTTCCGCCTCGCGCGCGAGCAGGACTGGGCGCGGCTCGAAAACATCCTCGACCGGATCGAGCAAGGCCGGCTGCGCCGCATTTCGGACGACGACGTGCTGGCCCTGCCTGCCCTCTACCGCACTGCCGCGTCGAGCCTGGCCGTGGCGCGAGAAACCTCGCTCGACGCGGCAACGCTTACTTATCTGGAGGCTCTGGTCCAGAGGGCGTGGTTCCAGGTCTATGGCCCGCGCGAAGGGCTCGCCGCATGGGCGCGCCGGTTCCTGGGCAGCGACCTGAGCCGCGCCGTGCGCGAGGTCTGGCTCGACACCTGCATCGCGCTGTTCGTGATGATCGCAGGCGCGGTGGCCGGCTGGCTGCTCGTGGCGCGTGACGAGGCCTGGTACTACGCGCTGGTTGGCGAGATGGCCTCTGGCCGGGCGCCTGGGGCGAGCCGAGAAGCACTGCTCGAAACCCTCGAGGTGCATGAAGCCGCCAGCGGCCTCAGCGCCTTTGCCGCGCAACTGTTCCAGAACAACGCCGGGGTCGCGATCCTGGCCTTTGCGCTGGGGTTCGCCTTCGGCATTCCCACCCTTATGCTGCTGGTGCAGAACACGGCGATGCTTGGCGCGATGCTGTGGCTGTACCACGACGCCGGACTGCTGGGGCCGTTTGCAGCGTGGCTGGCGGTGCATGGAACGACAGAGCTGTTCGCGATCCTGCTGGCTGGCGCGGCAGGGCTTCACATCGGTCGGCGCATGGCATTTCCGGGCAGGCGCGGGATCATGGCGGCAGCGGCAGATGCCGGGCGACGCGGCGCCCAGGTCATGGTCGGTGTCGTAATGATGCTGGTCTTTGCCGCCTTGCTCGAAGCCTTTCCCCGGCAGCTTGCCGGGACACAGGCGCGCGCGATCATCGGAACCTGCATGCTGATTGCCTGGCTTGCCTATTTCTATGGCCTGCGTCGCAAGCGCCCCGGCTTGCGCTCATGAATACGACCACCCTATCCCGCGCGCATAACGAGAAGCGCCGCCGCGAAGTGGTGACCCCCGAAGGCATCGCGCTCAATTTCCATGTCGCCAGCAGGGCCGCACGCGCGGGTGCGCTGATGCTCGATTTCGTGATGCTGACGGTGATCGGCATCACCGTGACGATTGCGCTGGTCTATCTCGTCTTCGGGGTGTCCTCGCTCGACGAAAGCGAAACCGTCGGCCGCGCGGTGGAATTCATCTTCGTGCTGTGGACGCTGTTCTGGTTCCTGCTGTGGAACGGCTATTTCATCGTCATGGAGATGGGGCCGCGCGGTGCGACATGGGGCAAGCGCGTGGTCGGCATCCGCGTCGCCTCGCGAGACGGCGGCCGATTGACGCCCGAAGCGGTTTTGGCCCGCAACCTGCTGCGCGATATTGAGCTGTTCCTGCCACTGGTCCTGCTGGTCCTGGCCCCCAGCGGCGAAAGCGGGCCTGCCGGAATCGCGGCAGCGTCGTGGTTCCTGATCTTCGTCCTGTTCCCGTTCTTCAACCGCGATCATCTACGCGCGGGCGACCTGATCGCGGGAACATGGGTCGTCGACGCCCCCCGAGCCAAGCTGGCCGAAGCGTTGTCAACCCAAGGCGCGGCCCGGGGCGCAGCGAGCGGCGTTACCGGGGCGGAGTATCGCTTCGGTGAGGCGGAACTGGCCGTCTATGGCGAATACGAGTTGCAAACGCTGGAGCAGGTCCTGCGCAGCGACCAGCCAGAGGCGATCGCTGCGGTTCATCTGGCGATCTGCCGCAAGATCGGCTGGGATCCCGGCGCTGGTGACGAGCGCGCTTTTCTGGAAGCGTTCTACACCCAGTTGCGGGCCCGGCTGGAAGGCGGCATGCGTTTTGGCAAGCGCAAGAAGGACAAGCACGATGGCGGCATCTGAGACATACCGGGTCGCTGCCGATGATCTTCACGATGCAGCGGTGCTGGCGCTGCTGCAGGCGCACCTTGACGAGATGCATCGCTGGTCGCCCGCGTGCAAGGTCCACGCCCTGCCCGCCAGCGCCCTGCGGGCACCGGACGTAAGCTTCTATGCGGCCTGGCACTGCGAGAATCTCGCCGCTGTCGGCGCGCTGCGCGAGCTGGGCGGGGGCCGGGGCGAGATCAAGTCGATGCGCGCTGCGCCTGCCTACCGCGGCCGGGGCGCGGGCAAGGCGATCCTGCGCCATCTGCTGGCGGAGGCAACCGCGCGCGGATATCGCTGGGTCGGGCTTGAAACCGGCCGGGCGCCGCCCTTCCAGCCCGCCATCGGGCTTTACCGGGCCCACGGTTTTACCGATTGCGCGCCTTTCGGCGATTACGTCTCAGACGAATTCAGCCAGTGCATGGAGAAGGTGCTGTGACGTTCGACCGACGCGGCGTTCTGGCGGGATCGGCCGCGCTTGGCCTTTCGGCGTGCGTGCCGATCGATGCCGACCTGCCCACCCGGGTGGGTGCGCGGCTGCGCATCGTCGAGGCTTCGGCGAACGGCGTGCTCGGCGCGAGTTTGTACGATACCGGCGCGGGTGTTCTGGCAAGCCACCACGGTTACGCCCGGTTCCCGGTATTGTCTTCGTTCAAGCTGTCGCTCGCAGCCCTGCTGCTCGACCGTGACCGGGCCGGCGTGGTCGATGCCGGCGAACGCATCAGCTGGACGCGGGGCGATCTGGTCGAACACTCCCCCTTCGCCACCGAACGTCTGGCGCGCGGGGCCACGTTGCTCGAACTGGCCGAAGCTACGCAGAAGACCAGCGACAATGCCGCGGCCAACCTGCTGCTGCGCCGACTGGGCGGTCCCGACGGGCTTACCGCGTTCTGGCGCCGCCTGGGTGACGAGACCAGCCGCCTCGACCGGTTTGAACCAGCACTCAACGATGCGCCTCCGGGCGAACTGCGCGACACCACCACGCCCGATGCCATGGCGCGGACTGTCGCCACGCTGCTTTATGGCGATGCCCTCGTCCCCGATCACCGCGCCTTGCTGCGCCAGTGGATGATAGACACACGCACGGGTTTGGCGCGGGTACGGGCCGGGCTACCGCCCGAATGGCCGGCTGGCGACAAGACCGGCACCTCGCTCGCCCCCGGCATGGGCAGCGTCTATGTCGACGTGGGCTTCGTCGAGCCGACGGGCCGCGCCCCGATCACTTTCGCGACATTCTTCCGCGCCAGCGAACAGCACCTGCGGATCGAACCTGCAGCGCAGGCCGTTCTGGCGGAATGCGGCCGGGTGCTGACCGAATTCGCGCGGCGCTGAGGCCGCCGTTACTCCGCGAAAATCGCGACTTCGTTGGTGCCAGCGCTGGTGGCCCGACCGCGGTACATGCCGGGCGTATTGAAGCTGAACACCGCTTCCCCGCCCGGCGCGGCAACGATGACCCCGCCATCGCCGCCCAACGCGCCGACTTCCGCCATCACCGCGTCGGCCGCGCTCTGCGCATCTTCGCCCGCCAAACGCATTCGCGCGCAGATCGCGCTCGCGACCCCGACGCGGATGAAGTATTCGCCCGACCCGGTGGCCGACACCGCGCAGGCGCGGTTGTCGGCGTAGGTGCCCGCGCCGATCACGGGCGCATCGCCGATCCGGCCCCAGCGCTTGCCCGTCATCCCGCCGGTCGACGTGCCCGCAGCCATGTTGCCCGCCTGGTCCAGCGCCACCGCCCCCACAGTGCCGAACTTGAATTCGATGTCCAGCGCGGAAAGGTTCTGCGATTTCATCATTTCGAGCTGGCGCCGGCGGTGATCGGTTTCGAACCATTCGGGCGACACCAGTTCCACTCCCTGTTCGCCTGCAAACTGTTCGGCTCCGGGGCCCGACAGGAACACGTGGCGCCCGTCGTCCATCACCGCACGGGCGAGGCGGATGGGGTTCTTGACCGTCGTCACCCCCGCAACCGCCCCTGCTGCGCGGTTGCGCCCGTCCATGAATGCAGCATCGAGTTCGTTGCGGCCATCCCATGTATAGACCGCGCCGCGCCCGGCATTGAACTTCGGATCGTCTTCCAGCAGCACGACTACCGTTTCGACAGCATCCATGGCCGTGCCACCGTCGCGCAGCACCGCCGCGCCCGCGTCCAGCGCCTGTTGCAGCGCAGCGCGATATTCCGCCTCCTGTTCCGCCGACATGTTCTCGCGCAGCAGGGTCCCGGCCCCGCCGTGGATCGCGAGCGACCAGCCGCCCGGTTCGTGCGCATGGGCGTTGGCGGCGAGAGCGAGCGAGGCGATGGCGATGATCCTGGCAAGATGTGACATGGCCCCGAAGCTATCACGAACATGCGCCATGGCCAGCACGATCCGCCCGCTTTCCCACCACCTCGTTCGGCGCTAAGGGGCCGCATGGACTTGCGCCCGGCGACCCTCGACGATGCTCCCGCGCTGGCGCGGCTGGGGCGCGACAGTTTCGTCGCCAAGTTCGGGCACCTCTATGCGCGGGAGGATCTCGATGCCTTTCTGGAGGCGGTGTACAGCGATCGAAGCGTGCGCGAGGAAGTGGCGGGCACCGATTGCATTCACCGGCTGGCGTGGGAGGGGAAAGCGCTGGTGGGCTACTGCAAACTGCGCCGGCGGAATGACTATGCCGCGCATTCGGCGGCGCGCAATCCGATCGTGCTGGGTCAACTCTACACCGATCCCACGCGGACCGGCCAGGGCATCGGTGCCCGGCTGATGGATTGGGCGCTGGACGAGGCGCACGCCGGCGGGCACGATGCAATCCAGTTGACGGTGTGGTCTGGAAATCCTGGCGCGCAGAAGTTTTATGCGCGCTATGGCTTCACCAAGATTGCCGACGTCGACTTCTGGGTCGGCAACCACCGCGATGACGAGTTCCTGTACGAATTGCGACTGCCCAAGAAGGATTGACCGGAATGAGCGAATTCGGCGCGACGAGCACGGCTGACGAGGTCCTCGCCGGCATCGACCTGGCAGGCCGAACGGTGTTCATTACGGGCGGTTACTCGGGCCTGGGTGAAGAGACCGCCCGCGCCATGGCGGCTCGCGGCGCGCAGGTGATTTTGTCCGGGCGTGACGAGGCCAAGCTGGCCGAGGCGGGCAAACGGATCACGCCCGATGGCAGCACGCCGGCTGAAACGCTCGTCTGCGATCTCGCCTCGCTCGCCAGCATCCGGGCAGCGGGCGAGGAAGCCAACCGGCGCTTCGACCGGATCGACCTGCTGATCAACAACGCCGGAGTCATGGCCTGCCCGTTTGGCCGAACCCCCGACGGTTTCGAGATGCAGTTCGGCACCAATCACCTCGGCCATTTCCTCCTGACCTCGAAGCTGATGCCGCTGGTGCGTCGCGGCAGCGGGCAGCGCATCGTCAACCTGTCGAGCCGGGGCCACCACATCGACCGCGTCCATCTCGACGATCCCAATTTTGCGGCGCGCGAGTACGACAAATGGTGTGCCTACGGCCAATCGAAAACGGCCAACGTGCTGTTCGCCGTCGGGCTGGAGCGGCGGCTTACGGGTGAAGGCATTCATGCCTTCGCCGTTCATCCGGGCGGCATCCACACCAACCTGGGCCGTCACATGAGCGCGGAAGACACAGCCGCGCTGCTCAAGCGGATAGAGGAATCGAGCGGCGCACCTGCGCAGTTCAAGACCGTACCTCAGGGGGCGGCGACGACCTGCTGGGTCGCAACCGCGCCCGAACTGGACGGACGTGGCGGGCTTTATGCCGAAGATTGCCATATCGCGGCAATCGATGACGAGGATCGGAATGGCGGCGTTCGTTCTTACGCGGTCGATCCGGAAACCGCCGATGCGCTGTGGGAATTGTCGGAAGAGCTGGTCGGCGAACCTTTCGCCGCCTGATTAGTTGCGAGCGGGGTTCAGAGCCACCGCAGGCGCCAGAACAGCAGCAGGATCAATCCCGTCACGGCGGCGCACAGGCCGACCACGCCCCAGAACGCCCACGGCTCTTCGGCGTAGGGAATGCCCGCGACGTTGCTGCCAAGCAGCCCGGTGAAAAACGTCAACGGCAGAAAGATGCCCGCCATCACGCCCAGCTTGTAAGTCGCTTCCTGGCTGGTGGCCAGGGCGCGGGCGCGCAGTTCGTCGAGCAGCACGACGGCGCTTTCCTTGCTGATGTCGATGTCATCCAGGTGGCGGCGCAGGCGCGCAATAGATTCCACGATTTCGCGCCTGTCATGCGGCTCGAACCATTCGGGCGCGTCGCGTCCGATCTGTTCAAGCGCCTCGTGCTGGGGCGAGACGTGCCGCTGCAGCGCAAGGCAATCGCGGCGGATCGCGGAGATTTCCCGCGCGCGCTGATCGGTTGGGACATCGGGATCGTCCTGTTCCAGCCGGTCGAGCATCGCATTCATATCGACGACCGCGTGATTGAGATGGTCGATCAGCAATTCGACGATCTGGGTTACCATCGCCCCCGCATCACGCGGGCCGCGCCTGGCGGCCAACAGATCGCGTACTTCATTGGGGCTCTGCTGCGGCGCCCGGCGCAATGTCACCAGGCGGCGACCGTCGCTCCATAACTGCATCG
Source organism: uncultured Erythrobacter sp. (assembly GCA_963529855.1). Lineage (GTDB taxonomy): Bacteria > Pseudomonadota > Alphaproteobacteria > Sphingomonadales > Sphingomonadaceae > 34-65-8. Next base: position 161,365 of record CAURZK010000006.1, on the reverse strand, counting down.
AGATCATGTCCTCGGGCTCGGACCCGGGATTGAAATTGAGGTCGCGCAACGTCGCCACCAGCGCTTCGCCCTCGCGAAACGCGCGGGGGCGCGTCTGGTCGGACACCAGCATTTCCGCGGTCGGTTCGGACACGCCGAGGTCCGCCACGAGCCATTGCTCGAGCCCCGGGCAGGTACGCAGCAGGTGCAGCCACAGAACCTCGCCTTTTTCGCGCGGGCGCCATCCCTGGGCCTCAGCCCAGTCGATTGCACGGGCCCCGCCCTTGCCGTCGAGCACGCGCCCGAACAGGAGCGGGCATTCCGGCGGTTCGGCAGGCTGTATCGCGGCGCTTTCCATCGCATGCGCCATGCCGCATTCGGGCGGCGCTGTCATTGCCCCTTCACGTAGGCGGGCCTATAGCGCGGGGCATGTCCGAAATTCGCCCGTGGCGCACCATTGCGCGCAGACAGTCCCGCCAGATCATGGTCGGCAAGGTGCCGGTTGGCGGCGACGCGCCGATCACCGTGCAGACGATGACCAATACTCCGACCGAAGATGCCGGCGCGACGATCGACCAGATCCGCCGGTGCGAGGAAGCGGGGGCGGACATCGTGCGCGTTTCGTGCCCGACGGAAGAAGCGACCGCCGCCTTCCGCCAGATTGCCCGCGCGGCGCAGGTGCCGCTCGTCGCCGACATCCATTTTCACTACAAGCGCGCGTTGGAAGCAGCCGATGCCGGTGCCGCATGTCTGCGCATCAACCCGGGCAATATCGGGTCGAGCGAGCGCGTGGCCGAAGTCGTCCGCGCAGCAAAGGCGAATGGCTGCGCGATCCGCATCGGGGTCAATGCCGGCTCGCTCGAGCGTGATCTCCTCGAGAAGTATGGCGAGCCGTGCCCCGAGGCGCTGGTGGAAAGCGCGCTCGATCACATCAAGCTGCTGCAGGATCACGACTTCCACGAATTCAAGGTGGCCGTAAAGGCGAGCGACGTGTTCCTGGCGGTCGCCGCCTACATGGGTCTTGCCGAAGCAGTCGATTGTCCACTGCACCTTGGCATCACCGAGGCGGGCGGGCTTATCGGCGGCACGGTCAAATCCTCGATCGGGATCGGCAACCTGCTGTGGGCTGGGATCGGCGACACGATCCGCGTTTCCCTATCGGCGGAGCCTGAGCAGGAAGTGCGCGTCGGGTTCGAGATTCTGAAGTCGCTCGGCCTGCGCACCCGCGGTGTTCGCGTGGTCTCGTGCCCTTCGTGTTCGCGCCAGGGTTTCGACGTTATCCGAACGGTGGAGGCGCTGGAGAAGCGGCTCGAGCATATCAAGACGCCGCTGTCGCTCTCCGTGCTCGGCTGCGTCGTCAACGGCCCGGGCGAAGCGCGCGAGACCGACATCGGCCTGACCGGCGGCGGCAACGGAAAGCACATGGTCTATCTTTCCGGGCTCAAGGACCACCACGTCGAAGATGGCGAGATGCTCGACCACATCGTCCGCCTGGTAGAGGCCAAGGCGGCCGAAATCGAGGCGGGCATGATCGATGCGGGCAATGCCGACGCAGTAAGCGTGGCCGCCGAATAACATGTTCGCCGCCTATGCCGCCGCGGCATTGCTCGCGCTGGCGCTCGCCATGGATGCCTTTGCCGTCGCTCTGACGCAGGGTGCGCGGTTCCGCCCCGCTGCTCGCAGCGTCTTGTCGATCGGCGCGGTTTTCGGCGCATTCCAGGGGCTGATGCCGCTGATCGGCTGGGGCATTGGCGCTGTGGCGCTGGTCTATGTCGCGGCTGTCGACCACTGGATCGCCTTCGCCCTGCTCGCATTTCTGGGCGGGCGCATGATCATTGGCGGTGGGGGGGAAGATGACGCTGCGCCGCAGCTCGCCGGAATGGCCCTGCTGGTTGCCGGGGTCGCGACCAGCATCGACGCGCTGGCCGCGGGGATCACCCTGCCGACTCTCGGCCTTGCGCCGCTCGCGGCATGCCTGATGATCGGCATCGTGACTTTCGCCTTGTCGGCGGCCGGCGTCGTAATAGGCCGGGCGGCGGGGGACCGCTTCGGGCGACCGGCGGAAGTTGCCGGCGGGCTGATCCTGGTCCTGCTGGGATGCCGCATCCTGTTCGAGCACACCCTGGGCGCGTGAAGCCATGCTCCACGTGGTCCACCACGTCGATTATGCCGCACCCGCACCAGAGCGCGGCACCTTCCGGTTCGACAAGTACCGCCTCGTCATGGAAGCGCTACGCGCGAGCGGCCACCCGTTGACCGAACACGCCCCCGCGCCCTGCCCGCGCGAATGGCTGGAGGCGGTCCACGATCCCGAATATGTCGCGCAAGTCCTCGCCGCCGATGTGCCGCCCGACAAGGAGCGCCGGATCGGCTTTCCCGTAACCCCGCACATCGCCGCACGCGTCCAGCACACCTGCGGCGGCACTTACCTCGCCGCGCGGCTGGCGATGGTACATGGCTATGCCGCCAACAGCGCAGCAGGCAGCCATCACGCGCTTCATGACACGGGCGCAGGCTATTGCGTGTTCAACGACCTCGCGGTCACCGCCAACCGGCTGATCGGCGAAAGACTGGCGCGCCGCGTGTTGGTCGTCGATCTCGACGTTCACCAGGGCGATGGCACCGCCAGCCTGATGGCGGGGCGAGCGGAAGTGTTCACGTTTTCCATGCATGCCGAACGCAATTTCCCAGTCCGCAAGGCGCGGTCGAGCCGCGATGTCGCCTTGCCTGACAACCTGGGCGACCACGCCTATCTTGCGCTGCTGGAACAGCACCTGCCGGAAATTCTCGACGGGTTCGCACCGGATTTCGTCCTGTATCAGGCCGGTGTCGATCCGCACGCGGATGACCGGCTGGGCCGGCTGGCGCTCAGCGGCGATGGGCTGGCGGCGCGCGATACCATGGTGGTGCGCGAGGCGCGCAGGCGCGGCCTGCCTGTGGCAAGCGCGCTGGGCGGCGGATATGGCACCGACCCGCATCCGGTCGCCTTGCGCCACGCCGCATCGATGATCGCGATGGGGCGTGAGAACGCGTGCTGGAACTGACCGCCCGGCAGGTCCGTCAGAAATAGATGTCGATGTAGTCGGTCAACTCGTCACACCACTCGAACTCGCGCAGCCGCCAATAGGGGCGCTTCTGCGTGACCGCAAAATGCCAGGTCTTGTCGGCCAGACAGGCGCGACCTGCATCCGGCGCGTCGTTGATGGCGATCTGCCCGTCGAAGGTGAAGTAATCGCGCCCGATTTCGGTCACTACGCCATCGAGGATGATGCGGGCTGCACCCCGCGACTGTTCGCCGCGCAGCCGCCAGACACCGCGGCCATCGACCGTAATCCGGGCCGTACCACGCTGCTGCCAGTCGATCCATTGCAGGGTCAGCCCCTTGTTGCGGCGCAGCCGATCCGCCGCGCCGCGGTCGAGTATGCGTGTCGGGTCCGGCTGCACTGCAAGGCCTGGCGCGGGTTCGATAGCTGGTGGCAGGGGAGCTGGCGGCGGGAGGGTTTCTGGCGAGGCCATGCACCCGGCAAGCGCCAGCGACAGGCCGATGGCGAGACAATCAGTGCCCCTCATCCGATTTCACTCCACACCACCTGATCGCTCCCTGTTCACGCTTCGGTTAGGCGTTGCTATATAGAGTGCCGGTATGGACAGGCGCCAACTAATTAAGGGCTCGCTGGCAGCAGGATTGGCATTGACGCTGCCCGTCACCGTGCCCGCCCGCGCGCAGAGCGCTTCACCCCGCGATCGCAAGCTGGCTGAAATCGCTCGCAAAGCGCAGGCCAAGGCAGGTTCACGCCTGTGGCGACGCGATTATGTCGGCGTGGCCGACTTCGGCCTCCACAGCGCCGAACCGCGGTTCCATTTCGTCAATCTCGAGGCGGGCCGCGTCGAATCCTATCTCGTAAGCCACGGCGACGGGTCGGACCCGGAACACGACGGCTGGCTCAACTGGTTTTCGAACGAGCATGGATCGCACTGTTCGAGCGAAGGCAGCTACCTGACCTATTCCTGGTACACGGGTCAGTTCGGCGTCTCGATCCGGCTCGACGGGCTCGATCCGACCAATTCGAATGCGCTCGACCGGGCCATCGTTATGCACCGAGCGGGTTATGCCGAGCCTGAGCATGTGCAGCGCTGGGGCCGGCTGGGCCGGTCAAACGGCTGCTTCGCCATGGGCAGCGAACAATTTCAGCGAGCCTTGCTGGACCTGGGCGGCGGCCGGGTGATCCACGCCGGGCGTTACGGCCTGCAGCCCGACGGTTCCACGACTGCACGCCCCGCACAGGCGCTGGGCGAGATGCGCCCGCTCCAACCCGATCCGCCACGCGGGCAGCAGATCCTGCTGCCCGGCGTATATTGACCCGGTCAGACCCGCGGATCGTCCAGGATCTGGATCACTTCCTCACCCGTCACGCGCGGGCGATCGGGAACGCGCGGCGCATCCAGTGAAGCCAGCACTGCCGCATCCCGGCCGTAGATGTCGTTGAACGTGCGCAACTGCCCGTCAATGTCGCTACCCATGGTGAAATAGGCGATGTAAACCGGGATGGGCTTCTGGAAGCCGACGCGGGTGTACTTGCCCGACTTGATCGTCGCCACGCCCTCTTCCGCACTGATGCCGGCCTGCAGGATCGCGAGCGTGATCGCCAGTTCGCTTGCTCGTTCGGTCCGCACGCAGCCGTGGCTCAATGCGCGGTTGGGCTGGTTGAACAGCCCGCGCGAAGGCGTGTCGTGAAGGAAGATCGCATGCTGGTTGGGCATGTCGAGCTTCATCAGGCCGAGAGAGTTGCCCGGTCCCGGCTGCTGCACCACGGTTACAAAGCCGTTTTCCGACCGGGTCCCGACATAGCCATTGGCGCGCGCCCAGCCAGGATTGCCCAGCACGCGGGCGCCCAGCCCTTCGCCCTTTACGATCGACTGGGGCACAGTCCAGGTCGGGTTGAAGATCACCCCTTCGACTGATTCGGCCAGCTGCGGGGTCGCGGTGCGGCCCGGCTTGCCGACGATGGTCTTGTACGTACGGACGATCTTGTCGTTGACCGTCAGCCGCAGCTGGAATTCGGGCACGTTGGTCAGCAGGTACTGCGAACCCAGATCGCGCGCGAGCCACCGCCACCGATCCATGTTGGCCCGGATCAGCTTGCGCTTCGCGCCCGCCGGGGTGTTCGCCAGTTCGGCCTTAAGCTTGGCATAGTCGGGGTGGATCGGCGCGACCGATTGCAGCGTGCCGGCGATGTCGCCGCTTTGCAGCGCCTTCGTCATCAGGCCGGCGGTGGGATAGCGGTCGGCGTCAGGGTCCATCACGAACCACTGCTTGCGCGAATCCATTGGCGTGCGGCCGTCGCGCATATCCTCGATCAGCCACGCGAAAGTCCGGCTTGCGGCGGCGCTCAGGGCCTCGCCCTCGCCCGCGGCAATCGCGGCGCGCAGTTCGTCGAGCCGGTAATCGGCCGGATCGAGACCTTCGGCGCCGATTTTCTCGGCCACTACGACAAGCGCAGTCGCATTGGCGAGCGACCAGTGCTGGACCTGCGGTTCGAGCTGCTGGACGACCGGCTGCCCGTCTTGCGGGGTGTTCGCCTGAGGCGTGCTTGCCTGCGTGACGACTGCGTCGAATTCCGCCTCCAGCGGCTGCTGCTCGATCTTGCGCTCAGGCGGCAACAGGTCGACCGGCTGCGCCAATACTGGCGCGGCGCCAGCCGCGACTGCCGCAAGGAGGATGGACCGATACTTGGCAACCACTGTCATTCTCTACCCCTTGACGCCGGGCCCTATGCCGGCGCCGTGTTCAACAAGCCGCCGGAATCTGCCCGAATTCGCCCGCCCCTTCAAGCATCGCGCCTGACTGCGCGGTGAATTGCGTGACGCGCGGCGTGGCTGCGCATATGGGGCGGCCAATGCCCGCCGAACACCGTCTCATGCCGATTGCCATGGCGCTGCTGGGCGTGGGATTCCTCGCCCTGATGGATGCCTTCATGAAGGAGGCGGCGCTGGTCATTGGTGCATACAGCGCTGCGGTGCTGCGTTCGGCAATGGGTGCGGTTCTGGTCGTACCGATATGGCTGGCGCGCGGCGGGCGTTGGCCCCAAACCAGTGTGCTGAAGGTCCATGTCAGGCGCGGACTGGTAAACACGTTCATGGCGCTGACGTTCTTCTACGCCATCACCAAGCTGCCCTTGGCCGAAGCGATCGCGATCTCGTTCGTCGCACCGGTCATCTCGCTCTATCTCGCCGCGCTGATCCTGGGGGAGCGGGTTCAGCGCAAGGCTATCATCGCTGCCGTGCTTGGCCTCGTCGGAACGCTGGTGATCGTCGGCGGACGGGTCGGCAGTCAGGAGATGTCGGATGACGCCGCGCTGGGTCTTGCGGCGATCCTCTTTTCCGCCGTGCTCTATGCCTATAATCTCGTCCTCGCGCGGCAACAGGCGCAGCTTGCCGGGCCACTGGAAATCGCCAGCTTTCACAGCGGGATGAGTGCGGTTGTCCTAGGCCTCGCCGCGCCGTTTTTCCTTACCGTGCCCGATAGCGCCACAAGCATGAACATCGCCGCCGCCGCGTTTCTGACGGTATGCGGGGCGATCACGCTCGCCTGGGCCTATGCCCGGGCCGAAGCACAAGTGCTGGTGCCGTTGGAATACAGCGGGTTTTTGTGGGCGTCGCTGTTCGGGTGGCTGTTCTTCCGCGAGGCGGTGACCCCGGCGACTCTGGCAGGCACCGTGCTGATCGTTGGCGGGTGCTGGATCGCAGCGCGCAAGCGGCCCGAACAGGTTGCCGTCTGACCCCGAACCCTTTGCCCGACCCTTGATTTTGCGCCCGCGAAAGAGCAGGGCCGCGCCAAAGGCATCGCGCCGATGGGGGCACCCGGGCGCGGTCTTCCAATCGAGTTCGCACGAAAGGATGCACACTGCATGACCCAGGTCGGCAAGGACACGCTCAAGACCCGCTCCACCCTCACCGTCGGTGGCAAGGATTACGCCTATTATTCCTTTGCCAAGGCGGCCGAGCAGATCGGCGACGTGTCGCGCCTGCCGTTCAGCCTGAAAGTGCTGCTGGAGAACATGCTGCGGTTCGAGGATGACGGCTTCACCGTTTCGACCGACGATGCCCGCGCGCTGGCCGATTGGCAGCGCAATCCGACCACCGGCAAGGAAATCCAGTACCGCCCGGCGCGCGTGCTGCTGCAGGACTTCACCGGCGTGCCGTGCGTGGTCGACCTTGCCGCCATGCGCGATGCAATCGCGAAGCTGGGCGGCGACACGGCCAAGATCAATCCGCTGGTGCCGGTCAACCTCGTCATCGATCACTCGGTCATGGTCGACGAATTCGGCCATCCCAAGGCGTTCGAGAAGAACGTCGAGCTGGAATATGCCCGCAACGCCGAACGTTACGACTTTCTGAAATGGGGCTCCAAGAGCTTCCAGAACTTCTCCGCCGTCCCGCCGGGCACCGGCATCTGCCACCAGGTGAACCTGGAACACATCGCCAAGGCGGTCTGGTCGAGCGAGGACCAGGACGGCAACCTCATTGCCTACCCCGACACTTGCGTCGGCACTGACAGCCACACCACGATGATCAACGGCCTGGGTGTGCTGGGCTGGGGCGTGGGCGGGATCGAGGCGGAGGCAGCCATGCTCGGCCAGCCTGTCTCGATGCTGATCCCCGAGGTCGTCGGCTTCAAGCTGACCGGCAAGCTGAAGGAAGGCGTCACCGCGACCGATCTGGTGCTGACCGCCACACAGATGCTGCGCGCGGTGGGCGTGGTCGGCCGCTTCGTGGAATATTATGGCCCGGGCGTCTCCAGCCTCAGCCTCGCCGACCGCGCGACGCTCGCCAACATGGCGCCCGAATATGGCGCGACCTGCGGCTTCTTCGGGGTTGACGACAAGACGCTCGATTACCTGCGCCTGACTGGCCGCCCCGAAGAAACGATCGCATTGGTCGAAGCCTATTCCAAGGAACAGGGCATGTGGTTCGAACCGGATCACGAGCCAGTTTTCACCCGTACGCTGGAACTGGACATGGGCACGGTCGTACCCAGCCTCGCCGGCCCCAAGCGCCCGCAGGACAAGGTCGTGCTGCCCGAGGTCGACGACCTGTTCAACCGTGAACTCGGCACCGTTTACGGCAAGAAGGGCGCTGAGCGCGTTTCGGTCGATGGCAAGGACCACGACATCGGCGACGGCGACGTCGTCATTGCCGCGATCACCAGCTGCACCAACACCAGCAACCCCGACGTGCTGATCGCGGCCGGCCTCGTCGCCAAGAAGGCGAACGAGAAGGGCCTGAAGCCCAAGCCGTGGGTCAAGACGAGCCTTGCACCCGGATCGCAGGTGGTCACCGACTATCTCGAAAAGGCGGGCCTGCAGGATCACCTCGATGCGATCGGGTTCGACCTGGTCGGTTATGGCTGCACCACCTGCATCGGCAACTCGGGCCCGCTCGCCCCGCCGATTTCGAAGGCAATCAACGGTAACGACATCGTCGCCGCATCGGTCCTGTCGGGCAACCGCAACTTCGAAGGGCGCGTATCGCCCGACGTGCGGGCGAACTTCCTCGCCAGCCCGCCGCTGGTCGTCGCCTACGCGCTCAAGGGTACGGTCACGGAAGACATTACTGAAACCCCCATCGGTCAGGACCAACAGGGTAACGACGTGATGCTGGCCGATATCTGGCCCAGCAACGACGAGATCGCCGAAGTGCGGTCGGGCAGCATCGACCGTGCCATGTTCGAACAGCGTTACGCCGACGTCTACAAGGGCGATGCGCACTGGCAGGCGATCAAGGTCGAACCATCGGACACCTACACCTGGCGTCCGGGCAGCACTTATGTTGCCAACCCGCCCTATTTCGAGGGGATGAGCATGACGCCCGCCCCCGTCACCGACATCATCGGCGCCAAGCCGCTGGCGATCCTGGGCGACAGCGTGACGACCGATCACATCAGCCCCGCCGGCTCGATCAAGGAAGACAGCCCCGCTGGCCGTTTCCTGATGGAAAACCAGGTCGCCAAGGCAGACTTCAATTCCTACGGCAGCCGCCGCGGCCATCACGAAGTGATGATGCGCGGCACCTTCGCCAACATCCGCATCCGGAACGAGATGACCCCGGGCATAGAGGGCGGTGTCACCTCGTACAACGGACAGACGATGGCGATCTATGACGCCGCCCAGAAGCACAAGGCCGACGGCACTCCGCTGGTGGTGATCGGCGGCAAGGAATACGGCACCGGCTCCAGTCGCGACTGGGCGGCCAAGGGCACGATCCTGCTGGGCGTGCGCGCGGTTATTGTCGAAAGCTTCGAGCGTATCCACCGTTCGAACCTCGTCGGCATGGGCGTGCTGCCGCTGCAGTTCTGCGAAGGCGAAACGCGCGAAACGCTGGGGCTGACCGGCAGCGACAGCTTCACGATCGAAGGGCTCGCCGACTTGACCCCCGGCCAGTCTGTCGAGGTCGCGGTAACCCGTGCCGACGGCAGCCAGTTCACCTTCACCGCGCTGTGCCGGATCGATACCGCCAACGAGATGGAATACTACCGCAACGGCGGTATTCTTCACTACGTGCTGCGCAAGCTCGCCGCCTGATCGCGGCACATCCCTGACAAAGCGAAAGGGCGGCCCCCGCGAGGGAGCCGCCCTTTTCGTTGCCCGCTGGGCGGGATCAGGCCTGCTTGCGCCGCAGCTTGCCGCGCCCCAGGATCGCCGCTGCAGCCGCCCCGAACAGGATCAGCATCGGCGGGGCGGGAACCGGCGTACCGCTGCTGCCGCCGGACGAGGTCGAGGTGCTGCTCGAACTGCTGGTCGAGCTGCTCGTCGAAGAACTGGTCGAAGAACTGGTCGAAGAACTCGTGGAGGAACTGGTCGACGAGCTGGAGCTGGTGCTGCTGGTGATATTGCCCGAACTGGTGGTGCTGGTCGAAATCCCGCCCGACGAGGTGCTGGTCGACGACGACGTCGAGACGTTGCCCGACGATGTCGAGACATTGCCCGACGAAGTCGAGACGTTGCCCGACGATGTCGACACGCCGCCAGTCGACGTCGAGACGCCGCCAGTCGTGGTGCTGGTGCCGCCGGACGAGGTGGTCGTCGTGGACGTGAGGCCGCCGGTCGTCGTGGTCGAAGTAAACCCTCCGGTCGAGGTCGAGCTGCCGCCCGATGAAGTGGAGGTCGATGTGCTGCCGCTGCCGCCTGTCGAATTCTCGATATCGATCACGATGCCGCTGGTGCCGCCGGTGGTGGTCGTCCCGCCCGTGGTGGTCGATGTCGAGGTGACGACGACCGAACCGCTCGATCCGCCGCTGCTGCCCACGAAGCCGCCGAAGAACCCGCCGCCGAAGCCGCCGCCGAAACCCCCGCTGCCGCCGATCACAGTCACTCCGCTTCCGCCGCCGCCACTAACGGGCGGCAGAGGGGGAAGCGGCAGGGGCGAAGGGATCGCCGCCATCGCATATTGATAGGTCGGCGGGCATTCGTCCGCGTGCGGGCCGCCATGCGCGGGGCCATAGGCGAATGGCGCACCCACGATGGCAGGGCCGGCCGGAACGCACTCGACGGTGCGCTGGATCGTGCGGCGCCGCTTGGGCACGGTTTGCGAAACCTGGCGGCGCGCCTTGGGGCGTGCCTTCACGGGCCGGGGGGCCGCCTTGACCGCCTTCACCGACTTGTACGACGGTGTCTTGGTGGACATGGGTTCGGCGACGTGGACAGCACCGCCCGCAAGCAGCGCGGTGCCCGCGGCAGTCGCGGACAGTTTCGCCAGGGCCATCTTAACCGACATGGGCAGGCACTCTTGTTGCTCTGGTCACGCTGCGGGGCGGCTGATCCACCCCGCCACGCGTCACCTGTTCGCATCAAGAAGCGACCAAGCAGTTAAATCGGCAACCGCGTTAACCATATTTTCGTGGCTGTTAGGCAACAAACCCAGACACTTTCGCACTCGCCGGCCCGAGTTGTCCCGCTTTGGAACCGAACCCGGCGCGTTTCCTATCGACGCCTCAGGTTTCGTTGTCGAACAGGCCGGTCTGCGAGCCTGCCGGGGGCCGCATTTCCAGGTGATTCCATCCCGCGTCGTTGAGACAGCGGCCGCGTGCCGTCCGCGCAATCAGCCCAAGCTGAATCAGGTAGGGCTCGATCACTTCCTCGACCGTGTCGCGCGGCTCCGACAGGCCCGCCGCCAGTGTCTCCACCCCCACCGGGCCGCCTTTGTAGGTGGTGGCTATCATGGTGAGGTAACGCCGGTCCATCGCGTCGAGGCCAAGCCGGTCGATCTCCAGCCGGGTCAGTGCCGCATCGGCCACGGCGCGGGTCACCGTGCCGTCTCCCGCGACATGGGCGAAATCGCGCACCCGGCGAAGGAGTCGTCCCGCCACGCGCGGAGTGCCCCTGCTGCGGCGGGCGATTTCCCGCGCGCCGTCAGGATCGATTGCGAGACCCAGCAACCCGGCCCCGCGCGTCACGACCCGGTCCAGTTCCTCGTGCGTGTAGAAATTGAGCCGCACAGGGATGCCGAACCGGTCGCGCAGCGGCGTCGTCAGCAAGCCCTGCCTGGTCGTGGCACCAACCAGCGTGAAGGGCGGAAGGTCGATCCGTACCGACCGCGCCGATGGCCCCTCGCCGATAATCAGGTCGAGCGCGCGGTCCTCCATCGCCGGATAGAGCACTTCCTCGACCACTGGATTGAGGCGGTGAATCTCGTCGATGAACAGCACGTCGTGCGGTTCGAGATTGGTCAGCAGCGCGGCGAGATCGCCCGCCTTGGCTATCACCGGCCCACTGGTGGCGCGGAAGCCGACGCCCAGTTCCTTGGCCACGATCTGCGCCAGCGTGGTCTTGCCGAGCCCCGGCGGACCGAAGAACAGCACATGGTCCATCGCCTCGCCGCGCCCGCGCGCGGCCTCGATAAATACCCGCAAGTTATCGCGCGCCGCAGCCTGCCCGACGAACTCGGCCAGCGACTTGGGCCGCAGCGCCGCATCCGGATCTTCCGGCAACCGCGCCGGAGTGTGGAGGGGAATGGGATCGGTCATTTCAACCTGCCGCCCTCTTCAGTGCCACGCGGATGAGGTCGCCCTCGGGTGCGCTTTCGCCCAGCTCCTCGATCGCGCGGGCGACAGCCTGGGCGGCGACGACAGGCTTGAAGCCGAGGTTTTCCAGCGCACTGGCTGCGTCGGCAGTGGCACCGCGCAGGGGGATGGCTGTGCCGATCGCGCCGCCACCGCCGGGCAGGGCGCCAGCCTTGTCCCTCAACTCGTTTACGATTCGGCTCGCCAGTTTCGGCCCGACCCCGTTGGCGCGAGCGACCATTGCGGCGTCGCCGCCGGCACAGGCGTTCTGCAGTTCCGCGATCGAAAGGGCGGAAAGGATCGCCAGCGCGACCTTGCTACCCACGCCCTGCACCTGGGTGAGCAGACGGAACCAGTCCCGTTCCGCCCCGTCGGCGAAACCCAGCAGCCGCATGTCGTTTTCCGAAACCTGCAGGTCGGTGAACACCGTGCACGCCTCGCCCCGCTCGCCCAGCGCGGCAAGCGTCTTGGACGAACAATGGACCAGATAACCGACGCCCGCGACGTCGATGACCGCCCAGTCGGCGCCGGTTTCGTCGAGCAGTCCCTTGAGGCGTGCAATCATGGTTTGTTCTTGCTCGCAAAGATTCGGTTGGTCCAGCGATTGTGGACAGCGGCCCACAGTTCGGACAGAAAACCGCGTCATGAGCTGGAACACCTTCGGCCGCGTCTTGCGGATGACGACCTGGGGCGAAAGCCACGGCCCGGCGCTGGGTGCGGTGGTCGACGGGTGTCCACCCGGCCTTTTGCTGAGCGAGGCGGACATCCAGCCGTTCCTCGACGCGCGCAGACCAGGACAGAACAAGTTCACCACCCAGCGGCAGGAAGCGGATCTGGTCCGCATCCTGTCGGGCACGTTCGAAGGGCGCACCACCGGCACGCCTATCAGCCTGATGATCGAGAATACCGATCAGCGATCGAAGGACTATTCCGAAATCGCCCAGGCTTACCGCCCCGGCCATGCCGACTACGCCTACGACGCCAAGTACGGGTTTCGCGACTATCGTGGCGGCGGGCGCAGCAGCGCGCGCGAAACGGCGGCACGGGTCGCGGCGGGTGCAGTGGCGCGGTTGGTCGTTCCCGAGGTTAGCATCGTGGCCTATGTCGCGGAGCTGGGCGGAGACGCGATCGACCCGGATAATTTCGATTCCGATGAAATCGCCCGCAATCCGTTCTGGTGCCCCGATGGACAGGCCGCCGCGCGATGGGAAGCGCGTGTCGACAAGGCGCGGAAAGCAGGCTCAAGCCTTGGCGCAGTGGTCGAATGCGTTGCGAGCGGCGTTCCCGCAGGTTGGGGCGCACCGATCTATGCCAAGCTCGATGCCGACCTCGCCGCGGCAATGATGGGCATCAATGCGGTCAAGGGCATCGAGATCGGCGACGGCTTCGGCGCAGCGCGGCTGAGCGGCGAGCAGAACGCCGACCCGATGCGTGCGGGTGAAACGGGGCCGGAATTCGCCGCCAATCACGCTGGCGGGATCGCGGGCGGGATATCCACGGGTCAGCCGGTGGTTTGCCGGGTCGCGTTCAAACCGACCAGCTCCATCCTCACGCCTGTCGATTCCATTACGCGTGGAGGTGACAACACGCAGGTGCGCACCAGGGGGCGCCACGATCCGTGCGTCGGCATTCGCGGGACACCGGTGGTGGAGGCCATGATGGCACTCGTGCTGGCAGATCATAAACTGCTGCACCGCGCGCAATGCGGCTGAGAGCCAGAGGGGCTTTCAGAAAGTTTCGCGCCACTGATTGAAAATTCCGATGTTCGCAATCGCACAATATCGCTTTTGTGCATCGCATCACACCCTATCTGCAGCTTCGAGTTTCAACCCGAACCACGAGGACAGATCATGGGAATTATCGGAAGCCAGCTTAAGCCATTTACCGCAACCGCCTTCCAGAAGGGCAAGGACTTCTTCGAGGTCACTGACAGCGACGTCGCCGGCAAGTGGGCCGTGTTCTTTTTCTATCCGGCCGACTTCACGTTCGTCTGCCCGACCGAGCTTGAGGATCTGGGTGAGAAGTACGCCCTGCTCCAGCAGATGGGTGTCGAAGTTTATGCCGTCAGCACCGATACGCATTTCAGCCACAAGGCGTGGAGTGACACTTCGGACAAGATCGGCAAGCTGACCTTCCCGTTCCTGGGCGACCAGAACCACGTGCTGAGCAACAACTTCGGCGTGCTGCGCGAAGGCGCGGGCCTGGCCGACCGGGCAACCTTCGTGGTCGATCCCGACGGCGTGATCCAGATCATGGAAATCACCTGCGAAGGCGTGGGCCGAAATGCCAACGAGCTGACCCGCAAGATCAAGGCGGCACAGTACGTGCGCAACAACCCTGGCCAGGTCTGCCCGGCTGCGTGGGAAGAAGGCGAAGACACGCTGGCCCCCTCGCTCGACCTCGTCGGCAAGATTTGACCTGCTGACCGGGCGCGCCGCACACGCTGGCGCGCCCCGAAGGCCCGGGGCATCCCCTCCCCCCTCCCCCGCCCCGGGCCTTCAACTTTTTCCAGTTCCTCGCCCCTGAACTTATCGGAGATCCGCCGTGCTCGACGCCGCGATGAAGGACCAGTTGCGCCAGTACCTCGCCATGCTGCGCGAGCCGATCGAGCTTGTCGCCTCGCTCGGCGATGATCCGAAATCGGCGCAGACGCGCGCGCTGCTGGAAGAGATTGCCAATCTTCATGATCTGGTCACCGCCAACTTCGACGGAGAAGACGCTCGCCGCCCAAGTTTCCTGATCCGCCGCGCCGCCGATCACGCGCTTGCGGTCCGGTTCGCCGGTCTGCCCTTGGGGCACGAATTCACCTCGCTCGTCCTCGCGCTGCTGTGGGCCGGTGGCCACCCGCCGAAGGTCAAGGCCGAGACTCTCGCCGCGATCGCCGCGCTGGAGGGGCCGCATGAGTTCGAGATGTATTTCTCGCTATCATGCCATAACTGCCCCGACGTGGTGCAGGCCCTGACGCTGATGGCGCTGACCAACCCGACCATCAGCGCGACGCTGATCGAAGGCGGCACGTTCAAGGACGAGATCGACGCGCGTGACGTGATGGCCGTGCCCGCCACGTTCCTCAATGGCGCGCCATTCTACAACGGCAAGATGAACGTCGAGGACGTGCTGGCGAAGCTCGATACCGGCAGCGATGCGCGTCAGGCGGCGAAGCTTGCCGAAACCGCGCCGTTCGAAGTGCTGGTACTGGGCGGCGGCCCGGCAGGAGTCAGCGCGGCGATCTATACCGCGCGCAAGGGCTTCCGCACTGGTATCGCGGCCGAACGTTTCGGTGGACAGCTCAACGATACGCTCGGAATCGAGAACCTCGCTGGCACGGTTTACACCGAAGGGCCCAAGCTGACCGGCGAATTGCGCCGCCAAGTGGTAGAAAACGAGATCGAGATGCTCGACCGGCTCGATGCCGTCCGGCTGATCCCCGCGGCCACTCCGGATGCCCTGCACGAAATTCAGTTCGCCAGCGGTGCCGGCCTCAAGGCGCGCGCGCTGGTGCTGGCGACGGGTGCGCGCTGGCGCGAACTGGGCGTGCCGGGCGAGGCAGAGTATCGGAACAAGGGCGTTGCCTATTGCCCGCACTGCGATGGCCCGCTGTTCAAGGGCAAACGCGTGGCCGTGATCGGCGGCGGCAATTCCGGCGTCGAGGCGGCAATCGACTTGGCCAAGCTTACCAGCCATGTCACCTTGGTCGAATTCGACAGCAAGCTGCGCGCCGACGAAGTGCTGCAGGCCAAGCTCCAGTCGCTGCCTAACGTGACCGTGATCCGCAACGCCCAGACGACCGAGGTGCTGGGCGACGGGCGCCGGGTTACCGGGCTGGTCTATATCGAGCGCGACAGCGGATCGGAGCACCGGGTCGAACTGGAAGGCGTTTTCGTGCAGATCGGCCTCGTCCCCAATACCGGCTGGCTCAAGGCGAGCGGCATTGCGCTCAACCCCTTTGGCGAGATCGAGGTCGATGGCCACGGCGCGACCAGCATTCCCGGCGTCTATGCCGCTGGCGATTGCACCACCGTGCCGTACAAGCAGATCGCGATCGCGATGGGTGAAGGGTCGAAAGCGGCGCTCAGCGCCTTCGATTACCTGATTCGCAGCGAGCCGGGCGCGGTCAGCGTGGCCGCCTGAGAATCAGGTAAAGCGCGCCTTCACCCCCGTGGCGGCGATGCGCCTTGCGGATCGCGGCGATGTCGGCCCCGTGCGGGCCGAGCGCCAGCCAATCCAGCACCTTGGCACGGATCGCGCCGCGCCGGGTGCCGCGATCGGCCGCCTCGACCGGGCGCGGTTTGCCCGCGATCAGCAATACCACGCGGGCACCCATCGCCTTGGCCTGCATGAGGCCATCGTCGAGCCGCGCATGAGCGGAATCGAGAGTATGGCCATGCAGGTCCAGGGTGAAGTCGGGATCGATCCGGCCCGCCTGGAACTTGCGGTCCCAGTGCGAATCGAGGCCCGGGCCCCGCTCCGGCACCTTCGCCGGAGGATGCGGTTTCTGTGCGCCCGGCATTGCATGGTGGGCCGGTAGTGGAACCGCGGGCCGCGCGGTCATGAGTTCGCGCCGCGGCGTTTCGGCCAGATGATGATCGGCTGCCGTTGCTGCTCGTACCGGATGCTTTGCGGGCCGTATCGGGGTGACCGTCGCTGCGAGCCGATCCCATGCTGCCCGCTCGTCGGCGGTCAGCCCTCGTGGCGCGGTCATCGGGCGTTGAGGCGCGCGACCGTGCCCTTGGGTAGCAGAACCAGCGCCTGCCCGCGTGCGCTCATCCCGCCTGCGATGGTCCGTGCACGTTCGCCCGCACCCCAGAACGTGTCGAAACGGTTCGCGCCCTTGATTGCGCCGCCGGTATCCTGCGCGATCCACAGCCCGCCCGCCTCGGCCCGGTCGACCCGCAGGAAAACTGGCGCGCCATAGGGGACGAACTTGGGATCGACGGCAACCGTGCTTTCGCCGCGAACCGGAACCCCGATCGAGCCAAGCGGGCCGTCGCCGGTCAATTCCTGAAAGAACACCCAGCTCTTGTTGAGCCGCATCAATTCGCGCCCGGCCGCTGGATTCTCGCGGATATAGGCCATGATGCCCTGCATCGAACCGGGGTATTGCCCCGGTCCCTCGCCAATCAACCCGCGCTGGCGCATGATCGAGCCGACGCCGACATATTCGCGCCCGTTCTGCCCGGCATAGCCGATCCGCATCACGCTGCCGTCCGGCGCGCGCAGGCGGCCCGAGCCCTGTATCTGCAGGAAGAAGAATTCGACCGGGTCCGCCGCCCAGGCAATCTCCAGCCCTTTGCCCGCCAACGCCCCATCCTCGATCTCGGCCCGGTCGTAATAGCTGACGAACTTGCCGTTCTCGTCAAAGCGCCCAAGCGGAGGCCGCCCAACACGCTCGCTCGGCGGGATGTCGTCCGGCCAGCCGCGGACGAGATCCGGCGGCATTTTGTAGACGGGAACCGCAAAGCCGGGGCGCGGGGTTCGGCTGCCGGCGATCTCGGGCTCGAAGTACCCGGTGGCGAAGGCCTCTCCGGTCCCGACGCGGGCGGTTTCGAAATACTGGTCGAAAAATGCCGTGGCGCTGCCCTGCCACCCGCGCGCTGCATCGCAGGCCGGGCGCCAGTCGGCGGGCTGGGTCAGGCCGCTGGCATCGGGCTTCTGGGTCAGCCACGAACACGATTCGCGGAAGGATGCGAGCGCGGCAGATGCATCGCCATCACCCAGCCCCAGGCTGCCCACGATCGGCCCGTGGGCTACGCCCGCAAGGGCTGCAGTGGCGGCAACCGGAGCGGGCGGGACGGCAGCAGGCGGCGGAGCGGTGCGGGGCACGTCGCCTTGGGGCACGACACGGCACCCGGCCAGCAGGACGAACGCCGCGAGCGTAATGGCTTGCCGCATGGCTTTCCCCTCCGTGCGGCCAATCAGCCTTCGTCGGTCTCGTCGAGCACCCAGTGCGGGCCGGCGGCAGTCACGTCGCGGCTGAAGGTCCAGATGTCGCGGCTGACGATCGCATCATCGAGCGAACCTGCGACGATCTGCCCTTCGCTGTTGCGCGTGACTGCGGCAATGTCGGCAACGAAAAGCACAGCGATGCGGGCCATCGAACCATCGAGCGTGGCGGAATGGATGGTCGCATCCTCGATCCGGATCAGGCGGTTGTCGAGCGTTTCGCCCGCTGCCTCTCGCGCAGCGATGGCAGCGTCGAATCCGGCATAGACATCGTCATCGCAAAGTTCGCGCAGAGTCTCGCGGTCGCCATCCCAGAAGGCTTGCAGGGTCATGGCATATGCATTGCGCGCGCCATCCAGAAATGATGTCAGGTCGAACCGCTTGTCGGCCGCGGCAATGTCGCGAACGCCGCGCTCCACTGCGGGCACTGCCCCTTCCAGTCGATCCTCTCGCACCGGCTGAAGCGCCTGAGGCGCCTGGCGCGGGGCAGCGGCAGGGGGCATCTGGTCCCCGGTCCGTTCGTATCGATTGGGCACGTGCTCCTCGTGATCGGCGCGCTGACCCAGCACCGAATACAGGCGCAGGCCGAGGAAAGCGGCGATCGCGGCGAGGATTACGATTTCGTAGAACACTGATCCAACTTCCGTCTT
Source organism: uncultured Erythrobacter sp. (assembly GCA_963529855.1). Lineage (GTDB taxonomy): Bacteria > Pseudomonadota > Alphaproteobacteria > Sphingomonadales > Sphingomonadaceae > 34-65-8. Next base: position 142,735 of record CAURZK010000006.1, on the reverse strand, counting down.
GCGAAGGCGGTGTCGGGCGCACGCGCGAACCGCCGGTACATAGGTGCCCTAAATAGGAACCGATTACAAATGAACAACGTCTGAGGGCGCCAGTGCGTGCCTCAGGCAAGCTGCACGTTGCGGGGCGGCAGCGGGGGTGCTAGGCGGCGCGCCGAGCCGTCTGCCGATCCGGCAGACCCGACCGAGCAATTCCGCAAGAAAGCATCCAGCCATGGCCGACGAAGGCGACATCCTGACCGACATCAATTCCGACCCGCTGCCCAATGGCGCAGATACGGCGCCGGCTGCCGGGATCATCTCGCAGTACATCAAGGACCTGTCGGTCGAAAACCCCAACGCCCCGGCTTCCTACCAGTGGCAGGAACAACCGCAGATCGACCTGCAGCTGAACATCGGCGCCAATCCGGTCAGCGACGAAGTGCATGAGGTCGAGCTGAAGCTCAACGTCACCGCGCGCGTCGAACAGGGCAACATCTACCTGATCGAGCTGTCCTATTGCGGCCTCGTCGGCATGCGCAACCTGCCCGACGATCAGGCCCATGCATTCCTTTATGCCGAGGCGCCGCGGATCCTGTTCCCGTTCGCCCGCCGGATCGTGGCCGACGCTTCGCGCGACCTCGGTTTCCAGCCGCTGATGCTCGATCCGATCGACTTCAACGGCCTCTATTTCCAGCGGCTGCAGCAACAGGCCCAGGCGCAGGGTGCGCAAGGCGAAGCGCCGCCAGCGGCGGACGCCTGAGCATTCCGGCCTCGCGCGGGCATAGCTCGTGAGCCTCGTCAAAAACGTCGGCACGATCGGCGGGCTGACTGCAATCAGCCGCGTATTCGGGTTCGTCCGCGACATTCTGCTCGCCCGCGTCATGGGCGCGGGCGGGGTCGCAGACGCGTGGCAGCTGGCCTTCCAGCTGCCCAACCTTTTTCGCCGCCTGTTCGCCGAAGGCGCATTCGCCAGCGCATTCGTGCCGCTGTTCAATCGCCACATGACCGATGGCGAGCACGAGGGGAAAAAGTTCGCCTCGGAAATCCTCGCTGTCTTGCTGCCTATCCTCGTCCTGTTCGGGGCGCTTTTCATGATCGCGATGCCGTGGATCCTGTGGGCCTTTGCCAACGAGGAACTGCGGGGCGATGCGCGGACATACGAAATCGGTGTCACGATGGCGCGGATCGCGTTTCCCTATTTGCTGTTCATGAGCCTTGCATCGCTGGTGGCCGCGGTGCTCAATTCCCTGTCGCGCTTTGCGGCCGCAGCGGCTGCGCCCATCATCCTCAACATGTGCATGGTCGGCGCGCTGATCTACGGCATGACGCTGCCAGGGGGCGAACCATTGCGTGAGATGACGGGCCTCGCGCTTGCGATTTCAGTCTCGCTGTCGGGCCTGCTTCAGCTCGTCTGGCTGATCTGGTGGATGCATCGCGGGGGCTTTCGCATTCCGTTGTCGCGCCCTCGCCTGACACGCCGGGTCAAGGAGATGGGCATCCTGATCGTTCCGGCCGTATTCGGCGCCGGCGTGTACCAGATCAGTCGCTTCGTCGATCTGGCCTTCATGCGCGGGCTACCAGACGGCAGCCTGACCCACATGGCGATGGCCGACCGCTGGAACCAGTTGCCGCTCGGCATCATCGGCATCGCGCTCGGCACAGCGATCCTGCCTGCACTCAGCCGCATGGTCGCCCGTGATGAGCATGACGAGGTCCAGCGCCTGCAATCGAACGCTGTCGAACTGTCGATGTTGCTGACAGTCCCGGCGGCGGTGGCGCTGTTCTTCACCGGCACAGCTATCGTGCGCGTGTTCATGCAAGGCGGCCAGTTCACGCCCGAGGATGCGACGATAACGGGGGCAGTCCTGTCTGCACTGGTGCTTGGTCTGCCGGCCTATGTGCTGGTCAAGGTGCTGACGCCGAACTTCTTTGCCCGCAAGGATACCCGCACCCCGGTCTATACGGCCGCTGTCAGCCTGGTGGTTACCGTGGCACTCAACCTGCTGCTGATCCCGCGCCTGGGGGTGGTCGCGTTGGCAGTGGCGGGTTCGATCGGGGCATGGGTCAACACCGCACTGCTTTATGCAATCCTCGCGCGGCGCGGGTTCTTCCACATAACGCCGCTGGTCATCGGCCGGGTAACGCGCATTTCCATCGCCTCGGCCGCAATGGGCGCAGTGCTGTGGTATGCGGTGCAATGGGGCGAGCCCTATTTCGACGGCACGACGGTCGAACGGCTCGGATCGTTGATGGGGCTGATGGGCGTGGGCGCGATCGCCTTCGCAGTGGTCGGGGCGATGCTGCGCGTTCTCGACAAGGCGACGATCGCCCGCCTAATGCAGCGCGAAATCTGATCCACTAGGAACCACAATGCGCGTCGTTTCCGGCATTCAGCCCACGGGCAACCTGCACCTTGGCAATTACCTGGGCGCAATCCGCAATTGGGTGCGCATGCAGGACGAAATGCCGGACGGCGCCCAATGCCTGTTCTTCCTGGCCGACATGCACGCGATCTCGCAGCCGCATGACCCCGCCACTCTGCGCGCGGCAACGCTGGAAATGGCCGCCGCGCTCGTCGCCTGCGGGATCGACCCCGACCGATCGGTGCTGTTCAACCAGGCTCAGGTTCCCGCCCATGCCGAACTGCAATGGCTGCTCAACGGCACTGCAAGGATGGGCTGGCTCAATCGCATGACCCAATGGAAGGACAAGGCCGGCAAGAACCGCGAAGGGCAATCCGCCGCGCTGTTCACTTACCCCGTTCTCCAGGCCGCCGATGTCCTGCTCTATCAGACGACCCATGTGCCGGTGGGCGACGACCAGAAGCAGCATCTGGAACTGGCGCGGGACATCGCGCAGAAGTTCAACCACGACTTCTGCCCGGAAGACGCGCCGGTATTCACCCTTCCCGATCCGATCGTCCCGCCCGAAGCGGCGCGGATCATGAGCTTGCGCGACGGCATGGCCAAGATGAGCAAGTCCGACCCCAGCGACATGAGCCGGATCAACCTCGTCGACGATGCCGACACGATCATAGCCAAGGTCCGCAAGGCCAAGACGGATCCCGAACCGCTACCGTCGGAAGCTGGCGGTCTGGCCGGTCGGCCCGAAGCGGCCAATCTGGTCGCGATATATGCCGCGCTGTCCAACACCAGGGTGGACGACGTGTTGCAGCAGTACGGGGGCGAAGGCTTTGGTCGTTTCAAGCCGGCGCTGGGCGAAGTCATGGTGGAAGCGCTTTCGCCAATCGCGACGCGCCTGCGCCAGCTGATGCAGGATCGCGAATCGCTCGATGCGATTCTGGCGCGCGGCGCTGCCCGTGCCCGCGAACTCGCCCGGCCGACGCTGGATGCGACATATTCGGCTTTGGGGCTGGTGCGGCACTAAATCCCGGTTTTGCCGTAACATTCGGCAAGTCGCGCATTCAATCGGTGTTCAGCCCACCGGCTTTACAACACGTCTTATCGATGACAGCGTGCGACCGGCAGAGGGGCGGCAGCGCTGCTGCGTTCCTGTTTCGAGAGGTATTCGACATGACCAAGCAAACTGGAAAGATGAGCCGCGCGCTCAAGCTTGCCGCCGTGCCCCTGCTGCTCGCCGGGCTGGCGGCGTGTGCCACGCCGTTCCGGGCCGACGTTTCGCGGTTCCAGAGCCAGCTCCCCGCCCCGCAGGGTCAGACCTTTGCCGTCGTCGCCGACGATCCGGCGCTCGCCGGGGGGCTTGAATTCGCCCAGTATGCCGATCTGGTGGAGGCCGAGATGGCACAGCTCGGCTACACGCAAGCATCGCCGGAAAACGCCACACTGCTGGTGCGGTTCGATTACGGCGTCGACAACGGTCGCGAACGAGTGCGCAGCACCGGGTTCCGCGACCCGTTCTATGACAGCTGGTACCATTACCGCCCGGTCTATTACCGGACCCGCCACGGCTACCGCGTCGGTTACGTGCCCAGCCGTTCGTGGGGTTACGGGTTCCACGATCCGTGGTTCGGCCGCGGGGGCGAAGTGACCAGCTACACCGTCTATACCAGTGGTATCGACCTCAAGATCGACGACCGCGCGACCGGACGGCGGCTGTTCGAAGGCCAGGCCGAGGCGATGTCGACGTCCAACCGCCTGTCGCACCTGGTGCCCAATCTGGTCGAGGCGATGTTTACCGACTTCCCGGGCAATTCGGGCGAGACGGTGCGCATCTCGATCGCGCCGGAGGGCGAACGGACGGTGCGCCGGATCGATTGATCCTGCACCAAGGCGGAAGAACAGGGGCGGTCCGATTGGGCCGCCCTTTTTTCGTTCAGAGCGCGCCGTGGCCGCCGGTGGAGCCAAACCCGCCGCTGCCGCGCGCAGTATCCTCCAGCTCCGACACTTCCTGCCAGAAAGCGCGGGTAACCGGAGCGAGCACCAACTGGGCCACACGGTCACCGCGTGCGATCACGAACGGCTGGCTGCCGTGGTTGATCAGGATGACCTTCAGTTCGCCGCGGTAGTCGCTATCGATCGTACCGGGCGTATTGGGTACGCTGATCCCGTGCTTGAGCGCGAGGCCGGACCGGGGCCGCACCTGGATTTCGTAACCTGGCGGAATGGCCAGGGCGAGACCGGTCGCGACCGCATGGCGTGCCCCCGGCGGCAGGGTTACATCCTCAGCCGACACGACGTCCATCCCGGCGGCGCCTTCGGTAGCGTATTGCGGCAGGTCGAGACCTTCGCCGAGCGGCAAACGGCGGACTTGCACCGGGATGTCAGTCATGGTGGGGCTCTTGCTCCAGATGCGCAACCACCCGATCGATCAGCGCACGCGCGACTGCGGCCTTTGGCATTTCGTCCAGCGTTTCCACCCCGTCTTCGTGCACGATCATCACCCGGTTGGCCTCCCCGCCCATTACATCGCCGGAAACATCGTTGGCGACGATCCAGTCGGCCGCCTTGCGCTTGCGCTTGATCCGGGCGTTATCGAGCACGTCTTCGGTTTCGGCCGCGAACCCGATCAGCAGGCCGGGCCGCTGGTTGCCCGATGCAACCATGGCCAGAATGTCGGGGTTTTCGGTCAGCAGCAGTGCAGGCGGGGCGGAACCACGTTTCTTCATCTTGTGCTGGGCGAAATCCTTGCTGCGCCAGTCTGCCACTGCCGCAACCATGATCGCAATATCGGCAGGCAGCGCATTCTTCACTGCATCAGCCATCTCACGCGCCGATTCGATGTCGATCCGGTCCACCCCGTGCGGTGTATCGAGATGCACTGGCCCTGCCACAAGCGTGACCCGCGCACCTGCGGCTGCAGCGGCAGCGGCAATTTCGAAACCCTGTTTTCCGCTCGACCGGTTGGCGATGTAGCGGACCGGGTCGATCGGTTCGTGCGTCGGCCCTGCCGTAACAAGCACATGCTTGCCGTAAAGCGGGCGGTGCTGGGGATCGGTATCGAATTCGGGCTGGCCCGCCAGCGGATCGGCCGCAAGGCCGGCCAGGGGCTCAGGCCTTGCACCGCCGGCCCCTGTGACGACGGTATGGTTGATCGCATCGCGGTCGGTCGGGGGCGCCGATGCGGCCTTGCCCTTTGTTGCCAGGAGGGGCCCCGTCGGCGCAGGCAAGGGAGTCGGCTCGTTTAAAGGCGTCTGATCCCACGCCCCGGCGGGGGGCGCATCCCATTGCGCCTCGATCTCCTCGACACTGCGCTTGGGCATGCTGCGCCCGATGAGGGAGGACAGGAGGCCGCCCAGCCCGCCGCCACCACGTGGCTCGATCTCCGGCTCCAGTTCAGGCTCCGGTTCGAGAGCCTCGAGCAGCCCGGACGTGTCGATCGGCTCGCAATCGGCAACGATACCGAAACGCGCTGCGATCTCGGCCCAGATGATTTCGGGCTCGGGCAGTCGGCCGGGGCCAAATTCGCCGCACGCCATGGGGCCCGTGTCAGGGTCGATCACCTCGACCCCGGCCTGACGCAGCCAGTCGAGATTGCGCTGAGTCGCCGCATGCTGCCACATCCGCACGTTCATCGCGGGCACGACCATGACGGGCTTGTCGGTGGCGAGGATCAGCGTGGTGGCAAGATCATCGGCGATTCCTGCCGCCATCTTGGCCAGCAGATCCGCAGTGGCCGGGCATACCACCACCAGATCTGCCTGGCGGCTCAACTGGATATGCCCCATCTCGGCTTCGTTCTTGAGATCCCACAGCGTGGTGTAGACGGGATTTTCACTCAGGGCGGCAAGCGCCATCGGAGTGACGAACTGCTGCCCTCCGGCAGTGACGACACACGTCACCTCGCCCCCGCCCTTGCGGATCAGGCGGACAAGCTCACACGCCTTGTAGGCAGCAATACCGCCGCCCACGACCAGCAGTATGCGGGGATTAGGGTTGTCGCTCAAGCGTGCGGACTCCGGGCGCGCGGGCTGCTGCTGGGCTGCAACGGCATGTGTCTGATCCCCCGCCTCATGGTTCGACAAGGTTAACCCCGCGCGAACACCCGCGCCAGCCCTGGTCGTACAAGGATAATTTTGCATGGCGACTTGTCCCTATCGCACTGTTAACCACTTGGCTCACTTGGGGAGAGACATCATGCGTTTAGTCCTGACGGGCCTGATCTTTGCCGGCGGCCTGCTGTTCCTGTTCCTGGGCTTCGGCTTCCTGCTCGATCCCGTCGCTTCGGGCACCGATTTCGGGCTGTCTAGTTCAGGCGAACAGGGCCTTGCCACGATGCGCGCCGACATGACCGCGTTCTTCGTGGTGGCCGCCGTGTGCATGCTGATCGGTGCATGGCGCCGCAACGGCGACCTGCTGCTGGTCCCGGCGGGGCTGTTCGGGATCGCGCTGATCGGGCGGTTCGTCAGCCTGGCGATGGACGGGCCCTGGGACGGCTTCTGGATGCCCATGCTGGTCGAGGCGGCCTGCGTCATCGTGCTGCTGATCGCCAGCCGGGTGCTGCCGCATCCGCAGACCTAGAACCAGCCCAGCATCGCTGCGCCGCCAGCAACCATAGCACCTGCCGCGCCCGCGATCAGGTAGCCCGGCCAGCGGCGCGGCTCTCCGCGGCGCCGTTCCCACATCAGTTCGATGTCGGGCAGTGGCGGTGGTTCGGGCGCGCCACCCTTGGCCGGATATCGTTCCTCGATCCGACGGATCAGATCGGGGATGCGCAGCAGCGTTTCGGTATCGGTGCGGATGCGGTCGGCAAGCGCGGCTTCCGGGCCCAGCTCGTCACGGATCCATTCGCGCACGAATGGGGCGGACACGTCCCACATGTTGATTTCCGGATCGAGCTGGGTCGCGATCCCTTCGACCATAACCATCGTCTTCTGCAGCAGCAGCAGGTGCGGCTGGGTCTGCATGTCGAAATCGCGGGTAATGGCGAACAGGCCGTCGAGCATCTGCCCGACGCTCAGCTCGCTGACCGGCTTGCCGCGCATCGGCTCGCCCACCGCGCGCAGCGCTGTGGCGAATTCATCGACCGAGTGATAGCTCGGGACGTACTGCGCCTCGAAGTGGATTTCGGCGACGCGGCGGTAATTGCCGGTCGTCAGGCCATAGAGGATTTCGGCCAGCCATTGCCGCGCCCGCCGGTCGATCCGGCCCATGATCCCGAAATCGATCGCCACGATGCTGCCGTCCGCACGCACGAACAGGTTCCCCTGGTGCATGTCGGCGTGGAAGAACCCCGCACTGATCGCCTGGTTGAGGAACGCGAGCACCAGCCGCCGCGCGATGTCGGGCAGGTCGTGCCCGGCGGCGATCAGTTCCTCGCGCTTGGAGATCTTGATCCCGTCGACCCATTCGACCGTCAGCACGCGCCCGTTTGTGCGGTCCCAGTCGATATCGGGAATGTGATAGCGCGGGATCGCCTTCATCGCTTCGGCCAGTTCGCTGGCGGAGGCCGCCTCGCGCCGCAAGTCGAGTTCGCGATTGGTCCAGCGCTTGAAATTGGCGATGGTCAGGCGCGGGCGTAGCCGCCGTGCCTCGCCGCCGAGTGCCTCGAGATGCGCGGCGGCCCATTCGTAGGTGTCGATATCGCGCGCCAGTTTCTCCCGGATGCCGGGCCGCAGCACCTTGATCGCGACCTCCCTGCCCTCGGTGGTCGTGGCGCGGTGGACCTGAGCAATCGAAGCGGCGCCGACCGGCACGGGATTGACCGCTGCGTAAAGCGCCTCGAGCGGCTGGCCGAAGCTCGATTCGATCACCTGCCGGATGTCGTCGAACGGCACCGGGGGCAAGCTGTCCTGCAGGCTGAGCAGGTTGCGCGCCGCTTCTTCGCCCACCAGGTCGGGCCGGGTGGCCAGCGACTGACCGAGCTTGATAGCGGCAGGACCAATATCCTGAAACGCGCCAGCATAGTCGGGCAAGCGTGGCTGGAGCGTCCCGAACCGAGCGACGCGCGCGAGCCGCTTGACCGGCAGCGGGGTATTGGGATCGCCCTCGATCCCGCGCAGCGCACCGTGTCGAGCCAGCGTGCGGCCCCACTTCAGCAGCCGCCAGATATGCGTGCGAGGAGCGATCATCCTGCTTGTCTGCCTGACGGCCCGACCGGCACCATCAGATTTTCCAGCCGGAGTGGATCGCGACTGCGCCGCCCAGAATCGGCTCGACCCGCGTCTGCTCGAACCCGGCGGAGCGGATCATCGCCTCGAATTCCGGCATCTTCGGGAAGCGCCGGATCGATTCGGCGAGGTAGCGGTAACTGTCCTCGTCGCCCGCGATCACCTTGCCCAGCTTTGGCATGATCTTGTGCGAATAGAGATCGTAAACCTCGCGGAAACCCGGCCATTCGGTGGTCGAGAATTCCATGCAATAGAACCGCCCGCCGCGGCGTAGCACGCGATAGGCTTCGGCCAGCGCGCGATCGATGTGGGTGACGTTCCTGATCCCGAACACGATCGTATAGGCATCGAAGGTTCGGCTGGGGTAAGTCAGCGTCTCGGCGTTCTGGCAACTCCAGGTCAGCCCGGTAATTCCGCGCTCGATTGCCCGCTCGATGCCGACGTCGAGCATGTCCTGATTGATGTCGGCGACTGTAACCTCGGCACCGCGCGCCGCCATGCGGAAGGCGATATCGCCCGTGCCGCCGGCCATGTCGAGCACCGCCTCGCCCGGCTGAGGCTTCACCCGGCGCACGAACGTGTCCTTCCACACCCGGTGCATCCCGCCAGACATCGCGTCGTTCATCACGTCGTACTTGGCCGCGACGCTGGAAAACACCGCACCTACGCGCGCGGTCTTTACCTCAGGGGCCACGTCTTCGTAGCCGAAAGAGACTGTGTCGGTCATCGGCTCGCGCCTTAGGGGCAATTGCCCGCGCCGCAAAGAGTGTTAGGGGAACGGCGAGATGCCCGAGCTCCCAGAAGTCGAAACCACCGTGCGGGGCCTGGCACGCTTCCTTTCGGGCGAGCGGATTGTGGCCGCTCGGGTGAACCGCGCCGACATGCGCCGCCCGTTCCCCCATGACCTCGTTCAGATGCTGACTGGTGCGACTGTTACCGGGCTTGGCCGCCGCGCCAAGTTCGGGCTGATCCATACCGACCGCGACGCAACATTGATCTTCCACCTGGGCATGAGCGGACGCTGGCGGATCGATCCCGAAACCGCGGACAAGCACGATCATCTCGTTCTCGAAACGGCAGACCACAGCTTTGCGCTCAACGATCCGCGCCGGTTCGGCTGGGTCGACCTGGTGGCAACCGATGCACTCGATCGCTGGCCGTCGTTTGCCGCGATTGGCCCGGAACCGCTTGGTCCCGATCTTACGGCGGAATACCTGGCGGCGGCGCTGGCGGGCCGCAAGCAGGCGATCAAGCTGTGTCTGCTCGACCAGCGCATCGTCGCCGGCCTGGGCAATATCTACGTGTGCGAGGCGCTGTTCCGCGCCCGCATCGACCCGCGCAAGGCGGCTGGCAAGGTCTCGCGCGCAGGATTGGTGCGGCTGGTGCCGGAGATTCGCGCCGTGTTGCTCCAGTCGATCGAGGACGGTGGGTCGAGCCTGCGCGATTACGCACGGCCTGATGGCGAGCTTGGCTATTTCGCAACGCGATTCCAGGTCTATGGGCGCGAGGGTCAGCCCTGCGCACGGGATGACGGCGGCACCATCACCCGTCTGGTGCAGGGCGGCCGGAGCACCTGGTACTGCCCGCGCTGCCAGCGCTAACCGCGCGCTTGACGATTCGCCCCTTCGCTTCTATGTGCGCCGCTTTCCGGCGGGTAACTGCCGTTTCCGTACGCATTCAATTGACTATCCGGCCGCTTGCCGCGGCCCGAGACCGAGGACGAACATGGCCAATACGCCGCAAGCCAAGAAGCGCATCATCCGCAACGCCAAGCGGGCCGAGATCAACGGTGCGCGCACCGGCCGCATCCGCAGCTTCGTGAAGAAGGTCGAAACTGCGATCGCCGGTGGCGACAAGCAGGCAGCCAGCGACGCGCTCAAGGCCGCCCAGCCGGAGCTGGCTCGCGGCGTGGCCCGCGGCGTGCTGCACAAGAACACGGCTTCGCGCAAGATGTCGCGTCTGTCGAAGCGGGTTGCCGCTCTCTGATTCGCGCGGCCTACGGGCCCGAATTCAGACCTCTGAACAAGTGACGGGTCGGTGCCGATGGCGCCGGCCCGTTTTGTTGCATTGCGAAGACAATAACGGCGCCCGAAGAAACCCTAGAAAACCCCGCGATTCGCGACCGATCACGCCGAAAATCATGACTTAACATATGCTTGGATGCAGTCCTGCGGCTTTGGCTGAGTCAAGCGGATTATTTCAGATATTTTGCGGTATCCCCACTTGCGACTCATCGCGCAGGGGCCCTAACACTGCCCCTGCAAGAGGCCGGACAGCCTCTGTATTTACAGCATTGGTCGGTGGGGGCGATCCCGGAATCCGCATTCCGGGTTGGGACAATTGCGTTCTGCCGAAATGGGGGAACCGGCTGCCTGCAATGGCAGCGATGGACGGGGTCTGACGGGATAATGACGAACAATAGCGACCGGGCGCGTCGGGGAGCGGAGAACCAGAACATGGAAGACCTCGAAGCGATCAATCTCGCCGCGGACTGGGCCGACATCAGTCAGGGCCTGCGCAAGGATCTGGGCCATCAGCTGCACAGCCAGTGGATCAAGCCGATCGTGCTGGGCGGTTTCGATCAGGACAGCGGCACGCTGGACCTGTTCCTGCCGACCGAATTTTCAGCCACCTGGGTAAACGATCGTTTTGCCGACCGGCTGTCGCTCGCGTGGAAGATCGCGCGCAGCGAAATCCGGCAGGTCCGCATCGCGGTTCATCCGGGTCGGCGCAAGTTGCCCGATATCAGCCTGAATGGTGATGGCCGCCGCCCGGCCAATGACCATGGCGACAGCTCGATGATCGCGGTTTCCTCGCCTGCAATGGGCGATGCCGGGTTCATTTCCTCGGTCGGGCTCGACCCATCGCTGACGTTTGGTGCTTTCGTGACCGGGGAAGCCAACGTGCTCGCCTGCAATGCCGCGCAGCGCATGTCGGCGACCGACCGTCCGCAGTTCTCGCCGCTCTACCTCAAGGCGGCGACCGGTCAGGGCAAGACCCACCTGCTCCACGCCATCGGGCACGCCTATCTCGGCGCCCACCCCCGTGCGCGGATCTTCTACTGCAGCGCCGAACGCTTCATGGTCGAATTCGTCCAGGCGCTGAAGGCCGGGCAGATGATCGAATTCAAGGCGCGGCTGCGCAGTTTCGACCTTCTGCTTGTGGACGACATCCAGTTTATCATCGGCAAGGCGAGCGCACAGGAAGAGCTGCTTTATACGATCGACGCACTGCTCGCCGAAGGCAAGCGGCTGGTATTCGCCGCCGACCGCGCACCGCAGGCGCTGGATGGGGTCGAGCCGCGCCTACTCTCGCGCCTGTCGATGGGCCTGGTTGCCGATATCCAGGCAGCCGATATCGAACTGCGCCGCAAGATCCTGGAATCGAAGCTCGCGAAGTTCGCGCCGCTTTCGGTTCCTGACGACGTGATCGAATTTCTTGCCCGCACCATCACGCGCAACATTCGCGAGCTGGTCGGCGGCCTCAACAAGCTGATCGCCTATGCCCAGCTGACCGGACAGCAAGTCTCGCTCCAGCTGGCCGAAGAGCAGCTGACCGACATCCTGTCCGCCAACCGGCGCCGGATCACGATCGATGAAATCCAGCGCACGGTGTGCCATTTCTACCGCATCGACCGGTCGGAAATGAGCAGCAAGCGCCGCGCCCGCGCGGTTGTACGCCCGCGCCAGGTGGCCATGTACCTGTCCAAGGTGCTGACCCCGCGCAGCTACCCCGAGATCGGCCGCAAATTTGGCGGGCGCGACCATTCAACCGTGATCCACGCAGTGCGCCTGATCGAAGACCTGCGCCAGCGTGACGCCGACATGGATGGCGACGTGCGTAGCTTGCTGCGCCAGCTCGAAAGCTAGGGAACGTCTTCTCGACAGCCTGTGCACAGCCTGCCAACAGGCTGTGCATGAGCTTGTCCACTACACTCGACAGCGACCGCCTCGAGCGGTTCGCACGGCAGATCATCGTGCCCGAGATCGGTGGCGCTGGGCAGGTTGCGCTGGCAAACGCGCGGGTGACGCTGGTGGGCCTGGGCGGGATCGGCGCGCCGGTGCTGCAATATCTCGCGGGCGCGGGGATCGGGCATTTGCGGTTGATCGAACCGGGCGATGTCGAGACCAGCAATCTCCAGCGCCAGACCATCTACACCGTACGCGATGTTGGCCATGCCAAGGCGGTCGCGGCGCGGCGGTGGCTGGCCAATTTCGATGGCGAGCTGGATGTCGAACTGATCGACCGGCAGCTGAACGTTGGTAACGCCGCCAGCCTGCTTGGAACGCCCGATCTGGTGATCGACGGGACGGATAATTTCGCGGCGCGGCTCGCCGTTTCGGACGCGTGCGTCGCAATCGGGGTGCCGCTGCTCTCGGCCGCGGTCGGGCGCTTTCAGGGCCAGGTCGCGGCGTTTGCGGGGCACCTGCCCGGCCAGGCGTGCTATCGCTGCTTTGTGGGCGATGCGTTCGACGCGGACGACTGCGACACCTGCGCCGACGATGGAATGCTGGGCGCAATGGCCGGCTGGGCCGGCACCTTCGCCGCGTTGCATGCCGTGCGCATCCTGCTGGCGGGTACCGCCGCGCTGGGCGATCCGCAATGGGGCAAGCTGCATCTGCTCGACGGGATGAAGCCCGCCATGCGCACCATCAACATTGCCAGGGACCCTGCGTGCCGCGGGTGCTCAGCCCCCTAGCACCTCGTCCACCCACGCCGGAACCAGTTCACCCGCCCGGCCCTGGCGCGTTTCGTGGAACCAGTACGATCCTTCGCTTCGCTCCAGGTTCAGCTCGAGCGTGCGCACACCCAGCTCCCGCGCCTCGCGCACGAACCCCGCCGCCGGATATACCGCGCCCGAGGTGCCGATGCTGACGAACAGGTCCGCCCCGCGCAGTGCCTCGTAGATGCGGTCCATTTCGTAAGGCATTTCGCCGAACCACACCACGTCGGGCCGCAGCGCCTTGGCGCCGCAATGGGGGCAAGGCGGGCGCTCTATCATCGTGCCCGCGAACTCAGATCGCTCACCGCAGACCCAGCATAGCGCGCTGAGCAATTCGCCGTGCATGTGGAGCACGCGGGTTGCGCCAGCGCGTTCGTGAAGGTCGTCGACGTTCTGGGTGACGATCAGCAGGTTCCGTTCGCCGTCCTTGGCCCACGCCGCGTCCAGCCGCGCCAACGCGCGGTGGGCGGCATTGGGTTCGACCCCCGCCAGCGCGGCGCGGCGCATGTCGTAGAAGTTCAGCACCAGATCGGGATCGCGGGCGAAGCCTTCGGGTGTCGCGACGTCCTCCACCCGGTGCTGTTCCCACAGACCCCCGGCGTCGCGGAACGTGTCGATCCCGCTCTCGGCGGAAATGCCCGCGCCGGTAAGCACGACGATATTGCGTATCGCAGTCATGCGCCCCATGAACACCGCGCGCGGAGGGAAGGCAATGGCACGCATCGGCATTATCGGCAGCGAGGGACGGATGGGCCAGGCGCTGGAGGCAGCGATCGCGGCAGCGGGGCATGTCCACGCAGGCGGCATCGACCGGGGCGGCGACGTGGCCGCGCTAGCGGATGCAAGCGAAGTGCTGGTCGATTTTTCCGCGCCATTCGCGCTCGATGCCAACCTCCACGCCGCGGTCGGGGCGGGTATTCCGATCGTGATCGGCACCACTGGGCTGGAAGCGGCGCATCATGCCGCGATCGATTCCGCTGCCGGGGCGGTGGCGGTGCTGCAGACGGGCAATACCTCTTTGGGCGTCACGGTGCTGGCGCATCTGGTGCGCGAGGCGGCGGCGCGGCTGGGCGACGACTGGGACATTGAAATCGTCGAGATGCACCACCGGATGAAAGTCGACGCGCCGAGCGGCACCGCGCTGCTGCTAGGCGAAGCGGCGGCGGCGGGCCGCGGCGTCACCCTTGCCGACCATCGCGAAAGCGGGCGCGAGGGGCAGACAGGTGCACGCGCGAGGGGCGCGATTGGCTTTGCCGCGCTGCGCGGCGGCACCGTGGCGGGCGAGCACAGCGTGATCCTGGCGGGCGAGCAGGAACGCCTCACCCTGTCGCACAGCGCCGAAAGCCGCGCGATCTTTGCGCGCGGCGCGGTGAAGGCGGCGGAGTGGCTGATCGGTCGCGCGCCGGGCCGTTATGGCATGGACGACGTGCTGGGCCTGTGACCGCGAAGGCATGACGCGCGCAGAAATCTTCGAGTTCTTCCGGCGGCTGGCAGAGGACGATCCCGCGCCGCAGACCGAGCTGGAGTACGGCAACGCCTACCAGCTTGTCGTCGCAGTGGCCTTGAGCGCGCAGGCGACAGACGTGGGCGTAAACAAGGCGACCCGGCGGCTGTTCAAGGAGGTGAAAACGCCCGCGCAGATGCTCGCGCTGGGCGAGGATGGTCTGAAGGAGCACATCAAGACCATCGGCCTTTTCAATTCCAAGGCCAAGAACGTGATCGCGCTGTCGCAATTGCTGGTCGACGCATTCGGCGGCGAGGTGCCGGCAACGCGCGAGGAGCTGGTCCGCCTCCCCGGCGTCGGCCGCAAGACCGCTAATGTCGTATTGAACTGCTGGTTCGGGCAGGAAACCTTCGCGGTCGACACCCACATCTTTCGCGTCGGCAACCGCACCGGCATGGCCAAGGGAAAGACGCCCGACCAGGTCGAAGCGCAACTTGAGAAAAAAGTCCCCAAACCCTTCCGCCTTCACGCTCACCACTGGCTGATTCTCCACGGCCGCTACGTGTGCAAGGCACGCACGCCGGAATGCTGGCGCTGTAAGGTCGCGGACCTGTGCCGCTTCAAGGCGAAAGTGCTGGAGAAGCCGAAGGGGCGTTAACTGCTAATCAAATCGCCATCTCGACCGGAAAGGAACCGGAATATTGGACCACCGTACTACGATCTTCCTAGTGCGCCATGGCGAAACTGAGTGGAACGCGACCGGACGCTATCAAGGGCATCTCGACAGTCCCCTCACTCCGCGCGGCATGGCACAAGCCGAAACATTGGGAGAAAGCCTGGCGGCGATCCCAGAGATTATCGATACCGTGTTCGTAAGTCCACTCGGCCGGGCACGCGAGACGCTGGAAATTATCGCGCGTAATGGGCTGTTGCCACAGGCCCAATCTGATCAGCGCCTGATGGAAGTGACCGCAGGAGCATGGGACGGTCTAACTCAAGAAGATATCGATGCGCAGTGGCCAGACGCACTAAACGGAGCCACGCCGTTTGATTGGTATTTTCGATCACCCGATGGCGAGAGTTACGATGCGGCTCGTGTTCGCGCGCTGTCATGGCTCAATGACGTGCGCGGTACGGTGATCGCCGTCTCGCATGGCCTGATCGGCCGAATAATCAGGGGCGCGTACCTCAACTTACCAAAGGAACGTGGGCTTAGCTTGCCGGTACCGCAGGACGTGGTGTGGAAACTGGCGGGCGGAAAAATCGTGGCGCTACAGGTGTGACCGCACGTGTACGGTGAAGGGTCTGCCATCGTCATTGGACAGCGCCACAGCGCTTTCCCGAAATTAATCTACTCTGTCCTCCGCCAGCTCCGGCGACAGCGTCGCAATCGTCTGCGCCGCCACCAGGTCGCCCACCACGTTGAGCGTCGTGCGGCACATGTCGAGGAAGCGGTCGACGCCGAGGATCAGGCCAATGCCCGCCGGGTCCACGCCCACGCCCACCAGGATCAGCGCAATGACCGGGAGCGAGCCGCCGGGTACGCCCGCGGTGCCGATGCCCGCGAGAATGCAGATCAGCATCACGAAGGCCTGATCCATCAGGCTCAGTTCCACTCCGAAGAACTGGGCGAGGAACAGCACCGTCACCCCTTCGAACATAGCGGTGCCGTTCTGGTTGGCGGTCGCGCCGATGGTGAGGACGAAGCGCGCGATGCGGCGCGGCAGGCCGAGTTCCGCATCGGCCACGCGCAGCGCGGTCGGGAGCGTGGCGTTGGAGCTGGCGGTAGAGAACGCCATCAGGCTCGCCTCGCGCGTCTGGCGGAAGAACGCGATCGGGCTTTTCCTCGCGACGAACTTCAGGATCAGCGGGAAGACGCCGAACATCTGCACCGCGAGCGCCAGCAGCACCACCCCCACGAAAGCGGCAAGCTTCACCAACAGGTCCCAGCCGAACTGCGCGGTGAGGTTGAACATGAAGCAGAAGATCGCGATCGGGGCGAGCTGGATGACGAAGCCGATCAGCTTCATCGCCACCTCGAATACGCCTTCGATCGCGTCCTTCAGCGTTTCGGTCCGCTGGGTTTGCACCAGCAGCAGGCCGATGCCGAAGAACAGAGCGAAGAACATGACCGCCAGGATGTCGTTGGCCGACATCGCCGCGATGATGTTGTTCGGCACGATGGCAATGACCTGGTTGACCCCTGCATCGCTGGTCGCGCTCGCCTCCACAATGCTGGAGGCGCCTTCCGCGCCCTGTTCCAGCAGCTCCTGCGCCGCCACCGGGTCCACCCCCCGTCCCGGCTGGATCAAGTTCACCAGCGCCAGCGAAATCGCAACCGCGATCGAGGAGACGATCACGGTGTAGCCCAGCGTCTTGAGGCCGACCCGCCCCAATGATTTGACCTCGCCCATCTCGGCAATGCCCACCACCAGCGCGCTGAACAGCAGCGGGATCACCAGCATGAACAGCAACCGCAAGAAAATCTGTCCGATGGGGCCGGTGACGTATGTGACGACGGTATCCACCCAGGCTGCATCTCGGGCGAAAGTATAGACCAGCAGACCACCAACGAGCCCGGCGACGAAGCCGATCAGGATGCGCCATTGCAGGCGGTTGTGGTCGACCTTCGGCGCCTCGGGTGCGGCGATGGCTGCGTCGGTCATTCGGTATCTCCCCCAAGCGCCGCAATCGCGATGCGGCGATAGATTCGTGTCAGCGTGTCGAGATCGGCCAGTGCCACGGCTTCGTCCCGCTTGTGCATGGTCGCGTTGCACAGGCCGAACTCGATTACCGGGCATACGGCGCGCAGGAACCGCGCGTCGGATGTGCCGCCAGTGGTCGACGGTTCGGGCAGGAGGCCGGTCTCGGCCTCCACCGCCGCCGCCACTATGGCGGAAAATTCACCGGGCGGGGTCAGGAACGGCTCGCCCGAAATGACCGGGCGCGCGGTACCACCGTGACGCTGAGCAACCGCGGTGATGCGCTCGGCCAGTTCGGTGCCGGTATGCAGGTCATTGAACCGTACCGAAAGCCGCGCGCGGGCCATCGCCGGAATGACGTTCGTGGCCGGGTTGGGCGCCTCGATCTGCGTGATTTCCAGGTTGGAGGGCTGGAACCAGTCCGTGCCTTCATCCAGCACTATCGCGTCGAGCTCGGCCAGCAGCGCCACCATTTTCGGCAGCGGATTATCGGCCAGATGCGGATAGGCGACATGGCCCTGCGTGCCAGCAACCTCCAGCCAGACGTTGAGCGATCCGCGCCGCCCGATTTTCATCATGTCGCCCAGCCGGTTCACGCTGGTGGGTTCGCCCACCAGGCACAGGTCCGGCTGGTGGCCATGTTCGGCCATGAAATCGATCAGCGCGCGGGTGCCGTGGACGGCCGGGCCTTCCTCGTCTCCAGTTACGATGAAGCTGATTGTGCCCGTGTCCGGAGGCACCTCTGCTACTGCCGCAACCATCGCGGCGATCGCGCCCTTCATGTCGACAGCACCGCGGCCGTAAAGCAGTTCTCCCCGCCGCTCGGGCGCAAAGGGTGCGCTGGTCCAACCTTCGCCCGGCGGTACGACGTCGAGATGGCCGGCGAAAGCCAGGTGGCGCGAACCGGCAGGACCGGGGCGGATGGCAAACAGGTTCTCGACAGGCCCGTCGGGCGCTTCGCCTCGTGTGAAGCGATGCACTGCAAAGTCAAGCGGCGTCAGCAAGGCCTCGAGCACGTCGAACACCAGCCCGGTGGCGGGCGTCACGCTGGGCGCGGCGATAAGCTGTTCGGCGAGCGTGCTGGCATCCTGCATCGCAAAGGGGTTAGACGAGGGGCGCGCAGCTTTCCAGCGCCGGAGACCAGCAATGCCCAAGCTCGATCTGGATGCGATCCCGCAGACCAACCTAACCGGCTACCCGCCGCCATACGACCGCGAGGTGGAGGGCAGGTGGTATCGCCGCCTCGCGCCGGCCGCGGGTCTCACTTCGATGGGTGCAAGCCACGTCGTGCTGAAGCCCGGCGCGTGGTCCAGCCAGCGCCACTGGCATGCAGGCCAGGACGAGCTGGTCGTGATGCTGGCTGGCGAGGCGGTACTGGTCGAGGACGAGGGTGAAACGGTCATCCGCCCCGGCGACGTGCTGGCCTGGCCCGCCGGTGCGCGTAACGGGCACCACCTGCAGAACCGAACTGGCGAGGACTGCGTGTTCGTCGCGATCAGTGCCGGGGCGCGCGAAGGCGACAGCGGCGAATATCCCGACATCGACATGGTGTTCGACGCCGATGGCTATGCGCGAAAAGATGGATCGCGCTACGAGACGAAGCGCGTGCCCTAGCGTTCCGCAGAAGACAGCGGCCCTGGCGCGAACGCCTCGTCCAGCAGGTGCGCGATCCGGAGGCCTGCTTGCGTGATCCGCTGCTGCGAGACTGGGATCGCTTCGACGATGTCTTCCTGGCTGAGCGTGGTTTCCAGCGGCAGGTCGCCTGCGCACGGGTCGCGGTCGAAGGCGGTGCGATAAACGAATTCGCGCGCCAGTTGCCAGCTTTCGCGGCCCCACTCGTCCGGCCCACCGGTGGCGATGCCGGCGCGTTCCTCGGGCGTGTATTGGCGCACGAGCGGCGGATCGGCACTGGTGATCGCGCGTTCGGCCAGAGCGCTATCCCAGATGGAGTGCAAGTTGAGATCAGGCACGATCCCGTAGGCCGTTATCCGGTCATTGCCGCCGCGGTCGTCCTTGTCGCCCGAATGAAGCGGCATGTGCACATCACCGGCGAAGTGGACCATGAACGCCAGCGCTTCCAGCCGGACATTCGCGGGCAGGCTTTCATCGGCAAGAATACGCTGATTGCGGGTCACTTGCGCGGTCACGCAGTTGCCGCCCGCGCAGTTTGCTCGCGGGTCGTAAGCCTCGCACACCGGCGCGGTCCGGTAATGCCAGGCGGCGGTATAGCCCCAGCGCCATCCTTCGCGGCGGATGCAATCTGGCCATGTCGCTGCATCTTCCAGCGTGGCGAGCGCGCACCCGGGGGTGCCGATCTGCGCCTCGTAGGCCAGTAGCCGCGCAATGGCCGCACGCGTTTGCGGCGTGACATTGGCCATGGCGATCTGCGCAGTGGTGCGGTGCCCGAAGTAACCCCATGCCATCGCCGGGGCAGGCGCAATAAGCGCCAGCGCCGCAATGGCCGCGATCAGCCGCGCGACTTGCTGCCGGGCGCGCGCTCGTATTGCTCGATGGTCCATTCTTCCTCTTCCGCAGCCGCGATCCATTGCTGCATCCATTCCTGTTCCCACACCGTTTCCATGTAGGCCTGGGCAAAACCCGGCACGCCGATGCCGTAGGTGACGAAGCGGCTGACCACGGGGGCGAAGAACACGTCCGCTGCGCCAAAGGTGCCGAACAGGAATGGCCCGCCCTGCCCAAACCGCGCCCGCGCCTCCGCCCACAATTGCAGAACGCGTACGATATCGCCGCGGCATTGCTCGGTAATCTTCAATCCTTCGACCCGCGCGCGCACGTTCATCGGGCATTCGCTGCGCAGCGCCTGAAAGGACGAATGCATTTCGGCAACGGCGGAACGCGCCATGCCGCGCGCCGCGTCGCCCTTGGGCCAGTATCGATCGCGCCCGACCTTGTCGCCGAGGTATTCGAGGATCGCCATGCTGTCCCACACGACGACATCGTCGTCCCACAGGATCGGCACCTTGCCGCTGGGCATGATCTCGTCCGAACTGCGGCGCGCGGTTTGCCAGTCGTCGCTGCCGATGTTGACGATCAGCTCCTCGAACGCGAGGCCCGATTGCTTGGCGGCTAGCCAAGCGCGCAGCGACCAGCTGGAATAGTTCTTGTTGCCGATAATCAGTTTCATGCGCTCGCCCACCTTGCCTGCCGGGGCGGGTTAGAGGGTCGGGCAGTGACTGTCGAGGCTGCGCGGGCTTTTCCCTGCGCTGCCAGCAGGCTAGTCTGTGCTCCATGACCCTGCGCCCCTTCCACCTCGCCTTCCCCGTCGACGATCTCGCCGCCGCGCGCGCTTTCTATGGCGGCACCATGGGCTGCCCGGAGGGGCGCAGCAGCGAGCAATGGATCGACTTCGACTTCTATGGCCACCAGATCGTTGCGCACCTTTCGCCAGGCAGCGGCGACCGCGCCGCGAACGCGGTCGACGGGCACGATGTGCCGGTGCCGCACTTCGGGATCGTGCTGGAAATGGCGCAGTGGCAGGAACTCGCCGACCGCCTGGTCGCCGCGGGCACGCGGTTCGAAATCGAACCCACTGTGCGTTTCAAGGGCCAGCCCGGCGAACAAGCCACGATGTTCTTCCGCGACCCTGCAGGCAATGCGCTGGAGATGAAGGCGTTCGAGGATCTGGGGCGGTTGTTCGCGCGGTAGGGCGGGTATGGGGTGGTCGCGTACCACAAGCGGAAAGTCTGCAATCGACCCCATTGCTGCCATTAGGTCGTGGTGATAATGTGAATGATATGGCTAAATTCATTGCCTTTGAATTCGTGCCTTTTTCGGCAACCCTGTTCATTTGGGTTGGATGCGCAAGCTTTATCTTCATTGCCTGTATGGGTGTGGCGGTCTTCGCTTTTGGGAAGCCCGTGCGAGATACAGAAACGGGAGATATTGTCCCCCTTACCAAGGTCGCCAAAACGCTAATGACGATCGGTGGTGCAAACCTATTTTTTGTAGCGGTAGGCCTTACTCTTTCGAACCTCACCCAAAACGTGGCTCTAGATCCTGAGCCAATCCTTTGGGTTTTTGGCTCGCTTAATTTGCTCGGGGGTCTTTTTGCCTTGTTTCTGATCTGGCACCGGTTGAGGCGTCGCACATAGCAGCGTCTGCTTGCCACCCCGCTCGAGCCCATTTTATCGAGCCAGCCATGCGCCAGGTGTGGACCAGCCGCTAACGGCCCCATTGCTGACGTCATGATTTTTCGCGACACTACCTTCATGACTCGCACTCGCTGGGAAAATACTCTCTGGGCTATTCAGATCGCCTCGTGCGTAACCGTCTTTGGATTGCTTCGGCTGGACGCGCCCACATGGTCGGTGAACCTAGCAGTCTGCATTGCGTTCGCGGTAGCAATCCCCGCCGCGTTCCTAAGCATTCGACGGCAGTGGCGCGGAAACTGACCACGGCTGCTTTCCACCCCCTTTCAGCAATTGGGGGCGGAGCGGCTCGATCCTGAAACCTGCCGGGCGGCTAACGCCTCCTTTCAGCCAGAAGCGGAATTTGTCGAAGCGACCCCTTAGCGGACATCGGCGGGATCAGATGGCCAGCGGCCAGCTTGAACAATCTCCGCAAGTCCAGCGACGGTTAGGGGCTGTAGTTCTCGCCCGAACCACCGCGAGAACAACCATCCGCCACAAACCAGCAAAGCTATCGCCATCCCCCATGCTACAATCGTCGGCCAATCTAGTGCGGCCGTGAGCATGCCCGCAGCGCCACCGGCTACGAGCACGGTGAAAATACCGATCAAGATTGCTCGGGGGCTCGCGCCCTCAGTGTTGAAGAACGTCAGCCACTGCCCGTTCAGTTCGGAAAAATCCGTGCCGAACCGCTCATGCAACGCTGCGAACATCTCGCTCGCGTCGTCACCATCAACGCCCAAGTCGTGCAATATCCGAGCATCGGGCGTCACCTTGCGCTCGGGCACTCCCTGCCCCTCGATTAGGAGCTTGCGTACAATCGCTGATGGGTCGTCGGTCACAACCACATCCTACCGTGACGGCGAATGTCTGCAAATCACCCCTGAGCGGCTCCTGCATCGATTAGCCCTTACGCTCTATAACCAGACAGGCAGCTATGTCGGTTTCTGATCCAAAAGCGGACCCGCCCCTAACGACTCCCTAGCGGACATCAGGTCATTCGTCGGCCAGCGTTTGGCTGACCGAATAAGTCGCGATTATCTCGTCCGGTTTCGCTTCATCAGCGACATGAAGGACTAAGGTTAGTTGAAGTTCGACATCGGGGTGGAACGCACAGTTTCCGGCGAACCATAACGCTTCCGAGAGTGGCTCATCGCTGTGCCACGTCGTCATCACAAACTTATCGTCGGGAATATCGCCGAAATCGAACGTTTCAAGTACCGCCCGATCAACAGCGTCGTGCCATTTTTCGCACTCCACTCCCCAAGCAACCACATAGAGGCAACCGCCGTTCACCAACCATCGGGCGGTGCTTTTTCGCCACTCATCACTGACTGTAATCTCTGATACGACAACCACTCGAAGCGGACCGGTTGTAAGCTGCGGGAGAGACGCGTTTGGCGCCAGCTGCAGATATCTCAGTTCCATGTGCTCAGCTTACGAGCGTGGGTTAAATCAGCAATTCCCCATGTCAGCTGTCCACCCCTAATACGCCATTCGCAGGCCCACTTAAGCAGCCCTAAAGCCGCCGCCGCCTCTCAAACCCCCGCGTCGCTCAGCACCGCGGCCCTTAGCTCGGCGATGCCCATGCCCTTCTCGCTCGAGGTCACGTGAACCTCGGGATAGGCCGCGACGTGAGTCCGCGCTTCTTCGGCCACTTTCGCGGTGGTCGCCTGCAGCTCGCTTGCCTTGATCTTGTCCGCTTTGGTCAGGACGACGCGGTAGGTCACGGCCGCTTCGTCCAGCATCTTCATCATCTCGCGATCGACGTCCTTCAGGCCATGGCGCGCATCGACCAGCACCAGCGTGCGCGCCAGTGCCGCGCGACCGCGCAGGTAGGTACGGACCAAGGCCTTCCACTTGTCGACCACCTTGATTGGCGCCTTGGCGAAACCATAGCCGGGCATGTCGACCAGGCGGAACAGCGTCGGTTCGCCTACTTCGAAGAAGTTCAGTTCCTGGGTGCGGCCCGGCGTGACCGAAGCGCGCGCGATCGCCCGCCGGCCCGTCAGCGCGTTGAGCAGCGACGACTTGCCCACGTTCGATCGTCCGCAAAAGGCGATTTCCGGCACCCCCGGATCGGGCAGGAATTTGAGCTGCGGAGCCGAGAGCAGAAACTCTACCCGGCCCGAAAACAGCCTGGCTGCACGTTCCGCGAGCTCGGCCCGCGCGGTTTCTTCCTCGGGCGTCACGCTTTGCCCTTCGCCTCGCTCGCTTGCGCCGCCTTGTCCTTTTCCGCCTGCGCCTTCAGCTGGGGATGCTTGGAATAGAGATAGGTCTGCTGCGCCAGCGTGAGGATGTTGGAGGTGACCCAGTAGAGCAGGAGCCCTGCCGCGAACGGCGCCATCACGAACATCAGGATCCACGGCATGATGCTGAAGATCTGCTGCTGCATCGGGTCCATCGCCGCCGGGTTGAGGCGGAAAGTGAGCCACATGGTGATGCCGAGCAATACCGCCAGCACACCAATCGCCAGGAACCCGGGGGGATCGAATGGCAACAGGCCGAACAGGTTCAGGATGGTCCACGGATCGCGGGCCGACAGGTCCTTGATCCAGAAATCGATGAACGGTTCGTGCCGCATCTCGATCGCGAGGATCAGCACCTTGTAGAGCGCGAAGAAGATCGGAATCTGGATCAGGATCGGCAGGCACCCGGCGAGCGGATTGACGCCCTCCTTCTTGTACAGCGCCATGATTTCCTGCTGCTGCTTCTGCTTGTCGTCTTTGTAGCGTTCCTGCAGCGCCTTCATCTTCGGCTGGATCGCCTTCATCGCTGCCATGCTGGCAAACTGCTTCTGCGCGATCGGGAACATCACCAGACGCACGATTAGCGTCAGCAGGATGATCGCAACGCCGAAATTGCCGGCGAAGTCATTGAGGATGCGGAGCAAGGCCAGCATCGGCTTTTCGAACCATCGGAACCAGCCCCAGCTGATCGCGAGGCCGAATTGCGAGACACCGGCATCCTGATATGCATCGAGGACACGGCTTTCCTTCGCCCCGACGAACAGGCCGGTTGTACGCGTCTCACCGGCACCCGCCGCCAGCGTAACCGGATCGTAGATTACGTCGGCACGGTAGAGGTCGTTACCCAGCGATCGGAATTCGCTTTGCGTGGCGGTGCCCCGTTGCGGAACGAGTGCGCTGAGCCAGTAATTGTCGGTAAACCCGATCCAGTCGGCCCGGCCCTCGCCCGTCGCGCTGCCAAGCTCGGCCACGTCGTCGTAATCGTAATCGTAATTGACCGTTCCGCCGAAGCCCCCGATCGGACCAGTGTGCGCAATCCACTGGCTGGGATCGGCGCCAACACTGGTGCGCTGAATCGTGGCAAAGGGCTGGATCACGGCAGCGCCAGTGCCGCTGTTGGCTGCGCTTTGTATGACGGACAGCATGTAGTTTTCATCGACCGTAAAACGGATCGCCAGCCGCTGGCCGCCGGCTGTGGTATGCCGCAGCGTAACCGGACTGCCCGGGGCAAGCGGACCACCTTCGACCTGCCACACCGTGTCGGGGCCAGTCACGCGGCGGCCATCCACCAGGAAGCCGAACTCGGCATAGTGCGGGCGATCCGCACTTGCCGGCGCGAACAGGCGGACCGGGCCGCTGTCTTCGTCCACCGTGGCGCGGTAATCCTTCAGCGTGACGTTATCGACACGGGCACCGACCGGGTTGACCGAGCCGGCCAGACGCGGCGCGTCGATGCGCACCGGCGGCGCGCTGGCCCGCGGCGTGCCGGCAGCAGGCGCCGTCGCCGCGTCGAGCCCGGCGCCGCGGGTCGCAGCCTGCGAAGCACCGCTCTTGGCAGCGGCTTCCTGCGCCGTTTCGATCGGCTGGGGGTAGTAATAGCGCATCGCGGCGTCCCAGCCGAAGATCAGCAGGCCGCACAGCACCACGGCTAGCAGGAGATTGCGCTGGTTATCCAAGATATCGATCCCGTGTCGGTAAAGGTCAGGTGTGTTATATAGATACTACGGCACCGGATCAAAGCCGTGCCCGCCCCAAGGGTGGCAGCGCATTATACGCTTCAGCGCCATCCATCCACCCTTGATTGCCCCGTGCTTGCCCAGCGCTTCGATCGCGTATTGCGAGCAAGTGGGGGCATAGCGGCAGGTCGGCGGCAACACCCGGGATGGTCCCAGTTGCCAACCACGCGCGATCAGGATGAGGACATGCTTCATCGCCGCGCGCCGCGGCGTGAACCGCGCGGGCGCGGCGGATCGCCCTTGCCTGTCGCAGCCTTCGCCAGCGCAGTTGCAAGGTCAGCGCGCATCAAAGCGAAATCCCGGTCAGCTCCGCCGTCTCGCCCGATCAGCACGTGATCATGGTCCGCAAGGCCGCCACCGGGCAGTTCGGCGCGCAGCAGTTCGCGAAACCGCCGCTTGATCCGGTTGCGGACAACCGCATTGCCGATCTTCTTGGTAACGGTGATCCCATACCGCGTCCCAAGCCCGCCGTTGGGCCGAAACAGCAACACGAAACCCGGCCGCGCGATTCGCAGGCCGCGATTGGCGGCGACGAAATCCGCCCGCTTGCGCATTACGGTTGGCCGAGGGTCCATGCTTGGTGAACTAGGTCGCGAACGGGCAAAAGAAAACCCTCGTGCCGGGGGCATTGGCACGAGGGTTCCTTGTCAGCGTTCGTCACGCTTTGCGACGCGACCTAATGGTGGAGGTCAGGGCAACAGGGGGGAAACCCGCCTCCAGTCACGTCGTAGGAGTAAATTAGGCCCGGCTGGCTTTCGCCGCAATGAACGGCGTGAAGCAATTTGTCGCATCGGTCGGGCGCTGCATCGCCGTTCCGTTTACCCGGGGCGACGAGACGATCGACGCGGGTCGCGATAGGTGAACGCGCTGTCTGCGACTGACATGCCGTAGCGGTGCCCGCTAAGCCTGACAGTGGTCCGGTGATTCTGCGAATCAAGTGCGACCCAGTTGGTCAGTTGCAGGCCGCCCGGCGCCGAAGGGTTGCGCGTGAACAGCAGCGTGATCACGCCGAACTCCGGCTTCTTGGGATCGCGCACTTCCACGCCAACGACATCGGAGTGACCCGTCGGCACGAGCTTGCCGTAACGCTTCACATCGCGGTTGGGATCGAGCAGCGCGCCGAGGGGCGAATTCTGAATCGGCCAACGCTGGACCTGGTTCACTTCGTAATCGACCAAGGTCAGCGACTTGCCATTCGAGACGAGCAGCAGCGGCACGCCCTTTTCATATTCGAACCGGATTTTGCCAGGCCGCTTCAGCGTCATCACGCCGGAAACGGTCTGCCCCTTGCGATCGGTTTGTGTGAAGTTAGCCTTCATCGTCGAAATGCCGCGCAGGGCGGCAACGACACGATCCAGTTCAGCCGACGACTGCGCCGCCGCCGGGGCGACCGGCGCCAGCATCGTGGCAGCTGGAATGGAAACGGCCAGCGCGCCGGCAATTGCGGCGCGCAGGGGGGTGACAGCGATGTTCTTGATGTTCATCATGCTCCGCTCTTTAAGTTTGGAGCATTGAACCGCCAGTGAACTCGGGAAGTTCCCGCCGTTCAGGCGGCGCTCCCGTTCACTGGCTGAAGATCACTTGATCTTGGCTTCCTTGAACTCGACATGCTTGCGCACGACGGGGTCATATTTGCGGAAGGTCATCTTTTCGGTCGTGTTACGCGGATTCTTCTTGGTAACGTAGAAGAACCCGGTGTCGGCGGTAGAGACCAGCCGGATCTTGACAGTTGCGGGTTTCGCCATGGCGTGTTCCTAGGTGTCCTGATGCGGCCGTGGCGGCCGGAAAAGCAGTTAGGGCGGCACCTTATGGCCGCCCGGTCGGCGCGCCCATTGGGCGATTCACCTGTGAAAGTCAAGCGGCCGAGCGCAGGCATCTACCAGTCCCGGCGATCGATCTTGCCCCGTCCCGCCTTCACCTCGCCGCGTACCTTCTTCGCCTTGAGCCGCTGTACCTTGCCAACGCGATTAAGCTTCACCTTGCCGCGCGCCTTTGGCGGGTTCAGCGCCTCCTCGATCATAGCCTTCAGCCGCGCCCGCGCCGCCTCGCGGTTCTGTTCCTGCGTGCGATATTCGCGCGCAGTCAGCACGATTTCGCCGTCCTTGGTCAGCTTGCTCCCGGCAATTGCGACGAGCCGGTGATAGGCATCTGGCGAAAGGCCGAGTGCGAAGACGTCGACCCTGAGCTGGACCGCCGTTGCGACCTTGTTGACATTCTGCCCGCCGGGCCCGCCCGCGACGAAAAACTTCTCCTGCGCCAGTTCCAGCGCAAGATCGGCGACCCTACCCATCGGAGAAACCGAGCGCAGCGAAATCCGCCGGCAGAGGGGCCGTCGCGACGATTGCGGGCTTTGCGTCGCGATGCAGAGTGATTCCAGCAGCGTGGAGCAGTGTCCGCTTGCCCTTGCCATCGCCATACACCGGATCGCCGACCAACGGTATGCCCAGGCCGGAAGCGGAATGGACCCGCAACTGGTGCGTACGCCCGGTTTCGGGCCGGAATTCCACCAGCGTGCGTCCGCCGATCACCGCCATGGCGCGCCAATGTGTGACCGAAGGCTTGCCCTTCTTCGCCGGGATCATCCGCCAGCCTTTTTCCGCGCTGCTGATCTTCGACAGGGCCAATTCGATCGTGCCGCTTTCCTCGGCGATCTCGCCAGCAAGCACGCCAAGATAGCGCTTGTCGACCCGGCGTTCCTCGAATGCCTTCGCGAATCGTGCCAGCGCCTTGGGATTGCGGGCCAGCAGCAGGCAGCCGGACGTGTCGGTATCGAGCCGGTGAACTGGCACCGGCGCGCGCTGAAAGCCGAGCTTCAATGCATCGAGGTGATCGTCCAGCGACTGTCCGCCTTTGCGCGGCCGTTCGATCGGCAGCCCGCCGGGCTTGTCGATTACCAGCGCCTCACCGTCTTCGAACAGTATATCAATCATAGCAGCAGCCTTGCAGGTATGAGGCCGCGCAGTGCGTTGCCGATGAAAAATCCATTGCCGAGATCTTCGAGCCGCAGATCCGCCTCGCGCGCCAGGCCGCGATCGATCAAGGAACGGCGCAGCACGCCGGGCAGGAGCCCACGCGTGGCGGGCGGGGTCAGCAGAACATCGCCGTGTTCGACGAACAGGTTGGTAAAGCTGCCTTCCGTCACGAGGCCATCGGCACGCACGAACAGCGCCTCGGCCGCGCCCTCACCCTGCGCCACGGCGAGCGCATCGGCGTAGAAGCCACGGTCGGTCGTCTTGTGGCGCAGCCGCCAGTCCCCGGGATCGACCGGTATGGGCAGCGCAATGCACAGCGCCGGTTCGTGCAAGGGTTCGGGAAGATCAGTCGCTTCCAGCGCGATTGCCCCGCTGCGAGCCGCAAGCAGTCGCACTCGCGAAGGACGCTCGAGTTCGAAGCACAGCGCCTGGATCTGGTTGCGCACGGCATGCCGGTCAAAAGCGAAGCCAATTTCCGCCGCGCTTTCCCGGATCCGTTCCAGATGCAGTTCGAGCAGCGCAATCCCGCTGTCTGGCGAAAACCGCATCGTTTCGATCAGATCGAATGCGGGCGCGCCGAGCGTGGGCGTGCTGGCGCGCGCAAAACCGCCCTTCAGCAGGCATTCGCGCCATTCCGCCTCGACCCCGCTGTCAGCGACAATGGCCGACCCCACGCCAAGCACGGCCTTGCCCCCGCCATTTTCAACTGGCGTCAGCCGCAAGGTACGAATGGCGACGCTGAACGCTGCGTCGTCGCCTCCTCCGGAGGGGCAGGGCCCGATCCGGCCGATTGCCCCGCAATAGGGCCCGCGCGCATCGCGCTCGACCTCGGCAATCAGTTCCATCGCACGGATTTTCGGGGCACCGGTGATCGAGCCGCAAGGGAAGATCGCGCGCAGGAGATCGGTGGTGCTTACGCCGTCGGCAAGGCGGGCCCGCACAGTGGAAACCATCTGGTGAACGGTGGGATAGCTCTCGACTGAGAATGGAGCCTCCACCCGCACGCTACCCGCCTCCGCAACGCGTGACAGGTCGTTGCGCATCAGGTCGACGATCATGAGATTTTCGGCCCGGTCCTTGTCCGAACCGGCGAGTTCCTCAGCCAGCGCCCGATCCTCGGCCGGCCCGGCGCCGCGCGGGCGCGTCCCCTTCATGGGCTTGACTTTCAGATCGCTACCGCGCCGCGAGACGAACAGTTCCGGCGAGAGACTGAGCAGCCAGTCACTGCCGTCGAACACGATCCCGCCATAGCCAGCACCCGCCGCCGGACGTAGGAGACGATAAAGCGCCAACTCGTCCCCGCGATAACTGCCCGCCAGCGGGAACGTGAGGTTGGCCTGGTAGATGTCGCCAGCGCGGATTGCCTCCTGCAAGCGTGCAAAGGCCTGGGCATAGGCTCCGAAAGAAAGCTGCGGGTCGAGCGGGCCGAGCGATGCCTCGCCAGCGCCGTTCTCGGCCAGCCATCCGGCGACATCGGCCGCCGGGATCACGCGCGGCGCGTCGAACAAACCGAGCCAGACCAAGGGACCGGCTGCGCCGCTGCGCCGCTGCGCCAGCGACATCAGCCGGGGTTCGAGCGCGAGGCCTGCTTCGTATGCGATGTAGCCTGCCAGAGTTCCGCCATCGCCCCGCGCTGCTTCAGCGCGCGCCAGCACGTCGGCAACTTCGGCCGGGCGGCGCGCGATGAACGTCTCTCGCGCGTTCTCGAAAAGATGCGCGTCCGCCGCCCCTTCGGCGCGCGCGTCGTCGAGCAGTACGAATGGGGCGCGGTCGGCCATTCTCGTCGCCTTAGCCGCTTTGGCTCCCAAGTCGAGTGTTGACCCGCGCCGAGCCGCTGGCCAAGTGTCGCTGCCGGAGGGAATTATGGGACAGATCTACCTCGGGCTCGGCGCCAATGGCGAGAAGCAGTATCTCGATTTGCAGCGCGCCAATCGCCACGGGCTGATCGCGGGGGCGACCGGCACCGGCAAGACAGTGACCCTCCAGGGACTTGCCGAATGCTTCAGCCGCGAAGGCGTGCCGGTGTTCATGGCGGACGTGAAGGGCGATCTAGCCGGGATTGCCATGCCCGGCTCTCCCACCTTCAAGAACGCCGACAAACTGGAAGCGCGGGCCAAGGAAATCGGAATCGAGGACTATTCCTATTCCGACAACCCAGTGGTGTTCTGGGATCTTTATGGTGAGCAGGGCCACCCGATCCGCACCACTGTTTCCGAGATGGGGCCACTGCTGCTCGCCCGGCTGCTGGGCCTGAACGAAACGCAGGAAGGCGTGCTGCAGATCGCCTTCCGTCATGCCGACGACAATGGATTGCTGCTGCTCGACTTTGCCGACCTGCAGGCCATGCTCGCCTGGTGCGGGGAGAATTCGAAAGAATTGAGCACGCAATACGGCAATGTGACCAAGGCGAGCGTCGGCACTATTCAGCGCCAGCTGCTCAGCTTCGAAAGCCAGGGCGCGGACAGGTTCTTCGGCGAACCGGCGCTGGAGATCGACGATTTCCTCACGGTCGATGGTCAGGGTCGCGGCACGATCAACGTCCTGGCCGCCGACCA
This sequence comes from uncultured Erythrobacter sp., assembly GCA_963529855.1. GTDB lineage: Bacteria > Pseudomonadota > Alphaproteobacteria > Sphingomonadales > Sphingomonadaceae > 34-65-8. The sequence continues at coordinate 111,700 of CAURZK010000006.1, read as the reverse complement.
GCTCATGCGCAGTCCCAAGCTCTATGCCACGTTCCTGTTGTGGCTGCTCGCGGAGCTGTTCGAGAGCCTGCCGGAAGTCGGTGACCCCGAAAAACCGAAGCTGGTGTTCTTCTTCGACGAGGCGCACCTCCTGTTCGACGACGCGCCCCCTGCATTGCAGGACAAGATCGAACAGGTCGTGCGCCTGATCCGGTCGAAGGGGGTCGGCGTCTATTTCGTCACCCAGAACCCGATCGATATTCCGGAAGAAGTGGCCGGCCAGCTTGGCAACCGGGTCCAGCACGCGCTGCGCGCCTTCACTCCGCGTGACCAGCGGGCAATTCGCGCAGCTGCGGAAACCTTCCGGATCAATCCTGACCTCGATGTGGAAACGGCAATCACCGAACTGAAGGTGGGCGAAGCGCTGGTCTCCACCCTCGACGGGGATGGTGCCCCGACCGTGGTCCAGCGGACCCTGATCCGTCCGCCGTGGAGCAGGCTTGGTCCGGTCACGCCCAAGGAACGGGCGATCATCCAGTCGGTCAGCCCACTGGAAGGGAAATACGACACGCCGGTCGACCGCGAAAGCGCAGCCGAAGTGCTTGCCGCCAAGGCTGCCGACGCCGCCGACACTGCTGCGGAAGTCGAGGCGCAAGGTCGCGAGACAGTGGGGAAACGTGCACGCAAGACGACCAGTCTGTGGGAGCGAGCAGGGAAAGCCGCAATGGGCGCCGCCGCAAGCAGCGCCGCCACGATTGTCGCGGCCAAGATGACGGGGCGATCCTCGCGCGCAAATCCGGTGAAGACGGCTGCGACCTCTGCTGCGGGAACCATCGCGACCGAATTTGGCGGCGGCATCGCGGGTCGGTTCGTCCGCAATCTGATCGGCGGACTGATGCGCTAGGGCAGGCGCAATTCGGCGCGCAGCCCGCCCCCGGGGCGGTTCGCCAGCACCAGCGCGCCGCCGTGCTGCTCTGCAATCGCCCGGGCCAGCGCGAGGCCGAGCCCAGCCCCGCCAGTCTCGCGATTGCGTGATGCTTCGCCCCGTGCAAACGGTTCGAGCATGTCCGCGATCCGGCCTTCCGGAATCCCGGGACCGGCGTCGTCGACGCGCAGGATCGCGGCGCCGCCCTCTTCGATCAGCGTGACGCGCGCAACACCGCCGTAACGGACCGCGTTCGCGATCAGATTGCGCAGCGCCCGCCGCAACCAGGTGACACGAACCGGGCGTACCAATCGGCTGGTCGGCCCGAGGTGGACAGGATCGCCCATATCCTCGAATTCCTCAACCACCGCAGCGGTCAGGGCGGCAAGATCGGTGCGTTCAGAAGAATCGTCGGGACGGCCGACCCGGGCGAGCGAAAGAATGTCATCGAGGGTGCGGGTAATGTCTTCGATCGTGGCTGCCATGCGTGCTCGCTGCGCTTCGTCCTCGACCGATTCGATGCGGACCCGCAGCGCAGCCAGCGGCGTCTTCAGATCGTGACCGATCGCGCCGAGCATTACGTCTTTCTCGTCCAGTAAACCGCCGATCCGCGCCTCCATCGCGTTGTAGGCGGAGATCAGGCGCTGAATGTCTTCGGGTCCGCGCGGCACCAGCGGCTCGCCCACTTGCCGGGTGCGAGCGAACGCTTCCGTGCGCGTGGTCAGCGCGCCGAGCGGCCGGGTAATCCTGCGTAGCAACAGCCACAGGGCGCCGACCAGCACTGCCAGCAGGACGAGGGTCTGGGTCAGGATCGTGCGGTAAACGCCGCGCTGCACCGGCGGTTCGGGCACCCGCGCGACGGCCCATTGCGCTGCGCCTTCACGCAGCAGCGCAGCGACCAGCAGTACCCGGTCGCTCGCATTTTCCTGGCGCATCCGATTGGCGAGACGCGGCCTCGACGCGATAAATGGGTCTGTGCCCACCGCCCGCTCGACCACGAAGACGTCCGCTACGGCGACGCCCTGAGCGTTCAGCAACTCGCTCAGTTCTCGCTCGCGCGCGCGGTTACGCTCCTCTCCCGGCAGCAGCGTGGGCGCCTGCGTCCATTCGACGCGCAGCGGACGCGGCAGGCGCGGCATGAACGCGGACCGATCGCCGAAGCGCCGTCGTTCGCGCCGCTCCCGCCATTCCGGGCGCGGCGCCTGCTGCCGGACCAGTTGCAGCGCAGCGGCGTTCAGCATCGCCCCGTCGCGCCGGTTCTCGGCGGCGCGGACCAGCAGGACCGCCGATGCCGCTTGCCCGACCAGCAGGGCTGCCATGACGGCGAGCAGGACCTGACCCAGCAGGCTCTTGGGCAGCAAGCGCATGTCAGCGCGCGTCCGGCGCGACCCGGCGCACTTCCGCGGCAAGCGAATAGCCGCCGCCGCGCACAGTCTGGATCAATTGCGGGTCGCGGCTGTCGACCTCGATCTTGCGGCGCAGACGACTGACCTGATTGTCCACCGCCCGGTCGAACAGATGCGCCTCGCGGCCCTGGACCATGTCGAGCAGACGGTCTCGGTCGAGCACTTGGCGCGGATGGTCCAGCAGGGCCCGAAGCAAGCGAAATTCCGCCGTGGAGATGGAGACAATGGCGCCTTCAGGGTCGGTCAGCTTGCGCTTGAGGGGATCGAGCCGCCAACCATCGAATTCATAATGCGCGTCTTCTTCGGGCGGGGCAGAAACCCGCCCTGCGCGGCGCAAAACGGAGCGGATCCGTGCCACCAGCTCGCGCGGCTCGAACGGCTTGGTGACGTAGTCGTCGGCGCCGATCTCCAGCCCGATGATCCGGTCGGTCGCTTCGCCCTTGGCCGTCAGCAGGATGACCGGCAGTTCGCGCGTTTCGACCAGATGGCGGCACAGCGACAGGCCGTCTTCACCCGGCATCATGATGTCGAGCAGCACGATGTCAGGTCGATTTTGGTCGATGTCGCCGCGGGCGGCAGCAGCCGTGGCCGCTTCGCGCACGTCGAACCCCTGGCGCGCGAGATATTCGGCCAGGGGTTCGCGCAGGGTGGGCTCGTCGTCGACGAGCAGGATGCGGGTGGGCGCGGCTTCAGTCATCGTCCCGACCTAACGCGCGCCCGGCCCATGCGGCAAGTCGGGCCTAGCTGGCGCGGCGGGCAGCGCGCATCGCCTGCCGTGATGCGCGGCGTTCCTCTGCCGTTACCGTACCATCCCGATTGGTGTCGAGCCGGGTGAAGTGGGCAGCCACCGCCGCATCGAATTCGGCGCGCGAGATCGCGCGGTCGCCATTGGCATCGGCCTGGCGGAGGAGACCGTGCATCATGCCGCCACGCTTGCCACGCTTCATGCCCTGGCCGGAGCGCGCGTCACTCGCGGCGCGGCGTTCGGCGCGTGCCTCGGCCCGGCGTTCTCGCGCGGCAGCCAGTTCCGCCTGCGACAGGGCACCATTGTTGTCTACGTCGATCATGGCGAAGCGCGCTTCGCGGCGTTCCGCCATACGCTCTGCTCGTTCGGGTGCGCGTTCAGCACGGCGTTCCGCCCTGCGTTCCCGACGTTCCGCCATGCGGGCGCGGCGCTGTTCGGCATTGGCTTCCATCTCCGACCGGCTGATTTCGCCATTACGATCGGTATCGAGCCGCGCGAATCGGTCAGCCTGCCGGGCAGCGCGGTCGGCCGCGTTGATCGTGCCATCGCCATTGGCATCCATCCGAGCAAACATGGCCGCGGCGCGCTCCTTGAATTGCTGCTGGGTCAACGCCGCACCGTGATCGGCGCGATCGGCTGGCTGGGCAGCGAGGCTGCCACTGACGAGCGCGAGCGCCGCGGCGGACAGGGCAAGGGTCACTTTGCGCATCGAAAATCCTTTCGAACGGAAAAACAGCTTGAGCTGCGACGGTGCCGTTTGGGGGAGGGGGAGGATCGGAAGGCACCGCCGCAACTCGTCCTGCCGTTCTAAAGCGGCGATGTCGCAGAACTATGCCGCTGGCGGGGTTTTTTGTCGCAAGTTGTATCGGGGGGCGCACATTCAGCGCGGGCGATGTTCCGTCCCTGCGCCGGGCGTGATGAAAATGGCGGTGGCGTGGTCAACGACATCTGCAATGTGCCATACGCCTGGAGGATTGATCGCGTAATCACCCGGACCCAGCGCCACCGCGGCGCGTCGCCCATCGGGAAACTCCTGCGTCAGGACCATCGCCCCTTTGGTGCAGATGACGACCTCTGCACCAAAGGGATGCATTTCCCAGTGCGGCCAGTCCCCGGTAAAGGCGTGCTCGCTGACCAGTCGCCCCTCGACGCCATCAGCGCCGTGGCGAGCGCCGTATTCGGCGTACCATTCCATCCCACTGAATGGCGGCTGCGGGATGGCGGTCGCGCCCAGACCCAGATGGATGAAAGTATCGGCAAGGCGCGCCGCCCCGGTCATGCGGAGGGGACCATGCAGAACGCGTTGAGCTTGTTCCCCTCGCGGTCGCGGAAGTAGCCCGCGTAGAAGGTATTGCCTTGCTCGTCGGCATCCCCGCGCGGGCCTGGTGTGCCCTCGTCGCTGCCGCCGTTGGCGAGTGCTATGGCATGAAGGCGGTCGACCTGCGCCGCATCCTTCGCCTCGATCGCAACCATTACACCGTTGCCGACCGTCGCCGCCTTGCCATCGAATGGCTTGGTCAACGCGATCCCGCAACCGCCGCCCCATTCGCCCCACGCAATGAAGGTGTCGAAGTCCATCATGCGCCCGACCCCCATCTCCCTGGCCAGCGCATCATAGAACGGAGCATTGCTTTGGAGGTCATTCGTACCCAGCGTCACATATCCGATCATCGCGTTTCCCCCTCAACGACTCGCGACCCTTCGGAACATTAAGTGAACGCGGTAAGTTGGGCAAGGTCGTTCAAAGCGGCCGACAAGCATCCTCCAGCCATGCCAGCACTTCGCCCGAAAGCTGCGGAGCGAGCAGCGCGTGAACTCGGGTATGGTAGTCGTTCCACCAGGCGATCTCGGTTTCGGTGAGGAGCGCGGGCTCGACCAGCGTCCGATCAATCGGCACGAATGTCAGCGTCTCGAAACCCAGCCATTCTCCCTCGCCCCCGGCGATTTCGCGCGGTTCGACCAACACCAGGTTTTCGATCCGGATGCCGAATTCGCCTGCCTTGTAATAGCCGGGCTCGTTCGACAGGATCATTCCAGCGTGGAGTTCCTGCCCGGTGCCGGCTTGCCCACCGCTGGCCTTGGCGATGCGCTGCGGCCCTTCGTGAACCGATAGGTAACTGCCGACGCCGTGACCGGTGCCGTGGGCATAATCGACGCCCGCTTCCCACAGGTACTGGCGCGCAAAGGCATCGAGCTGGCTACCGACGGTGCCTTGCGGAAACACCGCGCGGGCAAGCTGGATGTGACCTTTGAGGACACGCGTGAAACGATCCTTGTGTTCGGCAGTGGGCTGGCCTTGGCCGTCAGCGGTTCCGATCCACACCGTCCGGGTGATGTCGGTGGTGCCATCCTGGTACTGCCCGCCAGAATCGCACAGGAAGATGCTGCCGGGCTCGATGGGCAGGTTCGATTCCTCGTCGACCCGGTAATGCGGGATCGCCGCATGGGGCCCGGCGGCGGAAATCGTATCGAAGCTGTTGTCCCGCAGAACGCCGGTGGCGAGGCGGAACTCCTGTAGTCTGGCAGCCGCCGACAACTCGCTCTCGCCGCCCCTGGGCGCGGCGACCGAGAGCCAGTGGAGGAACTTCGCCAGCGCCGCTCCGTCGCGCGCCTGGGCGTCGCGCTGACCCTGCTGTTCGACGGGATTCTTGATCGCTTTGGCAAGGATCGTAGGGTCGCGCTCCGTCACTGGCTTTGCTCCTCCAGCCTCCAGCGCGTGGTGAATTGCCGCGACGCCATAGTCTGGATCGACCGCCACGGTCTTGCCGCGCAGGGCACCCAGCGCCCTTTCGAAGTCCGTGCGGGGGCGCACGGTCACTGCGTTGCCAAGATGCTGCTCCAGCTCCGGCGTCACCTTTTCCGGCGCGATGAACAGGTCAGCCGTGCCGTCTGCATGGGCGATGACGTAGCTCAGTGCGACCGGGGTGCGATCGACGTCGGCACCGCGGATATTGAGCAGCCAGGCGATCGAATCGAGCGCACTGACGACCACTGCATCGTAGCCCTGCTCCTTTAACCAGTCCGCTACCTCACCGCGCTTCTCTGCGCTGGAGCGGCCTGACAATTCGTCCCCATGCACCGTCGCCGGCGCGCCTGAAGGTTCTGGCCGGTCGGCCCAGACGGCATCGACCGGATTGAGTCCCACCGGCACCAGGTCCCCATTCTTCTTCGCCAGCGCCGCAGCCACGCCATCAACCCAGCCCTTGGCATGGAGCCACGCGTCATAGCCGATCCTCGCACCTTCGGGCGCATTGGCGGCGAGCCATTTGGCATGGCTTGTCGCGGGCACGCTTTCGTAGGAGAACAGCCGTTCGTCGACCTGATCGCGCACCTGGATGGTATAACGCCCGTCGACGAATATCGCGGCCTTGTCGCGCAAGACGATCGCGCTGCCCGCCGAACCGCCGAACCCTGTCAGCCACGCCAGCCGCTGGGCATAGGCGCCGACGTATTCGCTCATGTGCTCGTCCGAAATCGGGATGACGAACCCGTCGAGCCCCTGCCGCTTCAATTCTTCGCGCAGGGCGGCCAGGCGGGCTTCGTGGGTTTGCATCAGCATTTCATCGATCCTGTGGTCTTTGGCACTGCGGCGTGCTTGCCGCTTCCTGGCGATCAACATAGGCTTCGTGCCGGGGGCTTGCCACCCGAACCTTGATCTCTACGGGGCTATCGCCATGAACAAGCTGCTACTCGCCGTCGCTACATTGTCGGCGGGTTTGTCCGCCCAAGCCCAGGAAAGCGCATCCGTGCCAGCACCCACGTCCCCGCCCGTCGCCGAGCAGCGCGAGCATTCCTATACCCGCCACGGGATCACCGTATCCGACCCGTACAACTGGCTGCACGACAAGTCTTATCCCAAAGTCGACGATCCGGACGTGCTGGAATACCTCAACCAGGAAAATGCCTGGTTCGAGGCGCGTATGGCGCCGCGAAAGGCGCTGGTCGACACGATCTTCGAAGAGCTTAAAGGCCGGGTGAAGCAGGACGATTCCACTGTGCCGCAAAAGGACGGCGAATGGCTTTACTGGTCCGAATTCGAGGAGGGGAAGGAATACCGCAAGCACTATCGCCGCGCGGTGACGGGCGGTGCCCCCGTCCTCATCCTGGACGAAAACCAGCTGGCCGAAGGCAAGGAATATTTCCGTTTGGGCGCCGCATCGGTCAGCAAGAACGGGCGTTACCTCGCCTATTCGGCCGACGACAATGGTTCGGAACGCTACACCGCCCGAGTCAAGGATCTGCAAACTGGCGAGCTGCTGCCCGACGAGATCCCGGGGATCAATTCCGGCCTGACTTGGGTCGCGAACGACACGGCGCTGGTCTATGGCCCGGTCAATGACAACTGGCGGGTGGATAATGTCCGCCTGCACAAGCTCGGCACGCCGGTCAGCGAGGATGTGGAGCTATACCGCGAGGCGGACGACGGGTTCAGCGTTGCGGCAGGGCTTTCCGCGCAGGACGACTGGCTGATCATAGCGACCGGCGACAATGAGACGAGCGAGGTCCGTCTCGTCCCAGCCAGTGACCCCACCGGTGCGCAAACGCTGGTGAAAGCGCGGCAAAAGGGCGTCGAGTACGATGTGGACGTGCGCGATGGGACCCTGTGGGTTCATACCAACGACGATCACGTCAATTTCAGGCTGGCTACCGCGCCGCTGAGTGCCCCTGGCGAATGGACGACGCTGATCGCCGGCTCGGACGAATTCTATCTCACCAGCTTCGACCTCTACCGCGACTTCTTCGTTACGGAAGGCCGCCTCGCCGGGCTCGATCAGGTGCAGCTGCGTCAATATGGCTCCGAAACGATGACGCCGATAGCCTTTCCCGAGGCGAGCTATGACGCGGGTCTTTCCAACAATCCCGAATATGCGGTCGACAAGCTGCGGCTGAGTTACCAGTCGATGGTCACCCCCGCCTCCGTCTACGATTATCACATTGCTGATGGCCGGCTGGAACTGCTGAAACAGCAGGAAATTCCGAGTGGCTATGACGCCTCGCTCTATAAGACCGAGCGGCTGATGATCACCGCGCGTGACGGCACGCAGGTTCCCGTAAGCGTGGTCATGCGCAAGGATCGCCCGGCTGGCGGGCCGCTGCACCTCTATGCTTATGGCGCCTATGGCTACGCGATCCCGCCCGGCTTCTCCGCCTCGCGGCTCAGCCTGCTCGATCGCGGGATGGCCTATGCCATCGCGCATATCCGCGGCGGCGACGATCTGGGTCGGCGCTGGTATCTCCAGGGCAAGCTCAACGAGCGGACCAACACGTTCAACGACTTCGTCGACGTCGCCAAGAAACTGATCGATCAGGGCTACACCGCCAAGGGCAAGATCAGTGCAAGTGGCGGATCGGCCGGCGGCGAACTTATGGGGGTCGTCGTCAATACCGACCCCGGCCTATGGGGCGCAGTGGTGGCGCATGTGCCGTTCGTCGACGTGGTCAACACCATGCTGGATGAGAGCCTGCCACTGACCCCGGGGGAATGGCCGGAATGGGGCAATCCGATCACCAGCAAGCAGGCCTTCACATACATGCTTAGCTACAGTCCTTACGATCAGGTCGTTGCTCAGGACTATCCGCCGCTGATGGTCACCGCCGGGTTGAACGATCCGCGCGTGACCTATTGGGAACCGGCCAAGTGGGTCGCAAAGTTGCGCGCGACCAAGACCGACGAGAACGAGCTGTTACTGAAGACCAACATGGGCGCCGGGCACGGCGGCAAGTCGGGCCGCTTCACGGCCTTGTACGAAACGGCGGAGGAATACGCTTTCATCCTGTGGCAGCTCGGCGTCGCTGAATGAGTGCGCGCTACACCCTGCATTTCGTTGCTGACGACGCGCACATCGACGAACTGGGCCACGTCAACAACGCTGTTTGGGTACGCTGGGTGCAGGATATCGCGACCGCGCACTGGCAATCGGTCGCCGATCCGGTGCATGTCGCCGCCTATGTCTGGGTCGTGACCCGGCATGAAATCGATTACCGCGGAAACGTCGGCCCGGGCGCAGAAGTGGTAGGGACAACGTACATCCCCGGCACCCCCAAAGGTGCACGGTTCGACCGCTGCGTCGAATTTCACGACAGCACAGGCAAGCTGCTGGTAGCGGTGCGTTCGACCTGGGCCATGATTGACCGCGCAACCGGCCGCCCGCAGCGCATCACCGCCGAAATCGCCGCACCGTTCATCGCCGGCTGAACGCGGCCCAGATCCCTGGACCAGTGCACTTCCCGCTCCGCCGACGGGCTGTTATGGCGCGCGAATGAACGGGACCGACCCTCGCGAACTGGAGGCCGACCGCGCAGCGGGTGCGCGCGATTTCACCGTTGCCGAGCGCCTGCTCGCAAGTGTCGTCGCCGATGCCCCGGGCAATGGGGGGGCCTGGTTCAAGCTGGCATCTATCCGCCGGGCGCTGGGTGACATCACCGGGGCCCTCGATGCCGTCGCCGGAGCGCTGCGGATCGATCCGCTGGCGTTTTTGCCCTTGCTGATGAAGGCAAGCCTGCTCGAACAGATCGGCGAGGCTGACGCTGCGGCAGAGCTTTATGGCGCGGTGCTGTTCCATGCCCCCCCAGCCGATCGCTTGCCACCGGCAGTGCGCGATCAGCTTACCCATGCACGGCAGGCGCATTCCCGCTACATCGAGCGCCGTGCCAAGGTTTACGAGCGGGCGGCCGGAAGGCTGCTCGACCGCGCCGATGCAGCGGAGCGCAGGCGGATCGAACGGTTCCAGAGCAATGCCCTGCGCACAACCCGCGCATGGCATCAGGAACCCACTCATTTCCATTTCCCTGGCCTTGCCGAACACGAGTTCTTCGATCGCGCGGTATTTCCATTTCTCACCGAACTCGAAGCTGCCACCGATGTCGTGCGGGCCGAATTCGAGGCGCTAGTTGCATCGGAAAAGGGTGAGCTCGTGCCTTATGTCCAGGAGGGCGATGACGTACCCAGCCAGATGGCCGAGCTCAATCATTCGCGCGACTGGACTGCGATACACCTGCTATCGTCGGGTCACCGGGTCGAGGCAAATGCCCGCCATTGCCCGCGCACGATGGAGCTGTTCGAACGGGCGGATCAGCCAGTCATCCCGGGTCGTTCACCAAATCTGATGTTCTCGTTGCTGGCTCCCCGCACGCGCATCCCCGCGCACAATGGTGTTTCCAATGCACGGCTGGTGCTACACCTACCTCTGATCGTACCGCCGGACTGCGGTTTCAGAGTAGGCGGCGAAACCCGAACCTGGGTACCCGGAGAAGCATTCGTATTCGACGATACTATCGAACACGAAGCGTGGAACAACAGCGACAAGCTCAGGGTGGTCGTGATCGCCGACCTGTGGCGGCCGGAATTGACGGCGGTTGAGCGGGAGGCGGTTGCCGCCATAATCGCCGCCAGCACCGCTCCGACCGACCTGTAGGTTTCAGGCCGCTCTTCGGCGATCGCCGCGGCGCGGCAGCATGCGGTTTCCGGCAAAAGCCTGGATGCGCTCGCTGGCGGTCCGGTTTCGGCCGTCCGCCTTGGCTTCGTAAAGCAGCTTGTCGATGCGGGTATAGATGGTGTCGAAATCGGCGCTCGGCAGGGCGGATCGAGGCGCTTCGAGCAGTCCCATGCTCGCCGTGACGATCTGGTCCAACCCTTCCACTTCGCGGCTGACGCGCAGCGTTATTGCTTGTCGCAATTTCTCCGCCCGCCGCGGTCCATCGGCGCCGCGCACCAACAGCATGAATTCTTCGCCGCCCATACGCATCGCCAGGGCGTTTTCATCCGTCGCGAGCACGGCGCCTACAGCGCGCAGGACCTCGTCCCCCTTCGAATGGCCATATGTGTCGTTGATCGACTTGAAATGGTCGAGGTCGAGCAGCGCGAAGGTGGCGTAGCCGGCCTGGTGCAGTTCGGCGAACCGCGGCTGAATCCCGCGCCGGTTCATCAGTCCAGTCAGCGGATCTCGTTCCGCCACTTCCTCCATCGCGTTGGCCTGGTTCAGCGCTCGGTCGCGCTCTCGCTTCAAGGCCATGAAGCGGTCGGCGGCGCCGATCGTAGTCACGATCAATTCGAACGCATAGGCGACGCTCATCAACACGAAGCCGTCTTCCGCCTTCTGCCCCATGCCCAGATTGTTCGCGACGCGGTAGATGACGACCAGAAACAGCGGTACGCAGGCAATCAGCTGGAACCATGCAGCGCGGCTACCGCGTTGCAATGCCTGGGCCAGAGCCACCAGGAACAGCACGATCAGCCCCAGGAACGAAAAGTAATACAGGTCCACGCCAGAGGCACGGAATGCCTCGATTTTCAACGCGTAGAAGGCTGACCCAATTACAGTGGCCGCTGCGGCCAGGCGCAGCAGCTGACGGGTCAGCTTGGGCAGGCAGCCTTCCTCGAACAGGTTTGCGCCGAACAGCGCTGCGCTGGTGACCGCAAGGCACGAAAATACCGGCAGCAGAGTGGAAGTCGTGCCAATGTCGAGCACGATGAACTGCGCCGCGAGGCCGGAGGAAACCAACGTCAGCCCGAGCCAACCGATCGTCGCCATGCTGTGCCAGACGAGGAACCGTGCACGCAGGATGCGATAAAATGCGAAGTTGAGGAATATCGGCGTAACCACCAGACCGCAAATGGCGGCCAGCAACAGGACAGTGGAATCAGGTGCGGGCCGATCCTCTCCGGGCCCGGCCAGCCGGGCGTCCGATACGAGCGGAGCCACCCACGGCCGATCAATGAAAACTTCCACCCGTTCGGCGGCGGCCGCGGTTCGCGGCAGCGGCAAAACGAAGTCCAGGCCCCTTCCCGTCAGCCGCCCGTCGTCCATGGTATACCGTGCTTGGGCAATCTTGCCGTCGGCGCCATGGACGCGGATCAGGATTTGCTCGAAATGGCTGGCCCGCGAAACCAGGAAGACCGGCTTGTCTGCTCCCGGATCCAGCTCGAAACGAAGCGTTGCCCGCTCCGCGCGAAAATCCGCGCCGGGGCCTGAACATCGCCATGCGATCGGAGCCTTGGCCGCGACCTGTGCAGCGCTGGCTTCGCCGTGGCAGGCAGGCCTGATTTCACGCGCATGCAGCCCCGCGCCGATTCCAGGCGTGGCCAGTACGCAGATTGCCAGCAAGAAACGAAGAAGCGCCCCACCCATGAGAGGGGCACTAAGCGCAAGCGATTAGAGCTGAGTTAATTTTCGTTGGTTTCCCAACGAAAATGGTTGCACCTCAGTCCGCGAGCACGTCCTCGACCGAGCGCCAGTCGTATCCCAGTTCGTCCGCGACCGCCTTGTAAGTGACTTTGCCCGCGTGGACATTGAGCCCTTCTGCCAAGTGAGGATTGGCCGACAGGGCGCCCTTCCAGCCCAGTTCCGCGATACGCAGAGCGTGCGGCAGGGTCACGTTGTTGAGCGCGTAGGTGCTGGTGCGCGCAACCGCACCAGGCATATTGGCAACGCAGTAGTGCACGATCCCGTCAACGACGTAGGTCGGTTCGGCGTGGGTCGTTGGACGACTGGTTTCGAAACAGCCACCCTGGTCGATCGCGACATCGACCAGCACCGCGCCAGGTTTCATCAACGACAGCATGTCGCGGGTGACGAGCTTGGGGGCGGCAGCGCCGGGGATCAGCACGGCGCCGATCACCAGTTCCGCCTCGCCGATCATCTGTTCGATGTTGGCGCTGTTGGAAAAGCGGGTCTTGGCCCGGCTTTCGAAATGCGTGCCGAGGCGCTCGAGCACCTCGGGGTCTCGATCGAGGATGGTTACATCCGCGCCCAGCCCGACCGCCATCTGCGCCGCATTGAAGCCGACGACACCGCCGCCAATCACCATGACCTTGGCCGGCAGAACGCCGGGTACGCCGCCCAGCAACACCCCGCGCCCGCCATGGGCCTTTTCCAGCGCTGTCGCGCCTGCCTGGATGCTCATGCGCCCGGCGACCTGGCTCATCGGTTTGAGCAGCGGAAGCTGCCCGCCCGGGCCTGTGACGGTTTCATAGGCGATCGCGGTGACACCCGATTCCACCAGTTCGCGGGTCTGGTCCGGATCGGGCGCCAGGTGCAGGTAGGTGTAAAGCACCTGCCCTTCGCGCAGCTTGGCGCGTTCGACCGCCTGCGGTTCCTTGACTTTCACCACCAGTTCGCACTCGGCGAAGATCGGGTCCGGCCCATCGACGATTTTCGCCCCGGCAGTGCGAAACTGGTCGTCGGTCGCCCCGATGCCCAGGCCTGCCCCGCTCTCGACCCACACCTCGTTGCCGCGCAGGCTCAATTCGCGCACGCTTTCGGGCGTCAGGCCGACGCGGTATTCGTGGTTCTTGATTTCCTTGGGGCAGCCTATGCGCATGGGTCGAAACTCCGTTGTCGCCGCGAGCCGTTACAAGTGAAACCATCGCGCGGCAAGAAGTGCTGAATTGACAATCCCTGAGCGGCAGCGACTGTCCACGCGTTGGCGTGACAGAGCCATGTCACGCGGACGTCACAAATCGGCCATAACGGCGTCGTGCTTCGGACACGAAGCGGTCAGGGAATTGTAACACACATGAAACATCGAACTGCCGGATCGATCATGGCTCTCACGCTTGGCGCGGCATGCGCTGCCCCGCTTGCGGCGCAAGACGCTTCTGCCGAGCCGCCGCGCTCCGTCCTGCACGATGGAGCGTCGGAGATCGAAAGCGATAGTGGCTGGTCGTTCAAGCCGCGCGGACGGATCCAGTACGATTTCGGGTTCACCGATGTACCGGAATCGACCGGTCGCAGCGATGGCTGGAACGACGAGTTCCGCCGTATCCGGCTGGGTGCTTCGGGCGATATTCCGGGCGGTTTCGGTTACAAGGTCGAGGCCGACTTCTCCGGCAATGCGTTCGAGTTCAACGACGCCCTGCTGACATACAAGGCAGGCAAGGCGACCATCAGCCTGGGCCAGATGAACAATTTCCAGTCGCTGGAGGAACTGACCAGCAGCCTGCACACGACCATGATCGAGCGCGCCGCCTTCACCGACGCATTCGGATTCGAGCGCCGCGTCGGCCTGGCAGTGGAGGTAAAGTCGGGCGACGTATTGGCACAAGGGGGCGTTTTTACCGAAAATATCGAGACGTTTTCGGACGAGAACCGCGGGGCCGATGCGCGCCTCGTCTATGCCCCCAAAATGGGCAATACGCAGGTCCACATCGGCGGCTCAATCCATTACGCCGACCTCGATGCCGGCAGCACTGTGCGCTATCGCCAACGGCCGCTGGTCCATTTCACCGACGAGCGGTTTGTCGACACCCGGTCACTCGCTGCCGAGAGTGAATTCGGCCTGGGCCTGGAGGGTGCGATGATCGCCGGGCCGCTTCATCTGGCTGCGGAAGGGTTCTGGCAGAGCCTGGATCGCCCCGGCGCGCTGAGCGATCCGAGCTTCTTCGGCGGCTATGCTGAAGCCGGCGTGTTTCTGACACCGGGCGATACGCGCGGTTACTCGGGCGGCAAATTTGACCGGACCAAACCGGAACGGCCAGCAGGTCGCGGCGGGATCGGTTCGGTCCAGCTCAATCTGCGTTATGATTACCTCGATCTCGACGATGGGGAGATCGCAGGTGGCAAGCAGAACGGTTACTACGTCTCGCTGGCGTGGAAGCCGACTGCCTACACCATGTTGCTCGCGAATTATGGCAAGCTGGAATACGATGGCGCAGTCCATCCCGCTGCTGGCGACGATCGCTCCTATACCGTCGATGCATTCGGTGTCCGCGCCCAGATCGACTTCTGACAGCTTGTCACAAGCCTGTCACAACTGGCGCCTAAGCGCGCCGAGACCATCCACGGGGGAACTCCCATGAAACTGACCAAGACTATCGCATTTGCTGCCTTGTCCTCGCTCGCGCTTGCCGCGTGCGGCGATGCCGGTTCGGGCGGTGGCACGCGCGACGCAGTGCGCGTCGTCGGCTCGTCGACCGTATTCCCCTTCGCCAAGAAGGTGGCCGAGGAATTCACCCGCTCCAATCCGCAGTTCGGTTCGCCACTGATTGAATCGACCGGTACCGGCGCCGGGATCAACCTGTTCTGCGGCGGCGTGGGCCCCCAGCATCCCGATGTGGCCAACGCCTCGCGCCGAATGAAGGCGAGCGAACTCGCCACCTGTCAGGCCAATGGCGTGACCGACGTGGTCGAGCTGCAGATCGGTCTCGACGGGCTTGTGTTCGCCTCTGCCAATGGCGGGATCAACATGAACCTGACCCCGGAGATCGTTTACAAGGCGATTGCCGCGCGTCCGTTCGGCGAAGAACAGACGGCGCAGACCTGGGCCGATGTCGACCCGTCGCTGCCGGATGTTCCGATCCTGGTCTATGGTCCGCCCTCGACCTCGGGCACCCGCGATTCGCTGAAGGAACTGATTCTCGAGATCGGCTGCGACAGCAATCCTGAGATGGAAGCGCTCGCTGAAAGCGACGAAGACCGCCACGAACAGATCTGCACCGAAGTGCGCAGCGACGGCAAGTATGTCGATCAGGGCGAACAGGACAACCTGATCGTCCAGAAGATCGCCGGCAATCCGCAGGCAGTCGGCATTTTTGGCTATTCCTTCCTCGAGGAAAACAGCGGCAAGGTCCAAGGCCTGCCCATCAATGGCGTGACCCCGACTTACGAAAACGTTTCGGCCGGCAACTACCCCGCTGCCCGCGCGATGTTCGTCTACATCAAGAAGGCCCACCTCGATGCGATCCCGGGCCTGAAGGAATTCGTTGCCCAATGGACCAAGAGCTGGGGCCGGGACGGGCCGCTGACGGCCATCGGCCTGATTGCCTCGCCCGACGACGTACTCGCCGCGAACACCCGCAAGGCGACCGAACTCACCGCGCTTACCGCGGCCGACCTCGAATAGTCTGACTTCCCTCGATCCGAAGCAGCGCCGCTCCGCAAGGGGCGGCGTTTGCTTTTGTGCGAGAGGCAGCTAGACCTCGCTGCGATGAGCGAACGCAAGCTGCGCGCGTGGCGGGAAGCCGGCCTGATCGACGAGAGTGCAGTCGCGCGCATTATCGAATGGGAACGGCAGCACGAACGGCCACTCGGCCTGTGGGCGGCCATCGGAATCGGCGCCCTGGCGATCGGTCTCGGCGTGATTTCGGTCGCCGCAGCCAATTGGGAAGCCGTGCCCGGGGCATTGCGCCTGGCGATTCACCTCGCTCTGATCGGCGCGCTCACCGGCTACATCGCGCTGCGCGGCGATCGGCTCGAACGCAACCATCCCTGGGGGCTGGAAGCGGCGCTGTTCCTGCTGGGCATGCTCGGCCTCGCGTTCTTTGGCCATATCGGGCAGGTGTACCAGACCAGCTCGCCCCTGTGGCAACCGACTGCGCTGTGGCTGGCCCTGTTTGCCCCGCTCCTGCTGTTACGAGGTCAGAGCTGGCTGGCGGCGGCCCTGTTGTTCCTGCCGTTGCTGCTGGTGGTCTGGGATTTCGCCTGGACGATCGATTCGCCGCTTGTACGCCGCGAAGGTCCGCCTGACCGGATGGGTGCGCTGGCGACAGCCCTGCCCGTGCTGATCGCCCCGGCAGCGGCATGGATGCGGATGCGATCACCGCGCGCGGCCTTGTGGGAACGGCTGGAGGAATTTGCTCTCGCCTATGCCGTGGGCGGCGCTTCTGTTGTATGCCTTGCCGCAAGTATCGCAGCGTTCGGGTCTGACGGCCCGACGTTCCCCGGATTGACCATTCGCGCCGGAACTGCGCTGGCTGCGGCAGGACTGCTCGCGCTGTCTCGGCCGACGCGGTCCGGTAATGCGACGGCGATGATCCTGGCTGCGGCCGGGATTGCGGTGTTTCTGGCCTATCCCGTGTCGGGCACGCAGCTGGCGCCGGGCTTGCTGTTCATGGCCCTGTGGGTCGCGATTGCAACCTGCGCGTTGTTCGCCAGCTGGCGCGGGCTGTTTCAGCTTGCTGTGGCGGTGGTTGCGCTGCGGCTGATCGTGTTGAGCTTCGAATTGGCGACGGATCTGCTTACCAGCGGCTTCGGACTGATCCTGGCCGGGGTGTTGATCCTGGCTGTCGCCTGGGGTGCGGTCAAGATCACCCGCCGGTTCGCGCCGACGAAGGAGCCTGCCGCATGAACCGCGCCCGCTTGGCCCTCGCGGCGCTCGCACTTCCGCTTGTCGGCCTTGGGGCGCTGTGGGGCTGGAGCGATTGGCGCAGCCGCCAGGGAACCGACTGGGAGGTCACCATCAGCGGTTACGACCCGCGCGATCTTCTGCGCGGGCATTACGTGCTCTATCGGTACGAGTGGCCTGGCCTCGCCCGCGCTACGCCATTTGACGTGCCGACGGGTGATCTTTGCATTACGGGTAGCGCGCCCTCGATCGATCGTGTTGCCCCGGCATCGGGCGAATGCGAACATCGCTTGCGCGCCGACCAGGGCACTGGCAACCTCGCCAGCGGCCGCTATTACATTGCCCAGGCGCGCGCGCGTGAATTCGAACGCGCGATAGCCGATCCCGATCAGGTCGCGATCTTGCGGTTTCGCTTGCGCGACGACGGACTGATCGTACCGCGCGGGATCGAATTTCGTCCTGCTACCCCGACGGAGCGTAGAGCGCGGCAACCCGAAGCGCCGCCGCCCCCGGTGGTCTCGCCCGCGCGATAACTCAAATGGGATTGCCGTCGCGGTCGCGGAAGATTTCGCGTCGGCCAACGTGGTTGGCTGGGCCGACGAGGCCGTCCTCTTCCATCCGTTCGATCCACTTGGCGGCCGTGTTGTAGCCCACGCCCATCTGGCGCTGGAGCCACGATCCGCTCGCCTTCTGGTTCTCGAACACGATCTGGCACGCTTGGCGGTACTTGCGTTCTTCCGGATTGTCGCTGGCTGTTAGTTCGTCCTCGAACGTGAAGCCACCATCTTCCGGCTCCTCGGTCACGGCATCGACGTATTCGGGCTTACCCTGCGCGCGCCAGTGGTCGGCCACCCGCTCGACCTCCTCGTCGCTCACGAACGGGCCGTGAACGCGCACGGTTGCGCCGGTGTTGGGCTTGTAGAGCATGTCGCCCTTGCCCAGCAGCTGCTCGGCGCCCTGTTCGCCCAGGATGGTGCGGCTGTCGATCCGGCTCGTCACCTTGAAGCTGATGCGCGTGGGCAGGTTCGCCTTGATCACGCCGGTGATGACGTCGACGCTCGGGCGCTGCGTGGCCATGATCAGGTGGATGCCCGCCGCGCGCGATTTCTGGCTGAGGCGCTGGATCAGCACCTCGATCTCCTTGCCGACCGTGACCATGAGGTCGGCCAGTTCGTCCACGATCAGCACGATCTGCGGCAGGGGTGCGTAATCGAGCTGTTCTTCCTCGTAAATCTCGTCGCCCGTATCGGGATCGAAGCCCGCCATGACCCGGCGGCCAAGCGGCGCGCCCTTGGCGATCGCGGCCCGGACCTTTTCGTTGAAGCCGCCGATATTGCGCGAATTGACGCTGCTCATCATGCGATAGCGCCGTTCCATCTCCTCGACCGCCCACTTGAGCGCGCGAACCGACTTGTGCGGTTCGGTCACCACGGGTGAAAGCAGATGCGGGATGTCGTCGTAGGTGTTGAGTTCCAGCACCTTGGGATCGATCAGGATCATCCGGCACTCTTCCGGCGTGAACCGGTAGAGCAGTGACAGCAGGATCGTGTTGAGGCCGACCGATTTGCCCGAGCCCGTCGTGCCCGCGACCAGCAAGTGCGGCATCGCGGCAAGATCCGCCACGATCGGTTCGCCCGCGATATCCTTGCCCAGGATGATCGGCAGGTTGCCCTTGTTTTCGGCAAAAGCCGCGCAGGAGGCAAGCTCGCGGAAGCTGACCATCTGGCGGTCGGCGTTGGGCAGTTCGATCCCCATGACCGTGCGGCCGGGAATCGGCGCGACGCGCGCACTGATCGCGCTCATGTTCCGTGCGATGTCCTCGGCCAGGCCAACCACGCGGCTGGCCTTGATACCGGGTGCGGGCTCCAGCTCGTACATGGTGACGACCGGCCCGGTGCGAACCGCGGTGATCTCGCCCTTGACGTTGAAATCGTCGAGCACGGTTTCGAGCAGGCGCGCGTTGCGCTCCAGCGACAGCTTGTCGAGCTTGGGCGCCTTGTCCACCGGTGCTTCTGCCAGCAGGTCGAGGCTGGGAAGCTGGAAGCTGGCGAACATGTCGCGCTGTTTGGCGCTGGCGAGCACAGCCTTTTTCGGTGGGGCGCTGGGATCGGTGATTTCAGGCGCCCGGCGCTCCGGCTGGTCGGGGGTCGGTTCAGTAACGATCCGTGCACGGGCGCGGCGTTCGGCACGTGGCTGTTCCACCACCTCGCCGGCCGGGCGGCGGCGTAGCCACGGCAAGTCGGGCAGCGCCGGGGCGCGGTGAAGGAACCGGGGAAGCGTCAGCAGCGCACGCCAATCGAGCGCGAAGACGCGCGTGACCAGGGCAACGCCGCCGGCCAGGGCCGCCAGTGCAAGGCCCAGTATGGCCCAACCGCGCACCGCTTCGGGCAACCGCCCGGCGACCGCTTCGATCGCATGTGCGCCAAGCAGGCCGCCGACCCCGCCGACCGATGCTGGCAGCGTGCCGCCCGGCCCTTCGAAGGTCAGCGACAAAACGGAAGCAATCAGCAGCATTGCGAGCAGCAGTGCCGCCACCGGGCGCCACCACCGGGTGCTCTCGTCCCGGTCTTCCTCCTCCACGTCGCGCCACAGCTTGCGCGCAAAGACGTAGAGCAGCGGCAACAAAAGGACGGAGGTAAGGCCGAACGCAACCAGCGCCTTGTCCGCCACCCAGGCCCCGCTTGCACCCATCCAGTTGGCGATGTCGGCGCCTGATGCCGCGGTCGATCCACTCGGGTCGGTCTGGGTATAGCTCGCCAGCGACAGGCCGAGGAATATCGTGGCGCCCAGCAGCACGGCGGCGCCCGCCATTTGCGTTGCGCGCCGCAGCGAACGACGGAAGGCAACCTTCCAGTCCGCTGGCTGTGCCTTACCGATGGCGCGGGTGGCCATGCAAAAAATACCCCTGCTTCCCGTTGAATGACCATGATGAATTCTGCCGGACTCGCGGTCAAGCAGGTTGCGCCCGTCCGAGTGGCTATGCCAGCCCGTCGATCGCCCCCCAGCGCGGCCAGGCAAGTTCGCTTGCACGCGCCTGAGTCATCCCGCCAAGCGCAATTACTGGCACAGGTGATTGCTGTGCGAGAACGTGAAATCCGTGGACGCCCAGCACGGTTGCCCCGGGGTGCGATCGGGTGGGAAATACCGGCGACAGGAACAATGCATCGGCCCCGGCTTCAGCCGCTGCCTGAATTTCCGCCCCGTGGTGCGCGGCGCCGAGCCGCAGGCCCTGTGCATCGCGCAAAATGGCGGGGGGGCCGTACAGGCCGTCCGCTCCAAGCTGCCTTGCCGCAGCCGCATCGCCTGCCACGATGACTATGTGTCGATGTTCCCGCGCAATGCGGGCCAGCGTGTCGAACCGGGCGGCGCGTTCCGATCCTGTCAGGTGATAGTGCCGGTAAACGAATCCCGATCCTTCCGGCAGCCTCGCCAGTGCCCCTTCCAGACGCGCGTCGTTGCGCGCATCGGACAGCAGCCAGAGCAATGGCAGGGACTGGCGCAGATGCATCGCGACGTTATAGCGCGCGCGCATGGAAATGGCAGACACTCCCCTCGCCCGTATTCAAGCCGGTATCGCGCAGGCCAGCAAGGCGGTGCGGCGCGATCCCGAAAGCGTCACGCTGATCGCAGTGAGCAAGACGCATCCCCCCTCTGCGATCGAACCGCTGCTGCGCCAGGGGCATCGGGTGTTCGGTGAAAACCGCGTGCAGGAAGCGGCGGAAAAGTGGCCTGCGCTGCGCGAGGTTTATGGCGACGTCCAGCTTCACCTGATTGGCCAGCTCCAGTCCAACAAGGCTGACGAGGCAGTGGCACTGTTCGACGCGATCCATTCGCTCGACCGGCCCGGCCTGGTGACAGCGCTTGGCCGGGCAATGGACAAGGCAGGGCACCGGGTGCCCTGCTTCATTCAGGTCAACATCGGTGCGGAAGAACAGAAGGGTGGCTGCGCAGTCGCAGATTTGCCCCGATTGATCGACCAGGCCCGCAATGCCGGCATTCTCGTGGCCGGCCTGATGTGCTTGCCGCCTGCAGGCATCGAGCCAGCACCGTTCTTTGCCCTGCTCGCCAAGCTTGCAGCAGACAACGGCCTTGCCGGACTGAGCATGGGCATGAGCGAGGATTACGAAACCGCCGTCATGCTCGGTGCGACCCACGTGCGGGTGGGTTCGGCGCTGTTCGGCCCGCGCGAATGAATAAAAAAAGGGGCGCCTGGTGGCGCCCCTTTCCATACTTCGGCAGCTGCGATCAGAACCGGAACCGGCCGGTAACGCCGTAAGTCCGCGGCTCAGCCAGGAACTGCGAGAAGATCTGGCGACCACCCGGGAATTGGGGGTCGACGAACGGCGCCGAGGTCGTGCCCGCCTGGAACGGCGAGTTGATCGCGACCTGGGCGTAGTCCTTGTTGAAAACGTTCTGCGCCCAGAATTCCAGCGCCCACTTCTCGTCCGGCCCGCGCACGCCCACACGGGCGTTGACGATCGCATAACCGTCCTGTTCCTTCTGCGGGAACAGGTCGGAACCGGTGTTGTAGTCGCTGGTCAGACGGGTATCGACATAGACCAACCCGCTGAGGCCGCTGTTCCCGATCTCGGGCGTCCAGGTCATGCTGCCGGTGACGACGATTTCGGGCGCGTTCGACAGGTTGTCGCCCGGCAGCTTGCGCAGCGCCGGGTCGAGCGGTGCGCCGTTCTTGTTGCCGACCAGATCGTCGCGATACTCGGTCTTGGCATAGGTGAGGCCCGCAGCGACGCGGAAGTTGCGCGCCGGTACCATCTGCGCTTCGACCTCAACACCCTGCGTCAGCACGCCATAGCTGACGTCGTCGGCGGCGCAGGCCCCCGTGGTCGCGCTGAGATCGCTGTCGCCGCCCGGCCCGCCGGTGAGTTCGCCGGTGCAGCCGTTGACGGTCTGCACCAGGAAGACGGTCCCGTTGAAGGTATTCAGCTGGAAGTTGCTGAATTCCGAGCGGAATGCAGACAGGCTCAGGCTGAACGGCCCGGTCGCGTACTTGGCGCCAATTTCGTAGCTGTCGACCAGTTCCGGATCGAACTGCAGATTACCGACCAGCGCCTGGGTGCCGGCCTGTCCTCCGAAAGGCGCGATTGGTGCCTTAAGGGCCGAACGATCGAGGTTGAAGCCCCCCGCTTTGTAGCCCCGCGCAAAGCTCGCGTAGAGCAGCAGGTCGTCGGTGGCCTTGAAGGAGAGGATTGCAGTGCCTGTGAATTCGTCCTCTTTCCGGTCGTCGCTGATCGAGACTCCGTTCAGTTCGGATGTGGAATTGCCCTGGCAAGTGAGGCCGATAAGGCCCAGCGCAGTTGCGCCAAGCGTCGGAATGAACGGCGACAGCGCCGCCTGCTGGGCCGGACAAGCCGTATTGTCATTGCCAAAGGTAGCCGAGAAGTCCTTCTTGTCGTTGGTATACCGCAGGCCGAGGGTCAGATCGAGCCGATCGGTTACGTGGATGATGTTGTGCGTGAACAGCGCCCAGTTGTTGTCATCTTGGCGGTAGTCGTCGATCGTCGAGCCTCGATCGTTGACCGTGTCGAGCCGGTCGATCGCCGCCAGCAGCACACCGCCCAACGCAGCCGAACCGCCGGTCGCGGCGCCGCTACTGATGAAGCCCCGGCCCGTCGCCGATAGACAGCCCTGTCCGGTCGGAGAATAGAATGGAGCGAGACCGCCGCCCGATACGACGCGGCAGGTCGCGAACCGGCCGTACTGGCTGCCGAAGCGCAGGTTGTCGCGCACGGTCAGCTTCTCGTTGGCGAAGAACCCGCCGATCAGCCAGTCGAGCTTGCCATCGAACGCCTCGCCCTGCAGGCGGACTTCCTGGGTGAAGGTGTGGAACTGGCGATAGGCCTCGTCGCTTTCCCCGCGATAGAGAATGTCGACCCTGCTGTAATCTGTATCCGACGCCTGGCCGGACCGATATTCGCGGTAACCGGTGATCGAGGTAAGCGTGGCGCCACCCAGTTCCCAGTTGATTTCAGCCGAAACGCCGTAATCCTTGGTTTTGCCGGCAAAGCTGCGGCCCGGGCTGACGTAGATGGTCCGATCGTACCCCTGATTGAACCCTGCCAGCGGCTGACCGAGGTCGCGCAGCACGTTGATGATGTTGTTACCATTGGGCTGAAGCGGCGCGAGCGGGGTCGACGGATTATTGAGATTGCCGACGAACGGGTTGACGCTGCTGTCGACATACGTGGCGGCGCAGCATTTCTCGTCGCGGAAGGTATAGTCACCGATCAGACGTACCGACAGGGTATCGGTCGGCTCGAACAGCAACTGTCCACGCACGAAATAACGGTCGCGGTCATTGACGTCGGTGCCATTGGTCGTGTCGGTATAGAACCCGTCGCGCTTCACCCAAATTCCGTCGAGCCGTGCGGCGATGGTATCGGTGATCGGGCCGGTGATGCTGACGCCCGCGCGCATGAAGTCATAGTTGCCGTAGGTCAGCTCGCCCGAGGCGCCGAAGTCGAACTCGGGCTTCTTCGAATAAATGCTGATGAGGCCGGCGGAAGAGTTGCGCCCGCCCAGCGTCCCCTGCGGGCCGCGCTGGACCTCAACCCGGTCGATTTCGCCCAATTCGTTGAGGCCGATGCCCGAACGCGAGCGATAGACGCCGTCGATAAACACCGGAACCGAGCTCTCGAGACCCGGGTTGTCGCCCACCGTGCCGATCCCGCGGATACGCGCCGAACCGTTTGCCTCGGTGCCGGTCGATGACACTAGCAGCGAAGGCGCCACCTGGTTGAGCTGACGGATGTCATTGGCGCCCGAATTCTGCAGCGTTTCGGCGTTCACCGCCGAAATCGCGACCGGCACGTCAGCAAGCGATTGCTCGCGACCCTGCGCTGTCACGACGATTATGTTGGGGTCATCCGCCTCCTGCCCGGTCGCGGCTGCATCGGCGTCCTGCGCCTGGGCAACTTGGGGGAACATCGCGATGGCAGCTCCGGCCAGAGCAACGGCGCGCACGGACAGGGATTTTCTCACAGGCTTATCCTCCACCAAAAGACCTTTACGTTCACGTTAGGCGTGACTTGCGACAGATGTGAATCGCAATTTCCACCAACCGCGCAATTTAGCCGTCCACTGTTGCTTTCATACCTCTCGCAGCAGCTTTGCGACGTTCTGTTCCGCGTTGTTCACCGGCCGCGTCCAGCAAGGCCTGCTCGATCTGTATCAAGCGTTCCGGTGACACGACTTTGGCACCAAGCAGATCGGTGACGTAGAACGTGTCGACCGCGCGCTCGCCGTAATTGGTTACATGCGCCGACTGGACCATCAGCTTGCTTTCGAACAGCGCGCGTGCCAGCCGATTGAGCAAAGCGGGGCGGTCGCGCGCGGCCACCTCGATCACGGTGAAGCGACTGGATGCGTCGTTGTCGAAGGCGACACGGGGCCGTACCTCGAATGCCTGCGACCGGCTGATCGGCAGTGGCCGCTGCGCGAGCTTGGGCACAAGTTCGATCCGGTTGGCCAGTGCATCGCCGATCGCCTGCTCGATCCGGGCAAGCTGGCGCGGCTCCTCGAAAGGCTGGCCGTGCGGGTCCTGCACCAGGAAGTTGTCGACTGCCCAGCCGGTCGTGCTGGTATGAATGCGCGCGTCGATGATGTTCGCACCGGCCAGATGGATTCCGCCCGCGATACGATAGAACAGGCCCGGATGGTCGGCAGCGATAACCGTCACCAGCGTGGCGCCACGCGCGGGATAGACCTCGCAATGCACCGAGAGCTGCCCTTCCCCATCGCGGCTTGAGGCAAACTGCCCGAGATTGAGTGCGATGATGTCGACCGGCTCGGCAATCCAGTAAGCATCGCCGAAAGTCGCGGCCAGCTCGTCCACCAGGGCCGCCCGGTTCGCCAACACCTCACGCACGGCATCCTTCTTGGCCGCCACACGTTCCCTGCGCCCAGTCCGCATATGGCCCAGGCGCAGGCGCTCCTGCGCAGCATCGTACAGTTCGCCCAGCAGCTGCCGCTTCCAGCTGTTCCAGGTGCCGGGTCCCACGGCACGAATGTCGACCGCGGTCAGGATCAGGAGATGGCGCAGCCGATCGAGACTTTCGACCCGGCCAACGAAATCCTCGATCGTCTTGGGGTCGGTCAGATCGCGCTTGAATGCGGTCGCGCTCATCAACAGGTGGTGGCGCACCAGCCAGGCGACCAGCTCGGTTTCCTCCTCGCTCAGGCCGAAGCGCGGGCACAGCTCTTCCGCCACGGCTGCTCCGAGTACCGAGTGGTCGCCATGCCGGCCTTTGGCGATGTCGTGCAGGAGGACCGCGACATAAGCCGCGCGGCGCGATTTGACCTTGTGGATCAGGCGGCTGGATCGGGGATGATCTTCCTTCAACTCGCCCCGCTCGATCCGGCTGAGCAGGCCGATCGCGCGGATGGTGTGCTCGTCGACCGTGTAGTGGTGGTACATGTCGAACTGCATCTGCGCGTTGACCTTGCCGAAATCTGGCACGAACCGGCCGAAAACGTTCGCCTCGTTCATCCAGCGCAGCACCGTCTCGGGGTCGTTGCGCCCTGCCAGCAGTTCAAGGAAAAGCGCGTTCGCCCGCGGATCGCGGCGCACCTCGTCGCGGATCAGCCCGGCATCACGATTGGCCAGACGCATGGTCGCGGGGTGGATCTCCAGCCCTTCGGCTTCGGCAAGCTGGAACACTTCGACCAGGCGGACCGGGTCGGCGCGAAACCAGTCGTCGCTGGGCGCGGCGATCTTGCCGCCGAACACGCGGTAGCCCTTGAGCATGCGCGGGCGCGCGGTAAACCCGGCCAGGAAGCCGCGCCTGACGCGCCCTTGCGCAAACTGTTCGTCGATGTGGGCCAGGAATACGCCGGTCAGGCTGCCGACGCGCTTGGCCTGGAGGAAATAGAACTGCATGAACCGCTCGACCGCGCTCTTGCCCGGACGCTCGGCAAACTTCATCCGTTCGGCCACGGCGCGCTGCAGATCGAATGTGAGCCGGTCTTCGGCCCGACCGGTCAGCGCGTGCAGATGGCAACGGACGGCCAGCATGAAGCTCTCGGCGCGGCGGAAGCTGCGGTACTCGCTTTCGCTCAGCAAGCCGACGTCGACCAGTTCCGACGCGCTGCGCACCTTGTGAATGTACTTGCCGATCCAGTAGAGCGTCTGGAGGTCGCGCAGCCCGCCCTTGCCATCCTTGACGTTGGGTTCCACGACATAGCGGCTGTCGCCCATGCGTTTGTGCCGCGCGTTGCGTTCGACCAGCTTTTCGGCAACGAACTGGCGCTCGGTCCCGGTCACGACCTCGGCACCAAAGCGCGTGCGCACTTCTTCGTAAAGGGACCGATCGCCCCAAAGGTAACGCCCTTCCAGCATTGCCGTCCGGATCGTCAGGTCGTCCTTGGCCAGCCGAACGGCGTCATCGGGCGTGCGGCTCGAATGGCCGACCTTGAGGCCCAGGTCCCACAGGTAATAGAGCGTCGCCTCGATCACCTGTTCACACCACGGCGCGCGGCGGGTGGGGGTGAAGAAGGCGATGTCGACGTCCGAATGCGGGGCCATCTCTGCGCGGCCGTAGCCGCCGACCGCCATGATCGCGAGCCGTTCCCCCGAACTGCGGTTGGCGACCGGGAATACGTGCGTCACCACGTGATCGTGGATCAGGCGCACGATCTGATCGATGAGGAACGCGTGTCCCCCGGTGATCTCGTGCCCGGCCGATGGCCGCGCCTCCAGCCGCGCAGCCAGTTCTGCCCGGCCCGCCGCCAGTGCATCGCGCAACAGGGCAACGATTTCGCTGCGCGCGGCGTCGCCCTTGCCATCCGCCAGTGCATCGATCCTCTCGGCCAGCGCGCGGCGGTCGATGATGGCGCGCTGGCGAGGGATCGGTTGCCGGTTCAAGCTCGCTCCGTGGCTAGATGTGCGATGCGGCGAATTGCTTGCGGACGGTGCGCTTGTCGATCTTCTGCGTGCCAAGCCGCGGCAACGGTTCTTCCGCCTGCCAGATATGTTCCGGCAGCGGCACCTTGAAGGGGGCGAGCTTGGCAGTCATGAAATCGCGCAAGTCGTCGGGGCTCAGGTCCACCCCCGGCTTGGGATAGTAGACCACCGCCGGGATTTCGCCGAAACGCTCGTCGGGCAGGCCGAAGCATGAACATTCGGCGATCGCCTCGTGGGCGTACATGCCTTCCTCCACCTCGATGCAGGAAATGTTCTCGCCGCCGCGAATGATGATGTCCTTCTTGCGATCGACGATGAAGACATAGCCATCCTCATCGAGATAGCCGAGATCGCCGGTGCGGAAATATCCGTCCGACGTGAAAGCGGCTTCGGTCGCTTCGTCATTTTCCCAGTAACCGCGAAAGTTGGCGAGCGTGCGGATCGATATTTCGCCCACCGATCCCTGCGCCAGCTTGTTGCCATCGTCGTCGAGGATCGCGAGATCGACCAATGGCCTGCTCGCACGGCCGGTGCTGCCGGGCTTGGCAAGGTAGTTCTCGTTGAAATTGCCGCACCCGACGCCGTTGGTTTCGGTAAGGCCGTATCCCAACAGGGGGAAACCGCCGGGAAACGCTTCCTTGATCTTGGTCACGTGGTCGACCGGGCGCGGAGCGCCGCCGGCGGCAAAGCTCTTGCAGGACGATAGATCGAACTGGTCGCGATCGGCGTGGGTGGCAATCTCGTAGCTCATCAACGGGACGCCGACGAAATAAGTGACTTTCTCCGCTTCCATCAGCTGCATTGCCTCGCGCGCGCCCCACTTGGGCATCAGCACCAGCTTGCGCCCGATGCCGTAGCTTTGCAGGAACAGCGGGACTTCGCCGGTGACGTGGAACAGCGGCACGGCGATCAGCGCACAGGGCTGCTGGCCCATGTCCTCGCCCCGGCTTTCCATCAGCAGCTTGGCCATTGCCGACTGCGCGATATAGCTGAACACCCCGTGGACGACGCCGCGGTGGTCGGACCAGGCACCTTTCGACTGGCCGGTGGATCCAGAGGTGTAGAGGATCGTGGCCAGATCGTCCGGCCCGATCTGGCCAAGCATGGCCATTGCAGTGTCGCCTTCGCCCCAGCTTGCCGCCAGCCCTTCGGCGGGCGGCACGTCGTGTGCGAACAACACGATCTTGGCGCCGTGTTCGTGCCCTTCCAGCCGTGCGGCGCGGCCGGCGTCAGCCAGCACCAGCTTGCAATCCGCCAGCTTGACGCCGTAAGCCAGTTCCTCGCCGGTCCAGAACCCGTTGAGCAGGGTCGCGCACCCGCCCGCCATGATCGTCCCCATGTAGGCGATGATCCAGTTGGCCGAATTGCGCGCCGCGATGCCGATCCGGTCGCCCTTCTTCACCCCGTGCTGGTTCGCCAGGCCCGCTGCGACATGGCTGGCGGACTGCCAGCACTGGCCGAACGTCAGGCGCACATCGCCGTCGACCAGGAAAGGCACGTCGCGATGTTCGTTGCAGAAGTGCGCGAAATAATGCGCGAGACTGGGCGGAGCGTTCTTGAACGCGGGAATCTCCACCCCGTAGCGTTCGAACGGTACCGTCTCGAACGGCATGCCCGGCTGGGTCAGCTGGGTCATGATGTGTTCGAGCGCATTGTCCAGTTCGGTCGCCATGTCCTCGTTCTCTCCTCTCTACGCGGCTTTTGCCGCCACGCCTGTCGATCGCAGGGTTTCGCCCGTCGATCGGCTATGCCAATAGCCGATCGACGGGCGCCCGCGTGGCGCGTTCTATGAAATAACTAGGGGGTCAAACCTGTGCTGTCACTACTCGCCGCTGGAACGCTGGGTGCCGTAGCGGCCGATGCGCCGATCCAGTGGATCGACCTGGGATTGACCGACGGAATCGACCTCGGTTTCTTCAAGCTGCGCTGGTACTCGCTGGCCTATCTCGCCGGCATCGTGCTCGGTTACTGGCACCTCACCCGCATGATCAAGGCGCCCGGCGCGCCGATGGCGCAGCGCCACGCGGAGGATCTGTTCTTCTACTGCACGCTCGGCATCATCCTGGGCGGACGGCTGGGTTACGCGCTGTTCTATCGCCCTGAACTGTTCACCAGTTTCGAAGGGCAGGGTTTCGTCAGCTGGGAACTGCTGCGCCTGTGGGATGGGGGCATGAGCTTCCATGGCGGAGTGCTGGGCGTGCTGACCGCGATCGCGTGGGTGTGCCGGTCGGGCCAGCTCAGCTTCCTGCGCGTGGCCGACTACATATCGGTCTGCGTGCCCTTCGGAATGCTGTTCGGCCGCCTTGCCAATTTCGTCAACGGAGAGCTGTGGGGCCGCGCGGCGGACGTGCCCTGGGCCATGGCGTTCTGCGACTTGCGCCATAGCGAGACCGAGTGCCTGACCACCGGCATCGCACGTCATCCATCGCAGCTTTATCAGGCTGGCCTCGAAGGGCTGCTGCTGATGGTCGTCCTGCTGCTGTTGTTCTGGCAGACGCGCGCGCGCTGGCGGCCGGGGCTGCTGGTCGGCACCTTCACCGCGGGCATGGGGCTGGCGCGGTTCGTCAACGAGTTCTTCCGCGAACCGGACGAGCACCTGCAGCAGTTCGCGCTCGAAACCGGTCTGTCGATGGGCCAGTGGCTGTCGCTGCCAATGGTCCTGATCGGCCTGGTGTTCATCGCCCGCGCGCTGCGCAAGCCTGAACTCGGAAGCGGCGCGCCCGTGGTCGCATGACCGAAGATCGGGTCCCGCTGGGCGACACATTCCGCCGGCTGATCCGCAATACCGGGCCCATTTCGCTCGCGCACTTCATGGCCGAAGCGAACGCACGTTATTACGGTTCGAAGGACCCGCTCGGTGCGGGGGGCGACTTCGTCACCGCGCCCGAAGTCAGCCAGATGTTCGGCGAATTGATCGGGCTGTGGTGCGCGGATCTGTGGATCAAGGCGGGCCGTGCGGAACCCGTCCACTATGTCGAACTTGGCCCGGGTCGCGGGACCCTCGCCAAGGATGCGCTGCGGGCGGCCCGGCGATACGGGTTTGAACCGGGCGTGCATCTGGTCGAAACGTCGCCGGCGCTCAAGGACGTGCAGCACGAGGCACTGCCCCAGGCCCAATGGCACGACGACCTCGCTACACTCCCCGCGGATGGGCCGATTTTGCTGATCGGGAACGAATTTCTCGATGCACTACCGGTGCGTCAGCTTGTCCGCACCCCGACGGGGTGGCGCGAACGGATGGTCGGTCTGGAAAACGACCGGTTCGTGTTCGTTGCCGGCCAACAGGCGATGGACAGTGCTGTGCCCGCCGACCGCCGGGATGCGCCCGAGGGCACCATCGTCGAGACTTCCCCCGCCAGCGCAGCAGTGATCTACGAAGTCGCGGGGCGACTGGTACAGCAGGGCGGTGCGGCCCTGTTCATCGATTATGGGGATATGGTATCGCGCAATGGATCGACCTTTCAGGCCGTTGCCGCGCATCGCAAGGTCGATCCCTTCGCCGCGCCGGGCGAAGCGGACCTGACGGCGCATGTCGATTTCGCCACCCTCGCCCTGATTGCCCGATCGCGTGAGGCACGCCACCTCGGCACAGTGAGCCAGGGCGACTGGCTGCGCGCGCTGGGAATAGAAACACGCGCCAGCGCGCTGATGGCGCAGGCGCCGCATTATGCGGCGGATATTGCGCAGGCGCGCGATCGTCTGATCGCACCCGGCGCGATGGGCGATCTGTTCAAGGTGATGGGCCTCGCCGCGCCGAACTGGCCGGAAGGCGCAGGGTTTGCAGGGATCGCCTAGTCGGACAGGGCGGCGAGCGGGATCGTGATATCCACCTCCAGCCCTTCCGCAGTCCAGCGGCGTTCGATACTTCCGCCAAGCTGCCCTTCAACCGACATCTTGACCAGCCGCGTTCCGAAGCCTTCGGCCCGATCGTCCGAGGAGACGGGCGGCCCGCCCCGTTCGCTCCAGCTGACGCGGCAAGTGCCCTGGCCGCGGTCCATGGCAATCGCCAGGTCGATCGTGCCACCGTCGTTGGCCAGCGCGCCGTACTTCGCGGCATTGGTCGCCAGTTCGTGGAACACCAGGGCCAACGGCGTGGCAGCGCGGGCGCCAATCGGGCAATCGACCCCGGCGATCCGGACACGCGTGGCCCCGGCCGTGCGATAGGGCGCCATCAGTTCTTCCAGCAGGCCGACCATCTGCTGGCCCTTGCGCCCGTCGAGCGGCCTCACGTAGTCGTTGGCCCGGCCAAGCGCGCGGATGGTGTCGCCCAGTTCTTCGGCAAGCTGGCCCGCATCGCTGACCTGACGCGCGCGCAGCGTGATCAGCCCGCCAATGACGGCAAAGATGTTCTTGATCCGGTGCGACAGTTCACGCGCAAGCAGATCACGCTGTTCCGATAGACGGCGGACTTCGTCGATTTCCGTTATCGTCCCGAACCACCTGACCACGTTGCCTGCATCGTCGCGCACTGGCAGCGCCCGGCTGAGCACCCAGCGCCATTCGCCCGAGGCGTGGCGCAGGCGAAATTCGGTCATGAACGGCTTGCCCGATGAAAACGCCTCGTACCAATCGGCAAAGGCCGTCTCCGCGTCCTCAGGATGTACCAGGGGACGGAAGGCTTCAGCCTGGCTGGGCCCGTCGATGCCCGTGTACTGGCGCCACCGGGCATTGAAGAATTCGAAATTTCCGGCAGCGGTGCAGGCCCATGCAATGTCGGGAATATTGTCCGCAAGCATTGCGAAGCGGCGCGCGCTCTCATCGCTCTCGGCGCGGCTTTCCAGATCGGCGCGGCGCGACTGCAGGCGTTGCATCACGCTGCGCGCCAGAACCTCCAGCCCTTCGCGCTGCAAGTCCGTCAGCCCCTCGGGCCGGGCAACCGTGTCGATGACACAGAGCGAACCGAGCGGCACCCCCTCGCTCGAGACAAGCGGCGCACCGGCGTAAAAGCGGATGTACGGCGCCCCGGTTACCAGCGCGAATTCGGCGAACCGGGGGTCGACCGCGGCATCCGGCACGACCAGCGGCGCAGGCTCCAGCATGGCATGGGCGCAGAAGCTGGTCGTACGCGGGGTTTCCGCCGCGTCGATCCCGTTGCGGGCCAGGAACCGCTGCCGTTCTTTTTCGACCAGACTGACGAGCGCGATCGGCGTCTCGCACAGCCGGGCGGCAAATGCGGCTATGCCGGCCAGGTCCCCGTCATCCAGAAGACCATCGACGCCGTAGGCAGCGATGATCTGCGCGCGCGCATCCTCGCCGCACGGAACAGGTACCCGGGTTTCGGCTGGAAACGGGACGGCGCTGTCGGGAAGTTTCGTCAAAGCGGCGCCGTATTACGCGGCAAGGCCCAGGTTAACAACCGCTTTGCCGGGGCCGGTCCACCTGCGATCCTGCGCGTGCGCCTTGTTGTTTGCCGCGCGCCGCCTGCGCCGCTATGCGCGCCAGAAACAGGTTTCAGGAGCAACCATGCGCGCAACGCCCGATTTCGATTTCCAGCTCGGCGAAAACGCTGAAATGATACGCGAAAGCGCCGCACGCTTCGCCGACGAGCAGATCGCGCCGTTGGCAGAGCGGGCCGACCGGGAAGACTGGTTCCCGCGGGAGTTGTGGCAACCGATGGGCGAATTGGGCCTTCACGGCGTGACCGTGGAAGAAGAGTGGGGCGGCCTTGGCCTGGGCTACCTCGAACATGTCATCGCCGTGGAGGAAGTCAGCCGTGCCTCCGCCAGCATCGGGCTGAGCTATGGCGCGCACTCCAACCTGTGCGTCAACCAGATCCGCCGGTGGGGCAATCCCGAACAAAAGGCGAAGTACCTGCCAAAGCTGGTCAGCGGCGAACATGTTGGCAGCCTTGCCATGTCGGAAGCGAGCGCGGGATCCGATGTCGTCTCGATGAAGCTCAAGGCAGAGGCGGTCCAAGGCGGCTACGTCCTCAACGGCACCAAGTTCTGGATCACCAATGCGACCGAGGCCGATACCCTGGTGGTCTATGCCAAGACCGGCGAAGGGTCGAAGGGCATCACCGCCTTCCTGATCGAGAAAGACATGCCCGGGTTCTCGATCGGCCAGAAGATCGACAAGATGGGCATGCGCGGATCGCCGACTGCCGAACTGGTGTTCGACGAGTGCGAAGTGCCGGAAGAAAACGTGATGGGCCCGCTTCACGGCGGGGTCGGCGTGCTGATGAGCGGGCTCGATTACGAACGCGTGGTGCTGGCCGGATTGCAGCTCGGCATCATGCAGGCGTGCCTCGACACGGTCATCCCCTACGTTCGCGAGCGCAAGCAGTTCGGCAAGCCGATCGGCGCTTTCCAGCTGATCCAGGCCAAGGTCGCCGACATGTATGTCGCGCTGCAATCGGCCCGGGCCTATACCTATGCCGTCGCCAAAAGTTGCGACGCGGGGCAGACCACCCGATTTGACGCTGCCGGCGCAATCCTGCTGGCGAGCGAAAACGCCTTCCGCGTGGCGGGCGAGGCCGTGCAGGCCTTGGGCGGCGCCGGTTATACCCGCGACTGGCCGGTCGAACGCTATCTGCGCGACGCCAAGCTGCTCGACATCGGGGCGGGCACCAACGAGATCCGCCGCATGCTGATCGGGCGCGAACTGATCGGCGCGGCTGGTTGAGTTTTCCGGCGCGGTTAATGAACGCGATGACACAGCCCGCGGGCGTGCACAAAACGCACGCACCGCGGACGACAGGAGAGTTTGCATGAATTCCACCGAAGGCGTCGTGGACGCGTCCCAGCCGCTGGCCCCGCCACCGGAAAGGCAGCGCGGCTTCCTGGGTGCGATCGAACGGGTCGGCAACCTGCTGCCCGATCCGACGATCATCTTCATCTACCTGATCGTACTGCTGATGATCGTGTCCGCGATTGGCGCGGCAATGGGATGGTCGGCGTCGCTACCCTATCCCGGCGAAACCGCGCCCGAGTTCGCGACGCTGGAAAACGGTGTTCTCACCTATACCGCCTCGAGCCTGTTCGCAGAGGCAAACATCACCCGCCTTCTGGTCGAAATGCCTCGCACCTTTGCCGGCTTCGCACCGCTCGGCCTGGTGCTGACCATCATGATGGGCGCCGCGGTGGCGGAACGTTCGGGCATGTTCTCGGCGCTGATCCGCCTGTCGCTGAGAAATGCGCACAAGGCGCTGCTGACACCGATCGTGGCGATCATCGGCATGGTCTCGCACCATGCGTCAGACGCGGCCTACGTGGTTTTCATCCCGCTCGCTGCCATCATTTTCGCGGTTGCAGGGCGCCATCCGCTGGCGGGCCTCGCCGCTGCCTTTGCCGCTGTGTCGGGCGGCTATGCCGGTAACGTCATGCCCGGCCAGATCGACGTGCTGCTGTTCGGCTTCACGCAAGAGGCGGCGCGGATCATCGATCCCGCCTGGACCATGAACCCGCTGGGCAACTGGTACTTCATCCTTGCCATCGTCGTGCTGTTCACCCCCGTCATCTGGTTCATCACCGACAAGATCGTCGAGCCGCGGCTGGGCACCTGGAACGGCATCGTCGACGAGGAACTGCGCGCCGATCTGGACAAGAGCGAGGTCACCGCTGACGAGCGCCGGGGCCTGCGCCACGCGGGCCTCGTCGCGCTGCTCATGGTCGCGGGCTTTGCCGCGCTGGCGCTGTGGCCGGGCTATACTCCGCTGATCAACGAGGATGCGGCTGGAACCGCTTCCCTCCAGCCGCTCTATGGCTCGCTGATCGCATTCTTCTTCCTGCTGTTCCTGCTGACCGGCGCCGCATTCGGCCGTGCGGTGGGCAGCGTGAAGGGCGCAGCCGACGTGATGGGGATGATGCAACACGGCGTGCGCACCATGGCGCCATACCTCGTGTTCGTGTTCTTCGCCGCGCACTTCGTGGCGATGTTCAACTGGTCCGGCATCGGGCCGATCATCGCGATCAACGGGGCCGAGGCGCTTGCCGAAATGGCCCTGCCTGCCCCCTTGCTGCTGGTTAGCGTGCTGTTGCTGTCGTCGGTTCTCGACCTGTTCATCGGTTCGGCATCCGCCAAGTGGAGCGCACTCTCCCCGGTGGTCGTGCCGATGTTCATGTTGCTGGGCATCAGCCCGGAAATGACCACTGCGGCCTATCGCATGGGTGACAGCTACACCAACATCATGACTCCTTTGATGAGCTATTTCCCGCTGATCCTCGCTTTCAGCCAGCGCTGGGACCGGACCATGGGGGTTGGCTCACTGCTGGCACTGATGCTCCCTTATGCACTGACATTCATGGTCGTGGGCATCGCGATGACGGTGGGCTGGGTCGCGTTCGACCTGCCATTGGGGCCCGGCGCGCAGGTCTATCTGGAAACACCAGTGGGTGCCGGGCGATGAGCGCGCCGGTTCTCACCAGCATGCTCGACCGCGAAAGCGCCGAAGCCAAGGCACGGTTCGCGCATAACAAGGCACTGGCAGACGAACTGCGCACAAAGGTTGCGGAAGCGGCGCTGGGCGGGCCGGAAAAGCACCGCGAACGGCACGTCGGCCGGGGCAAGCTGCTGCCGCGCGAGCGTGTCGAGCGGCTGCTCGACCCGGGCTCCCCGTTCCTCGAAATCGGGCAGCTGGCGGCAAACGGGATGTACGAAGGGGACGTCTCGGGCGCATCGATGATCTGCGGCATCGGGCGCGTCTCGGGCCGCCAGGTGATGATCGTCGCCAACGACCCGACTGTGAAGGGCGGCAGCTACTACCCGATGACGGTCAAGAAGCACCTGCGCGCGCAGGAAATCGCGACCGAGAACCGCCTGCCGTGCGTCTACCTCGTCGATAGCGGCGGGGCCAACCTTCCCTATCAGGCCGAAGTCTTTCCCGACCGCGATCATTTCGGGCGCATCTTCTTCAATCAGGCGAACATGTCCGCCCTCGGCATTCCGCAGATCGCCTGCGTCATGGGGAGTTGCACCGCAGGCGGGGCCTATGTTCCCGCGATGAGCGACGAAACGGTGATCGTGCGCGAACAGGGCACGATCTTCCTTGCCGGGCCACCGCTGGTTAAGGCCGCGACGGGCGAGGAAATCAGCGCGGAAGACCTCGGCGGCGGCGATCTTCATGCGCGCAAGTCGGGCGTGGTCGACCACCTGGCCGAGAACGACGAGCATGCGCTGACCATCGTGCGCGACATCGTCTCGCACCTTGGCGCAAATCCCGGCGCGGCGAAGGATGTGGCGCTGAAGGAACCGCGTCCGCCCCGGTTCGACGCGGATGATCTCTACGCCCTGATCCCCGACGATGTGCGCGCACCTTATGATGTGCACGAGGTTATCGCGCGGATCGTCGACGGGAGCGAGTTCCACGAATTCAAGCAGCACTACGGCAGCACGCTGGTATGCGGTTTCGCGCATATCTGGGGGATGCCGGTGGCGATCCTCGCCAACAACGGGGTGCTGTTCAGCGAAAGCGCGCAGAAAGGCGCGCATTTCATCGAGCTAGCGTGCCAGCGGCGCATTCCGTTGCTGTTCCTCCAGAACATTTCCGGCTTCATGGTCGGCGGCAAGTACGAGGCGGAAGGCATTGCCAAGCATGGCGCGAAGCTGGTGACGGCCGTCGCCACCGCGACCGTGCCCAAGGTCACCGTGGTCATCGGCGGCAGCTTCGGCGCGGGCAATTACGGCATGTGCGGCCGTGCCTATTCCCCGCGTTTCCTGTTTACCTGGCCCAATGCACGGATCAGCGTGATGGGCGGCGAACAGGCCGCATCGGTGCTGGCGACGGTCCACCGCGATGCCGAGAGCTGGACCCCCGAACAGGCCGAGGCATTCAAGGCGCCGATCCGCCAGAAGTACGAGGACGAGGGCAATCCTTATTACGCCACGGCCCGCCTGTGGGACGACGGCGTGATCGATCCGATCCAGACACGCGACGTTCTGGGCCTTGCCTTTGCCGCGACCCTGGAGGCGCCGATCGCCGAACGGCCTGCGTTCGGGGTATTCCGGATGTAGCCAACGTTCCAGCACGCCCTTACATATGTTAGGAGCCGCGCTGGAGGGCCTGTTTGGCGCACGACAATCACGAACGACCGACGCTGCTGTCCCGCGCGGTGCGCCGCATTGTGCTTGCGCTCTACCGCTGGAAGGGCTGGCAGCTGGAAGGCACCCATCCCGGGGTGGCGAAGTTCGTCATCACCGGCGCACCGCATACGACCAACTGGGACTTCGTGTTCTTCCTGGGCGCCACGCGCGCCTTCGGCATCCGCCCCAGTTTCATGGGCAAGCATACGCTGTTCAAATGGCCGATGACGCGGTTCATGCGCGACATGGGCGGGGTGTCGGTCGACCGGTCGCGG
Source organism: uncultured Erythrobacter sp. (assembly GCA_963529855.1). Classification (GTDB taxonomy): domain Bacteria; phylum Pseudomonadota; class Alphaproteobacteria; order Sphingomonadales; family Sphingomonadaceae; genus 34-65-8. Next base: position 74,370 of record CAURZK010000006.1, on the reverse strand, counting down.
CGGGGTGCCAATTACGTAGAGCAGGTTGCGGCCGAATTTGCCGCGCGCGACGAACTGGCGCTGGTCGTCGCGCCGGAAGGATCGCGCAGTTCGAGCGGGGAGTGGCGCAGCGGATTCTATCACATTGCCCAGGCCGCGGGTGTGCCCGTAGTCCCGGCATGGGTCGACAATGCGACCATGCGCGGCGGCATCGGCCCCGCGATCTGGCCCACCGGCGACTACCGTGCGGACCTTGCCCGGATCGCCGCATTCTACCGTTCCGTCATGCCCGACCATCCACGCTTCATCGCGCTGGAGGCGACCACGCGCACGCTTTCGGAGATGAGCGATGACTGATGCCCTGCTGGTGAATGCCGGGGTCCTGCTGGTGCTGGTGCTGATCCTGTGGGCAATATCGGTGCGGATCGGCGACGTGTCGTTCATCGACGCCTTCTGGGGCGCAGGGATGGTGGTAATGGCGTTGCTGGCGTGGGCCCAGCTCGATGCGCCAGGCCAGCTCGCCAACCTGATCCTTGTGATGACCGCCGCCTGGGGCTTGCGACTTGGCATCCACCTGTTTCGTCGCTGGCGCCGCCACGGCGAGGACCAGCGATATGCCCGCATCCTGCAGAAGGATCGCGAACGCGGCACATTCGCCCGCGCCGCATTGACGCGCATCTGGCTGATGCAGGCAGTGCTGCTGTTTGTGGTTTCCAGCCCCGCGCAGGTCGGCATTCTTGCGAGTGAAGCGCCTGCACCGGTCACCGCGCTGGCCCTTGCCGGGCTCGCGCTATACCTCGTCGGCATATTTTTCGAATGGGTTGGCGACTGGCAACTGGCGCGGTTCAAGGCCGATCCAGCCAACGATGGGCGCGTGCTCGACACCGGCCTGTGGCGCTATACCCGCCACCCCAATTACTTCGGCGATGCTGCCGCTTGGTGGGGGATCTGGCTGTGTTGCACAGCAGCAGGCTGGGACTACGCGCTTTATACCGTGGCCGGGCCGATTTTCCTGACTTTCACGTTGACCAAATGGTCGGGCGCAGCGCTGCTCGAAGCCGGAATGAAGAAGAAGCGCGGTGGCGCCTATTCCGACTACATCGCGCGCACATCGGCCTTCATCCCTTGGCCGCCGCGCAAAACGCGCTAGGGGCGGCGTGCCCCCTTCAACCCGCGCGACTGGCGCACTAGAATGGTGCGGTGCAACGCACGGGAGGACACGATGACCGCGGCCGACAAGGACGCCTTGAGGGACGAACTGACCGAACGTGCGATGGACCTGATCGCGCGCACCGGCGCGCGGATCGGCAAGGCTGACCTCGTCGCTGATACCCGCCTGTCGCGCGCACGGATCGACGAGATTTTCCCCGAGGACGACGACCTGTTCGACGCCATCGTGGCGCACTGGTACGCGCACGACATCGCGGTGATGGAAGACGTGCTGGCCAGCACCCTGCCGATCAAGCGCAAGTTCTACGAATTCTTCGCCCGCCGCTTCACCCGCGAACGCGAGCGCTATCGCAAGGATCCGGCGCTGTTCGCCCTTTACGTCGAAATGGGCACCGAGAAGTTCGAGAACGTGCGCGGCTATATCGATCTGGCCGATCATTATCTCAGCGAACTGATCGCACAGGCGCAGGACGAGGGGTTCTTCCCGGACCTGACGATCGACCGCGCGCTGACGCTGATCAACCAGATGGTCGTCTGCTACGTCTCGCCCCAGCTCATGCTGATCCTCGAGGAACGACTGGCCGAAGACAAGCTGGCCGCGATCATCGACACCTTGTTCGCTGGCCTTGCCGGAGGCGATCGCGGCGCTGCTGGCGTTACCGGCCTGCGCGCCGCATCGTGAGGCTCACTTCAATTCGGTGATCCGTCCCAGCGGCGGAAGCTGCCGGATGGGTACGGCGGTCAGATATGCCTCGAACCCGTCCAGATCGACCGGACCAGTGGTCGCGTCGGTGCCTTCGTTGAACACGGTGAAGCTGTCGCCCCCCGCGGCAAGGAAGCTGTTCATCGTCACGCGGTAACTGCTCGCGGGATCGATCGGCTGGCCGTTTATGCTGGCCGATACCACGCGGCTGCCGACCGGGCGGCGCATATCGTAAGTCATGGCGAACCCTTCGGACGCGCTGAAGGTCTGCATGAAACCTTCGTCGTCGAATTGCTGTTCGAGCAAGGCAAGCAGCTGCGCGCCGGTAAAGGTCTTCGTCACCAGCGTATTACCGAACGGCTGGATCGAGTAGATCGCGCCGTAAGTCACCAGTCCACCGTCGCCCGGCACCAGCGGTGCGCGAATGCCCGAATTGTTCATGAAGGCGACCTGGGCCCCGGCATCGCGCGTCGCAAACAGCTGTGCATCGGCAATAAGGTTGCCCAGCGCGGATTCTTCGGTCGAGCCGCCCTTTTCAGCCGGTCCCGAAACGCGCCCCACAGGGCGTTCCGACGCTTCGCGCGCGGCTTCGACATAGCGCGCGACGTAGGCCGTCACTTCCGGGTTGGGCGCGACTTGCGCATAGCGCGGGTTCGGCGAGACCGCGTTGCCCGCACGGTCAGTGCCGACGCTCTGCACCACGCGGTTGTCGGCGGTGACGGAGACGACCTCGTTCGCAGCCGGATCGATCGTCATCGTGATATCGGTCAGCAACGATCCGCCATAGCCGGCGCTGGTGACCAGGAATTGCCGTGCCGGATCGATCTGCGAAAAATCGCACACGTAAGCGCGGTGGGTATGGCCCGAAATGACGTGATCGACGCGCGGGTCGACCCGCTTCAGGATGTCGATCAGCGGCCCCGCCACCCCGCCGCACGATTTGTCGTTGTAACCGACTTCGGTTTGCAGCCCCTGATGAACCAAAACGACGATTGCATCGACGCCCTCGCGCTCCAGTTCCGTCACTGCGCGGTTGATCGCATCGGCCTCGTCGCCGAAGGTCAGCCCTTCGACCCCGCTGGGGGTGACCAGCGTGGGCGTGTCTTTCAGCGTCAGACCAATCACGCCGACCGCCACGGCATTGGCGCCTTCGCCAAACCGCTTGATGCCGTAGGCCGGGAACAGGGTCGTGCCATCGGGCATGATGACGTTGGCGGCCAGGAAACGGAACCGCGCGCCGGGATAGGGATTTTCGACCGCACAGGGTTCGCGCATCGTCAGCTTTTCGCATCCGCCCTGCTGGATGCGCTTCAGCTCGCGCCAGCCGCGATCGAATTCGTGATTGCCGACCGCGTTGAAATCGAGCCCGATCCGGTTCATCGCGCCGATCGCCGGTTCGTCGAGGAAGATCGAGGAAACCAGCGGGCTGCCCCCGATCAGGTCGCCAGCCGCGATTACCAGCGTATTGGCCGCATCGCCCTTCACTTCGGCCACCGCACTCGCCAGCCAGGCGGCCCCGCCTGAATAGACCTCGTGCTCGCTTCCGTCTGCCTCGACCATGCGCACGGGGCGCGTCAGCGGTTCGAGATTGCCGTGAAAGTCGTTGAGCCCGACGATCTTGACCATGACGGGCGCAGGGGCGGCAAGATCACGCGGGGTCGTGACACAGGCGGCGAGCGGCAGGGCGAGGGCGGCGGTGAGGAGGAAGCGAACCATGCGCGCCGCGATGCGATGCCAATGCGGCAAAGTAAAGACAGCTAGAGCGCTTGCGCCGCCGCGTGCGCGCTCGCCCAGGCCCACTGGAAGTTGTAACCGCCAAGCCAGCCGGTCACGTCGACCGCCTCGCCGATGGCATGAAGGCCGGGGACTTTGTTCGCTTCCATCGTCTGGCTGGAAAGTTCTGCGGTGCTGATGCCGCCTGCCGTCACCTCGGCCTTCGCGAACCCTTCGGACCCGTTGGGGCAGAATGTCCAGCGTGCCAGCCGCGCCTCGGCAGCGCGCAGGGCCTTGTCGCTGGCATTGCCGAGGTCGCCCTCCGCCCCCAGCCTGTCGGCCAGGGTATCTGCCAGTCGCTGTGGCAGCGATTCGCGCAGCAGCGCGCGCAACGTCGTTCGCGGGCTGGCACGCTTGGCATCGAGCAGCCACCCCTCTCCCCTGCCGGGCAGGAAATCGATCGCAACGTCTTCTCCGTGCCGCCAGTAGGAACTGACCTGCAGGATCGCCGGGCCCGACAGCCCGCGATGGGTGAACAGGGCCGCCTCGCGAAACACGGCCTTGCCTGCCCGCGCATCGACTTCGGCGGACACGCCCGAAAGATCGCGGAACAGCACGTCCTCGCCGCCCAGTGTCAGAGGTACCAGCGCCGGGCGCGGTTCGACCACCTTCAGCCCGAACTGACGCGCGAGGCGGTAGGCGAAATCGCTTGCCCCCATTTTGGGGATCGAGGGGCCACCCGTCGCAATCACCAGCCGCGGCGCGCAGTAAGTCATTCCATTGGCGGTTACCGTGAAGCTGCCCCGATCATGGGCGACTTCGGTCACATCCTGTCCGGTCAGCACCTCGACCCCGCCCCTGGCGCATTCCGCCAGCAGCATGGCGACGATCTGCCGCGCGCTGCCGTCGCAGAACAGCTGGCCCAGCGTCTTTTCGTGCCACGCAATGCCGTGCGCCTCGACCAGGTCGAGGAAATCCCGCGGCGTGTAGCGAGCCAGTGCCGACTTGGCGAAATGGGGGTTGGCCGAAAGGTAATTGGCGGGCCCCGCCCCGATATTGGTGAAGTTGCATCGCCCGCCCCCGGAAATGAGGATCTTCTTCCCCACCGCCTCGGCCTTCTCGATGACCATGACCCGCCGCCCGCGCAGCCCGGCTTGCGCGGCGCAGAACAGCCCGGCAGCCCCGCCGCCCAGCACGATCGCATCAAGTTCGCTCACAGTGGCCAGCCGGTCATTGCCAGCCACTGGGGCCGCCTTCTTCGCGCAGGGCGTGGCGCAGGCTCGCCCCGATCATCAGACCGGACACCAGGACGATCAGCGCCGCCCAGATCCAGTACGGCAGCAACAATGCTTCCTCCATCGCGCCCGTATCGGACAGCATGGGGACCCCGCCGATCGAACTGCTGTAGGAAAACAGGTAATCGAGGTCGCGGAACATCGAAAGCGCCGCGAGCACGCCGATAAACTGCAGAGCGAAGTTCTGCGCCCCGGGCTTTCCGCGCAGCGCAATATAGGTGAGCGCCGCTGCAACCAGCGGCAGGACGATCAGCCCGACCGCGCTTCGCACCCAGACGAGCGCCGAAATCGCGATAATGCCGGCCAGCGCCAGCAGTGCCGGGCGCCAGCGTTCGTGCCGCCCGCTGGCGAGGATCAATAGGGATCCGGCAATGCTCGGCCCCAGCGGTCCACCAGCCGCGACCAAGGCAGAGGTCACCGCCCCCGGCGGCTCGGCATAACTGGATTCGGCCACGCCCGACCCGTCCGGGTAGATGATCAGTTGCTCGAATCCGTGGCCCAGCAACAGGCTGACCAGACCGTGGCCCATTTCGTGAAACCAGGTCGTCAGGATCACGAAGGGATAGAGCAGGTAATTGCCCAGCGGCAGCTGCGGCACCGCAGTGATCAGCGCGCCGGCCAGGATCAGGCGGCCGACCTGTTCCTGCTGGGTGGCTGGGCGTGCTTGCCAGCTCACGCAGGCGTTACCGGCGCCGGAAGGCCGCGTTCCTCGCGCAGGATCGCCCAGCTTGCGATGAACAGCCCGGCTACCAGCGGGCCGATGACGATCCCGGCCAGCCCCATCAGCGCGATCCCGCCCAGGGTGGTAACCAGGATGACCCAGTCGGGAATGCCCGTGTCGCGCCCGACCAGCATCGGGCGCAGCAGGTTGTCCGCCAGCCCGATCACCGCAACGCCCGACGCGATCACGACAATACCCTGCCAGATCTCTCCCGTGGCCAAGAGGTAGATGGCGACCGGCCCCCATATCAGCGCGGGGCCCACTGCAGGCAGCAAGGACACGATGGCCATCAGGACCCCGAACAGCAGCGCCGACGGGACGCCCGCGATCCAGAACGTGATCGCGCCCAGTGCGCCCTGGACCAGCCCGACCACGACCGACCCCTTGATCGTCGCCCGCACGATAGCGAGAAACCGTTCGCCCAGCCGATCGGCCTTGACGCGGTCCATCGGCAGGTGGTCGAGCACCGCGGGGCCGATCCGCGCGCCGTCGCGCAGCAGGAAATACGTAACGTAGAGCCCGACGCCGAAAGCGAGGACGAGACCCAGCGCATTGCCCCCGATCGCCACCGCCTGCGCCGCGATCAGCCCGGCCGACTGGCTGGCAAGTTCCGTCACCCGCGCCTGCAAGGCGGGAAGGTTCTGGTATCCGGCCTCGTCCACCGCCTCGCGAATATTGGACGGCAGCGCGTCGTGGATCTGGTCGAACCACTGCGAAACGTCGATCCGCCCTTCCTGGAATGCGACGACGACGCCTGCCGCTTCTTCCACCACCATGCTGCCGATGATCAGCGTCGGCAGGATCACTGCGAACATGATGATGAGCAGCGTGGCGATCGCGGCTTCATTCGGGCGGCCCGGGCGGCGGCGCGCGATGCGCTGGAACAGCGGCTGGAACATGATCGCCGCCAGGGTCGCCCACAGCAGCGCTCCGACGAACGGCCAGGTGACCAGCAGCAGGGCCAGGGTCACCAGGGCAAGGAACAGGTAGAAGCCCGTGCGTTCGATGGTCGACTTGTGCTGGCTATCGGACATGTTGGCTTTTCTCGTCGGCATCAGATCGCCCCATAAGCGAGCGCGCCGGCAAGCGCCAATGCCGGAATGGCGAGAATGCGTATTACCATCGCCGGGATCCGCGCGGCCCACCAGCGGGCATAACCATTATGCCAGCGCAGCGGCATTGCCAGGATCACGGCCGAACTTGCGACGATGAACCATCCCGCCGCGGCAAAGGTCGTGGGCCATGCGGCTTCGGGGGCGCGGATCACCATTGCCGCGCCCACCAGAGCGCGCGGGGCATGTTCGACCCGGTTGATCGCGGGCCGTGCTGCCCATCGCCGCCAGGGCTGTCCGCGCGCGCTCCGGTGCGAACGCGGCGATGCCCGCCACGAATACCAGCCACGCCGCCCAGCCCAGATGACGACGAGAGCCGCGCCCGCGATCAAACGTCGAGGTTCGCCACGTTGAGCGCGTTATCCTGGATGAATTCGCGCCGCGGCTCGACCACGTCGCCCATCAGCCGCGTGAAAATCTCGTCCGTGATGTCCGCATCCTCGACCTTGACCTGCAGCAGCGCGCGGTTTTCCGGGTCGAGCGTGGTTTCCCACAGCTGTTCCGCGTTCATTTCGCCCAGTCCCTTGTATCGCTGGACCGACAGCCCCTTGCGCCCTGCGGCAAGGACCGCGTCGAGCAATTCGGTCGGCCGGGTGATTGCGCCTTCGCTTGGGGCGACGACGATTTCTTCCTCGCCCCCCTCGTCATTCGCGCCCTCGCCCGCGGCCGCATCATCGACCGGCGCCTCGGCGAGCCGCGCGAAGCGGGCCGGGCGGGCAAAGGTCTCGGCGTTTTCGCCAGCAACCCGGTGCAATTTGCGTGCCTCGGCACTCGTCAGGAACGCGGCTTCGATATCGTGGACGTCGGTCACGCCGCGCCACAGCCGTTCGAACCGCACCGTGCCATCCTCGCGCAGGAGGCCGGTCCACTGCGCATCCTCGTCACCCATGGCGAGCCGGCTGGCGGCAAGGACAATCGCATCGCTGCGCGCGGCATCGTCGATGTCGGGGTCGAGCGCACCGGCCAGCGCCATCTGTTCGATGATCCCGGTGTTGTACTTGCGCGGAACGAAGGCGAGCAGGTTGCGCAGGCGCAGCGCGTGTTCGACCAGCGCGCGCAGGTCCTCGCCCGAACGGGCCCCGCCCGGCGCCTCGAACACCCGGCCCTGAAGCCCGGCATCGACGAGATAGCGATCGAGGGCGGCCTGATCCTTCAGGTAAACCTCGCTGCGCCCCTTGGCGACCTTGTACAGCGGCGGCTGCGCGATGAAGAGGTGCCCCGCCTTCACGATTTCCGGCATCTGGCGATGGAAGAAGGTCAGCAGCAGCGTGCGGATATGCGCGCCGTCGACGTCGGCGTCGGTCATGATCACGATCTTGTGATAACGCAGCTTGTCGAGGTTGAATTCGTCGCGCAACCCGGTGCCCATTGCCTGGATCAGCGTGCCGACTTCCTTCGACCCGATGATCCGGTCGAACCGCGCGCGTTCGACGTTCAGGATCTTGCCCTTCAGCGGCAGGATCGCCTGGATCTTGCGGTCGCGGCCCTGCTTGGCGCTGCCGCCGGCCGAATCACCCTCGACCAGGAACAGTTCGCACAGCCGTGCGTCGCGTTCCTGGCAATCGGCGAGCTTGCCGGGCAGACTGGCAATGCTCATCGCGCCCTTGCGGCTCATTTCGCGAGCGCGGCGGGCCGCTTCGCGCGCGGCGGCGGCGTCGATCACCTTCTGGATGATCGCCTTGGCGTGGGCAGGGTTTTCCTCCAGCCATTCGCTCATCTTGTCGCCCATCAGCGACTCGAGCGGCTGGCGGACTTCCGAACTGACCAGCTTGTCTTTCGTCTGGCTGGAGAACTTGGGATCGGGCAGCTTGACCGATACGATCGCGGTCAGCCCTTCGCGCATGTCCTCGCCCGACAGGCTGACTTTCTCTTTCTTCATCAAGCCGGATGAGCTGGCGTAGTTGTTCAGCGTACGGGTCAGTGCCGCGCGGAATGCAGCCAGGTGCGTACCGCCATCGCGCTGCGGGATGTTGTTGGTGAAGGTGAGGACGTTTTCGTAATAGCTGTCGTTCCATTCGAGCGCGACATCGATGCCGATCCCGTCACGTTCCGCGCTGACCGAAATCGGCTCGGGCACCAGCGGCGCCTTGTTGCGGTCGAGATACTTCACGAACGCGGCGATCCCGCCCTCGTAATAGAGGTCGTGCTCCGCGACTTCCTCGTGCCGCCTGTCGCGCAGCTTGATCCGCACGCCGGAATTGAGGAACGCCAGCTCGCGATAACGATGCTCGAGCTTGTCGAAGTCGAACTCGGTCACGTTCTTGAACGTGTCGGTGGAAGGCAGGAACGTGACGCGGGTGCCGTTCCGATCCCGATTGGCCGGCCCCTTAATCTCGAGCGGGCCGACGGCGTCGCCGTGCTCGAAGCGCATCCAGTGCTCCTTGCCGTCGCGCCAGATGGTCAGCTCAAGCCATTCCGACAGCGCATTGACCACCGAAACGCCCACGCCGTGCAGGCCGCCCGACACCTTGTAGGCGTTGTCGTCGCTGGTATTCTCGAACTTTCCGCCCGCGTGAAGCTGGGTCATGATCACCTCGGCGGCGGAAACACCTTCCTCGGCATGCATGTCGACGGGAATGCCGCGGCCATTGTCCTCGACCGAGACGGAGCCATCGGGGTTGAGCTCGATCAGCACCAGGTCGCAATGGCCCGCCAGCGCCTCGTCGATGGCATTGTCGGACACCTCGAACACCATGTGGTGGAGGCCCGAGCCATCGTCGGTATCGCCGATATACATGCCGGGGCGCTTGCGCACCGCATCGAGGCCCTTGAGGACCTTGATCGAATCGGCGCCATAATCGCTGGAAATTGGCGCTTTTGCGCCCTGTTCTGCAGTGTTCTCGTCCATGCCGATTATATAGGCGCGCACGGGGCCAAAGCCAAAGAATTCGGCCCTGTTTTCCCCACTGCCGAACGCCGACAGGTTTCATCTGCAACCACTTGACGTTGGCGCCATCAAAGGCGCATCGCCGGGCCTGATGCTTTCAGTGCTCGATATCTTCCGGATCGGGATCGGCCCATCCTCATCGCACACGGTCGGGCCGATGCGGATCGGGGAAATGTTCATACGCGCGCTGGCGAAACGCGGCGTACGCGGGCGGGTCGCGCGGGTCGCAGTCGAATTGCAGGGCTCGCTCGCGTTGACGGGGGTCGGGCACGGGACGGTCGATGCCAGCGTGCTGGGGCTGGCGGGCTTCGCGCCGGAAACGACCTGCCCCGATGAAGCCGCGGCATTGCTGGCACGGGTACGCGATTGCGGGCGCCTGCCGCTGGGCGGCGGGGCCGAGATTCCGTTCGACATCGGGCGCGACATCGACCTTGCCGGTCACGTCATACCGGAATTGCACCCCAACGGCATGAGGCTGGCCGCTTACGATGCTGCCGGGGACGTGCTGCTGTGCCGCACCTATTACTCGACCGGCGGCGGGTTCGTGGCGAGCGAAGCGCAATTGAAGCGGCCGCCCAAGGATGACCGGATCGCGACCGGCAGCGGGGTGCCGCACGATTTCGGTTCGGCCGCGCAGCTGCTTGCCGCCTGTGCCGCAGCCGACCTCTCCATCGCGGAACTGGTGCTGGCGAACGAGGATGCAATGCGCGCGCGGGAACAGACGCTCGCCGGGCTCGACCGGATTGCGCAGGCGATGGATGCCTGCGTAACGCGCGGGCTGCACCAGCGGGGCACGCTGCCCGGCGGGCTGAAGGTCGCCCGCCGTGCGCCCGACCTGTGGGACAAGCTCTGCGCCAACCCCCTGCCCAACGAGCGCGAGGCGCTGTTCGACTGGCTCAATTGCTTTGCCATGGCGGTGAACGAGGAAAACGCCGCAGGCGGCCGGATCGTTACCGCCCCCACCAATGGCGCGGCAGGCATTATCCCGGCGGTAATGCGGTTCTATTGCAAGGACGCGGAAGACAACGATTGCCGCGACAGCCGCCGCATGTTCCTGCTGACGGCCGGGGCGATCGGTCTGCTCTACAAGCAGCGGGCCAGCATCTCGGGCGCAGAAATGGGGTGCCAGGGCGAAGTGGGGGTTGCCTGTTCGATGGCGGCGGGCGGTCTCGCGGCCTTGTGGGGCGGCACGCCTGCCCAAGTCGCCAGCGCGGCCGAGATCGGCATGGAACATAATCTGGGCCTCACTTGCGATCCGGTAGGCGGATTGGTGCAGGTGCCCTGTATCGAACGCAATGCGATCGGCGCGGTCAAGGCGGTCAATGCTGCCCGCCTCGCTCTCCATCGGACAGGCGCCGAAACGCTGGTCAGCCTCGACCAGGTGATCGAGACCATGCGCCAGACCGGGCTCGACATGTCGAGCAAGTACAAGGAAACCAGCCAGGGCGGGCTTGCCGTCAACGTGGTGGAATGCTGATGGCGTGCCGGAACCACGCTTCCGGCATCAGCGTTTGCGCCGCAGGAGAGACACCATGCGTCCTGCACTCGCCGCGATCCTGATCGCCGTTCTTCCGTCCGCATGCTCCGATTTCCCGCGCGATCCCGAAGGAACGCTCGACCGCGTCCGCGCCAGCGAAACGATCAGGCTGGGCATGGTCGAAGGGGCCGCCCCCGACCCGGCCGCTGAACGCGTGCTCGCCAGGCTGAGCGAGAAGACGGGCGCCCGCGTCGAACGCATGCCCGGTCATGGTGAGGAGCTGCTGGAAGGGTTGGAGCTGGGCGAATACGATCTCGTTTACGGGCATTTCGCCGATGCCTCGCCGTGGGCGGTGCAGGTTCATTTCGGCACACCGCCGGGCGGACCGGACAAGCCGCCCAAATCCGTCAGCTTGCCCCGCTTTGCATTCCGCATGGGCGAAAACGGCTGGATCACGGCGGTCGAAGGCGCTGCACAATGACCGATATCCCCGCCCCGATCGCCGCACCGTTCGCGCGTGCGCGCAGGCTCGAATGGTGGACGCTCGCGTGGATGAGCACCGTGGTCGCCGTGATGTACTTCACCATGGGATCGAGCCAGGCGATGAAGTCCGCGCTGATCGAGGACGTCCTGAGCCTGGTCCCGGCCGTCACATGGCTGATCGCCGCGCGGCTGGAACCACGCGGGCCGACGGCGAAGTATCCATTCGGCCTGGTCCGCGTGAACAGCCTTGCCTTCCTGGTATCGGCAGTCGCGCTCACCCTGGTCGGCGGGTTCCTGCTTTACGAAAGCGCGCATACGCTGATTGCGCGCGAACACCCGACCGTGCCCCCGATCACGCTGTTCGGGCAGGATGTGTGGCTGGGCTGGCTGATGATCGCATCGCTGGCCTATTCCGTGGTCGTCCCCATGACGCTGGGGCGCAAGAAGCTGCCGATCGCGGAAAAGCTGCGCGACAAGGTGCTCCACACCGATGCCCTGATGCAGAAGGCGGACTGGCAGACAGGCCTCGCCGGTATCCTCGGCATCGTCGGTATCGGTTTCGGGCTGTGGTGGGCGGACAGCGCCGCCGCCCTGTTCATCGCGGTATCGATCCTGAAGGACGGGCTCGACAATATCCGCACTGCAGCCGCGGAACTGCTCGACGGCGCCCCGCGCCAGCTGGAAAGCTCCGACATCTCGCACGAAGCGCAGCGGCTGGAGGCCCGCCTTGCAGCACGCTGGCCCGATGCAGTCATCAGGCTGCGGGAATCGGGCCGCTATATCTTTGCGACGGTCGAAGGCATCGAACCGCCCGCCACCATTCCGCCCGCTGCCGAGCTGATGGGCGACGACCCGGCCTGGCGCCTGGGCCGGATCGACTTCTCGCCGCCCGGCGCCAACGAAGTCCCCTAGACAAGCGCTGCGCCGACCATATTGTCGCGGTGATGGGAGAAACCGCTACCGCCGCCGCACTGGCCGAGCCCTTCGGCAATTTCAGCCAGATCCTGTCCCGCTGGGCTATGGAACACCCCGACGCTCCGGCGCTGCGCGATGAGGAGGGCGAACTTACCTGGGCGCAGCTTCAGGACCGGATCGAACGGACTGCCGCTCGGCTCATCGAAACCGGCCTTGAACAGGGACAGGCAGTCGCGATCCTTGGCACGAGCACGATCGCCTATGCCGTGGCGTTCCTCGCCGCGGTGCGGGCGGGCGGTGTCGCCGCGCCGCTGACGACCAGCGCCAGCCGGGAGCAGCTGGAAGGCATGGCGCGCGATTCGGGCGCGCGCCACCTGTTCATCGACGCCGCCAAGCGCGCGGAGCTGGGACCGGATTTCCTGCCGGAACTGGACCATGTGCCGCTGGAAACCCTCGACGCGTGGATGGCGGCACCGGGCGCGCACGCGTCGGCGTTCGCGCCCCAGCCGGATACCCACTTCAACATCATCTATTCGAGCGGCACCACCGGCGTGCCCAAGGGCATCGTCCATTCGCACCAGATGCGCTGGCGCCAGTTTGCTGCCATCGCTGCGTCCTATCATGCGGCGGGGCTGTCGGTGCGCAGCCTTGCGTCGACACCGCTCTATTCCAACACCACCATGGTTGCCTTCCTCGCGCCCTTGCTGGCGGGCGGCATGGTGCGGATCATGGGCAAGTTCGCGGCGGGCAAATGGCTGGAACATGCCGCCGCCGATCGTACGACGATCACGATGCTGGTGCCGGTGCAGTATCAGCGACTGATGGACGCACCGCAACTGGACACGGCACACCTGTCCTCGCTTGCGCTCAAGTATTGCACCTCCGCGCCGTTCTCCGCCGAACTGAAACGGCAGGTGCTGGCGCGGATGCCCGGCGGCCTCGTCGAGATCTATTCGATGACGGAAGGCGGCCTCGTGTGCCTGTTGCCGTGTCACGAATTTCCGGACAAGCTGCACACCGTCGGACGCCCTGCGCCGGGCAGCGAAATCAAGGTGCTGGACGACGCCGACCGGGAGGTCCCGCCGGGCACCGCAGGCAACCTTGTCGGGCGCAGCGCGACGATGATGGCGGGTTACAAGAACCGCCCTGAGCAGACCCGCGACGGATACTGGACCGACCCTGCAACTGGCGAGACATGGCAGCGCATGGGCGATATCGGCAGGGTGGATGCAGACGGATTCGTCGAACTGGTCGGCCGTGCGAAAGACATGATCATCTCCGGCGGGTTCAACATCTTCCCCAGCGACCTGGAGGCTGAACTGGAGAAGGAGCCGGGCGTCGCAGAGGCGGCGGTGGTGGGCGTGCCATCGGCGAAATGGGGCGAAACGCCGGTCGGCTTCGTGCGCCTGTCGGATGACGTGCCGCCCGAGACGATCCTTGCCGCGGTCAATGCGCGGCTGGGCAAGACCCAGCGTCTCGCCGCGCTCCACGCGCTCGACGAGTTGCCGCGCAGCCATATCGGCAAACTGCTCAAGACCGACTTGCGCGAGCAGGCCGTGACTTTGGGAGGATATGACTGAGGCAATCAGCGAAGGGACGCGGCCGCCGGATTCGGGGGGAGGACAGGCAGCCGCGTCGCACTCGCTATCTTCAGATCGAGCTTGCCCGAGGGGACGTTGCGAAGCTCGCGAAGATCAGGACCAGCACAGGCGGCAATAGGCCCGGCGATGTTCCTGAAGACCGGTCGGCAGGCGGGAGAGGAGAGCCGACCGACCGGTTCGAGCGCTGAAATATTCTTTCGCCGCGCTTTTCACAAATGAGAAAAGCGGCAAATATGTTGCGTTCTGTGCAACTCATGCGCGCACCGCCGCTGGACGTGTGCGGGCTGCGGCGCTAGCGCGCTGCGCATGGAACCGCAGCACTTCTCTGACTCCGCCCTGCCCGAATCTGGACGAGCCGACCCTGGCCTGCAAGAATCCATCCTCATCGTCGATTTCGGCAGCCAGGTAACGCAGCTCATCGCCCGCCGCGTGCGCGAAGCCGGAGTCTATTCCGAAATCGCGCCGTTCACGATGGCGGAAGAGGCGTTCCGGCGGATGCAGCCCAAGGGCGTGATCCTGTCCGGGTCGCCCGCCGGGGTTCCGGAAGATGGCAGCCCCCGCGCCCCGCAGATGCTGTTCGATGCGGGCGTGCCGATCCTGGGCATCTGCTACGGCCAGCAGGTCATGAGCCACCAGCTGGGCGGCCGGGTCGAGACCGGGCGCGATGGCGAGTGGGATGGCGAATTCGGCCGCGCCTTCCTGACCGTGACCGAACCCTGCGCGCTGTTCGACGGGCTGTGGCAGGTTGGCGAGCGACACCAGGTATGGATGAGCCACGGCGACAAGGTCACCCAGTTCGCGCCCGGGTTCAAGATCGTCGCGGTCAGCGATGGCGCGCCCTTCGCGGTGATCGCGGACGAGGAACGCCGCTTCTACGGCACCCAGTTCCACCCCGAAGTCGCGCACACGCCGGACGGGGGGAAGCTGATCGCCAATTTCGTCCACGGGGTGTGCGGCTGCGCGGGCGACTGGACGATGGCGGCCTATCGCGACACCAAGATCGCGGAAATCCGCCAGCAAGTCGGTTCGGGCCGGGTCATCTGCGGGCTGTCCGGCGGTGTCGACAGTTCGGTCGCGGCGATCCTCATTCACGAGGCGATCGGCGACCAGCTGACCTGCGTGTTCGTCGATCACGGCCTGCTGCGCCTCAACGAACGCGAACAGGTCGAGAGCCTGTTCCGCGATCACTACAACATCCCGCTGGTCGTGGTTGATGCGGAAGAACGCTTCATGCGCGGGCTGGCCGGGGTCACGGACCCCGAGGCGAAGCGCAAGTTCATCGGCGCCGAATTCATCGCCGTGTTCGAGGAGGAAGCGGCCAAACTGGGCGGCGCGGATTTCCTCGCCCAGGGCACGCTCTATCCCGACGTGATCGAGAGTGTCAGCTTCACCGGCGGCCCGTCGGTCACGATCAAGAGCCACCACAATGTCGGCGGCCTGCCCGAACGCATGAACATGAAGCTGGTCGAACCCTTGCGCGAACTGTTCAAGGACGAGGTCCGTGTTCTTGGGCGCGAGCTGGGCCTCAACGACCTGTTCGTTGGCCGCCACCCTTTCCCCGGCCCTGGCCTTGCGATCCGCATTCCGGGCGAAGTCACCAAGGAACGCTGCGATATCCTGCGCAAGGCAGACGCGGTCTATCTCGATGAAATCCGCAATGCCGGGCTTTACGATGCGATCTGGCAGGCGTTCGCCGTGCTGCTTCCCGTGCGTACGGTCGGCGTCATGGGCGATTATCGCACGTATGACAGCGTCTGCGCCCTGCGTGCGGTGACCAGCGTGGATGGCATGACGGCCGATATCTATCCCTTCGATGCCGCCTTCCTCAGCCGGGTGGCGACCCGCATCATCAACGAGGTGAAGGGCATCAACCGCGTGGTTTATGACTATACCAGCAAGCCGCCCGGTACGATCGAGTGGGAATGAGGGCCGCTGCCAAGGGAGCCCAAAGGGAAACCTTTTATATTCGAACCCGTTGATGCCCCGTTCGGGGGCCGTTCTCGACCCTCGTTCCTTCGAGGAGAGGTACGATGAACAGGGTACGTTCGATTTTATTGACCGGTACGCTTGCCGGGGCGGCCATGTTGGCAGGCTGCGCCACGCTGGAGGAATCCGTGGCCGAGGAAACCGCCGATACCTATCGCGCGACACTGACCGGCGCGCAGGAGGTCGGCGGCGGCGATCCCGATGGCGCCGGCCGGGCGGAAATCTCGATTTCTGACGGGTTCGGGCAGGTTTGCTGGGATCTCAACGGGATCAGCGGGATCGGCCCGATCACCGCGGCGCACATCCATCGCGGCGCGCGCGGCACCAATGGCCCGCCGGTATTCACGCTCCGCCAGGCCAACGAAGG
Source organism: uncultured Erythrobacter sp. (assembly GCA_963529855.1). Taxonomy (GTDB): domain Bacteria; phylum Pseudomonadota; class Alphaproteobacteria; order Sphingomonadales; family Sphingomonadaceae; genus 34-65-8. The sequence continues at coordinate 57,961 of CAURZK010000006.1, read as the reverse complement.
CGGCTGGAAGGGCTGCTCGGATGGTAGCGAATGGGCACAGGACCGGATCGAAGACAATCCGGAGATGTTCTACGTCAACGTCCACACCGCCGAATTTCCCAATGGTGCGATCCGCGGGCAATTGATGCGATAGAATGTCGCGCGCATCGGCATGCCGTGTGCATGCCGATGTCGCCGCCCGATCAGCCTTCGCTGCGGCGGTAGGGTACGAAATCCTGCAGGAAGATCGCCCCGGTGAAGAAATTCCCGGTCCGGTCACGCGTCGTTATGTTGTCGGTACGGCACAGACGCGATCCGCTGCCGAAATGGCGGATGACGAGGTAATCGTCATCGTCCAGCGTTTCGGGATGGGTCGTGCGGTTGACCCACAGGGTGCGCCCCTGGCGATAGACGATCGCCGTCTTGTCGATGATTTGCAGCGACCCGCCGCCGCGCAGGGTGTTGACGCAATCGGTCGGTTCGCCCGCCACACGGCCTTCCAGCAGTTTCGCGAGCTTTTCCTCGCCCTTGGCAGAAACGGGGTCGGCTGCAGCTGGCGCGGCAACCATGGCCACCATGCCCAGCGCGGCAAGCGGGATAAGGGCCTTCGACATGTCAGCCTCCTTCGCGGGGCCGCGCTTGATCGGCGCGGCGATAGGGAACGAATTCGCCCAGCAACAGGACCGGGCCGGGCATGTGCGACGATCGATCGCGCAGCTCCACCCTGTCGCGTGCGCACAGGCGGCTGCCGAACGAATGGAACACCGGCAGGTCGTTCCAGTCGAGCGTGCGCACCCCCGACGGGCGGTTCACGTAGAGAGTGTCGCCGAGGCGAAATACGAACGCCGTCCCGTCGATCGCCTGCATCGTATCGCGGCGGCTGTCAGGCAGGCATTCCACGGGATCGCCCGCGATTCGGCCCTCGAGCAGTTCGGCCAGCTCAGCCTCACCCGCCCGGTTCTCGTCCGCCGCCAGCGCGCCAGTAGCGGCGAGGAACAACGGCGCCATGATGGCGATTCGGAAGGGATTCGAGCGCACCATGTCCGGTGATCTAGCACAGACCGATGAACCCGGCATGAGCCGAAGCGTGGTTTGCGCCCGATCAGCGGTGGGCGGGGTCCGACCCTGCGGCGATATCGGGCAGCGACGCCTGATCCACGCCATCGGCCGGGCCGCCGCGCAGCACGAAACGGCGATCGCAATAGCCGCAGTCGACATAGCCATGCTCGTCGATCTCCAGCCACACCCGCGGGTGGCCCAGAGCCGCTCCGCCGCGAATCGCGTCGGCACCGTCGCAGTGGACGCGGCGGCTGTCGACCAGGGTTATTTCGGGCGGGGCGATGCTCATGGCCGGCGCGATAATCGCTCCCCTGCCCGCGCGCAAGCATTGCCAGCCCGGGGTCGGCGCCCCTAGTGCTGCCGGGATGACCACTGCCCCCGCGATCCGCATCTACAATCTCGTCAAGCGCTATGCTGGCGCGAAAGGCGCAGAAGGCAAACTGGCGCTGAAAGGCGTCAGCTTCGACGTGCCCCAGGGCGAAATCTTCGGGCTGCTCGGCCCCAATGGCGCGGGAAAGTCGACACTGATCAATATTCTCGCAGGGCTGGTGCGCAAGACCAGCGGCCATGCCGAGATCTGGGGCTTCGACATCGACCGGCATCCGCGCAATGCCAAGCGTTCGATCGGTATCGTCCCGCAGGAAATCGTCTTCGACCCGTTCTTCACCCCGTTCGAAGTGCTGGAAAACCAGGGCGGGTTCTACGGCATCCCCAAGGCCGCGCGGCGCAGCGAGGAACTGCTTGCCGCAGTGCATCTTGCCGACAAGCGCGACGCCTATGCCCGGACGCTGTCGGGCGGGATGAAACGGCGCTTGCTGGTGGCCAAGGCCATGGTTCATTCGCCCCCGATCCTGGTGCTGGACGAACCGACCGCAGGGGTCGACGTCGAGCTGCGCCGCCAGCTGTGGGATCTCGTCACCGAACTCAATCGCGAAGGGGTGACGGTGGTGCTGACCACGCACTACCTCGAGGAAGCCGAGCAACTCTGCGACCGGATCGCGATCATCGACAAGGGCGAACTGATCGCCAACAAGCCGACGCGCGAACTGGTGGGCATGGCGCGCGAGAAAATCGTGCGGGTGACGGTGGACAAGGATCTGGCGGGTCCGCCCGCCGCGACCTGCTTCCTCAAGGCCGAAGTGGTCGAACCGCGCACGCTCGAGGTCACCTACAACCGCGACCAGGCCAGCGCCGGGCAGGTGCTCGCCGAAGTGCAGAGCCATGGCTACGCCATCGAGGACGTCACCACGCGCGAGGCGGACCTGGAGGACGTATTCGTCCAGTTGACCGGGGCGGGATAGGCTTGCCCGCGCGCGCTGGTGCGGTCATGACCCCGGCATGACCAATCACGACGTGATCATCATCGGTTCGGGCGCGGCGGGGCTGACCGCGGCGCTGGCGCTTGCGGAAACCAGGCGCGTGCTGGTGCTGGCCAAGGGCGATCTGCGCTCGGGCTCGACTGCCTGGGCCCAAGGCGGGATTGCCGCGGTGCTCGATGCCGGCGACACGTTCGAGGATCACATTCGCGACACGATGGTCGCGGGCGCCGGGCTCAACCGGCGCGAGACGGTCGAGTTCGTGATCGAACGCGCGCCTGCCGCAATCGACCGGCTGGTCGAACTGGGCGTGCCCTTCAATACCGACGGCGAAGACCTCCACCTGACTCGCGAAGGCGGCCATTCGCATCGCCGTATCGTGCATGTCGACGACGCGACCGGGTGGGCGGTGCAGGCAGCATTGCTCAAGGCGGCGGAGGAAAATCCCAACATCACCCTGCTGCCGGGCCGCAGCTGCATCGACCTGATCACCGGGCGCCACGGCGAACGGTATTCCGGCGATGGCCGCGTATGGGGCGCCTATGCGCTCGACGAAGCGACGGGCCGGGTCGAAAAGCACGTCGCGCGCGCCACGGTGATGGCGGCGGGCGGCGCGGGGCGCGTCTACCTGTTCTCCACCGCCCCGCGCGGCGCCACGGGTGATGGGATCGCGATGGCCTGGCGGGCCGGGGCGCGGGTTTCCAACATGGAGATGATGCAGTTCCACCCGACCTGCCTCTATCATCTCGAAACCAAGAACTTCCTCATTACCGAGGCGGTTCGCGGCGAAGGCGGCCGCCTGCTCCATCCCGAAACCGGCCACCGCTACATGGCCGATTACGATCCCGAACGCATGGAGCTGGCCCCGCGCGACGTGGTGGCGCGGGCTAACGACGACCAGATCAAGCGCTACGGACTTGACTACGTCCACCTCGACATCAGCCACATGCCGGCCGATTTCGTGCGCGGGCATTTCCCCACGATCCACGAGAAGCTGCTCGGCCTCGGCATCGACATGACGAAGGAACCGATCCCGGTCGTCCCGGCGCAGCACTATACGTGCGGCGGGGTGCTGATCGGGCTCGACGCGCGGACCGACCTGCCGGGCCTGTGGGCAGCGGGCGAATGCACGGAAAGCGGCCTTCACGGTGCCAACCGGCTTGCCTCCAACAGCCTGCTCGAATGTTTCGTCTTCGGCGAAGCGGCGGCCAAGGACATCCTGGACTGCTGGGACAAGCTCGGCGATCCGCCCCCGATCCGCGACTGGGACGAAAGCCGCGTGACCGATTCCGACGAGGAAGTCGTCATCAAGCAGAACTGGACCGAAATCCGGCGCTTCATGTGGAACTACGTCGGCATCGTGCGCACGACGAAGCGGCTCGAGCGTGCCGCGCACCGGATCAAGCTGCTGACCGACGAGGTCGACGATTACTATGGCCACTTCCGCGTCACGACCGACCTGATCGAACTGAGGAACCTGCTTCAGAGCGCAGAACTGATCGTGCGCAGCGCGCTCGCTCGCAAGGAGAGCCGGGGCCTGCACTTCACGCTCGATTACCCGCAAACGGACGCGCTGGCGCGCGATACGGTGCTGGTGCCGTAAAGCACCAGTCATCGTGTCAATCGGCGCGGCGAGAGAGCATGAGTTCCAGCCGCTTGAATTCACGCAGCACGCGATTGGTCTGGATGGTCGGCCAGATCGCGAGCTTGATCATCAGCGACATCAAGACCAGCACCGCTGCAGGTATTCCCCACCGGATCGCCGTGAGTGGATCGTCAGCCGCAAAGAACTGGATGGCGCCATAGATGCCCGCAAGAAACAGCAGGGCCTGCGCCAGCATCATGACACCATTGACCCATCCCAGCCGCCCGGTGAACGCATCGCCCAACTGGGCGAAATAGGCCGGCTCCTCGCCAATGCGTCGCAGCAAATCCCGCTCTTCGGAAATGAGCGCTTCATCGATCATTCGATCTACGTGGTCAGTCATGACTTCTCTCCTTCAAAAATTGCCCGCAGCTTGCGCCGCGCATGCATCAGGCGCGTTTTGACGGTCCCCACCGGCACTGCGAGCGCGACGGCGACTTCGGCGACGCTGAGCTCCTCGAAATGGTAAAGCGCGACCGCCGCGCGCTCAGCTGGCGAAAGATAACGGATCGCTTCCTGCAGCCGGACCGCATCGGACGGCTCCACTGGCCGTACTTCTTCAAGGGGCTGCCGCTCCACTTCCCGCGCAAGCGAGCGACGCTTCACCAGATCGCGGATTTCGCGTGCGCACCTGCGCGATACGATTCTGAACGCCCATGCCGGGAATGCCCGCCCGTCTTCCAGGCGGTCGATCCCCTTGACGATTTCTGCCCAGGCCGATTGCACCACATCGCGGGCCATTTCGCGTTCGCCGCACAACCGGATGGCGTGCGCCAGCAACCGCACGTGCCACCGCTTCGCCAGCTGGTCGAGCGCGGCGCGGCTGCCGGTTTGGATGCTCGCGACGAGATATTCGTCCACCAGGCGATCGTGCTGCTTGCTCATCCCTACCCCGCTGCTTTCATGGACAAGGTGTACGCAAACCGCGAGCAGGTTCATCGGTGCGCGAAAAAATCTTGCGCCTTGCGCCTATCCCTTGTGTTCATGGGTCCACTGCAGACCAAACGGGGGAGGAACCATGCCTGACGTCACCGCCAACGGGATCACCATCCATTACGAGGACCATGGCGATCCCGCCCATCCTGCGATGCTGCTGATCATGGGGTTCGGGGCGCAGCTGACCTTGTGGCCGATCGAGCTGGTCGAGGCGCTGGTGGCGCGCGGGTTCCGGGTCATCCGCTATGACAATCGCGATATCGGGCTCAGCCACAAGTTCCACGGGTTCAAGGCGCCTGGCGTGGTGAAGCTGACACTGCTCGGCAAGCTGGGGATCAGGCCGCGCGTCCCCTATACCCTGGCCGACATGGCCGACGATGGCGCGGGATTGCTGGACGCGCTGGGGATCGAGGCGGCACATATCGTGGGCGCCAGCATGGGCGGGATGATCGCCCAGCATTTTGCCGCCCGCCACCCGCAGCGGACCCGGTCGCTGACCTCGATCTTCTCGACCACCGGCAATCCCGGGCTGCCGCCAGCACGGCGCGAAGCACTGGAGGTGCTGATCAAGCGACCACGCAGCACTGAAGAAGCCGTGCTGGTCGAACATGGCATGCTGCTCGCCCGCACGATCGGATCGCCCGGCTTTCCGGCGCCGGAAGATCGCCTGCGGACCAACGTGACCGCCAATGTGCGGCGCAGTTTCTATCCCGAGGGGCCGACCCGGCACCTTGCCGCGATCGTCGCCGATGGCGACCGCCGCGCGATGCTGGCGCGCGTCACCGCGCCCGCGCTGGTGCTGCATGGCGAGGACGACCCGCTGGTGCCGGTGGAGGGCGGGCGCGACACGGCCGCCTCCATTCCGGGGGCGCGGCTCAAGACCATTCCCGGCTGGGGCCACGACCTTCCCCTGGAACTGGTCGATGAGATTGCCGGCGACATCGCCGGGCACGCGGAGGCGGCAGGCAGGTAGCCATGCACCCGGGCGCCCGCGCGGCGCCCGCCGGGGTATCCGGCAGTCATGCGTGCCAGCTTACGGATTCGAAAATTGCGGCACAGGATTCGTTTGAATCAAAGGGCTGCCATGCCCATTTTCCGGAGATAATTTTTTGCCCGGATTCGTTTTAGGACTTGCACGTCCGCCAGACCAAGGATTTCCCGCGCGTCGCGGCGTTGCAACCGGATAACACACCCCCGCGAGCGGCCTTGGGATCAGGGTTAACGGCTATTTACCCACTTGCGCACGGTGACCAGCTGATTCAGTATCTAGTGGTTCGGATTGCGGGGGGACCTACTAGATCGTGTAAGCCATGGGCCGACGGGGCGAATGGCTCGCGGCGTCAGGCCGCACGGCATTGTGGGTTCGCGGGGGATAAGTTTTCGCACGGCGGCACGTGAAAGCTGCTAGTTCGGAAGGACCCCGCCGATTCGAACGGACACGGAACATCTGCCCCCAACGGGGCGCTGTTCCACAGGGCAGACAGGCGGGAAGCGACACATGGAATTCAGAACCGGAGACGACGTGGCAATGGCGCTCGATCACATGCAAGAAAACGCGATCGTACCCGACAATGCCCCCTCCGATACCGACAAGCAGAAGGCTGCGGTGAGCATGGCGAAGAGCGACAAGGGCAGCGACGAACTGGTGGCCGCAAAGGCTGCGGAAGCGATGTCCGGCGCGCTTGCCGGGGCGATGGCGCAGGCCGCGGGTGCGGCTGACGGCGATAGCGATTCGAAGAAGATCAACGATCGCCGGTTCACGATTGTGACCGACGAATCGCGCGATGCGCTGCTGACCGAATTCGGCAAGGACACGCTGACCGACCGCTATCTGCTGCCGGGCGAAAACTATCAGGACCTGTTCGCCCGCGTGGCCGATGCCTATTCCGACGATCAGGATCACGCGCAGCGCATCTACGACTATATCTCGAAACTGTGGTTCATGCCTGCCACCCCGGTGCTGTCGAACGGCGGCACCAATCGCGGACTGCCAATCAGCTGCTACCTCAACTCGGTCGAGGACAGCCTCGAAGGGATCGTAGGCACATGGAACGAGAACGTCTGGCTCGCCTCGCGCGGCGGCGGCATCGGCACCTATTGGGGCCACGTGCGCGGAATTGGCGAACCGGTCGGCCTCAACGGCAAGACCAGCGGCATCATCCCCTTCGTCCGCGTGATGGATTCGCTGACCCTGGCGATTTCGCAAGGGTCGCTGCGGCGCGGTTCGGCCGCGTGCTATCTCGACGTATCGCACCCTGAAATCGAGGAATTCCTCGAAATCCGCAAGCCGTCGGGCGACTTCAACCGCAAGGCGCTGAACCTGCACCACGGCGTGCTCTTGACCGACAAGTTCATGGAAGCCGTGCGTGACGGGGCGGACTTCGACCTCGTCAGCCCGCGCGATGGTTCGGTCCGCAAGACGGTCGATGCGCGCAGCCTGTTCCAGAAGCTGGTCGAAACCCGGCTGGCCACGGGCGAGCCCTACATCGTCTTCTCCGATACGGTGAACCGGATGATGCCCAAGCATCACCGCGACCTGGGGCTCAAGGTCTCGACCTCGAACCTGTGTTCGGAAATCACCCTGCCCACGGGCCGCGACCACCTCGGCAACGATCGCACCGCGGTTTGCTGCCTGTCGTCGCTGAACCTGGAAACCTGGGACCAGTGGGAAGGTGACAAGCTGTTCATCGAGGACGTGATGCGCTTCCTCGACAACGTGCTGCAGGACTACATCGACCGCGCGCCGCCCGAAATGGCGCGGGCCAAGTATTCGGCCATGCGCGAACGCTCGGTCGGGCTCGGCGTCATGGGCTTCCACTCGTTCCTGCAGTCCAAGGGCATCGGCTTCGAAAGCCCGATGGCGAAGGTCTGGAACCTCAAGATGTTCAAGCACATCGATGCCAAGGCGGCCGAGGCGAGCATGATGCTGGCCAACGAGCGCGGCCCCTGCCCCGATGCCGAGGACATGGGCGTGATGGAACGCTTCAGCTGCAAGATGGCGATCGCGCCGACCGCGTCGATCTCGATCATCTGCGGCGGGACCAGCGCCTGCATCGAACCGATCCCGGCCAATATCTACACCCACAAGACGCTGTCGGGCAGCTTCGTGGTCAAGAACCCGTACCTGGAAAAGCTGCTCCGCGCGAAGAGCAAGGATTCGACCAACGTGTGGAATTCGATCCTCGAGCGCGGCGGGTCGGTCCAGCATCTCGATTTTCTGACGCCGGAGGAAAAGGCGGTGTTCAAGACCAGCTTCGAACTCGACCAGCGCTGGCTGCTCGAATTCGCGGCCGACCGCACGCCCTACATCGACCAGGCGCAGTCGCTGAACCTGTTCATCCCGGCCGACGTCGACAAGTGGGACCTGATGATGCTGCACTTCCAGGCGTGGGAAAAGGGCATCAAGTCGCTCTACTACCTCCGCTCCAAGAGCGTGCAGCGCGCCGGTTTCGCCGGCGGCGTGGAAGCGGACAACACCCCCGACGCGCCCAAGTTCGAAATCGGCGAGCAGACCGATTACGAGGAATGCCTCGCCTGCCAGTAGCCTCGCCTGTCAGTAACTGGCTGTGCGCGCGAAAAGGCCCGGCACCGCATTGCGGGCCGGGCCTTTTTCGTGGCGGGGAGAACTGTCAGCCCCAGTCGCGGGAGGGGGCGCCGCGCGGGTCCTTTTCGGGCAGGATCTCGCCCGCGCCGCTATCGTCGAGGCGCTTGCGCGCCTCGTCCCGCCGGGCCTGGTCCCCGGTTCGCGTCTCGCCTTCGCGCGGGCCGGTGCGTTCGATCCCGCCGGGTTCGTGCCCCGGCTTGTTGGTCACGTTGCGGCTGTCGTCGGGTTCGTACTGTCCCATGGCAAAATCTCCTTTGATATGAGAGACAACGGCCGCCGCGCCGCGCCGTTCCGACGGCGGAATGCGAAGCGCCCCGCCTTGGGGGGAAGGCGGGGCGCCGGGGTTGCGAGCTCCAGCCCGCCAAAAGGGAGGAAACCGGGCCGTGCCCGCTCATCCCCGTTTGGCGCCATCATGACGCCACGCATCGACAATGCCCCGCATCGCTGGCAGTTCCCGCCGATCTGCCCGCGCGTGTCAACGCATGGCCTCGCGTCATTTATCCCCGCCCGAATCTTCGCGCTTGCCTTCGAATCGCGGCCATGATTCCCTATGTTGGCGACCTAGCCAGATTCACGCACTACGCCCGGAGAGACACAAGATGTCGTTGCTCGAAGCCCGCAAGACCTACAAGCCCTTCGAATACCCGTGGGCGTACGAGTTCTGGAAGCGGCAGCAGCAGATCCACTGGATGCCGGAGGAAGTTCCGCTGGGCGAAGACTGCCGCGACTGGGCGCAGAAGCTGTCGGAGCACGAGAAGAACCTGCTCACGCAGATCTTCCGCTTCTTCACCCAGGCCGATGTCGAGGTGCAGGATTGTTACCACGACAAGTACGGCCGCGTGTTCAAGCCGACCGAGATCAAGATGATGCTGGCCGCGTTCTCCAACATGGAAACGGTCCACATCGCGGCCTATTCGCACCTGCTCGACACCATCGGCATGCCCGAAAGCGAATACGGCATGTTCCTCGAATACGAAGAGATGAAGGCCAAGCACGATTACCTGCAGCAGTTCGGCGTCGACAATGACGAGGATATTGCCCGCACGCTGGCGATGTTCGGCGGCTTTACCGAAGGGCTGCAGCTGTTCGCCAGCTTCGCCATGCTGATGAACTTCCCGCGCTTCAACAAGATGAAGGGCATGGGCCAGATCGTGAGCTGGTCGGTGCGCGACGAATCGCTGCACTGCGAAGGGATCACGCGCCTGTTCCACGAATTCGTGCGCGAGCGCGATTGCCTGACCAAGTCGGTCAAGGAAGACATCATGGACATGTGCCAGAAGACGGTGCGGCTGGAAGACGCCTTCATCGACCTCGCGTTCGAGCAGGGCCCGGTGCCCGGCATGACCGCCAAGGAGATCAAGCGCTATATCCGCTACATCGCCGACTGGCGCCTGGGCCAGCTTGGCCTGCCCAGCATCTACATGGTCGAAGATCACCCGCTGCCGTGGCTCGCCCCGCTGCTGAACGGGGTGGAACACGCCAACTTCTTCGAAACCCGCGCGACGGAATACTCGAAGGCCGCGACCCGCGGCGACTGGAACACGGTGTGGTCCAGCTTCGACAACCGCCAGAAAGCCAAAGTCGGCGCCGCCGCGAACGAAAGCACCGACGACGCCGGCGAGCCGGACATGTTCGGAGATGCGACGAGCGGGAGCGTGGCGGCGGAGTGAAATCAACTCTTGATTCCCATACCGCATTCGGTATATGACTGAGACATCGCGCCGCTACAGACTCGTCGTCGCCGAGGAAGTGGCGGCCGATTTGATTCACGTAGAACAGGTTGACCCATTAGCTTACGATGAGTTGCAGGTCTTTTTTGAAGATCTTGAAGGGGACGATAGCTGGTGCGCGTGTATCGCGGACCCATCTTACAGCGATGATCAGATCGAGAACGTAATCCCTGTATGGTTTCTTCAAAAAACCAAGCGGAACGTATATCGGATCAAATTTATCGAAGTTGCGAGTTGGCGCGTGATCACCGCCGCTGATCATCGCAATAGAAAAATAGGAATACTAGCGATCATGCATCGCCGTCAGAATTACGAAGAAGATCCTATTTTGGCAGAACGATTGAAGGGTAGCTATGATGCGCTCGAATTCGCGTCCCTCTAACCCTCATAGATCAGTTTCCTGGCGTGGCGAAACATCGCGTAAGTCACTTGAGCCTGGCATTCGAATGCGGCGGAGAGTTTCGCTGCTCGAGTTCGATGCTGCTCCAGATGGCTTTGTTCCCATCAAAGATTTCATCCGGGCAAACTTCCGAGACAGTAGCCGCAAAAGCCTCACAGAAATTCGAGTTAGAAAAGCGAAGCAAAAGCTAGAAAAAGACGGGCGCCCCACGCCTGCTTATCTTCGCATGGCGCAAGGATTGAGCCAGCTCCAGCTCGCCGAAGCAATTGGAACATCACAGCCAGCGATTGCTCGCATGGAATCGGGGCAAGAGAAGCCGTCATTCGATAAATTAGTAAAGTTGCGCGAAGTTCTCATGGTGACGGGCGATGAATTAATGCAAGCGATTACAAATGCTTCATTTGCACGGTAGTTCCATTTTCTGTGAGGATTTCCGGGTCGAAGACACGGGGCAACCAATGTTCTTCGGCGTTCTCTCACGGAACATCGAACTGAGCCCAAAGGAGAGGCGTCTTCGAAGCCTGTATTTCGTTTCTATGTTTTATGCTCGTAAAGAGCATTCTAACATAACATTGAAACTTTCCTTAGAAATAAGCCATTCCGAGCGCGACGAAGTTATCCGTCGAGGGCCATTTACAAAGCCGCTGGCTGAAGGTGTCAACTTGGACGATGAGGAAGATTTAGTTGTCATCTCCCTCCCAATTGATAATGTGCCCTTAGATATTGGAACTTCAATCGTTGCCAAACTAGAGATCGATGATGAGGTTCAAACTTATTACCTCAATATCAATGAACTAAGCGAAGATTAAGGCCTAACGGCGAGAACGAATATTGAATAGGAAACGGACCTAGGCAGTGAAGGCCCACCTACGCGTTGCTCACAAGTGCACTGCCAATCGTCGCCAAAATCGGCCCCAGTCCCATGGCAGCGGCTAGCCAACCACGCTGCCGCGTCGGCCGCTGGGCGCGTCCGCGCCAAATTGAGATCGGGTCTGCCATGCGCCAAGGTTATCGCGCACCCCTCACTCTCCGGTAAATCCCGCGAATTTCCAATAGTAAGCCTAGCAGGCAGATGCCTAGCGCTCACACCCCTTCCGTCTCCTGAAGACCACAGTGTGGACTTCTTCCTTGAGGTCCAACTCGCCCACGCCCGCCATCGTCGCGGCGATCGCGGAGGGGAGAGCAGCGCTTAAACGGGCCTGTGCGGGTTTGCGGGATGCTTCGACCAGCACCACCAGATTGGCCTCGCTGAGCCGAATCGCGCGGTGTTATTCTCCCAAACCGATTTCCTACACGCGGCAAATCTGCTCCATCCTGCGCGATGAAGCTCTATCCCCCGCTCACTTCGCCTCACGCGCGCCGCGCGCCGCGCCGGATACCGGCGTTTCATCCCGTGCCGCTTGCCCCGCGTGCCGACGGGTGGACGCCGGTGCGGCAGGGGCAGTTCATTGCCTGGCTCGCGCACACGCGCTCGGTTGCGGCGGCGTGTCGCAAGGTCGCGATGGGGCGCGAGAGCGCCTATCGCCTGCGCAAGCGGCCCGGCGCGGCGGGCTTTGCCGCGGCGTGGGATGCAGCGCTGGGGATCGCGCACGAACCGGTCGATCTCACCTCGGCGAAGTCCACAGGTCTCGATGCCGGATACCGCTATCGCGCAGGGCTGATCCAGGTCCAGCTGCGGCGCGGGGCCGACCCGCTAAGTATCGCAAAAACCGACGATAATGCCTTGCTCCAGTACCTCGCTCAGCTGCGCCGCAGCACCCGCGCGATGCCGGAATGCGAGGGAAAGCCACACTTTTCCAATCCGGGTGGAGCGTGACAGGCACAGGCGTGGACTTCGCCGGGAAACACGCCATCATGGCGCCGGGTTGGCAGGGAGACGGGCGGTTGGAAAACACGGCATTGTGGATCGCGATCGGGGCGGCATTGCTCGCCCTCGCTTTCGTCATCGTGCGCGGCAGGCGGCGGCAGCGCGCGCGCACAAACAGCGACGGGGGCGGCGGCTACCTCGGCGCCGATGCCGGGAGCAGCGCGCGCAAGGACAGCGACGGCGCGCCAGACGATAGCGGCGCGAGTGGCGGCTAGGGCCCGGATGGCGGCGGCGGAAATGGCGGCGGCGGAGATGGCGGCGGGGGCGGCGGGGACTAGCCCGCTCGCCTCACTCGTGCCCCCACGGCGCGGGTGGCGGCGCGATCGGGCGCGTCAGGTTGAACCGGACGTGGAAGTTGCGCGCATTGGGCGCATCCCGCATCAGGCGATAGGCAAAGGCCGCATCGGGGGTGCCCGCCGGGTCGACCTCCACCCGCCACACATTGGTGAGCGAGGCGGTCAGCCCCTCGCGCCGGAACAGCGCGATGCTCTCGGCATCGACGGGGAACTCCTGCGCGCGGGCGGTGCCGGGCGCCGCGGTGTCGCCGCCGTACATGGTGGTGGCATCCGGGCCGCCGTCCTCGTGCCGGTGGTCGTGCTTGAGGCGCAGGCCGGCGTCGGTGCCAGTGCCGGTTCGCGTGAAGACCCAGGTCCGGCTTCGGTCCCACGTGCCATCGGCGCGCTGGATGTGGAAAGGGACCTCGATCCGCTCGTCGGCGCAGGTGCGCACGTGCATCGCCATCGCGGCGCCGCGCATCTGGGCATCGGCGGCCTCGCTGCTGACCATGCGCCCGGCATAGGCCTTGCCGCAGTGGCTGGAAAGCGCGGCCCAGAACTGCTCCTGCGGGGTAACGGGCGCAGGCGTGGTTGTGGCGCAGGCGGCAAGCGGCAGCGCGAGCGCGGCGGCGATGAGTGTGCGGTTCATGCGCCATCGCTGCCATCGGGGGCCGCCGCGTGCAACCGCAACCTTGCGGGCCGGCCCGCCCTGCCCCATCTGGGCAAAACCGAGAGAGAGGACCTGCCGACGATGCGTACCGAAGCCGAAGTCGCCGCGATGAACTGCCCCGTGTGCCGCGTTCCGCTGGCCATGAGCGACCGCCAGGGGATCGAGATCGACTATTGCCCGCAGTGCCGCGGGGTATGGCTCGACCGGGGCGAACTCGACAAGATCATCGAGCGCAGCGTGCCGCAGTCCGCCTCCCCGCCGCAACGGCCGGCACCCAGCTATGCCCAGCACGGCGGGCAGGCGCATTCGGGCTACGGCCACGGCTATGGCAAGCCGCACAAGCGCCGCAAGAGCTTCTTCGAGGAACTGTTCGACTGATCCCGATGGGGGCCGCAATGCCCCTCATTTGCCCGTGAACAGGAAAGCGCAGGCGGCCATGATGCAGGCGAATGCGGCGGCGTGGCGCCAGGTCAGCGCCTCGCCCAGGACCAGCACCATGAAGGCGCCGAACACGGTGAGCGCGATCGCCTCCTGCGCGATCTTGAGCTGGCCCGCGCTCCAGCCCGAAAGGTAGCCGATCCGGTTGGCCGGCACCGCCAGCGTGTATTCGACCCCGGCGAGCAGCCACGAGATCAGGATCACCCACCCCAGCGGCCGCGATGCCGCTGCCTCCGGCCCGCCCTGCAGGTGCCAGTACCAGGCGGCGGTCATGAAGATGTTGGACAGGGTGAGCAGGATGAGCGTTGTCATGACGCGCTCGATGCGCTGCACGGGCGCCGGCGGCAAGCCCTCAGACGCTGCACCAGTCGCGCGCGCCGTCGCGGCGGCCGAGGCCCTGCTCGATCATGGTCGCGGCGAGCCACTGCTGCCCCGCCGCATCGTCGCGCCGGGCCGCGCGCAGTTCGCGGCCATACGGGTCGCGCGGCGGATCGGCACCGCCATCGAGGGTGAAGACCCCGCGGCTCAGCCAGTCGGCCAGCGCATCGCGGGCGAGCAATGCCAGCCGCCGTTCCGCCTCGCACTCTCCCGCCAACTCGGGCGCATCGTACCCGGTCAGCCGCACGCGCCGGTCGCCGAGCATGATCGTGTCGCCGTCGACCACGCAATTCGCTCCGCGCCCTTCCCCGCAGATACCGAACGGTGTGTCGATCGCCTGCCACTCGCTGCCCCCGCCCGGCCAGCGCACGAGCAGCACGGCAAGTGCCAAGACGACCGCCAGCCCCAACCACAAACGCCAGGTGCGCCACCAGGCGGCGCGGTGGCGGCGGGCGTTCCAGGCGGCATCGAAGCGGGGTGTGCGAACCATCGAACCCCCGCCTAGCCGCAAGGCCCCGCCCGGGGCAATTGCGCTTCCCTCCCCGCTCCCCAACCGTTAGGGGCGCACCGGAACGAACGGGAACGGGCGATGACGAACCGCGACGACACGGCGATGCTAGCGAAAGCCGAGGTGCTGATCGAAGCCTTGCCCTATTTCCAGCGTTACGCCGGGCGCACCTTCGTGGTGAAATACGGCGGTCACGCCATGGGCGATCCCGAGGCGGCACGCGATTTTGCGGAGGACGTCGTCCTGCTGCGCGCGGTCGGCATCAACCCCGTCGTGGTCCACGGCGGCGGACCGCAGATCGGGGCAATGCTCAAGAAGCTGGGCGTCGAAAGCACCTTCGTCGACGGGCTGCGCGTCACCGACAAGGAAACGGCGCAAGTCGCCGAAATGGTCCTGTCGGGCGCCATCAACAAGGAACTGGTCGGCTGGATCGCGCAGGCCGGCGGCCGGGCGATCGGCGTTTCGGGCAAGGACGGCGGGCTGGTGACGGCAACCAAGGTCGCCCGCACCACGCGCGATCCCGACAGCAATATCGAGCAGGCGATCGACCTCGGCTTCGTTGGCGAACCGGCCCGGGTCGATACCACGCTGATCGACACGGCGGTCGCGGCCGGAATGATCCCGGTGATCGCCCCGATCGGTGCGGGCGAGGACGGTGCAACCTACAACATCAACGCCGATACCATGGCGGGCGCGATCGCGGCGGCGCTGGGCGCGGCGCGGTTGTTCCTGCTGACCGACGTCGCCGGGGTGCTGGACAAGAGCGGCACCCTGCTCAGCGACCTGACGCCAGCCGACATCGAACGGCTCAAGGCCGACGGCACGATCAGCGGGGGCATGATCCCCAAGCTGGAAACCTGTATCCACGCTGTCGAGGCGGGCTGCGAGGCGGCGGTCGTGCTCGACGGGCGGGTGCCGCATGCGATGCTGCTCGAATTCTTCACCGCGCGCGGCGCGGGCACGCTGATCCGCACGGGGGCCGCAGCGTCTTAGGCCATTGATACACCCTCTGCGTCTCGGCTAAGACCGGGGCCAAACCAAGCAAAAGCGAAAGGGCCGCCTCGTGGTCGTGCTGATCGATATCCTTGCCATGATCACCCAGGTGATCGTCATGCTGGTGATCATCCAGTTCATTATCGGACTGCTGTTCGCATTCAATGTCGTCAGCCCCAGCAACGACTTCCTCCAACAGGTCTACCGTTCGATCAATGCGCTGATGGAGCCGATCCTGGCCCCGATCCGGCGCATCCTGCCCAGCACCGGGGCGATCGATTTCTCGCCGCTGGTCCTGATCATCGTGCTGCAGATCATCATCCGGGTCCTCTACTCCGTCGCATACGGCGCGTGATGGCCGCGACCCTGATCGACGGAAAGGCATTCGCCGCGCGCCTGCGCGAGCGCGTTGCCGGCCATGCTGCCGCATTCGAGGCCGGCGCCGGTCGCAAGGCCGGGCTCGCAGTCGTCCTGGTCGGCGAAGACGCGGCGAGCCAGGTCTATGTCGGCGCCAAGCACAAGGCGACCGTGGCGGCAGGCATGGCCAGCTTCGAGCACCGGCTGCCCGCCGATACCCCGGCCGCTGACTTGCTGGCGCTGGTCGAACGGCTCAATGCCGATCCGGCTGTCGATGGTATCCTCGTCCAGCTTCCCCTGCCTGCGCACCTCGACGAGCAGGCGGTTATTGCGGCTATTTCGCCCGACAAGGACGTCGATGGCTTCCATGTCGCCAATGCCGGACGGCTGGCCGTGGGCCAGGCCGGTTTCGTGCCGTGCACGCCGCTTGGCTGCCTGATGCTGCTGCAAGACCTCCACGGCGACCTGTCGGGGATGGAAGCAGTGGTCATCGGCCGATCCAACATCGTCGGCAAGCCGATGGCGCAACTGCTGCTGGGCGCGAATGCGACCGTCACGATCGCACACAGCCGTACGCGCAATCTTGCCGAGGTCGTGCGCCGGGCGGATATCGTGGTCGCCGCGGTCGGCCGGGCGGAGATGGTCACCGGCGACTGGATCAAACCGGGTGCGACCGTGATCGACGTCGGGATCAATCGTCTGCCGCCGGCCGATGGCGAGGCGAAGGGTCGGCTGGTCGGCGATGTCGATTTCGCCAGTGCAAGCACGGTCGCGGGTGCCATCACGCCGGTGCCCGGCGGGGTCGGGCCGATGACAATCGCCGTGCTGCTGCGCAACACGCTGGTCGCAGCGCACCGCAATGCGGGGCTGACAGTACCGGGCGAACTTTAACTTCGGTTGCCATGCGAAGCCGCCCTACAACCAGGGGGGCAACTTGTCCGGGGCGACAAGTCCGGGGCGAATAGGTAGGTGGGATCAATGTTCAAAAGTGCCACCACCGCCGTTGCTCTCGCCGTGCTGCTCTCCGCCTGCGCGTCCGGCCCGCCCCGCACCCCGCGCGCGGTGATCGACCGGGCGCTTGCAACCGCACCGGGCGCTGCGCAGCCGAGCAAGGTCGTCGCCGCTGAAATCGCTTTCGCGCGCGCGGCACGTGAACGGGGGCAATGGACGGCGTTCCGCGCAACGGTCGCACCCGGCGGCGTGATCCATGGCCGCACCGGCCCGTTCGCTGCCGAACCCTGGCTGGCACAGCAGGCCAATCCCGTGCAGTCGGTCGCCTGGGCCCCGCGCGCCGTATGGATGAGCTGCGACGGCAAGCTTGCGGTGACGCGCGGCAGGTTGCGCGAACCCGATGGCAAGGTCGGCACTTTCGCCACCGTGTGGCAGCAGCAGTCGAATGGCGATTATCGCTGGGTCTACGACATCGGCGGCCCCGATATTCCGCAGCCCCCCGCAGGCCGCGAGCCCCAAGGTGACGAGATCGTCGTCGTGGCGGAAGAATTGATCAGTGGCCACGTGGCCGACTGTCCCGCCCGCGGCACCGCTGTACCGGCTCCGCCCGTTCTTCACGCCGCCACCGCCCGTAACGATGGCGGCCTGTCGCCCGACGGAACGCTGGCGTGGCGGTGGGAGCACCGCGCGGACGGAACGCGCAGGATCGTTGTGCAGTTATGGCAGGACGGGGCCTGGCAGGATGCCATGTCGCAAGACTGGCCAGCCAGTGCCGCGAGCTGACAGGAACGGACCCGCCCATGCTCGAACTTTTCGTGTCCGCATTCATCACCCTGTTCGTGGTGATCGATCCGCCGGGCTGCGCGCCGATCTATGCCGGGCTGACCAAGGGCGCGACGTCTGCCCAGGCGCGCACGATGGCGATTCGCGCGACGGTGATCGCGGGCGTGATCCTGGTGATCTTCGCCCTGTTCGGCGAAGCGCTGCTGGGCGCGCTCCACATCGAACTCGACAGCTTCCGCATCGCGGGCGGACTGATGCTGTTCTGGATCGCGTTCGAAATGGTGTTCGAAAAGCGTACCCAGCGGCGCGAGGAGCGCGCGGAAAAAGTCGCGGCGACGCCCGAGATCGAGGACGTTTCGGTCTTCCCGATGGCGATGCCGATGCTGGCCGGGCCCGGGGCCATCGCTTCGGTCATGCTGCTCACCAGTGGCAGCACCGGCACGGCGGAAGCGATGGTGGTGCTGGGCGCGCTGTTTACAGTGCTGCTGATCACCATGGTCGCGCTGATCGCGGCCGGTCCGCTGATGCGGCTGTTCGGTGCGCGTGTGGAGGCGGTGATTACCCGGCTGCTCGGCGTTCTGCTGGCCGCGTTGGCCGCCCAGTACATCATTGACGGGCTGCGGGGCAGCTTCTCGCTCTGACCGCGTGGCTTATTGCAGGGTGATGATCTCGTCTTCGCCGTCGTGACGGCCGAAGAACGTCATCAGCTGGATCAGAAGCTCGCACCGGGCCGGGATATCGTCGGCTTCCAGCAGCGCCTGCTTGGCGGCCGGATCGAACGGTGCGATCTGGCTTACCCCGTTGATCAGCGTCTCGTCATCCAGCCGCTGAACCGATTCCCAGTCGACTGAATATCCCTGGGCATCGGCAAAGCGGCGCGCCTCGCGCTCGAACCCGGCACGTTCGATGGGCGATAGGACGCTGCTGGCTTCAGTGATCAGCTCGGCCTCGACCTGCCGATAGGGGCTGCTTACTTCCAGCTCGCGCAGAACGCGAAATCGCGCCTCGCCTTCCAGCACGATATTGTAGCGACCATCATCCAGCGCTTCGACATCGTCGATACGCCCGACGCAGCCCACCTCGAACAGCGGCGCCCCTTCGGCACTGCGCTGCGGCTGGATCATCGCGATGCGCCGGTCGCGCACCAGCGCATCGCTGACGAGAGCGCGGTAGCGCGGCTCGAACACGTGCAGCGGCAGATGCAATCCGGGATAGAGGATCGCGCCTGACAGCGGAAAGATCGAGAGCCGCGTGGTCGCCACCGCGCTCAGCCGAACAGGATCTTGGACAGCCGCCGCCGCGTGGCAACGACCCAGGGATCTTCGAGACCGGTCGCCTCGAACATCTGCAGCAGCTTGGCCTTGGCCGCGCCCTCGTTCCAGTCGCGGTCGCTTGCTATCATGCGCAGCAGCGTATCGGCCGCCTCGTCGCGCGAACCCGCGGCGAAGGCAGCTTCGGCGAAGGCAAGCTGTTTTTCCATGTCCGCAGGGCTTTCGACCGCTGCAGCGCGCAATGCCTGCAACTCGCCCTCGTCAACCTGCGATCCGGCCAGCTCGACCGCGCTTTGCGCCTGATGCAGCAAGGGATCGGCGAGCAGGGTGGGATCGAGCGCAGTCAGCACGCCGCGCGCTTCGTCGATCCGACCGGCAGAAACCAGTGCGCGGACCAGGCCCGCTTGGGCCGCGGCATTGTCGGGCGCCATTTCGGCAACCTGGGCAAAGATGGTTACGGCGCGTTCTGCCTCGCCGCTCGCCAGCACCTCCTCGCCCATCGCCAGGAACTGCGCCACGTCAGCCTGCGCATCGCCCCCGCTGCCACCGACAGGCAGCTGCGCCAGTAACTGGTCAAGCATCTGTTTCAGCTGCGATTCGGTACGGGCACTGGTCAGGTCGGCGACCGGCTGGCCCTGGAACATCGCATAAACGGTGGGGATGGAGCGGACCTGGAACTGGCTCGCGATGAACTGTTCCTCGTCGACATTGACCTTGGCCAGGATCACGCCCTTGTCGGCGTAATCGGCGGCGACCTTTTCCAGCACCGGGGTCAGCGCCTTGCACGGCCCGCACCATTCCGCCCAGAAATCGAGCACCACCAGGCTGGTCATCGAAGGTTCGACGATATTCTTGCGGAAGCGGTCGACCGCTTTCTGCTCGTCGAGATTGAGACCCATGCTGGCCAAGGCGTGCTCCTGTAATGGGGATTCGGATGGAAGCGCCCAATGTGGGCTTTCGCGCCGTTTTGTGAAGGGAAAAGACATGCGGCATTTTGCGCTTGCGGCCCCATGGAACCGCTGCTAATCGCGCGCCTCCCCACGAAGCCAAGGCTTCGGGAACGTCTAGAGAGCGGGCGTAGCTCAGGGGTAGAGCACAACCTTGCCAAGGTTGGGGTCGAGGGTTCGAATCCCTTCGCCCGCTCCAGATTTCCAACAACTCATGTCCTGTTGGGCCAGTTGCAGTGCCCGTGGCGCCAGGTGGTTCATTCGCCCGGCGCCGGGCTTGATTTCGCGTGTACGGATCGTTGCAATGTCGTGGCAGGGTCGTTGTAGACGATACCAAGCGCCTGCATGCAAAAAGGGCCGCGCCATCAAGGCGCGGCCCCCGTATTGCTGCGTCAATGTGCGATCAGAAGCGCAGGCCGACGCCCGCTACGACCTGATCGGTCGTCGCCTTGCCGAAATCGGCATCCGCGACATTGTTATAACGCGAACGGCGGTATTCCAGGCGCCCTTCCAGTGGGCCCGGGAGCTGCACCTGCAAGCCGCCGCCGAAGCGCAGGCCATCGGTGTTCTGCTCCAGCTCGGCCAGCGAACCCGACGAGGTGAAGGCCTCGGTATCGAGTGCGGTATAGCCGATCTTGCCGTAGGCCGCGATGCCCGGGGTCAGCGCAACGCCCGCGCGCGCGCCGACGTAGTACTGGCCGTTGGCTTCCAGCCCGTCACGGGCGCCGCCGAAGCTCGAAGGAAACTGGGTCGAGCCGCCGCTGGTCGAAATCTCGCCCTCGACGCCGACGAAGGCGCTGCCGAGGCTGAGATCGTAACCAGCGTTGATACCATAGACCGCCGAATCGGCATCGGCTGTAACCGCGCCATCGCCGGATTCGACGTCGATACCTTCGTATCCGCCGATCGCGCCGACATAGAACCCGCCCGGGGCGGTGTTGTCCTGGGCAAGCGCGGGGGCGGCAACGAGGCCCGCGCCAGCGACCAGCAGCGCTAGTGTCTTGTTCATCTTGTAGTCCTTTCGCGTGCGTCCAAGTGCACGTGAGAGACGCAAAGCACCCCGCCCGCTTACGCGGCGATGAACCGCGCGGCGGGCTGAAATTAAGCTAGGACAAGTCGATCGGAGCGGGCGCCCGGCTACCCCACCACCCCAGCGCTCGCCAGAACGGCCAGGGTAAGCACGTCGGGGGCAATCGCCGTCATCGGGACGATCTGCACCGGCTTTTCCATCCCGATCAGCATCGGCCCGATGGTGGCGGCACCGCCCAGCTCGCGCAGCAGCTTGGCGGACAGGTTGGCCGATTGCAGGCCGGGCATGATCAGCACGTTGGCCGGGCCCGACAGGCGACTGAACGGGTACAGCCCCATGACCTTGGGATTGAGCGCAGCGTCCGGCGCCATTTCGCCTTCGTATTCGAAATCGGGCTTTTCCGCGTCGAGAATGGCCACGGCGTCGCGAATATTGCCGAGCCACTGGCCGGGCGGGTTGCCAAACGTCGAATAGCTGAGGAAAGCCACGCGCGGTTCGTGTCCCATGCGGCGCGCAACCGCAGCCGTCTCGCGGGCGATATAGGCAAGCTGTTCGGCGCTCGGCCGTTCGTTGATGGTGGTATCCGCGAGGAACGTGGTGTGGTTCTTGCCGATCATCATGTGAATACCGAACGGCAGCTCCCCGCGCTTGGGATCGAGCACCAGCGAGACTTCGCGCATGGTCTGGGCAAAGGTGCGGGTCAGGCCCGAGATCAGCGCATCGCCATGCCCCAGCGCCACCAGCAGCGCGGCGAACACGTTGCGGTTCTGGTTGACCATGCGCCGTACGTCGCGTTCGGTGCGGCCGCGTCGCTGCAGCCGATCGTATAGAAACTCCGCCATCTGCGGGACATGCTCGGATGTTGCGGAGTTCTGGATTTCGAAGCTGTCCGGATCGTCCACCGCCAGTTCGACCAGCTTTTCGCGCACCTTGTCGGTCCGCCCGACGAGGATAGGGGTTCCGTAGCCGAAATCGCGGAACTGGATCGCGGCACGAAGTGCGACCTCCTCTTCCGCTTCGGCGAAGACCACCCGCCGGGGGTTCTGCCGGGCAAGTTCGTACGTGTTGGTCAGAACAGCACTGGTCGGGTTAAGACGCGACTTGAGGCTGTGGCGATAGGCGTCGAAATCGGCGATCGGCGCAAGGGCCACCCCTGAATCCATCGCTGCCTTGGCAACGGCGGACGAAACCACTTCCATCAAGCGCGGATCGAATGGTGCCGGGATGATATAGTCCGTGCCGAACTGGTGGCTGCGGCCATATGCGGCTGCCACTTCTTCCGGCACGCGCTCACGCGCGAGTTCGGCAATCGCGCGCGCCGCGGCGATCTTCATTTCTTCGTTGATCGCGGTTGCCTGCACGTCGAGCGCGCCGCGGAAGATGAAGGGGAAGCCCAGGACATTGTTGACCTGGTTGGGGAAATCGCTGCGTCCGGTCGCAATGATCGCATCGGGACGCACCGCCTTGGCATCGTCAGGCATGATCTCGGGGACGGGATTGGCCATTGCGAAGATGATCGGCTTGTCCGCCATCCGGGCAACCCATTCGGGCAACAGCGCGCCGGCCGCCGACAGGCCTAGGAAGATATCGGCGCCGACCAGCGCCTCTTCCAGGCTGCGCGCCTCGGTATCGACCGCGTGCGCGCTTTTCCACTGGTCCATTCCTTCTTCGCGGCCGCGATAGATCGGTCCCTGGCGGTCGCACACGATGACGTTTTCGTGCGGCACGCCGATCGCCTTGACCAGCGCGGTACAGGCCAGCGCGGAAGCACCTGCGCCGTTCACCACCATCCGCACGTCCTTGAGATCGCGGCCGGTGAGGTAGCAGGCGTTGATCAGCCCGGCCGCGGCGATGATGGCGGTGCCGTGCTGGTCATCGTGCATCACGGGGATATTCATCCGGTCGCGCAGCGCCTGCTCGATCACGAAGCACTCGGGTGCCTTGATGTCTTCCAGGTTGATCCCGCCAAAGCTCGGCTCCATCAAGGCAACCGCCTCGATAAACGCGTCGGGATCTTCGGTCGCGAGCTCGATATCGATCGAGTCGACGTCGGCGAAGCGCTTGAACAGCACCGCCTTGCCTTCCATCACCGGCTTGGATGCAAGCGCGCCGAGGTTGCCGAGCCCCAGGATCGCGGTGCCGTTTGAAATAACCGCGACCAGGTTCGATCGCGCGGTATACTTGGCCGCATTGGCCGGATCTTCGGCAATGGCGAGCACCGGCGCGGCGACCCCGGGGGAGTAGGCCAGGCTGAGATCGCGCTGCGTCGCCATGGGCTTGGACGCAATGATCTCGATTTTACCGGGCCGGATCGTCTCGTGGTAGAACAGCGCCTCGCGCTCGGTGAAACTCGCCTGCTTCTGATCGGCCACTGCCAAATCCCTCGTTGGTCCGGTAAGCCCGGCGCTTAGCTGACGCTACGGCTTAGCGATAGAGGCCAAACGATAAGGGGGACAGGCATCCAGCCGCCCTTCCCGAATCGCATGCGCGGCGGTTAGGTCGCGGCTCGCATGACCGCCAAGACCACCCCCATGATGGAGCAGTACCACGCGCTGAAGCGCGAGGCCGACGACTGTCTGCTGTTCTACCGCATGGGGGATTTTTTCGAGTTGTTCTTCGAAGACGCGCGGATCGCGGCGGGCGTGCTCGATATAGCGCTTACTTCGCGCGGCGAGCATGGGGGCGAAGCGGTGCCAATGTGCGGGGTGCCGGTCCACGCTGCGGAAGGCTATCTCGCTCGCCTGATCAAGGCGGGCTGCCGCGTGGCCATCGCCGAGCAGGTCGAAACGCCCGAAGAGGCGAAAAAGCGGGGCGGTTCGAAGGCGCTGGTCCGGCGCGACATCGTCCGCTTTGTCACCGCCGGCACACTGACCGAAGAAACCCTGCTGGAACCGCGCCGCGCGAATGTGCTCGCCGCAGTGTGCGACGTGCGCGGCGAGATCGGGGTGGCCTCGGTCGATATCTCGACCGGGCGAATGGAATCGGAGCAGTGCTCCCCCGACCAGATCGCGGCGGTCCTGGCCCGCCTGGCGCCAAGCGAGGTCGTGGGGCCGGAAGGCTGGGACGACGCACCTTTCTCGGTCATCGCGCGTCCACGTGCCGCCTTCGCAAGCGACGGAGGGGAACGATCCCTCAAGGCCGTCCACGGCGTCGCGACGCTCGACGGGTTCGGCACCTTCACCCGCCCGATGCTGGCGGCAGCAGGCGGCCTGATTGCCTACCTCGAACATGTCGGCCGCGGCCGATTGCCCTTGCTGCTGCCACCCGAAGCGCGCGCTGCGAATGCGCTGATGGCCATGGACGAGGCGACCCGGACCAGCCTCGAGATACTGGAATCGCAGCAGGGCGGACGCGCAGGCAGCCTTGCGGCCGCAGTCGATCGATGCGCGACGGGCGCTGGCGCGCGGCAACTGGCGGCCGATCTTGCGGCGCCGCTGACGGACCGCAACGCCATCGAGGCGCGACTGGCGCTGGTCGCCTTTTTCCATGCCGATCCCATCCTGCGCGCTGATCTGCGGGCAATGCTGCGGACAATCCCGGATCTTGGCCGGGCGCTGGGCCGGGTGGTCGCCGGGCGCGGAAGCCCCCGTGATCTCGGCCAGATCCGTGATGCCCTGGGCGAAGCGCGGCGGATCCGCGATGCCCTGGCCCAGCAACGCGACCATCCCGCTCTGCTGGAACAACTCCTTCCCAGCCTCACCGGCCACGGTGCGCTGGTGGATTGGCTGCAGCGTGCGCTGGTCCCGGCCCCGCCGACCGAACGACAGGGGGGCGGCTATATCGCCGATGGCTACGATCACGCGCTCGATGAATTGCGCCGCACTTCCGGCAATGCTCGCCGCGCGATTGCCGCGATGGAGGCACGTTATCGCGCCGATACCGGCATTGCCGCCCTGAAAATCAAGCACAACGGGGTCCTCGGCTATTTCATCGAAGTGCCTGCGCGCCATGCCGATGCATTGATGGCGCCCGATAGCGGTTTCACTCACCGCCAGACGATGGCCGGGGCGGTGCGGTTCAATTCGCTGTCGCTGCACGAGGAAGCGGGCCGAATTGCGGAGGCGGGCGGACATGCTCTGGCGGCGGAGGCCGCGCATTTCGAAGAACTGGTGGAAGCGATTTGCAATGCGCGAGAGGCGATCGCGGCCACCGCGTGTGCCCTTGCCCGGATCGACGTCGCCGCCGGCATTGCCGAACGGGCGGCCGAAGGGGACTGGTGCCGCCCGGCCATTGTCGAGGAGCCTTGTCTCGACATTCGAGCCGGTCGCCATCCGGTGGTCGAGGATGCCCTGTCACGCGACCGGGCCCGCTTCGTCGCCAACGATTGCGCGCTGGCGCCCGATGACCGGCTGTGGTTGATCGGAGGGCCCAACATGGGCGGCAAGTCGACCTTCCTGCGTCAGAACGCGCTGATCGTGCTGCTGGCCCAGGCTGGAAGCTACGTACCGGCAGCTTCTGCTACAGTTGGGCTGGTCGACCGCCTGTTCAGCCGGGTTGGCGCGTCCGACAATCTTGCCCGGGGTAGGTCGACTTTCATGGTCGAAATGGTCGAGACGGCGGCTATCCTGGCGCAAGCGACCCCCCGCAGTTTCGTCATCCTGGACGAAGTGGGTCGCGGCACGTCCACGTACGACGGCCTCGCACTGGCGTGGGCCGTGGTGGAAGCGGTGCATGGCACGAACCGGTGCCGCTGCCTGTTCGCCACGCATTATCACGAACTCGCCCATCTTGCCGGGACCTGCGAGGCCCTGTCCCTCCACCATGTGCGCGCGCGCGAGTGGAAGGGCGAGCTGGTGCTGTTGCACGAGCTGGCGGAAGGCCCGGCAGACAAGAGCTACGGCCTCGCCGTCGCGCGGCTGGCAGGCGTGCCCAGGCAGGTGCTGGCCCGCGCCAAGGCCGTTCTCGACAAGCTCGAGAAGGGCCGTGCGCAAACGGGGGGGCTTGCTGCCGGGCTCGGCGACCTGCCACTGTTCGCGGCGATGCAGGCCATGCCCGAGGAAACGCGTGATACCCTGCGCGAACGGATCGGAGCTCTGGACCTCGACGCGCTCAGCCCGCGCGACGCGCTTGAATTGCTCTACGATCTGAAACGAGAAGCCTGCTCTACCGAACGTTAACCGCGCGGCCTCTAGGTAGGCGGCCATGGATTCGCCGGTTTTTCGCTCGCGCTGGATGGCGCTCGCCTTTGTAGCGCTGATGGCAATGGGCGCCGCGCACCTTGTGGGCGACGAACAAAATGGCGGCCTGATCAGCAATACCGCCGATCAGATTGTCCATCAGCAAGCCGGCGGCGAGACCAAACCTCGACCAGAGCCCGCGACGAACACTCTGGCAACGCGCATGCAGCCAAGCGTACATCGGCCTGCCGCCAGTACCGGCAAAGACATTCGCCTTGACCGAACCGAGCCTGAAATAACTGCTGGACCGGAAGGGAACAATCCCGCGCCCGGCCCAGCGCTTCATCCAGATGTCGTAACCGGCCGACCTTTCATCATGGTCGATGGCAAGGTCAAATTCGTCGACTGATACGCCGGGGCGTCAGGATCCGTCGCCGCGCAGCTCGTCGTCATCATGGCCCGGACCATACTTGTCGACATTGTCGTCATGATTGGGTTCACCACGGAAGGCGTCCATGTCGATCCGGCCAGAGCTTTCCATGTCGCGCATATGGTCGACGACATCCTGCTCGGACCCACCATCGGGATCGCGCGGCTTGCGGCTTTCCGTAGGACTGGAGCCCGGCTCGCCGCGAGCCTCCTGCGCGACGGTCTGTGCCTGGCTGCGCTCGTCGTCCTGTTCGTCGTTATGCGTTTCGGGGGGAAGATCATCGGGGCGGTTCATGGGAATTCTCCTTCCACCGCCCAACGGCGCCGGGCCCGCCGATGTTCCCGCGATTCAACGCGTCGGGACAGGCGTTTCGCCGGCGTAGTCGTAGAAGCCCCTGCCCGTCTTGCGCCCAAGCCACCCTGCCTCGACGTATTTCACCAAAAGCGGCGCCGGGCGGTACTTGCTGTCACGCGTGGTCTTGTACAGCACCGTGATGATCTCGAGACACGTGTCGAGCCCGACGAAATCGGCCAGTTGCAGCGGCCCCATCGGGTGATTGAGGCCGAGCCGTATGCCCTTGTCGATATCCTCGATCCCCGCCGTGCCCTGCCCCAGGACGAACACCGCCTCGTTGATCATCGGCAGCAGAATGCGGTTGACGACGAACCCGGGCTCGTCCTGGCTCAACACCACTTCCTTGCCCAATTCACGGGCGAATGTGACGATCCGATCGGTAGTATCCTGCGCAGTCGCCAGGCCCGGGATGACCTCGATCAGCTGCATTACCGGTACGGGATTGAAGAAGTGGAGCCCGATGAACCGCGCCGGATCGGGCGCGTGGTTGGCCATGCGAGTAATGGGAATCGAACTGGTGTTCGATGCGATGATCGCATCGGCCGCAAGGACCTTGCCCGCGCTTTCGAAGATGCGCTGCTTGATCTCCTCCCGCTCGGTAGCGGCTTCGATGATCAGGTCAGCTTCGGCCATCGGTGAATAGTCGCCGATCGCGGTGATGCGCGCCATTGCGGCTTCTGCCGCAGCTATCTCGAGCTTGCCCTTGTCGACCAGTTTGCGGAAGGCACGGTCAATGCCATCGCGCGCCGCACTGGCGCGGGCAACGTCGACATCTGACAACAGCACGTCGATGCCATGTTGGGCGATGACCTGCGCGATCCCCGATCCCATCTGGCCAGCCCCGATCACGGCGACTTTCTGCAATGCACAATCCTTTCGCAGATGCAGCGAGGGCGGGGTGTTAGCGGGCGGATTTGCGGCTGGAAAGCCCCGGTTCAGCGATTTGCGCCGGGAACCCATTTCACGTCGGTACGGCCATCGTCGTTGAACACACGCGCCAGGCAGAACAGGTAATCAGACAGCCGGTTTACGTAAGCGAGCGCGGCCGGGTTGACCGGCTCGACCGCGGCCAGTGCCGTCATCGCTCGCTCCGCCCGCCGCACCGAGGCACGTGCCATGTGCGTGCGCGCCGCTTCTTCTCGACCGCCCGGCAAGACGAAGCTGGCGAGAGGCTCGAGCCGTTCGTTGAGCGTGTCGATCTGGGTTTCCAGCCAGGTCGCCTGCGCGGGTACGATCCGCAGTGTCATCTCGCCCGGCTCGAAGTCGTCGCCGGGTGTCGCGAGGTCGGCACCAAGGTCGAACATGTCGTTCTGGATGCGATGAAGGGCATTTGCATAACCCGCAGCCTCAGCGCTGCGATGCGCCGCACCAGCAACGAGCGTTGCGGCCAGTCCGATCGCACTGTTCGCCTCATCCACCGCGCCGATCGCCTCGATCCGGGCCGCGTGCTTGGGGCAGCGCGAACCGTCGACGAGGCCCGTGGTGCCGTCATCACCCGTACGGGTGTAGATCTTGTTCAGCTTGACCAAGAGTGGATCAGCGCGTCGCGGCGAGCAGCACGGCAACGACCAGCACGGCCAGCGCCTGATACTTGATGCGCGCGAACATCATCTTGTTCTGCAGCAGCTGCATCTCGCTCGCGCCGGTACCCTCGCCGCGTTCCAGGTCCATCTTGGTGCTTTTCATGAACGCGACGATGCCGCGAACGAGCGAATAGACGACGAGTGCCATGAGCACCACGAGCACGATGACGAGGAATGTGGTCATGGACCCAATCTAGTCCTTCCCGAGCTGTATACCAGAGGGGAATCGACCCGCCCGCAGATCATTTGCCAAGGCATGCCCGTCCGCCCCCGCCAGCCTGCGTTCGGCAAGCCCGAATCCCGCCTCGCCAGAGCCGCGTCGCTTGGCCAGCTTCTGCCCGGCACTGTCGACCAGCAGTGCATGGTGGTGCCAGCGGGGCACCGGTAACCCGAGCAGTGCTTGCAGCAGTCGATGCACATGGCTGGCAGCGAAGAGGTCCGCCCCCCGCGTCACCAGCGTCACCCCGTCGGCCGCATCGTCGAGCGTCGCGGCGAGATGATAGCTGGCAGGCTCGTCCTTGCGCACCAGCACCACGTCGCCAAGCAGTTCGGGCCGCGCGACCTGTTCGCCCGCGCGCGCGTCGTGCCAAATCAGCGGTCCGCTCCGCGCCACGGCCTGGGCCATGTCGAGTCGCCAGGCGACGGCCCGGCCCGGCACCGGTCCGTTCACGCGGCAGCGACCGGAGTAGATCGGGCCTTCCGGGCCGGTTTCCCGCGCTTGCGCGGCGAGCTCGGCCCGGGTGCACGAACAGGGATAGAGCAGCCCTTGCGCGCGCAGGCGCTCGGCTGCCGCGGCATAGCTGGCGAGGCGAATCGACTGCGCAGGCACTTCGTCCCATGCAAGACCAAGCCAGGCGAGGTCGGAACGGAATTGCGCGGCCAGTTCGGGCCTGGAGCGCGCGCCATCGATATCCTCGATCCGCAGCAGGAACCGGCCACCGTGCGCCGCCGCCAGATCGTGCGCGACGATGGCGGAGTAGGCATGGCCCAGATGGAGCGGCCCGTTCGGGCTGGGGGCAAAGCGGGTGATGATAGTCATCCAGGCCTGCCCCGTGTCACGCTGGATCCGCATTGAAAAACTGTGCCGTTCGTCATAAAGCCATGCGATATCAACAGCTTGAATGCCAAACACCACGCCACGGTGTGGACTTCCAGGCATGGAGGGCCGCGATCGGCGCAGGCGGGCGTCATGACCGGCATGGCCATGACCGTGGCACAGCCCCGGGCGAGTAGGAAATCGATTTCGCCCGCGATCGAGGTGTGACCAACGCGCATCGGCGTGGACACCCCTGTGGATAGCCTGTCTGTAACCGGGTTGACGCCAAACTCTGCAAATGGCCAATTCAGCCCAATCAGGGAGGAACGTCGACGTGTTCAGAGCCGATCTGATCGAGAGGATGCACCGGGTTCGAAGTACGGTGGAGGATCCGACGCGCAATCTGGCGTCGTGCCCCTCCCTGGTTCTCAATGCGGATTACACGCCGCTCTCCTACTACCCCCTCAGCCTGTGGCCGTGGCAAACGGCGATCAAGGCGATCTTCCTCGACAGGGTCGACGTGGTCGCGACTTACGAGCGCGAGGTGCACAGCCCCAGCCTCGACATGAAGATCCCGAGCGTCATCGCGCTCAAGCAATATGTTCGCCCAAGCGAATTCCCCGCCTTCACCCGCTTCAACCTGTTCCTGCGCGACCGGTTCGCCTGCCAGTATTGTGGCGACACCCACCACCTGACCTTCGACCACGTCGTCCCCCGCCGCCTGGGCGGCCGTACGACCTGGGAAAACATCGCCACCGCTTGCGCGCCCTGCAACATGAAGAAGGGTGGCCGCACGCCCAAACAGGCGCAGATGGTGCTGCATTGCCAGCCCATTCGTCCCACCCACTGGCAGCTGCAACAGCACGGCCGGCAATTCCCGCCGAACTACCTCCACGAAACCTGGCGTGACTGGCTTTATTGGGACATCGAGCTGGAAGAATAGCGGCAAGTCCATGGCCCCGCACCGGCGGCGGGCCCCCTACCCAGCCGCCTTTTCACCGATCGCCCCCCGAGGATCGTTAAGGTCGGTCAACCATGTCCGTTAAGGTTCGCAGGGCAGGCGCGGGTCTAGGGGTGGTCAACTCTTTTGAAAGCATCCACGTTATGAGCCGATCAGCCAATCTGCGCCGCCAGCACGACGCCATTCTCGCCCTGGCAAGCGACCTGACCGCGGCGCAGAGCAGCCTTACCACGCAAGCCGAGGGCGCGCTGGCCCCCACGCGGCTGGCCAAGCTGACCGGCGTGCTGAACCTGCATCTCGCTGCCGAGGATCGGGCGCTCTACCCGCAGCTTCGCGCATCGAGCGATCCGGCCGTGGCCGATACCGCACGGCGTTTCATGCAGGAAATGGGCGGGCTGGCGAAGGTATATGGCGAGTTCGCGGCCCGTTGGCGTTCCGCCACCGCGATCCTTGCGAATCCGGAAGGGTTTCGCACCGAAACCGCCGCCGTGCTAAGCGCGCTCGGCACCCGGATCGACCGCGAAAATACCGAGCTTTACCCGCTCGCCGATGGCACATTGCCGGATCATCTGCCGCGGGTGGCGTGACCGGCTGCGGAACAAACGTCAGGTAACGGCGGCGCGCCGCGCGAATTCTTCCCGGCGCCATTCCTGCCCTGCCAGCACCTGCGCCAGATGATGGGCCGCGGCCGCCATGTCTGCAAAGCGCAGGTATGCCGGGGCGAAACCCAGGCGCAGGATGTCCGGATCGCGGAAGTCGCCGATTACGCCCCGGGCAATCAGCGCCTGGCTGAGCGCGTAGGCATCGGGGTGACGGAACGACAACTGGCTGCCGCGCCGGTCCGGTTCGACCGGGCTGACGAGTTCGAGTACGACCCCCAGATCGCGCAGGCATTCCCGGAAGAATTCCGACAAGGCCTGTGACTTGGCGTAGAGGCGTACGACGCCGATTTCTGCCACGATATCGACGCCCACCTCCAGCGCGGCCAGCCCGAGGACCGGCGGCGTGCCGCACAGCAGGCGCGCCACGCCGGGCGCGGGGGCATAATCATCCGTGAACGCGAAGGGCGCGGCGTGGCCCATCCAGCCGGTCAGCGGCTGACTGAGCGCGTCGTGGTGCCGTTCGGCCACGAAGGCAAAAGCCGGGGCGCCGGGACCCCCGTTCAGGTACTTGTACCCGCACCCTACCGCGAAATCGGCATTGCACCGGTTGAGGTGGACCGGCAGCGCGCCCGCACTGTGCGACAGGTCCCACAGTACCAGCGCGCCCGCCGCATGCGCCGCGCTGGTCAGCGCGGCCATATCGTGCATCGCGCCGGTCTTGTAATGGACATGGGTGAGCAGCAGCAGCGCGACATCCCCATCCAGTGCCTCGGCCAGCCCCTCGCGCGGGGCAAGACGGCGGGTCGCCAGACCCTGCGCCTCAAGCCCGGCAATCATGTAGAGATCGGTCGGGAAATTGCCCGGCTCGCTCAGGATGGTCTTGCGGCCGGGATTCATCGCGAGCGCGGCAGCGATCAGCTTGAACAGGTTCACGCTGGTGCTGTCGGCCGCGATCACCTCGTGCAGGGCGGCGCCCACCAGCGGGGCAATCTTCGCGCCAAGCCGCTGGGGCAGGTCGATCCAGCCAGCCCCTCCGTTCCCGTCTGGATTCCAGCTGCGGATCAGCCCCTCGCCCCACTCGCCGCGCACCACTTGCGCCAGCCGAGCGGGCGTTGCCGCGGGCAGCGCGCCGAGCGAATTTCCGTCGAGGTAGATCACGCCATCGGGCACGGCGAAGCGCTCGCGATACCCACCGAGCGGGTCGGCGTGGTCCAGTTCGCCGGCCTTGGCTGTCAGGGCATCCGTCACAGCGCGGTCCTCACGCTCAGCAATTCGGGGAAGAAGGCCTGTTGCAGCACGCCGGCGAGATAGGACACGCCCCGAGTACCGCCGGTGCCGGTCTTGAAGCCGATGATCCGTTCGACCGTTTTCAGGTGACCAAAGCGCCAGCGCTGGAAATGGTATTCCAGATCGACCAGTTTCTCGGCCAGCTCGTACAAATCCCAATGTGCCTGCGGGTCGCGGTAGATTTCGGCCCAGGCACCTTCCACCTCGGCCGAATGTTCCCACGCCGCGCCATGGTCGCGCGCCAGCACCCCGGCAGGAATGGCGAAGCCGCGACGGGCGAGGAGGTGTACCGCTTCGGCATAGATACTGCGGCGGGCCAGTTCTTCGCGCAGCATCCGGGCGACATCGGGCGTCGCCTCGTGCATGCGGACCATTTCGGGCTTGCGCCCACCAAGCACGAATTCCATCATCCGGTACTGGGCGGACTGGAACCCGCTCGATCCGCCAAGGTGCGGGCGCACTGTGGAATAGTCGTGCGGGGTCATCGTGCTGAGCACGTCCCAGCTCTGGATCAGCTGCCCCTGGGCACGGGCAACCCGGGCCAGCATCTTGAAGGCGGGGCGCAGGTCGTCGGCGGCTATGCAATCGCGCGCTGCAGTCAATTCATGCAGGCACAGCTTGAGCCACAGCTCGCTCGCCTGATGAACGACGATGAAGAGCATCTCGTCATGTGCACCCGACACCGGGTGCTGCGCCGCAAGGATGCGATCGAGATCGAGATAGCTGGCGTAAGTCGTTTCGGTGGCCATGACACGCCGTAGCGCGAACCGGTCACAAACGAAACTATCCCTCGATCGTGCGCGCCGCGGGGTGATGCTTGTCGAGATGCCGCTTGACGATGCGCAGGTTGCGGGTGTTGGACTTGAACAGGAAATCCGCCGCGTCGCCGACCAGCGGCACTGCGCCCAGCAGCGTGTCGAAGGCGACATTGCCGGCCATGCGCCACAGCTTCCATTTCGGCAGGCCCAGGTTGCGCGCTTCCCACACCAGGTAAGCGCCCATCGCAGTTGTCACCAGGTCGCCGATCACCGGCACCAGCCCGACCACCCCGTCCAGCCCGAAGCGATACTGCGTACCCGGAACTACGAAACTGCGTTCGAGCAGATGCTCGAGCATTTCGAGCCTGCGGCGCACCGAGACCGGGTCGGAACCGGTCGGCAGCACGAACCCCATGGCTTGCGGGCGGATCGGATCGGGCATTGGCGCACTCCTGCCCCCCAAATGGGGCGATGATTAAATGGGAGCCTGGGCGAACGCGAACAAGGGATGCATGTTCCAGCGGTTTTCCTGAAAACCCTCGACCCCGGCGCGGGCCAGCGACCAGCGGATCGGGGCCCCCAGCGGTACGAACACGTTCTGCGCCAGCAGAACCGATTCGGCTTCGCTCAGCAAGGCGACCTGTTCTTCCCGCGTCAGGGCAGTGGCGGCGGCGCGGACCAGGGCGTCGGCTTCCGGCGCGCAGGGGCCGCGCACCACGCGGCAATTGAACTGGTTCAGAAACCAGCGGGACCCGCCATACCGGGCCATCCGGTCCTTCAGCGCCAGGTCCGCCCCGTCCGGGCGATCGACCAGCCGCAGCGCAATGCCGGCCGCGGCCAGGTCGCCGGCGATCTGGCGGAACAGCAAGTCAGACCCCGGGCCGGGCGGAAGGTAAAGCCGCAGGAGCAGCGGGTCGCCGCTCGCTTCCTCCCACGCTGCGACGCGGCCCGCCGCCAGCGCCTGCCGGTCCTCGATCGCGAGCTCGGCCCAGCGCTCGGGCGCAATGGCTCCGCGTTCGGCCTCGGTCAATTCGGGGGGGACGATACGGTTCGTGGCGACCCACCCGCCGATGTTGAACGGCTGGAGCAGGTCGTCGCGGTCGATCGCCAGCGCAATCGCCTCGCGGTTGGCGGCATCGGCCAGGAAACCGTCGTCATGCATGAATTCGAGCCCGAACAGCCCCATTGCGGCGTCGAGACGCACAGTCCCGCGCGACAGCGCCCCGGTGTCCGCGAGCGGCAGGTTGGCGAGCGTGCCGCCCAGCACGAGGTCGACCTGGCCCGCATCGAATGCCGCCACGGCCCGCTGCGCCGCCAGCGCGCGCAGCCGCACGGTGCGCACGATATCCGCCCAGCCTTCGACCTCCGGCAAACCGCGTTCCTGCGGGGGCAATGCGGTGAGTTCCACCACCCCATCGTCCACCTCGGCGCGCATGGGCCCGGTGCCGCGACCATCGCGCTCGAGCGTCAGTTCGGGCTGGGCAAGAAGTTGCAGGAACCCGGGCATCGGACCGGACAGCCGCACTTCAACCACGCGCCCCGCCATCGCCCGCACTTGCGCCACTTGCGCCAGGTCGAGGCCGAGCGTCGTCCCTTCGAGCCGGTCGATCGTGCGACGCAATTGATCGCGCACGCCCTGCGACGTGATCGGTTCGCCATCCGGCCATTCCGAATTGCGCAGGCGGAAGATGTAGCTGAGCCCGTCGTCAGTGACGATCCACCTCTCCGCGATCGCGGGCACGACCTCGCCCGCGGCATCCAGCGCGACCAGCCCCTCCCGCGTCGCCGCGCGCAGATGCTGCCCGGCGGGCGACAGCCGCAGGCCCCGCGCCTCCAGCGTTTCCGAATCCTCGATATAGGCAATGTCGACCACCGAATCGTCGGCCCCGACACCGCAGGCGGCCAGCGCGAGCAGCACGGGGGCCATCAGGGTCATACGGATACGGTCGATCGCGGCCATCGCGCGCGACCCTAGCAAGTCGCGGCGGCAAGGTCAGCGCCGCATTTCGCCCGCCGGGTCAGATCTTGCGCAGGCGCGACGGGTCAGTCTGAGCGTGCTCGGGCAGGATCGAGGACGGGCGCACGAACCGCGGAGTGCTGATGTCGGCGCTACCCGATACGTTTGCGCGGGCGAGGATCGGATCGATCTCGCTTTCGAATGCCATTCCCCAACGGTTGTCCTGAACCCAGGCGACAGTGGCCGGCACCCAGCCGATATTGCGCAGGGCGACTTCGAGCCTTGCGCCGCGATCGACGCGTACGTCGCCTTCGGCCATCATCCCGCCCGCCGAGAGATTGCGCACCTTGATACGGTATTCGGTGTCGCTGCCTTCAAATCGGACGCTCGCCAGCATGAGAAGGCTGTCACGCGATATTGTTCTTGTATCGACCCCCGACATCCGTTTCTCAGCTCCTGCACCTGCCCGACCGACCGCCGGACAAGGGCGCCCTATTTGCCGCCGGTCTAGGGCGATACCGCCTAAGGAATCCCTAACCGGGCGGAAGGGAAATCCCTTCAGTCGTCGCGAGAAACCTTTTCGCGCCGCTCGTGCGCTTCCTGCGCCTCGACCGTCATCGTCGCCACCGGGCGGGCGATCAGCCGCTTCAGGCCGATCGGATCACCCGTGACTTCGCAATAGCCATATTCACCGGCTTCGATGCGGCGCAGCGCGGAATCGATCTTGGCGATCAGCTTGCGCTGACGATCGCGGGTCCGCAGTTCGATGCCCCAATCGGTTTCGCTCGACGCGCGATCGTTGAGATCGGGTTCGCGGATCGGCCCATCCTGAAGCGACTGGAGCGTTGCCCCGGCCGCAGTGTGGATCGACTTTTTCCATTCGAGCAGCAGCATGCGGAAATAATCGAGCTGCTTGTCGCCCATATAGGGTTCGTCATCGTTCGGGACATAGTCCGGCTCGAACGATTTCTTCGCCTGCTCAAGGATTTCGGCATCACTGGCAGCGGTCGCCATAGTGGTCCTCTCAAACCCGATTGCGTTCATCAAGGTGCCTCGTCCCGCTGCCCCGACCTGTTGCCGGTGGCCCCGTGGCGACCCGATGGGCGCGCCTATAGTCGTCGCCCCGGATACGCACAAGGCGCAATCGGGACAGGCACCTAGGCCCGGCAGCATTAAGCACAG
The DNA here is from genome assembly GCA_963529855.1 of uncultured Erythrobacter sp. Taxonomy (GTDB): domain Bacteria; phylum Pseudomonadota; class Alphaproteobacteria; order Sphingomonadales; family Sphingomonadaceae; genus 34-65-8. The sequence goes on along the minus strand of CAURZK010000006.1, from coordinate 21,557 downwards.
CCGAACAATATGAGGTTAATTTTCCCAGCCCGGCGTTAACGGTTTGTTGACCATGTTCGGGCGATCAGGGGAGCCTGACGGCGGAATGGGGACCGCCCGAACATGGGGGACGAAGCAATGGAGCTTACTCCGATTCAAGGCGGGCTGGCCTATCCGGCCGAAACGACCGCGATCACCGATCTGCTGGTGGCACGCTGCCTTGCCGCCGCCGCACAAGGCGACATCACCGCATTGTACGACTTGGGCGTGGCCTACTCGACCGGCAGCCATGGCGCGCCGTGCGACCTGATCGAAGCGCACAAGTGGTTCAACCTCGCCGCGCTGAAGGGCCACGAGGAAGCGGCATGGTGCCGCGCAGACGTGTCGGACGAGATGACTGCACGCGAAATCGCCGAAGCACAGCGCCGTGCGCGCGAATGGCTGGGTCAGGGCGAACGCAAGGTCGCCTGATGTCCCCGTTTCAGCCGCGTCTGAACGGGGTTCGCCCGGCAAGCCATTCGCGGTCGACCGCAATTCCGGCGCGCTCGCGTTCCAGGAATTCCGCCACTGCAGCGCGAAAGCCGGGGTCGGCAATCCAGTGCGCGGACCAGGTTTCGACCGGTTCATACCCGCGCGCAAGCTTGTGCGGTCCCTGTGCGCCCGCCTCTACCCGCGCCAGGCCGCGTTCGATCGCCGCCTCGATCGCCTGATAATAACACAGCTCGAAATGAAGGAAGCGCACCTCGCGCCTGCAGCCCCAGTAACGGCCGTAGAGCGTGTCCGCGCCGACAAAATTGAGCGCGCCCGCGATGGGCACGCCGTCTTCCAGCGCCAGCATCAGCAGCACTGCATCGCCCAGCCGTTCGCCGAACAGGTCGAACGCGGCACGCGTCAGGTAGGGTTGGCCCCACTTGCGACTGCCTGTGTCCTGGTAGAATTCCCAGAACGCATCCCAGTGCTGGGGACGAATGTCGCCGCCAGCCAGATGCACGAATTCCAGCCCGGTGCGCGCGCCTTCGCGTTCCTTGCGGATCGTCTTGCGTTTGCGCGCGGATAACTGAGCGAGGAAGTCGTCGAAGGTGCGGTAATCGCGATTGAACCAGTGGAACTGGATGTCGCTGCGCGGCAACCATCCAGCGGCTTCGAACAGCGGCAACTGGGCGGGTTCGACGAACGTCGCGTGGGCGGAGGAGAAGCCGTTGCCCGTACAGACCTGCTCGGCAGCTGCCAGCAGCGGCGCGGCAAAGCCATCATCGGCCAGCAGCAGGCGCGGGCCGGTCGCCGGCGTGAACGGGGCTGCAATCTGCAGCTTGGGGTAATAGCGCCCGCCCGCACGCTGCCATGCGTCGGCCCAGGCGTGATCGAACACGTATTCGCCCTGGCTGTGACCCTTGGCATAGCTGGGCACCGCGCCGAGCAGGTGCCCGGCGCCATCCTCAAGCACGATCGGGGCGGACTGCCAGCCGGTACCGGGCCCGACGCTGCCTGAATCTTCCAGCGCGGTCAGAAAGGCGTGGCGCATGAACGGATTGCCTTCGCCGGCGAGCGCGTCCCATGCCTCAACCGGCACACCGCCCACCGCGCCAAGCACGCGCGCGACGAGGCTACTGTCGCTCATGCAAGCCCCGCGCCTTCCGCGATCGGGGCATCGGCATGGACCGCGGCGACCTGAGCCAGCGCGGCGCTGCGCACCGTCCAGGTCAGCACCGGCATTCCGCGCTGTCGCTGCGCTTCAGCGAATGGACTGGGCAGGTCGCGCACGTCGTAGGCGAGGAAATCGGGCCGCGCATGCCACAGGGCGCTGCGGCGTTCCCACCGCCCCTTCAGCCCGCGCTTGCCCTCTTCCGTCACTACCAGGCCGCGCACCGTTTGCGGGCTGTGCACGGCAAACCAGCGCGCCACGCGCGGATCGAAGCTCATTACTGCGTGCAGCCCTTGGTATCCTTCAAGCGCGCGCCGCACGGCGAGGCACACGGGCCCGATGCGCTTGTCGCGCTTCGACTTGATCTCGATCAGCAGTGGCACCCGGCCGGCGAGCTGTTCCAGCAGTGCATCGAGCGTGGGTACAGTGTCAGTGTCGTTGCTGCCGGACAACCGGATAGTGGACAGCTGCGCCGCGGTGCGGCCTGCCACCGGGCCGGTTTCGCCAGTCAGCCGGTCGAGTTCCCAATCATGGAAGACCATCGCCCGGCCATCGGCGCTGCGCTGGATATCGCATTCGATGCCCACCCTCGCCTGAAGCGCGAGTGCAAATGCGGCCGGTGAATTCTCGACCACGCCGGGGCCGTGCAGCCCCCGGTGGGCATACCGCCAGTCGCGCAGCCACCCGGCCCGCTCGGGCGCGGGCGGCGGCGCGAGCCAGCCGTCAATCGGCGCGAATGGCGACAATCGCATCGACCTCGACTGCGGCACCCAGCGGCAGGACCGGTACGCCGACCGCGCTGCGGGCATGACGCCCGGCATCGCCGAAAACCTCGGCCATCAGCTCGGACGCGCCGTTGGCCACTTTCGGCTGGTCGGTGAAGTCGGCAGCGGAGTTGATGAATGCGCCCAGCTTCACCACTCGCTCGACCCGTTCGAGGAGGCCTGCCGCCTGCAGCTGCGCCAGGATCATCAGTCCGCACGCGCGCGCGGCGGCAATGCCATCCTCAAGCGAGACATCCTCACCCAGCCGCCCGGTCACCAGCTTGCCGTCGACGAAGGGAAGCTGGCCCGAAAGGTGCGCCACGCCGCCGTGGACGACGACGGGGACATAAGCTGCGACCGGCGCCGCCGCCTGCGGCAGTTCGATGCCGAGTTCCTGAAGTTTCGCCGCGATCGTCATGCCTGTTCCTCTTGTTTCGTGATTTCGTCCATCAGCCACGGCAGCGCGTGGTCCCAGGTGTCGATCCGGGCGTGTGCGTGGCCGGCCTTGTGCGCGCAGTCGATGTGCGGCGCCAGCATCGGCTCGCCGCACAGATGCAGACGGCGCACGTGCGGCACGTCCAGCGATACCGAGTGATGATGCTGCGGCAGGTCGTCGATGAATACCGTCCGCGCGGGGGCATATTCCTCGACGATCGCCTTCAGCGCCGGCCCCTTGGGCCCCTGGTTGGTGAAGACGCGCGCGTGGATGCCGTGGTCGGCGAGCTGGCGGGTGCGATTGGCCTGCCGTTCGTCGTTGAGGTTCGTCAGGATGACCACATCGGCATGTTCAGCGAGCGCGTTGATCCCCGCAACAGCGCCCGCGATCGGCGTCTGGCGGTGCATCTCGGTATCGAAGAACGCACCGAGGAGACGCCAGATGTCCCGTTCGCCAACCGCCTCGCCGCTCTCGGTCCAGCGCATGGCATTGGCGAAATTGTTGCCCGTCATGGCGAACGTCACGCCCTGGCTTTCGTCCAGCCAGTCGCGGAAGGGCGCGACCATGTGCAGCAGCACCTCGTCGCAATCGGAAATGATCAGCGGGCGGCTCATCGGGCGAGCTTCCGGTGCGCTTCGACCAGTTCCTCCGGCTTGCGCCCCAGGGCATCGGCGGCAAGCACCAGGTCAGGCTCGTGATTGACCAAGAACTCCAGCACCGCGCCCAGCACCGCCGGGTCGGTCAACCCGTCGCGCAGGGTCTCGGCATCCAGCCCCGTAAGCGACATCAGCCGTTCGGCCCGCTCATCGTCCGACAGGACCCAGCCAAGCGCATTGAGGGCGATCGTATCGGGATCGTCGGGCCGGTGGGCCGGGGGCCGGTGAGCGGGGGGCCGGTGAGCGGGGGATTGGGCGTCGGGTTCGATTGTCAGCATCCTGCGGGAGACATAAGGCGGGCGGCACCGCGTTTGAACCACCTGCGTTCGGGAAGGGCCTGTGGCAAAGAGAATCCTGGTTGTCGAGGATAACGACCTCAACCGGAAATTGTTCTGCGACGTGCTGCGCGCAGGCGGCTTCGAGGTCGAGCCGGTCGCCGATGGTGAGCTGGCATTGAATGCCGCCCGCGCCTTCGCACCCGATCTGGTGATCATGGACATCCAGTTGCCGCACGTTTCGGGCCTCGATCTGATCGCGGCACTCAAACGCGACGCTGCGCTCGCCGCCACCCCCGTCCTTGCGGTTACCGCCTATGCCGGCAAGGGCGACGAGGAACGAATTCGCGACGCGGGTGCCGCCGATTATCTGGCCAAGCCGGTGTCGATCGGCCCGTTCATGGCCGCAGTCAGGGCGCTGCTCTGAGCCGGGCGATGCCGGCCGGCCTTATGCCTTGATTTCGTTCATGTCTTCTGCCTGCCTGCCGTTCTTTGTTGCTCTGCCGCAAAAGACACGCGCCCGGCAACGCTTGACAAGCGGGGGTGCGAGCCGCTTTGCCCGGAGGCCATGAACCGGCGCCAGGCGCCGTACCGACAGATTCACAGGAAACCCGATGGACCGCGCCGAAGTCGACAAACGCATCCGCACCCTCGCCGAACCCTTCAACCAGAAGGGCGTGGTGATCGAAGAAGGCACCACCTTTGCCGGCGATCTTGAATTCGACAGCCTGACGGTGATGGATTTCGTCGCCGCGATCGAGGACGAATTCGACGTGATCATCAGCATGAACCAGCAAGCCGAGATCGAGACCTGGGGCCAGCTGATCGACGCAGTCACCAAGATGGCGGCGGCGCGGTGAGCGAAGGCATTTCCCAGCCTGACCGCCCCCAGGCGATGACCGGCGCTGCGCCCGACCTGTTCAGCAAGTTCGACCCGCTGATCGCGATGCGCGAAGGGTTGCTCGCGACCGGCCAGGAAGATCCGTTCAGCCTGGTGATGGAGCGTGTGCTCAGCCCGACCCGTGCCATTTGCAACGGCCGCGACACGATCCTGCTCGGCACGTACAACTACATGGGCATGACTTTCGATCCGGATGTGATCGAAGCCGGCAAACAGGCGCTGGAAGACTACGGTTCAGGCACGACCGGCAGCCGCGTGCTCAACGGAACCTACCAGGGTCACCGCGAATGCGAGGACGCGTTGCGCGAATTTTACGGGATGGACCACGCAATGGTCTTTTCCACCGGCTACCAGGCGAACCTAGGCATCATTTCCACGATCGCGGGCAAGGGCGATTACGTCGTGCTCGACATCGATAGCCATGCGAGCATCTGGGACGGGTGCAAGATGGGCGATGCCGAGGTCGTGCCGTTCAAGCACAACGATATCGAGGCGATGGAAAAGCGCCTCAGGCGCATTCCCGAAGGCGCGGGCAAGCTGGTGGTGCTGGAAGGCGTCTACTCGATGCTCGGCGACATCGCCCCGCTTGCCGAAATGGTGCGCGTCGCCAAGTCGCACGGCGCCATGGTGCTGGTCGACGAGGCGCATTCGATGGGCTTCATCGGCGAACACGGCCGCGGCGTTGCCGAGGACCAGGGCGTTCTCGACCAGGTCGATTTCGTGATCGGCACCTTCAGCAAGAGCGTCGGCACGGTCGGCGGGTTCTGCGTGTCCAACCACCCCAAGTTCGAAATCATGCGGCTGGTGTGCCGCCCTTATGTCTTCACCGCCAGCCTCCCGCCCAGCGTGGTCGCCACCGCCGCGACCTCGATCCGCAAGCTGATGCATGGGTCGAACAAGCGCGCGCACCTGTGGGAGAATTCGAAGAACCTGCATGCGGGCCTGACCAGGCTGGGCTTCAAGCTGGGCACGCAGGAGCCGCAAAGCGCGATCATCGCCGTCATCATGCCCAACCTCGAACAGGGTGCGGCGATGTGGCAGGCGCTGCTGCACGAGGGGCTCTACGTCAACCTCGCCCGCCCGCCTGCAACACCGGCCAACATGACCCTGCTGCGCTGCTCGCTGTGCGCCGAGCATTCGCAGGAGGAGGTCGCGACCATTCTGGGCATGTTCGAACGCGCCGGGAAAGCCGTGGGGATCATCTAGGGCCGTCTTCCGGGCGATCGCACGGAACGCGAGGCTGGATAAGTCGTCTTCCCGGTGAAGGAGACGGCATGATGAAGACCACCAACACCGGCAGCGCGCGTTACGAAGGACTGGGCAAGGACGGCAAGGGGCACGTTTCGACCGGGTCGGGCGCGCTCGACGACCAGCCCTACGGTTTCAATACGCGGTTCGAGGATGCCAAGGGCACCAATCCCGAAGAGTTGATCGCGGCAGCGCACGCCAGCTGCTTCACCATGGCGCTGAGTTTCGCACTGGCCAAGGCCGGGCACGAACAGGGCACGCTCGAGACCGAGGCCAAGGTGACGCTGGAGAAGGAAGGCGAAGGCTTCACCGTTACCCGGTCGGACCTGACCCTGACCGGCAAGGTCGCAGGCATCGCGCGTGACGAGTTCGAGCAGCTGGCGACCGAAGCAAAGGCCAACTGCCCGATTTCGAAGCTGCTAAATGCCGAGATTTCGCTCGAAACGACATTCAGCGAATAAGCAAATAACCCATTTGGCACTTTTTGATTGACATCGTGACGCTGTTCGGTTAGCAATACGGAACATCGCGATAAACCGATTCGCACCAACGGGCGGCCTTCCTTCCTGGAACGGCCGCCTTTTTCGTGGGCGAAGCGGGATTGCGGCAGCGAGGTTTACCGACATGAAGCAGGCACCCATCCCCGGACCCGCATGGATTCCCGATTTCCTGCACACCCTTGCCGCAACGCGGATCGTGAAGGCGGCGACCGCGGCAGCCGGAGTCGGCCACGGGGCAATCTACTTCCAGCGCAATCGCAATCGCCTGTTTGCGGACGCATGGGATAATGTTCTGGCGGGCGCCCCGCCGCCGCCGCGTCCCCGAAAGGGCCTGGCCAAGGCCGACGCACCGAAGCGGGCGCTCAATGCGGGGTGGATCAAGGTGTTTCTGGAGCATCTCGCCCAGACGTCCAACATCGCCGCTTCGGCCGAACTGGCCAATGCCCCGATCGCCAGCGTCTATCGCGAGCGCCGCAAGAACCAGTCGTTCGCCGCGCAATGGCGCGCCGCGCTGTTCGAAGGCTATGCCAGCCTCGAGATGGAGCTGCTCGGTCATCTGCGGGGGCCGGCGCCGGGGCGCAGCATGGATGTCGCCAATGCGCTGCGTCTGCTGGCCGCGCACAAGGATGCCATCGCGGCAGAACGCGCGGTGCGCGCCAACGTCAGCGCCGCCGAAGTTCGTGCTTCGATCGATCGCAAGGTCGAGGCATGGCGCCAGCAGATCGCGGCCCAGCGTTCGGATGCCGGGGAATGAGCCGGGCGCAGCCGCAGCCGCCCCTGTTTGCGGTCATGACTGCCGATCAGCGCGCGAAGTTCGTTGCCGGGCTCGACCAGAGCGAGCTCAACGCATGGCCTTACCATTTCCGCAACGCCGCCCACGCGGGGCAATTGCCCCCGCCGGGCGACTGGCGCACCTGGCTGGTCATGGCCGGGCGCGGGTTCGGCAAGACGCGCGCGGGCGCCGAATGGGTCCGCGCGGTGGCGGAAGCAGATCCAGGTGCCCGGATCGCGCTGGTCGGGGCAAGCCTGGCCGAAGCGCGCGCAGTGATGGTCGAGGGCGACAGCGGGATCCTCGCCTGCTGCGCGCCCGACCGGATGCCGCGGTTCGAACCCTCGCTCCACCGCCTGCGCTTCCCCAATGGGGCGGAAGCGCGCCTCTATTCCGCCGCCGAGCCGGAGGGCCTGCGCGGGCCGCAGCACAGCCACGCCTGGTGTGACGAGATCGGCAAATGGGAACTGTCGGCCGAACGGGCGACACGGGCGTGGGACAATCTCCTGCTCGGCCTGCGGCTGGGCCGCGATCCGCGCGTGCTCGCCACCACCACGCCGCGCAGCGTTCCGCTGGTCACGCGATTGCTGGCGGGCGAGGCGGCAGGCAATGTCGCGGTGACGCGCGGGGCGACCCGCGACAATGCCGCCAACCTGCCCCCGGCGTTCATCGCGGCGGTGACGGATGCCTTTGCAGGCACCAGCTTCGCGCGGCAGGAGCTCGAGGGCGAACTGATCGCGGAAATCGACGGCGCGCTGTGGAGCCGGGCCTTGCTCGAAACCTGCCGCGAACCGGCAGCGGCATCGCCGCCCGCAAGGGTGGTGATCGGGGTCGACCCGCCCGCCAGCGCGCATGGCGATGCCTGCGGTATCGTGGTCGCGGCGCTGGGCGAGGACGGGATCGCGCGCGTGCTGGCCGATTGCTCGGTCGAGAAAGCCAGCCCCGAACGCTGGGCCCGCGCCGTGGCCGAAGCTGCCCGCGCCTGGCGCGCCGACCGCGTGGTGGCCGAGGCCAACCAGGGCGGCGCGATGATTGCCAGCGTGCTGCGCATGGCGGGCCTCGAAATGCCGCCCCGCCTGGTCCACGCGACCCGCGGCAAGACCGCGCGGGCAGAACCGGTCGCCGCCGCTTACGAGGCAGGCAAGGTCCGCCACGCCGGCCTGTTCCCCGCGCTCGAGGACCAGCTGTGCGGCATCATGCCCGCGGGCCGCTATGAAGGCCCCGGCAAAAGCCCCGACCGCGCCGACGCGCTGGTCTGGGCACTGACGGAGTTGTTGCTGGGCGGCGCCCGGCGCAGGCCAAGAGTGCTGGTCGTCTGACTCCGAAACCCCTCGCGGGGGGACCACAATTTCTCGCCGACTGAAAGGCACAATCCATGTCGCTGTTCACCACCATCGCCTCCGCCCTCAAGGGCGGGGGGCCATCGCGCGTGCCCCTGGCGCGCAGCTTTGTTTCCCCGTGGGCGCCCTATGCATCTGGCGCCTTCGACGGCGGGGGGCGGCCCGCGTTCGATTATGCGAGCAGCTTGCGCGAGGGGTTCGTCGGCAATCCGGTGGCGCAGCGCGCGGTGCGGATCGTGGCCGAAGGGGTCGGCAGCGCACCGTTGAGCCGGGCCGAGCCGGAACTGACCGCGCTCGTTTCCGCGACATCCGCCGGACAATCGCTGATCGAGACGGTTGCGGGCCAACTGCTGCTCCACGGCAATGCCTATGTCCAGGTGATCAAGGACGGCGCGGGCCGCCCGGTCGAACTCTATGCCCTGCGGCCCGAGCGGGTCACGGTGGTGCCGGGGGCGGACGGCTGGCCCGCGGCCTATCGCTACCGGCTGGCGGACAAGACGCTGGAAATCGGGATCGAGGACGCGGCCGGCTGGCCCGAACTGATCCACATCCGCAGCTTCCACCCGGCGGACGATCACTATGGCGCGGGCACGCTGGCGGCGGCGGCGCAGGCGATCGCCGTTCACAATGCCGCGACCCAGTGGAACCGCGCGCTGCTGGAAAACGCCGCGCGGCCATCGGGCGCATTGCTCTACGACCCCGGCGACGGAGCCGAGCTGAGCGGCGAGCAGTACGAGCGGCTGAAGGCGGAACTGGCATCGGCCTTCCAGGGCGCGGGCAATGCCGGGCGGCCACTGGTGCTGGATGGCGGATTGAGCTGGCAGCCGATGGCGCTCTCGCCCGCCGAGATGGACTTCGCCGCATTGAAGGCGGCCGCCGCGCGCGACATCGTCCTCGCCTTCGGCGTGCCGCCGATGCTGCTCGGGCTGCCGGGCGACAACACCTATTCGAACTACCGCGAGGCGAGCCGGGCGCTGTGGAAGCTCACCCTGCTGCCGCTGGCTGGCAAGATCCTCGCCGGGATCGGCGAAGGGCTGGCGCCGTGGTTCGGGGACGCTGGTCTCTCGGTCGATCTCGACCGGGTGCCCGCGCTCGCCGAGGACCGCGAGCGGCTGTGGAGCCAGGTCAGCGCGGCGGATTTCCTGAGCGATGCCGAGAAGCGCGAAATGCTCGGGCTGGGAGAAGCGAAATGATCCGCGAAGACATGCTGGCGCGGCTGATCGCGCAATCCGCCGCGGAAGGCAGCGATCTCGTCACTCTGCGCGCGATCGTGGAGGAAGCGAGCGAGGTCGGCGCGAACCGTGTGCTGACCCGGCTCGGCCTGTCCGATCCCGGCGCGCAGGACGACATCGACGAGCTGCGCGAGCTGCTGCGCGCATGGCGCGATGCGAAGGCGAGCGCGTGGAAGGCCGCGATCGACTGGCTGGTGCGCGGCGCTCTCGCGCTGCTGCTGATCGGGATCGCGGTCAGGCTGGGGATGCCGGGGATGCTGCGATGAGGCTGGCCGGATACGCCGCGCTGTTCGGCCGCCCGGATGCCAGCCGCGACACCATCTGTCCCGGCGCGTTTGCGCGCACGCTGGCAGACCGGGTCGGGCCCTTGCCGCTCTACTGGCAGCACCGGCCCGAGCAGCGGATCGGGTGGGTCGAGAATGCATCGGAAGATGCGCGGGGCCTGCGCGTGACGGCCACCCTCGACAACCCCGCCAGCCGCGCCGCCACGATGCTGCTGGGCCGCGCGGTCGATGGCCTCAGCTTCGGCTACCGCGCCCGCGCCTTCCGCCACAGCGCGGCGGGGCGTTTGCTGGAAGAGATCGACCTCATCGAAGTCAGCCTCGTCACCCACCCGCTGCAGCATCATGCGCGAGTGCATTTTGTCTGCCCCTGAAATTACCCCCGAAGAAAAGGTGAACTGCCCGATGGATATTGCCACCACCCCAACCTCCGCACCTGCCGCCGACCCGATCGACGCCAGCTTCGACATCGTCGCCCGCCAGGACCGGACAGAGGGCGATGTCGCCGCGCTTCGCTCCGACGTCGACGAGGTCAAGGCGCGGGTCGACCGGATCGGCCGCGCGGCGCAGCGGCCCGCGCTATCCGGTTCTGGCTCCGGGGCCGAAAACCCCGAAGTGAAGTCTTTCGTCGACCATTACCTGCGGCGCGGGTCCACGGCCGAGATCAAGTCGATCAGCGGCGCGGTGCCGGCGGATGGCGGCTATGCTGTCCCGCGCGAAATCGACGCGATGATCGCCCGCCAGCTGTTCGAGGTCAGCCCGATCCGCGCCATCGCGCAAGTGGTCCAGACCGGCAGCGCGGGCTATCGCAAGCTGATCGCCACCGGCGGCACAGCATCGGGCTGGGTCAGCGAGGTTGCGGGGCGGCCGGGCACCGAGACGCCCGACTTTGCCGAAATCGCTCCGCCCACCGGCGAGCTCTACGCCAATCCGGCGGCAAGCCAGGCAATGCTCGACGATGCCGGGTTCGACCTCGAAAGCTGGTTGGCGGGAGAAATCGCCAGCGAGTTCGCCCGGGCCGAGGGTGCAGCGTTCATCAGCGGCAACGGGGTCAACCGCCCGCGTGGATTCCTTTCCGCCCCGCAGAGCGAAACGGCCGACGGGGTCCGCGCATTCGGATCGCTGCAATATATCGGCAGCGGCGCGGCAAGCGATCTCGGTTCGGAACCCGAAAGCCTGCTGATCGACCTCGTCCACACGCTGAAGGGCGGTTATCGCCAGGGCGCAAGCTGGGTGATGAATTCCGCCACGCTGGCCGAAGTCCGCAAGCTGCGCACCGCCGACGGTGCATTCCTGTGGCAACCGGGCCTCGTCGAAGGCCAGCCCGATCGCTTGCTCGGCTATCCGGTGACCGAGGCGGAGGACATGCCGGATGTCGCTGCAGGCACCACCCCGATCGCCTTCGGCAACTTCCGCGCCGGGTACCTGATCGCGGAACGCAGCGCGACGCAGATCCTGCGCGATCCCTTCACCAACAAGCCGTTCGTCCACTTCTACGCGACCAAGCGCGTGGGCGGGCAGGTGCTCGACTCGAACGCGATCAAGCTGCTCAAGATCGAAGTGTAAGCAGGTTTGTTTGCGCCCTCAGACGCCAGGCGCGGCCCATCCGGGCCGCTCGGCTTCGCGGCATAAGCCGCGGCGCGCGGTCGCGCTTGCAGTCGGCGAAACGCCGACCGGATTGGCGCCGACCCAGCCCTGAGGGCGAAACGAACATCCTTTGCCCGCGACGGTTGCCCCTGCCGTCGCGGGCATTTCTTTTTCCGGAGAATTCCATGCGCCGCATGATCCTGACCCCGGCGGACCTTGCCGGGGCCGCGCTCGACGATTTGAAGCAGTGGCTCGCGATCCGCTCGGGTGCAGACGATGCCGCGCTCAGCGCCCTGCTCGCCGCCGCATGCGAGGCGTGCGAGGGCTTTACCGGCACCATGCCGCTGACGCAGGGCTGCGAGGCCATCCTGCCCGCGACGGGCCAGTGGCAGGCCTTGCCGGTGCGGCCGGTGCACGCCGTGACCGAGGTCGCCGGGCTGCCTGCAGAAGGGTCCGCCTTTGCTCTGGCGGGCGGCCATTACGAGATCGAGCTGGAAGCCGATGGCACCGCCTTGATCCGCGTGCTGCACCAGGGCGCGGCAGGCCGGATCATCGTGCGGTTCCTTGCCGGCCTCGCACCCGAATGGGGCCTGCTACCCGAAGGACTGTGCCACGGCATCCTGCGCCTTGCCGCCCATCTCCACCGCGCGCGCGACGTTGGGGACACCAGCGCGCCGCCCGCAGCCGTCACTGCGCTGTGGCGCCCGTGGCGACAGGTACGCGTCGCATGATCAGCGCCGGAATCGAAAGCGCGCAGACCTTTGCCGCGCGGGTGGCGCGCAAGGCCCGGCGTCTCGCCGCCGCACGCCGGGCCGGGAAATGGCGCGACGCACGCACCCTGTGGCCGCTGTTCACGCAGGAGGACTGACGATGGAACACGACATTCGCGCCGCGCTGATCGCGTGGCTCGCCAGCGGCCCTGCCCCGCTCGACATGCTGAACGCCATCGCGGAGGAAGTGCCCGAACGCAGCGGCCAGCCCTGGCTGGCGATTGCCGCCAGCGCCAGCGCGGACTGGAGCACCAAGGACCGCAGGGGCCGCGAGGTGCGGGTCGCGTTCGAGCTCCACACCCGGGGCGATGACGTGGCAGGCGATGCCGCGCTGGTGGGCGCGATCGACCGGCGCGTGGAAGACCTGCCGCGCCGGTACGACCAGTTCCACATTGTCACGATCCAGTTCCTGCGCGCCCGCGCGGAGCGGCGGGCGAACAATCGCCGCGCCATGCTGCTCGAATACCGTTTCCGCTCTCTTGAAACCCAGCCGGAGTAAACGCTCATGACCGCCCAGAAAGGTTCCGCCTTCCTTCTCAAGATCGGTGATGGCGCCAATCCGCCCGATTACCGCACCGTCGCCGGGCTGCGGACGACCCAGATGTCGATCAACGGCGATACCGTGGTCGTGACCCACAAGGACAGCGGCGGGTGGCGCGAGCTGTTGTCGGGCGCGGGAACGCGGTCGGTTTCGGTTTCGGCGGCAGGGATTTTCCTCGGCAGCGCTGCTGAAGGCGACGTGCGCGGCCATGCGCTGGCCGGGACGATCGCCGATTACGAACTGTCGTTCGAGGACGGGGCCAAGCTGCGCGGACGGTTCCTGGTCCAGCGGCTCGATTATGCGGGCGATTTCAACGGGGAGCGCAATTACACGCTGCAGTTGGAAAGCTCCGGCGCGGTGGTGCCGACATGACCAGCGCTCAAGTAACCGCAGGCGAAAATGCGAGCGTCAATCCGCTGCGAGGAGAGGCTGTTCTCGTCATCGCAGGGCAGGAACATCTGCTGCGGCCCAGCTTCACCGCGCTGGTCGCGGCGGAGGAAGAACTCGGCCCGCTGTTCGCGCTGGTCGAGCGGGCGGGCGAGGGGCGGCTCCAGCTCTCCGAGATGACCGGGCTGTTCTGGCACTGCCTGGCCGACCGCTCCTGCCTTTCGCGGGACGCCGTGGGCGAGGCCGTGGTCACGCAGGGCCTCGCCCAATCCGCCCGGCCGCTGCGCGCATTGCTGGGCGCGATCCTGCAAGGATCGGGATGAGCGACCGGTTCGGCGCGCGCGCTCTCACGCTCCTCCCGCTTGCCGCCCGTGCGCTCGGGTGGACGCCCGACACGTTCTGGGCTGCGACCCCGGCCGACCTTGCCGCCGCCCTGTCCGATCCTGCCGCCCCGCCCGCGCCGCTTACCCGCGCCGATCTCGACCGAATTCTGGAGCAACACAATGGATGACCCCGTCGACCAGATGCTGATCGAAGTGCGCGCCAGCACGCAAGGCTTTGCCGCCGACGTGGCGCGGATGCGCGGCACGTTCGATGCGACGCTGGTCGACGGCTTCGCCCGTGCGGGCGGCGTGCTGGAACGCGGGTTGCTGTCGGCAATCCGGCGCGGCAGCCTTGGCTTCGACGACCTGAAGTCCGTGGCCATTCAGGCGCTCGACCAGATTGCCTCACATGCGCTGCAGATGGGGCTTGATTCCATCCTTGGCGGGATTGGGGGTGGCATCGGGGGCGGGAATGCGCGCGGCAGGAGCGGCGGCGGGATTGGCGACGTGCTGGGCAGTCTGCTCGGCGGTGTGCTCGGTCGGCCCGGGCGCGCGACCGGCGGGCCGGTGGCGCCGGGGCGCGGCTATCTGGTGGGGGAGCGGGGGCCGGAACTGTTCGTGCCGACCAGCGCCGGGCGGGTCGAGCCGAACATTGGCGCATCCGCCCGCGACGTGCGCGTGGCAATCAACCTCAATGCCCAGCGCGGCGCCAGCGCGCCCACTGCGCTGCGCCGCTCGTCCCGCCAAGTGGCGAGCGCCGTGCGCCGCGCCTTGTCCGATAGCTGAGGAGTTCACCGATGGCCTATTGGCTCGCCAACCGCCGCACCGGGCAGGACAGCGATTACATCCAGCGGTTCGATCCGCGGTTCTGGACAGTCAATTTCCCCCGCCCCGCGATGGCGGCGGCGGTCTCGACCGCGCCCGATGCCCTGCGCGTCACCTGCGAATTCCACCATGCGGGCGAGCTTGCCGGGCTGATCTGGGCAAGCGAGGACACGCTCGACCATCCCCTGCTCGCCTACGCCACGGTGCGCGATTACGCGCATTGCGTGCTCCGGTTCCGCTGGCGGTCCGCCGGGTTGATTACGCTCGACGCCGTCAATGGCCCGACACTGACGATCGAGGGGCGCGATGCGGCGGGCCAGCCGCGCGCCTGGTACGTGCGACTGTGGAATTATGCCACCGGAACGCCCGAGGATGCGGCGGTGGATCTGCGTTTTTCGGAGCTTGAGAGCGGCTTCGTGCTGCCGGGGGAGCCGGTCTGGCCCCATGATATCGACCGCATGTTCATCTCGCTGGTCCCGCCCGGCTTTGCCGTGGGCAGCACTGCGCCGCTACCTGCGCGCGCCGATGGTTGGGCCGAACTGACCGGCATCGTATGCGAAGGCGACAATGCCGTGCTCGAGATCGGCGACGTGATCGTGCCGCCCCACGGCGAGCGCATGGCGACCGCTTACGACGATGCCTACGACCAGACGCCGGCGCGGCTGCTGCGCACGATCGAGGGCCTCGGCTACCGCGACGAGGTGCTGCACTACGTCGGGATGAGCCATTTCTTCCGGCTCGCGCGCGAAGGCGATGCCTTGCTGGTGGCCCGCCCCGCCTCGCTGTGCGGCCCGGCGGCCGATTGGCACCGCGATTTTTTCAACCGCTGCGCCGCTCAAGGGCTGACCGCGATCGCGTCGCTATCTTACGAGTTGTTTGCCGAGCATTGCCCCGACGCCTGGCAACAGCGCGCGCATGACGGAACGCCGGCGCGCACGGGGTGGGTACCACCATCGGCGCTGCTCTCGCCCGCAAACGACCAAGCGATGGGCTGGCTGCGCGGAGTCGCGGCGCTGTTCGTCGCGCTGATGGAAGAAGCGGGCCTGCCCGTTCGCTTCCAGATCGGGGAGCCGTGGTGGTGGGTGATCCCGGCAACGCGCGCACCGTGCCTGTACGACCCCGCAGCGCGCGCCGCGCTGGGCGGCGATTTGCCACTGATCGCAGACATGCGACTGCCGCTGGATCAGGGGCAGCGCGACCTGCTGGACGCGGCGGGGGCGTTATTGGCCGCGTCGACTGCAGCGTTGGCGCAGGCCGTGCGCGATGCAGCAAGCGGTGCGGCAGAATTGCTCCTGCTCGCCTTCACGCCGACCATCCTCGATCCGGCAATGCCGGAATTGAAGCGCGCCAACCTGCCGCTCGGCTGGGCCTATCCGGCGTTCGACCGCCTCCAGCTCGAAGATTACGACTGGCTCACCGATGGCGCGGATGCGCGGCGCCGGGTTGCCCTGGCCGAAGTCGACGCGCGGCTTGGCTATCCGCTCCACTTGCAAGACTATCTGTCGGGCTTCGTGCTGCTGGCAGAGGATGCGGAGACTTACTGGCAACGGATCGACGCCGGGCTGCATGAAGCGGCGCAGCGCGGCGTTTCCCGCCGCTTCGTCTGGGCGCTGCCGCAGGTCTGCCGCGATGGATACACCCGCCTGCCCCCGCCACAGGAGACGACCGTGCAAGCCTTCGACGACGTGCTCTACCCCCTCGCGCTGGGCCGCGATGCCGCGGTCGCGCCCGAATTCTCGACCACCGTCGCCGTCACCGCATCGGGCCACGAACGCCGTAACTCGTTGTGGTCCGACGCGCGCCTGCATTACGATGTCGGCCCGGGCATCCGGTCGGAGGCGGAGCTGGGCGTGCTGATCCAGTTCTTCCGTGCCCGGCGCGGCGCGGCGCGCGGGTTCCGCCTGGCCGACCCGTTCGATTGCAGCTCCAGCGGCATGACCAGTACGCCGCGCGCGACCGATCAGCTGATCGGCATCGGCGACGGCCTTGCGGCCAGCTTCCCGCTGGTGAAGCTCTACGGTGAAGGGGACGAGCCGCAACGCCGTGCGATCACTCGTCCGCGGGCCGAAACAGTGACAGTCAGCGTCGGCGGCGAGGTCGCGACCGGCTGGACCCTTCAGTCGGGCGGCACGATCTCTTTCGCCCAGGCGCCGCCCCCCGGTGCCGAGGTGCGCGCCGGATTCCTGTTCGATGTGCCGGTGCGCTTTGCCGAAGACCGGCTCGATGTGTCCGGCGTCGCTTTCGCGGCGGGCGAAGCGCCTTCGGTACCGCTGATCGAATTGCGCGAGGGCGTATGAGCAGGGTATTTCTTGCCAGCGAGCTGGAAGGGGTTGCGACCTTCTGGCGCCTCTACCGCCGCGACGGGGTGACGCTCGGCTTCACCAGCCACGATCGCGACCTCGCCTTCGGCGGTGTGCTTCACCGCGCGGCGCCCGGCATGGTTCCAAGCGCGATCCGCACCAGCCTGTACCTGGACGACGACAGCGCCGAGGTCGAAGGGGTTCTGGCCCACGACAGCATAACCGAACGCGATCTCGCGCTGGGCCGGTACGACCGGGCGACCATCGCGATCGGCGCTGTCGACTGGGAAACGTGCGAGCACACTACCCTGTTTTCCGGCACTATCGGCGACGTGCGCGCGGGGGGCGGGCGATTCCACGCCGAACTGCGTTCGGCCAAGGCCATGCTCGACCGGGATCCGGTGCCGCGCACCAGCCCGCTGTGCCGCGCCCGGTTCGGCGGGCCGGGCTGCGCGCTGGCCGCAGCCCGGCATACCGTGACGCGGCCGCTGGTCCATCACGACCCCGACACCGGACGTGCGTCGTTCGGCCACATCGATCATGCCCCCTACCTCTATGGCGAACTGCTGTGGCTCGACGGTCCGCTTGCCGGCGTGCGGGAAGCGGTAATCGATGCGCAGGGGGCAGACCTGGCGGTCGATGGCGGGGGCACTGCCCTGCCCGCCGGCATCCGGGCCCGCCTGCGCGAAGGTTGCGACCATACCCTGGCAACCTGTGCAGGGCGCTTTGGCAACGCCATCAATTTCCAAGGCGAACCGTTCCTGCCGGGCAACGACCTCCTCGCCCGGCACCCGAGCGCGCCGTGACCGCCGGTGCGCGGGTCGCGTCCGCCGCACTCGCGCTGGTCGGCGTCCCATTCAGGCTCCATGGTCGTCACCCGTCGACCGGGCTCGATTGCGTCGGCCTGGTTGCCAGTGCCATGTCAGCCGCCGGTCTGCATGTCGCGATCCCGCATGCCTACGCCTTGCGCAACAGCGCGATCGACCTCCTTCTGGACGTCGCCGACCGGTGCGACCTTGCCCCCGCGCACGACCATTATCAGCCCGGGGATGTCCTGCTGGTCGCGCCGGGGCCGGCGCAACACCATCTCCTGATCGCCGCGCCTGGCGGTGCATTCGTTCACGCCCATGCGGGTTTGCGCCGGGTGGTGAACACACCGGGGCCCCCAGGCTGGCCCACGCTGCGCCAATGGCGCCCGCACGAGAAAGTTTGAACAATGGCGACTGTAGTACTTGGTGCGCTCGGCACGCTTGTCGGCGGCCCGCTGGGCGGTGCGATCGGCGCGCTGGCCGGCCGGCAGCTGGACGGGGCCATCATCGGCAAGTCGACCCGCGACGGTCCGCGCCTGAAAGACCTGGCGGTGACGACCTCGAGTTACGGCCAGCCGATTGCGCGGTTGTTCGGGCGCGTGCGCGTGGCGGGTTCGGTCATCTGGGCGACCGATCTGGTCGAGCGGCGCGAAAGCAACGGCGGCAGCAAGGGGCGGCCCGGCACGACGTCTTACAGTTACACGATGTCGTTTGCCGTTGCCCTGTCGAGCAGCCCGATCCGGTCGATCGGCAGGATCTGGGCAGACGGCAGCCTGCTGCGTGGGGCCTTGGGTGATCTGAAGGTGGGCGGGACGATGCGCATTTATTCGGGCCATGGCGACCAGTCGGCCGACCCGCTGATCGCTTCGGCCATGGGCGGGCAGTGCCCCGCCTTCCGCAACTGTGCCTATGTCGTGTTCGAAGACCTCCAGCTGGCCGACTACGGCAACCGGATCCCGGTTCTCACGTTCGAAGTCATTGCCGACCAGCGCGAGGTGGAACTCGCCGACATCGTTGCCCCACTCGGTTCAGCCGCCACCACGGCCGCGCCGCTGGCCGGCCTGTTGGGTTACGAACATGCGGGCGGCGACCTGCGGTCTGTGCTGGCCGCAGTGGACGAACTCTATCCGTTGGCATGTCTTGCAGCGGATGCAGGGGTGAAACTCGATCCCCTCGCCCCTCAGACGGAGCCTCTGCCCATTTTGCCCCCAGCGGTGGTGGACGGAAACGGCAGCGGGGAAGATGGCCTCGACCACGGGCGCGCTCTGTCGCGCATTGCAGGCGGACGCGCGATTCCTGCGGCCATCCGGTATTACGACGTCGATCGTGATTATCAGCCGGGTGTCCAGCGGGTCGAAGGGCTGCCACCGGGCGAAGGTGCGGGACGCACCACGGAGTTCGCCGGGGCGCTTGCCGCCTCTACGGCGCGGTCGCTCGTGCAAGGTGCCGTGCGCAAGGCGAGGGCGCGCAGCGACAGGCTGGTGTGGCGAATGTCGTCACTCGACCCATCGGTTGGCCCCGGCTCCCATGTCCGTGCGCCCGGCCACGAAGGACGCTGGATGGTCGTGGCCACGGAATGGCAGGGGGACGCGGTCGAACTCGAACTGGAACGCTATCGCGGCGAGGTCATCCCGGTGCCTTCTGCCCATCCGGGCGCCACTATGCCGCCGGCCGATCACCCAGCCACGCCAACCTGGCTGCGCGCTTTCGAGCTCCCATGGGACGGGAACGGTTCCGCCGCCGAGCGGCGGCTCTATGCCGCGGTCAGTTCCAGTGGTCCCGGTTGGGCCGGAGCAGCACTCTATATCGAGCGGGACGGCATATTGCAGCCGGCGGGCGCCAGCGGCCGGTCGCGCGCGACTGTTGGAACCTTGCGCACTCCATTGCCGCCGTCGCCGGCGCTGCGCCTCGAGATGGGCGCGGCGCTGGAGGTTGATCTCCTCGCGTCGGACATGGCATTCCATTCCGTCACTCCTGAACAAATGTCGGGCGGTGCCAACCGCCTTCTGATCGGCGACGAGATCGTCCAGTTCGCCGCGGCCGAGCCGCTGGGTGAGGCGCGCTGGCGCCTGTCGGGGCTGCTGCGTGGGCGCGGTGCGACCGAGCGTGCTGCCGCACACGGACATCTCGCCGGGATTGCCGCAGTGCTGATCGGCGATGGGTTGATCGCCTTGTCCGGTGGCGACGTGCCAGGCGAATCGATGCGGGTGGCAGCGATCGGGCTTGCCGACGAGGAGCCGATTTTTTCCCTCGTCCGCAATCAGGGCTCGTCATTACGCCCTCCTGCCCCGGTACACGGGACCGCCAAGCATATGGCCAACGGCAACCTGGTTTTGGGCTGGGTTCGCAGAGCACGCGGCAACTGGCAGTGGCCAGACGGTATCGAGACTCCGCTGGTGGAAGAACTCGAACGCTATCGTGTTGGCGCCGGCCCGGTCGATAGCCCCCTGGCGACGTGGGAAACCGACCGACCGACCCTCACCTTGCAGTCCGTGGACGTGGCTGACCTGCCGACCGGGACAGTCCTCTGGGTACGGCAACTCGGACACCACGCGCCATCCGAGCCCGCCCTGCTTCGCGCGGTGCCTTGATCCCTACAGTTTTGCAGGAGCATGTTCATGAATGAGCCGATTGTTTATCAGTCCACCTCGGCAAGGTTCGGACTGCCTTTTCTCTTTGCCGCACAGTCGCAACGGGAATTCTTCGTCAATGAAGCATTCTCGCGGATCGACCTGTTGATGCACGCATCCATCATTGGCGAACGTTCGTTACCTCCAGCTACGCCATCCGAGGGTGATGCCTGGCTGGTAGGCCCCGATCCGCAGGGGGCGTGGGTGGGTTACGAAGGCCAGCTTGCGGGCTTCGGCGGCGGGGACTGGATTTTCGTCGCGCCGCGGGCAGGGCTGCGCGTGTGGGACGCGGCGGCCGAACAAATCATCTTCTTCGATGGCCAGCAATGGGCGCGCCCGGCCGCCCCCTCGCCGCCCGCTGGTGGCATCGTGGTCGATGACGAGGCGCGCGCGGTGATCGTAAACCTAATCGCAAGCCTTAGGGTCGCAGGGATTTTTTCTGGCGACTGAGCGGAACCCAATCGGGGTCCCATCGTTTGGCCAGCGAGCGAGGAGGTCCGTCTTACTTTTTTGAAGGGCCTGCTCGTGAAAGCGAGGCAAATAGGCAACAGTAACATTTCATTGGTTGCTTGCCTCGCTTGTGGGGAAAAGTTAGACAACCGCCACTCGGTGGCAATTATTTCGCTAAAAGGGGAAATACAAAATGCGGAAACTCCTGGTAGGAATGGCGCTGGCCTCGACGGCCATGGCGTCGCCGGCGCTCGCGCGCGACGGCCAATGGTATGTCGAAGTTGGCGGCGGTCCCATGATCGTCGAAGACATCGATCTCGAAGTCAACGACTCGGGCAACGATGACATCAGCGTCGATACCGAATACGGTTACGACTTCGGCGGGCTGGTCGGCTACGACTTCGGCGCTTTCCGTCTCGAAGCGGAAGCCAGCTATCGCACTGCGAACATCGACGCCCTTACCACTGGCTCGGCCGGCGTGCGCAGCAGCGCGACCCGCTTCGCTCCCACCGGCACTTACGCCGCTCGCGGCGAAGTTGATGTCCTGAGCTTCATGGTCAACGGTCTGCTCGACTTCGGTGAAGACGACGGCCTGCAGGGCTTCGTTGGCGGCGGTGTCGGCGTTGCCCGCACCTCGATGGACGCCACCATCCAGGCTTCTGGCCCGGGCGCTTTCGATGATTCCGACAGCGGCCTTGCCTGGCAGATTCTCGCCGGCGTGCGCGCGCCGATCACCGACAACTGGGACGTGGGCCTGCGTTATCGCATGTTCACCGCGGAGAAGCTCGGCTTCGTCGACACCGCGGGCCGTGATCTCGACGGCAAGCTTCGTTCGCACTCGATCCTCGGGACGCTGACGTACAACTTCGGTGGCGCTGAAGCACCGCCGCCGCCGCCGCCGCCGCCCCCACC
>CAURZK010000005.1:0-268885 GCA_963529855.1 uncultured Erythrobacter sp. | reverse complement strand
CAGCACCGCGTCGGTGAGGGCCATCTATGCCCCAACTCAGATTCGGTCAATGGGTTTTTGCAATTTTGTTGCGCCGACTGTTTAAGTTACTGAATAACAACGCGAAATTACAAGGAATTTTCCAGCCGCCATCGGGAACGAAATCCAGAATGCGCAAATATCGCGCTCTTCCCAAGGGAAATCCGGCAGTGCATCGCTCTTCCAGTCCTGAATCCGGCGCCCTTTTCTTCACTTTTGGACGATATGGCCGCGGGCGTGACCGAGATTGCGAATCCCCGAACCGATTCCCTGCACCAGGCCAGTTTCGCCGACCGCGTGCGCAGTGCGCTCGCCTGGCGTTGGGGCACGCAAGTGCTCGCGCAGGTCATCACCTGGAGCTCCACCATAGCAGTGGTGCGCCTGCTCGACCCATCGGACTACGGCCTGTTCGCAATGTCGCAGGTCGTGGTGATCGCACTTGCCTTCCTCAATGGGCAGGGCTTCGCGACCTCGTTAATCCAGGCTGCGCGGGTGGACGAGCGCCGTATCGGCCAGGTGTTCACCTTGCTCCTGATCCTCAACGGAGGGCTTGCCACGGTGCAGTTTCTGGCGGCCCCACTCGCCGCCGACTATTTCAACGAACCCCTGGTCGCGGACATGCTGCGTATCCAGGCGCTGCTGTTCCTGACCATCCCTTTTGCGGCCTTGCCGCAGGAATTGCTCGCCAGGCGAATTGAGTTTCGCAAGCAAGGTATGGTGAATGTTGCCTGCGCCGCTGCGGGGGCAAGCGTGGCGCTGACGCTAGCATGGCATGGGTTCGGGGTGTGGGCGCTCGTCTATGCGCCGCTTGCGATGTACGCCACCCGGGCCATCGGCCTGACCCTGGCCGCGCGGGTGCTTGTGATGCCAGTGTTCGACTTTCGCGGCGCGCGCGAGCTATTCACGTTCGGCGGAGCGCTCACGCTTTGCCAGTTGCTTTGGATCGTACAAAGCCAGAGCGACATCGTCATCGCCGGCCGGGCGTTCGAGCCCCACGATCTGGGCCTTTATACCGAGGCGCTGTTCCTAACCCTGATCGTGACCGGGCGTTTCCTGCCCCCCGTCAACGAGGTCGCTTTCCCGGCCTATGCCGAACTGCACAAAGCCGGGCGGCCGCTCGCGCCCTACTTCCTGCGCACGCTGCGGACCGTGGGCCTGATCACAGCGCCGCTCTATGTCGGGCTATCGCTGGTGGCTGAACCGGCGATCCTGCTGCTGTTTGGTGACAAATGGGCCGCCATGGCACCGATCGTCGCTGGCCTCGCGCTGGCGATGCCGTTCTTTGCCCTGCAGATAGTCTGCTCCCCGGCGACCAATGCGATGGGCCTGCCGCGAATCTACCTCACGACCAGCCTGATCGGTGCCGTGGTATTTCCGACCTTGTTCCTGATCGGCATCGGATATGGCCCGATGGGGCTGGTGCAGGCCTGGTGGGTGGCTGCGCCCACACTGCTGGTGGCGACACTGCTGCTGACATTGCCGCGGGTCCATCTTGCATTGGGTGCATTGGTACGGGAATTGGCACCGATCGCGCTCGCATGCGGAGTAATGGCGGCGAGCGTTTGGGTCTTGCGCGGCGCCGTCGGCTCTTGGCCGCCGGCGGTACAGCTGGCGCTGCTGGTTCCCGCCGGTGTAGCGGCCTATTTTGCTGCCCTGTGGCTCGTTCGCCCAGCCTTCTTGCGCGAGACCTGGGCAATGGCGCGCAAGCGCGACATTTCCGCCGACGGCGAAGGCTGATTATTCGACCAATGGCATTTGGCCGCTTCCCGCCCGCGTGATAATATGCCCGCACGCCGCCTTGCGGGGCGGCACGGGAGGTAGATCATGATGATCTGTACACCGCTGGCTGCCTTGGCTGCGACAGCCCTTTCCGCGACACCTTTGCCGCCGCCCCCGTCGCTTGCGGATGGCCCGCCGCTGACTGCAGAGGCTGCTGCCGGAACCGGCCCCCTCGCCCCGTCACCCGAGGCCGAGCTCCTCGAGGCGTTTGCCGATCCGTATGATCGGATGACCGTACCCGTGACGATAGAAGTGCATGGCCCGTTCCAGTTCATGATCGACACCGGCGCTCAGGCCACTGTGGTGACGCGCGAATTGGGCGCGCGGTTGAGCCTGGCCCCGGCGGGCAGGGCTACTGTCGTGGGCATGGCCAGCCGCATACCGGTTGATCTGGTCAGGCTGGACGGATTGTCCTTTGCAGCGCGGGTCATCGACAACCTTGCCGTTCCCGCGCTGGAAGCGCGGCATATCGGCGCCGATGGAATCCTGGGCCTCGACAGCCTGCAGGATCTGAGAGTGATGATCGACTTTCGCGAGGCGACCATCGCCGTCGATACGGCCCGTGCCCTCGGCGGAAATTCAGGGTATGAGATCATCGTGCGCGCCCGTCGGCGGCTCGGCCGGCTGATCATCACCGAAGCGACGGTGGATGGCGTGAAAACCGCCGTGATCGTCGATACCGGGGCCCAAGGAAGCATCGCCAACCTCGCGCTGATGCGCCGGCTTCGCGCGCGTGAGCGCGACCGCGCCGAAAGCACTGATGTCAACGGCCAGTCACTGGTCGGCGCGGTCGATTACGCCCGCAGCTTGCGGATCAAGGACATGGAGCTTTCGAACATCGCCATCATGTTCGCCGACAGCCCGGCGTTCGAGGCGCTCGGATTGGCCGATCATCCCGCCATGGTGCTAGGCATGCGCGATCTGCGAATATTCGACCGCGTCGCCATCGATTTCGAGGCGCGCACCGTCCTGTTCGATATGCCGGCCTCGGCGGGATATCGGCAGCGGATGAATTTCGGCGGTGTCCCCTCCCGCCTTT
Organism: uncultured Erythrobacter sp.; assembly: GCA_963529855.1. GTDB lineage: Bacteria > Pseudomonadota > Alphaproteobacteria > Sphingomonadales > Sphingomonadaceae > 34-65-8. Next base: position 266,049 of record CAURZK010000005.1, on the reverse strand, counting down.
AACCGGCCGATCGCAAATTCGCTGGCCATTGCGCCGTGGCGGCGCGCGCGCCACATGGGGCGCGATGCCCCCAGATAGCAATACTCCGCAGCCCGCCGACTATGATGGATGGGGCACGCTCCGGCGTTTCGTGCCTTACCTTTGGCCGCGCGACCACCCGGCGCTGAAACGGCGCATCGTCGGCGCGATGCTGCTCGTGCTGGCAGCCAAGGCGACTACTCTCGCCCTGCCCTATGCTTACAAGCGGGCCGTCGATGCGATGACGACGCCGGCGAACGAGGGCGCCATGATCGCGCTGGCATTCGTCATCGCCTACGCCGCCGGTCGGCTCGGATCGGTTGTTTTCGACAACGCGCGCAATGTCGTGTTCGAACGCGTTGGGCAGGAAGCGACGCGGTCGCTGGCGGAAGACGTATTCGCCCGGCTGCACCGGTTGTCCTTGCGGTTCCACCTCTCGCGCCGCACGGGCGAGGTGACCAAGACGATCGAGCGCGGGACCAAGAGCATCGACGTGATGCTCTATTTCCTGCTGTTCAACATCGCCCCCACGGTGATCGAACTGATCGCGGTCGGGGTGATCTTCTACCTGAGTTTTGGTTGGGGGCTGGTTCTGGCGACGGCTGTGGCAGTGGCCGCTTACATTGCCGTCACCCGCTGGATCACCGACTGGCGCAACGAGCTGCGCCGCCAGATGAACGATCTCGACGGCACGGCGCTGTCGCGCGCTGTCGATTCCCTGCTCAATTACGAAACGGTAAAGTACTTCGGTGCCGAACGGCGCGAACAGGCCCGCTATGGCGAAGCGGCACGATCCTACGCCGAGGCGGCGATCCGCAGCGAGAACTCGCTGGCGCTGCTCAATGTCGCGCAGGCTGTGATCACGAACCTGCTGCTGGCAGGCGCGATGGCGTGGACGGTGTGGGGTTGGAACCGGGGCACGCTGACCACCGGCGACCTGGTGTTCGTGAACACTTACCTCGTCCAGCTGTTTCGCCCCCTCGACCTGCTCGGCATGGTTTACCGCACCGTACGACAAGGGATGATCGACATGGCGGCGATGTTCGCGCTGATCGACACCGACGTCGAGGTGCGGGACGTGCCGGGCGCTCCGGCGCTGATAATCCGGCAGCCATCGGTCGTGTTCGACGACGTAGTGTTCGGGTACGAGCCGGATCGCACCATCCTCCACGGGCTCAGCTTCGAAGTACCCGCCGGGGCGCAGGTCGCGGTGGTCGGGCCATCAGGTGCAGGCAAGAGCACGATCGCGCGACTGTTGTTCCGGTTTTATGACCCGTGGAGCGGTCGTATCCTGATCGACGGGCAGGACATCCGGTCGGTTACCCAGGAAAGCCTGCGCGCCGCGATCGGCATCGTTCCCCAGGACAGCGTCCTGTTCAACGATACCATCGGCTACAACATCGCATACGGGCGCGAGGGCGCCAGCGCCGCGGACGTGATCGAGGCGGCGCGCGGCGCGGCGATCCTGCCGTTCATCCAGCGCCTGCCGGCGGGCTTCGATACCGAGGTTGGCGAACGCGGCCTCAAGCTGTCGGGCGGCGAAAAGCAGCGCGTCGCCATTGCCCGCACGCTGGTCAAGAACCCGCCGATCCTGTTGCTGGACGAAGCGACGAGCGCACTTGATTCGCGCACCGAGCAGGATATTCTGGCGACCCTGCACCGGGTCAGCGCCAACCGCACCTCGATCTCGATCGCGCATCGCTTGTCGACCGTAGCGGATGCAGACACCATCCTGGTGCTCGATCAGGGCCGCCTCGCCGAACAGGGCGACCATGTGTCCCTGCTGCGGCGTGACGGCCTCTACGCCGAAATGTGGGCCCGCCAGCAGGCAGAACGCGAAAAGCTGGGCGAAGCGGCGGAATAGCTAGCGTTCGCCTTATTCTGCGGCAGATTTCAGATCGGCGCTGTCGAGATCGAGCGTGGCCGCCGGGATCACTTCGACATCGGGCCGCAGTTGGCGAAGGTCGTCGATGAAGGCGGCCGCGTTGCCGACTATCACCAACGACGCGCGTTCGGGCGTCACCAGCCGCTGAGCCACCTCAGCGGCGGCTGCGGGCGAGACCGCTGCAAAGCGTTCCGCTATGCGTCCGGCCTCGCCGGGCTCGATACCCTGCAGCATCAAACCGGCAACGATCCCGTTGAAACCCGCGCTCGTCTCAAGCGCGCGATCGTAGGACGCGCTGACGAACAGACGTCGTTTTTGCAGAGCATCGGCATCGGCGGGCTCTGCACCCAACCGCGCGAACTCACCCAGGATCACCTGCGCGACTTCGTCTGCCGTCTCGTTCTTGGTTTGCGCGCTGGCGGTCAACACCGCGTCAGCCGCCCGGTCGCCAAAGCCGCTGTAGGCGCCATAGCTGAGGCCGCGCTTGGTCCGAACTTCCTCGAACAGGCGTCCATTGGACCCTGATCCGAGCACTGCGTTGGCAAGAGACAGCGGAAAATAATCGGCACTGCGGCGCGAGGGCGCACGCACGCTCGCGATAACCGCGGCCTGTCCTGCTTCCGGCATATCGATCACCAGCGTACGGGGCGGCAGGGCTTCACCTGCCGCATCGGCCGGGACGACCGGGGGCGGTGCACTGCTGGCCCAGCTGCCGAACAATCGTTCGCTCAATGCGCGCGCCTGTTCAGGGGCAATCCCTCCACTGACGACGATCTTGGCGGATGCCGGATGCCACCACTTTTCACGCCACTGGACCAGATCTTCGCGGCCAATCCGCGAATAGCTGTCGACGGTCGCAATCGCCCCATAAGGTGCGGTGCCATAGGCCACCCGGGTGGCGACGAGGCCGGCCAGGGAACCTGGGTCCTTGAGTGCGACCTGCAGGCCATCGATCGCCCGCTTGCGTTCCCGGTCGAGTTCGGCCGCCGGGAAGTTCGCATTGCCGATCACGTCTGCCAGCACTTCCCCTGCTGCAGCGAGGTTCGCGGTTGGAGCGGTAAGGCTGATCGAAGTACCATCGGCACCGGAATTGACGCTCATGGCGGCGCCCAGTCCTTCCAGCGCTGCGGCAATGTCGGTTGCACTGCGGGTGGGCGTGCCCTTGTCGGCCACGGTCGCGACCATGCCGGTCAGGCCGGCCTTGTCTTGAGGGACCGTCGCGGCACCGCCGGGAAATACGACTGTGATGGTCGCGATCGGCACGTCACCGGTTTGCGCCGCCACTACGGGAATGCCGTTGCCCAGCCGCATTTCCGTCAACTCGGCCCGCTCCACCGCAGGGGCTGCAGCGGGCGGCGGCGGGGCTTGCCGCTCGCCTTCGGGATTGAGCTTCGCCGGCTCGCCGGTTGCGGGCGGAACGGTCTTGAACGTGGGCATCGGTACCGGGTTGGCCCAGCTCGACGGATCGTCGGGGCCTGCCTCGTACCGGATATCGACCACGCTTTCGGGGGTCAGATATGTCCGCGCCACGCGCTGCACGTCGGCGGCGCTGACCGCAGCGATCCGCTCTAGCCGTTCATCCGCTGCGCGCGGGTTGCCGGTCGAAACCAGCGCTTCGCCCAGTTCGAACGCCCGCCCCCGCGCCGTTTCGCGGCTGCGCAGGGCGGCAGCGAACAATTCGTTCTTCGCCTCCTGCAACTCCGCGTCGCTGACCGGGGTGTCGCGAACACCGGCGAAGCCGGCATCGATCGTCGCCTCGACGTCCGCCTTGTCGGCAGTCGGATTGAGGATCGCGAAGCCGGCGAGGTAGCCTGCTTCCTCGCTGGCATCGATGAACTGGCTGTAATCGACCGCCTTGCCCGACCGGACCAGCGCCTGGTGCATCCGGCTGTTCTCTCCGGAAGACAGTATGGCGCCCAGCACTTCGAGCGCGGCACTGTCGGGATGCCCGGCGCCGGGGACCTTCCACAGCGAGCCTGCCACGGGCAGCGGCACATTGGGTGCAGTCGCCGACACCATGCGCGGCGTGGTGCGGCGCGGTTCCTCACCTTCGATTGCCAGCGGAATGGCAGTGGTACGGCGGGGGATCGCCGCGAAATAGCGATCAACATGGGCTCGCAACGCGGCGGCGTCGAAGTTACCGGCCACGATCAGGGTTGCAGTATCGGGCCCGTAATATGCCTGGTGAAATGCGCGCGCATCGGCGAGGGTCGCCGAATCCAGTTCGGCGATATTGCCGATGCCGGGCCTGCGATGCGGCAGGACGTCGAAACCGTTCTCGGCGAACACGAGGCGAATGCGTCCGTAGGGGGGCGCCAGGATGCGCTGGCGCAGCTCCTCCTTCACGATGGACCGTTCGCGCTCGAACACTTCGTCGTCGACCACCGGGCGCGCCATCCGTTCGGCATGCGTCCAGAGCATCGTCTCAAGATATTCCGCCGGAACCGTTTCGTAATAATTGGTGCGGTCGGCGCTATTCGAAGCGTTGCGTTGCCCGCCGACATCCTCGGTCAGCCGATTGATCATGTTGTAAGGCATGTTCTCGGTCTTGCGGCTGAGAATATGCTCGAAGAGGTGCGAAAATCCGCTCCGCCCCTCCGGATCGTGCTTGGAACCGACTTCGTACCACATCGACGTTGTTACGGCCGCGGTCGTGGGATCGGGCAGCGCGATGACGCGCAGACCATTATCGAGCGTCCACTGGGTAAACTCGATCTCCGGCGCGGACACTGCCGCCTGTGGCTCGGCCTGCGCGAGTGCCGGCACCGTGGCGGCCAGCGCCGCGAGCGCTGTTCCGGCGGCAAGAATGGTGCGAAGCATTTGGCGAGCCCTCCCCTGGCGATAGAACCTTGCCTAGCGCCAGATCGCCCGGACTTTCAACTGAGTGGATCGACCAATCGGTAACAGCGATCTACCAGCGCCGCACCTCAGCCACGTGACTATCCAGGATAGCGCTCGAATTGCGGCAGATCCGCCAGGTTTTCTTCCCAGCTCAGCGCATCGGCCATCTGCACGTGCATTTCGGGCGGATAGGCTTCAGGATCATCCAGGGTCGCGACCTGGATATCGACCAGGCCTGGCAGGACGTTCTCGTTGATGTAATAGAGCCCCGTTCCGCAATCGCCACAGAACCACCGTTCGGCGTCGGGCGAAGAACGGTAGAGTTTCGGCTGGCCCTGCTCGATCGCGAAATCGTCGCTGGCGACCGACATCCAGGCAACGCTGGGCGCACCGGCGCAGCGACGACAATCGGTGCAATGGCATACGGAGCAGTGACGCACCCCGCCCTGGAAGGCGTAGACGACTTTCCCGCAGTGGCAGCGACCGGTCGGCATGGCATGTCTCCTGACCGGGAGAACATGCCATGCCAGAACGCCTCTACAAGATGTATTTGCTGAGGTCGGCGTCGCCAGCCAGTTCGCTCAGGCGTTCGCGCACATAAGTCGCATCGACCGTCACGGTCTCGCCCTGATGATCTTCCGCTGCGAAACTGAGTTCTTCGAGCAGCTTTTCCATAATGGTCTGCAAGCGCCGCGCGCCGATGTTCTCGACACTCTGGTTCACCTGCGCCGCGATCCTGGCGACTTCGGCCACGGCATCGTCGGTGATTGCCAGCGTGACCTGTTCGGTGCCAAGCAGCGCGCGATATTGCTCGACCAGATTGGCACGGGTTTCGCTGAGGATGCGGACGAAGTCTTCTTCCGTCAGCGCCCGCAGTTCGACCCGGATCGGCAGGCGGCCCTGCAGTTCCGGCAGCATGTCGCTGGGCTTGGCGACATGGAACGCGCCGCTGGCGATGAACAATACGTGGTCGGTTTTCATCGGGCCGTACTTGGTGGAAACGGTGGTGCCCTCGATGAGCGGCAGCAGGTCGCGCTGCACGCCCTCGCGGGACACCGACCCGCCGCGCACATCGCTGACGGCAATCTTGTCGATTTCATCCAGGAACACGATGCCGTTGGTCTCGGCATTTTCCAGCGCGACCCGGGCGACATCATCCTGGTCCATGCGGCGTTCGGCTTCTTCCTCGACCAGCTTGTCCCAGGCATCAGGCACCTTGAGCTTGCGGCGCTTCAAGTTCTGCTTGCCCATCGCCTTGCCGAGCATGTCCGACAAATTGATCATGCCAACATTGCCGCCCATGCCCGGCAACTCGAACGGCATCTGCGGCGTATCCTCGACCTCGATCTCGACCTCGGTGTCGTTCATCGCGTTCTCGACGATCCGGGCGCGAAACGATTCGCGGGTCGCTTCGCTGGCGTTCTCGCCAACCAGAGCCTTGAGCAGCCGATCCATCGCTGCCTTCGACGCCGCCTCGCGCACCGCCTCGCGGCGGCGGTCCTTCTCCAGCCTAATCGCTTCCTCGACCAGGTCGCGGGCAATCTGTTCGACATCGCGGCCGACATAGCCGACCTCGGTGAACTTGGTCGCCTCGACTTTCACGAACGGCGCATCAGCGAGTTTCGCAAGCCGGCGGCTGATCTCCGTCTTGCCGCACCCTGTGGGGCCGATCATCAGTATGTTCTTGGGCGTGACCTCGTCGCGCAGTTCGGGCCCGAGTTGCTGGCGGCGCCAGCGGTTACGCAGCGCCACTGCAACAGCGCGCTTGGCTTCTTTCTGGCCGATGATGTGTTCATCGAGCGCGGCGACGATTGCCTTGGGAGTAAGGGACTGGGTCTGGGTCATGATCTTCCGGATGGGATGGTAATTTTCGCCAGGATGGCGGGTTGGTCAGACGACCTCGACAGTCACATTGTCGTTGGTGAAGACGCAGATTTCCGCGGCAACCGCCATCGCCTTGCGCGCAATCGTTTCGGCGTCGTCCTCGTAATGATCCAGCGCGCGCGCGGCGGCGAGCGCATAGTTGCCACCCGATCCGATAGCCGCGATGCCGCCCTCCGGCTCCAGCACGTCGCCATTGCCGGTCAACACCAACAGCGTGGTGTCGTCCGCGACGATCATCAGTGCTTCGAGATTGCGCAGGTACTTGTCGGTGCGCCAGTCCTTGGCCAGTTCCACGGCTGCCCGCATCAGCTGGCCGGAATACTGCTCCAGCTTCTTTTCCAGCCGTTCGAACAGGGTGAAGGCATCAGCCGTGGCGCCGGCAAACCCGGCCACGACCTTGCCGCCGCCGATCCGCCGGACCTTGCGCGCGTTCGGCTTCATCACGGTGTTGCCCATGGAAACCTGGCCATCGCCCGCGATTGCGGTCGTACCGTTCTTCCGGATGCCGACGATGGTGGTGCCGTGCCACTGGACGAGGCCGTGGCTGGAGGAGTTGTCGCTCATGACGCGGGATATGGGTCGCCCCGCCCCGCGATCAAGTCAGCGGCCGGGGCCTGCCCCGCCGCCCGGACCGCCGCCCGCGCCGACCTGGCCGATATTGCCGAACAGGTCCTCGAAGAACGAGCGTTCCCGGCCCAGGGTCGGGGTCCGATCGCCATCGGGGCTGAGCGCCACAACGCGTTCCAGACCCGAGGTTTCGGCCGAAACCACGTTGCCGGCCGCATCGAACTTGACCGCCAGAACCGAATGCACCTTGATCTGCGGCTGCACGAAAGCGCTGCGCCCGGTGATGCTCGACACGTAATACCAGGTCGGATCGCCGAACTGACTGGTGAAGCTGGGCCGGCCGAGCGTGGCGATCACGGACTGCTGGTTGTCGATGCCGGGCTGGATGCTCGACATCAATGTCGAATCCTGGATGTAGCCGCGGCTTTCGCGGATCGAGCTGCACCCGCTCGCGGCGAACGCCGCCAGCATCATCGCTGCCGCGCCCAGAGCCTTGCCTGCCTGCATCGAAATTCGATCCTCGTCGTAATCTGTCGCGTGCCCGAAGGAGAGCCCGCACAATGTCCAGTCGGGCCGAGCCTTAGGGTGCCCGGCGCCGCGTTGCAACGGGGCACCGCTGCAAGCCCCCGGCGAGGTGCAATTCATGGCTTGAATTGCCGCTGAACGATTGCGCGCCTACATGGCTGCGCATGAGCTTGTTGAAACGCCTGTTCGCCCGCGATCCCGACCCCAAGCACGCATTGCGGCCCCTGTGGCATCGCACCGTGGAGCTGTCGCGCGATCCGGCGATCTACGCCCAGTGCGGCATGGCCGACACCGTGCAGGGGCGGTTCGATGCGATCACGCTGGTGCTGGGAATGGTCCTGCTGCGGATGGAGCGGGAGGAACAGCTCAAGCCTGGCAGTGTCTATCTGACCGAACTGTTCGTTGATGACATGGATGGGCAACTGCGCGAAACCGGCATGGGCGATCCCACGCTGGGCAAGCAGATGGGCAAACTGGTGGCCGTGCTGGGCGGCCGGCTCGGGGCCCTGCGCGAAGCAGGTCATGACGAGGAAGCTGTCGCCGCAGTCGTCACGCGCAACGCCGCGGTCGAGGGTAATGGCCGCGCCCTGGCCGGGCACCTCATCACGCTCGCCAAACGGCTGGACGCCGATACTGCCGACACCGTTCTGGCCGGGGACATTGCTCGATGAGCCAAGGCGAACTGACCCGCATGGTGCGTACGCGCCCCCTCCCTTCGGCGCCGATAGTGGTCGAGGCCAGCGATGCCGAGCGATCCGCACTGGCCCGGCGGTTCCCGGTCACATCGATCGAGCGGCTGGTCGCGACAGCCAGTCTGTCGGAACAGGGCCGCGCGATTCTGGCACAAGGCACCCTGGAAGCCGACCTGACCCAACCCTGCGCAGTTTCCGGCGACGACATCGCCCAGCGCGTGTCCGAGCCGCTGGCATTGCGATTCGTGCCGGCTGCCGCGGCGAACGCCCAGGACGAGATCGATCTGGAGATCGACTCGAGCGCGATCGACGAGATCGAATATGAAGGCGACAGCTTCGACCTTGGTGAAGCCATCGCCCAGACTCTGGGCCTTGCGATCGATCCCTATGCCATCGGGCCCGATGCGGAACGCGCGCGGGCCGAGGCGGGCATCATCGACGACGCCGCACCCACTGGCCCGCTCGCCGATGCGCTGCGGGGCCTGCGCCGCGACTGATCAGAACGGGATATCGTCGTCGAGGTCGTCGTAGTTCGACCCGCCGCCCGCACCGCCCCCCTGGCCACCCGAACCGCCACCGCGCCAGTCGTTGCCGCCGCCGCTCTGCTGCGAACCGCCGCCCTGATCCCACGATCCGCCGCTGCGCTGGCCGCCGCCACCGCCGCCGCTGCCGGAACCGCCGCCCGGGCCATCGAGCATGGTCAGCGAACCGTTCATGCCGCGGATCACCACTTCGGTCGAATAGCGATCGTTACCCTGCTGATCCTGCCATTTGCGGGTTTGCAGCTGGCCTTCGACGTAGACCTTGGAACCCTTGCGCAGATAACGCTCGACAACGCCGACGAGCCCTTCGGAAAAGATCGCGACGGTGTGCCATTCGGTGCGTTCCTGACGCTCGCCGGAATTGCGATCCTTCCACGTCTCGCTGGTCGCGATGCGCAGGTTGGCGACCTTGCCGCCGTTCTGGAAGCTGCGAATTTCCGGATCGGCGCCCAGGTTCCCGATCAGCATTACCTTGTTGAGAGACCCGGCCATTCCTGCATCCTTCGTTTAGATCCGGGCGCGCCTGAAGGCCCAATGCCCGCGCACTCCAGTAGGTGATTCCCGCGAACACATAAGCCCCTGCCGGACCCGTCGCCAGCCCGACATGTGCAGTTCTGCCCAGTCAGGCGCTAAAGCCCTGCGGCAACCGCCAACCAGTAGGTCAGCCCGGCAAAAATGTAAGCCAACGCGAACAGGTAGGCCAGCATGAAGCCGGGCCACTTCCACCCGTTCGTTTCACGCCGGGCGACCGCGATGGTGGACAGACACTGCGGCGCGAACACGAACCAGGCGAGAAAGGCGAGCGCGGTCGGCAGGCTCCAGCGGGCGGCGACTTCCGCCTCCAGCGCAGCCATCGTCGCGTCCTCGTCGTCCGATCCGACGGCATATGTCGTGGCGAGGCTCGACACCGCGACCTCGCGCGCGGCCATGGCCGGGACCAGAGCCAGCGTCATCTCGCGGTTGAAGCCGATCGGCTCGAACGCAGGATGCATTGCGCTGGCGACTTGCCCGGCGAATGATGCGTCGAGTTGGTTCTCGCCCGCGCCCGCGCGCGGGAACGTCAGCAGCAGCCACAAGACAACCGTTACGGCAAAGATGATCGTGCCTGCGCGGCGCAGGAACACCCATGCCCTCTGCCACAGTCCGATCAGCAGATCCTGCAACCGCGGCAACTGGTAACGCGGCATTTCCATGATGAAGCCGCTCGCCGCGCCCTTCGTCACCGTACCGCGCAGCACCAGCGCGGCCACCATCGCGCCGATGATCCCGGCCAGATAGAGCGCGAACAGCACCATCCCTTGCAACCCGACACCCGGCCCAATGGTCGTGGCCGGGATCACTGCAGCGATAATCACCGCATAGACCGGCAGGCGCGCGGAACAGGTCATCAGCGGGGCGATCAGGATTGTCGTCAACCGGTCCTTGGGATCTGCGATACTGCGTGTCGCCATGATCCCGGGAATGGCACAGGCGAAACTCGACAGCAGCGGAATGAAGCTGCGCCCCGACAGGCCGACGCCCGCCATCAACCGGTCCATCAGGAACGCTGCCCGCGCCATGTAACCGGATGCTTCCATCACCAGGATAAATGCGAACAGGATCACGATCTGGGGCAGGAACACCACCACCGAACCAACGCCGGCAATCACCCCTTCGGTGACGAAGTCGCGCGCGATGCCCGGCGCGAAGCTGGCCTTGACCCACTCGCCGCCTACGACTGCCGCCCCCTCCAGTGCATCGGCAAAGGGCGTGGCCCAGGCGAACACCGCCTGGAACATCACGAACAGCAACGCGAACAGGATTACCGGTCCCAGCCAGGGGTGCAGCAGCAAGCGGTCGAGCCCGGCATGTACCAAATGCGCCCTGGTCCGCGACAGGATCGCGGCGCGCGCGATGTTCTTCGCCGCGAGGCGGCGCTCTGGCAAGGTGAGGTGCTGCGAGGGGCGATGCGCGCCTTCGCCGCTGGCCGCAGCGATCGCGGCGCCCAGTTCGCCGAGTCCGCGCCGCCGCACCGCGACGGTCGGGACCACCGGCACCCCCAGCGCGCTCGCCAGGGCGCCAGGATCGAGCACCAGCCCATCACGTTCGGCAAGGTCGATCATGTTAAGCGCGACGACGACCGGGCGCCCGGTGGCAATCACTTCCTGCGCGAAGACCAGATGCTGTTCGAGATTCGCCGCGTCGAGCACGACCACCAGCACGTCCGGCTGCGCTTCGCCGGCAAATTCGCCGTGAACGACCTTGCGCGTCACTTCCTCGTCCGGGCTGGTGGCATCGAACGAATAACTGCCGGGCAGGTCGAGCAGTGTCAGCGGTTCTCCGCTCGGCAGGGCCATACGGCCGGCCTTTCGCTCCACGGTCACGCCGGGATAATTCGCGATCTTCTGGCGCGCGCCGGTCAGCGCATTGAACAGCGCGCTCTTGCCAGCATTGGGATTGCCGACCAGCGCCGCGGTGCGGATCGGATTCATGCCGGGTCCACCGTCATGGCAGCGGCGTGAACGCGGCGCAGGGCGACAGTCATCGCGCCAACCTTCACCGCCAGCGGATCGCGCCCGGCGAACACCCCGCGATGCGCGACCTCGACATCTGCCCCTTCATCCAGACCGAGCAGGCGCAACCGCTTGCCTTCCTCCAGCGGAAGTGCGGGCCAATCTACCGCGATGATCGTGGCGCGCGCCCCGCGCGAAAGTTCGTCCAGCGTCATATACGCGGCCTATGGGACGAGGCCGCTATTTGCAACTGATTGTCATTAACGCCTACCGCGCCGGATAACGCAACCGTCCGAGAAAACGCGTCACGCTGAAGGTTTCCCGATTGGGATTGAGCAGCCGCGCCTTGGTCTTTTCAAACCGCATCACCCCTTCGATCCGGCGAGCGAGGAAAGCCCGGGTTTCGGCTTTCCCTTCGCTTTCGTCGCCAACGAACACCGCCAGCGTCGCGACATAGATCGAACCGAGGATCGCCCGCTTGGTATAGTGATTGTAATCGGTCGAGACGTCGCCCGCGAGGCGCCACATCGTGTCCGCACTGCGCCAGCCCAGCCGCGCCGCGCGCGCAGCATTCTGCGGCATGGCCATGACCGCCATCGCCCGGCGCAGGGCTTCTTCCTCCGCCCCGGCAGCATCGAGCCGGTACTGCACCAACCGCCGGATCCGTTCGCGGATCGGCAGGCCAGCCAGCAACTGTGGCGGCAGGTCGCGCGCCATTGCCGCATCGATCGATGCCAGCCAGCCGTCGATCATGTCCATGGCGCCGCCAGGATAAGCCAGCATCGCCACGTCCGGATCGGCGCCTGCGATTTCGGCAGCATTGCGAACCGCCAGTTCGCTCCAGCCATCGAACACCGCCGCACGCGCGATTTCGGGCGCAAGCGCGATCCGCAATTCGTCGAGTGTCAGGTCGGCCAGATTGGCATGTTCGACCACCGTCACCCTCGCGGACCGTAGGTCTGATCAGCCGCTGCGCCGCCCTTGCGCGCCGCATCAGCGCGTTCGAATTCCGCGAGAAGCTGGCCGTTTGCGTTCATCATCCCGGCATAGTCACGCGCGGAGCGTCCCGAATTGTCGGTCCGATCGGCATTCGCGCCCTTGGAAAGCAGCAGTCGCACCAGCGCGGCGTCCCGGCGATGCACCGCGGTAATCAGCGGCGTCTCGCCTGCGGCGTTGGTCACGTCGACACGCGCGCCGCCATCGACGAGCACCTCGACCCCGTCGTTGAACCCCAGGTTGGTGGCCAGCACCAGCGGGGTAACGCCGTTCTTGGCGGCAATGTTCGGGTTCGCGCCCTTTTGCAGCAGGAATCGCAGCCACACGAGATCGCGGCGCTGGACAACGATGTGGAGCGCAGTTTCACCGGTGGAAATGTCGCGCGCATTGACCAGCACCGACCCCGGCCGGTTCAGCGCATTGGTTGCCGCCGCCCCGTCACGTTCCTTGACCGCCTTCAGGAATTCGAAGCCTTCGGAAAACATCTGCGCGCTGGCTGGAACGCTCAGCACTGCCCCGGCCAGCGCGGCCACCAGGCCTGCCATGCGAAACCTTGCGCGCAACATCATCGAATTCCCCGTTCGTACCAAGCTCTGCAGACGAGCATCACTCGTCCCTTGCGATTGTGCAGTTAGCAGAGCATGAACCGCCGCGCCATGCTTCCTGCCATACGCCTTGTCGCCCTGCCACTGGTTCTGGCGCTCGCCGCCTGTTCTGCCGCGCCCGCGCAACCGCCGCTGGACCAGGCCCCGCTGGCCGGTGCCGACGTGGGCGGCGATTTCGCGCTGACCGGCGCGGATGGCCAGACGGTGCGTTGGGGTGATTTCGCGGGCAAGTGGCGGATCGTCTATTTCGGTTTCACCTATTGCCCCGATATCTGCCCGACCGACATGTCGCGTATGGCGCAGGGCCTGAAGCTTTACGCCCAGGACGAACCCGATCTGGCGGCGCAGGTGGTGCCGATCTTCATCTCGATCGATCCCGAACGCGATACCCCGGACAAGGTCGGCCAGTTCGTATCTGCCTTTTCCGACAAGGCGGTTGGCCTGACCGGCTCGCCCGAAGCGATCAAGAAGGCGGCCGACAGCTTCGGCGTGTTTTATAGCAAGGGCGAGACGACCGGCGACGGCGCTTACCTGATGAACCATTCCAACATCGTCTACCTGTTCGATCCGCAAGGGAAGCCCGTCGCCATGCTGCCGACCGACCAGGGGCCAGAGGCGGTTGCGGCGGAACTCGCCAAATGGGTGCGCTGAGGGACCGTTTCTGGGAGCTACCGCTCGCCGACCTGTCGCGCGCGGAATGGGAGGCGTTGTGCGATGGCTGCGGCCAATGCTGCCTGCACAAGCTGGAGGATGAGGATACGGGCGAAATCGCCCACACAAATGTCGCCTGCAAACTGCTCGACACCGCAACTGCCCGTTGCCGCGATTATCGCAACCGCAAGGCCTTCGTGCCCGATTGCCTGCGGCTGACGTTGCGCATCGTCGACACGGTACCGTGGCTGCCGGCAACGTGCGCCTACCGCCTGCGCGCTGACGGGAAGCCGCTGCCCGAATGGCACCATCTGCGCGGCGGCGATGCGGCAGCAATGGAGCGAGCCGGCGTTTCGGTCGCCGGGCGCGTAATCAGCGAAGTCGATGCCGGGCCGCTGGAACACCATGTGATCGAATGGATCGAACCGGCATGATCGAATGGCTGCAACGATCTTCGGTTGAGCCCACGGTCGAAGTCGCCGGGCACGTGTTGCCCATCGCCATACGGCGACACCCGACCGCACGGCGCATGACATTGCGCCTGGCGCCGGACGGGCGCGAGGTGCGGCTGTCGATCCCGCGCTGGGGCCGAACCGCCGATGCGCTGGCCTTCGCGCATAGCCGCACCGATTGGCTCGCCGCGCAGCTCGGTGCCCTGCCTCTGCCGGTCGCGATCCAACCCGGCGCCAGGCTGCTCCATCGCGGCGAGGGGATGCGCATCATTTGGTCTGCAGGCCACCCCCGGGCGCCGACGCTGGACGGTGCATCCCTGCGCCTCGGCGGACTGGAAAGCGCAGTGAGCGGCCGCGTGCGCCGCTGGCAGGAAGCGCAGGCACTGGCGTTAATGGCCGAAGACCTTGCCCAATACTGCCGCGCTGCCGGCGTTGCGGAGCCGCGCCTGCGGCTGTCTCGCGCGACCCGTCGCTGGGGCAGCTGCGCCAGCGACGGCACGGTGCGGATCAACTGGCGCCTGATCCAGGCGCCGGATTTCGTGCGCCGTTCGGTCGTGGCCCATGAAGTCGCACACCTCGTCCACTTCGATCATTCGCGCGAATTCCATGTCCTGCTGGCACGCCTCTACGGCCCGCGCCTGGCAGAGGCGGAGCGCTGGCTCAGGGATCATGGCCGCTCGCTCTACGCAGCCGGTTGATCGACCAGCACTGGCGCGAAGGCGCGCAAACGCTTATCTAGCCGTCCATGAGTTATCTGAGCAAACTCAATCCCGCGGGCGGCATCGCCGATTTCTGGCATGAGTTCCGCCGGCCCAATCCCTATCGCTGGCCGATCCTGATCGTCTCGATCCTGATAACATTGGGCATCCTGTCCACGATCATCTGGCAGAAAGCCTATATCCCGCCCGCGCGGCCGGAGGTGACGTACATCACCACCTTCGAACCGGGCCGCACGGAAGCCGAGATTGCCGCCTCCAACGAAGCCAACCAGCGTCTTCAGGACGAGCGTCGCGCCGCAATGGAAGCGCGCGAGGAGCGCCGCCGCGAAATCTATCGCGACCTCGGCCGGGCGACCGGGATCGACGTCGACGCGATCGACGCCCGCGTCGCACGCGAACGCGCGGCGGAACAGGCCGCGCAGGAAGCGCGCCGTCGCGAACTGATGGGCGAAACGGTTGCCGAACAGCCCGAGTGATGCCGAGTGGCTGGCGGCTGCGGCGCGACTGGCCGCTCGCGGTCGGCCGCTCAGCAACCCCAATCCTGCAGTCGGCTGTCTGATTGTAAAGGATGGCCGGGTCGCCGGGCGCGGCTGGACGCAGGTGGGCGGCCGACCCCATGCCGAAGCCGGGGCTCTGCTTCAGGCAGGCACTGACGCTGCCGGCGCTAGTGTCTACGTCACGCTGGAACCCTGCGCCCATGCATCGCATCGCGGGCCAGCCTGCACCGATCTGCTGATCGCCGCCCGGCCGGCGCGGGTCGTGGTCGCGGCAGTCGATCCCGATCCCCGCACTGCCGGCAGCGGTCTGGCGCGGCTTCAGGCGGCGGGCATTGCAGCGCAAGTTCTGGCATGCGACGAAGCGCGGCGCAGCCTTGCCGGCTATTTCACGCGCAAGTTGCATGGCCGGCCTCATGTCACGTTGAAGCTGGCAGTCTCTGCCGACGGCTACATTGCCCCCGATGGCGGCGTTCGGCATTGGCTGACTGGCCCTGCCGCGCGCGCGCACGTCCACGCGCGGCGTGCCCGTGCCGACGCGATCCTGGTTGGCGGTGCAACCTGGCGGGGGGACACCCCCAGCCTCGACGTACGCCTGCCCGGCCTTGGCGCGCGGAACCCGCGTCGGCTCGTCCTGACGCGGCGGGGTAGGCCAGTTGGGGCGGAGGCTGTCCGGACGCCGAGCGACTTCGCTGCGCTCACCGATGCCCAGTACCTTTATGTCGAGGGCGGCGCGCAAACCGCGGCTGCATTTCTGGCCGGCGGGCTGGTCGATCGGCTGGAACTCTATCATGCCCCGCTCGACCTTGGCAGCGGCGTCGCCGCGCCCGCGGAAATCGCGCCGGCATCGCTTGCGGCGGAGCGCGGGGGCTGGCAATTGGCCGAACGGCGGCAGATCGGGCCCGACTTGTTCGAGGCATGGGACCGGGTCGCCGCACCTGGCGAGGCAGAAGGGTAAGCGCGAAAATGTTCACCGGCATCGTCACAGCCATCGGCACGATTGACCGCGTCGAACGCGCCGGCGATCTGCGTGTCAGGATCGCGTGTCCGTATGACCCCGCGACGATCGCCATCGGCGCCTCGATCGCCTGTTCCGGCGTGTGCCTTACGGTCGTCGAGCGCGGCGGCGCACCGGGCGACGCGTGGTTCGCGGTCGACGTATCTGAAGAAACGATCGCGCGCACCGTGCCCGGCATGTGGGAACAGGGGCGCCGCTTCAATCTCGAAACCGCCTTGAAGCTTGGCGATGAACTGGGCGGCCACATCGTGACCGGCCATGTGGATACCGTCGGCGAAGTCGTGATGACCAAGGTAGAGGGCGGATCGCGGCGGGTTGCAGTTCGCATCCGTGCCGAGTTTGCGCCGTATGTCGCGCCGAAGGGTTCTATCACGGTCGATGGAGTATCGTTGACTGTCAATGACGTGCGCGACCGTGCCGATCGGGCGTGTGATTTCGCGCTTAATCTCATCCCGCATACGGGAGAAGTGACGACGCTTGGTGCGCTGGAAGAAGGCGACAAGGTTAATCTCGAGATCGATGTGCTTGCGCGTTACTTGCACAGGATGCAAAGCCTGCGAGCCTGATGTCGCATTTGTACAATAACGTCGCCATTACGGTAACTTAGCGCACCTCCGTTTACGCATTTTTGGCGATTCCTGCTTAAATCCCCGCGCCAGGGGGTACTTGGAATGCTTCGCCGAATTGACGTTTCCGAAGTCGAACTGGGCATGTTCATCCAGCGCCTGGAGGGCAACTGGTTCTCGCATCCCTTCTGGCGCCGCCGGTTCGTGCTGAGCGATGCCAGCGATATCGAGGCGTTGCGCCGCAGCGAGGTTCGCGGGGTCATCATCGACGAGAGCCGGGGCAAGTCGGTGCCGGTGGTCGAGGCGAAACCGGCGCCCACCCCGCTGATGCCCGCCGCCGCGCAGCTGAGCCGGGCCGTTCCGCGGCCGCCAGCGCTAGGCAGCAGGTTGCCTCGCAACACCCCGAGTGCTCCATTGGGCGTGGCCAAGGAATTCGGCGCGGCCCGTGCCGCCGCTGACCGATCCCGCCGTCTGATATCGCAGACTTTCCTCAAGGCCCGGCTGGGCAAGGAAGTCGCCGTGGGCGACGTCGAGCCGGTGGTGGAGGAAATCTACGGGTCGCTGCAGCGCAACGTCCACGCATTTTCGGGCCTGCTGCGCTGCCAGCGCGATGCGGAAGAAACCTATCGCCACGCATTGTCGGTTTGCGCACTGATGATCGCCCTGGCCCGCCGGATGCGCCTCTCGTCGCAGGAAACCCGCGAGGCAGGCATGGCTGGTCTGCTGATGGATGTAGGTGTGGCGCGCCTGCCCGAATCGCTCGAGACGGTGGATGGTGACTACCGCGCGCTACGCCAGCAATTGCTCGACCAGCACATCCTGTTCGGACATGACATGCTGTGCGTGGCGGGCGACATCCCGGACAATGTCCTGATGGTATGCCGGAATCATCACGAACGGATGGACGGCAGCGGTTATCCTGCCGGCCTGCGGGCAGCAGAAATCGACCGGCTGTCTCGGATGGCGGCCATCTGCGACGACTTCGATTATCTCGTCAATGGAGGGTTCAATCGCCCCCCGATCAATCCGGCGGCAGCGATCGAACTGCTATCGGCCGACAGCTCCAAGTACGATCCCGACATCCTGCGCACATTCATCGAAAGCGTCGGCATCTATCCCATCGGCGCCTTCGTAAAGCTGCGCTCGGGGCGCGTTGCCATGGTGGTCGACATCGATCCGGATGATCAGGCCCGGCCCGTCGTGCGAACGTTCTATTCGCTGGCGGCCCACAAGCCCGTGCGCGGCGAAAACATTCGCCTGGCGCAATGCTGGGGTGAGGACGCGGTTGAAGCGATCGCCGACCTGTCACAGCTCCCGATCGACAACGTGGGCCAGTTGCAGGAAAGGCTGCTCAAGGAAGCGTGCAAGGGCGCATGAGTGGACCGCTGGCGAAGCTGGCGCGATCGATTTCATAGACAACGTGGACCGCCTCTCGACCCGCGTGAATGCTGCGCTCGATTTCATCGGTCAGGCGGCCGCCGATGCGCTCACACGCAATCCGCGAGCGGAGGTTATCCGCACCTATCCGGAAGACCACGCGGACGACGAAGGCAAAGGCATGCGCAAGCATCAGACGCTTCATTTCGTGGTTGGCACCCGTGCCCCATAAGGGGCGGGCGAGAAACGTCCAGCCGATTTCCAGCGGAGTGCCTCCCAGCTTTGGCTAAAACACGAATCGCGATGAACCGATTGGCTCGCTGTTCTCCCGCCCGACAGCCGTAAGCGCGCCGCCACTCGCCAGCGCTTCATCGAAAAAGGCGTCGAACACTGGCCGCTGCCAGCGGTCCCGGGCCGGATGCTGTTCCCAAAGCAATGGGTCGGATGCGACCGAGTAGAGCGGCTCGCGATCGCCTTCCGCCAGTGGCCGCAAGCCCAGCCGCTTGCCGTTCAATGTCGGCTGGCGATCCACGTTTCAGCCGGTGACCGCAGCCAGCGCCTCGATAAAGCGGCCAATATTGCCGTCATGAAGGCCTGCGATGTTGATCCGCCCGGACCCGGCCATGTAGATGGCGTGCTCGCTGCGCAGACGTTCGACCTGATCCTTGCCCAAGGGCAAAATCGAGAACAATCCGTTTTGCGTGCCAAGCGGGGTCAGGTCGACGCTGCCTGCGTTCCCCGCGGCCGCAAGCTGGGCCCGGACCTGCCGCATGCGATCGCGCATCATGTCCAGCTCACCCAGCCATTCGGTCGTGAGCCCCGGATCGCGCAGCACCAGGCGTACGGCGGCGCCGCCGTGATCGGGCGGCATCGACCAGGCAGCGCGCGCCAGTGCGTTAAGGTTTGAGGCCACGACATCTACGTCCGCCCCGGGCGCTACCATCGCATAGAGGGCGCCCACCCGGTCGCGGTACATCCCGAAATTCTTGTCGCAGCTGTAGGCGATCAACGCCTCGGGAACGGCGGCGAGCACGCGGCGCAGCCCTTCGGCGTCTTCCTCCATGCCATGACCGAGCCCTTGGTAAGCGACATCGATGATCGGGAAGATGGGACTGTTGCCAAGCGCAGCCGCGATTTCAGCCCACTGGTCAGGCGTATAATCGATCCCTGTCGGGTTGTGGCAGCACCCGTGCAGCAGAACCGCCTCGCCCTGGCGCGCATCGCGGATGACCGTGAGCAGCGCCTCGAGATTGGCAGTGCCGTCGGCCAGTGCATGATCGAAAGTTGCAGTCTCCAGCCCGATATCAGCCAGGATCTGTGCGTGGTTAGGCCAGCTCGGCACGCCCAGGTGGACCTGCGTGACGCCGGCGCGTTGCAACACCGCCAGCGCCAACCGCACCGCACCCGTGCCGCCAGGCGTCTGCATCCCCTCGATCCGCCCGCCCATGGTGGCATCGCTACCAAACAGGTAGGGCATCAGCGCGTGAACGAAACCCAGGTCCCCCTCTGGCCCCAGGTAGGACTTGCTATCCTGCTCCTCGATCAGTTTGCGTTCCGCCGCCTTTATTGCCGCAAATACAGGCGTGTCGCCTTGCCCGGTGCGATATACGCCCACGCCCAGATCGATCTTGTCCGCCCGCGTATCGGCGGCGTGCAACTTGATCAGCGCCAGTAGCGCATCGGGTGCCTGAGGTGCGAGTCTGTCGAGCATGAATCGCGCCATGCCGGGACGCAGAAAGGGCCGCAACAGGAATTCCCGTTGCGGCCCCTCAAAGTGTGCTTCGTGCGACTTTCCGAAGGGTTCAGAACGGCAGCCAGCGCTGCTCTTTTGAGAACTTCATGTAACCAGCGTTCACGCCAAGGCGCAACCCGGCGCCCATCCTGATGGGGATAAGCACGGTGTCGCCTTTTCGCAGGTAACTCGCTGTCACGCCGCCCACGACATAGGCTTGCCCTTCTCCCGCGGGATAGCGTTCGTACAATTCTTCACTGTCGTAGAGGTTGTAGACCAGTACGAAAGTATTGGCGGCATTGGCCCCGGCGTCGAACCCGATGGACGGGCCAGTCCAGTATACCTTGCGCTCGCCTTCGACCTTGTGATGGAGCGTACCCGAGCCATAACGCGCGCCGACGATGAACGCCCCGCCCGCCTCGCGACCGACGATGTAGGCGTTGGGCTGTCCCTGATCGGCCAGCAGCTTCTGGATCATCCGCGCGAGGCCTTCGGCCCCCTTGCCGAACAGGCCTTCCGCTGCACCGATCAGGTCATCTTCACCGTAAGTGGATCCGTCGGTGCTGCTGACTGCCTGTTCCGCTGGCACGGCCCCCGGTTCGGACCATTCAGGCGCTGCCTGCTGTTCCGTGGCCGGCACAGCCGCACTCGTCACCGGGGCTGGCTCGTTATAGACGGTCTGGTCGCCGGGCTGTTCGGCAAGGTCGCCGTCGATGGCCAGATCGTTGGGGTCGACCGTCTGGATCCCTTGCGCGGCCAGCGGCGCCGCCGCCAGCGCACCAGCGCCGATCAACGCCGCCAGTGAACGGCCGATTATGGTGGTGAGGCGCATTGTCCCTCCTGATCCGCATCGCGGATATGTCCGTTAAACAAGAGAATCCTTTGTTAGGTCGCCTGCAATGAACGGGCGACGAACCGAATCCAAAACGCGCCGAAGCGAGTCCCGGGTGGGCCCGGCAGAGCTTTTTGCGGCTCCACCCGTTCCTGGCTTGCCGCCATGCAACGACCCGGTTATAGCGCGCGCCTCGCAGCCATGATGCGTCGTGCGGAGACGTGGGTGAGTGGCTGAAACCAACGGTTTGCTAAACCGTCGTACTGGTAAATCCGGTACCGAGGGTTCGAATCCCTCCGTCTCCGCCACCTTTTCTATCTTGTGTCGAAAGTGCTGCCGCCGGGGACGGGTCCCGGCATGCGATGGATCAGACTGTCGCCTTCAGGCGCTGCCTCAGGATCCCGCCGCCGCGGGTGCGGGCGCAAAATTCTTCCAGTTCGATCGGGCGGTCCGGGATGCAGATGCGCGGGAGGGCGAATGGCGCCGAGGCGCCGGTCACCACGTCGCTATGTGTCAGAAAAGCGCAGGAATATCCCGCCTGTTCGAGCGAACGGCGGCTGCTGTCATTATGGCTGTCGGGCGTGCCGTACGGATATGCGAAGGTATCGGACGGACCGAAGTGTTGATCGATCACGCGCTTGCTTTCCTGCGCCTCGAATGCCTGGCGACAGGCGGACATGCGGGCCATGCGCGGGTGACTTATTGAATGCGAAGCGATTTCTACCCCGGCACTGTGCATCGCGGTGAGTTCGCTCCAATCACATGTCGTACGCTCGACATGCCGGCTGATATGACTGCCTGGCAACCTCGCGATCCGCGCGCACAGATCGGGCAAACGGTCAGTCACCTCGTCGGCATTCCCGATCAGCCAGTCGATAAGCTCGGCCCGCGTGCCCTCCGACAGGAGGCTTTCCCCAGTTTCCCCAAGCGGCAGGGTGACCGGTTCGCCTTCGTACCATTGCAACAATGTTACAGCTTCTATCAACGAACCCTGCAACGATGCTGGCAGCGATGCAGTCCAGCCGATCGGCACGAACATCGACAATGGAACACCGCATTCGCGAAACACGTCGAATACCTCGAACACGTCGCGATGAACGTCGTCGGTGGTGAACGTAAGCGCCCCGGCAGGCAGATCGCCTTGCGCGAAGCGGCGTGAAAATTCAGAAAGTGGGATTACGGTGTAGGCCGACGCCAGCCAGTCGAGTTCGCGCCGCAGCCGATCCAGTGACGCTGCGCGCGGCTCCTGCGACAGAAACTTGTGACGCATCAGCACCCGGGCGCTTGGGCCGCCGGTCAGCCGGTCCATCAGGCCGAATGCAGCGGCACCCGCATCAAGAACGATCGATCGCAGTGCACCGCTCATCTGGTTGCCATCTCCTCGCCTATTCGTACCCGAAGCCATCGCCGCAGAAATGCGACAGGTCCCAGTCGGATGGGCTGGTCGCCAGGTTGTGCAACGGGCTGTCTGCCGGCGCAATGAACGAGAAGCTCATCCCCTGTCCCAGCGGGCGAAATCCCTGCCGAGACGCCGCTTGAACGAGGGCGGCATCGGATGTCACCACTTCGGCGATATCGGCACTCGATTGCGCGAACAGCCCGGTCACCGCTCCGATCAGTCGCCTCGGAAGATCGGGTCCGCTATCGAGTGTCCGCATGGCCATGACGGACATCATCCGGAAATCGGAATAACGATCCGCCAGGCGGCGTTTGCGGATATGGCGATCGCGCACGACGAGCACGGCGCACGGGTCTTGCGACCCGGGTCTGTGGACGGCGTAGAGGGTATCGTGCGGCCCGCACCGGGCGAGAAACCATTGCGCGTCGCTGCCCCAGTAATGCTGGTTGTGCGGCACCTTTGCCGCCCCATCGACAAGAGCCGAAAAGTATTCGCGGCCGATGGGTCTGGCCTCGGCCGCAGTGTCGCGGGCTGCCACGGTAGCCGCCAGCCGCCACACGCTTAGCGCCGTATCCGCTGCAAGGGCGCCCAGCCGGACTGCGGCCGGATGGCCAATGTGCTGGCGGAGAAAAGGCTGCGTCCGCCGGACAAGGCACATCCGTCGGGCAAATCCGGGCATGGAAAATCCCAGCCGTGTGAAAATCCGCAGCGTCGCGGGAGCCGAAAAGCTCGAACCGCGCACGATGCCCCGCTCCGCAAAGGCGCGGACCTGACTCTCGACCAGCGATTGCGCGATACCCTGCCGGCGATAGTCCGGATCGGTAAACAGCCCCAGGCTCCATGCCCAGGGCAGCAACTGTCCGCTAAGGTTCAGCACATCGGGAAACGACATGACATGACCCGCTACCCGGCGCCCATCGAGGCAGTAGAACAAGTAGGGGAAATCCGGCGCAGCAGGTTCGGGATTGCCGGCGAGCGCCGGCACGATCAGATCGGGGCGCGCGGCATAGAGCTCTGGATGAAGGCTTGGTAGCTGCTCGCGTTCGCCAAGAAGAACGCTTCGAAATTCCATCTCGCCCCCAGCCGATCCCGCTCCGGCATCCGCTGGATTTCTAGACTGGCGGCCCTGGGTTGTAAAACGCGCGCTGGGAACCGGCCCGCAATGAGGCGGAACCAGGCCGCAGAACGCGGGGGCCGCTCAAACTTCCGCTTGCCGCTGCGCACCGGTGTCGGCGTTCACGGGCCGTCCTTGGGATCGGCCGGGATTCCGACCAGATTGGGATATGTCCGATTGTAAGCTGCCGAGGCGGCGATCTGCGTCCCGTTGCCCAGGTCGCCGCCCGAACAGCTGAGTGTCTTCTCGATGCAGTTGGCGATCCACGTTGCGAGGGTGTTGTCGTCCCATGCACCGTACCAGTCGGCATGAAAGGTCATGCCCGAGGTCTGTGGCGGCATGTTCTTCATACGGTCGGAACTGAAATACCACGTCCGCGCGGTTGGCGAGGTGTCGCCGGTCCGGTCGAGTGTCTCGTCTACCGTAAACCAGACGCCGACCTGGAAGGTGGGCACCCTGTAGGGATGCGTATCGGGACAGCGGGGGTGACCGGTTCGCGGATCGTATTCGACCTCTGACATGTGCGAGCGATGATCGGGCGTGTCGAGGTGCTTGCCATCCCAGCACGCACCGGCGCTGGTTACCGCCCCGATACGGGCGCCGATCGGACAACCCTTGGCAGCAAGCGCCAGGTTTTCCCAATGCTTGGGATCAACCCCCGGGGCGTCGCACACGAAATAGGTCCGCATCCCGCCCTTGCCGTCCATCGTGCGGCCGAACACGTAGCGCAATCCTCGCGGCAGGGTGACGCATGGCTTGCCCTCCACCTGGCAGTAGGGATGCGAATTGGGCCAGCGCTTGTAATAGATGGAGATGTGGTGGGGCATGATGACCTGGCCCCGACCGTTGAGCAGGGCCGGAACCCAATATGCCGACCGGTTGAGTTCGTTGTTGCAGGTGCTTTCGCCGGTTGTCCGCAGCGATGCATAGTCGGAATTCGCATCGGCCAGCGTGTTGCCGAAGAACATGTGCAGATGCGCCTTGCCGCGTTGGCCGGGGTAGACGATGGGATCGTCGTAAGACAGGTGGCTGGGCTTGCACAGGAACCGGAAGGCCCCGACCGTTTCGTGTTCGAAATCCGGGATGGCCCCCGTTCCCCACGCGGGCTTGAGCAATCCCTGGGTGGGGAAATTGGACGGAATGGCTTCCAGCTGCGGGAAGCCGGCAGAACGGTTCGTGCCAATCACGAAACCCGTGCTGCTGGTCGCCGGACCGGTCGGTGCGATCGACGTTGTCGGAGTGGGAGATGGGGCCGGGGCCGGTACGCTCGCGCCCGGCGCGGATGCAGGTGGTGCGGACGCAGTGCTGCCGCTGCCCCCACCACCGCAGGAGACCAACGCAATCGACGCGATAATCGTGGTGACGACTGAAACCGGCTTCTTCATGAAAATCCCCAAGAAGAATCTCGGGGTCCGCAATCCCACAGTAAGGTTAAGTCGGCTCACACAGGTTTGGTGAGCGGCACATTAACCTTTCCGGCCTTGCGCGCGGTATCGCGGCAGGCAGCATCGCATGCGCGGCAGATTGCCTTACGGCGACAGCCAGCCGCTTTACGGCTGTCAGCTAATGAAGGGGTTATCCGGCGATGTCGGAGAAGTAACTGATCGTCCGCGTCAGACCTTCTTCCAGGTCGACCTTGGGTGACCAGTTCAGGCGTTCCTGCGCCACGGTAATATCCGGCTTGCGCTGCAGCGGATCGTCTGCAGGCAACGGCAGCACCACGATCTCTGACCGGGAACCGGTCATCGCGATGATCTTTTCCGCCAGCTGACGAATGGTGAATTCACCCGGATTGCCGAGATTTACGGGCCCGGGAAAGCCCTTCTCCGTGTCCATCAATGCCAGGAAGCCGTCGATCAGATCGTCGACATAGCAAAAGCTGCGTGTCTGCTGGCCGTCGCCATAGATCGTGATCGGCTCCCCCGCCAGCGCCTGAACGATGAAGTTGGACACCACCCGTCCATCTGCGGCGTGCATCCTGGGGCCGTAGGTATTGAAGATGCGCGCGACCTTCACGTCCAGCCCGTGCTGCCGATGATAATCGAAGAACAGCGTTTCGGCACAGCGCTTGCCCTCATCGTAACAGCTGCGAATGCCGATCGGATTGACGTTGCCCCAGTACCCCTCGGGCTGGGGGTGCACTGCCGGGTCGCCATAGACCTCGCTCGTCGAAGCTTGAAATATCCGGCACCCCAGACGCTTGGCCAGTCCCAGCATGTTGATCGCGCCGTGGACACTGGTCTTGGTGGTTTGCACCGGATCGTGCTGGTAATGGATCGGCGACGCCGGACATGCCAGGTTCCATATCTCGTCGACTTCCACATAGAGCGGGAAACAGACGTCGTGCCGCATGAATTCGAAGCGCGGGTTGGTGACCAGGTGGTCCAGGTTGCGCTTGTCACCAGTGAACAGGTTGTCGACGCATAGAACCTCGTCGCCGCGGTCGAGCAGACGATCGATCAGATGGGAGCCAAGAAACCCAGCCCCTCCGGTAACCAACGTGCGCTTGCGGCTGAACGATTTACGCATCTATGGCCTCCCTCACCCGGGACCACCCCGAATGCCCGGTTGGTAACCAGCCGCCGACCTTCGGTCAAAAGCGGGCCGCCCTCAGGTGAGCGGCTGTCACGTCCGGCCGATGCTGCGAAGCTGCGTCGAGGCACTGTCCCGAAATGGAACTGTTTCAGAATCCTGCCGCTTTTGCGCGTAAGCGTGGTTAACAATCGCTTTACCAAGTTGGGGGCGTCGGTTAATCGTTCGTTAGCGAATCGCATCCTGCGAATTTGCGAATGTGTCTGGCTGGTTTCCCGACGGGAGCCCTGGCCGGCGCAATTCAGGGTCGCATAAGCTCGAGCTTAAGGACACGCGATATGAAGCACGCGTTGATGCCGATTATCGTTGGGGCGGCCCTGTTCAGCTCTGCTGCAAATGCGGCGGTAGTGGTCACTTCAACGGCGGCGACCCGGCCCTATAGCGGCCCCGCACCCACGTACGATTTCGAAACCCCGGCACCTGTCATCGGCGGCACGATCGTCAACACCGGCAGCCCCGGCGCGCACCTGCGCCCTGTCGGCAGCACGGGCAACTATCTGGCGGTTGGCCCCGCTTTCGGCACGCAGGCCGAACTCAGCCTGCTGGGCTTCGGTCCGGTCGGGCAATTCAGCTTCCTGTGGGGATCGATGGATATCTTCAACGATTTCCAGATTCTCGACGCCGCCAACAACATCCTGTTCGAGATTGACGGCCAGGCCGTAAAGGATCCGACTGCGCCGCCTGCCGGCAATATCAACCGCGTGGTGACTTTCACACTTACCGATGCTGCCACGCAGAATGCGGCGGCGAAAGTTCGTTTGCTGTCCAGTCGCAATGCTTTCGAAATTGACAATTTCGCGATCCAGGCCGTGCCGGAAACGTCGACGTGGGTGATGATGATCCTGGGTATGCTGGGTGTCGGCTTCGCCATGCGTCGCCGTCCGGCCGAACCTGCGATGCGCATCCGCTTTTCCTGAAGCGGCCGCATCGGGTGAAAGTTGCTGAAAGGGGGCCGGGTTATCGGCCCCTTTTTTGTTGCGCTGGCAAAGGCAGCCTCTGCGGTTTACGCCTCCCCCGCGAGTATTGAAGCGGCCGAAAAGACATCTGCGCCAATGCGGTAAATTGGCACGGTTTTCTGAACAATGCTCCGACACAGGACGGTGCCGGTTTGTGTCTTTCAAGAATACAAAGTGCAGTTAAAGTGGTAACGATCGAGTTCGACGGAGGGGCAATGGACAACGCGGCGCTGGCAGGCCCGGAACGGCTGGTCGAACCGCAGCAGACGGTGCGCGGCGAACAGCCTGCAGCGCCAGCAGCGGACGTGCCTCAATCGCGCTTGCAGCAGCGGCGCGTCGTCCCGAATATCCGGATCGCCGACCTGGTCTTCCTTGCCGGGCTTGCCCTGGTCATTCTGCCCACGCTCATCTTTGTTGCCAGCGAGACCTGGTCTGGCGAAGATGGCGCGCACGCTCCGATAGTCCTGATGACCGGGATCTGGCTGCTCTGGATAAAATGGCCGGCTGTCCGCGACCAGGTCCGCCCGCCCCCTGCGTGGCTGGCAGCCCTCGTCGTGGTGTCGATGCTTGGCCTGTTCGTGCTGACCCGGATCACCCAGATCGTCGAGCTCGAAGGGTTCGTGATGTACGGGGCTGCACTGGCGTGCATCTTCGCACTCGTTGGCTCCCGGGTGATGCGCCTGCTGGCATTCCCGCTGATCTATCTCGCGTTTATCTTTCCGCTGCCAGAAACGGTGATCTACGCGATCACGATGCCGCTGAAGATCGCGATCAGCGAAACGGCCATCGCCTTGCTTCTGGCTCTGGGCTATCCGATCGGCGGAACAGGGGTGACCATCCAAATCGGCCAGTACCAGCTGCTCGTCGCGGCGGCTTGCTCGGGGCTCAATTCCATCGTCTCGCTGTCGGCGCTGACGACGTTTTACATCTACATGCGTCATTCGAACAACCTGCGCTACGCAGCGATCCTGCTTCTGGCGGTCGTCCCCGTGGCGATAGTGGCCAATTTCATCCGGGTATTGATCCTCATCCTGCTTACCTACCACGCAGGCGAAGCGACGGCGCAGGGGTTCATGCACGACATCGCCGGCATCTTCATGTTTGCCAACGCCCTCCTGCTGATCTTCCTGCTGGACATGCTGCTCGAACGGGTCGTCCTGCGGCGCCGATCTGCCGCGCCTGAAAGGGTGGCACGATGACCCGGCAAGAAACGACACTGGGCAATGTTCGGCTCGATCGCCGCAAGGTGATTATCGGCCTGGGAATGATGGCCGCATCGGCAACCGCATTCGCCCGGGCGCCGGTACCCAACCGGCCCAAGCTGCCAAAAAAGGAATTCGAGGATCTGATTCCGGACAGTGTAGGGCAGTGGCAGTTCGCGACTGTCAGCGGGGTCGTTCTTCCGCCGCCCGATGCATTGTCGGAACGCCTTTACGACAATCTGGTCACGCGCATTTACACCAACCCGGCGGGCGAGGCGGTGATGTTCCTCGCCGCTTACAACAACCGGCAGGACGGGGTTCTGCAGATCCATCGGCCAGAGGTCTGCTATCCGGCGGGCGGCTTCACGCTCTCCCAGACGGAGCAGACCCGGATACCTCTCGGGCCGAGCCTGACGTTGCCGGCCCATGCGTTCGTCGCCAAGGCCCGCGACCGGGAAGAAACCGTACTTTACTGGACCCGTGTCGGTTCGCAGTTCCCGCAGCAATGGTCGGAGCAGCGGCTTGCAGTGATCGCAGCCAACCTGCGCGGCATAATTCCCGACGGGCTGCTGTTTCGCGTATCGACGTTCGGCAATTCCGGGGCTGAGCTTGGTATGCTCAAGGATTTCACCCGATCGTTCATCGCAGCTTCTCCTGCCAAACTCCGATCAGTGATGCTCAGCGGCGGCCAATAGAGCCGCGGATAGACAAGCTGTGCGCCGTGCGCACTGGATAATGAGGGACCAAAATGATGACGAACACATCACGCATGATGACGGGCCTGCTGGCCGTGGCGCTGCTGGCGGGTTGCGACAAGGCTCCCGAAGGTCAGGTCGTTGCCGTGGTCAACGGCGAAGAAGTCACCATGCAGGAACTCAATGCCGAGCTGGGCAATGCCGAACTTCCCGAAGGTGCCGCCCAGGACGAAATGCGCAACGTCGCTCTCGATAACGTGATCAACCGGCGGCTGCTCGCCGATCTGGCACGCGAATCCGGCATCGAGTCGAGCCCCGAATTCGTAATGCGTCGTCGCCAGCTAGAAGAAGCCTTGCTGGTGCAGATGCTCGCCCAGCAGACAGCGCGCGACCTGAAGCAGCCGACCGCCGCCAAGATCAACGAATTCGTCAATTCCAACCCGCAGATGTTTGCCGACCGCACGGTCTATGCCGTGGATCAGATCCGGTTCGCCACGCCCCCGCGAAACGACTATCTCGAGGCGCTTCGACCGGTCAAATCGATGGACGAAGCGGTGGCTGCGCTCAATCGGCTGGGGATCAAGTTCGAACGCGGCAATGTCCGCATCGACAGCGCCTCGCTGCCCGTTGAAATGTACCGCCAGGTCAAGGCGGTGGGCACCAGCGAACCGTTCGTCATACCCGGCAATGGCGGTGTTACGGTTAGCCAGATTCTCGAGAGCCGGCCCACGCCTGTCCCGCAGAACCAGGTAACCGCGGTCGCCACAAACATGATCCAGCAGCTGGAGGTTGCCGAACAGCTTGACGCCCGCATCAAGGCAGCCAAGGCCGAGGCCGGCATCGATTACCAGAGCGGGTATTCGGCCCCCAAGACAGCCGTCGCCAACAATGGCGCGGCGAAGGCCGCGATGCAGACCCCGGCCAAGGCTGCCGAATAGACCGCCAGTCGTGCCAGGGGGGCATCGCAGCGAACGGGCCGAAGGCGAGAGTCTGCAGCGCGTCGATCGCGCCGGACCGGGCACTGACGGCCCGGGATCGCCTGCGCGCCCCCAAGGCACGATCCCTTCGCTCGACGGGTTTCGCGCCGCGGCCATCATCATCGTCATGCTCTCGCATGTCGGCCTCGGCGATGTCGTGCCCGGTCAGTTCGGGGTTACGCTGTTCTTCTTCCTAAGCGGGTATCTGATCACCACCCTTTTGCGGCGCGAGCTGATCGCCAATGGTAAAGTCAGCTACAAGGCATTCTACTTGCGCCGTGCGGTCCGGATCATACCGCCGATGTGGGCGGCGATCGGCATAGCCGTCCTTTTTTCCTGCCTTGGCCTTAACGAGGAACTCAATCCGCAGTGGCTCGCGGCGGACTTCCTCTTCCTGAGCAATTACTTCCAGTACAGCAGCGTCCCGATCGGGTTGTGGTCGCTGGCGGTGGAAGAGCATTTCTACCTGCTGTTCCCCTTCGCCGCGATATCGCTGATGGTGAAACGCGGACCTGCCCGGTGCGCACTGGCCTGCGCCGCAATTTGTGCGGTCGTGCTGACCTTCCGCCTGCTCGAATATGCGAGCGACGAAAATACACAGAACATCGCCGTCTACACCCACACCCGGATCGATTCGATCCTGTTCGGGGCAATCCTGGCGCTGTGGAACAACCCGGTGATCGACGCCGAAGACCGGCTGCCCGATATCGCTCCGTCGTATCTGTTGGGCGGCGCATTGCTGTTGCTCAGCTTCGTGCTGCGCGACGACATGTTTCGCTATACCCTGCGCTACACGGTCCAGGGCATTGGCCTAATCCTCATTTTCAATGCCGCGATCCGCGACAGAGGCTGGATTCACAAGCTGCTGGACATGGCGCCGCTGAGATTGATCGGGACGTTGTCCTACCTCCTCTACCTTCTCCACGGCATCTTCATTGAAGCAGCCGAACCGCTTGCCCGCAGCATCGGGATGCCGGGCGCCATGACCCTGGGCATCGCGCTCGCGTTCGCGGCGTCCTACGCCTTGCATCACTGTCTCGAACGCCCCCTGTTGCAATGGCGGCGCGCAATCGAGCGGGACTGGCGCGCGCGCGACATCCCGCTCCATCGCGAGGCGGTGACAAGCAGCGGCCTGAGCGATCACTCCCGTTGATCTATCCTCGGCTGGCGTGAGCCTAATGCGCCTGACGACCAGCTGCGAAACAGACGCACTTCGCACCGCGGGCGCCGCGATTGGTCTGGGCTGTGCCGTCCCGGGCGGGGACGGGGCATACGCCGCCGCAAGCACCGCGTTGTGCGGCCCGATATCGCGGCTATGGTCATGCACGAACGGCCGGGGGGCAAGCGGCTGATCATTGGGGCACGCTGATCGCATGCTGTTCAATTCGATCGAGTTCCTGATCTTCCTGGCAGTGGTCTACGCCGCGTACCGCGTATTGCCCTTCCGCGGGCAGAACTGGATGCTGCTCGGCGCGAGTTACGTCTTCTACGGATGGTGGGACTGGCGTTTCCTGTTCCTGATGATCCTGTCGACTTCGATCGACTACTGGACCGGGCTGCTGCTCGACCGTGGCCGGTTAACGCGCAAGCAGATCGTCATTCCGGCTGTGTTCCTGTCGAGCGCAGCCGTGCTGCTTCTGGGCACGGACTTTTCGGCAGTGCTGCAGATGCTCGGCGGCGCGAAAGGGGACGTTCCGCTGCTCTCCCCGTTGATGCCTCAAGTGCTGGCGATCATTCCGCTGGCCCTGCTGGGCCTCGCCGCGGCCCATCACATCCTGGTGCGCATGCCGGAACAGCGGCGACGCAAGACCTGCCTGCTGATCTCGATCGTAATCCAGCTGACGATCCTGGGATTTTTCAAGTACTTCAACTTCTTCATCGATAGTCTCGTAACCAGCCTGAATGCTGCCGGCATCGCGGCTGAGGCACGGCATTTCGACATCGTTCTTCCGGTCGGAATATCTTTCTACACCTTCCAATCGATGAGTTATGCAATCGACATCTATCGGCGCGAACTGAAGCCGACGGACCGCTATTTCGATTTCGCGCTGTTCGTGGCTTTCTTTCCGCAGCTGGTCGCGGGCCCGATCGAGCGCGCGCGAAACCTGCTGCCGCAAATGATGAGCCCGCGTTCAGTCTCCTTTGAACAGATCACCCGCGGGCTGTTCCTGATCGCGTTCGGGCTGTTCAAGAAAGTCGCCATCGCCGATGGATTTGCCTCTACCGCCGACCAGGCCTTCGCCTCGCCCGATGCGACATGGGGCACGGTCGTGGTCGGCACGCTGGCGTTCACAGTGCAGATCTACTGCGATTTTTCGGGCTATTCCGACATCGCTCGCGGCACGGCGAAGCTGTTCGGCGTCGAGCTGATGCGCAATTTCAATCTGCCCTATTTTGCGCGGTCCCCACGCGAATTCTGGCAACGATGGCACATCAGCCTGTCCACCTGGCTCAGCGATTACCTGTACAAGTCACTTGGCGGCAATCGGGGTACGCTGGCATTTACCTGCCGCAACTTGATGCTGACGATGGTGCTAGGCGGATTGTGGCACGGCGCTGCGTGGAATTATGTCCTGTGGGGCGTTTATCATGGAACGATCCTGAGCGCGCACAGGGTCATCCGCGACCGTCTGGGCGAAGCACGGGATGGCCGCCTGCAGGCTGTGGCCAAGATGTTCGGGTTCGGGCTGGTCACGCTTTATGGCTGGCTGCTGTTTCGGGCCACATCACTGTCGCAGGCCGTGTCGTTCACCGAAACCCTGTTTACGGGCGCAGGCGGTCTGACCGTCAATGCGGCGCAGCCGTCGCTGTCGGCCGCTGCAGGCGTGATCCTGCTGGCGGGCTGGGAAATCGCGCAATATCGCAGCGGAGGTGAGGCACGCTTTTACCAGCGATTGCCAGCCTGGGTGGTCGGGCTGGCGCTGGCGGCGATGGCATTTTTGACAGTGATGGGAGCAAGCAATGAACCTGCCCAGTTCATCTACTTCCAGTTCTGACCCGTCGCATCGCCGACGGGTCTGGGCTACACTGGGATGGGCGCTTGCATTCCTGATCGCCCTGGACGTCGCAATGGGCAGCCTGTTCACCTATCCGCAAGACCCGCGCGAAACCAACCCGGGCAAGCTCGCGATGTTCTTCGATTATGGGCGATCGATGGAAGGCCGTCTGCGCC
Source organism: uncultured Erythrobacter sp. (assembly GCA_963529855.1). Taxonomy (GTDB): domain Bacteria; phylum Pseudomonadota; class Alphaproteobacteria; order Sphingomonadales; family Sphingomonadaceae; genus 34-65-8. The sequence goes on along the minus strand of CAURZK010000005.1, from coordinate 233,054 downwards.
GGGCCACCCGCAGCGATCCTGACCAGTCGGCACCGATAACCCAGGCAGGCTGGTACGATCCGCTGGTCGCGACGCGCCGTCCGGCCAAGCCTGACGGGGTACAAGTCAGCATATATGGAATGTCGCACGCGATGCGGCTGGCCGATGCGCTGCAGGAGGTGTCCCCGCGCCTGAGCGCACGCAGCATAGGTGCGCCCGGTGCCACGATGAACTGGGCATACGGTGCGTTCCTCAGGGACCGGGGGCGGGACGACAGCAAGGTCGCGGTCTTGGCGGTCATGTCGTCCACTCTCCCGATGATCACCTCGCCCGCGCCGATCAACTGGAACAGCAGCTTTGCCCTGCCCTATACCGCCGACCGGTTCGTGATCGTCGATGGGGCGCTGCGCCGCATACCGCCGCCGTACGACAGCTTTGCCGAATACGCGCGCATATTGGAGGACCGCACGGCCTGGAACAGCGCCATGGGCACATTCGCGCGGACAGACCCGTTCTACGATGCATTCCTGTTGCGTGAAACCTGGCTCGATAATTCGACCTTGGTCCGGATGCTGCGGCGCGCCTGGGCTCAACGTCGCGACCGGACCCTGCGCGGCACGGTTATCAGCGCACAAGGTTACGATCCCGACAGCGAAGCAGTGCAGGTCGCAAACGCTATCGTCGCCGATTTCGCCAGCAAAGCGCGAGAGCGTGATTTGATACCGGTAATCTATCTGGTCGACAGCCTTGGTTATGGGAATCAGCTTTACAGCGCGCTCGCCTCTACGCTGGAACGCGATGACATCCCTCATCTCGCCACGCATACCGTCATCGATCCGAACGATGCTGCCGCCTATCTGCCGGACAGTCACTTCACCGACGCCAATGACCGCAGGCTGGCCTCTGCACTCGATGCCCTCGTCGCGCGCGAACTGGCCAAGTCGGCCCAAGGGAAAGCGAACCAATGACCCCGCCGCTGTTCGCTGCCTTCGACCGCATCCGGATCGTCAACCTGGCCCAGCGCACCGATCGCCGGACCGAGATGGAACGCGAACTGCGTGCCGCCGGAATTCTGGGCGATCCGCGCGTCGCGTTCTTTCCCGCAATTTCCTGCGAAAGGCCGGGGCTGTTCCTGCGTGCCGGGTCGCATGGGGCGTTCCTCAGTCATCTGGCATTGTTGCAGGATGCTGCCGCCGCGGGCCAGTCGATCCTGATCCTGCAGGACGACTGCGACTTCCTGCGACCGGCGCTCGACCAATACCGGCTGCCGCCCGAATGGGACGTATTCTACGGCGGTTACGTCGCGAGCGATCCCCAAAACCTTCCTCAAAGCGATATCATCGGCGCGCATTTCATGGGGTTTTCTTCGCGCGCTGCCTCAGTCGCGGCAAATTACCTGACGCGCTATCTCGCGCCCGACTTTCTTCCTGATCCGAAGGCCGCGGCGCAACCGGGCTTCGATCCTGCCATCCGCCCGCCGATCGACGGAGCTTTCGTCTGGATGCGGCGCGCCCATCCCGAACTTGTCACCGAATTCGCAATGCTGGGTACCCAGCGCCGTTCGCGTACCGATATCGGCCATCAGCGCCTGTTCGACCGGATACCCATCGTGCGCGATCTGGCCGGTTGGGCGAGAAGGCTTGGCCGCGGTCGTCCGGACATGAAGGCTGAAAACGTGACGTTCGGCAAGCGCCGCCGGTGAAGCCGGCTTGCCGTGGCAGGCGGGATGTTCAATGCGGGCGGCGCGGCGTGCGGTTCCAGTCAGCCTGCGGCCTCTTCAGGAACCGGGCATAGACCGGCAGTTTCCACGCCAGGTACAATGGCGCGCGCAAGACAGCAGGCCCGGAAAGATAGGCCCGCCCGCCCGTTACCCAGGCGATAGACACCAGCAACAGTACGACCAGCATCATCCCGCCCAAGACCAGCGCAGGCGCCATGCTGACGGCAGTCAATCCCAGGACGAGTAGCAGCGCCAATACGGCTGCCGCTACGACCAGCAGCAGCGCAAGCGGCGGCACCATCAAGTGCAGGCCGAGCAGCATCAAGGCCGGCGAGCCGCGAACCATCCCGCGCGCAACCAACGGCACAGCGCGGCTCCGGAGCGTCTGGAGGAAGCCATGTTCCCAGCGCGTTTTCTGGGCCAGGGCATCCCCAAGTGCGGCAGGGGCGCTGCGCACGCCTGCACTTTCGATCAGGCGCGGCGCGGCCCCCGCCTCGGTAAATTCTATCCCGAGCGCCAGATCCTCGACGATCGATCCCGTCGCAAGTCGCGCGTTCGCGATCAGGGGCCACGGGAATGCCATGCCCGTTCCCGTCAGCAGTGCAGCCCCGCCAAGTCGCTGCATTCCGCGCGATCGATAGAGGTTCTTGACCAGCATCGCGAAGCTCGACACCTGGACCATCGGTGCAGCCGAGCGATCGGGTTCTATCAGGTTGATGGCTTGGACCGGCGCATCATGGGCAAGGGCCCCTGCCACCAGCGCTTCGATCGACCCGGGAAGCAGGCGGCAATCGGCGTCCATGACAATCACGACGCCTGCCGAAGGCGGATTTGCCGCGGCGAGATAGTCTCGCCCGGCAGACAGGGCATAGCCCTTGCCCCGCAGCAAATCATCGCGGCGTTCGATGACCTCCGCGCCGGCTTCCCGGGCGATCATGGCTGTCGCGTCGGAACAATTGTCGGCAATCACCACGACGCGGGTGCCCGGCGGCGCGACGGCGAACAGTGATGCGAGGGTGGATCCGATCCCTTGCGCCTCGTCATGGGCGGGGATGAGTACCACGGCCGGGGCATTCGTGAGACGGGGTGCAGGGCGAGAACCCGGCCATAGGCCCGCGAGCAGTTCAATGGCCAGCACTGCCAGCGGCACCGCGGCCGCCCCGGCCAAAATCCATGCAACCACGGTCAGCCAGATGGTCATCGCGCGGCGACCACCTCGGCTGCGAAGGCGCGATAGCGCTGCGCGATCACACTCCAGGCGAAGTCCCGCGCGCGCGGGTCGAACGCACCGCGCCCCCGCGCCAAGGCGTTTCTCAGCGCGGTCGTGAGCGCCGCCTGATCCCGGGTGTCGCACAGGGTATCGCGATCTCCCACGATCCAGCGCAATCGAGCGCTGTCGTGAGCCACGATGGGCAATCCGGCCGCCATCGCCTCGACATAAACATTGCCGAACGATTCCTGCAGCGACATGTGGAGAAACGCGTCGGCGCAGCGATATAGCCCCGGCATCTGGGCCGCCTGCAGGGTCAGGCGCGTGAACCGGCCCGGCATGATTTGGGCGGCCAGGGCATCAACCGCCGCTCGCATTGGCCCATCACCCGCCACGACAAGGTGCGCACCCTCGATTGCCGCCACGGCGCGCATCCCATCGAGCACCCGCTTCGTTTCGATGAAGGCACTGACCATCAGCACCACGGGCGCGTTTTCCGGTATGCCATAGGCTGCCCGGTCGCCGGTAACGCCTTCGAACCGGGCCGGGTCGATGCCATTGGGTATCAATGCAGTGCGCCACCGCGCTTGGTTTCGATCGCGATAATCGGGATTGGTGCAGACCAGCCCGTCGCAATCGAACCAGCGGAACTCCGCCGCATCGCTGACCGCGGGCCAATCGCCGTTCTGCGTCACGAACAGGTGCGCGGGTGCCGCGCCGTTCCCGCCGCTGCGCCGCAAGACCCAGTGGGTAAAAGGAAAGTTGCATGTCACAGTGACGTCGAAATCGCCCGGCCGATAGGCGCGGCGCAAGTTCCAGGCGAATGTGGCATCTTCCCAGGCCGTTTCCGACCGAAGCATGGGGAGCGAGGGAAAGCGTTCGAACCGGCGGCGATTGATCGCCCCGATGCGGCGATAGGCGTAAGCGGTGCTGTCGCGTTCCGGGCCGGTGCCGACAACGGTCACGGCATCGCCGGTGCGGGCAAGTGCATCCGCCACCGACAACAACGCCACCTCCGCACCGCGCTCCTCTGCGTGAAACCCGGGCAACGCGAAAAGAAACCGGAGCGGCGCTGCATCGCCCTGGCGTCTATCTGACGCGCGCGTGGTCGTAACCGATCCCTTCATCCACCCCCCTGTAGCCTCTCGAAGGCGCCCGGGACATCCCCGGGACACATCCGTGCCAACACGGGAGCCTTACGCCGCAGAACTTGGAGCATCGCTGCGAACGGCCTATTGCGTGGGTGGGATGCCGTCACGGGGGATGTAGTGGCGCCGACTGTGTATCTTGCATTTGTTGGCCTGGCGCCGCTGCTGACGGCGCGCCTTGCGGCTCAGCGCGCTGTGTGGCTGGTCTATTTCGCCGGGCTGATGCTCCTGCCGCCGCTTGCATACGGGGAGGTGTCACGCGCCCAGACATTCGAATGGCGGATCATTGGTAATGCCCTGCCTGCGGACAGTCCGGCTGGAAGCGCTCTGGTGGCGGCCTTCGCAGCCCTGCTGGTTGCCGCCATGCGCGATGGCAAGCGGCTGATCAGCTGGCGACCAGGGCTGATCGATCTTCCGATGGCCCTTTTCTGCCTGTGGCCGCTTGCGCAGGAACGGCTGCTGGGCACGCCGTCGATCCCGAGCGGACCGTTGGGGGCGCTGTGGCTGTCGCTCGTCTGGGGCGTGCCATGGGTGCTGGGCCGGATATATCTCACTAGTCCCGCCAATCGATCAGCATTCGTCCAGATGATGGTCATCACCGCACTGGCTCTGGTGCCGTTCGCCTATCTCGAGACGATCGCCGACTGGCGGCTGCACGAGATCCTGGTCGGGCCGCACCCGTTCAGTTACGACGGGGCGCGGCGATATCTGGGTTATCGACCGTTGCTGCTGTTCGAGAACGGCAACCAGTACGGGCTCTACATGTGCCTTGCTGCGCTGTTCGCGGTCGTGGCCGCAATCGCGCAACCTCGGCATGCGCGCCGGCCCTGGACGATAATCGCAGCAATCATCCTCGTTCTGACAGCGCTGGCGAGCCAGTCGATCGGGGCGATCATGCTGGTCGGCGCGGCGGGCGGCGCGATCATGTTGAGCCAATGGCTGCGTTCGGCGCGCTGGATCCTGGCATTCGGGGCCGTCGGGGCGGCGGCACTGCTTGCCGCCTACAGCACGGGAATGGTCCCGGTGCGCCAGATCGCGGAAGAAACCGGCATAGCCGGCCCGGCCAAGGCCATGTTCGAGATGACCGGGCGGCGCTCGCTCGCCTGGCGGGCCAACCAGAACGACAAGACGGCCGACCTGCTCCGCAACAACCTGCCGCTGGGCGCAGGCCAGTGGGACTGGTTCGTGCCGGCACGTACCCGGCCTTGGGGATTGTGGTCGCTGATGGCGGGTCAGTACGGCCTGGTTCCGCTTGTCGCGCTCGCCCTGGCGGTCGCTGCCGGCTGGTGGCGTCGTTCGCAGCCCGCCGGTAAACCCGATGTGGCACGTGGGGAGATACTGACCCTGCAGCTGTTTCGCATCGTGACACTGGTGGTCATCGTGGATGCGGCGCTGAACAGCTTCATATTTTATCCTGTTTCTGCGATGATGGCAGCGTGCGCGCCCGTTACCTTGCGTATCGGCAAGACAAGTCGGCCAGCTTCCAATCGGGATTTCGACAATCCTGGCCCAGCCGCTGAAGCGGCGACAGACGCGATGGAAATGCAGGAGAGGTCATGGAAACCGTTTGGGACTGGATAACCGTCATCGCGTTCGGGGGCCTGATCGTTCTCATGCTCAATCGCTCGATGCAGGAAGAGCCGGTGGACCATCTGGCCGAATACCTCGTGCCTGCGGCCGGCTGCGCCGTCGCCAACTGGATAGGCAATAACCACTCCGACCTGTTTGCAGCGATCACACTCGGGCTGGTGGCAGTCTATGTCTACAAGGTGCTGAAATGGCCGCCGGCGGACTTTCTGCGCGGGCTCACCGGTAATTCCCGGCAGGACAAGTAGGGCGCAGGCGCCTGATCTCGCGCCGACCGGGCCATGAGCACCCAAGCCATCTCCAGTATCGGGCGCCGAGAGCGGGGCCGCAGACGGCGGATCGCAGCCATCTCTGCGGGAATGCTGGCGGTTGGGCTCGCATTCGCTGTGGGTTCGGCCTGGTGGCTGCGCAGCGCAGCCGATACTTCGCAAGCTACCGGTTCGGCGCTCGAACTGGACGGGGCTGCAGGTGTACCGGCAATTGCGCTCAATCCCGGCATTATGCCGCTGTCGCGCGACGAGGCAGAACGCATCAACGAGCTGCGCCAGCCAGACATGGTCGCTGTCTCTCCTGCCAAGGCATTCGACGTCAGCGAGAAACTGCGGGCCGACCCGCGGTTCTTTTCAGCGGTCGATTGCCTCACTCAGGCCATTTATTACGAGGCCGCTTCCGAACCCGATGCAGGGCAGCGATCCGTCGCGCAGGTCGTGCTCAATCGTGTGCGACACCCCGCCTTCCCCAACACTGTCTGCGGGGTAGTCTATCAAGGCGCCACGCTGCCGACCGGTTGCCAGTTTTCGTTCACCTGCGACGGGAGCCTCGCCCGCCAGCCCTCCCAACGGGGCTGGGCAAGGGCGCGCCAGGTGGCGCTTGCCGCGCTGTGGGGGTGGGTGGAAGCGCCGGTGGGCCTTTCCACGCATTATCACGCCGACTATGTCGTGCCTTACTGGGCCTCCTCACTGAAAAAAGTTCGAACGGTGGGCCGGCATATCTTCTATGCTCTCGGCGGGCGCGGCGGTGCGCCTGCTGCCTTCGCCGCGCGATACGATTTCGCCGGCGAGCTGCCCCCGGTCATGGCAACTCTGGAAGCGCAACCGCTTGATTTCGGAGATGACACCGCGGTCACGGTGGCCGGGGACGCGACCACCGGGCCCAATGCGCTATACGCCGACGACCTGGCGGGACGCCGCGCACCGCAAGCCGACATGGCCGCCGCCCCCTTGCGCGATGAATTACCGCGGTTGCGGGCGGATCAAACAGCTGGCGAATTGCAGGTGCGCGGCGGAGATTCGCGGCTTATCGTCGACTGACGCAAAAACAGGGACCGGTTCGACCCTCCAGTCGGCCGGCAAGAAGGAGGAGCGCATTGGAGAACTCGTCAGTGACACCGGATCGTGCGCCGATTAGCCACATCGCCCGGTTGATCGCGGGACCAGCCCTGTTCATTGCGATCGTCGCGCTGGCCGGGATCTGGCTCGGCTGGAATTACACCGGGCTGATGCACTGGCTGGGCGAGCTGGAATTCCGGCTCTTCAATCGCTGGCATCCTGCCATCACGGTCCTGTCACTCGCTGCGATCCCGGCCGTCATCTGGCGGGCAGTGGTGTGGAGCCGCAGACGCCGCAAGAATGATCCTGCCAGCGCGGCAGAGCAGGCTGCATCGCGTGCCAGAACGCTGCTGTACCTGCGCGCGTTGCAGCTCGTGCTGCTGTCCGCTGCTGGGCTGGCACTCGCGCTTGCTCTGGCAGCACTCATACAATTTCTCAGCCTGCCAGACGCCGACGAAGAACCACGGCTCATCAGCGCCGATCGGATCGAAACGCTCAAGGAAGGGCCCGTCCAGCTTGCCGGCTTGCGCACGATCGGCCCGCTCGCGCGCTATGAAGAGGGGATCTTTGGCATCGGGCCCGACTACTGGTTCGTCCCCGTGGTCAGCCGGCGCACGGCGCTGGGCCCAGAATATACCTTGTTTGCCGAAGTCGACGGGCGGCGCGATGCGCTCATCAGCAACAACCATGCGGGGATCCTCCGCCACGACGCTCTCCCGCGCGAACTCATCACCCTCTATCGCGCCAACGGGATGCGTGTCTCGTCCACGGCATCGGTGATCTACCGCAGCCAGGAAAGCATGCAGCGCGGGACCCTGTTCTTCCTGTTCGAGGCACTGCTGGCTGCGGCAATCACGTTGATCTTTGCCGCCTACGCCCGCCATCGAATCAAACGCTTGCGAGAATCCTGAGCCGTTGAAAAAGCGGCATGGCGCGTCGGCGTTAACCCTTCCACTTAAGTAACCGCGAAAGCATTGGGCGTACCGCAACGCTCATGGTCGAGCGGATTCTCCTGGTGCCTGTGCTGCTGTCCGCCCTGGGCTGCGGCGCGGTGCTGTTCGATCCGGCAGAAGGTACCGCCTCGGCACGCGTGGTCGAACGCATTCCCGTACGGGAGCAGGCGCGGATCAACCTTCGAAAGTCGCCCGATGGCCTGTTCCGTGTGCCAGCCCGCCTCGATGGAAAGCCCGCGACCCTGATTGTAGATACCGGCTCGACCCGCAGCGTGATCGCGCGTCGCACTCTCCAGCGGATCGGCGCGCCAAATCCGCCGCAAGCCAGTCGCGGCGCATTGCTGACCTTCGATGGAGAGGTCCCCTACACGCTCGCCACGATCCGGCGGCTGGAAATCGCTGGCCAGGTGATCGGACCGATCGAAGTCGCCGTCATCGAAGGCGCGCAGGTGCCGGACGTGCTTGGCCAGGATATCATCGCGCAACTTGGGATTATCTCGATCGCGCAGGATCGGATGATCATCGACCGGTCCGATAACTGAAAGCCACAGTCAGCTCTTCGCCGAGTATTCGCGCAGACCGTACGTATCACCGTAGCCATAACCGTAATCGTCGCCAATGCCGCCCTGATAACGGTTCAGGACCGTCCCGATGCACTGGGCGGGGGCCAGCAAAGCCAGCGATTCTTCTACTTGCCGCGCGGTCGTATGGCCGTGATCGACAATGTAGAGATACGCATCGAGATGCTCCATGCACAGCATTGCGTCATCATTGGCAAACACTGGCGGCAAATCGCAAACGACCAGGTAATCGTCGCCCAGCCCCCGCAAGTCTCGCATCAGCGACTTGAAGCGCTCCCCAGTGATGATCTCTGTCGGGTCGTGCAGTTCGGCATGGGTTGGCAGCACCAGGAAACGGTTGTTGTTCACTCTGAACAAGGCATCCCGCCAGTCGTTGCAATCCCCGCGAAGGCATTCGTCGAGCGTCACCTTGACGCCCACGCCAAGTTGCTTGAGCACCGACCCGCGGCGCATATCCAGATCGCACAGGATCACAGTGCGATCATCGGTGCGTGACAGGGCGGCAGCCAGGTTCACCGATGTGAAGGTCTTGCCCGCGCCAGGGGTCGCGCTGGTGACGCCGATCATGTTCCACTGGTTTGCATCGAGCAGCTTGGTAAGCTGCGTGCGCAGGAGATTGAATGCGCGCGACCGGGCGTCGAAACCGTCGAGGCCGACGATAAGTCGCTGATCGAGAACCTCTCGCGACATTTCGATGACCGGTATGTCGATCGGCAACGCCGTGGGTTCGCTCATTTCGTGCGGACTGTTCATATCAGCCATGGTCTGCCTGCTGCGGCAACCGCGCCTTGCGGCGGAAAGGGAGGAACCGGCGCCAGCCGGCGCCCTTGCCCCGGTTTCGCGGCCGCAGCGGCTTCAGAACCGGGACCATCGCCAGCGGGCGTGTTCCGGTGATCGCCTTGATCGCCTTGGGATCGCGGATGGGATGCATGAACATCTCTACGGCCATCGCAAACACGAACCCCAAAGCGAGGCCCACACCCAGCCCGATGGCGATGATCAGCGGCCGGTTGGGCGAGATCGGCTTGTCTGGCACCACCGGCGGATCCACCACCAGCAGACGTTCGCCCATCTGTTCCTGATCGGCCCGGGCGCCGGCCCGCGCGGAAAGCAGGCGCTGGGAAATCCCTTCGAACTGGCTGTACAGACCGCTCAGCCGCTGCTGCAACTGTGCCGCCTGCTGCTGCACACCGGGTGCGCGCGAACGCTCCGCCAGGGCGGCTGCGACTTGGGCGGCTTCGCCGGCTTTCGCTGCACGCAACTGCGCAATCTGACGTTCGTTGATCTCGATCTGCGTATCGAGAGCCTGCGTGGGCAATCGTGCCACGTTGCTTTTTGCGAACTGCTGCGCTTCGGCGAGCCTGCGCCGGGCCAGTTGCACATCGGGGTGGCTGTCGCTGTAAACCGCACGAGCGGCGGCGAGCTGGGCCTCCGCCCCCACGACGGCAGGATCGCGCGTGTCTGCGGTGGCAAGCGTTTCGCGCTGGCTGCGCAGCATCGCGTTTTCGCTTTCCAGCGAAGCGATCTGCATGTCGAAGCCGGTCGAGCCCCCGGAAATGACCGACCCGCCGCCAGCAGCCAGCACGCCGCCGAACTGGGTATTCAGGGCCGAAATCTGCCCTTCGAGTTCGGCAATCTGGCGCTGCACCTCTTCCTGCTGCTGGGTGAGAAACGACACAGTCTGGACGGCCTGTTCGGTGTTCGATGTCGAGTTGACCTCAACCACCCGTTCCATCAACGCCTGCGCCACTGCCTGCGCCTTGGCTGGGTCGTCGTAAGCGTAACTGAGCCTGACGGAGATCGTATTGTCCTGTTGGCGTGACGATCCGAGATTGATCTTCTCGGGAACGAGCGTGATCGCCTCGCGCATGGTTTCGATCACAGTCGAAAGCGGCTTGGATGCCCGTTCCTCGGCATAAAGCTGATTGGCCTCGATCATCGCAAGCAATGCCGGGCGATTGACGATCTGCTGGCGTATCGCCTCGATCCGGCGATCGATCAGTTCGTTGGTTCCGCCACCGATGACGTCTTCGGGCAGGCTGGGGGACTGCACGATCATCACGGCCGACGATTCGTACTTTGTCGGCAGCACGAATGCCGTCACGACCGCGGCCAACAGCCCAACGACCGCGGGGACGATCACGAACCAGCGCCGCTGCCACAGGATCGAGGGCAACTGCGATACAATGGCGCCCAGGCCTCCGCCCGATTCCTCTTCCTGATACACTGGCTGGTTCATCGCGACCGTCCGAAGGCATACCGCGCCCCGACCCCGATCATCTTGCGCGGCTCGATCGAGAGATCGTCCCGCCAGATCCGGTCAACTTCGGTTTCGGCGTAAAGCGACAAGTCCGGCGAAATCCGCTTGTCGTAGCGTGCCCGCACGCCAGCGAACGTAGCGGCCGGAACCGGGTCGCGACCGCTGTCGAGCGCACTGCTGCGAGAATAATTGCCGCCGATCGTCACAGTATCGGTTTCGGATAAGCGGTAGTTGTAGTTCACACTCGCCGCACTCGATGTACGCACGCCCCCGAACGCGGTTGGCTGCGGCTGGTGGCGATATTCGATGCACAGCCCCTCGCGGCTGTCACGGCGGCACAGCTGCGCTCTTGCTGCCAAAGTGATTTCGCTGTCCCCGGGCCGCAGAGCAGTGCCGGTCAACCGCGTCCGGTTTGCCCCGACCGATGCACTGAGCGACCACCCCGGGCCCAGGCGGTGCTGCACCGATGCCAGGCCGATTATGCTCCGTGCATTAGAGGTCAGCGGGTGTGAATAGTCGCTGATCTGGTATCCGGCGATGAAGCCGACGCTTGTCCGTTCGCTCAACACCCGGGTGTAGCGCGCCTCGCCCTGGAACAGCGCATAATCGCTCGCTCCGCGGTGCGTGAAGGTACGCCGCTGATAGCTGTGATCGAAGGCCAGCCGATTGCGGGCATCAATCGTCAGATCGACCCCGGCCCCGAGCGAAAAGGCATTCGTCCGCCCGCGCTGCCCCAGTGTCGTGATATCGTCGACGGGCAATGGACCCGGCGCATCCGGGAGCTGCGGCTGATCGGGCTCGAAAACAGGTGCCAGGTCGCCGAACAGGTCAGTTCCCCGCGCGAGGGTGGAACTGAATGCGCCGCGCGCACGAACCTGGACGCGTTCCGAAGCGCGATGACGGATGGCTGTAGTAATGCCGTAATTGTCTTCGAAATCGTACCTGTCGGCGTACGCCTTGCCCTGCGCGATCGCGGACAGGTCGACCCGCGTGACCGAATCGTCATAGGTGAGCCGCGGATTGATATCGACGGTCGCGGCTGCGGTCACTGCGCTGTCACGTTCGTCGAGGTAGGGATTGTCGATTACGGCAGCGCCGCCGCTGACCACCACTTCCCCCATAAATTCTTGCGCAGCAGCCGGTGAACAGGCGAGCAAACCCCAGGCGAGGACAGCCCCAGCGGCGCTATGCATCAGGACCGGATCGGGCGCGCGCATCATCGCCCTCATGGCACGATGATTACGTCGCCAGGCATGATCTGAACCAGATTCGCCTGACCGATATCGCGGTTATTTGCGCCGGCCCGAAACAGCGAATTCAGGCGCACGGTGGAGGTGGTGACCTGCCCGTCGCGGCGGCTGACTACCAGAACGCTGTCTAGGTTGGCGAATTCGGCCGGTCCGCCCGCCAGGCTCAGTGCTTCCAGCACAGTCATGTATCGCCCCGGATTGAACGATCCGGGCGCGCGCACCTTCCCCATGACGGAGAATTGCAGACCGGCTGGGTTGCGGACGGAAACCGTAACGAAGGGGACATCGCCGCGATACTGGCTGCTGAGCCGTTCGCTGACCATCGCCTCCACCTGCTGGGGCAACCGGCCGGCGACCATGAGCTGTCCGACAAGTGGGAAGGCAACCGTGCCATCCGGCAGAACCCGCAGGATGCGCTGCAGCCGCTCTTCACCCCAGACGTAAATCTCAAGCTCGTCGCCCGGATTTATGCGATAGGAAGAAACCGCCGGAGTTGGCGTGTTCGGGGCGGTGGATGCGGCAGGTGGCGGCGCCGGAACGCTGTCTTGCGCAGTCGCAACGACCGGGACATACATGAACAGCGCCGCGATACTTCCTCGCATTGCCTGGACCAGCCATGAATGAGTGTGCGACATCGTGGTGTTTCGCCCCTCGTGAAACTGTTTACTGCTGCCAGCTTACGGCTAATAGCATGCACATGGTCTTCCGCCAGCCGTTTGTGTCTTTCACGCGCGTGCGGCAAGTGTCCTGGCTGTGCTGTATCTTTTCGGCACTGACGCTGGTTATCGCCGGTTGTTCGGATCGGACGGCCGATGCCTATGCCGAAGCACAGAACGCAAGAGCATTGCTGCAACAGGGGGATTTGCCCGGTGCCAGCCGCGCAATCAGGCGCGCGATGACCCTGCGCGAGGATCAGGTCGACATCCTGCTGCTCGACGCACAGATCAAGACTGCGATGGGCAACTTGCGCGCGGCTTACGATTCCTATCGCATGGTCCTCGCGCTCGACCCGCGCCGGCCAGAAGCTCTCGTGGCAGTTGCCCAGCTCGGCATTGCGCTGGGTGACCGGCGGGAGGCCATCAAGGCAGCAGACCTGATCCTGTCGATGGTCCCGGGACAGCCGGATGCCTTGCTCGTCAAAGGCATCGATGCGCTCAATAGAAAGAATTACGACGAAGCGATCGCGATCGGCGACAGGATGCTCGCCTCCGATCCGTCAGAGCGCAGGGGTATCGTGCTCAAGGCGCGCGGGTATGCTCTGAACGATCGACGCGACGAGGCGCTGGCAATGCTGCGTCAGGCTGCCGAACAATATGGCAACGACGAGATGCTCGCCTCCGCGATGCTGGAGAACGCCCGGGACACCGGCGATGTGGCGACCATGCTGGAACAGCTGGCGCTCTTGCGCCAGTTTCGGGCCGAGAGCGTAGACCTCGCCATCGACGAGATAAACATTCGCTACAAGAGCGGTGATGTAGACGGTGCACGCAAGGTTGCCGCAGACTTCATCGATACTTTCGGCAACAAACCCGATGCCATGCGCCGGCTAGGCCGGCTGTGGCGCGAATACGATCCCGATCCCCTGGACGATACCCAACTTCAGGCGATCGAGGCAAACGGCGCCATCAATGCCCGGCAGGTCGCAGGCCGGCACTATCTGGCGCAGGGAGAGCACGAGACCGCCGCTCGGCTCGTCTCCAGTTCCGCAGACCCGCTCGCCAAGGCCTTGCTGGTGCGCGTGGCCGCGGCGGTGCGACAGGACGGGGCAATTCGCGCGGCGGCGGGAATCCTGTCGCGCGATCGGACCAATTGCGATGCCCTGTTGGCAGCGGCCGAATGGAACCTGGCTGCGCGGCGATACACCGATGCAGTGAAGCCTGCCCAGGTTGCCGCCGCAGAATGCCGCGATATCCCTGACGGCTATCTCGTCGCGGCGCGCGCTTATGACGGGCAAAACCGCAGCGCCGGCGCCGAGCGCGTCTATCGCGAAGGACTTGCTGCTCATCCCGACAGCCGCGACCTGACGCAGGCCTACGCACGATGGCTGCTGCAACGCGGTCGCGAGGATGCGGCAGAGACGGTTGCGGAAGGGCTGACCGACCGGGCCCCGGCACGCGTAAGTTCGTGGCGCCTGCTCGAACAGATCTGCGCCAGCACCGGCAACAGCCCCTGCATTGCCCGGGCAAGGCGCGGCGGCGCACTTGCCGCCCGGAATTACAGTATCGATCTTGCGCCGGGGGAGCGGGTAAAGGATCCGCTGCTCGGCCGGCAGTGGCGCTAGATGCAGACCGGGGCGGTCGCGCACGAACAGTTCCTCGGGGTCGCGTTTGCCCGGATCGAGCTGGATGAAGCGCTTGCATGGGTGCGCGATGCCGCCGCCGCTGACGATCGCTTCCGATATGTAGCGACGCCGAACGTCGATCATGTCGTCATGTTGCACAAGGCCGGCACCGAGCCCTGGCGCAACGCCTATCGCGAGGCGATTTCCAAGGCCGACCTGGTTCTCAACGATAGCCGCATCCTGCGCCGTCTTGCCGGTATGTCGGGTATCGACCTGCCAGTTGTTCCGGGCAGCGACTTGACGCGGGCGCTGGTGGCGAGTGGCTTGGATGCGGGTGACGGGGTCGTGCTGGTAGGCGGCTCTCCCACTGAAGCCGCGTGGCTCCAGCACGCCCTGCCGCGCGCGCGGATTTTCCATTGCGAGCCAGCGATGGGCGTGCGCGACCGTCCGGACCTGCACGATTTCATCGCCGCCTTCGTCGAGCGGCAGGACGCAGCTTACATTCTGTTGGCGATTGGCGCCCCGCAAAGCGAGATGGTGGCACGCCACATTGCCCGGCGGGGCAAGGCAAGGGGGGTAGCCCTGTGTATCGGCGCGTCGGTGGAGTTCCTCAGCGGGACCCAGCGCCGCGCCCCGCGCTGGATGCAACGGTCGGGGCTGGAATGGTCGTATCGCCTTGCCACTCAACCCCGCAGGCTATGGCGCCGCTACCTGATCGAAGGGCCTCGTATTCTTTCCATCTGGATGCGCTGGATGGGACCGCGATACTGACGGACGAGGCGGCAATGCGGCGTACAAGACCAGGCAGGCGCTCAGCCGTCAGGTTCCTCGTGCTTTGAAAACGATCGCGGTCCGGGCGTAAGTGCCAAACGCAAAGTTGAAGCTCGCCTGGCCGCTTGTCCTTTGCAAACCGAGCGCCAGTCCTTCGGTGGCGTTCTGATAGATCGCTTTTGCTGCCCCCACGAACATGGTGGGCACATTGGCAGTGGCAGGCGTGATCGCGGCCCCGCCAGTTTCCAGGAACCACGCGAGCGCGAGGCCGCTGGCAGGGACCGTGAATGGCGGCGTCAGATGGGGCGCGGATTGATTGGTCGGTTCATTGCCGACGCCTGCGACCGGTGTCGGATCGGCATTTTGCAGCACGCCATAGGTGACCACGTGATGCGACCGACTGGCCGGGTTGGCGATCGTTATGTCGTGGTTGCCTGCCGCGACCGGGCAGGTCCATACCTCGATGGCGCGCACAGTCCCGCGCATCTGGCGCATGACCCGCGTGGCGGGCACGCCGCCGATCGTGACCGAGTTAATGGGACTGGAGGTCTTCGACAGAACGCCGAGAACTGCCATGCCGGTCAGGGTAAATGGCACCGCAGAGAAAGTGCGAGCCGCCGCCGGGTTCGGTTCGGACAATTCCCCTCCATGGAGGTACGCAACCTCGGCAACGTTGGCGACGGTGCGGTACGTCAACGTCCGCGTTTCGCTGCCGATGGTGAGGGCCACGGATACTGCCGTGTCATTGAGTGCGCTCGTTATCAGTCGCAGGTCCACTACGTCGCCATTGTAAAGACGATGGCCGTTTCCACTCTGGTTTCCGATGGCGACGCCCCAGGCACCGCCGTTGAGCCGCAGTTCCGCCCCGCTGCCGGCAACACTGGCGCCCATCGTCAGCCCGGTATGCCCTGCGCCGCGCACGATGAAGCGCCGCGTGATCTGCGTGCCGGTTGCGAGACTGCTTTCGCTCGTCGGCCATGTGCTGCTGAATACCGTCGTGGCATTGGCGCGAGACTGATCGGCCAGGCTGTCCATCGCGGCAGCAAAGACGGCATGGAGCCGCGCCTGGCCCGAACTCGCCGTCGCAACCGGGCCGGAGGGATGCACTCCGTCGCTATAGAGCGCTGCGTCATTGGCGCTGTCGAGGAAATCGGGGTGTTCGCCCAGCGGAATGTAGTAATCGGCCCACTGGCCCCACACCGCCGGATCGCGAACGGCCGCCATCAGCAAGCTGCGCCGTGCGGTGAAGGCAACAAACGTCGGGGTCGGATTGGTCCTGCGGCGCGGTAAGGGCGGCGCATAGGCGATGCGCCGGTTCGCGGTGCGGATCGCCCGTGCCCAGGCGATGAGCCGCGCCTGGTAAGTGGCCACGCTAAACGTGCTGAAATCGTTATGGCCGATAAATACCGTCACCAGGTCAGGCGCGAACGCGATCGTCTGGGTGGCGTTGGCCAGCAGGGTGTTTCCCGCCGGCGTTCCATCGTCCGCACCGTCGCCGTTCAGGGCAGGCCCGCCGACAGTCCGGCTTGCCTGCGCGTTCACCGAGACAGCGATTGCGGTGTTGGCATTCTTCCAGACGTAACTGTAAAAATCCCCGTTGAAACCGGTTTGGTTTTCATCGGTGGATGTGATGCTGTCGCCGATAATCTCGACGCGGTTCACGGCCCAAGCGGGGGCTGGTGCAGGCGCGAACGGCCGCTCCCCGGGTTCGCTTTGCACCGGCACCCCCGCCGGTGCGGTCGACACATCCAGCCTCATGCCAGTGCAACCAGGCCAGTTGCGGTCGTGCCTGCGGCGCGGACATGACTGACCCGCACCGGCAGGATTTGCCCGGCTTGGGCCAAGATCAATACGTCATCATTGGAATCGACTGCCCGCACAACGAGATTGCCCCCACCACCAACGTAGATTGCCTTCGGCAACAAGGGTAACGGCGCTGCATCGCTCGGCAGGATCGCATAGGCTTTGCGTGCAGGGCTGACGGGCGCATCTGCAAGGGCGGCGAATTCATCGTTGGTCATGTCAGGCTCCTTTTCAGAGCCGGCGACATATTTTGTCCTTGGTTATGTAGGAAAGCACTTTTTACCTATTTGGATATTTAATGCGGATTTCCGTTGCTCGACCTGCGGCACCGCGATTGCTAACCTCCTGATCATGAAAAGCGCGATTATTTACGTCGGCTTGCTACTCGTCGGGATCGGCGGCTTTCGCGCGCTCGACACGACCGGTCCGGCTGGCGGCGCGAGCCTGACTACGGACACTGGACGCCTCGACGAGCACGGTCAGCCAGCAGCCGACCTTCGCGCGGACGCTGTCGCATACTGGGAAGGGCCCGGCGCGCTCACCGCTCCCGATCTTACGGGTATCGAACCCGTCACTTCCACCTTCGATCGGCAGCAGCAGCTGGTCACCAAGCGCACGCCCACCAAAGTGGCTGGCGCCCCGATCGGCGCATTTCGGTTCCTGTGCCAGCCGGGCCAGCTGAACTGGGATGACCCTATCGTCTATCCCGGGCAGCCGAACGCGAGCCCGCACCTGCATCAATGGTTCGGCAATACCTCCGCCAACGCTCTGTCGAACTACAGGTCGCTCCGCAGCGAGGGGGAAAGCACGTGCATGGGCCCACTCAACCGATCGGCATACTGGATGCCGGCAATGATTGTGGGCGAAAGCACTGTCGCCCGGCCTGATTATCTGGTCGTCTACTACAAGCGCTATCCCGATACCGCAGATGAATGTCGCCAGACCGCCCGCGATTGCCTGCCTCTGCCACATGGCCTTCGCTATATTTTCGGATACGATATGGGCCGTATGGGCAAGACCCAGGCAGAGACGACACGCCGCATCCATTGGAAATGCGTGACACCCGATAACAAGACACTCGGCAAAACGACCAGACATTTTGAAGGTCTCGTCTGCCCACCCCAACATCTGCTCATCGTGACACTGTCGGCCCCCGATTGCTGGGACGGACGAAACCTCGACGCGCCGGATCATCGATCGCACATGGCCTATCAATTCTATGATGGTCGCAGTGCGCAAGCCCACTGCCCGGCCAGTCATCCCTATCTGCTGCCGCGTTTTACCTTGGGCGCTAGCTGGCGGATGCGCGCTGGGGACGATATCTCCAAGTGGCGGCTGGCAAGCGACCGGATGCCAGGAATGCAGCCGATGCCCGCTGGCGCCACGTTTCACAGCGACTGGTTCGGCGCCTGGGATCCTGTGACCTTGCAGACCTGGACCAGCCACTGCATCGACCGCCGGCTTTCCTGCGTCGACGGCGACCTGGGTGACGGGACGGGACTGCGACGCCCGGCAGGCTATTCCTCGACTGCATCTCCGCGGATGGTGGCCCTCCCTCCTCGCCCCCGACCCGGCGCCGCTACGCACGCGGTCCATGCTGCGCACGAGCGTTGACTCCTCGCTGACCGCGCCCGTTCGTCCCAACATGCGACAGCGCGCCCCGTTCTGTTGCCAGATTGACCCGGCCGGGCTATGCCCGTTCAGTTAACGGACACAACGGCGCGGACCCTCGTCTCCCGAGTCTGCACCGACCAGGGATGATCGATGGAAAACGGGCGCGACAACACGACCGGGTTCGTATTTGGATCATTCATGATCGCAGCGGTGGTTGCCGCCCTGCTTCCGACCCGCGAACGCCAGCTGTATCAATACGACTGCCACGAAAGCGGCGGGCTGGTGACGCAGCTGGTCGGGTTTCCCACTTCCGAACGCGATGGCAAGCGGCGCATCGGCGCGGATAATCGCGACCCATACGAACTGCGTGAATGCTGGCCTGAGCGGGGGCTCGTGGCGGGACGAATCCTGTCGCCAGACGATGAATTCGCGAACACGCCCACTTACAGCATGGTTCGCACAGTTGGCCATGCGGGCAACGTGGTGGAGGCGCTGCGCCGTCGGCCGGAGGCAGGGGGTGCGGCACGTTCTCTTCCGCCGCGCACTCCGCCAACCGCGGGTGAGCAGGCCGTCGCCTTGTTGCCCTCCGAACCTGCGGCAGACGCTGCCAGCATCGATGCAACTCCTCCTCGGCTGGCTTCTCTTTCGGCATCGCCCTCGCGCGCCTTTCCTGGCGGTCTGGCGACCGCGCCTTTCGGTCCGATCCCCGGCGCAGGTGGCGGCGCTCCGGCAATAACGCCTCCGCCAGCGACCGGCGGACCCGGCGAACAGCCCGGCGAGACCCCGCCGATATCTCC
The DNA here is from genome assembly GCA_963529855.1 of uncultured Erythrobacter sp. Classification (GTDB taxonomy): domain Bacteria; phylum Pseudomonadota; class Alphaproteobacteria; order Sphingomonadales; family Sphingomonadaceae; genus 34-65-8. Next base: position 213,772 of record CAURZK010000005.1, on the reverse strand, counting down.
GCCCACCGGGACTCCTCCGCCTGAAACACCGCCACCAACCGGCAATCCGCCGCCGGTGACACCTCCATCCACGGGGAACCCGCCCCCGGTGACCCCGCCCCCGGTGACCCCGCCACCGACGGGGACCCCGCCGGTTACACCGCCGCCGACCGGGAACCCGCCACCAGTGGATCCTCCCGTCAACCCGCCTCCCGTTGACCCACCACCTGTTGTCGGGCTGGTACCCGAACCCGCCACGTGGCTGATGTTGATCATGGGCTTCTTCGCCATCGGCGGAGCGGCCCGTTCGAGGATGCGTGCAAGGCTCGCAACGCTACGCGCCTAGTTCTTCTGCAGAGGGTGGCGCGATCCCAGCTCGACAAGATCGGATCAGGTATCGATCGCAGCAGAGGACGATGACGCGATCTCCTGCAGGCCCAGGCCAAGGCTCATTGTGTTCGCGCCTGATAGTCGGCTTGATCGGGCGTTGCCATATCGCAGCGGCCGCCAGCGCGCTTCCTGTCGCGGCAAGTCAAGCCATTCGGGCAACCGGGCCCGGCCACCGAAAAACAACTTGCTCGCGATTCGTGCTGCAGTGCCCGCCAACCTTACACCGGCATAGGGCACTGGTATCGCGATCCCCACCGGCGCGCCTGCCTTTCGGGCGGCACGATGAAATGCCCAATGGCTCGGTTGCTCGCCATCGACCAGGTTGACGATGAACTCTGGCTCACCGCCGGCAGAAAGCGCGCCAACCAATGCGGCCGCGCAGTTCTGGACATGGATCAAGGGCATTCGCGAAAGTGGGGCGAAGATCAGATCGAACCGCCCCACCGACATTGCCTTGCCGAAACCCCAATCCTTGCCGGGACCGTAGATTGCGCCGGGACGCGCCACCACCAGGGGGATCCCTGTTGTCGCACAGTGGCGACGGACCATGCGTTCCTGCTGCAGCTTTGTCTGCGTATAGGCGTCGCGCCTGAGCGGATCGGGCTCAAGCGGCGTGTTTTCATCGAGTGTTCCGTGCCAACCGGGTGCGGAGAAGTCGTAGACGGAAAAGCTGCTGACGTGGACGAACCGCGTCAGGCGCCGCGGCAACGCTGCCAGCAAGTTCTCTGTCGCCAGCACGGTTCCGGCAAGCTGGGTCGCAATGTCGCCCGATGCAGCTGCGGCGCAATGAATCACGGCATCGATATCGTTCAATCTGGCTTGCCAGCCGCCTGGCTGCCGCAAGTCGCCCGCAATGATCTCGAGCTGTACCTGCGATCCGTCGCCGGATGGCAGCGCGGCCGGCCGGTGCAATGCCGCGACCGTGTGGCCTGCAGCCAATGCCTCCTTGACCACTGCGCGGCCGAGGAAGCCGCCCGCCCCGGTGATCAGCACCTTCACGTCCGCAGGGCCAATGCAACGATAGCGTCTGACAATCGCGCGGTTGCCAGCATCTGCTCCGGCAAGATCGGCGGGGGGGTACCGTTCAGGATGGAGCGATAGACCGCCTCCAGCATCCGCCCCATTCCGTGCGTCGTCCCATGTTGGCCGATTTTATGCCGAAGATTGTTCGCGCCGGCGCGTATCATCGCCGCGCCCGCGCGCATCTGGCCGAGCGGGGCGCGCTTGCCTGTGTTGGGCGGGCCTTCGTAGCGGATGTACGGGTTGTAGAGATCGGTCTCGATACTGCCGTTACTCCCCCGCACAACGATCCGAAAGGCCGGTGGTTCAACATCGGTGGCTATCCGCAGTCGCCCGCGCGCCCAACCCGCATCCACCAGGACATCGAGAAAATCGTATAGCGCGCGGGAGTTGCCGGACCGGTTCTCCAGGCGGCCATGAACCCCTGCCGCGTCACTCGTGCCCGTCAAGGTCTGGAACAGATAGACAAGGTGCGGCAGGAAATCGTGGACCGCACCGGCGGGAAGGTCTGTTGCGGGTCCCGACAGATTGGTATCCCCGAACGGCCCGGCCAGGAAATCGAGCTGCAAGAGCACGTCGCATTCGCGCACGGTGCCAATGTGGCCCGCAGCGATCGCCGCCGTTATCTCCAGCACGGCATCGTTGAACAAAAGATTGCGGCTTTCCACCAGTACCCGGCCGGCGCTTGTTGCAGCTTCCAGCAATGCAGCGGTTTCCACAGCAGTGCCTGCCATCGGTTTTTCGCACACGACATGCGCGCCATGCGCCAGCGCCATTTGGACCAAGGCGCCATGCGATGATGGCGGCGTCAGCACATGGACGATGTCAGGTTTTTCGGCCGTCATCATCGCCGCGGCATCGGTATAGACCGGCGCGGGTACGTGAAGTTCGCTCGCAGCCTCGGCCAATGCACGCGATCGGTCGCACACCGCGACCAGCCGGACGGACGGCGATCGGCCCATCCATGCAAGATGTTCGTGGGCAATGGCACCGCATCCCACCACAGCCGCGCGCAGCCGCGACGAGTCATCCCACATCGCGATGCTCCGCAAATATGGCATTCGCAACCACGCGGCCGCATACGTTGGCATCGTGCTGCTGCTCGACACGTCGACGTGCAGCGCGGGCAAGTCGAACCGCCAGCGCATGATCGTCGCTCAACCGGCCCAATGCAGCGGCCAGCAGGTCTGCGCGGGCGGGCGGCACAGTCAGAGCAGTCACCTCGTTTTCGGCAAGTTCGGGAATTCCTGCAATCCAGGTGCTGACGCAGGGCACGCCGACCGCCATCGCCTCCATCAGCGAAACCGGCAACCCTTCGCTGAACGACGGCATGCAGAAAAGATCGGCCTCGGCGAGTTCTGCACGCACGGCTTCGGGTTGAAGTTCGCCCACGAAGGTCACGACATCAGCGGCTTGCCCCGCCTGCGCCAGTTGTTGGAGGTCCGCGCGCGCGTGTCCATCGCCGATCAGCCGCAAATGAACGCGCCGTCCTTGCGCTGCAAGCGCGGCGACTGCCTCGATTAGCACGGCAAAGCCCTTTTCCGGTGAAAGGCGCCCCAATGCCACTACCGTCGGCTCGGCCCCTCGCACGGGAGGATCGCGATAGGCGAATGCTGTCAGATCGATCCCGCATCGCGCGACGTGGAACCGCGGCCAGAACTTCGGGCGGGTGCAGAGATACAATTGCGACCGGGTAAAGTCGCTCACGCACAGCACCGCAGAGGCGGCCCGGCTCTTGATGTCGAGCCGGGTTTCGCCCGGATCGACGAAATCATGAAAGCCATGGATCGTGAAACTGAATGAACAACGTTCCTGCTGCGCCCTGCGAATAGAGCATGCCAGCCAGGCAATCGTTGCCGGCGCGAGCCCGAAATGGGCGTGAATCCGCTCGATCCCCGCGGCGCCAGTCCGCCGGGCAACCAGCGCCGCCTGTCCGAGGTGCGCCAACCGCCGAGCAATTCTGACGGGATGGCCACCGCCGCTTTTGATCGCCTCGGCCCAGACACGAGCCATCGCCAGGGGGCGCCTCACCGTTTGAGCGGCCAGGGCGGCGATGGCCGACCACGGTTCTCTCTTGAGGTAGGTCGTCCCTGCAATCTGCTCCGCCGCGCCGCCGCGCGCGGCTTCCCACGGCTCCGGCGAGTTCATCGCGAAGCGCATGACGGTGATCCCGTCGCGCTCGAGCGCGGCGATCTCGCCTGCGATGAAGGTCTGCGCAAGCTTTGGATAATTGGTCAGGATATAGGCGACGCGCCGCGATCCCTGTGCCTCCGTCATTTGTAGTGCACCGTCCCCCCTGCCCGGCCCACCGCGGCATCGCGAGCATAACGCAAGATGCCGGCAAGTTCCGCATATTTGCCAATCACGGCCAGCCTTGCCGCGAAGGCGCCTTCCCGGGATGCTACCCGAAGCCATTGTGCGCCGATTGCGACCGGCCAGAGCAAGGTGAGCGCCGGGTGTACCGCGATACCAAGTGCGGCCGATGACAGCGGCAGCAGCCCCCCCCACAAGATCGCCCGGCCTAGTTGTGCAAGGTACAAGGCACTGCCGGCCCGTCCCTTCGTCCGGCTCCAGGCTTGTGCGTAACCTATCCCACTGCGATAGGCGCGCCGCCACCACTGCGAGAACCGATCCATGTTGGCATCGTGGATCGTCATTGGCGCATCCAGGCGCACGATCCGCCAACCTCGCTCGCGCAGTCTGGCGCACAGCTCCGGTTCTTCGCCAGCGATCATCACGGGGTCGAAACCGCCAGCCTCTTCATATGCGCTAGTGCGGAACACCGCGTCGCCGCCGCATGCTGCCGCTTCGCCGATCGGGGTATCCCATTCGCGATCGATCAGCCGGTTGTAGGGCGAAGCGTCCGGATGGCGCTCGCGCCGTCTGCCGCACACTGCCGCGACATCGCTCGCATGGTCGAGGAATGCCATGGCGCGTTCCGGCCAGCCGGCTTCGATCTCGCAATCGCCGTCGATGAACATCACGTATTGCGGTACAGCGCCGATGAGGCACGCGTACCCTTCGGAACGCGCCCGCGCGGCGGTGAAGGGACGCTCGGGCGACAATTCGTGGACCTGCGCGCCCAGGCTACGCGCGAGAGCGACGCTACCATCGGTGGAGGCGCTGTCGACGTAAATTACCGGAACGTCGGCCGCGCGCAGGGCGCGCAAGCAGCGTTCTAGCCGCACGCCTTCGTTTCGGCCGATAGCGATCGCGGCAAACCGGGACGTCACCCCCTCATTCATAAAGCGGCCGCCCCAGCGCCCACCAGGCATCGATCGTCGGCACGATACCCAGCCAACCCAGCACGAATTTGAATGTGACGGCCGCGGCGGCCGCCAGAAGGGTGAGGGACAGATCGTCCCAAATACTGGCCAGCCCTTCCTTCTGCAGCGGCGGCGATAGGGTAAGCCACCGCCCGATCTCCGCCAGGATCAGGACGAGCAGCGCCGCGAACACGCCCCAGTGGGCCATGGCCAGCGGCAATCCGATCAGCAGGATCGCGAATTTCGTCGTATTCGCCGCCGCCCCGGGGGCTGCCCGGCCGCACCCCATCAACATGGATTCAGCGAACGTGCCCAGGACCTTGAACCACACGGAAGCAAACATGATCGGGAGCATGAAGGCCGCCAGCAGGTAACGGTCGTCGTACAACAGCATGATCGCACGATCCGACACGGCCATCGCCCCAGCGATGGCTACCGCGACGACTGCCAGGATCATGCGCCGCTTGTGGCGCAAGCGACCTGCCGCCTCGCCCCGTGCGTCACCCAGTGCCGCCAGTTTCGGGAAGACCAGCATCCCCCCTGCCCGCTGCGCCAGTTTGCCGAACAGCTCTGAAAAGGTGCGCGCGATGGCATAGACGCCGGCAAGGGTCAGCGACATCGCGGCGACAAAGTACATCTTGTCCGCACTGGTCGCGGCAAAATAGACTGCGGTCGACAGGAATATCCATCGCCCGAATGCGAAGATTTCGCGCAAGTGGACGGGATCCCACGCGATCCGGGGCCGAACGCGCGGGCCAATGAAAAAGCTGCTAATCGTCGTAAACAGTGTGCCGCTCAGCGTGCCCAGAACAAGCGCCCAGACCGACGGAAGAACGATCGCGAGCAGAATGGTGATCACGCATTGCACGATGGTCCAGGAAAAATCGAACAGCGCGCGGGTGCGCACGTGCATCCGGCGCTGGAGCAGGTACAAGGCCGGCGATTGCAGTCCGGTGATCAGAAACAGCAGGCTCATCGCCGCAACGACCGGCCCGAGCTCGGGCTGACCGTAAATCCAGCCGATCGGAATGGCCGCCGCCAATCCGATCAGCATCAGGGCAATGCCGCGCAGCAGCTGCAGCGTCCAGGCCACGTCGAGGAAGCGCTGCTCCTCTCCATGCGGCGATCGCACCACGCATTGGCCGATCCCGATATCGGACAGCAATTCCGCCCCGATGCGGAGCGTGTTCACCAGCAGCATGATGCCGAACATTTCCGGCGCCAGCAGCCCGGCGAGCACGATGTTCGTGCCCAGCCGGACGACCTGCTGCGCGGCATACGGCCCGGCAATCCATGCCGACTGTACTCTTAATGTCTTGCTGAGCACGTTGCCAACCACACTCCAGTAAGAACCCCGCCGTGCCGCAATACCGGCTGCTTCAATTCGCCAGATGAGGCAGATTGCGCAGGAACGGGTCTGGCCAGACCCACAATTCACCCAGGCGCTGATCCAGTTCCTGAGGCTCGAACCGGCTGAGGCCGGCGCCCGGGGTAAAGCTATATTCGCTGAACAGCACTTTGCCTCCAACCGAATAGAGGTCGATCCGCACGAATCCGTGCCCTTCCCCCAGGCGTTCGGCGATCTCGACCATCTTTGCGTAGTTCGCCGGCGGCCTGATGTCGCGGTGATCGGTATCGTATTTCAGTTTGGCCGTGATACGCTGGAAATCTCGATCGAAAAAAGCCTGCTTGTGCCCGGTTTCCCTGTCCGTATCGACTTGAACCAGTTCGACTCGCCCCGAAAACACGAAGAATTTGAAATCGTACGGGCTTTTTCCGTCATCGGTTACGAAGGGTTCGACCAGAACCATGGGCTCAATCCGGGAATAGAACAGCTCGTCCGATGCTCTGCCGAAATCGTATCCCAGCAATTGTTCCAGCTGGGCGTCCAGGGCGGCTTCATCTGCATCCGCATGAATGAACAGATTTCCGCCCGAGCCATTGTTCATCTTGACCGCGTAAGGCTTGGGCCAGTCGCGCAATGTCCGATCGGGCAGGCGTTGCCCTGCGAATAACGTGGGAATGACATGCTGCGCGCCGATCCTGGCAGCGACGATATGCTTGACCCGCACTTTATCGACGTAGTCAGAAATGTCGGGCGAATTGAGCTTTATCCAGATCAGCTTTTCCGCAAATCGACGAGGGTTGTCGAAGTTCGGGAAATAATGATGGGACTTGAAAAACATGAACGCGATACGCTGCCGCCTCGGCAGGCGTCGCGCGATCTTTTCGTAAGTCCTGACGATCCGCTGCCGGAAGGATGCTGGCAATATCGACTTGATCGTTCTCAGCATGAATCTCCGGCTTTCTGCCTGCGCCTGTATTCCGCCACCCCGGCGCCCCCATCGAAAGATCGCGTACAGAGATACTATTTGACCGCCTCGATGTAGGCATAACTGCCAAGCTGTTCCCAATCACGCTGCGCGGCGATATCCGAAAAGGTGCGATGCAATTGCCTCAGGCCAGGGATTTTCTCGTAATAGAAATGTCCGTAGAAAGTCCTGATCTTGACGTCGCGGTAACCGATCTTGCGGAGCATCGCGTCCATTTTTGACCGATTGCCGTAACATGCCGAATAATACGCGGGAAACTTGGGGCTGATCGCCCTGCGCGGCGAAAGCCCTTTCAGCAGCGCGTTGGTGAGGCGTTCGGGCATGAACTTGTTGATGACGAACGGCATCGCATAAAGCGTGGGAATAAGGTGAAACGCCGTTCCGCCGTCTCGCAGGACGTCGTAGACATTGCGGTGCATGGCCACCCCATCTGGCACGTGTTCGGCCAGGAACCGCGAAAACACCACATCGTATGTGTCGCGAAAATTGCGCGCATCGCCGCTGACGTCGAAACATGCCTTTTCATACCCGGCCGGCAGCAGCGAAAGTTCGTGTTCGCTGATGTCGTTGACCGTGTACGATCGGATAGTGCCGGGCATCTCGCTCAGCCGAAATGACGGAAAGCGGCCTGCGCCCAGCTCAAGAACGTCCGCGTCGCGGTATCGCGCGACGATCGCCTTGAGGGCGTCGCCGTAGCCGCGCATGGCTGTCTGCCAGGCCTTGGCGGTGTCCATCTTCACGCGGTAGTCTCCAGCAAGGTTGCGGGCGGCACGACCTGTCGACGGTCGATTGGGTCTGCCCGACGGGCCATCATCGTGCCCGCCATGGATTGCGGGGAAGTGCGGGCATGTGGTCGCGCGGCATCTCGAGCTCTCCCTCCTGGACTAAGGGTGCGGGCACGCTACGCTCCATGCGTGCAGCACGCATGCGTCCGGCGACGATCGCCATGCAGACGATCATCGGTGTCTGGACGACGTGAACCGCAATGGCATATTCGAAATTGCTCTGCACAACGACAGCGCCCAGCCCTGCCACACCCCCGAGCACCAGCCCGTCGGCCGCACCGCGCCGGTATCGAAACGCATGCCTGAGCCCGGCCAAAAGCGGCACCACCAGCAAGAGAACAAACGCGGCAAGACCGTGATATCCGGTTTCGGCTCTGGCCAGCTTATAGGCGTTGTGAACCGGAACCGATCGGTTGGCCTTTTGCCAAGCCACGCCCGCGCGATCGGCATAGCCGTCAAGATTGGACACATTGACGTAGACGTTCGCGCCGACGCCGAAGGGATTGTCCCTCGCGATACCGTCGGCTGCAACTTCCATTGCGGCACGCTGCTTTTCCTGCGTGATCATCGAACTCGATCCGAAGCGATCTTGCAGCGTCAGGTATGCGAATGGGGCCGCAAGGAGCATCATCAGCACCGCCCCGCCGGCGATGGTGTACTTGTGCGACGTTTGCCGGCGGATCAAGGAGACCAGCACGAGCAGGACACTCGCCCCTACCAGAATGGCGAGTGCACCGCGCGAACCGCCCCCTGCAACGATCAACAGGCCGGAAAATACCCCGATCTTGATCAGCCAGTCGCGCTCCCCCTCCAGCAAAGAACCGAGCAGGGGCAGCACGGCGAGGACAGTCATCATCCCCAGCAGGTTTTGGTGCGCCAGCGTGCCGGGCGCCTGGACCACGCCTGAAAGCTTCTGATTGATGACGTAGCCGGCCTGCAGCATCATCCCCACCGACAGGCCGCGCAGCAACGCGCGCAATGCGGTTGGACGGGCGAGTTCGTAACCTATGCCCATGAAAATCAGGATGCTGCGGCCGAAATCCCACACCGAAAACATCGATGCCATCGGCATGCGCGAATAGAGCACCGACAGTGCAAGGATCGCCAGATAACCGAAGACCACTCCGATGAACGGTAACCTGGCTCCGCCGCGCTTGCGCGTGACCAAGAGGGCGATCGCGAGCATTTCGAGCGGCGACACGGACATCCCGCGCGATGTGCCATTCCACAGCGGCCAGCTGATGACCGCGGCATCGACGCTCAAACTGCCCTGCGCAAAGACCAACAGCCCCATGGCCATCAATGCATAGTCGCGATTGCGCGAGGCTGACTGGAGCCAGGCAATGAAGACCGGCAAACTCAACACGATCAGGACAAGTGCGACGTACCGCATCTATGATTTCCCGGCGCAACAGCAGCTGCGTGGTGGGGCAGCGCCGATAACTGCGGCCTGCATTCCGGAAGCTGATGAGCGAAGAACCAAAGTAATACCTGTAAATTTTCCTATGATGGAAGCGCTAGAAATTGAAGAAATGCGGCCGCAAGGGCGATGGCTCGGGCGCGAATAGCAGATCGACTTGCACCAGTTGATCGCGTGGCCGGCTGAATCCTGACACTTCGATGGGGAACCAGCCACGCTCCGCCATCCAACCGGCGACTTCAGGTAGCAGCGGGGCGCCCGCGTTATAGGGCAGCAGGGCCGTTTCCAACTGGATCAACGCCGCCCGATCGAGCGTGCGCGTGCCGCCGCGCAGAACTTCAAGTTCCGCACCCTGGACATCGACCTTTACGAACAGATTGCGGGCGTCGGGCAAAGCGCGCTCGGCCACTTCATCAAGCGTGGCGGTCTGCCTGCTTTGCGTCGTTCGCGGCGCATCGCTTGCCTCGGCAAACATCGATGATCCCGTCCCCATCTGATTGAAGGCAACGGTGCGCCCCGCATCGGCGGCAAGCAGGGCATGGGCCAGCGAAACGCCCTGCTCCGCCGACGCGTAATCCTGCAAAGCGGGAATCATCTTGTCCTGCGGTTCGACCATCAACGCAGGTGGCTGGGCAAATATGCTGCGCGCCACGCGGGTCCATCCCCCCTGAAACGCGCCGACATCAATCAGCCCGCCAGGCCTGAACCCGCGCGCGGCCAATCGCCGATAAGTGATCTCCTCGAAACGGCGCTCCACCATCGATGCGACATGTTCGCGCAAGTCGGGTGACAGCCGGGCAAAGATCGAGCCAGCGAGCCTGTGGCGAAACGTTGCGCCGGTCACAGCGCGACGTACCGATTGGATCGGCGGTACCGCCCTGCGAAGCCGATTTGCGGATCAGTAAGCGTTGGCATGTGCAACCACCTTCACGGTCGCCAGCATGATGACGACATCGTTCCACAGGCTCCAACTCTGCAGATATTGCAGGTCGTAGCGTAGCCGCGCCTCCAGATCGCTGCGGCGATGGGTCGCGCCGCGATAGCCATTGATCTGCGCCAGCCCCGTAATGCCCGGTTTCAGTGCGTGCCGCATCCAGTAAAGTTCGGACACTTCCCAGAACAACTGCTCTCCCGCCCGCGACCCGACCGCGTGGGGGCGTGGCCCAACCAGCGACATGTCGCCGCGGATAACGTTGAACAGCTGGGGTAATTCGTCGATGCTGACGCGGCGAATGAACGCGCCGACCCGCGTCAGGCGATCGTCGCCGCGCGCGGTCGAGCGTTCGCCCAGCGCGTCGGCTCCGGCCATGCGCATGGAGCGAAACTTGTAAATCCGGATCGGCCGGTTGGCTTGTCCGATGCGCATCTGGCTGAACAGTGCCGGGCCCGGTGTCTCGAGCTTGATCAGCAGCGCGACCAGAGCCATCAGCGGCGCCAGCACGATCAGCATCAGCGATGCGATGACCAGATCGAAAACTCTTTTCTGGATCCGGCTACCCAGGCTGAGCGGCCCGCGCGACAGGATCAGCGTGTCGCTGCCACCGATCCGGCCGATGCCGACGGCTGAATAGAGCGAGTTGTCGGGCATTACGATTTCGCACGCAACGCCGCTGGCTTTCATCGTGGTGATCCAGGCTTCGCGCTCCGCTTCGTCACTGCAGTGCAGGTAAACGATGTCATAGTGCCGGATACGCTCGGACAAGGCGCTCATCTGTGCAGGGCTGTAGAGATCCGGCCGCAACCGCGCTTCGCTCAGATCCAGCAAGTCCAGCGTGGTTGGCATTTCGATCGGTCGGCGGTCGGTAATCAGCAGATGGTCCGCGCTGCGGCTGCGCATTGCCCAGCGGAATGCGCGGGCGATAAACATGCGCGAGGCGAACAGAATGCCCGATGACAGGATCATCGCATAGGCAAACGACGATCGCGAAATCTTCATGCTGAACTTGGCCAGGAAGGCGCACACGATCAGCACCAGCGCAGTGCAGAGCAATGCACGCAGCGCAGAGACATAAGATTCCGCAAACCGACCGATCGTTATCGATGAGAAGCTCGAACCGATGATGCCGAAATATAGGTAAGACGGCACTGCGATAATCAGCAGCGAAACCCCGCCCGGTGACAGCCAGGCAAAACCACGCACATCCTCGATCAGCTTGAACCCGGCAATCAGGGCGAGGCAATCGAGCACCGCAGTCAGCACCATCAAGGCGATGCGCAAGGTTTCCCGGCGCACTGGCGCGCGAAGCGCAACCACCGGCTGGGGCGTGGCATCGACGTGAAACGGCTTGTTCAACGCAGCACCCCCCTTGCTCGCGGCTGTGGAGCAGCAGTCCCGCCGGAACTGGTCTCCTGTCAGCGGAGCCTCGAGTGACCGTTCCGATGTGCTTTAAGTAAACTGGTAATCGCCGTCAGCCAATGCGCCATACAGCCATGCCTGCAACATGTCCGGTTTCGTGACACCGAGGGCAAGAAATAAGTGACCGATTTCGTTGAATTTCCGCCCCGCCCTGACTAGGCGATTAAAACAAGAATGTTTCCAGAAATTTCCTGTCCGCCTGACCGGGGGATTCTGTCGCCAGAGCGGTGCCTTTATCTAAGTAATTGTTTTTGTTAATTTTAGGCGGCTATATTCAAGCACTCGGATATGTTGTACATCCGCCGATGTAGCAGGGATGGCGCGATGCATGGGAAACTGTGCCTGCCTTGATGGCCCGACCTGGCGCGCCTGCGTCTGCCATTTTGCGGCCATGGCACAGGGGGCCGCACCGGTTGCTAACGTGCTTCGAGTGGCATTCTATCTTCAGAATCTGGCACCGCCGCCTTACTCAAGTTGGGCCAGATGCCCTGTAGATGAGGCGGGTTTCGAATCGATGCTGGCTATCGGCGACAACGATTCGGCAGCCAGGGCAATCGTCGGGCCTCAACTGCAATGCGACGTTGCGATCGCCCAAGGTATCACGTCCGCGAAAGTCTGGCTGGATGGTTCGCGTGCAACCTGCACCGCTCATGACCCTGACCAGGCGCGGGCTTTGGTCAAGGCATGGATCGGTTGCGCGCTGGTGCTGCTGGATTGCGCGCCATCGCTCGCCAGTCAGCCCGGCAGCAGTTCCCACAGGTCAGCGTAAATACCGATTCGCATCGCATCGGATGTCGATCGCGCGTCGAACTTGCGCATCACGTTCTTGCGATAGATTTCGACCGTGCGCGGGCTGACCGACAACTCTGCTGCAATCTGCTTGTTCGAGTTACCGTTGATGAGCGAGATGAGCACATCGTGTTCGCGCGGGGTCAACTGCCCCACCAGATTGCGCGCTTCAGCACGCATCACCTGGCTCTTGCGACGCCGCTCGCCCTCTTCAGCCAGCAATGCGATCGCAGCATCGAGCAGATCGCTGGCAAAAGGCCAATGGAGATAGTCGATCGCGCCTGCCCGCATTGCACGAACCACCAAAGCGGGCTGGGGCTCGTCGCAATAGACCGCGACCGGGTAATATCGGCTTTTTGCGACCGCCATCTTCTGAAAATCGGCCAGGACATCGCTATCGGCCCGCTCGACCAGCAGGATCGACCCCCGCTCGGGCGCCAGGCGGAAGAACTCCGCCACGTCCTCATAGATTTCCGCGTGGACACCGCGCGCAATCAGTTCGCGAGAGATTTCCGCGCGGCGCCGGGAATCGTGATCGATAACATGCACGGATGCGCCATCCGCGCCATTAATGCGCTGCATCGACAAGACTCACAGAAACCCCGTTCACCGTCCAACGGAACGGCTGCGACCCCCCGTAGACCGTCAACCGCCGTTTGGCGTATCGACAGATCGTGCGCCGAAATCGTCCCGCGAAACATGATTAACGTGGGCTCGCGCAGTGGGCAATCGCCAAATCAACAATGACTTAAATTAGTTTGTTCAGCTTTGGACGGATCAGATGCGGCCCTGGAGCGCACCCTTGATCTCGACCAGATCCTGCCGCGCAGTGGCGAGGGCCGCCGGGTCGAACCGTATCACGCTGTCGAGAACCGCCTTGCGCGCCGAGCCGTAGACGTGGAGCAATGCATTCGCCAATGGTGCATTGCGGTCCACTCCCATTTCAAGCGCGGTAATTGCCGTCAGGGCCTTGGTCAGGGCCTTGGAACGCTGTGCCGCATCGCCGCGCGTCTCTGCAAACTGCGCCAGTCCCAGCCCGCCGATGGCGTGTTCAAGGCACAGGATGACGAGGGCCGCAGCGTCGCCGCCCTGCACCCGCGCGTCCAGCGCGCTGCGGCGATAGGCTTCATGCGGATCAGTCAGCGCCAGCATGTCAGTCTCTCGACGAATTCCAGGCGTCGATTTGCGCCTGGAGGAAAGTCAGAGTGGACTTGGACGCACCGACCTGAGCGTCAGCCTTGGCGAAACGGGCAGTCAAGGAAGCGCGCAGCCGTTCCTGCTGCTCGGTCAGCTTGGAGGTTTCCTCGGAAACCTGTTTCGACTGGTTCTGATAACGGGCGATTGACCCGGCGATCGAGCCGGGATCTCCGGTCCTCGATGCCGAGCGCGAGATGCGATCGAACGTAGCGAACACCCCGTTGAGGCCGGGTGTGAACATCGCTGCCACGCCATCCGGATCACGGGCAATCGTAGCCTGCAGCCGGGCGGAATCGAGCCGGAAGGTGCCGTCGCGCTCGATCGCCAGGCCTAGGTCCGACAACGTACGCGGCGAGCCTTGCGGCAAGCCCGGCATGATGATCTCGGTCCCCAGCCCCGACAGCGTCCGTTTCAGCGTCCGCGCACCGGAATCGCGCGCCAGATCGCCGGACAGCGGATCGGTCGCATTGCGCAAGTCGCCGGCAACCTCGTTGAGCGCACTGACGAGGTCCTGCATCACGGTCGTCAGCGCTGCGCCCGGGCTCGAGAAACCGATCGTCGTCGGCGCGCCGATATTCGTTGCAGTCAGCGTCAGAGACAGACCAGGCGCCACCACGCCGACCTTGTTGCTGGGGGCGGTACGGGCAAGCCCATCGAGCATGAACTGCGCGTCGGACGCATTGGCGAGGCGGCGCCCTGCATCGCCTGCGGATGGCTGCCAAGCGAGCCCGGCCAGAGTGGTGCCGGTCGATGCCGGGTCGTCCGCCGTCTCGATGGTGAATGCCTTGGCCGCCCCTTCCGCGCCTTTCAGAACCAGCTTGGCGCCATCTGGCGTTTGCGCGACGTAGGCATCGATGCCGCGCCCCTGCGACTTGATCGCTTTCGCGATGGTATCGAGCGTGGCATCGGCTGGAACAGCGACAGTGATTGCCGTCTGGTCGGGATCGGCTGCAAAGGTCCCGCTACTGATCGTACCGAGACGGATCGTCAGACTGCCCCCACCGAACGTCGTCGCCGGATCAGCGTAACCGGGGCTGGCAAGCGTTTGACCTTGCGCCAGCGCGGTTACTTCGAGCGTGTAACTGCCGGTGCCGCCCAGCCCGCCGGGGCTGGTGGCAGTGGCGACGGCCGGATTTGCGACCTTCGGCATTACGGCAAGATCCCCGGTGCGGACCCGGTCGCCAAGCGCGCTCGCCAGCAGCGACAGCGAGTTCTTGATCGAGGACGCAGTGGAGATCTGGCGTTCGAGAACCTCCGACCGCGTTGCCAGCGTTTCGGTGCGGAACTGGAACTGCGCGGTCGCAAGATTGCTCGCCAGCGCGGCCATGTCGACGCCGCTGCCGGTGCCCAGTGCGGAGATGATCGAAGATGCCGTGGTCATACTGGATAGAACGTCGCCGGGCCGCGCCGATTAAGCAGCCACGCGGCCATCGGCGTCGAATCGCAATTCCAGCGGAACTTCGATCAGCGGAGCCGGGCGGCGCTCGCCGCGCTTGAGCGAATATACGAACGCCAGAACCGATGCGATCGCCGAATAAAGTTCCTCTCGGATCGTCTGGTTTTCGCGCGTCGTGTAATAGACCGAACGGGCCAGCTGCGGGAATTCCAGCAGCGGCACGCCGTATTCGCGCGCCAGTTCCTTCATCGCCTGCGCCTTGTCGCCGCGGCCCTTGGCCAGCACCAGCGGCGCGCCGGCGCGCTCGGGGTCATAGATCATGGCGACAGCGAAGTGGGTCGGGTTGGTCAGGACGAACTGCGCCTCGCGCATCGCATTGGCGACCCCGCCTGCAGCAATGTCACGTTGGCGCTGGCGGCGATGGGCCTTGGCCTCGGGCGAACCTTCCTGTTCCTTGTGTTCGTCGCGCATTTCCTGGTGGCTCATCTTGAGCCGCTGGTTGCGGCGCATGATCTGGATCGGCAGGTCGACCAGCGCGATGATCACCAAGCCCCCGGCCAGCGCAAACAGCAGCGAAGTAAGCGCCCCCCAGGCGGCAGATAGCTGCTGCGACAGGTTGCCGGCGCCAAGGCCGATGATCGTTTCGAGCCAGCTGCGACCCCAGGCCCAAGCAATCGCGCCCAGCAAGGCAACCTTGACGATCCCCTTGCCCATCTCGATCCATCCGGTGGGGCCGAACATGCGCTTGAGGCCAGCCAGCGGGTTGATGCGCGAGCCCTTGAACGACATGCTCTTGTTGACCCAGCGCCCTTCCCCGCTGAACCCGAGCTGCGTTATCAGGGCGAGCAGGATCATCGGCACGGCCACGCTGAAAACCGGCGGCAATGCGAGGGCAAGGCCAGCCATGAGCATCGGGCCAGGCTGGAAATCGGCGATATCGCGCCGGTCGAACACCAGTCCGTCGCGTGCGATATCGCTCATCTCGCCAAGCAGCCAGGGTCCGGCAAATACCAGCCAGGCGGCGCCGAACAGGATCGCGGCAGCGGTTGCCAGCTCGCGGCTGCGCAGCACATCGCCCTTGTTCGCAGCGTCGCGTTTGCGCTTGTCTGTCGGATCAAAGGTCTTTTCGCCCGCGGTCTCGCTCATTGCAACAGGACGCTTTCGGTATGGCCGAGGCCGATGGAGACGAGGTCCTCGAGCTGTTCGTACATCAGCGGCGCGGCGATGATCAGCGCGCCAAGACCGGCCAGCACGCCCGCCGGCAGGCCGAGGGCGAACAGGTTGAGCGACGGAGCTGACCGGCTGAGGACGCCGGTCAGCATCTGGACCAGCAGAAGGATCAGAGTGATTGGCAGGGCGATGCGCACTGCCGCTTCGAACATCGCGCCAGCGAATCCGGAGACCTGCGCAAAGCCATCTGCGCCGAACCACGTCTCGCCCGGGGGAAACACCCGGTAGCTTTCGATCAGCAGCGCAATCCATTGCAGGTGGCCGCCAACTGCCAGGAAGATCAGGGTCAGCACCACGATGAAGAACTGGCCGAAGGCAGTGGTCTGACCGCCGGTGCCGGGATCGGACGCCATCGCCATGCTCATCCCCATTGCCCCGCCGATCACTTCGGCTGCGATGGTCGGCGCTGCGAATATGAGCTGGAGCACGAAACCCAGTGTCAACCCGACCGCGATCTCGCCCGCAACGATCAGCAGCCCTTGCAGCGAAAACAGCACGGCTGGCGCGGCGACAGGCGGCATCCACGCGGTGACGAACACCGCCAGCGCGCCAGTCAGGCAAATGCGCACGGTCACCGGCACCGACGCCGCGCCGAAGAACGGTGCAGCCACCAGCCCGGCGCCGATCCGCATCATCAGGAACACCACCTGCCAGAACTGCTGCTCGACCGCACCGAGGCCGAGATCGAGTGCGGTCATCGCCCGATCCGGGAGATTTCCAGGAAAATTTCCTGCATGAAATCGCTGACGAGCGCCATCATCGAAGCGCCGAAGATCACCAGCACCAGCGCGATCGCGGCCAGTTTCGGCACGAAGGTCAACGTCTGTTCGTTGACCGACGTCGCCGCCTGGATCAGCCCGATGACAAGACCGACTGCGAGGCTGGCGATCAGCACCGGGGCTGCGACCAGTGCGGTCGTCCACAGCATCCGGTCGGCCAGCGACAGGAGAACGGGAAGTTCGTCCATGATGCGGTTATCCGAAACTGGAGGCGAGCGAGCCCATCAAGAGCGCCCATCCGTCGACAAGGACGAACAGCAGCAGCTTGAAAGGTAGCGAGACAAGCATCGGGCTCATCATCATCATGCCAAGGCTCATCAGAACGCTGGAAACGACGAGGTCGATCACCAGGAATGGCAGGAACAGCATGAAGCCGATCTGGAACGCGGTCTTCAGCTCGCTGGTCACGAACGCGGGCAGCAGGATCGAGAACGGCACGTCCTGCGGGCTGGCGAACTGGCCGGCCTTGGCAATTTCGGAAAACATCGCGAGGTCGGTTTCGCGCGTCTGGCGGATCATGAAAGCGTGGAATTCGTCGCCCGCCTCAGCGATCGCCTGTTCGGCATTGATCTGCCCGGCGGAATAGGGCGCGATGGCGTTCTCGTTCACCCGTTCCAGCGTTGGTGCCATCACGAACAGCGACAGGAACAATGCGAGGCCGATCAGCACCTGGTTTGGCGGCGACTGCTGCAGGCCCAGAGCCTGGCGCAGGATCGCAAGGACGACGATGATCCGGGTAAAGCTGGTCATCATCAGGACCAGCGCAGGCAGGATCGTAAGCAGCCCCATGACCAGCAGGAGCTGGAGCGACAGGCTGAGCGGCTCGCCGCCCGCACCGCCGAGTTCGCCGAACGCGCGGTCGAGCGCACCCGGAACGGCAGCTTGCGCCTGCCCGGCAGCAGCCTGGGCATGGGCGACGACCGGGAGAACGAATGCGGCTGCGGCTGCAAGGAATTTGGGCAGACGGATCACGCAGGCTCTCCCTCGATCACCGTGCGTGCGGGCGCTTCGGCAAGCCGCGTGAGGCCGGCGCGAGAAGCGGACACGAGAATCTCGCGGCCGTGGAAATTGATCACCACCAGTCGCATCGTCGGCGAGAGCATTGTCGTCTCGACGATCTTAATCGCCCGATCGCCGCCGCCCTGCGGGCCCCCGAGCGTGCCTTGCATCTTCTGCGCCAGCTTGAGCGTGCCCCAGATCATCAGACCGATCAGGGGAAGCAGCAGCAACAGTTTCAGAATGTACCAGAACATCAGGCCTGGGCCTCCATCGCGGGGGCGGCAGCAGCCTGACTGGCTCCGGCGAGTTCAAGGATGCGCAATGCGAAGCGATTGCCTTCGGCAACTACCTCGCCCTTGGCGATCAGCTTGCCGTTGACGAAGACGTCGAGCGGTTCATCGGTCAGCCGGTCGAGCATGATCACGCTCTCTTCGGCCAGGTCGAGCACTTCGCGCAGGTTCATCTGCGCCCGGCCCAGTTCGACCGTGAGCCGGACGTCGATGTCCTGGATCAGGCCAAGGCCATGGAACTTGTCGATCATCGGATTTCCTTTGCGGTGTTGGTCTGACCGGTGAATGTGTGTGTGATCTGCAGCGCGACCTGATCGTCGACTTCTCCGATGGTGCCGCGGGCCAGCACGACTTCGCCGACTTGCAGGGGCACACTGCGGGCAACCATGATCGGCAGGATCATGCCCGGTTCGAGCCTAGCGAGGCGGTGGAGCGGCATCGCCATGTCAACCAGGCGTGCGCTGGCCGACAGCGGCAGATCCGCGAACGGTGCCTCGGTAATGCCCGGCTTGCGGCGCGAAGAGGCTGCCCGCGGGGTCGAGGCGCGTTTCGGCAACAACGAGGTGAGCGAGGCGGTTTCGAGAGCGATGACATGGCGCCAGGTGCTGCCATCCAGCGCGCAGACTTCGATCGCGATCGCGCTGATCTCGGCATCGGGCGTGAAGGGTCCGCGCGAACCAATCGCCGCTTCGTCGGCCAGGAACTCCAGCCCACCCAGTTCCGCCGCGATCGCTTCGATCATGCGCTGTTCGATCCGGCGCCCCATCAGCCGCGCGGTGGGCGGCAGCATGGCCGGCAGGTCGTTGCCAACGCGCCCGCTGCCGCCAAAGGTGCGGTCGAGCAGCCCGATCAGCATCCGCCCGTCCAGCGCGAGGCAAAGGCCATGTCCGGCGACACCGAAGCGATGCAGGCTCATTGCAGGAAGCGGAGCGCAATGACCGGCAAAATCGCACCCGGCGAGTGTCTGCGCGCCGAGCGACGAAACCCGAACCTCGGGATCGCTGGCGACTTCGGCCATGCAGGTGCCGAGCGCCAGCGCCAGCCGCTCGCCGAAGCGTTCGAACTCGGGGCCGGTTTCCACCGGCGCCTCGCTCGGACGCAGCAGCGCGCTGCTGTGATTTGCGGCGCGCCGGGCCTTGGTCGGGAAAGGGGCGTGCATCATTGAACGATGAAGGTCCGGAAGTAGATGTTGTCCACGCCGCCGAAGCCTTCGCGTTCTTCGAGCACTTCGTTGACGGCGGCGGTCAGCCGCTTCTGCAGGCGTTCCTTGCCATCGCTGGTGATCACTTCTTCTTCGGGAGTGTCGGCAATCTCGACCAGAATGCGCGAACGGATCGCGAGCTGGTGTTCATCCAGCCACATCAGCACGCGACCATCACGCGTGGTTGAAGCGGCAAGGCTGACCTGGACCAGGGCATCGGTATTGCTGAGGTTGGAGGTGAACTCCTCGGCAAAGCTGTAATAGGCGGTGCGATACTTGCTGCCGCCTTCGCCGTGAACGACGGGCGCGGCCTTGTCCTTGCCTTCGGCAGGGGGCGCGTAAGGGTCTTCGGCGCCCTTCATCACCAGCTGCGGGCCGGATTCCTTGGCTTCGGCCGAGGCGCCCTGGATCACGCCAGCAGCCATCAGCCCGAACACCGTGCCAGCCCCTGCACCGACCAGGACCACACCCATCAGCAGGACCTTGACGAAACCACCCTTCTTCTTGGCGGGCTTGTCCTGGTCGTTTTTCTTGTCGCTCATTGTTCAGTCCTCGAAATGGTAATGGTGTGCGGATCAGGCGTAGATGCCGGAACGGCGCTGACCGCGCTGGCCAGCATCATCGCCGCGCGTTTCGCCGCGCTGGCGTTCGCCGCGGTGCTCGCGGCTGGTTTCATGACCCGCGGCCTGGCCTTCTCGATCGGTGGCGGCACCGCGCTGTGACGACGAATGGGACGACTGGGATCCAGCCTGGCTTTGCGACTGGTTCTGCGAAGTCGCCGCTCCCGCCTCGCCAGGTGCGGCGACCGGGCGTTCGGCAACCGCGGTTGCCAGAGCCTGCTGCGCGTCGGCGTCGGCGGCGGACAGCTGAACGGAAAGCAGGCCATCCGCGCGCTGGTCGAACCGAAGCGAAAGCGCACCGAACTCCGCATGGTCCAATGCCAGGGTCGCGGTTTGTGTGCCGGACGCCTCCCGCGCAGAAGCCAGCGTTTCGACGATGCGGCTCAACTCGCGCATCGCTGGCGCTTTTGCGGCAAACCGGGCGGGCGTGATCTGGGTGCCGTCGGCCGGAGCCTCTGCCGATGCAGCCAGCGCCGCGGGCATGTTTGCCGCTGGCGCATCGGCCATCGGTGCGAAGCGAGGGAGATCACCGGCACGCACCGCCGACCTGGTCCCGCCGCCAGCGGCCGGACGTTCGTCGCCCGGCGCGGCATCCTGTCCTGAGAAACTTCCCGCAGGCTGCGGCTGGACGATACGCGAAGCCTGCTCGGCATTACGAACGCCGGGTGCCGGTTCGCTAGTCGCGGAACGATCGGGCGTGGCAGCGACCTGAATTGCGATCGCCGGGGTCGATATCGGCTTGGCCTGGCGGTCGGGAGAAAGGATCGGTGCTGCTTCATTGGATCCAGCGCGCTGTTCGGGCGCGCGGCTCTGGGCAGGTTCGAAAGTGCGCGATGCCTTTGCGTCGATCTCGGTTTCCTGTGCCTGCTGAGCCGCATCGAGCGGCGGCACGGCCACGGCCGGGAGTGCCGCCACGTTGAGATCAGCACTGGTCGTTGCATCTGCAATTGCCATCTCGCCGTCCTGAACAGACGGACCAGATTCGACCGTCTGCGCCGTTTCGCTCGGTGCCAGCGGCGCCTCGCCGGCAAATTGCGGCAAGGCGGCAATGGCAAGCGGCAAGATTTTGCCGGTCCCGGCAAGACGGGGATGTGACGGCTGCGCCACGTCGATCAGTTTGAACTCGGGGAGCGTCGGATGTGACGAGGCGGCGCCCGGCAGATCGGCTCCCTTGGCAACGACTGCAGATGCGGGTGCTGTCGTCGCGGCGACGGAGGGCAGCAGCGCGGCGAAGTCGATCGATCCGGCAGCCTGCTCCCCGCCCGTCTGGGTCGGCAGGGCCAGGTCGAAGATGGAAGCCGGTTTGGCCGGGGTCAGTGAATTTGCGATCATCGATCCGTCACTTGGGTTGTTACACCCATGCGTTATTCAAGATGCGTGCCAATCTTCCCCCGCAGCGGCAGTTCGCGCTTGGCCGCGCGCTCCGCGATATCGCGGGCCAGGTCCCGCCGTCCGTCTTCCGCCATCCTGAGACGCCTGTCGGCAACAGCGAAATCGGCAAGCTTGATGTCTGCCTGACGCCGCGCGTCATCGGCCTGGCGCGCGGCAGTGCGACCGAGATCATGAAGCCGCGCCCCGAGCAAGGTCGCGCCGCGCAGGTCCGCACCATCGCTGGCGCCATCGCGCAAGGCATAAACCTGCGCGAGGGTGCGAGTACGCGCGGAAAGCTGTTCCAGCTTCTGGCGAATGGCTTCAGCCTGATGGGCCTCAGCCGCCGCCTGCCGCTGTTCGGCGACCCGCATCCTCTCGATCAGACGCGCCCGCCGCAGGCGTGCGGGATCACTGGTCATTGCCGATCAGCATATGAAGTTCGGTCATCGCCTGATCGAGACCGACGCGCTCGGCAGTATCCTGTTTGAGGAATTCGGCGATTTGGGGATGCAAAGCGATGCCCCGGTCGATCAGGGGATCGGCCCCGGCTCGATATGCGCCCATCAAAAACAGGTCGCGGTTGCTCTCGTACGCGGAAACCAGTGCGCGAAGCCGGCGTGCCAGTGCGGACTGCTGCGGGCTGACGACATCGCTCATCACGCGGCTGAGCGATGCGCCGACATCGATTGCCGGATACTGCCCCCGCTGCGCCAGCTCCCGCGAAAGGACGATATGACCGTCCAGGATCGACCGGGCCGTATCGACGACGGGATCGTTCTGATCGTCACCGTCCGCCAGCACCGTGTAGATTGCTGTAATCGATCCGCCGCTTTCGGCCGAATTGCCGGCGCGCTCCACCAGTTTCGTGATCGTCGACAGCGCCGAAGGGGGATATCCCCGAGCCGCCCCGGGCTCGCCCAACAGAATGCCAATCTCGCGCGCTGCATGCGCGATGCGCGTCAGGCTGTCCTGGATCAGCAGCACGCGCAGGCCCTGTGCGCGGAAATATTCAGCCAGCGATGTTGCCAGCAATGCACCCCGCAGCCGCAGATTGGCCGCATGGTCGGCCGGCACGGCGACGACAACAGTGCGTGCGGCCGCCTCGCCCTTCATGTGACGGGAGACGAAATCCGAAACCTCGCGGGCGCGTTCGCCGATCAGACCGACGATCACCACGTCGGCCTCGGCGCCATGCGCGATCATGTCGATCAGGACCGATTTGCCTACGCCCGAACCCGCCATGATACCGACCCGCTGGCCGACCCCGCAGGTTGTAAGAGCATTGATCGCGCGAATGCCGGTATCAAACGGCTCACGAACGCTGGCGCGGTCGAGTGCGCCCGTCCGCTTACCCCCGGCAGGCCATTCCGCCAGTGTCCTGACGGGACCGCCACCATCGATCGGCTGGCCCAGTCCATCGACTGCCCGGCCAAGAAACGCGTCGCCCACCGGCAGCATCCCGGGCCGCCCTTCGGGACGCACCGGCACGCCGGGTCGCAGCAGCACGGTGTCGCCCAGCATCATCGCCATGGTGCGGCCGTTGCGAAAACCGATCACTTCAGCCGTCAGCGTGGTGCCCTTGCCATCGTCGATCCGGCACAGACCGCCAATCGGCATGGCAAGGCCGCTGATCTCGATCAGTCCACCGTCGCAGGCGGAAATCCGCCCGAACCGTCGCGGCGACAGATCGACCGGTGCGCCGGCGAGATCGCCCAGCATCGCATCGAACTGCCTCAGCATTCGCGAAAGGCCTCGGCCAGGATCCGGCGCCACTGTGCAGGTCCGTCCTCGATCCCGCCATCGGCAGTTTCGATCCGCAGGGCGCCGCGTTCGATCGAAGCATCAGCCTCCACGACAAGGCCTGCAGGCAAACGGTCTCTCACGAGGGCAAGATCATCAGGGTGCAGAAGCACCCGGCGCTCGTCCTGCGCACGGTGGAGCATTGCCGTCGCCCGCTCGATTCGCGTGACCAGCCCATCCACGTCGATGGCGTGCGGCATGATCGCTTCCTCGCAGAGTGCCAGCACCGTCTGGCGCAGGCGTTCGCGCAGTTCGGCGGCGCTGCTTTCATCGAAGCGCGCGAAAGCCAGTTCTATCGCCGCGCGGCAACGCTCACGTTCGCGCTCGGCCTCTGCAGCACGCGCTTCGGCCTGTGCAGTGCCATCGGCCAGACCCCGTTGATACGCGTCCGCAACGGGGTCGCGTTCAGTTTCCACCGGATTGCTGCTCACGATCGCTGCGGAAAAGCGCGGATCACGGGCGAAACCGCCGCGCCCCAGAAGCTGCGCCAATGGCAATCCGCCGCTAGACATAGTCGTCTTCACCGCCGCCATTGCCGATAATGATCGTGCCATCGGCAGCCAGACGCTTGGCGATTGCAACGATCGCCGCCTGCGCTGCATCCACGTCGCTGCGTTTCAAGCGTCCGCGCGCCTCGATCTCGTCGCGCAGGCCATCGGCGGCGCGGCTCGACATTGCCTGGAAGAAGATATCGCGCTGCGATTCTTCCAGACCCTTCAAGGCATCGATCAAAACTTCGCTTTCGACCTCGCGCAGCAGCTGGCCCATCATCTGTGCGTCGAGCACGAACAGGTGTTCGAACTTGAACATCTCGTTTTCGAGATCGCGGGCCAATTGCTTGTCGATCTTGGTCAGCGCCGGCATCACGCGCTTTTCGACGCTGCGCGCCGCGCCGTTGATGATTTCCGCCGCCTCGCGCACGCCGCCCATCGATAGCATTGCCTGGCCATGGGTACCGGCAATGCGCGACGCAAGCGTCTCCTCAAGAATCGCGATCGCTTCCGGCGACACCGGCCCCAACGTGGCAACGCGGTGCACGACCGGCGTCTGGAGTGCGTCCGGCAAACCTGCCAGCACCGCCGCAGCCGCCGCGGGCTCCAGTTGGACCAGAAGCACGGCAATCGCTTGCGGGTGCTCGTCGATGATCAGCGGAATGAGCACGTCAGGATCAAGCCAGCGGGCGATTTCCAGTGCAGGCGTGCGCGGACCCTCATCGATCGGTTCGATGCGCCGCATGATGCTGTCGGCCTTCATCGGGCCCAGCGCACCGGTCATGATCCGGCGCACGTCATCGACCCGGCCATGGGCGGAAATGCCTGAATGACCGGCATTATCGGCAAACGCGGCGATCGACTGGGCAATCGCGGCCGGCCCGATGTCGCCGATCGCGCACATCTTGCTGCCCAGCTTCTGCAGTTCTTCCGGAGTCAGCCCGGCCAGAAGGCGCGCTGCGTCTTCCTCGCCCAGCAGCATAACCATGACCGCGGCACGGTCGGCCGGGTCGAGCCCGGGGGTAGCGATCCCCATTATGCAGTTCCTTCGTTCTGACGTGCATCGCCCAGCATGCGCCTTAGCGCCTGAAGCGCATCGTCAGGCTGTTCGCGCGCGATCCGCTGAGCCAACTCGATCTGGGCGGAGAGCTGTTCGCGGTCGGGCCCAGCCTGGGCAGATGCCGCGTCCGACGCGGGCAAGGCCAGGGCGCCATCCGCCAGCTCGACCTCGTCTTCCTCCGCCGCCTTCGGCTTCGTCAGCGCACGCACGATCGGGCGCGCAACCAGGAAGAGGACGAGGAGGACGCAGATCAGGGCAACCGCGTTGCGCACGATCATGGCGAACCACGGCGTTTCCCAGAACGGGATCTCCTCCGCTTCCGGCGCCTTGAAAGGGCGTACCACGACCGCGACCGTGTCGCCGCGATCGGCATTGGCGCCCACTGCCGCAGAAACCAGCTGTTCGAATTTCTGGAGGTCGGCAGGCTTGGCACCCTTCAGCGCATCCTGATTGAGCGCGACCGCCACCGACACGCGTTTCACACCGCCAGGAGCGATATTGGAAACGGCGACTTCGCGGCCCAGTTCGTAAGCGCGCGTGGCACTGCTTTCGCCCATTGTCCCACCGGCACCCGGCTGGACCTGCGTATCCTGCGGCGCACCCTCCACCGCCTGCGGATCGGGTGGCGGCGTATTCGTCGTTGCGCCAGGCACACCCATCGCCGCACCCGCGCCGGCCGTCGTCGCGGTCTGCGTGGTTTCGCGGCGGATGGCGCCTTCCTTGTCGTAACTTTCGCGGGCCGAGGTGACCTCGCTCATGTCGAGTTCGACCTGAATTTCGCTGGAGAAATTCTCCGCTCCGACCATGGGTGCAAGCAACTGGTCGATCTGGGCGCGCAGCTTGGCTTCCATCCGCGCCTGCAGTTCCAGCCCATCGGTGTTTTCACCGCCGGTATCTGACAACAACCTGCCGTTCTGATCGACGATCCGGACCGCATCGATCGACAGCCCCGGCACCGATCCGGCGACGAGATTGGCAATCGCGGTAACCTGCGAGGCGGCGAGCTGGCGCCCGCGCGCCATGCGCACCATGACAGAGGCGCTGGGCGCCACATTCTCGCGCACGAAGACGGACCGTTCCGACCGTGCCAGGTGCACCCGGACCGCCTCTACCCCGTCGATTTCCTGAATCGTCAGGGTCAGGTCGCGTTCCTGCGCCGCACGCAGACGGTCGCCTTCCAGTGTCCGGCTGGCCCCCATGGGCAGCGACTGGATCAGCTGGTCGCCGGTTTCGGGCGTAGCCAGCGCGCCATCGGATGCCACGACCATGCGGGCACGGTAAAGATCGTCCTCGCCCACCGTCAGCGCGCCGGAATTGTTGTCGATGGTATAGGGGATCGACGCCTGGTCCAGCGCCGCCACTACACCGGCCCGCTCGGCATCGCCGATGGAACCATAGAGCACCCGCTGAGGCGCGGGTGACAGCGCGGCCCACATCAGCGCAATCACGCCAAGGCTGGCAAACCCGGCAAACCATGGCAGCGCCTTGGCGACGGCTGGCTGGCGCAGGAACCCTGCGGCCTTGTCCTTGAACGCGCCGCCGCCCACTCCGCCAAGCGGCGAAGTGGTCAGGGGTGAACTGGGAACGATGCCGTTCATTTATCAGATCCCCATCCGCATGATGTCCTGGTAGGCGGACAGCAGCTTGTTTCGCACTTGCAACGTCGCTTCGAATGCGATGCCGGCTTCCTGCCGGGCCAGCATGACCTTGGCGATGTCGGTCACTTCGCCGCGTTCGTAACCTTCTGTCAGGGCCGAAGACCGCGACTGGGCTGAATTCACTCCCTGAAGAGCGTTCTCCAGCGTCGCGGCGAAACCGCCCCCGGGCGCCTCGGTCGGCGCGGCTTGCGTCGTGCCGCCAGCTTCTCGGGCTTGCTGCAATTCCTGGAGCAGGCTCGATCGGTCGAGTACCTGCTGGCGCATGGCCATGATCTGCTGGATCGACCCGGCATTGCCGAGCCCGTTGATCGCGCTCATCGCCGACCTCCCATGGCAAGCCCGGCCTCACGGAACGAGGCGAGGCGGTAACGAAGGGTGCGCTCGCTGATGCCCAGCTGGCGCGCGGCTTCCGCGCGGCGGCCGCCACATGCGTCGAGCGTTTCCATGATCGCGCGCGCTTCGGAAAGCTGGACGACCTTGGACAGGCGGGCCCCGGTTGCAACCGGCTCGTCCGCTGTTGCCGCCACTGGCTGGGCGCTGGCGTCTACCAGGCGTGCAGGCCGGTCGAACACGACGTGATGGGTGGCGATGATGCGATCGTTGCCAGCGAGGACCAGTGCCCGGCGCATGACGTTCTCGAGTTCGCGAACGTTGCCCGCCCAACCGTGCTGCTTGAGCATGGCGACGGCACCATCGCTGAGCCACGGCACCGGCTGACCCGGCGCGGTGTGGCGCAGCAACATGGCGAACGCGAGCGGTACGATATCGCTCGGCCGCTCACGCAGCGCCGACAGCGTCATGGGAAATACGTTGAGTCGGTAGTAGAGGTCGGCACGGAAACGGCCTTCCTCGACTTCCAGCGGCAAATCGCGGTTGGCGCAGGCGATGATGCGGACATCGACCTTGACCGGTGCGGTGGCGCCGACGGGTACGACTTCGCCTTCCTGAAGCGCACGCAGCAGCTTGGCCTGCAGAGCCAGCGGCATTTCCGCGATTTCGTCGAGCAACAGCGTGCCGCCGTCTGCCGCGCGGAAGAAGCCTTCGCCGGCCGCGTTGGCGCCAGTAAAGGCACCTTTCTGGTGGCCGAACAGCAGAGCTTCGAGCATGGTTTCGGGGATCGCCGCGCAGTTGACCGCGACGAACGGCCTGGTCCGGCGATTGCTGCGCTGGTGAATGAACTGGGCCAGGACTTCCTTGCCGGTCCCGGTCGGCCCGTTGATCAGAACGGGGATGTCGGTCTGGGCCAGCCGGTCGGCGAGGGCGAAGACGGACAGCGATTCCGGATCGGCCGCAACCGGGCCGTTA
Organism: uncultured Erythrobacter sp.; assembly: GCA_963529855.1. Taxonomy (GTDB): domain Bacteria; phylum Pseudomonadota; class Alphaproteobacteria; order Sphingomonadales; family Sphingomonadaceae; genus 34-65-8. The sequence continues at coordinate 186,037 of CAURZK010000005.1, read as the reverse complement.
CCGATGGCGGTCAAGGCCACCAGCGCGCCGAAAGTCGCCTCGGAAACCGGATCGGCGTAAGTGAGCACCGCACTGGTGCCGCTACGCTCGATCGACGGGACGGTGTCACGCGCCAGCGCCACCACGCTTGGCAGCGACCGTGCAGCGTTTTCACCAATATCGGCCAAGTGAACCGCGGAGCGCGGAAACAGCGAGGATGCGATCCCGGCAAACTTGCCCGCCAGCGATGCGTGAACCTTTTCGAACCCTAGGGTCCGTTCGATCGATCCCACTGCAGCCCCCTGCTGTTAACCAACTTGCGAAGGGCGATTTGGGGCATGGAGCGGCAAAAACCCCTTAATGGTTAACGTCGGAAACAACTTAAGTAGAAATACGTAGTTCCCCGGTATTTGCTCCCAGCGCCCTTAATCTCCCCGCCCCACGGTCGGTCTGGGTTCCAGCTGTTGCCCAAGACGGGGTCTCGGGACAGCCCTTGAAGACCATTTTGTGGGAGCTTGAAGACCATGTCAGTAATCAACACCAATATCGGCGCCATGAAGGCTGCCAACGCCTCGTCCGCCGCCAACAAGGCGCTCGGCTCGGCGATGGAACGCCTGTCGACGGGCAAGCGCATCAACAGCGCGAAGGACGACGCTGCCGGCCTCGCGATCGCCACCACCATGACCGCCCAGGTTCGCGGCATGAACCAGGGCATCCGCAATGCCAACGACGGCATCGCGATGGCGCAGACCGCCGAAGGCGCGCTGTCGGAAGTCACCAACATGCTCCAGCGCGTTCGCGAGCTGGCTGTGCAGTCTTCCTCGGGCACCTATTCCGATGGCGACCGCGGCAACCTTCAGACCGAAGTTGCGGCGCTCACCGCCCAGATCGGCGACGTCCTGACCGACACCAGCTTCAACGGCGTGAAGCTGTTTGACGGTTCTGCAGGGACGGCAGGCGCCGTTTCGATCCAGGTCGGCGCCAACAGCGGCGAAACCGTTTCGCTCAGCTTCGCCGCGATCACTGACGCGACGACGGCAACGTCGGTCGCCACTGCGGCCGATGCCACGACGGCCATCGGCACGGTCGACACCTTCCTCGGCACCATCAACACCCGTCGCGCGTCGCTGGGTGCTGGCCAGAACCGTCTGGAATCGGCTGTGAACAGCCTGACCAACAACGTCACCAACCTGTCGGACGCACGTTCGCGGATCCAGGATGCCGACTATTCGGCCGAAACGACCGCCCTCGCCAAGGCACAGATCCTGAGCCAGGCTTCGACCGCGATGCTCTCGCAGGCGAACCAGAGCCAGCAGAACGTCCTGTCGCTGCTGCGCTAAGCACCAGCCGTCAGATTCACCTGATTGGGGGAGGCCCCGCACTCGCAAGAGTGCGGGGCTTTTTCGTATGTGGCGCTCGCACAGAGTAAACCATGCCACGCCTGGTGGTGAGTGGTGTAGGTGGCGAGCTGCTTGCCGCAGGACAGCCGCTGGCCGGCGCACCCGCCACCCCAGCCGGCCTCGATCGGCATGATCGTCCCCACGCGCCGCCCTAGGCAAACGCACTTGGCAGGCGATGGCACAGCACGCGCGACATTGGATCGCTGTGCTCCCCGCCACCGACACGGCACGCGGCAGAATCCATTCATCACCCCGCCCTTCAGGCCTTCCCAGCAGGATTGAACGCCACTGACGCTCGTACCGGGCGCGCTGCGCGCCTTGGGCCAGTGCAGTTGACCCGGACAGGGCACCCTAACGGCCGGCCACAGCAAAACGGCCCGGGGCGCGAACGCTCCGGGCCGTCATGCTCGATGAGAAAGCTATCAGCGCGTCAGCAGGATCGAGATGCGTCGATTGCGCGGGTCCTGGGGGTTTCTGGCGACGAGGAGCTCAGTGTCCGCGACCCCCTCGATCCGCTTGAAGCGCCCCTCCGCAATGCCGTTGCGCAGCAGCGCCTGGCGTGTCGCTTCGGCACGGCCGGCAGACAGCGACCAGTTGTTGGCCTGCGCGCCGCGCCGCCATGGCAAGGCATCGGTATGGCCGCGAATGGTCAACTGACCAGCTTCGGGTGCGACGGCCTGCGCCAGCGCGGCAACCAGCCGGTTGGCATCGGGCGTGAGAACGGTCGTGCCCAGCACGAACATCGTGAAATCGGCATTGTCGACCAGATCGATCCGCACGCCCTGCGTGGTGTCGACCATGCGCACCTGACGCAGCAGACGCCGCAAGCGCTGGTTGTCGGCGAGTTTTTGTTCCGCCCGCGCGCGAACGCGTTCGGCGCCACCGGCGCCGATGCTCTCCTTCGGCCCGCCGGTTGCATCGCGCGGTACCGTAATGGTCCGCTTGCCAGTCTGCCCCATGGCATGGGGATAGCTGTCGACATCGGTCAGCGACGAGCCGCCGAGGAGGCCGTTGGCGCCCGCGCTCTGCTCCTTGGTCTTGACCAGCGTCGGCGTGAAGAAGTCGGCCAGTCCCTTGCGCTGGTCCTCCGTCGTCGCGCCCAGCAGCCACAGCAGCAGGAAGAACGCCATCATGGCCGTCACGAAGTCGGCGTAGGCAACTTTCCAGGCACCGCCGTGATGGCCGCCGCCTTCGACGATCGTGACCTTCTTGACGATGATCGGTGGCAGCGGCTCGTTACGTCCGGCGCGGCTCGCCATCTCACCGGCCCCGCAGGCTGTCGAGCAGCTCGGACAGGCCAGGGCGGAATGCGTGACCCAGGCCCGACCGCGCGCTTTCGACGACCAGCGGCTGAGGATAGCCGTTGAGCGAGGCGATCATCACCTGCTTCACTGCGTGAAAGATCTGTTCGTCCTGATCGTTGATCTGCTTGAGACGCGAAGCCAGCGGGCCGACGATACCATAGGCGAGCAATACGCCAAGGAAGGTGCCGACCAGCGCCGATCCGATCATCCCGCCAAGCACCGAAGGCGGTTCGTCAATCGACCCCATCGTCTTGACCACGCCCAGCACCGCCGCGACGATCCCCAGCGCCGGCAACGCATCGGCCAGCGTCTGAAGCGCGTGCTGCGGTTCGTGCATTTCGTGGAAATGCGTTTTCATCGCATTGTCCATCACATCCTCGACTGCATGGGTTTCGAGCGTGCCGGAAGATACGACCAACAGTGTCAGGGTATCGCAGATCAGCGCAATCAGCGGCTTGTTGGCGAGGAGGTTGGGATATTCAGCAAAGATTTCGGATTCTTCCGGCTTCTCGACATGCGCTTCCAGCGCGACCGGGCCTTCGCTGCGCATGATCTTCATCAGCCGGGTGGTCAGCGCGATCGCGTCGATATGGTCCTGCTTGGTGTGGCGGGGCCCCTTGAAGATCTTCTTGAAGGCGGTCCCGATCGCCTTGAGCTCGTGCATCGAGTTACCCGCAACGGTCGCCCCGATCGCGGCGCCGCCGATGATCATCATTTCGGTCGGAACAGCTGCCATCACCGGGCCAAGCGCCCCGCCCGTGATGGCAAAGCCGCCGAACACCATGACCAGCAGGATGACGATACCGATTGCTGCAAACATTGTACTAAAAATCCCCCGGTCGCGCGGCTCAGCGCATCATGTCGAACAGTGACAGGCCGGCCAGTCGCACGAAGCTGGCCTGGCTGGCCTCGAGCACGGTCATCACTTCAGTCAGCCGTGTCATGGTTTCGGCAATATCGGCGCTGCCAATCGCGCGCTGTTCATCCGCGACCAGTTCGCCCCGCGCGACCCGCCGCTCGTCCAGCACCTCGACCCAGCCCATCCGCGCGCCGACCACAGTCTGCGCGGTCGTCACCTTTTCCAACCCGGCCGACAGGCCAGCCAGCGCCGACCGGCTGGCATCGCCGGGATTCGTGCCGGTCTGCAGCGCGCCGGCTAGATTGCCGAGCACCGCGAAAAGATCGGTGGGCGTGCCGCCTACGTCGAAATTGATGATCTCGGGCCCGGCAATCACAGCCTTGACCGACTGGCCTTCGCCCAGCTCGACCGCATCTGCTTCGCCAAAGCCGACGTAACCGACCGTTGCCCCCGATGCCTCGTAAGCCAGGCCGCTGGCCTGACCGCCGAACAGCGAATGTCCGGAATGGTTGCGGCCATTCATCGTCGTCAGCAGGCTCTGCCGCAGATTGTCGACTTCGCTGCCGATCGATGCGCGCTGTGCCGGGCTCAACGTATCGCTGGCGGCCCGGGTCGCCAGTTCCTGCACCCGGATGATGATGTCGGCGACTGCGCCCAGCGCGGCATCGGTCAGCTTGAGATCGGTGGTGGCAACATCGGAATTACGCTGATCGATCGCAGCCATCCGCTCGGCCCGTTCCAGCGTCCGCAGGCGGGCGGCCGCAACCGGATCGTCGGAAGAACGCGACAGCCGGTCGCCGGTGCCGATCTGCTGCTGCAGTTCCTCTGCCTGTCCACGCAATGTCCCGACCTGGCGGGTCGCACGTTCGTAGAAGGCGCTGGTGCTAAGGCTGATCATCGGGCGCTCACAGTTCCATCAGGGTGTCGAAGATGCGGCTGGCGACCTGCATCGCGCGGCCAGAGGCCTGGAAAGCCTGCTGGAAGCGCATCAGGTTGGCGGCTTCGGTATCCAGATCGACGCCCGCCTGCTGTTCCAGGGAAATCCGCGCCGTCGAGGCAATGGTGTCGAGCGCTTCCATCGTCAGGCGGCGCCCGGCGACTGAACTGGAGACATCGAACAGGAGGGCGTTGGCACCGGTAACGATACCTGCGCCATTCATCGCCTGCCGCATTGCTGCGAGGTTCGAGCCATCGAGGCTGCCGGCAGGCGATCCTGCAGGCGCGGTCGCGATACCGGCGCTGTCGGTCATGGCGATGCGGATGCCGCGCGCGCCGCTGCCGCTGAACATTGGCTGGCCAAGCGTCCCGTCCAGAGCGGCGCCCCCCGCCTGTGCCGCATTGACGGTGCTGGAAATGCTGTCCGCCAAGCCATCCAACCGGCTGCGGACGCCGACGCCGGCAGCGATTGCGAGCGCCGCACCGGCGATCCTGCCGCCGCTGGGTGAGACGGGCGTACCGCCTATGTCGAGCGAAATCGTGCCGTCGCCAGCGGTTGCAAGGCTCATCGCCGTCGCGCTGCCGCCGGTGACCAGCGTTGCACCGCCGGTGGCGACAGTGACGGTTCCGTCCGCCGCGAAGTTGGTCGAGACATTGACGATGCCGCTCATCCGTTCGAGCAGCGCGTCCCGTTGATCGAGCAGCGATGCGCGGTCGCTGCTGCCGGCGCCTGCGCGGGCGAGGCGCAGGTTGACGCGGGCCAACTCGCCCCCGATCACGTTAGCCTCGGTCACCGCAGCTTCGGCATCGAAACGCTGGCCTGCTTCCGCAGCATCGAGTGTTTCGACGGCGATATTGAACTTGCGGGCCAGCGTATCGGCCGATGAAAGCGTCGCGGCACGCAATGAAGGATCGGTGGGATCGGCGGCCAGTTGCTGCAAGGCGGATTCGAATTCGACCAGCGAACCGAAAAGGCCCGACTGTTCCACCGCGGCTTCGATGTTTTCGAGCCCGCGGAGTTCGGTCGCGGAACGTTCCAGGTCGCTGCTGGTGCGGCGCACCTCGGCCTGGCGGAACATGTCGGCGTTGCGGCTGATGCCCGCAACGCGCGCGCCCGACAGCGAAATGTCGCCCAGACGGCCGGGGCCCCCGGCGGCCGATACTTCCTGAAGCTGAACGCTGCGGCGGACATAGCCATCGCTCGAAGCGTTGGCGATGTTTTGCGCGGTAACGTCGAGCGCAGCGCGCGCCGCACGGGCGCCGCTGGCGGCAATCGAGAGAAGATCGGATGCCATGCGTTAGCCCCCCGGCCCCACGAAACGTGCCAGTTGCGCCTCGATCGCTTCGGCCATGCCCAGCGTGCCGGTTCCGGCCGCCAGCTCGGCGAAACGCGCGTCGCGCATTTCGTTGAATGTCGCCTCGCCCTGCCCGCCGAACACTTCAGGACCGCCGAAGTCGGTCTTGCGCGCGGCGGCGAGCATCTGGCGCAGGAAGATCGCCTCGAACTGCTTGGCGGCCTCCTTCAACTGAGCGCGTTCGCTGCCACCAGCGGTGGGCGAAAGCGCCTGGCTGGCGGCGGCCCCGCCGATGGACAAGGGCATGGTCATATCACCACCATCTCGGCCTTGAGCGAGCCAGCCTGCTTCAGCGCCTCGAGGATCGCGACCAGATCCGATGGTGACAGGCCGAGCAGGTTGAGCCCGTCGACCAGTTCAGCAAGCGAAGCGCCGCCATCGACCATGGTGATGGTATTGCCCTGCTGTTCGACCGAGATGTCGGTCGCTTCCTCGACCTCGGTGCGGCCGCGGCTGAACGGTGCGGGCTGCACGACGCGCGGATCCTCATCGATCCGCACAACGAGGCTGCCATGGCTGATCGCCGCGGGCGACAGGCGCACCGCATTCGAGATCACGACCGTGCCGGTGCGACTGTTGACGATGACGCGCGCGGCAGCTTCAGCCGGGGTGACGTCGATCATTTCGATCGCCGCCATCATGCCGGCACGCTGATTGGTATCCATCGGCAGGTTGAGCGCGATCGTCACGCCATCTTCCACCGAAGCAGTGCCGGGAAAGCGCATGTTGATCGCATCGCGCACCCGCGTCGCGGTGAGGAAATCGGCGTTGAACAGGTTCCAGCGCAGCACTTCGCTGCTGTCGAACCCGGTTGCGACCGCGCGTTCGACGCTGGCGCCGTCTGGCACGCGGCCAACGGTCGGGACATTGACAGTCAGCTTCGATCCGTCACGACCCGATACGCCCAGCCCGCCCACGGCGAGATTGCCCTGCGCCATCGCATAGACCTGGCCATCCGCGCCGTAGAGCGCGGTCATGACGAGCGCCCCGCCGCGCAGCGACTTGGCCTTGCCGATGGTCGACACGGTGATGTCGATCCGCTGACCGGGCTTGGCAAACGCAGGCAGATCGGCCGTGACGATCACTGCCGCCGCGTTCTTGAGCGCCGGGTTGACGCCCGGCGGCAGGGTCAGCCCGAACCGGTCCGACACGCCGCGCATGGCCTGCGTGACATAGGCAAAGTTGTCGTCGCCCGTTCCGTCGAGACCCACGACGATGCCGTAACCGGTAAGCTGGTTGGAGCGAACCGACTGGAACGTGCCCAGATCACGCACCCGCTCCGCCGAAACGGGCGCAGCGAATGCGGCGAACAGGGCGGCGATGGCGAGGATGATTGTCCTGGTCATGGCGCGCCTCAGAACGGGGTCACGATGTTGAAGAATTTCTGCAGCCACCCTTCGCGGCTGGCGCGCTGGACGCTGCCCTTGCCCGAATAGGTGATCCGTGCGTCGGCAATGCGCGGCGATGCCACGCGGTTGTCCGGATCGATGTCCGAAAGGCGCACGATGCCGGATAGCTGGACCCATTCCTCACCCTGGCTCAGGTGCATCAGCTTCTCACCGCGGACCAATGCCGTGCCGTTGGGGCGAACTTCGGCGATGGTCACGGTGATATCCCCCCTGAAGGTGCTGGTCTGCGCGGCGTCGCCTCCACCATTGAACGACGAGGAGCCCGAAGAATTAAGGGCAGCCGGGTTGAACGAGAACGGCCCGGTGCTGGGCGGGGTCAGCGAAATGCTGCCGTCGCGCGCGGTCGAGGAACTGGCCGACTTGGACGTCTGGGTCCGTTCGATCAGTACTACCGTGACCAGATCGCCGACGCGGCTGGCGCGGTTGCCATAATGCAAGGGTGCATAGCCATTGGCGGCCTGGAAGATCGCGCCGTTGGCGGGCGCGGCCGCATAAGACTGCGGCGGCGGCGGCAATGCAGCCTCGAATCCCACCGGCCGATGTTCGCCGCACGCGGCCAGCGCCGTTGCCAGGCCAAGCGTGGTCGCGGCGCGAATTGTAATTCGGTTCATCATGGTTCTCACAGCGTCTGGTTGGCGTTGCGCAGCATCTCGTCGACGGCAGAGACCATCTTCGAGTTGATTTCGTAGGCGCGCTGGCATTCGATCATGTCGACCAGTTCCTCGACAATGTTGACGTTGGAACCTTCGAGCATGCCCTGGCGGATGTTGCCGCGGCCGAGCTCGCCGCCGGGGCCAAGCTGCGCAGCGCCGCTGGCAGCGGTTTCGACCAGGAAGTTGTCGCCGATCGCCTGCAGGCCCGCGGGATTGGCGAAGCTGGCGACCTGCAGCTGGCCCAGCTCGGCCGGGGCAGCATCGCCCGCGATAACTGCGGTAATGGTGCCATCGGGCGAAACGGTGATCGCGCCAGCGCCCTCGGGCACGGTGATCGCCGGCTGGACGGTATAGCCCTGCTGGGTCACGAGCTGACCCTCGGCCGAGCGGGTGAAGTTGCCCGCGCGGGTGTAACCGAGCTTGCCCCCCGGCAGCTCAACCTGGAAATAGCCATCGCCATCCAGCGCGAGATCAAGCGCATTCCCGGTGGTGTTGAGCGCGCCCTGGGTCACGATCCGGCTGGTCGACTGGACCGAGACACCGGTGCCCAGATTGAGGCCGGTGGCATAAGCCGTCTCGCCAGAGGAACGCTGCCCCGCGACCCGCGCATCCTGATAGGCGAGCGTGGCGAAGTTGGCGCGATCCTTCTTGAATCCCGTGGTACCGACATTGGCCAGGTTGTTGGCAATGACCCGCATGCGCGAATCCTGTGCCTCGAGCCCGGTACGGGCGACCTGGAGAGCGGAAGTAGGCATTGTGCTGGTCCTTTCCTCAGCCCATGCGCATCAGCGATGCGCCACCTTCATCGCACTCGCGTGCGGTGGCGATCAGCTTGCTGCGCATGTCGAAGAGGCGCTGTGCGTCGATCATCTCGACCAGCACCTCGGTAGATTTCACGTTGGATTGTTCGAGCGCGCCGGTGACGACCTTCGCGTCGGCATCTGCGGGCAGGATGCCCCCGCCCTCGACCCGGAACAGGCCGTCCAGCCCCTTGGAAATCGGGCTGCCCTGCCATCCGGCAAGCTTTATCTGCCCGATCACCAGCGGCGGCTGGTCCGGTACGGCCGGATCGACCACACTGACCGTGCCATCAGGCGCGATCGACGGCTGCATACCGAGCGGCACGCTGAGCGGGCCATCGGTTCCGATCACCGGGCGCCCCTCGCCGTTGACGAGCAGCCCGGTCGGCGCGATCGAGAGATCGCCCCGCCGGGTATAGGCTTCGTTCCCGTCCTCTGCCTGGACAGCCATCATGGCGTTGCCCTCGATGTAGATGTCGAGCCCGTGGCCGGTCTGCTTCATCTCGCCCGGATCCATCACCGCCCCGCGCACCTCGGCGCGCTGCATTGCGCGCACATCGAGGCTGGTGCCGTCGACTGTGACGGGCCGCTGGTCGATAAGCTCGGCCCGGAAGCCGATCGTCTGCGCGTTCGCCATGTTGCTGGAGATTACGCGCTGGCGCTGCATCGAGGCCTGCATGCCCGACAGGGCGGTGTAGATCAGGCGGTCCATGATCAGGTCCGCAGGTTGATGACGGTCTGCGAGATCTGGGTCGCGGTATCGATCGCCTTGGCATTGGCCTGGAAGTTGCGCTGGGCCGTGATCAGCCCGACGAGTTCCTCGGCAATGTCGACGTTCGAACGTTCGAGCGCACCCGAAAGCAACGACCCGAACTGGCCCGCGCCCGGTTCACCATAAGTCGGCGCGCCCGAAAGACCGGTGGCTTCCCAGTTGGACGAACCGATTTGCTTCAATCCGGTGGGCGCGATGAACGAAGCAAGCGCCACGACACCGACCGGCTCGACCGAGCCATCGGCGTAGGAAGCGGACACCAGCCCGTCGGCGCCGACAACCACACCGACGAATTCGGCGCCGGCAGCATTGTTGCGCGCGATCTGCGCATCGACCGGCGTGGTCGACGTCACGGCGCCGGTCGCATCGGTCGGCAGAACCTGCAGGCGATTGACGCCGCCGTCGGTGATGAAGCCGGTCTCGTCGATGCCGAAGTCGCCGTTACGGGTGAACACCGTGCGACCGCTGTCGGCCGAACGCATCGAGAAGAACCCGTCGCCGGTGATGGCCAGGTTAAGCGCCGAGCCGGTCTGTTCGATCGGGCCGAGGGAGAAATTCTGGGTGATCGCCTCCACTGTCGCGCCGATCCCGTTGATCATGCGCGGATTGGTCTGGGCGGACCCGGCAACGATGTCGGCGAACTGGGTGTTCGCCTTCTTGAAGCCGGTGGTTTCGACGTTGGCGATGTTGTGGGCGATCACGCCCAGGTCCGTCTGGGCGTTCTTGAGCCCGTTGAGCGAGGTATAGAAGGACATGGTGGGTTACTCCTTGGCGTCACTGGTCGGGATGGAAGCGGCCTGTGCCGCAACCAGCAGATCGAGTTTTTCGAGCATCTGCTGGAGGTTGGAATTGACGTCGTTGATGCCGGCCAGCGAGGAGAACTGCGCCATCTGCGCCAGCATCTCCTTGTTATCGACCGGGGCGAAGGGATCCTGCTGCTGTACCTGGACGGTAAGCAGGCGCAGGAAGTCGGCCTGGCCGAGCGTCGAATAGTCGCGGCCCGTGGGGCCGCCGGGCTTGCCGGTCTGACCGGCATTGGCGATTGCGGTAATGCTGGTCATTTCATCCTCATCGTTTCGAGCATCAGGTGCTTGGCCGTGCTCATGGCTTCGATCATGTTCTGGTACTGGCGCGATGCTTCGAGCATCTCGACCATCTCGGCGTTTTCATCGACCGGGCTGACCCAGACGTCGCCGTTCTCATCGGCCAGCGGATGGCCCGGATCGTGGCGGCGGACAGGCGCAACGTCGGCACGCTGCACGCCCTGCACGCGCACGGTGCTGATGCCGTTGGCAGCGTCGAGATGCTCGGCGAATACCGGGCGCAGCGGGCGGTAGGCCTGGTCCTCGGTCGCCGCGACGCTACCCGCGTTGGCTAGGTTGGATGCGGCGGCGTTCATGCGGACGAGCTGCGCCGACATGGCGCGCTGGCCCAGTTCGAACATCGTCATCTGGCCGGGCATGGCTATTCTCCCTTGATCGCGCGGGTGAGCGTTTCGATCCGCCCGCGCAGGAACCCGAGCGTGGCGGTGTAGGCCACGGCGTTTTCGGCAAAGGCGGTCTGTTCGGTCGACATTTCGACCGTATTCCCGTCGAGGCTGGGCATCACGGGCACGCGGTAACGGGTGGCCGACTGGATCGAGCCAGCCTCGTCCGCCCCGCCCATGCGCGCTTCCAGTGCGGCGGCGAAATCGATGTCCCGCGCCTTGTAACCGGGGGTCGCTGCATTGGCGATGTTGGAACCCAATACGCCCATGCGCTGCGCCCTGATCTGCAGGGCCGCCCCGTGAACTCCGAATAGGCCTTCGCTCATGACAGTCTCCACGTATTCGGACGTGTATCAGCAAGCATCGTGCCAATTGCCGTTCGCGTGGACCGTTGCCGGGTGGATCCCGGCGAGAGGCGGCAATCCCTTGCCGCAAACGGCAAATGTCGGCCGGGGGCTAAATGCAGCGGCGTTGCCGGTCGTTCTTCAGGGCAAGGAGACGCGCGTGGACTTTACCCAATTGCTCGACCCGCTTTCGGCGGCGATCGTGATCGGCGGCACATTGCTCGCCACGCTGCTGCGCTGCGGCTGGCGCGATGCCCGCGCGGCCCTGGCGATGCTGGCTCAGATTCCCTATCGCCCGTTCGACAGCGACCGCGTCCGCGCCGAGCTTGCCGCCCAAGTGCGGGAAATCGGCGAAGACGGGATCCTGCGGGCCGAGCCGCACCGGTTCGGCGACGGCGAATTCGACGATTTGAGCGAAGCGCTGGTCCGCCATCGTTCCATCAAGGCCCTGTCCGAAGAGCACGAGCGCCACCGGCAGCGCCGGCAAGCGACCGCTCAGACTGCAGTGCGTGTGCTGGGAGAAGCGGCTGAGCTGGCGCCGGTACTGGGCCTTGCCGGAACGCTGTTTGCGCTGGGCGGCTACGCGCCAGGGGTCGATGGCGATTACGCCCGGTCGATCGGGACGGCCGTCGTGACCACGCTTTATGGCCTCGTCTTGGCCAACTTCGTCTTTGGCCCGCTTGCAGGCGCCGTCGAACGCCACGCACGCACGGAAGAAAGTGAGCGCGAGCGCCTGCTCGACTGGCTAGCGGCCGCAATCGAACGCACCGTGCCCCGCCATGCCGGAACAGGCGAGGACCGGGTCGCCGCATGATGGCCGCCACGCGCCGCCTCGGCTGGCAAACCACTATCGCCGATCTGGCGCTGATCCTGTTCATGGTCACCGCCGCGGCCATGGCGGAGCGGCCTGAGCAGGATGCAAAGAGCATTGCCCTGCCTGTGGAGGCCGAACCTTCCGCCCTTTATCGTGCTGCTGCCGATGCGCCCCGCCTGGACGCATGGCTGGCGCAGCAGCCCGCCGACGCGCGCCAGCACCTGACTATTCTGGCCCGACATGCGCCCGGTGATGCCGCGCTGGCCGCACGGGCTGCGCTCGACCTTGCCGGACAGGCGCGAGAGGCCGGGCGCGCCGCGCGCATCGTGATCGAGCCTTCCCAGACGACCGATATTTCCGCCGTTCTTTCCTACGACGGGCGGGTTGATTGGCATGAGCATTGCATAGCGTTGGCCAAACCCGCGCTTGCAAAGGGCCCGACATGCGATTGATCCAGACATTTACCGGCTTTGGCCTGCTTACACTGGCAAGTGTCGCCGCGGCGAGCGGCGCGCAGGACCTTGCCGCCATCGACCGCGCGGTCGCAGGCTTTACCGGCGCCCCGCTGGGCCAGGCTGGCGGCGCCCGCCTGCCGGTCGATCGGCGCCTCAAGCTGGCCAATTGTCCCGAGCCGCTGGCGCTCGAATGGCACGGCGGCGCATCGCAGACCGTTCTGGTCCGCTGCCCTGTCGCAGGGGGCTGGCGACTGTTCGTGCCCGTGGAAGGCGGACAGCAGCAGGCGTCCGCTCGCGCCCAGACGGTGGTCGCCCGCGGCGAAGCGGTCGCGATTGCTGTCGAAGGGCGCGGCTTCACCTTGTCACGCCAGGGCGAAGCGCTCGAAGCGGGCGCAATCGGGGAATGGATCAGGGTCCGCCCTGCCGGAACGCGCGCCGATACCGTGCGCGCGCGCATCGTGCAGCCGGGCAAGGTGTCGCTAGCGCTGCCATAGCGCCGCGAGAAAAAGTCGGCGGTAGGCTTAAATTTACCGCAACCCGGTCGTTCTTCCCTTCGGTGCATGAATGGGAATGGACCGATGGACCGGATCGAAATGCAGGGAACGAATGGCATTCACGCCCGCCTTGCGGCGCGCGGCGCGGCCCCGATCGCACGATCGGAGCGGGCCAGGCCGACAGGCGGCGGCGATGACGTGCAATCGCAATCGGTGGAACGCGCGGCGGCAGGCCTTGCCGGATCGCAACCGCCGATCGACCAGGAACGCGTTTCCCAAATTCGCAAAGCGGTGGAAGAGGGTACTTACCCGCTGCTGCCTCACCGTGTGGCCGACGAACTGATCGCGGCCGGGTTCATTCTGAGGAACGGGAAATGATCGCCGACCGCTCGCTTCGCGACTCCCTGCGGCAAATGCTTGCCCTGCTCGAAGGCGAGCGGCAGGCCCTTGCCGCTTTGGACCTCGAACGCATTCTCACCTGTGCCGATGGCAAGGTGGACTTGTGCGATGCGATCGAAGCCGCGCCCAAGGCGGCGCTGGACGAGGAATGCCGCGGCCTGCTCGACGCAGTCCACCGGCTCAACGAGATCAACCGCAAGATACGCAACCTTATCGCGGCAAATGTGGAGGCGCGCCTCGGTTCGCTGACCGGCCGCGTGAACCTTTATGGCGAAGGCCGCCTGTCGATCCCCGGATACGCCTGACGCCTCACTTGGCATAGCTCTTGCTTAACCCCTGGCGTACCGCAATCACGCCGGGGGTTTTCTTTTGTCAGGGGTCACACCAGTCCAGCAGCGCGAGGTGCAGGCGTCGATCGCCCGTGCCGCAGCCGCGACCGGGGTCGATTTCGACTACCTGCTGGCGCAGGCGAAGCTCGAATCCGGCCTCGACAGCGATGCTCGCGCACGCACTTCCAGCGCGGCCGGCCTGTACCAGTTCATCTCCAGCACCTGGCTCGACACGCTAGACCGCCATGGCAGCAACCACGGGCTCGGCTGGGCTGAAGCGGCCATTACCCGCAGCGGCGGGCGCGCATCGGTGGGTGATCCCGGCATGCGCGAACAGATCATGGCACTGCGCTATAATCCCGATGTCGCTTCGCTGATGGCGGCAGAACTGGCCCGCGACAACGCGGGCGCCCTGCGCAACCAGTTGGGCCGCGAGCCCGATCATGCCGAACTCTACCTCGCCCATTTCCTGGGCGCCGTGGGCGCTGGCCAGTTCCTGTCGGCATTGCGCGACACCCCGCACGCGCCTGCAGCGGCGCTGTTTCCCAAACCGGCCCAGGCCAATGCGGCAATTTTTTACCAGGGCACCCGTGCCCGGTCCGTCGGAGAAGTCATGGAGCTGATGCGCAACAAGGTCGAAAACGCCAAGGAAGGCGGCGGCGGCGGCGGCTTCGTGCCCCCCACCGGTTTCGGCGGCGGCGTGACCACCGCATTTGCCCAGAGCCGCTCCCGCTTCGGCGCCCCGGAGGGGCAGGGATCCGGGGCCCGGCCATCGATGGCCGAAACGCTGCAGGCGACATTCAACGGTGGTCAGGGCCTGGGCGGTCGCGCGGCGCAGCGCATCGGTGAGGCATACGGCAAATTCAGGGCCTTCGGACTATGACCTGGCGCTCATTCATGGCGCCCTCGATGGCGCTGCCCGTGGGCATTCTGACGATCATCGTGCTGATGGTCATGCCGATCCCGACCCTCGCACTCGACGTGTTCTTCGTTCTCAACATCGCGCTTTCCGTCGCGGTGCTGATGGCTGCAATGAACGCGCAGAAGCCGCTCGATTTCTCGTCCTTCCCGTCGGTCCTGCTGTTCGCGACGCTGCTGCGCCTCGCGCTCAACGTGGCATCGACCCGCGTCGTCCTGATGAACGGGCACGAAGGCGAGGCGGCCGCCGGCGAAGTCATCCATGCCTTCGGCGCCTTTTTGATCGGCGGCAATTTCGCGGTCGGCCTGTTCGTCTTCCTCATCCTGATGATCATCAACCTGATGGTGGTGACCAAGGGTGCGGGCCGCGTGTCGGAAGTGTCCGCCCGCTTCACGCTCGACGCCCTGCCCGGCAAGCAGATGGCGATCGATTCCGATCTCGCCGCCGGCCTGATGACCGCCGAAGAAGCCAAGGCGCGCCGCCGCGAGGTCGCGACCGAGGCCGATTTCTACGGTTCGATGGATGGTGCGAGCAAGTTCGTGAAGGGCGACGCCATCGCGGCCCTGCTGATCCTGTTCGTCAACATCGTCGCCGGATTCGTTCTCGGCATGGTATCGCACGGGCTTTCGGCCAGCGAGGCGGGAACGATCTACGTCACGCTTGCCGTGGGCGATGCGCTGGTCGCATCGGTCCCGGCGCTGCTGCTGTCGATCGCGGCGGCAGTGATCGTGACCCGCGTATCCGACAGCCGCGATCTCAGCGGTCAGATCGGCGGCCAGCTGGCCGAGCCCGGCATCTGGCTGCCCGTGGGCTGCATCCTCGGCGCGATGGGCGCCATTCCCGCGATGCCGCAAATGGTGTTCCTGCCGCTGGCAGGTGTCGCGTTTGCCATCTGGCATGTCCTGCGCCAGCGCAAGGCTGCCCTCGCCGCAGCGCCCCTGGTGGAGGCAGAGCCGCCCGCAGATCCCAGCCGCATCACGATCGAGGACGTGTCCGACAATGCGCTGGTCACGGTCGAGCTGGGTTTCGGCCTGGTTCATCTGGCGGACGAGCGCCGCGGCGCACCGCTGGTGGCGCGCCTGACGGGGCTGCGCCGGCAACTGTGTCAGGCGTTCGGGTTCGTCGTGCCGCAGTTCCGCATCAAGGACAGCTTCGACCTGCCGCCCGACCGTTACCGCGTGGTGCTCGGCGGCGCGCCGCTGGGCACGGGGCAACTGCGCCCCGACCGGATGCTTGCCATCGACACGGGGGACGCGGGCCAGCTGGCAGAACTCCCGGGCGAACCGACCGTCGATCCCAGTTTCGGCTGTCCGGCCGTGTGGATCGAGGCGGCGACGCGCGATCTGGCGGTGGCCGAAGGCTATCTGGTGGTCGACGCGGAAAGCGTCATCGCGACTCACATCAACCAGCTCCTGTCGAACCGCGCCCACGACCTGCTCGGCCCCGATCAGGTTCGCGAGCTGCTCGACATGGTCAAGGAACGCAACGCCCAGCTGGTCGAAACGATCACGCCGCAGCCGCTTTCGCTGGCCGCGATCACGCGCCTGCTGCGCGCGCTGCTGGCCGATGGCATTACCCTGGCCCATCCGATCCCGGTTTTCGCCAGCCTGTCACAGGCCGCGCAGCAAACCGTCGATCACGAGCGGCTGGTCGACATGGTTCGCGCCGATCTCGGCCCCCTCCTGGTCGGCAGCCTGTGCCAGCCCGACCAGCGCCTGCCGGTCATTACCCTGGCTGCCGAGCTTGAGGAGATGGTCGTGGGCGGCATGCAGGATCCGACCAGCGGCCAGGTGATAATCGAGCCCGATCTCGCCCGCTCCATTGGCGAGCGTGTGGGCGCGATCATGGCATCCCGCCCACCCGGCGGCGCCACACCGGCGCTGATCGTTCAGTCGCGCGCCCGCCGGCCGATTGCCAGCCTGCTGAAGCTGCGCGCGCCGGGATGTGCCGTTCTGTCAATCAACGAGCTGCCCGTCGCCCAGCCGATCGAGGTGATCGCAGTGGTCGGGGCCGAGGCTGAAGCGCCAACGCCGCAGCTCGCTTCGTCGATGCCGATGGAGGCGGTCGCGGCATGAAGCACGATCACACCCAGTTCGCGGCTGCTGCCGCCTATCGCGGCAAGGTGGGCGAACGCGTTGCCCGGTTCCTGCCGATGGTTCGCAAGCTGGCCTGGCACCTGGCTGGCAGCGGCGGCCCGACGATCGACGTCGAGGATCTGATGCAGGCCGGGATGGTCGCATTGACCGAATGCGTCCACCGCCACGATTCGCCCGGTGAGGATGGCTTTGCCGCCTATGCCAAACTGCGCGTGCGCGGCGCCATGGTCGACCTGATCCGCAGCGCATCGCCTGACCCGCGCGGCGCGCGTGCCCGGCGCCGCGCGATCGAAACTGCCCGCAGCCGCCTCGTCACCGCTCTTGGCCGACAGCCGGATGCCACCGAACTAGCCCACGAACTGGAGATGAGCGTGGAAGACTTCCTCAGGCTCGAAACCGACCTCGTCGAAACCCGGCTCGCCCCGCTCGACGAATGCTATTCCGAAAGCGATCTGGCCTTCGCTGCGCACGAGCCTGACGCCGAACGGCAAGTCCTGATGCAGGAAGATCGGGAACGACTGATCGGAGCCATCGGCGCGCTGGGGGAACGGCACCAGCTCGTCATCCAGCTCTATTTCGTCGAGGAACTGAACCTGGCCGAAATCGCCGCCGTGCTATCGGTCAGCGTGCCGCGCGTCCATCAGCTCAAGGCAGCGGCGCTGGAACGTCTGCGCGCGGCGATGGAGGATACCTGATCAACGACCAGCCGAGCGTCTGGGACTAGCCGCGCCCATTCGCGATGGCTGTCTCGAGTGCGTGCACCAGTGAAGCCAGGCTGTAGGGCTTCTCGACCGTCGGCGTCGCGGCAAAATCCGCCGGGTGGGTGACATCGCCGTAACCGGTCGCGAACACCACGGGGCACCCGGCCGCGATAATCTCCGCCGCCAGGGGATAACTGTATTCGCCGTTGAGATTCACATCGACGATCGCCGCGTCAAACGTGCCTGCCGCGAGCGAGCGGCGCCCTGCCTCCACGCTGGGCACCAGCGTCGTCACCGCGCCATGTTCGGCAAGCATGTCGTCTAATGCGAAACCGATGATCGCCTCGTCTTCGACCAGCAACAGGCGCATTCCTTCGATATTCATGACTGGGGCAACTCCGCTTGCAGGGTATAGCGCAGCCCGTCGGGCTCGAAAGAAAGCGCCACGTCTTCCACGCCCGCACCCGAAATTCCGCGTGCGATCAATCGCGTGCCGAAACCACGGGTGGATGGCAATTCGACCGGCGGCCCGCCCGTCTCCTTCCATTCCAGCACGAACGTGCGCCCGTCCGTATCGGCAAAGTTCCATGTAATGGCGACAGTTCCGGCCTCATTGGCCAGGGCACCGTATTTCGTCGCATTGGTACACAGTTCGTGGACGATCATCGCCAATGCGAGCGCGAACTGGGGCGGCAGACGGAAATCGGGGCCGTGCAGCACAATCCGGCCAACCGCGGGGCCAACTGCCGCCTCCACCGACTGGATTACGATCTGCATGATCGAGGCGGCACTCCAGCTTTCCTGGGTCAGCAGGTTATGCGCCGATGCGAGAGCGCGCAGGCGGGCATCGAACACCGCCCGGCCCGCCTTGACATCGCCATCGGGCGTAAAGGACTGCTGGGCAAGTCCCTGGACGAGAGCCAGGGTGTTCTTCACCCGGTGATTGAGTTCGTTGACCAGCAGGGCCTGACGTTCCTGCGCACGCACCTCGTCAGTGACGTCATATCCCTGGACGATGATCCCGGATGTTTTGCCAGTGCCGTCGATCACCGGCTGGAAAATGAAATTGAGAAACCGCTGTTCGGCGTGTCCGGTTTCGTCGGTGATCAGTTCGACCCCTTCGCGGTGGCCGAAATAGGCCTCTCCGGTGTCAAACACCCGGTCGAGTACGTCGATAAATCCCTGGTCGATGACTTCCGGCAGCGCTTCCGTTACCCTTTTGCCCACCACATCGCGCCGGCCCACAAGTTCGCGGTAGGCACGGTTTGCCATCTGGAACCGATGTTCCCGTCCGCTTAACACGGCGATGAAACTTGGGGCCTGTTCGAAGAAATCCATCAGCCGGCGGCTTTCGTCGACCAGCGACAGGTTTTCCTGCTGCACCGCATTGGCGCGGCGAATGACGCCCATCTCGTCGCGCAACTGGCGCAGTTCCTGCAGCTCGGTGACGTCGACCGTGTGTTGCAGGATGAAGCTCTTGGTCCCGCTGGTGTCGACAATCGGCGTATGCGTGGCGCTCCAGTAACGGACGTCGAACCCGCCCTCGGGCCGCTCGATATCATAACGGATCAGCGCCAGTTCGTCGCTGTGGCCGGTGTCGATGACTCGGCGAAAAGAGCGTTCGAGGAGTTCGCGGCTGTCGCTTCCCGGCTCTGCGGGAAAGGCATCGAACATCGCCCGGCCCACCAGCGCTTCGCGCGTGCGCATGGTTACCTGGAGATAGGCCTCGTTCATCCAGACGATGACGAGGTCATGGTCAACGATAACATAGGGATTGGGAGAAGCGGCCAAGATCTGCTGAAAATCGAATTCCACGCGCCTCGTCCTCCGCAGCGGCCCGAATGCTCGCAAAAACGATTGCAACCCCGCATGCCACATAAAGCCCGCCCCTCGGCCAGCCAGCGGTAAGATGTGCAACCTGCTGAATTATTTCAAGCTGTTCGATCGCCTCCCATAAGGAGGAACAGCAGTTACTTGCGCTCCAGCGCGATCACGGCGACAGTCAGCCGCGAAATGCAGACGAGTTTTCCCGCCTCGTCCTCGACCCGGATCGACCAGACCTGGGTGGTCCGACCAAGGTTTTCCGGGCGCGCGGTCGCCACCACCCAGCCTGAATAGGCCGGGCGCACATGGTTGGCGTTGATTTCCATGCCGACAGCGGCGAAGCGGTCCCGATCGACGGTCTGCGCCGCTGCTACCGATCCGACGGTTTCCGCCAGCGCCACCGATGCCCCGCCGTGCAGGCGGCCATAGGGCTGGTGCGTGCGCGCATCGACCGGCATACGTGCCGCCAGCCAGTCGTCACCAGCCCCGATAAATTCGATCCCGATATGGCCGGGCATTGCGCCCTCGCCCAGCGCGGTGAGCTGGGCGAGATCGGGCCGGGCGCCGCCACACCAGATCATCCGGTCAGCCTCCCCCCGCCGCGATCCAGCGGTCGATCTTCGCCTCGAGCACCGGCAGCGGCAGGCCGCCACTGTCCAGCACCTGGGCGTGGAATGCGCGCACGTCGAACTTGTCGCCCAGTGCCGTCTCCGCCTTCCGGCGCAGTTCCTTGATCTTCAATTCGCCGATCTTGTAGGCCAGCGCCTGCCCCGGCATTACCGAGTAGCGGGCAGTCTCGCTCATCGCGAAGTCGCGCGGCTGGCCGTTGGCAACCATGTAATCGACCGCCTGTTCGCGGCTCCAACCCTTGGCGTGGATGCCGGTATCGACCACGAGCCGTACCGCGCGCAGCATCTCGCCGCCCGCCAGCGCGCCGATCCGTTCGAGTGGATCGTCGTAGAGACCAAGCTCGTATCCCAGGCTCTCGGCATAGAGCCCCCACCCTTCCGAGTATGCGGTGAAGCCGCCATAACGCTGGAAGCGGGGCAGGCTTTCGTTCTCGTAGGCAGTCATGATCTGGAAGTGATGCCCCGGGCTCCCCTCGTGCATGTAGAGGGCGACCGTGGGCGAAACCTCGCGATTTTCCAGGTTGTAGCCGCTGAAGTAGAATACGCCCGGCTTGCCCGTGTCGACATTGCCCGCATTGTAGGATGCGGCCAGGTTGAATGCCTCGCGATATTCCTCGTAAGGCCTGATTTCGAGCGGGGTCCTGGGCTGGGCGGCGAACAGGCGCGGCAGCAGCGGGTCAACCCGCTCAGCCAGCGCGTACCAGGCCTTGGTCAACGAAGCCTTGTCGCGGTAGATAGTGGGCTTGCGCGTCCCGGCCTCGGCGCGGGCCTTGGCAAGTTCGGCATTGATCCGTGCGACCTCGGCAAGGCCCGTCTCGTGAACCTCGTCCGCCGTCAGCGGCAGCGTAGTCATTTCCGCGATGCGGAAACGGTAATAATCGGCGCCCCCTGCGGCCGATCCCAGCCCGTTGCCCGCGCGCGATGCGGGCAGGTATTCGTCGGCCAGAAAACTGCGCAGCTTAGCCAGCGAGGGCACGATGTCGCGTTCGATCGCGGTGCGCATGGCACCCGTCAGCCGCGCACGGTCCGCCGCGGCGATCGCGTCCGGGAACGCTGCGATCGGGGTCCAGTACGGGGTCTGTTCCGTGGTGAGGCGCAGCTGCGTGTCGAGCTGCTGGATCATGGTGGCGACCGTCAGGCGGGGCTGAACTACCCCGGCTGCCATTCCTTCGCGCATCCGCGCGATTGCGGCATCCACCTGCCCCGGTACCTGAGCATGACGTTTCAGGGCGTTGTCGTAATCGGCGACCGTGTTGAACGGCATCACGCCACCAGCGCTGCTGAGGCGCGGATAGCTGATGTGGAACCCGCGGAAGTGGTCGATCGGCAGGTATTTCTCGAACGGCAATACCGCCGGGCTGGTCTGCTCCAGCGTACGCTGCTGGTTGTAGGCGAACACATCCCACGAGATGCGATCTTCGGCCGACAGCGCGTTGCGGTCGATGGACCGTAGCGCCGCCAAATCCGCCTGCGCCGCCGCACGCTCACGCTCGAAGTAATCGGGCGCAAAGCCGTTCCCCAGCGTGTCAGCCCGCCGGAAATCACCGCGGAAGAATGCGGCAACCGGATTGCGTTCGAGAAATGCCGCGTCCGACCGTTCGAACAGCGCATCCAGCGCCGCCCCCGCATCCGCCTGCGCGGCGGGCGCCGGGGTCGAGGCGACCGAGCCTTCGGGCGATGCGGCACAGGCTGCGAGCGAAGCGGCAGCGAATGCGGCGAGCGACAGGCGCGCGAACGATCCGGCCATGGCGCTCACTTGCCCCCGGCCGCGATCCAGCGGTCGATCTTCGCCTCCAGCACCGGAAGCGGCAGCGCGCCGGTATCGAGCACCTCGGCATGGAATGCCTTGATGTCAAAACGGTCGCCCAGTGCAGCTTCGGCCTTGCGCCGCAGTTCCTGGATCTTCAGCGCACCGACCTTGTAGGCCAGCGCCTGGGTCGGGATGGCGATGTACCGCTCCACCTCTGCAGTCGCGTCGGTACGGCCCATGCCCGAATTGGCGAGCATGTATTCGATCGCCTGATCGCGCGTCCAACCCTTCGCATGCAGCCCGGTATCGACCACCAACCGCATCGCGCGCAGCATCTCGTCGTCGAGGGTGCCCTGGCGTGCATAGGGATCCTTGAACAGCCCCATGTCATAGCCGAGCGTTTCGGCATAAAGCGCCCAGCCTTCGACATAGGCAGTGTTGCCGCCGAAGCGCATGAATGCCGGCAGCGCCTCGTTTTCCTGTGCCAGGCTGATCTGGAAATGGTGCCCCGGCGCGCCTTCGTGCAGGTACAGCGTCACCATGCCCGGCGTGGTCCGGCTGGGCAGGTCATAAGCGTTGAAATAGAACACGCCCGGACGCGAGCCATCGGGCGTGCCTGACTGGTAGGAACCGCCCGCTTCGAACTTCTCGCGGAATTCCTCGTAAGGGCGGATTTCCAGCTTCGACTTGGGCACCAGCGAGAAATATTCCGGCACCTTGGCATCGACCATCGCGCCGATGCGGTAATATTCGTCGGTCAGCCACTGGCGGCTCTGCGGCTTGAACTTGGGATCGGTGCGGATGTGTTCGAAGAATTCCGCCAGCGTGCCCTTGAACCCGACCTCGTTCTTCACCTGCTCCATGCCGGTGCGAATGCGCGCCACTTCGGCAAGGCCCAGGTTGTGGAGGTAATCGGCGGTCAGCGGCAGCGTGGTCGTGCTCTCGATCATCTGCGTGTAGAGCGCCTCGCCGCCCTTCATCTGGGTCAGCCCGACGGACTTTCGCGCGACCGGCAGGTACGTATCGCGTAGGAAATCGCGCAGCCGGGTGTTGGCGGCGAACACGTTTTCAAGCGACGCACGGTAATCGCGCGTGATGCGCGCCTTGTCGGCATCGGAGAAGTCCGCCGGCAGCGCCTTGATCGGGCCCCAGTACGGCGAATCCTCGATCTTCATCGCGAGCTGCGTATCGAGCTGCTGCACGACATTGCCGATCGTGAGCGCGGTTTCGAGGACGCCGCTGCTCATCCCCTCGCGGAACTTGGCGATCGAACGGTCGGTCAGCTCGACATATTCGCCATGGCGGCTGATCGCGTTCTCGTAATCCTTGACCGTCTTGAACAGCGCTGCACCCGAACCGCTTTCGATATTGGGATAGAACGTGTGGAAGCCGAAGAAGTGATTGACCGGCCGCACTTCCGTCAGTGCCAGGATTTCAGGCGTCAGACCCTTTAGCGCTTCTTCCTGATTATACTTGAACACGTCGTACGCGATCTGGTCAGTCTCGCTCAGCGCAGCACGATCGATGCGGGCAAGCGCGGCCAGATTGTCCTCGGCCTGCTTGCGCAGTGCGGCGTTGTATTCCGGCAGCAGAAAATCGCCGAGCCGGTCGGCATAACGCAGGTCGCCGCGGAACAATGCACTCAACGGATTGAGCCGAAGGTTCGCCTCGTCATCGGCGGCGAACAGGGCGAACAGGCGATCGTGCTCGCTTTGCGATGATGCTGCAGCAGATGCGGGCGCAGCCGAAGCGGCAACCGGGGCGGCCGGCTCGGCATTCATGGTGGTGCATGCCGACGCGGCGGTGCAGGCGAGCGCGATGCGAAGCGTGTTCATTGATTTGATCCCCTGTAAATCCTCTGACGCGGCGCCTACGCCCGGTGTCGCATCACAGCCAGCGCCAGCGGATGGAGGCGCGACGATATTCGACGAGCGGCTATTCGATCACGCTATTGGATCACGCGGCCGCGCACCATGACCCAATCGACATTCTCGAGCACGGTCGCATCTTCCAGTGGGTTGCCTTCCACCGCGATGATGTCGGCGGAATAGCCGGGCGCGATGCGGCCGATTTCGTTTTCCATGTCGAGCACATCGGCGGCGGTGGTGGTCGCTGCGGCCAGCGCCTCGCGGCTGGTCATTCCCTGCGCCATCATCAGGCGGAATTCCTGCGCGTTGCGGCCATGCTCGTAAACGCCGGAATCCGTACCGAACGCGATCTTCACGCCGGCCCGGTGCGCCTCACCCATGAACACACGTGCTCGCTCGGCCACGGCGCGTACCTTTTCCTCGACCACGGGGGTGTAGATACCCTTGCCCAGCCGTTCCGAAATGCCCTGGAACGCCATCAGCGTGGGGACCAGAACGGTACCGTTTTCCTTCATCGCGCGCATCGCGGCCGCATCGATGTAAGTGCCGTGGTCGATCGTATCGATGCCCGCGCGCGCCGCCGCCTCGATCCCGCGCGCGCCATGCGCATGAGCCATGACCTTGAGCCCGAGCGAATGCGCGGTGTCGGCGATCGATTCCATTTCAGCCGAGGTGAAATGTGCCTCCAGTCCGCGGCCCTGCTGGCTCAGCACGCCGCCGGTGGCGGTGATCTTGATCACGTCGGCGCCGTTCTGGCTCGCCTTGCGCACCTTTTCCGCACATTCGACTGCGCCGGTGCAGGTGTAGCCGCTCGAAAGCAGTTCGTTGATTTCGGGGCGGAAGCCGTTGACGTCGCCGTGTCCGCCGACGATCGCCAGCGCCGGCCCTGCCGCGATGATGCGGGGCCCCGCCACCAGGCCTTCGGCCGTGCCCCGCCGCAGCGAAAACGCCGTGTGCTGCGCGCTTCCCGCCTCCCGCACGGTGGTAAACCCGGCCAGCGCCGTCAGCCGCGCGTTCTTCGCCCCGATAACCATGCCCCATTCCTCGGGCTCGGTCGTCTCCTTCCAGAAATCGCCCCCCGGATCGCCGGTCAGGTGAACGTGCAGGTCCACGAGGCCGGGGACCAGTGTCTTGCTGGTGAGGTCGATCACTTCGGCTCCGGCTGGCGGCGGCTGAATTCCGTCCGCGATGGACACGATCCGGCCATCGTCGACTGTAATCGTTGCCGGACCGCTCGCCCGGCCGTGCGCATCGGCAACCACCGATCCCGCATGGATGATTGTAGGCGCGGCATGGCCTGCGACCGGCACAGCAAGTGTCGCCGTCGCCAAAACGACCGCGAAAGAATGGGTTGCAGCTTTCATTGTCATCCCTCTATTGTTGACGCGGTATGCATCGGCACGCTGGCCGAAACAAGCGGGAGGGAGACATGATGCTGGACGCATTGCTCTTTGCGGCGATTGCTGGCGGCGCCCCCTACGCAGCGATGAGCGCCAGCCAGGATGGCGCGAGCGATGTCGCCAAAGCGAGCGAGGCGCCCCGCGATTACGAAGCAGAACAGCTTCCCATCATCGTGACCGGCAAGCCGGCCGGTTCGGCAAAAATCGTGTTTGCCGGTTCGCGTACCGGCCGGCGATCGTTACACGCGGACGGGCAGGCCGCTACCAGTACATCCCTGAACGGACTGATTGCGGGCAGTGGCATGGATCCGACCTCCACGTTCACCCGCACGGTCAGCCGCACCGAATGCCGTGCCGACGAGGATGGGATTGGCGAAACCGCCGCCTGCCTCCTCCATGCCGCGGCCAAGGATTTCGCCGTCGGGCAGCGGGATACCGCCATTACGCTGCTGCGCCATCTGGCGACCGATGCGCAGTTTTCCCTCACCGAACGCCATGCGGCTGCTCGCGCCTTGCACGCCGAGGCAGAAAGTTCGAACGACGACGCGCTGCGGCTACATGCAATCAGTCTGTCGCTTAATACCGGGCAGTTGGTGCCAGCGGACGCCCACAGCGCGCGCCGAACGATCGTGGCGATCGCGCTGCGTCTTGGGTGGAAGGACCGGGCGCTGCAGGAGCTCGAATTGCTCACTGCATTACCTTCAGCCACGCCCACTGATCTGGCCAATCTCGCCATCCTCCAGCGCGCGCAGGATTCTGTGCTTGCCTTTGACACGATGCGCCGGGCGATCGCCATGAGCGAGGCCGGCGGCAGCACGGTTCCCGCGGGGTGGCGCACGTTCGTGAATGCCGGAACGCCGCCGCAGTGATCAACCTGCAACGCGCCGACCTTCACCTTCGGCCTGTCGCGCGCTAGAGCCGCTCCATCACTTCCCCAAGGAGAGGATCGCATTCCGATGAAGCGTACGCTTGCCTATACCGCCACCCTGCTTGCCGGCGTCTCGATCGCGGCGACCGCGCAGGCCCGCCCGATGACGCCAGAAGACGTTGCCAAGATCGAAAGCGTGGGTGCGGTCAGCGTGGCGCCCGATGGCAGCCGCATCGCCTATACCACCGCACATATCCCCGATGTGACCGAGGGCGAGGATAACGGCGTTACCAAGCAGCGCCTGATGATCGCGCAGGGCCCCAACACTGCGACGGCCTACCTTCCGGATGACATCAGCGCTTCGGGCGTCGCGTTTTCGCCCGATGGGCGCATGGTCAGCTTCATCTGGGCCAAGGACGACGAGAAGCGCGCCGTCTGGGGCGTGCCGATCGAAGGCGGCACCTATCGCAAGCTGGCAGCGGTCGAGGGTGCGGATGTCACGTTCTACACCTGGGGCCCGGATGCCTCGATGCTGTACCTGCTGACCGGGGCGGAAGCCGACAAGGAACGCGAGGCGCAGAAGAAGGCCGGGTTCGATTCGGTCGTTTACGAGGAAGAATACAAGCTCAACCGCCTGTTCGCCGCGCGTGTCGGGGCCGAGGTGGACGCAAAGCCGCGCGCCATTCCGGTGCCGGGGTTCGTCAGTTCGGTCGACGTGCTGCCCGATGGCAAGACCGCGATCGTCAAGTCGGCACCTACGCCCAATGTGGACGACAGCTATACCGCGACCCGCGTCAACGTGATCGATCTCGCCAATGGCCGCGTGCGCGCCGTGGTGGAAACACCCGGCAAGCTGGGTGATGTCGAGGTTTCGCCCGACGGGCGTCAGCTGTCGATGATCGCGGGAATCGACATCAACGATCCGGCCGACAATACGCTGCACCTCGTCGATGTCGCCACCGGTCGCTACCGCGTGCTCAACCCGGGCGCGGCCGAGGCGACGATGGACGCCGAGTGGCTCGACGACGGGCGCCTGGCCGCAGTGGTCCATGTCGGCGCGCAGAGCCGCCTCCGCATCTATAATGCCGATGGCACCGTGGCGCAGGAAATCGACCCGGGCGAACTGATCCTGACCGAAGTGCACGCGGGCGGCAACCGGCTGGCGGTCGAGGCGAACAGCCCGCGCCATCCGGGCGAGCTGTTCGTGTGGTCGGGCAATGCGTTCGAACGCTGGACCAGCCACAACCCCTGGCTCAGCGAAATCACTTTCGGCAACCAGCGCACCATCACTTATACCGCGCGCGACGGGCAGCAGATCGAAGGCGTCCTGATCGAGCCGATCGGCCGCCCGCAGCGCGGCGGTGCGCCCACCATCCTCAACGTCCACGGCGGGCCGGAAGCGCACGAAAGCAATGGCTGGCAGACTGCCTACAGCAAGCCGGGGCAGGTCGCGGCGGGCCAGGGTTATGCCGTGTTCCTGCCCAACTATCGCGGCTCGACCGGTTACGGGACGGCGTTTTCCAAGCAGCATCAGGGCGATTATGCGGGCAAGGAGTTCGACGATCTGGTCGATGCCAAGCGCCACCTCGTGTCGATGGGCGTGGCCGATGCTGACCGGGTCGGGCTGACGGGCGGTTCCTACGGCGGGTTCGCAACTGCTTGGGGATCGACCTACTATTCGAACGAGTTCGCGGCGGGCGTCATGTTCGTCGGCATTTCCAACAACATTTCCAAGTTCGGCACGACCGACATTCCGATGGAGATGTACAACGTCCACGAACGCAAGTGGCCGTGGGAAGAATGGCAGCACCTGCTCGAACGCAGCCCGATCTACCATGTCGACAAGGCCAAGACGCCGCTGCTGATCATGCACGGTGAAGACGACACGCGGGTTTCACCGACGCAGAGCTACGAGCTGTTCCGCCACATCAAGGTGCGCCAACCCGAAACGCCGGTGCGGCTGGTCCTCTACCCGAATGAAGGCCACGGCAGCGCCCGCGCCGCCGCGCGGTACGATTACAACGTGCGCATGATGCGCTGGTTCGACACTTATCTGAAGACCGGCAACCGTTCCGCCCCCCTGCCCCCGGCACGCCCCGAACTGGAGCTTGGCGAGGACGAGAAGGCGGAAAGCTGAGCTAGAAGGTAAACCCGATCCCGGCGGCGAGGAACCACTGGTCCGCGTCGCCGCGAATGCTGGTGAGGGGGGTGTCCTTGGCATCCCCCAACATCCGCGAGTAACCGGCCAGACCGACCAGCGCGAGGCCGCCATTGGTGGCATCCCCGTCGAGGTCGAAACCGAACAGCATTGTCGCGCTCGCCTTCGTGAAGCCGCCGTCGGCCTGGAATGTCGGCAAGCCCGACACGGCGCTGCCCGCGGCGTCGACCGAATAGTAATAGTCGGCGAAATCGTCGTCGACGTATTCCGCGCTCAGCGTCAGCGAAGTAATGATCCCCCGGCTCAGCGGGGTGAAGTAGGTGACCGAGGGATCGATCACCATGCCCCCGTGCGCGCCCGCGACATCCCACCGCGTATCGACATTGAAGCTGACGCTGTCGAACCCATGCAGCACCCTGGAAAAGGTCACGCCTGCCGTCGGCCCGACCTCGATCGCGGTATCCAGTTCGCCCAGGCTCTCGACCACAGGATCCTCGATCTGGCTTGCCCGGCTGCCCCGGATGCGCGCGGCCACGCCCAGGTCGAAGCTGACTCCGTCATCGGAATCGGGCACGAAATCAAGCGCCAGCCCGCCCGGACGCGGGTTGATATCCACCCCGCCCAACGAACCCTGGACAATCGGCAGGACCGACACGACGAAATCGTCCGACCCGTCGTAGCTGGGGCTGTAAGCCGCGCCTACCCCGATACTCAGCCAGTCACCGTCGAACACGGTGCCTTCCATGTCGGGTGCGGCCCGGGTGGTTTCGACCTCTTCCACCTCCTGCGCCAGCGCGGGTACGGCAAGCGGCAGCATTGCCGCCGCCAGAAGATAGTTCCTGATCATGTGGGGCCCCTGAGAATTCGCCCGGATAACGAACCGCACGCGGCCCGGTTCCGCGACCCGCCGCAAATGGCTGCGATAGTCGCAACAAGGCATCTTGCTCTTCTCACAGCAATGAACGCGCGTTGCGCACGCGCGCGGTTGCGCTAAGGCATTTGCCATGACCGGGCGCACCAGTGACATTGCCATCGTTGGCGGCGGACTGGCCGGCGGGCTGATCGCGCTGGCGCTGCGCCGCTCGCGGCCGGAACTGGATGTGCGGCTGTTCGAGGCCGGGCCAAGCCTGGGTGGCAATCACCGCTGGAGCTGGTTCGACAGCGACCTGTCCGACGCGGGCAAGGCGCTGATGGCCCCGTTCCAGACAATCGCCTGGGACGGGTACGAGGTCCGCTTTCCGGCTTACCGCCGCCAGTTGTCCGCGCGCTATAACTCCTTGTCGAGCAGCGACTTCGACCCGGCGCTGCGCCGCGAACTGGGGCAGGACACGGTGCATACCGCGGCGCCAGTGGCCGCGATCGATGCCGATGGCGTTACGCTGGCAGATGGTCGCCGCGTGACGGCGCGTGCCGTGATCGATTGCCGCACCTCCGCGCCCGATGCTCACCTGCAAGGCGGCTGGCAGGTATTCATGGGCCGGCACCTGCGCACTCACCGCCCCCACGGGCTGATCCGCCCGATCGTGATGGACGCTGACGTGGAACAGCACGGGGCCTATCGCTTCGTCTATGTCCTGCCGCTCGGGCCGGACGAACTGTTTGTCGAAGATACTTATTACGCCGACAGCCCGGCGCTAGACGAAGCCGCGCTGGCCGGGCGGATCGACCGGTACTGCGGCGCGCAGGGATGGCACGGCGAGGCCATTGGCGGAGAAACAGGCGTCCTCCCGGTCATCACCGGGGGCGATTTCGCCGGCTGGCAGGCTGACCACGCCATTGAAGGTGTGGCCCGTGCGGGCGCAGGCGGTGGCTTCGTCCACCCGCTGACCAGCTATACCTTGCCCTTCGCTGTCGAAACGGCGCTGGCTATCGCGGCCCAATCCGATCTTTCGGGCCCCCGTCTGACGGCCATGTTGGCAAGCCGCGCCCGCCGCCACTGGCGCGCGACTGCATATTACCGTGTCCTGGGCCGGATGCTGTTCGATGCCGCCGAACCGGACCAGCGTTACCGCATCTTCGAGCGTTTCTATCGCCTGCCGCAAGGTCTGGTCGAACGATTTTACGCCGGGCAATCGACCCTGGCCGACAAGGCACGCATCCTGTGCGGCAAACCGCCCGTATCTATCCCGCGCGCCATCCTGGCGCTGGCCGGCAACGGCACCCCGCTTTCCCCGAGAGGCATCCGATGATCCCGAACACAGTTTCCGCGACCGAGACGGCACCGGCCGAGATGGGACATCGCTCCGACGGGCGCCGCGCCTGCGTGATCGGATCGGGCTTCGGCGGCATGGCGCTCGCGATCAGGCTGCAATCGGCCGGGATCGCGACGACAGTGATCGAGGCGCGCGACAAGCCGGGTGGCCGCGCCTATTTCTGGGAACGGGAGGGTTTCACCTTCGATGGCGGCCCCACCGTCGTCACCGATCCCGATTGCCTGCGCGAACTTTGGGCGCTGTCCGGGCATGACATGGCGGCCGATGTCGAACTGATGCCGGTCATGCCGTTCTATCGCCTCAACTGGCCCGATGGGACGAACTTCGATTATTCCAACGATCAGGCCCAGCTCGACGCCGAGATTGCCAAGCTGAACCCGGCGGATGTCGCCGGATACCAGCGGTTCCTGGAATATTCGGCCGGGGTGTACGAAGAAGGCTACGTCAAGCTGGGCACGGTGCCGTTTCTCGACTTCAAATCGATGTTGAAGGCCGCGCCCGCGTTGGCTCAGAAGCAGGCCTGGCGCAGCGTCTATTCGATGGTGTCGAGCTTCGTCGAAAGCGAAAAGCTGCGCGAGGCGCTGAGCTTCCACACCCTGCTCGTCGGCGGCAACCCGATGACGACCAGCGCGATCTACGCGCTGATCCACAAGCTGGAGAAAGACGGCGGCGTGTGGTGGACCCGCGGCGGCACCAACCGCCTGATCGCAGGAATGGTCCGCCATTTCGAACGGCTGGGCGGCACCATGCGCGTGGGCGATGCCGTCACCCGTGTCCACACGATCGGCAACCGCGCGACCGAGGTCGAGACGCGGAGCGGCTGGCGCGCCAAGTTCGACGCGGTCGCCAGCAATGCCGACATCATGCATTCGTACCGCGATCTGCTGGCAGGGACCAAGCGCGGGGCGGACTATTCCCGTTCGCTGGCGAAAAAGCGATTCAGCCCCGGGCTGTTCGTGGTCCATTTCGGGCTGGAGGGGACCTGGCCCGGAATTCCGCACCACATGATCCTGTTCGGTCCGCGCTACAAAGGCTTGCTGTCGGACATCTACGACACCGGCGTGCTGCCGGCCGATTTCTCGATCTATCTCCATCACCCCACGGTCACCGACCCGAGCATGGCGCCTGCGGGCAAGAGCACGTTCTATGCTCTCGTGCCCGTCGCGCACATGGGCAAGCTGGCGGTCGATTGGGAACAGATCGGCCCGATGCTGGAGAAGCGCATCCTCGACGAGGTCGGGCGGCGGCTGATCCCCGACATCCACGACCGGATCGTGACCAAGTTCCACTATGCCCCGCGCGATTTCGCGATGGACCTCAATGCGCACCTCGGCAGTGCCTTCAGCCTCGAGCCGATCCTGACCCAGAGCGCGTTCTTCCGTGGCCACAACCGTGACGACGCGATCGGGAATTTCTACCTGGTCGGCGCGGGCACGCATCCGGGCGCGGGCATCCCGGGCGTGGTCGGCAGTGCCAAGGCGACCGCGGGGCTGATGCTGCAGGATCTGGCGCAATAGGCAAACCGCGTTGCCGAACCCGCAACACTTCGCCAAAGGGCGCGGCATGAACCGTCTTGCAGTCTATTGCGGCTCCGCCTCGCCCGCCGATCCGCGCTACATCGAACTCGCGCGCGATATCGGCCGCACGCTGGCCGAGCGCAACATCGGCCTGGTTTACGGCGGCGGCAGGCTCGGCCTGATGGGCGCCGTCGCCAGCGGCGCGCTCGAAGCGGGCGGCGAGGTTATCGGGGTCATTCCCGAGGCTCTCGCCGGAAGCGAAGTCGCCAACCACGATTGTACCGAGCTTTACACGGTTTCGGGAATGCACGAGCGAAAGCAGCGCTTCACCGATCTGTCCGACGGCTTCGTTACCATCCCCGGTGGCGTAGGCACGATGGACGAGTTGTGGGAAGCGATGAGCTGGTCGCAGCTGGGCTATCACGCCAAGCCAGTCGGTCTGCTCAACGCCTTCGGATTTTACGATCACCTGATCGCGTTCAACCGCCATATGGCGGAGGTCGGCTTCGTTCGCCCCGCGCATCAGTCTATCCTGATCGCGCGCGATACCCTGCCCGACCTGCTCGATGCGATGGCGGCTTACGAACCGCACACGCCGATCTTCCACATGAAGGCCAGCGATCTTTGAGCCAGCGCCGCGCCGAACTGGTGCGGCATGCACGCGCGTCGATCGCGGCGGGATCCAAGAGCTTTTCCGCTGCCAGCCGACTGTTCGATCGCCAGACGCGCGAGCGGGTGTGGCTGCTCTATGCGTGGTGCCGCCGCTGCGACGACATCGCCGATGCGCAGGAACTGGGCGGCGCGCTGGGCAATCAGGAGGGCATTGCCGCCCGAGTCGCACAGATCAGGGCGCTTACGGCCAAGGCATTGTCCGGAC
Source organism: uncultured Erythrobacter sp. (assembly GCA_963529855.1). Taxonomy (GTDB): domain Bacteria; phylum Pseudomonadota; class Alphaproteobacteria; order Sphingomonadales; family Sphingomonadaceae; genus 34-65-8. The sequence goes on along the minus strand of CAURZK010000005.1, from coordinate 153,429 downwards.
AGGCGACCGGCGAACCTGCGTTCGATGCCTTCGGGCTGGTCGCGAAGGAATGCGGGCTGACCCAGGCGGATGCGGACGCGGTGATCCGCGGGTTCCAACTCGACGCCGACGACTGGCGCCCCCGCTCCGAACGCGACCTGATGGCTTATTGCTGGCACGTGGCGGGTGCGGTCGGCGTGATGATGGCGCGGGTGATGGGCGTTCCGCGCGACGATGCCGATACACTGGACCGCGCCGCCGATCTCGGCTTCGCGTTCCAGCTTGCCAATATCGCCCGCGACGTGGTCGAGGACGATGCGGCGGATCGTTGTTACCTGCCGGTCGAATGGCTGGTCGAGGAAGACATCGAGCCGGGCCAGCACACCAAGCCGCACCATCGGCAGGAGTTGGCCGACATGGCCGCGCGGCTGGTGGCGCTGATGGACGCACATGCCGCGGCCTCGGCCCTCGGAGCGGCGCGGCTGCCCTTCCGCAGCCGCTGGGCGATCCTGTCGGCCAAGCGCATCTACACCGCGATCGGGCACGAGGTCCGCCGCCTTGGCCCCCATGCGTGGGATTACCGGGTCAGCACCAGCAAGGCCGACAAGCTGCGCCATGTCGCCGCCGCGTTTTTGGAGGCGCTGGCGAACCGGCCTTCCCTGCCCGCTGCAATGCCCCACTGGACGAGGGCCGATTTCGCCGCCATTCCGGCGCGATGATTTCCAAGCTCCTTATCGCCAACCGGGGCGAGATCGCCTGTCGGGTCATGCGCACCGCGCGCCAGATGGGCATCGCCACCGTCGCCGTCTATTCGGATGCCGATGCCAAGGCGCTGCACGTTCGCAGCGCGGACGAGGCGGTCCATATCGGCCCCTCCCCCGCCGCCGAAAGCTATCTCGTGGGCGAAAAGATCATTGCGGCCGCCAAGCAGACCGGCGCCGATGCGATCCACCCCGGCTACGGGTTCCTCAGCGAGAACGCCGACTTCGCGCAGGCCGTGATCGACGCTGGGCTGATCTGGGTCGGCCCCAAACCCGACAGCATCCGCGCCATGGGCCTGAAGGATGCCGCGAAAGAGCGGATGATTGCAGCCGGCGTTCCCGTCACCCCCGGCTATCTCGGCCCCGACCAGTCGAAGGCGCGGCTGAAGGCAGAGGCCGACGCGATCGGCTATCCTGTGCTGATCAAAGCGGTTGCGGGCGGCGGCGGCAAGGGGATGCGCAAGGTCGATGCTGATGGCGAATTCCTCGCTGCGCTCGAATCCTGCCGGCGCGAGGCGAAGGCCAGCTTCGGCAACGACGAGGTGCTGCTGGAAAAGTGGATCACCTCGCCCCGCCATATCGAGGTGCAGGTGTTCGGCGATGCCCACGGCAATGTCGTCCACTTGTTCGAACGCGATTGCAGCTTGCAGCGCCGCCACCAGAAAGTGATCGAGGAAGCCCCCGCCCCCGGGATGGACGAGGCCACCCGCGAGGCGATCTGCGCCGCCGCCGTGCGCGCCGCCAAGGCGGTGGACTACGAAGGCGCAGGCACGATCGAATTCATCGCCGACGCCAGCGCAGGCCTGCGCGCCGACCGCATCTTCTTCATGGAGATGAACACGCGTCTGCAGGTCGAGCACCCCGTGACCGAGGAGATCACCGGCGTCGATCTGGTCGAATGGCAGCTACGCGTCGCGAGCGGGGAGCCGATTCCGCTACGGCAGGAGGAACTGTCGATCAACGGCTGGGCGATCGAGGCGCGGCTCTATGCCGAAGATCCGGCCAGCGGCTTCCTTCCCAGCACCGGCCCGCTCGACCATCTGGTGTTCGGGGATGCCGACCGGGTGGAAACTGGCGTTGAACAGGGTGGGGCAGTTTCGCCATTCTACGATCCGATGATCGCCAAGCTGGTCTGCCATGCCGACGATCGCGACGCTGCCATCGACAATCTCCTGTTCGCAGTGAGCGAAACGGAAGTCTGGCCGGTGCGAACCAATGCGGGATTTCTCGCCAGAGCGCTCGATTCAGAAGCTTTCCGGACGGCTAACCTCGATACTGGTTTCATCGCTGCGGCGGGCGACGACCTTATCCCGCCGTCCGTTCCTGACGAGGCATTGTGGCAGGTCGCCGCGCGAATTGCTGCCGATGACGCGCTGGCCGATCCCCTCGCGGGCTTTCGGTTGAACGGGATGCCGCGCCGGTCGATAACCTTGTCGAACGCGGGCGACACCCGCCTGATCGAGCTGGACGATGCGCGCCAGAACATCGTCGCTGTCGGAAGCGAAACGGACGAACTCTACACGTCCGACAGCGATACGGCAGATATCGTCACAGGCTATCTCGACGGAGACGAGGCGATCGTTTTTGCAGCCGGCACCGCACACCGGTTTATGCTCGCATCGCGCGGCACCGGCCACCACTCTGCCCATGATGGCGACATCATCGCGCCCATGCCGGGCAAAGTCATCGCGGTCGACGTGGCTGAAGGCGACACCGTCACCGCGGGCCAGCGGTTGATGGTGCTCGAAGCGATGAAGATGGAGCACGCCCTCACCGCGCCATTCGACGGGACGGTGACAGAGCTTACCGCAACCCCCGGCGGGCAGGTTCAGGTGGAAGCACTGCTGGCGGTCGTGGTTCCGGCGGACGACTAGCGCGCCGGGCGGTTGACGCGCCGGAACAACCGGCCCCGTTCGCTGAACAGCACCACCGCCAGCGCGATCAGGCCGCACAGCAGCATGGCTGTCGCCAGTGGCCGGGCAGTGCCGTCGTAAGCCTGCCCGATCACGCTGCCGAGCAACGCGCCGCTGACCATCCGCAGGCTCGTCTGCGCCGATGACGCGGCCCCTGCGATGTGCGCGAAGGGCTGCATCGCGATCGAGCTGAAATTCGCGCCAATGAAGCCCATCGTCGCCATCGAAACCGCCAGGATGGGCACGAATTCCCACAAGTCCTGGTCCGGCCCGGTCGAAATGTACTGCGCGATGCTGGACGCGATGAACACGAGCAGCGCCGCATGGCTGACCCGGCGCGCACCGAACCGTTCGACGATCCGCGAATTGGTGAAATTGGCCGCGACCATGCCCAGCACCGCCGCGCCGAAGATGATCGCGAAATTCTGCCCGGCGCCGAAATGTTCGCCGATCAACTGCTGTGACGAATTGAGGAACCCGAACAGCGATCCGAACACCATGGCGCTGCCGATGACATAGCCGATCGCGGCACGGTTGAGCAGGGCGAGCTTCATGTTGGCGAGGATCGTCGGCACCTCGATATCCTGGCGGTTTTCGGGCGCGAGCGATTCGGGCAGCCTCAGCCAGATCCACGTGCCCACGATCACGCCCATGATCGCCATCGCACCGAAAATCATGCGCCAGCCCAGCAGGTTGAGCAGGACCTGGCCGATGGCCGGCGCGACCAGCGGGACGGCGAGGAAGATCATCATGATCAGGCTCATCAGCCGGGCCATGCGGTCCCCGCCCACCCGGTCGCGCACGATCGCGGCGGGCACCACGCTCAGGCCTGCGCAGCCCAGCCCCTGCAGCAGCCGGATGGCCAGCAGGGTATGAAAATCGCTGACCACGGCAGACGCGATCGACAGGGCCACGTAGAGGATCAGCCCGACGCCCAGCACCGGGCGCCGCCCGAACCTGTCTGCAAAGGCGCCAGGGAAAAATGCCCCGATCCCCGACCCGAGGAAATAGGCCCCGATCACGAATTGCCGTTCGTTGCCCACCGCGCCGAGATCATCGCCGATCACGCCCAGCGCCGGCAACATGGCGTCGATGCCGAACGCCTGCAGGCTCATCAGCAGGGCCATCAGGACGATCAGTTCGCGTTCGCTGATGGTCCGGGTTAGCGCGCTTGAAGCCATCGGGGGGCCTTGCGCCCCATCGTCGTGCTTGGCCAGAGGATTTTGCATCGCCCAACCGAAGTTCCGGTTCATCCGAACGGTTCCTGCGCGGCGCCGCCGGGCGTATGGAAGGCGCGATGGATCCGGCCCTGCCACATGATGACGAAGACGACGGCGATGGCGCTGGTCAGGGGCGCGGTCTGCGCAAGATCATCCATGTCGACATGGATGCCTTCTTTGCCAGCGTGGAACAGCGCGATCATCCCGAATTGCGCGGCAGGCCGGTTGCAGTCGGCGGATCGGGCGGGCGCGGCGTGGTTGCAGCGGCGAGTTACGAGGCGCGCCGGTTCGGCGTCCGCTCTGCCATGCCATCGGTGACCGCGCGGCGGTTGTGCCCCGACCTCATCTTCGTGCGGCACCGGTTCGAGGTCTACAAGGAAGTATCCCAGCAGATCCGGGCGATTTTCCGCGACTACACCCCGCACGTCGAACCGCTGAGCCTCGACGAGGCCTATCTCGACGTCACCGACGACCTGAAGGGGATCGGTTCGGCGACCCGCATTGCGCAGCTGATCCGCGCCCGCATCCTTCAGGAAACGCGGCTGACCGCCAGCGCGGGGGTCAGTTACAACAAGTTCCTCGCCAAGCTCGCCAGCGACCAGAACAAGCCCGATGGACTGTGCGTGATCCGGCCGGGGGACGGGGCGGCGTTTGTCCAGTCGCTGCCGGTGCGCCGGTTTCACGGGATCGGGCCAAAGGGCGCGGAAAAGATGGCGCGGCTGGGGATCGAGACCGGTGCCGATCTCGCCGGCAAGGACATGGCGTTCCTGCGCCAGCATTTCGGCAGTTTCGCCGAATACCTCTACCGTGCGGCGCGCGGCATCGATTTGCGATCCGTGCGCGCGAACCGCATCCGCAAATCGGTCGGCGGCGAACGGACTTTCGGACACGACATCTCTGCCGGACCCGCCTTGCGCGAGACGCTGGACAACATTGTGGATATCGTGTGGACCAGTATCGAGCGGACCCAGGCACGCGGACGCACCGTCACGCTCAAGCTCAAGTACACCGATTTCCAGATCGTCAGCCGGGCCCGCTCGCTGCTGAACAACGTGGCTGACAAGGGTGAATTTGCGCGGGTGGCGCATGGCCTGCTGGCAGAAATGCTGCCGCTGCCCTTGCCCATCCGCCTGATGGGGCTGACGCTGTCGAATCTCGAACAGGCCAGGGCTGCGGCCCCGCGCCCGCCCGACGGGCAGCTGTCGCTGCTCTAGCGAACTAGCCCGGGCCGGCTGCGCGAAACAGGTCGAGCCGGGCGCGGGTGCGCGGGCTGAGCGGTTCGGGCAATGAGTGCGTCGGGAAGAAGCGGGCTTCCACCACTTCCCGGCCATCCGCGCGCGGGACGTCCGCTGTGGTCGCCCGGAAGACGTAAGACGTATGGGCGCCGCCGCCAACCTGTTCGGCAATCGACCCGAGCAGGACCAGCGCGCTGGGCGTGCAGGCCGTTTCTTCCACCAGTTCGCGCCGGGCGGCCGTTTCCGGGCACTCGCCGCGATTCATCCCGCCGCCGGGAAAGTACCAGCCCGGCGGACCATAGCTGTGGCGCACCAGCAGCACCCTGCCTTCCAGATCGGTGGCGATGACGCTGACCCCGTCAGCGGCGGTGCCCGTCAACCGCCGCCAGCGATCGCGCAGGCTGCTCGCCAGGCGCAGGGCCGCCCGGTGCGCCGGTGCCGGGATCAGGCGAAGCATGTGACGGGCTGGGTTGCGGCGTGCAGCAGGCGGGCGATCGGCAGGTCGTTTTCCCCGGCCCGCGCTGCATCGAACACCGCGCGCTTGTCATCGCCGCGAATGACCAGGACCAGTTCATCGCTGGCAAGCAGACTGGGAAGCGTCAGGGTAATCCGGTCGAACGGCGCCTCGGGCGGCAAGGGGTCGGGGGTCAGCCGGCGGATCGGGGCGGGATCGTCGATCCGCGGATCGGTGTTGGGAAACAGCGAGGCGACATGACCATCGGCTCCCATCCCCAGCCACGCAATATCGAACCGGGGCACCTGCTCCATTTCGGTCAGCGTCACGACTTCGGCCCCCGCAGCCGCGAACAGAGCGCGAATGCGGCCGGTGTTGGATGCCGGATGATCTTCGGGCACCACCCGGTCGTCCCCCGGCCACACGACCAGCCGCGACCAATCGAGATCGCGCGCCAGCAGTTTCTCGAAAATCGGGAACGGGGTCGATCCCCCCGGCACGGTGATGACGACCGGGCCTTCCCGGTTCGACATCGCTGTGCCGATGCGTTCAGCCAACCATCCGGCAATCGCGCTGTCGTTGCAGCCTTCTTGTACTGTAATGCCCATTTGCGACCCTGTTATCATCTGACCCGGCGCAAGCCATCGGCAGGCCGAGCCATAGAGTCCAGAACGGGCGAGGCCATCCTTATTTCAGCGTCTGGGAAAGAAACCATACGCGCTGCTCGGCCATATCGGTCCAGTCGTCGATCAGGCCATCGGTCGCATTGTCCCCGACTTCCTCGGTAAGGTCCTTCATCGACTTGAGGCGGGCGACCAGCGCGGCATTGTCGTCGCGCAGTTCTGCCAGCATCTTTTCCGGCGACAGGTCCGTCTTGTCCTGGTCCTTCACCGAAGTATGCCCAGCGATCGCGCCGACAGAGGTAAGCGTATCGGCGTCCAGCTTGCGCACGCGTTCGCCGATCACGTCGATCTGATCGCGGATCTCGATCGCTTGCTCGTCAAACAGGAGATGCAGGTCACGAAAGCGCGGCCCGGCCACATGCCAGTGGAAATTCTTGGTCTTGATGAACAATGCGAAATGATCGGCCAGCAGGCCGTTCAGTTCATCGACCAAAGCCTTTTTCGAATTGTCTTTCTTGTCCGCCATTCATGTGCTCCGTCGAATGATGATCTCTCACCCCCAACGAGAAGGATCGGTGCAAGTTTCGCGCATTGATGCGATACCGGTGATCGGCTGGCTAGATCAGCCCCCGCGCGCCCAGGGCTAGCCATGTCCCCGCCAATCCGACAATCACTGCGAGCACCAATCTGATCTGGCGTAGCGGCCAGGTCGCCAGTTCCCAGCGCGCTGCGACTGCCAAGGCCAGCGCGCTTGCTCCACCCAGCGCGCCGCCCAACGCCGCGTAAACCGGCAATCCCGCAGCCGCGAGCGCGAAGACCAGGAACCGCGCTGCATCGCCGAGCTGGCGGGCCAGCAGCACGATTGCCAGTGCGAAGAGGGACCGGGTCGGCTCGGCCGGCGGCTTTTCCCGCACCGGCATGGCAAGCTCTGCCGCCGCTGCGAGAAGCACGAATGCGACGAGCATCTGCCGCGCCGCAGTCGGCAGCATGGCCGCAACGAGGGATCCCGCCCAGGCCATCCCCGCGGCAGCAAGCACGGCAACCGGAACTGCTACCGTCAGAAGAGCGCTCCCCGACCGCCCATGTTCCGCCAGACGCGCGACCAGCAGCTGATCGCGCGCGCCAAGCGAACACAGGGCAACGGCCAGCCAGGCGAGGAAGAACGATCCCATGCAGGATTATCCCGCGTGGATCAGGCGACCCAAGGCCCCGTGATGGCGACCGTTCTGGTTGGACTGTAGAGGTTGAGGAACAGCGTCCGCCCGTCCGGCGAGAAGCACGCTCCCGCCGTCTCGGTGCCCGTACGGCTGAACCCGATGGCATAGACGCGCCCGTCAGGCGTGATCCCGCGCACGTAGTTCGCGACGTCCTCCCCGTATTGGTCCTCGCATACGACCAGATGGCCATTGGGGGCCACGCACAGGTTGTCGCCATAATTGAACTGGTCGGCGCTGGTGCTTTCGAAAAACAGCTCCAGCGCGTCGGATCGGCCCGCCGCGCCCGGTCGGAAGCGGAAAATCTGGCCGAGCTTGGCGGTACCGCCGCTGGTCGCTGTGAAATAGAGCTCGCCCTCGCCCATCCAGATACCTTCGCCCCGCGCGATCACGAGCGCGCCCGCTGCAGCGCCGCGCATGCGCAAGTCGTCTGCCGGAGCCTCGACGTTGTCCAGATCGATCCAGCGCGCTTGGTGCCAGGCGCCGACATTCATGGTTACCCCGCCCTTGTTGCGGCTGTCGCGAATGCCATCGGCAAGGACCAGCGCCTGGAGCTTGCCGCCCTGGGCCAGCTTTCCCCGCACATTGGGGACGAAGCGATAGAACAGCCCGTCTTCCTGATCTTCGGTCAGATAAACAATGCCGGTGCGCGGATCGACGCAAGCAGCCTCATGATTGAAGCGGCCCATCGCCTTCAGCGGGACCGCATCGACCATGCCGGTGGCATTCGCCGGCACTTCGAATACCCAACCGTGTTCCTTCTTCACGTCTTCGGCGCGGGAGAACATCGATTCCTCGCAGGTCAGCCAGCTGCCCCACGGCGTGATCCCGCCGGCGCAGTTGCGGATCGTACCGCCGAGCGAGCGAAATTGCCGTTCGACGTTCAGCGTGCCCGCGTCGAGCACCAGCGTGGTGGTCCCGCCCGCATAGACGGCCCCTTGCCCGTTCCGGCGAAACCCATGAGCGAGCGCACCGCCCGCATCGCTCGTTTCTCCCAGCTCGTGATTGCGAACCAGTGCCAGCTTGCCGCTGCCCAGATCGAAGCAACCCATCCCGTCCGCACGGTCCGGCACCTTGAGCCCATCGGTCATGGCATCGCCCAGGCTCGAGAGAACGCGGTAGGAAAACCCCTGCGGCAGATCGAGCAGCCCCTGCGGGTCGGGCACCAGCGGGCCGTATCCAGCGAACCCGGCCCCGCCCAGTGTCGTGCGGGTGGAGCAGCCGCTTGCCACCAGTGCGGCAAATGCGCTGCCCGTGGCGGCGAGAAACTGGCGGCGATTGGCGGGGAGTGAAGCGGTCATCTGGCGATCCTGCGGGAGTTGTCTGGCGGCCGTGCAATAGCAGCATGAAACCTGCGTGACACCCGTTGCGCGCTCACCGCTCCACTGCCAAGTCTGACGTAACGAGACGGCAGGCTGATGGGGGAGGAGGCGAAAGATGAAACTGGAGGCAGGAATGGCCGCCGTGGTCACGGGCGGCGCATCGGGGCTGGGCCGGGCAAGCGCGCAGGCACTGGCCGAAGCGGGCCTCAAGGTCGCGATCTTCGATATCGACGATACCGGCGGTAACGAGCATGCCGCCGCAATCGGCGGCAGCTTTCACCATGTCGACGTTATGGACGAAGCTTCGGTCGTCGCCGGGTTCGAAGCTGCCCGTGCCGCTCACGGCCAGGAACGGGTAATGGTCCATTGCGCCATGGCAAGCCGCCGCGGCAAGACGCTGGGCTGGGACAAGGAAAGCGGCGGGTACAAAAGGCTATCGACCGAAGATTACGCATTCGGTGCCCAGGGCATTCTGGTCGCGAGCTACCGCGTCGCATCGCTCTCGGCGCTGGGCATGGCCAATGCAGAGCCGCTCAACGCAGATGGCGAACGCGGCGCGATCGTGCTCACTGCAAGCGTGGCGGCGCAGGACGGCCAGATCGGGCAGGTTATCTACGGTAGCTGCAAGGCGGGGGTGAACGGCCTGGTCCTGCCCATGGCGCGCGACCTGATGGACCTGGGCATACGGGTCAATTCGGTAATGCCGGGTATCTTCGCAACGCCCCTGATGCTGGGGATGAAGGACCGCAACCCGCAAATGTGGGACCAGCTCAACGCCAGCGTCCCTTTCCCCAAGCGATTGGGCGAGCCGGAGGAATTCGCCAGCCTGATCCTGGAGATCGCGCGCAACAGTTATCTCAACGGCCACCAGTTCCGCATCGACGGTGCGATCCGGATGCCGCCGAAATAGCGGCGCAAGCGATTGAAAGAAGGCTGGAGCGGGTAGCGGGAATCGAACCCGCGCGTTCAGCATGGGAAGCTGACAGGCTACCATTACATCATACCCGCAATGGCTTCGGCCCCTCTGCCGGGGTCGGGGCGAACGGTCAAGTGGCCTCGGCCATCTCGCCATTTGCCTTGTCGGCACGCATCGTTAGAGGGGCTGTCATAAAGGAGATTTACGATGCGCCAGGTCGACCATTTCATTTCCGGCGGGACGGGGACCAGCACCGGCCGCAAGCATGCGATCTGGAACCCGTCGACGGGCGAAGTACAGGCTGAAGTCGCGCTGGGCGACGCTGCCCTGCTCGAGCGCGCGGTCGAGAACGCCAAGCGGGTTCAGCCCGAATGGGCCATGACAAACCCGCAGCGACGCGCGCGCGTGATGTTCAAGTTCAAGGAACTGGTCGAGGCGAACCGGCAGGAACTGGCCGAACTGCTCGCCAGCGAACACGGCAAGGTGATCGAAGACGCGCAGGGCGATATCCAGCGCGGCCTCGAAGTGATCGAGTATGCCTGCGGGATCCCGCAGGTGCTCAAGGGTGAATATACCCTTGGTGCCGGGCCGGGGATCGACGTCTATTCGGCGCGCCAGCCGCTGGGCATCGGCGCGGGCATCACGCCATTCAACTTCCCCGCGATGATCCCGATGTGGATGTTCGGCATGGCGATCGCGGCGGGCAACGCCTTCATCCTCAAGCCGTCGGAGCGCGACCCCAGCGTGCCGGTGCGCCTGGCCGAACTGTTCCTCGAAGCCGGCGCCCCCGAAGGGCTGCTGCAGGTGGTCCACGGGGACAAGGAAATGGTCGACGCGATCCTCGACCACCCCGACATCGCTGCGGTCAGCTTCGTCGGGTCGAGCGACATTGCGCACTATGTCTACAAGCGCGGCGTGGCCGCCGGAAAACGCGTCCAGGCAATGGGCGGGGCGAAGAACCACGGCATCGTGATGCCCGACGCCGATCTCGACCAGGTCGTGAACGACCTGGCGGGCGCGGCATTCGGTTCGGCGGGCGAGCGCTGCATGGCGTTGCCGGTCGTGGTGCCGGTGGGCGAGGAGACAGCCGATCGCCTGCGGGAAAAGCTGATCCCTGCGATCAACGCCCTGCGCGTAGGCGTGTCGACCGACAAGGATGCGCATTACGGCCCGGTCGTGACCCCTGAGCACAAGGCGCGGGTCGAACAGTGGATCGACACGGCCGAGGCCGAAGGCGGCGAGATCGTGATCGACGGGCGTGGGTTCAGCCTGCAGGGGCATGAGAAAGGCTTCTTCATCGGCCCGACCCTGATCGACCGCGTCACCCCGCAGATGCAGAGCTATCAGGAAGAAATCTTCGGCCCCGTCCTCCAGATCGTGCGCGCCAGGGATTTCGAGGAAGCCGTGCGCCTGCCGAGCGAGCACCAGTATGGCAACGGCGTCGCCATCTTCACCCGCAACGGTCACGCCGCGCGCGAATTCGCCAGCCGCGTCAACGTGGGCATGGTCGGCATCAATGTGCCGATCCCGGTGCCGGTCGCCTATCACAGCTTCGGCGGGTGGAAGCGCAGCGCGTTTGGCGACACCAACCAGTACGGTACCGAAGGGCTGAAGTTCTGGACCAAGGTCAAGACCGTCACCCAGCGCTGGCCCGACGGCGGCGGCGACGGGTCGAACGCCTTCATCATTCCGACGATGGGTTGAGCGGCGGCGCGGCGTTCGGGAAAGAACGCCGCGCTTGCTCGTTTCTCCCCTTCGACACGACAAGGAGGGTCCGATGCGATTGACGATTGCGCTGCTGGCGACGGCAGCTCTGGCCGCTTGCGGCGGCCCGGCCGAACAGGCTGAGGCGCCGGCAGACACCACCAACGCTCCCGCTGAAGGTAGCGCCGCGACGGCAGAAGGTGCCGATCCGGCCGAACCCCCTGTCCAGGTCGGGCTCGGCATTCCAGCATCGATGCATGGCCGCTGGGGCCTGGTGCCGGAAGATTGCACCTCCACCCGCGGCGATGCCAAGGGGCTGATCACCGTCGATGCTGGCGAAATCCGGTTCTACGAATCGGTCGGCCAGGTCGATACCGCGACCACCCGTACCGATTCGACCTTCCGTGCCCAGTTCGCCTTCACCGGCGAAGGCATGCAATGGACCCGTGACATGCAGCTGGCACTGGGCGACGGCGGCCAAACGCTGGTCCGCAGCGAATTCGGCGAGGACGCGCTTGCCGAGCCGTTGACCTACACGAAGTGCGCCTGATGCCCCGCGCCGCCGTTCATATCGCCGCTGCTGCCGGCCTCGCCCTGTCGTTGTCCGCCTGCAACACCATGCCGCGAGCACCCGAAACCTGCATGGCAGAGCCTGCCCAGGTCCTGATCGGGCAGCGTGCCGGGTCTGACACCGGCGCACGGGCGCTGAAGCTGACCGGAGCACGCACGCTGCGCTGGGGCCCGCCCGGCGCGGTCTTTACGATGGATTACCGCACCGACCGGGTGAACGTAACCTATGACGAGAGCATGGCGATCACCGCGGTCCGCTGCGGGTGACACGTAGCCGCGCAACGTCGGGATCCCCCTACGAAGCGCAGTTCGGGTTCTGCCGGGCGGTGCGCGTCGGCGACCGGATCATGGTCGCCGGGACCGGGCCGATCGAAGACGATGGATCGACCACGCCCGGCGGAGCCGCGGAACAGGCCGAACGGTGCTGCGCGCTGATCGTGCGTGCAATCGAACAGCTGGGCGGCAGCGCGGCGCACGTGGTTCGCACCCGCATGTTCCTGGCCGATATAACGGCTCAGGATGCAGTCGGCGCAGTCCACGCGCGCTGGTTCGGTACAGCTCCGCCCGCATCCACGATGGTGGGGGTTGCCGCGCTGTGCCGCCCCGAATGGCTGGTGGAAATCGAGGCCGAGGCAGTTCTCGACTAGGATGCTTCTGCCCGGCGGTTCTATTGCCCTTTTCTATCCGCCGCAGCCGGATTAGAGCCCCCGCCATGACCGGACAATTCCAGCTCACCGAAGACCAGCTTGCGATCCAGGAAATGGCGCAGCGGTTCACTGCAGACGCCATCACCCCCTTCGCCGCCGAATGGGACGAGCAGCACCATTTCCCGCGTGACGTGATCAAGCAGACTGCGGAACTTGGTTTCGGCGCGATCTACGTGTCGGAGGAATCGGGCGGGATCGGCCTGGGGCGGCTGGAAGCGGCGCTGATCATGGAAGCCATGGCCTATGGCTGCCCGGCGACCAGTGCGTTTATCTCGATCCACAACATGGCGACCTGGATGATCGACCGCTTCGGCGGGGCCGAGGTCAAGGCCAGGTACCTGCCCGATCTCATTTCGATGGAAAAGATCGCCAGCTACGCCCTGACCGAACCGGGCAGCGGTTCGGATGCGGCCGGGCTCAAGACCAGCGCCCGGCGCGATGGCGATCACTATGTCCTGAACGGCACCAAGCAGTTCATCTCTGGCGCGGGCTACAACGACGTTTACGTCACCATGGTCCGCACGAGCGAGGACAAGACCAAGGGCATCACCTGCCTGGTCATCGACAAGGACACGCCAGGCGTCAGCTTCGGCGCGCCGGAAAAGAAGCTGGGCTGGAACGCCAGCCCGACCGCACAGGTGATTTTCGAGGATGCGCGCGTGCCGGTTGAAAACCGGGTCGGTGACGAAGGCGAAGGGTTCCGCTTCGCCATGATGGGCCTCGACGGGGGGCGGCTCAATATCGGCGCTTGTTCGCTGGGCGGGGCGCAGCGGTGCCTCGACGAGGCGATCCGGTATACCAAGGAGCGCCAGCAGTTCGGCCAGCCAGTGGCCGATTTCCAGAACACCCAGTTCATGCTCGCCGACATGGCGACGGAACTGGAGGCGGCGCGCGCGCTGCTCTATCTCGCCGCCGCCAAGGTGACCGACAACGCGCCCGACAAGAGCCGGTTTTCGGCAATGGCCAAGCGGCTGGCGACCGATTCCGGCTCCAACGTCGTCAACAACGCGCTGCAGCTGTTCGGTGGCTACGGCTACCTGCGCGACTATCCGATCGAACGCTTCTGGCGCGACTTGCGCGTGCATTCGATCCTCGAAGGGACAAATCAGGTTATGCGCATGATCGTCGGCCGGGACTTGTTGCGGCAATGAGCGACGTCCTAACCCACACCCACGGCGCAGCGGCGCATATCTCGCTCAACCGCCCCAAGGCGCTGCATGCGCTGACGCTGGAGATGTGCCACGCGATCAGCGCGGCCCTGACCGATTGGAAACATGACCCGGCGGTCGAGGTCGTGCTGCTCGATCATTCCGAAGGGCGCGGATTCTGCGCCGGCGGCGATATCGCGTTCCTGCGCAATTCGGCGCTGAATGACGGCGGCGTTTCGGGGCGCAGGTTCTTTCACGACGAATACCAGCTCAACCACCAGATGTTCGTCTATCCCAAGCCGATCGTCGCCTTCATGGACGGGATCACGATGGGCGGGGGCGTGGGCATTTCGCAGCCTGCGAAGTATCGCGTCGCGACCGAGCATACCCGCTTCGCCATGCCGGAAACGGGGATCGGCCTGTTCCCCGATGTTGGCGGCGGCTGGTATCTTGCGCGTCTGGGCGGGCGGCTCGGGCAATTCCTTGCGCTCACCGGCGCGCGGCTCGACGGGGCGGAATGCCTGTGGGCGGGCCTCGCCACCCATTACCTTCCCAGTGAAAAGCTGGCCGAGGCCAAGGCGCGGATTGCCGAGCATCCGGGCCGCATCGCTGGCATCCTGGCTGAACTTTCGATCACTCCGCCAGAGGCGCGGATCGCCGGCAATGCCGACCGGATCGCAAAGCATTTCCATTCCGACCGTTACGAGGACATTCTCGCCAGTCTGGAAGCCGACGACAGCGACTGGGCGGCCAAGGAACGCGACACGCTGGGCACCAAGAGCCCGCAGACCTGCAAGGTCGCGCTGCGGCAGCTGGCCGAAAGCGCGAAGCTGACCGATTTCGCGGACAACATGGCGATGGAATACCGCATCGCATCGCGTGTCCTCACCCGGCCTGACTTTGCCGAAGGCGTGCGCGCGGTGATCGTCGACAAGACCGGCGACCCGCAATGGAACCCCGCCACCCCCGAGGGCGTGAGCGAGGAGTTGATCGACAGCATCTTCGCGCCCCTGCCCGCGGACGAGGAATGGAAACCGCTATGAGCTACGAAACCATCACCGTCGAACAACGCGGGGCGGTGACGCTGATCACCCTGAACCGCCCGCAAGCGCTGAATGCGCTCAACTCGCAGGTGCTCGAGGACCTGATCGGCGCCTTCGCAGCGTTCGAGGCGGACAAGAGCCAGCTCTGCGCGGTGCTGACCGGCAGCGGCGACAAGGCGTTCGCCGCGGGCGCCGACATCAAGGAAATGTCGGAAAAGCCCGCTGCCGATTTCTACCTCGAGGATTTCTTCGGCCGCTGGACCAGTGACCTGGTCAAGAAAGTGCGCAAGCCATGGATCGCTGCGGTTAATGGCTTTGCCCTTGGCGGCGGATGCGAGCTGGCGATGATGGCGGATTTCATAATCGCGTCGGACAAGGCGAAGTTCGGCCAGCCCGAGATCAAGCTGGGCGTCGCGCCCGGCATGGGCGGCAGCCAGCGCCTGACCCGCGCGATCGGCAAGGCCAAGGCGATGGAAATGTGCCTGACTGGCCGGATGATGGACGCCGCCGAAGCGGAACGCAGCGGCCTCGTCGCCCGCGTCGTGCCGCACGACAGCCTGGTCGAGGAAGCCCTCAAGACCGCCGCCCACATCGCCGCAATGCCGCCGATGGCCGCGATCGCGAACAAGGAAATGGTCAACGCCGCGTTCGAGACGAGCCTCGACCAGGGGCTGATCATCGAACGCCGCATCTTCCAGATCCTCGCCGCCAGCGAAGACAAGGCCGAAGGCATGGCCGCCTTCGTCGAGAAGCGGGAAGGCGTGTGGAAGGGGCGGTAAATTACGCTTCCTCGAAAGAGAGGGGCTTGTGGAGAGTAACCAAATGAAAATCGCCTTCATCGGCCTCGGCAACATGGGCGGCGGGATGGCCGCGAACCTCGTCAAGGCGGGGCATGAGGTCCGCGCATTCGACCTGTCCGCCGATGCGCTCGCCCACGCTGGCGACAACGGCTGCGAAACCTTCACCGATGCCGCCGAAGCCTGCGCGGGTGCCGAGGCGGTCGTGACCATGCTGCCCAACGGCCAGATCGTGAAGTCGGTCTACGAAGCCAGCGTGTTCGGCCATGCGCCCGCGGGCGCAGTGCTGCTGGATTGCTCGACCATCGACGTTGCCACCGCGCGCGAGGTGATCGGCGCGGCGCAAGCTGCCGGATACGACATGGTCGACGCCCCCGTCAGCGGCGGCATCGCGGCAGCGAACGGCGGCACGCTTACATTTATGGTCGGCGGCAGCGAGTCCGCATTCCAGCGTGCAGAGCCGATCCTGTCCGCAATGGGCAAGGCGGTGATCCATGCGGGCGACGCGGGTAACGGGCAGGCGGCCAAGATCTGCAACAACATGCTGCTGGGCATACACATGATCGGCACGTGCGAGGCCTTCGCGATGGCGCAGAAGCTCGGGCTCGACCCGCAGACGTTCTACGACATTTCCTCCGTTTCGAGCGGCCAGTGCTGGTCGATGACGAGCTATTGCCCCGTCCCCGGCGTCGGCCCGACCACGCCCGCCGACAACGATTACCAGGGTGGTTTCGCCGCTGCCCTTATGCTCAAGGACCTGCGCCTTGCGATGGAAGCTGCCGACAGTGCTGGCGCCGCAACGCCGATGGGCGCGCGTGCGACCGCGCTGTACGAAGACTTCGCCGGGGCCGGCAACGGCGGCAAGGACTTCTCCGCCATCATCAAGATGCTGTGAAGCCTTTGCCGAAATCCGCTTTGCCGGTAGAGGCGCGGGGATGAAGGCAACCGCACTCGTCATGGCCGGCAAGCGTTCCGGCATGCTCGACCCGCTCGCCGCGCGCGCGGGGGTGAGCCAGAAAAGCGTCGTCCCGGTCGCGGGCAAGCCGATGATCGAGCACGTGATCGACGCGCTGGCCCGGTGCGACCGGGTGGGCGCGATCCACGTCGTCGCGCACGAGCCCGACGAAATCGCCGCGATCCCGCTGGTGGCACGGCTGCAAAGCGAGGGGCGCCTGCACTTCCGCCCCGGCGCATACAATCTGGTCGACAGCGTGTTTTCGGGCGCGGAGGGCGCCGAATACCCGCTGCTGATCACGACGTCGGACAACTGCCTGGTCAACCCCGAAGGCTATGTCGAGTTCATCGACAAGGCGCTTGCGGCCGAAGCGGCCGTGGCCGCTGCCCTCGCGCGCAAGGAAGACGTGATCGCAGCCGATCCGGTTGGGCAGAAGCGGTTCTACGAGTTTTCCGACGGCGGCTATTCCAACTGCAACACCTACTGGATCGGCAGCCGCGAGGCGCTGGGCGCGGCAGAGATCATGCGCACCGGCGGGCAATTCATGAAATTTCCCAGCCGGATCGCCAAGGCATTCGGGCTGATGAACCTGATCCGGTTCTATTTCGGCTGGGGCGACAAGGACAAGCTGTTCGCGCAGGTCAGCAAGCGGTTCGGTTACAAGCTGGCGCCGATCGTGCTTTCCAATGGCGAATTCGCGATCGACGTGGACGAGGAACGCAGCTTCGGCGTGACCGAGAAGCTACTGGCCAAGCGGGAGGCCGCGGCGGCCTGAGGCCCCGCGACGCGCCATGCGCCGCCTGATGCGCAATATCGGCTGGCTGCTCAGCGGCCGCGCGGTCAACGCGGTGCTGAGCCTCGTTTACCTCGCACTCGCCACGCGCACGCTGGGGCTCGACCAGTTCGGATATTTCGCGCTGATCGTGGCGCTGGGGCAGACCGTCACAGGGCTTGCCAATTTCCAGACCTGGCAGTTCGTCGTGCGCTGGGGTGCGGGCAGCGACGGGCCGGGTGAGGCGACCGGGTTCGCGATCGCGCTCGATTTCCTCAGCGTTATTCTCGGCACCGTGATGGCGGCTGCGCTGGTGTGGAGCGCGCAATACTGGCTGCCGCTGCCGGACGACCTGTTGTGGGTGGCGTTCTGGTTCTGCGTCGTCTCGCTTCTCGCCATGCGTTCCACGCCCACGGGCCTGCTGCGCCTGCGCTTCCAGTTCGGGCGCGCCACTGCGGCGGAGGCGGTCCAGCCGATCATTCGGGCGGCAGGCGCGGTGCTGGCGGCGATTTATATGCCAACCGTCCTCGGCTTCATCCTCGCCTGGGCAGCAGCAGAGGTGGCGGTGGCGATCGCGCTGTGGGCAGTGGCCGCGTGGCACGAACGGCCCGATTTTTCCCAGATCAGCCTGTTCCGGCTACCGCGCGATCACCCGGGTGCCTGGCAGTTCGTCTGGTCGACCAACATGAGCGGCAGCCTGACCGTGGGCGGCAAGCAGGTGATGATCCTGCTCGTCGGCGCCATCGGGGGGGAAGGTTTCGCGGGCGGCTTCCGCGTCGCCTCGCAGCTTGGCCAGGCATTGGTTCAGCTGGCGCAGACCGTGTCCAAGGCGATCTATCCAGAACTGGTGCATGCGCAGGACGCGGCGCACGACATAGCCCGGCGCATGGCCAATATCGCCCTGGTCGGCGGCGCCATCGCAGTGCTCGTCGCATTGCTGTTCGGTCGTTGGGGGCTGGAAGCGATCGCCGGGCCGGAATTCGGCGTGGTTTACTGGGCCATGGTCATACTGGCCATCGCCGGCGCGATCGAGCTGGTCGGTGCGAGCCTTGAATCCCTGCTCGTTTCGGCGGGCAAGGCCGGCACGGCATTCATCGTGCGCGCGGTGCCGACCATCATGGCCCTTGCGCTGCTGGAGGTGGCCATGGGCTGGAATGGCCTCAAGGGGGCAGCCTTCACCGTGCTTGGGTCGAGTGCACTGGCAGTGATCGGATTCTGGGTCGCGATCATCTCGCTCCAGCAGATCCGGATCACGGTCGAACGGCCGCCGGGTTCGCGCAATTGATACCCGGCTGCCGTGCGTTGCCCAGGGTGCGGGGGCGGCGCCGCTAGCTTCCGCCCTGCTCGCTCATGGTCGGGGTTCCGGCAGGGGCGGCGGGTTCCCGCCAGGCAAGCACAGGCTTGCGCGCTGCCAGCGTTTCGTCGAGCCGGCGACGCGGGGCATAGTAAGGCGCCGATTTCATCGCCGCATCGCCCGCCTTGGCCCGTTCGGCCACGCCGCGCAGCGCGGCGATGAACTGGTCGAGCCCTGCCTTGCTTTCCGTTTCGGTCGGTTCGATCAGCATCGCACCGTGGACCACCAGCGGGAAATACATCGTCATGGGGTGATACCCCTCGTCGATCAGCGACTTGGCGAGATCGAGCGTCGACAGCCCGCCACCAAACCCGGCATCGCTGAACAGCGCTTCGTGCATGCACGGGCCGCTGTGTCCGAACGGCGCATCGAGCAGGTCCTCGAGGCTGCGCAGGATGTAGTTGGCGTTCAGCACCGCATCTTCGGCAACCTGTTTCAGGCCATCGGCGCCGTGGCTGAGGATATAGGTCAGCGCGCGGGTGAACATGCCCATCTGACCGTGGAACGCGGTCATCCGGCCAAATGCCTGGACGTGGTCGAACTCTGCCGCGTTCTCTTCCTCGACCAGATGGACAGTACCGTCCTTCATCCGGGCAGTGAACGGCAGCGGACCGAACGGGCTCAGCGCCTCCGACAGCACAACCGGGCCTGAACCTGGTCCGCCGCCGCCATGCGGGGTGGAGAAGGTCTTGTGAAGGTTGATGTGCATGGCATCGACGCCGAGGTCGCCGGGGCGCACCTTGCCGACGATGGCGTTGAAGTTCGCCCCATCGCAATAGACGAAGCCCCCCGCGGCATGGACCGCGTCGGAAATCGCCTTCATGTCGGGCTCGAACAGGCCGCAGGTGTTCGGATTGGTGATCATCACGCCCGCGACATCGGGGCCCAGGCGCGCCTTCAACGCTTCCAGATCGACGCGCCCATCCCTGGTCGCAGGGATGTCCTCGACCCGGTAGCCGGCAAAGGCAGCGGTGGCAGGGTTCGTGCCATGCGCGCTTTCGGGCACCAAGATCACTTCGCGCGCATCGCCGCGCGCTTCGAGTGCCGCACGAATGCACAGGATGCCGCACAGTTCGCCGTGCGCGCCCGCCTTGGGACTCATCGCGACGCCGTGCATGCCGGTAAGCTCGAGGAGCCAGAAGGCGAGTTCGTTCACGACTTCCAGCGCGCCGCGCACGGTGGAAACCGGCTGGAGCGGGTGGACGTCGGCAAAACCCGGCATCCGCGCGACCTTTTCATTGAGGCGCGGGTTATGCTTCATCGTGCAGCTGCCGAGCGGGAACAGGCCAAGATCGATGGCGTAGTTCTGCCGGCTGAGGCGGGTATAATGCCGGACCGTTTCCGGCTCCGACAGGCCTGCAAGGCCGATCGGTTCGTTGCGCGCAAAACGGCCGAGGCGGCTTGCAGCCGAAACATCGACTTCGGGCAGGTCCACGCCGGTGGTCGTCGTCGTGCCGATTTCGAACAGCAGTGGTTCTTCCAGCATCAATGCACGGTTGCCGGTCACGGTGGCAGGGCCGGAGTGCATGCCGTCGTCGCTGGCGGTCATTTCGGGCTTCCACCCGGACTTGTTGGGCGCGTTCATGCCAGCACCTCCTGCAGAGCCTGGGCAAAGGTTTCGATATCGTCCTCGGTTGTCGTTTCCGTCACCGCGACCAGCAGGCCATCGGCCAACGCATCGGCGTGGGGATAGAGCCGGCCGAGCGAGACCCCGGCGAGAATGCCCTTGTCCGCGAGCGTGCGCACAACCGTGCGCGCGTCCTGACCGATACGCAGGGTAAATTCGTTGAAGAACGTGTCGTTGAGCACGGTGACGCTCGGAACCCTGGCCAGCCGGTCCGCCGCCTTTTGCGCCAGCGCGTGGTTCACCGCTGCGAGGCGCCGCAGCCCTTCCTCGCCGAGCAGGGTCATGTGGACGCTGAACGCCAGCGCGCACAGGCCCGAATTCGTGCAGATGTTGCTGGTCGCCTTCTCGCGCCGGATATGTTGCTCGCGGGTCGAGAGCGTCAGCACGAAGCCGCGCTTGCCTTCCGCATCCTGTGTTTCGCCGCACAGCCGGCCCGGCATCTGGCGAACGTGCTTGGCGTCGCGCACCGCGAACAGGCCGAGATAGGGGCCGCCGAATTGCAGGCCGACGCCGATCGACTGCCCTTCGCCCACCACGATATCCGCGCCCAGCTCGCCGGGTGACTTGATCGCGCCCAGCGCCACCGGTTCGGTATTCACAGCGATCAGCAGCGCGCCTTTCGCATGCGCGGCTTCGGCGATCTCCGCCAGATCGGGAATGCGGCCGAGGATGTCGGGATACTGGACCACGACGCAGCTGGTCTGGTCGTCGATCCGGGCGATCAGCCCTGCATTGTCGGGCGTGCCCTGCATCGCAGGCAGAGCATCGGCGATCTCGTCCTCGGTGAACTTGGCCATGGTGCGGACGACTTCGGCATAGTGCGGGTGCAAGCCGCCCGACAGGACCACGCGCTTGCGCCGTGTCACCCGCGCAGCCATCGCGACTGCTTCCCAGCACGCAGTCGAACCGTCGTACATCGATGCATTGGCGACCGCGCAGCCGTAAAGCCGCGCAACCTGCGTCTGGAACTCGAACAGCATCTGCAGCGTGCCCTGCGCGATTTCCGGCTGGTAGGGCGTGTAGGCAGTCAGGAATTCGCCGCGCTGGATCACGTGGTCGACAGTGGCGGGCACGTGGTGGCGATAGGCCCCTGCCCCGCAGAAGAACGGCGCGTCGCCGGCCGCCAGGTTCTTGTTGGACAGCGCGCGCATATGGCGTTCGACCGCCATCTCGCTCTGATGCAGCGGCAGCCCTTCGATCGGGCCGGCGAGGCGCGCCTCGGCAGGAACATCGACGAACAGGTCATCGATCGAGCTGGCGCCGATCTTCGCAAGCATTTCGCCGCGATCGGCATCGGTCAGGGGGAGATAGCGCATGAATTACTCCAGGCCCCCTCCCGCGAACGGGAGGGGAGTGATCGTCACAGCGAGTCGCAGAAGCTCTGGTACGCGGCCGCGTCCATCAGGCCTTCGAGTTCGCCCTTGTCGGCGATCGCCATCTTGAAGAACCAGCCTTCGCCCTCGGGTGCGGTATTGACCAGCGCCGGGTCGCCTTCCAGCGCATCGTTCGCTTCTACGACTTCGCCGGTGATCGGGGCATAGACGTCGCTGGCGGCCTTGACGCTCTCAACCACGGCGGCGTCCTTGCCCTTCTGCACCTGGGTGCCGGGCTGCGGCAGTTCGACGAACACGATGTCGCCCAGCTGGCCCTGCGCGTAATCGGTGATGCCGACCGTGGCGATATCGCCATCGACGTCGATCCATTCATGCTCGTCGGTGAAATATCGGGCCATCACTTGTCTCCGCGGTAGTAGTTGTGGGGTACGAAAGGCATCGGCACGACGCGCGCAGGCAGGCGTTTGCCGCGAACCTCGATTTCCAGCGTGGTGCCCTGGGCGGCATGTTCGCTCGCCACATAAGCAACTGCGATCGGGTGGCCGAGCGTGGGCGAAAATCCGCCGCTGGTGACCGTGCCGACCTGCGCGTCGCCCGCGTGCACCGGGGCGCCCTCACGCGCGGGCAGTCGTCCGTCCAGGCTGAGGCCAACCCATTTGTGCGCAGTGCCTTCGGCGATTTCGCGGTTGATCCGCTCGGCGCCCGGATAGCCACCTTCACTGCGGCGGCGCTTGTTGATACCGAAGATCAGCCCCGCTTCGACCGGGCTGGTTTCAGGCGAGAGGTCGTGACCATAAAGCGGCAGCCCGGCTTCGAGGCGCAGGCTGTCGCGCGCGCCGAGCCCGATCGGTTTCACTTCCGGTTCGCTGCACAACAGCGTGGCAATTTCCTCTGCCGCTGCGGCGGGGAGCGAGATTTCGAAGCCGTCCTCGCCGGTGTAGCCCGCGCGGGCGATCGTGACATCGTGCCCGGCAATGGTGAACCAGCCGAACCTCATGAAAGTCAGCGCACCCAGCGGCTGTTCGCCCTTGGCATGGCGGGCCAACGCCACGACCGCTTCTGGCCCCTGCAGCGCCAGCAGAGCCTGCTCGTCGAGATGCTGCAACGTGATTTCGTCGGGCAGATGTTCGCGCAGGTGACCAATGTCGTCCCACTTGGTCGCGCCATTGACGACGAGGTACAACGCATCGGGCCAGCGCGAAACCATCAGGTCGTCGAGCACGCCGCCGTTCTCATCCAGCAGCAGCGAGTACCGCTGCTGCCCCACTTTCAGGGTCGAGAGATCGATCGGCAACAGCGCCTCGACCGCTGCGTCCAGCCCTTCGCCCGACAGCAGCAGCTGGCCCATGTGGCTGACATCGAACAGCCCGGCGTGATTGCGGGTCCAGTCGTGCTCGGCAACGATGCCCCCAGACGGACCGGCGTACTGGATCGGCATTTCGTAGCCCGCGAATGGCACCATGCGCGCGCCCCGTGCGCGATGCCACGCGTCGAGCGGCAGCGGATCGGTCGTTTCAGGCAGGTCTTCGTCGCTCATCTCGGCTCCCGAACGCATGGCGACGCCCCGGCGGAGCGCCTTGTGCCATGCCCCCTCTGTCGGGATGACCTGAGAGCTTGGCCGCGCGAAATCGCTTGGCTTACCCCTTCGGTGGCCCCTGCCATCGGCAGGAACGCTTTCCAGAGTGTCGCATACCTCGCCACGGTCCGTGGGCCTGAGAGATTCCGGGGCGGTTGCTCCTTCGGCGTCCCTTGCACGCAAGGGAACTCTCCCGCAGCGAGACCGGAATCGCTTCCGGCGACGCGGCGGCGATTGCCCAATACGCCGCCCGGGTCAATCGCCGATGCGCCGGACCGACGGATTTAGCTGCGGATACGTCTGCATGCTTGCAATCGAAGTCGCGCAGGCTAGCCATGCGAGGTCGAGGGGGGACGTCGTGACCATCACCGAAGTGTACCTGATTGCCTTGCTGATAATCTTTGCCGTGCCGTGGCTGGTATGGCGGGTGCTGCGCACCGATTACTGGGCGCCGCTGGTGGTGGTGCAGATCGTCGGCGGTATCCTGCTTGGCCCGGGTGTGCTGGGTGCGGCGTTTCCGGACTATTACGCGTTCGTATTCCAGCCCGACGTCATCACGGCGCTGAACGGCGTGGCATGGTGGGCGGTCATGCTGTTCGTATGGGTGGCGGGGATCGAACTGGACCTGACCCGCGCCTGGGCGCATCGGCGGGAGACCGGCATAACCGCAGGGCTCGCGCTCGGCGTGCCGTTGCTGATGGGCGCGGGGGCGGCGCTCATCCTGCTGCAATGGCCCGGCTGGCGCGGTGCAGAGGGAGCGACCTGGCAAGTGGTTCTCGGCCTTGGCATGGCCTGCGCGGTCACCGCACTGCCGATCCTGATCCTGCTGATGGAAAAGCTCGAAATCCTGCGCCGCCCGCTCGGGCAGCGGGTGCTGCGCTATGCCAGCCTCGACGATATTGCGATCTGGGGCGTCCTGGCGCTGATCCTGCTGGATTGGGAGCGCATAGGGCGCCAGGGCATGTTTCTGGTCGGCTTCGCCATCGCCGCACTATCAATGCGCTGGTTGATGCAGCGGCTCGACGAACGGGATCGCTGGCCGGTGGGCCTGATCTGGCTGGCCGCCTGCGGGCTGGCGGGCGACTGGTCCGGGCTTCACTACATGGTCGGCGCGTTCCTCGCCGGTGCAGTGCTGGAAGCCCGCTGGTTCGGCGACGAGGCAATGGATCGGTTCCGCAACGTCGTGCTTCTCACCATGATGCCGGTGTTCTTCCTTTCCACGGGCCTCAGGACCCAGTGGGAAACAGGCGGACCGGCCGTATTCGCCGCTGCCGCGCTGCTGCTGGTCGCAGCAGTGGCGGGCAAGCTGCTGGCCGCGCGCGTCGCCGGCCGGGTGCTGGGCTGGAGCCGGGACGAGGCCCGCCTGATCGGATGGCTGCTCCAGACCAAGGCGCTGATCATGATCATCTTCGCCAACATCCTGCTCGACAAGCAGGTGATCACGAACACGGCCTTCACCGCGCTGTTGCTGATGGCGGTGGCGAGCACGATGCTGACCATCCCGGTTGTCTCGCCCCTGTTGAAACGGCTGGGGGACCGGATCGACGCGGAAAGCTAGTCGAGATTCGGGCGCAGCCACCGCTCGGCCTGCTCGACCGAAATGCCGCGCCGGGCGGCGTAGTCTTCCACCTGATCGCGGCCGATCCGGGCAACGCCGAAATACTGGCTTTCGGGGTGCCCGAAATAGAACCCGCTGACCGCAGCAGTCGGGAACATCGCGAAGCTTTCGGTCAGCGTCAGCCCGGTATGCGTCGGCGCGTCGAGCAGGTCGAACAGCGTCACTTTCAGGCTGTGATCGGGACAGGCGGGATAGCCGGGCGCCGGGCGGATGCCGCGATACTCCTCCTTGATCAGCGCCTCGTTGGTCAGCTGCTCGCCGGGAGCATAGCCCCACAATTCCGTGCGCACGTGGTGGTGGAGCCGCTCGGCAAATGCTTCGGCCAGCCGATCGGCAAGGGCCTTCAGCAGGATGTCCGAATAATCGTCCTTGTCCGCACGGAAGCGTTCGGAATGGGGCTCGATCCCGTGGATGCCGACTGCAAAGCCGCCGATCCAGTCGCCTGCCGGGTCGATGAAATCGGCCAGGCACATGTTCGCCCGGTCGCGCGATTTCTTCACCTGCTGGCGCAGGAAGGGCAGTAGGACATGGCGTTCCTCCTCGACCAGATGGATCGTCACGTCGTCGCCGTCGCGGGCGCAGGGCCATAGCCCGGCAACACCTTTGGCGGTCAGCCACTTTTCCGAAACGATCCGGTCGAGCATGGCGTCCGCATCGGCCTTCAATGTGCGCGCGGTGTCGCCGACCACTTCGTCGGTAAGGATCGCCGGATAGTTGCCATGCAATTCCCACGCACGGAAAAATGGGGTCCAGTCGATGTATTCCCGCAGGTCAGCCAGATCCCAGTCAGGAAACGGATGGACACCCGGCTGCAGCGGCGGTGCAGGCTTGTCGCTCAGGAACGCGTCGTAGAAATTCGCCCGCGCTTCCTCGAGGCTCAGCAGTACGCTGGGCGTCTTGCCCTCGCGCGCTTCGCGAACCTTGCGGTATTCCTCTGCGGTGGTGTCGACGAACTCGTCGCGCTGGGTGTCTGACAGCAGCCGACTGGCGACGCCCACCGCCCGGCTCGCATCGAGCACATGGACCACCGGGCCGGGATAGGCGGGGTCGATCCGCAACGCAGTGTGGACCTTGCTCGTGGTCGCGCCGCCGATCAGCAGCGGCATCGTCATGTTCGCGGCGCGCATTTCCTCCGCCACAGTGACCATCTCGTCGAGCGAGGGCGTGATCAGGCCCGACAGGCCGATCATGTCGGCCGCGTTCTCGTTCGCCGCCTCCAGGATCTTCTGCCACGGCACCATCACGCCAAGGTCGATCACGTCGTAGCCATTGCACTGGAGCACGACCCCGACGATGTTCTTGCCGATGTCGTGAACGTCGCCCTTGACCGTAGCCATCACGATCTTGCCCTTGGCCTTGCGCTCGGCCTCGGGCAGCAGGTCCTTTTCCGCCTCGATGAAGGGGATGAGGTGGGCGACCGCCTTCTTCATCACGCGGGCGGACTTTACCACCTGGGGCAGGAACATCTTGCCCGAACCGAACAGGTCACCGACCACGTTCATCCCGTCCATCAACGGACCTTCGATGACCTCTATCGGGCGTCCGCCGCTTGCCAGCACCTGCTGGCGCGCTTCCTCGGTATCCTCGACCACGTGCGCATCGATGCCCTTGACCAGCGCATGCTCGATCCGCTTGGCGACCGGCCAGCCGCGCCATTCGGCGGCTTCCTTCTCGGCGCGGGGATCGCTGCCCTTGTAACTTTCGGCAAGCGCGATCAGCCGCTCGGTTGCATCCGGTCGGCGCATCAGGATCACGTCCTCGCACGCCTCGCGCAGCGCGGGATCGATCTGGTCGTAAACGTCCAGCTGGCCCGCGTTGACGATCGCCATGTCGAGGCCGGCGGGAATCGCGTGATAGAGGAACACCGAATGCATCGCGCGGCGCACGGTTTCATTGCCGCGGAAGCTGAAGCTCAGGTTGGACAGCCCGCCGCTGGTGCGTGCATGGGGACAGCGCTCCTTGATCTCGCGCACCGCCTCGATGAAATCGAGACCGTAGCGGTCGTGCTCCTCGATGCCGGTGGCGACTGCGAAGACGTTGGGATCGAAGATGATGTCCTCGGCCGGGAAGCCGATGCCGGTGAGAAGATCATAGGCGCGGGCGCAGATCTCGACCTTGCGCTCCTTCGTGTCAGCCTGACCGACAGTGTCAAACGCCATGACGACGACCGCAGCGCCGTAATCCATGCACAGGCGCGCATGGTCGAGGAACGGTTCCTCGCCTTCCTTCATGCTAATCGAATTGACGATCGGCTTGCCGCTGACGCACTTCAGCCCCGCCTCGATCACTTCCCACTTGGAACTGTCGATCATCACCGGGACGCGGGCGATATCGGGTTCGGCGGCGATCAGCTTGAGGAACGTCTCCATCGCCACGACTGCGTCGAGCAGGCCTTCGTCCATGTTGACGTCGATCACCTGCGCGCCGTTCTCGACCTGCTGGCGCGCGACCTCGACCGCGGCGGCATAGTCGCCGGCCATGATCAGTTTCTTGAACGCCGCCGAACCGGTGACGTTGGTGCGCTCGCCGATGTTGACGAAATTTGCCGAAGCAGCGCGGGCAGTGGATTGTTCGGTCATCAGGCAGCCAGGATAAAGGGTTCAAGACCGGCGAGACGCATCGCGGGCGCGATCGTCGGCACCTTGCGCGGTGCGATCCCTTCGACCGCCCGGGCCATCGCTGCGATGTGCGCGGGGGTATTGCCGCAGCAGCCGCCCAGAATATTGACCCGTCCGCCCTCGGCCCACTGGCGCACCAGCGATGCGGTCGTTTCGGGCAGCTCGTCGTATTCGCCGAGTTCGTTCGGCAGCCCCGCATTGGGATAGGCCATCAGCAGCGTGTCCGCCTGATCGGACAGGACCTGCACGTGCGGACGCAGCTGGTCGGCGCCGAACGAGCAGTTCAGCCCGATCGTCACCGGTTTCGCATGGCGCACCGCGTGCCAGAACGCCTCGACCGTGTGACCCGACAGGTTGCGCCCCGACAGGTCGGTCAGCGTGAGCGAGATCATTAAAGGCACGTCGCGGCCAAGTTCCCGTTCGAGCAACTTGACGGCCATCACCGCAGCCTTGCAGTTCAGCGTATCGAACACCGTTTCGATCAGCACGAAGTCGCACCCGCCCTCGACCAGCGCGGCGGCCTGTTCGCGGTAGACCTCGACCACTTCGTCGAAGGTGACTTCGCGGTAACCCGGGTCCTCGACATTGGGCGACAACGACAGCGTCTTGTTGGTCGGCCCCATCGCGCCGCATACGAACCGGGGCACGCCGTCTTTTGCAGTCGCTTCGTCGACGGCGGCGCGGATCACGTGCGCGGCGGCGATGTTGATTTCGCGCACCAGATGTTCCGCACCGTAATCGGCCTGGCTGATCCGGTTGGCGTTGAAGGTGTTGGTGGCAAGCACGGTCGCGCCCGCGGCAATGTATTGGTCGCAGATCGCGCGGATCACCTGTGGCTGGGTCAGGTTGACCAGATCGTTGTTGCCCTTCTGGTCATGCGCAAGGCCGGTGTCGCCGGCGTAATCTTCCGCCGCCAGCTTCGCATTCTGGATCGCGGTGCCATAGGGGCCATCCTTGATCAGGATGCGCTTCGCCGCCTCGGCCAGCAGTTTTTCGCGCGCGCTCATGCCGCCGTCTCCTTCGGGCGCATCCCGAGCATGTGGCAGATCGCGTAGGCGAGATCCGCCCGGTTGAGGGTGTAGAAGTGGAACTGGCGCACCCCGCCTGCATAGAGCCGGCGGCACAGCTCGGCTGCGACGGTCGCGGCGACAAGCTGACGCGCGGCCGGACGTTCGTCGAGCCCTTCGAACAGGCCGTCCATCCACGCCGGAATTTCCGCCCCGCACGCGCCTGCGAACTTGCGGGCCTGCGCGACATTGGTCACCGGCAGGATGCCTGGCACGATCGGCGCGGTGATGCCGACCCGCGCCGCCGCATCGCGGAAGCGAAAGAAAGTTTCGGGCGAAAAGAAGAACTGCGTGATCGCGCGGCTCGCCCCTGCGTCCAGCTTGCGCTTCAGATTGTCGAGGTCAGCCTCGGGGCAGCGCGCGTCGGGATGCGTTTCGGGATAGGCGGCTACCGAAATTTCGAAGTCGGCGACTTCCTTCAGCCCCGCGACCAGCTCGGCCGCGTTGGCATAACCATAGGGATGCGGCGTGAAGGGCGCGCCCGGCTCGCCCGCGTCACCGCGCAGCGCGACGATGTGGCGCACACCGGCTTCCCAGTATTGCTCCGCCACCTCGCGGATTTCCGCCTTGGTCGCATCGACGCAAGTGAGGTGCGCGGCGGCCGGAATGCGTGCCTCGCGAATAATCCGGGCGACAGTGCCGTGGGTTCTTTCGCGCGTCGATCCGCCCGCGCCGTAAGTGACCGAAACGAAGCGCGGCGCGAGCGGAGCAAGCTCCTGCACTGCGTCCCACAGCTGCGCCTCCATCTTCTCGCTCTTGGGCGGAAAGAATTCGAAGCTGACCTCGATATCGCCCGGCAGACCGGAGAACAGCGGGGTTTCGAGTGCGCGACGCGCCTCGTGCATCTGGTCGAGCGTCGGGCTCATCGAACGGCCTTTCGGGATTGAATTTCGGTCGCAGGCCGGCGCGTGCCGAGCCAGATCTTGACCACCAGCTCGCCCTCGTCGAGCGCGATCGGCGGGACCGGATCGTAGCCCGCTTCGGTCAGCAGGGTATCGAGCGCGCCGTCGGTAAATCCGAGGCGGGCGTGAGCGTGGCGATCGCGCAGCTCCTCCCGCTCGTGCGCGGCGAAATCGACGATCGCGATCCGACCGCCGGGCCGGGTCACCCGTGCAGCTTCGGCCAGCGCGGCGGTGGGGTCTTGGGCGAAATGCAGCACCTGGTGCAGCAGCACGGTGTCAAACGAATGCGCGGCAAACGGCAGCGCTGCGAAATCGCCCTGGACCAGCTCGACACTGCCGGCATCGAGGTTCTGCAGCTTGGCCCGCGCAACGCGGAGCATGTCGAGGCTCTTGTCGAGCGCCACGATGCGGCCCGCCTGCCCGGCGAACAGTTCCGCCATGCGCCCAGTCCCGGTGCCGATGTCGAGCACGTCGCCCAGCGGTGCGGCGGACAGCGCTTCGGCCAGCCGCTGCTCCACCAATGCGTCGGCACTGTGGAGTTTGCGCAGCTCGTCCCATTCCTCGGCATGACGGGCAAAATAGGCCTCCGCGCCCGATTCGCGAGCAGCGCGAATTGCGGCAAGCTGCCGGCGATCTTCCGTGCAGGCGGCGGCAAAATCATGATCTTCGCGCTCCGCGGTGGCTAGCAGACGGGTCACCGCGTCGCCCACCGGACTGCCGCGCTCGCGACCGACGCTCGCGCGCAGAAAGACCCAGCTTCCTTCGCGGTGTCGTTCCGCAAGACCGGCGTCACACAGGATGCCGACGTGGCGCGACACGCGCGGCTGGCTTTGCCCCAGCACTTGCGCCAGCTCGCCAACCGCCAGCTCCATGGCCGACAACAGCCGCATGATCCGCAGCCGCGTCGGGTCGGCCAGTGCCCGCATGATGGCTTCGATCCGCATCGGCCCAGGCATATAAAGATATTTTTATATGTGCAACCCTGACGCTAGTGGCGGCTAACGTCCCGCGTTCGAACGCTTCATTAAAACACGCAGATTGTTCAGGAACGGTTCCGGTGACCCGTGCATTTCTATCGACGGGCGGATTCATCCGCCTCGCCAGCAAAAGGAGGTACAGCTCATGTCCGTTGCAACCTTCCGCTCCAGCCGCCCAGATCGTTGGGTCGAGCCTCGTCCCTACTGCGATGCCACCCTGCGGCGGCATATCCACGGCCCGATCGTGCCGATGGAACATCCCGGCCTGTTCGCCCGATTGTTCGGCGCGCGCTGACCTGATCGCTCCGCCGGAGCGGCGTCCGCACCGGCGCCGCTCAGCCCATGCAGAAATTTCTGCAGCAAGCCCTGCTGCACATCGCCTTGCTTTTGCCCGCATCGCGGCCTAGATGGCGCTTGGTCTTCCGACATTGGAATCACGCCCAGCCCCTCCCGGACCTTGAACCGGGGCGGCGATGGCCCCATTCCGGAAGGCACGAGATATCGCAAGCGAGGACGAACGGGTCACGCCATGGCCGAAGAAAGCAAGCGCAAGACATCGCCCGCGGAATTCATCCGCCAGGTTCAGTCCGAAACGCGCAAGGTCGTGTGGCCGACGCGCGAGGAAACGGTCCGAACGGCCATCTTCGTGTTCATCATGATGGTGATCCTCTCGCTGTTCTTCCTCGGCGTTGATTCGCTGTTCGGCGCGGCGGTGCGCTGGCTGCTGACGCTCGCCTGAGGTCAACCTTTCCAGTTCAGGACGTAAAATGGCACGCTGGTACATCATCCACGCCTACTCCGGTTTCGAGAACAAGGTCCGCGACGCGATTCTTTCCGAAGCCGAGCGGCTGGGCCTTTCCGAAGCGGTCGAGGACGTGCAGGTTCCGACCGAAACCGTGACCGAGGTAAAGCGCGGCAAGAAGGTCCAGGTCGAACGCAAGTTCATGCCGGGTTACGTCCTTGCCAAGCTGCGCCTGACCGACGACGTCTACCACCTTGTCAAGAACACGCCCAAGGTCACCGGCTTCCTGGGTTCGGGCAACAAGCCGCAGCCGATTTCGGAGCGCGAAGCCGCCCGCTATTTCGGCGGCGTGGAAGAAGCCAAGGCTGCACCCAAGAAGCAGGTCAGCGTCGATTACGAAATCGGCGACAGCGTCAAGGTCAATGCCGGCCCCTTCGCCAGCTTCAACGGCCTGGTCGAGGAGCTGGATTTCGACAAGCAGCGGGTCAAGGTCGCCGTGTCGATCTTCGGCCGCGCCACGCCGGTCGAACTGGCGTTCGAGGAGGTCGAACTGGTCAAGTAACGGCCGGCCCGAACAGCCCGGCCAGGTGGCCGGGCGGATTTGGTCGAGACCGGCAGGGCGTTGGTCGAACGCAGGCCGATCGCGATTGCGCCGCCGGGCGCACCGTCTATTGGCCGCGCCCATGAAAATTCGCCATTTGCTCGCTTTGGCTGCCGCATTTGCGTGGGCTCCCTATAGTCCCACGCTGGCGGCACCTGCCGACGAACCGGCTGCGGCGCAGCCGCAATCCCGATCGGCAATGCAGTTGCGCGGCGGGCAGTGGTTCGACGGCGAAAAATTCGCGCCGATGGAATGGTATGTCGTTAATGGCCGGCTGACCCGCGAGCGGCCCGCGGCACCCACCATCACGGTCGATCTTGACGGGCGCTGGATCGTGCCGCCGCTGGCAGAAGCGCACAATCACGACCTTCAGAATGCCTATTTCGCGGGGATGAAGGCGCCCCGCTATGTCCGGCAGGGCATTTTCTATTCCGCCCAGTTCTGCGCCCATCCCGAAGGCATTTCCCAGTTCCGGGCTTTCCTCGGCCAGGCCGCGACGCCCGATGTACTGTTTGCCGAAGCATGCATCACATCGTCGCACGGCCACCCGTTGGGAATCGCGCTCGCCAGTTCCAAGGCGGCCGGCATGGAAGTGGAGCCCGATGAGTTTCGTAACAAGTCGTTCTGGTCGATCGACAGCCAGGCGGATCTCGACTTGCGTTGGCCGCAGATTGCAGAAAGCCAAACGACACTGGTGAAGGTCATCCTGATCGACGCCGAAAACCACGCGGCCAACAGCAGCGACCCGGATCTGTTCGGTTACAACGGGATCGATCCGGCCCTCCTCCCGGAAATCGTCAGCCGCAGTCATGCGATGGGCGCCCGGGTCGCGGTCCACGTCGATACGGCGGGTGATTTCGCCATTGCCGTGGCGGCCGGGGCGGACATGATTGCCCATCTGCCAGGGTACCGGATTGCCAAGGGCAAGGTGCCGGCCGATTATCGCATTGCCGAGGCTGCCATTGCAGAGGCGGCACGGCGCGGTACGGCGGTGATAACCACGACAGCGGCCGCGCGTTATGCGATCAAGGCCAATCCGGAAACTTCCGAGCCGATCTTGGCGAATTACACCGACAATTTGACTCGCCTCATCGCGGCCGGCGTGCCGATCCTCACCGGCTCCGACGCGATCGATGGCTCCGTGGTCGACGAACTGAAGTCGCTCGATCGGCTCGCCGTCCTGTCCCGTGCCCGTCTGCTCGCGATCGCCACGAACCAGACGCCGCGCTATCTTTTCCCGGGCCGCGATATCGGCACCTTCGCGGAAGGGGCGGAAGCGAGCCTGGTCGTGCTGGCAAGCGACCCCCTGACCGACCTGTCTGCATTCGACAGTCCGGCCCTGGTCATCAAGCAGGGCGTCCTGCTGCCCGGCGGCTGAAGAACCGATTGCCTTTTGCCCGGGGCGCCGCTAAGGGGCCGCTTCCCAAAAATCGGGAACCCATGCGGGAGGTCTGCCAAGGCAGCCCGTTTCACCGCTTACCATGAGCTCCGCAGCAGTGGG
This sequence comes from uncultured Erythrobacter sp., assembly GCA_963529855.1. GTDB lineage: Bacteria > Pseudomonadota > Alphaproteobacteria > Sphingomonadales > Sphingomonadaceae > 34-65-8. The sequence continues at coordinate 120,179 of CAURZK010000005.1, read as the reverse complement.
GCGACAGTGAGAAAGGAGGCCTATCGTGGCCAAGAAGATCGACGGCTATATCAAGCTGCAGGTGCCCGCCGGCACCGCCAACCCCTCGCCGCCCATCGGCCCTGCCCTGGGTCAGCGCGGCGTGAACATCATGGAATTCTGCAAGGCGTTCAACGCGGCGACCGACAGCCTTGAAAAGGGCATGCCGATCCCGACGATCATCACGGTCTATTCCGACCGTTCGTTCACCTTCGTCACCAAGACCCCGCCCGCGACCTTCCTCATCAAGAAGGCCGCGAATCTGAAGTCCGGTTCCAAGGAACCCGGCAAGACTTCGGCCGGCACGATCAAGCGTTCGCAGCTTGCCGAGATCGCCCAGACCAAGATGGCCGACCTCAACGCGAACGACATCGAAATGGCGACCCGCATCATCGAAGGCTCCGCGCGTTCGATGGGCCTTGAAGTGGTGGAGGGCTGATCCAATGGCCAAGCAGACCAAGATCCAGAAAGTTCGTGCCGAGCTCGACCGCGAGAAGCTCTACACCGTCGACGAGGCGCTGAGCACCCTGCGTGCGCACAAGGCGAAGTTCGACGAAACCGTCGAAGTCGCGATGAACCTGGGCGTCGACCCGCGCCACGCCGACCAGATGGTCCGCGGCATGGTGTCGCTGCCCTCGGGCACCGGCAAGGACGTTCGCGTTGCCGTGTTCGCGCGCGGTGACAATGCCGAGAAAGCGCTTGCTGCCGGTGCCGACAAGGTCGGTGCCGAAGACCTGATGGACGACATGGCCGCAGGCAACCTCAACTACGACCGCGTTATCGCGACCCCCGACATGATGGGTGTCGTCGGCCGTCTGGGTAAGGTGCTGGGCCCCAAGGGTCTGATGCCGAACCCGAAGCTCGGCACCGTGACCCCGAACGTGGAACAGGCCGTGAAGGACGCCAAGGGCGGCCAGGTCGAGTTCCGCGTGGAGAAGCAAGGCATCATCCACTCCGGGATCGGCAAGCTGTCGTTCAAGGACGAGGATCTGAAGGCTAACTTCAAGGCGCTGACCGACGCGATCGTCAAGGCCAAGCCCTCGGGCTCCAAGGGCAAGTACGTGCGCAAGATCACGCTGACCAGCTCGATGGGTCCTGGCCTCAAGGTCGACCTGACCGAGGTCGAAGGCGCCTGAGCCTTTCGCTACAGCCAAATATGAAAAGGGCCGGGATTTCCCGGCCCTTTTTCGTTTTGGGGCAATTTCGTTTTGGGGCAAAGGCACCTGCGACCCCCAAACGCTGTCAGCAGAGCATCAGCATCCCCATGCTGGCGGTTTGCTTGACCTTCTCGGGCAGACGCGTGGCGTAGAGTGCGTTGGATACAGCCTGCTCCATCACGCGCGCGCTGCTGCGGATCGGGTCGAACGCCAGTACGGGTACCGCGCGTTCCGCCGCAGGCCGCGGCGGATCGTTCGCATAAGTCGCGCTGCCACAGCCCGGCATCGCCGCCAGCGCCGCGCAGAACCCTTCGAACCGGCGAGCGACCACGCGGTTGCGCCGGGTGCGGTCGCGGCTCGCCAGTTCGAAACTGTGCGACACGACGGTGAAGCTGGCCTGCCCGGTATCGCGAGCATGGCGCAGGGCGCCGGTCAGTTCATCGAGCGACAAGGCGGTAATCTGCGCATGGCGAAGCCGCCCGCCAAAATCTTCCACGCAACCCACCGGCACCTCGACCACGCCGCAATGCCATCCGGGCATGCGCCGATCGCGCCCCAATGTGATTGCACAGTCTCCTGCGCCGACCAGCGCGGGGCAATGGCTGGTATCGTATCCGATCCCGATTTCGGCCAGCGCCCGCAAGGTGTCGTCGTTGGCGCCGTAATTGCCGGCCCGGAACGCCACCGGGCGCGGCGCGCCCGCTGCGATCAGGGTGTCGCGCGCCCATTCCAGGATGCGGCACTGATCCTCCAGCGGGAACTGGCGCAAGTGCTGCCCGGTCCGCCGGGTCAGCGAATTGCCCGGCGCCAGCGCCAGCCATTCGCTGTGGCAATGAAGCTGCACGTCGTGTCCGCGCGCAACAATCGGGCCGACCACGTCCTCGATCGCGGCTACGCCCCACAGCAATGCCGGCATGGGATCGACGAAGAACACGCCCTTCAGCCCGTGCCGGTCCATCACGTCCATCTGGTGGCCAATCCCGACCGGCCCGGAATTCGTATCGCACTCGATCGACCGGGCGAAGTTTTCCGCCCGCGTGCCGGGCCCGCCCACGCCCGGCAGGGCAGAGGCATATTCGGTGTCGATCGTGAGGTAGACGCCAGTCATCGCTGCGAGCGTAACGCGGCAGCGTTAAGACAGTCTTGTTGTCAGATACCGCCTGCGGTCCAGGCAAACCCGGCCCGGTCCAGCCCCTCGCACAAGTCCGCCATGCACCGGGCCAGGGCATCGCCATCGGTCGATCGGACGACGAAGTTCGAGCCCACCCGCCCTTCGCGGAAGAACGGATAGCTGCCGATCTGGCAGCGTTCGTGGGCCTTTTCCGTATCGCGCAGCAGGCCCGCGACCTCGCTTTCGGGAATGAACCCGCCGATCGTCTGGCTCAGCAGCGGGGCGCCGCCTTCCAGCTGCCCGGTCAGCGCATCCAGCATCCCTGCGGTAATGTGCGGCACGCCCGCCATCAGGAACATGTTGCCCAGGCGAATGCCCGGTGCCCCCGACATGCGGTTGGGGATGAGGTCGGCGCCCTGCGGCACGCGCGCCATGCGCAGGCGCCCTTCGTTCACTCCGCCCTTGTCGGCGTAGTATCGTTCCAGGATCGCGCGCGCTTCTGGATGGATGACCACCGGCACGCCCAGCGCGCGGGCAACGGCATCGACCGTGATATCGTCGTGCGTCGGACCGATACCGCCGGTGGTGAAGAGGTAATCGTTGTCGGCACGCAGCGCATTGACCGCGGCCACGATCCGATCCTCGACATCCGCCACCACCCTGACTTCGGCCAGACGGATACCCTGCACCTGAAGCCAGCTGGCGACCTGGGCGATGTTCTTGTCGTGCGTGCGGCCGGAGAGGATTTCGTCGCCGATCACAATCAGCCCGGCAGTATAGATACGCTCGCTCATGCAAATGGGTTAGGCGAGGTGGCGGCGCTGCGGAAGGCCAAATCCTCGTTACTCGGCCGCCTCCAGCTGCGGTTCGGACTGAACCCCGGCGGGCGCCTTGCGAAACAGCAGGATCCCGTCGTCGACCGGCCCTTCCCGCATTACCTTGCGATCGAACACGTATTCCTGGTTCAGCCGCCAGGGATAAGCGGTCGCGCTCTTGGGCATGATGTGCTTGCCGCGCTGGATATACCCGCTGGAAAAATCGAACAGGTCGTCTTCTTCCAGCCCGTGATCGGCGGCGAGCACCGGTACGGCAATGTCGCTGCCGCGCCGTTCCATTTCGTTCAGCACCCGGCAGACGAATTCCGAGTTGATGTCCGCGCGCAAGGTCCAGCTTGCATTGAGATAACCGAACACCACTGCAAGGTTCGGCAGGTTGGAGAACATGCAGCCCTTGTAATAGAAATGATCGGCGAATTTCACCGGCACCCCGTTCTGGCTGACGGCAATCTTGCCACCCACGGCCAGTTTCAGCCCGGTGGCGGTAACCACGATGTCAGCGTCCAGCGTCTCGCCGCTTTCCAGTTCGACGCCGCCTTTCACGAAACGCGCGATCCGCCCGGTCACGACGCTGGCCTTACCCCGCTTGATCGCGGCGAACAGGTCGTCGTCAGGCACCAGGCACAGGCGCTGATCCCACGGGTTGTAGGGCGGCGTGAACGGGGCGAGATCGTAATCTGCCCCCATCGATTTGCGAATGCGCTTGTGCAGGGCATCCTTGACCTTCTGCGGCTTTTTGCGCGCCAGCTTGAACGAGAAATCCTGCAACCGAATGTTCTTCCAGCGGGTAATCCTGTAAGCCAGCTGTTCGGGCAGGATCCGGCGCAGGAAATTGGCCAGCGCATCCTTGGCCGGGCGCGAGAACATCCAGGTCGGCGTGCGCTGAAGCATGACGACATGCGCCGCCCTGGCCGCCATCGCCGGGACGATCGTGACCGCTGTGGCGCCCGAACCGATGACCACGACCTTCTTGCCCGCGTAATCGAGATCGTCGGGCCAGAACTGCGGGTGCACCACCCGGCCTTCGAATTCGCCGAAGTCGAAGGACGGGTCGTACGGTTCGTCGTAATCGTAATATCCTGAGCCGAGATAGAGGAAGTTCGCGGTTACCCGGGCCTGTGTGCCATCGCTGCGCTCCATCGTGACATGCCAGCGCGCCTCGTCGTCGCGCCAGTCGGCCGCCAGAACCTTGTGGCCGAAGCGGATGTGCCGGCGGATGCCGCGCTCGTCGACGATCCGGTGGAGGTAATCGAGGATCGCGGGCGCATCGGCGATCGATTTTTCATGCTTCCAGGGCTCGAACACGAAGCCCAGCGTATGCATGTCGCTGTCGGAACGGATTCCGGGGTAACGGAACAGGTCCCACGTACCGCCCAGGTTATCGCGCTGTTCGACGATCGCGTAGCTGCGCGTCGGGCACAGCATTTCCATGTGCGCCGCCATGCCGATACCGGAAATGCCGGCGCCCACGATCAGGACGTCGAAATCGGCCACCCCTTCGAAACTGGGACTTGTCGCGAGCATGGGCCTCTCCTCTTTACGCGAAGGTAAACCATCCCGGCGGCCAAGGCGAGTCCCGATGGCGATTTGCAACCTATCGCGCGGCCATGCCCCGCTGCTCCGCCATGCCCATAGCGACCAGCAGCGGGTCGGCGTCCTGCTGCTCCTTGAACGCGGCCTTGTCGCCCATCGCGCGCCAGTCGGCCAGCACCAACGATTGGGCGACCGCGCCGCCCAGTGTCGTGCCGGGGCCGGTCACGATGAACAGGTCGGGTGCGAACTCGCGCGCGGCGACCGCAATGGCGCGGGTGAAGTCGTAAGTTTCGGTGACCTGATGGCCCAGCGTGTAATCCCACAGGTCCGCCGTGCCGGTCGAATGGGGCCACCATACAGCACCGCGTCCGTCGATCAGCGGCAAGACGGGCTGGCCGAACAGTTCGGCCGGCAGCGCGGCGCGGCCCTGCTCAGCCACTGGCTGCTGCAGATGCGTGTGAAACGCGGCGTGATTGCCCAGCCGCATCGGGAAACGTCCGTCGACCGGCTCGACCGCCTGCTCGAACGCCTTCAGCCCCGTCTCGTTACCCGCGAGCACGAGCATGCCGCCAAGGTCGATCGACAGCGCCAGCATGTGATCGGCACGCGCGTCGATCTGGGCAACGAGCGTCAGCAGCTCGGTCTTGCGCGCCGGACCGGGCCGCCAGTCATCGTCCATGAACGGGTAAACCAGCTGGCCGCCTATCAGCGCCTGCTGCATCAGCGTGCCCATGGTGTTGGCGACGCGAAAGCCATCCTGCGGGGAAACCGCGCCCGCGCAGGCGAGCGCAGAATACCAGCCCATCGAATTGCCGGTGACCGCTACGATCTCGATGGCGTTACGGTCAATGCTGAGGAAATCGCCCAGAGTGGCGGCGAAGATCAGGCCCGAAGCGTTGTCGCCCCGCGTGTGCGTCGCCATGCTGAACCGCTCTGCCCCATCGAGCGCCGACAGTGTTTCCTGCCCCGCTTCCGCCCGCTGGCGGTCGAAGGCGAACAGCAGCTCGGCATCCGGAAAATGCCGCGCGAGATAGCCAAGCTCGCCCTTGTTGTAAGTGCCCCGGCCCGGGCAGACGACAACAGCGGTCTTCTTCATGTCCCGCGCTCCATCAGGGCCCCGGCGGCGGCGACGATGCTGTCGACGCTCGGCATCGTCGCGGCATAGGCGGGCCCGGTGGGAATGAAGCTGTCCTCGGCCACATGGCGTGCGATCGGTTTGTCGGTCCGTTCGGCCAGCAGCGCCATCAGCGCCTCGGCCAGCCCGCCGGTGCGGCGCGTCTCGTCCACCACCAGCACGCGGGACGCGCCACCGATTGCGTCCAGCATCGCTGCTTCAGGCAGCGGGTTGAGCCAGTGAAGATCGATCACCCGCGCCGCTATTCCACTGGCGGCCAGTCGGTGCTGCGCTTGTAATGAGAGATGCAGCCCGTTGGCGTAGCTGATCATAGCAATGTCATTGCCATGTCCATGTACAGTCACATCACCAAAATCGATCCGCTCGCCCGGCGCTGGATAGTGCCGCAGCCACAGGCCATCGCCGGGTTCGTGCAGGTCGCGCATCGGGTAAAGCGCGATCGGCTCGAGGAAAACCGCCAGCCGCTGCTCCTCGCGGGCCAACCGCACGCATTCACGCAGCAGCCGCGCTGCATCCGCTCCGTTCGACGGGCAACACAGGATCAGGCCCGGCACATCCCGTAGCGCAGCGAATGAGTTGTCGTTGTGGAAGTGCCCGCCAAAGCCCTTCTGGTACCCCAGCCCGGCGATCCGCAGCACCATGGGGTTGGTGAACTGCCCGTTGGAAAAGAACGGCAGCGTCGCTCCCTCGCCCCGCAACTGGTCCTCGGCATTGTGGTAATAAGCGAGGAACTGGATCTCCGGGATCGGAAGTAACCCATTGTGCGCCATGCCCAAACCGAGGCCCAAGATGGATTGCTCGTCGAGCAGGGTGTCGATCACCCGCGCCCGCCCGAACCGGTTCACCAGCTTCTGCGTGACGCCGTAAACCCCGCCCTTGGCACCCACGTCTTCGCCCATCAGGGCGATTTCGCGGTGTTCGAGCATCAGGTCGGTCAATGCCCAGTTGATGCACCGGCTCATGATCTGAGGCGATTCCATCGCCTTGAGATCGCTCCCGAACGCCGCCGCGCGCACCTCCACGGACGGGCCATTGCTGGGTGCATTGTCACGCCGCGGCGGGATGAGGCTGGCCATCACCTCGCCCGCGGTGCTGAGGCGGGGCCGGGTGACGACCTCGGCCCGGACCCGCTCCACCCGGTCCAGCGTCTGCTGGTAGATAGCCAGCGCCGCGTCACGCTCCAGCGCCCCCGCCGTCTCCAGCAGACGCACCGTGTGCAACAGCGGATCGTTCGCCTCGTCCGCCTCGACCTGGGCCTTTGTCATGTAGGCGGTCTGCACGTCTGCCCCGGCATGACCGTATAGCCGCACTGTGCGCACATGCAGAAACGCGGGCTTTCGCCGGCTGCGAACATATTCCGCCGCCTTGCGCGCGGCGCGGTATGTGTCGTAGATGTCGAGCCCGTCGCACGCGAAATAGGCGAGATCTGGCTTCGCCGAAAAATTGGCTGCGATCCATCCCGTCGGGGTCTTGGTCGAGATGCCGATCCCGTTATCCTCGCACACCCACAGCACCGGCATCGGCACTTTCTGGTAAGCAGTCCAGCAGCTCGTGTTGATCGCGCCCTGAGCGGTGGAATGGTTGGCGCTGGCATCGCCGAAACTGCACACCACGATCGCATCGTCGGGTAGCGCCTGATGCTTGGGCTGCACTTTCCTGGCGAGCCCGATGGAATATGCCGCACCGACTGCCTTGGGCAGGTGGCTCGCGATGGTCGAGGTTTGCGGCGGGATATTCAGCGCCCTGGAACCCAGCACCTTGTGACGCCCGCCGCTGATCGGATCGTCGCGCGAACAGGCGAAGCTCAGCAACATGTCCCACAGGATCGACTGGCCGGGCACCTGATTGGCGCGCTCGATCTGAAAAGCCGCATCGCGGTAATGGAGGAACGCCATGTCGGTGGGCCGCAGCGCAGCGGCCACCGCCGCCATACCCTCGTGCCCGGACGAGCCAATGGTATAGAACCCCTCGCCCGCCGCCTGCATCCGCCGGCTGACGATATCGAGGGCCCGTGTAAGGCACCCCGTACGGAACAACCGCACCGCATCGACGTCGGCAAGTGGGCCATCTGGCATCTGGCCCGACGGCAACTCCCCCGATCTCACGCGGCGGAGGAAATTCTCATGCACAATCTGGGCGCGGTCCATCCTGCGCCCTTAATGCGACCTCGTTTCCGTGGAAACCGGTTTACCGATACAAAATGCGGCACGCGGCCAAGTGGTCCGATGACCGCAGCTCGGCAAGCTTACCGACTGCAGAAACTGCGAATCCCGATCACGCTTGAAAATGGTGCCAGAAGAGGCATCACATTCGAAATAATTTTTTACGTCTTATCAGATAGCTAGGAATTCGGTCGTCTCCAAAAAGCCCTCAAAAGGCCCTCAAAAGCCGTCTAATGCATTGGTTCGATGCCTTTTTCGGGACTCCAAATTCAATTTCTCCCTATGCGAGTTGGGCGATATCAATGTCAGCTTTACGCCCGTATTGTGTTGAAAAAGTCGGCCCCGCCGCGCCGGAGGTTAATTTCGGGCAACAAAAATTCAGAGTGAGCTTGCCGCTTGAATCATTGTTACACTACGAGGCGTGCCAAAGTTCTAGTGTTACCGACCAAAACGGGTGGCAGAGTTTTTCAACACAATACGCCCGGATTCTGGACGTAGCCCGCGCATAGCAAGGTGCCCGAAAGCGGACCGCTTGCTTTTCTGCTCTGGCAGGCTGAGTCAATTGTGAGTGTTGGATGGAACGTTGGTCCGTAGCTTGGATCTGCTGGATTAGCCTTCGCCGGCTAAGCTTTCCAATACCGGGCACCGATCATCACTGGTAGTGCCACACTGCCTGATCAATTTTGTCAGAGCAGTTTCCATGCGCGCGAGGTCCGCCAGCTTGGCGCGGACGTTCCCGAGATGCTGTTCCGCGATTGATTGCACTTGATCGCAATGCACATCGGGCCCCGGTGTGAGGTCGAGCAGCGCCCGCACCTCTTCAAGGGAGAAGCCGAGTTCGCGCGCACGCCGAACGAAACGCAGCCGCTCGATGTCCCGAGGACCGTAGTCGCGGTAAGCGCCCCTTCGTGGAGGCGGGTCGATGACTCCTATCCGCTCATAATATCGGATTGTCTCGATTTTGCATCCGGTCTGTTTCGATACATCACCGATTTTCACACGAAACCCCTTGAGTCTGTAGTTGCTACAGACTGTAAATAATTGCGGGAATCGGGTTTTGCAAAGGGACGACTGGTGCGCAGCTTCAGCACATGGTGGAACGGACTGGCGACGGGCGGCGGTGTCTTTGCAGCCTTCGGAGCAGCTGCATGCTGTGCACTGCCCTTGATGCTCGCGTCGGTGGGTGTGGGCTCGGCGTGGCTTGGCAGCATCTCGCCGGTCGTAGCCCCCTATCGTGTCCCGCTGCTGACACTTGCGTCGGCTCTTCTCCTCGCTGCGACCCTCCGTTTGCTCTGGCAGCTTCGACAGGCACGAACATGCCCGGCGGACAGTGCATGCGGATCATCGACCTATCGAGCGCTGACCGCCATGGGAATTGTCATCGGTGCGGCGCTGCTGACAGGTGGCTTCCTCTATGGCTGATCCGATCCTGATCTCGCGCTTGCGCTGCCCCGAATGCGGGCATGAGAAGGACGAGGAGATGCCGACCAACGCCTGCATGTTCTTCTACAACTGTTCGGCATGCGGCGTGCGCCTCCAACCCCTCCAAGGCGATTGCTGCGTCTTCTGTTCCTACGGGACCGTTCCCTGCCCTCCGATACAGGAAGGCGATTGCTGCAATGGTTGAGGCTTTCGATTTCGTCGCTATCGGATCGGGAACTGCTGCGCAGGTCGCGGTCCACCGGATGGCCAACGCCGGGAAGCGCTGCGCGGTTATCGATTATCGGCCTTTCGGTGGCACATGTGCGCTGCGCGGATGCGACCCGAAAAAGATGATGGTGAGCGGAGAGGAAGCGCTCGCGGCATACAGGCGAATGAAGGGGAAGGGCATAGAAGGCTCGGTTTCAATTGATTGGGCCGACCTCCAGGCATTCAAGCGCAGCTTTACCGGCCCCGTCCCTGAAAAGCAGGAAGCTCGCTACGAGCGTAAGGGCGTCGCGACTATTCACGGCGCGGCACGCTTTGCTGGCCCCGACAGGATCGTGATAGGCGACAGGGAACTGAGTTTCTCGCACGCTCTAATCGCAACGGGAGCGGAGCCTCGACCGCTTGGGATCCAAGGTGAGCAATTGCTGATTCACAGCGATGCATTCCTAGAACTCGAAACACTTCCAAATCGGATCGTATTCGTCGGCGGCGGATACATTGCCGCAGAATTTGCCCACCTCGCCGCGCGCGCCGGTGCAAAGGTCACAATCGTCCAACGAGGCCGCATTCTGAAAGCCTTCGACCCTGACACGGTAGATTGGCTCATGCCGAGTTTCGATGATCTCGGCATCGAAATCGTGGACGCCGAGGTGAACGGCGTAGCAAAGAGAGGCGGCGGTCTGATCGTCTATGCTGGCGATCGCAGGATCGAAGGGGATTTGGTGGTGCACGCTGCCGGAAGAGTCCCTGCGATCGGCTCGCTGGATCTCGAGGCGGGAGACGTCGCCTGTGACGATGGACGGTTGGTGCTTACCGAACAGCTACGCAGCCAGAGTAACCCCAAGGTCTTCGCGGCGGGTGACGCTGCTGCACATGGTCCGCCACTGACGCCTGTCTCCAGTCACGATGCCAAGGTCGTGGTAGAAAACATACTCGAAGAAAGCGGCCGAACTCCGAACTATCGGGGGGTGCCGAGCGCGCTATTCACTGAGCCGCCGGCAGCGCGGGTCGGAATGCTGGAAAGCGAGGCGCACGAGGCAGGTTTGGATTTCACGGTGAATGCTGGATCGCACCCAGGTTGGTTTTCGGCAAGGCGGCTGAACGAAGAGATCTACGGCCACAAGGTGCTGGTCGAAACTGGAACAGGACGCATCCTTGGGGCTCACCTGGTCGGCCCTGACGCTGACGAACTGATCAATATCTTCGGCTTAGCCATCCGACATGGGCTTAATGCGGACGATATTAAATCGACTATGTTTGCTTACCCTACAGCTGCCTCCGACGCCGGATCTATGTTGGGTTGAGCAGCACCCGATCGCCGGAGTTCTCTCCATTCCAACCCAACGACTGCTTTCACACAGCGGTGTAATGCGACCAATGTCCGCTCACGGGTCGCAAGCCGAATGTCCGCTATCTGCGCCTTGTCGACCAGGACCGGACTGACCACTAGCGGCCCCATCGCAGCCCAACTTAGAAGTCGGCAGAGATGCTGGCTTTGATTGTGCGCGGGGTTCCTTGCAGCAGTGCGGCAGAAAAGACGTCGAACGCGCTGGCCCAGTACTTTTCGTTCGTGATATTATCGGCCGAAAGGCGGAGCGTGACCGGCGTGTCGTCCGCCGCGAAGACGTAGCGCGCACCGAGATCGATACGCGTCCAGCTATCGAGTTCGAGCGTGTTGGCGGCATCGACCCACTGCGGACCCGTGTGCACTGCACGCGCTGTGATCGTCGCGCCAGGCACAAAGCCCAAGTCCCACTCCAAGTCTGCATTGGCGGTGTATTCGGAAACGCCAGGTACCTCGTTGCCTCTGACGAGGTTCGCATCGGTCAGAGCTGCGCCGCCGATCAGCCTCAGGCTGGGTGTCAGATCGCCGTTGACCGTGAACTCGATGCCTTGGTGCGTCTGATCCCCGAGGTATCCGAAGCTGCCGTCGGCAAGCACACCCTCTCCCGGTCGCTCAAGGCGGTAGGCGCCGAGACCGACGAAGACATCGCCCAGTGCCAGCTTGCCTCCAACCTCGTACTGCAGCGACTTGCGGGGCGCGAGCACCTCTCCCGGATTGCTGACGAGCGCCGGATCGAGGGGCGCTGTCGGACCTTGCTGGAGCGCCTCGATCCGGTTGCCATATAGCGACAGGCCATCGAAGGGCTTGAGGACCACGCCGATTACGGGCGTGACTGCGCTTTCATCGTATTCGGTCGCCAGGTCGCCGCCGAAATAGCTGTAGCTCTTCACATTGATGGATTGCAGGCGCAGGCCCGCCGTGACCTGCAAACGGTCTTCGATCATCCCGATCGTGTCCGATGCGAAAGCACTCCAGAGCCGCGTCCGCGAAATCGGGAAGGGATCCTCAAGGTCGCCGCCGACGAGGGCCGAAGACGGCAGTTCGACCTGCGGGGCGTCGTAGATATTGGTGGCGTAGCCGGCAAAACCAGGCCCGTAACGGAAATCATAGGCGTTGCGGTTCACCTGCCAGCTGGCATTGCCGCCGAAATTGAACTCGTGGGTGATCGCTTCGCCCAACTTCACGCGGATGCCAGCTTCGACCGCTTCGTTATTGTCGGTCCGCGGGACGAACAGCGCCGTGCCGCTGGCAGCACCGCTACCGGCATCGAGAACGGTAATGCCGCCGTAAATGCCTTCCTCGCGCCCGTCGCGCGCACCGGCCCTGAAGTATGCCAATGCATTGTCGGCAAGATCGTATTCCACGGCCAGCGCGCCGAAAACATCGCGCAGTTCGGTGTAGGTGAAATCCTGCGCATAGTTCGCATCGCCATCGGGAACGGCGGGGATCGTTGCGCTTCCGACGGTGACCTTCGGCCGCAAGGCGTCGATCCGGACATTCTGGAACGCCAGGTCGAGAGCTGCCCGTAGCGGGCCACTGTCATAATCGATCGCACCGCCCACGACCTGAGTGCGGCGATCTTCACGGTCGATCGACGTTTCGCCGTCACGATAGGCTGCATTCAGGCGAACGCCCCATTCGCCGTTCTGGCCAAAGCGGCGAGCGACATCGAAGCTGCCGCCGAAGTGGGCATTCTCGCTGGCTGAAACGGTTACGCGATTGAGGTCGGTGTCTCCGGCCCTCTTGAGCTGCAGATTGACGCTTCCGCCAAGTCCCGATCCGCCCGGTGCTGCACCGTTCAGGAAGGCGCTGGCGCCGTTGAGGACCTGGACGCTTTCAAACAGTTTTGGAGGGCGGTGCGCTTCTGCTCGTCGATATCCGTACAAGTGCCGATCCAGCGCTGTATCTCACCCTGCTCGTTGAGGATCGGCAGCGCACGACCGATCATCCAGCGATAATCACCGCTGTGAAGCCTCAGGCGATATTCAACCTCGTACGGTTCGCCGGTAGCGAGGCTGTGGTTCCATTTATTCCATGCATCGGCCTGGTCATCCTCATGAAACATCCCGGCCCATCCTTCGCCGTCGGTTGATCCGACAGGGACACCCGAGAATTCATACCAGCGCGCATTGTAATAATCGTGGGAGCCGTCGGGAAGAGTCGACCAAACCATCTGCGGCATGGTGTCGGCGAGCGCATGGAAAGCAGCTCCGGCGGATTGCAGCGCATGCTCTGTAGCCAAGGGCAAGACATCCGGCGCCGAGGAGGATTCGCGGCTGCCAAGCTGGAAATTCGTGATGACTTTTGCATTCATGGCCAGCTTGTGACCTTCCCGGGATGAACAGAATCGGACCGATAGGATACCTGTCGTATCTTGTTGATTTTCAAACGCTTACGCTCATCGCACAGGTAGGATTGAGAGTAAATGCAGCGGATATCGCGAGAAGTGAGGTCCTACTTTTCGCAATACCAGATTCTCGGTCTGACTGACGGGAAGGAATTACTAGGTCCGAAATTCACCTCGGTCTCGGAGTCGAAAGCTCCATTCAGGTTTCGCCCTTCCGTAATACCGATTATCAGCCTCGCATGCACCACGCCGACTCTAAACCGCTCGCCCATGATCACAACTTTCTGAGCGCTTCGCACGACGCGCATGAGCAGCGCACGCGCTATGTTGTCGCGTTGACCGCCGCGATGATGGTGATCGAAATCGTCGCTGGCCTGTGGACCGGATCGATGGCGCTTCTCGCCGATGGTATCCACATGGCGACCCATGCAGGTGCCTTGGGCGTCGCGGCCTTCGCCTACTGGTTTGCCAGGCGCCATGCGAACAACCCGCGTTTCACATTCGGTACCGGCAAGGTGGGCGACCTCGCCGGCTTCGCGAGCGCGCTTGTCCTCGCCATCTTCGCAATCGGGATCGCGGTTGAATCGGCTCAAAGGTTCGTCAGTCCGCTCACGATTGCCTATACCGAGGCGATCTGGATCGCCGTGCTCGGCCTCGTGGTGAACCTCGCGAGTGCCTGGCTGCTTGGTGCCGACCATCACCATGGGCATGATCACGACCATCATCATCACCACGACCATGCGCATGCCGATAACAATCTGCGCTCCGCCTATTTCCACGTGCTTGCCGATGCCCTGACCTCGGTCCTGGCTATCGTGGCCCTTCTCGCCGGCATGTACCTCGGCTGGGCATGGATGGACGCGGCAATGGGGCTGGTGGGTGCATTCGTGATCGGGCGCTGGTCATGGTCACTGCTGCGCGATACCGCTGCCGTGCTTGTCGACGCCGAAGCGGCCTCTGAACGGTACACAGAGGTGCGCGAGGCGCTCGAGGACCGGGACGCCGCGATCGGCGATCTGCACATCTGGCGGATCGGTCCCGGCAAGTATGCAGTCATCGCCTCGCTCATCGCCGATGATCCGCTCGCGCCCGACAATTATGCCAGCCGACTTTCAGAGCATGCAGAATATGTGCACGTCACGATCGAAGTTCATCGCTGCGAGCATCCGCATCCCGAGCTTCGCGCGGCCTGATCGCGCCGTTCTAAAAGACCGAAACAGTATTCGAGGACTGTTATACTGTAACAAAAGACTTATACTTCATCGTGTTACGGAACTTGCAATCTTGATGCGGTTTGCTAGGAGCCGTTGGAATCCATGACTACAAGCTATCGTCGCCTTGTCCTGCACCCTTTCGTCGTCCTGCTCATGCTGGTCGCGATGGTGTTCGTGACGGCGGCGGATGCTGCTGCTTGCGGTGCCGAAGTGGCGCCCGGAAGCACGCCCGTTCTGGCTTCGCTCGATAGCGCGTCTGCGTCATCCGCAGCCGCCGATGAAGTGCCGGGCGATCCGGATGCGCCGGCCGAGCAACACGGCGTGTGTGGACACGGCCATTGCCATCACGGGGCGAGCTTTGCCGGCACCGTGCAGAAGAATTCGGTCCCTCACTTGGTCGTGGTTCCCGATGCGCCTCCCGCCGAAGCGCTCGCTTCCGAAATTGCCGACCGACTGAAGCGCCCCCCTCGCGCCTGACGACCGTCACCGCGCTGCATGCCGCAGCGCAGTTCGGATCGTCAGCAGAGGAATTTTCGAAAAATGTCAGCCATTCATTGGCGAGGGGTCCTCCTTGGAGGGCTGTTCCTCGCCGCTCAAGCCACGACCGTGGCGGCGCAGGAGCGTGAGCTTCTGACGCTCGAAGCTGCGCTCGCTCGTGCGGGCATCGTCGACAGCGCAGATGAGCCCCCAGAAAATCCGCGCCTGATCGGACCGCGGGCCGAAGCCGACGCGGCGCGGGCCCTGGTCGACCAGGCGCGGCTGCGGCCCAACCCCGAAATTGCTTTCGAAGCCGAAAACATTGCCGGAAGCGGCGCATTTTCGGGATTGCAGGCCACCGAGTACACTTTGTCCCTGAGCCAGCGGCTCGAATTGGGCGGCAAACGAGGAGCGCGCGTCCGCGCCGCCCAGGCGGAGGCGCGCGTCGCGACCCTTTCAGGAGCGCTCTCGGTTGCTCAGCTCGGGCGATCGGTGCGCGAGCGCTATGTGGAAGCCGTCGCTGCGGCAGCCCGATTGGAACTCGCGCGGGACATAGTCGAGCGCAACCGCGAGCTTGCCAGGATCGCAGGGGTACTGGTCGATGTCGGGCGGGAGCCTCCCTTGCGTTCGCTTCGTGCCGAAGCGGCACTTGCGGAGGCGCTCGCGGAGCTTGAAGCGGCCCTGGCTGCCGACAGTGCGGCGAGGAATGCGCTGGCCGCGCTTTGGGGCGAGGCAGCACCTGCTGCGGACGTGCCTTCGGTGTTCCCCGAGATCGAACCTCCGGCAACGCTGCTCGCCTCGCCTTCGGCCTTACGTCTCCAGATCGCCCGTGCCGAACGCGAGGCTGCAGATGCCGCGATCGCCCGGGAACGCTCTTTAGGCATTCCGGATCCGGCGATATCCGCCGGTGTCCGACGGTTCGAGGAAAGCAGAGACCAGGCGTTCCTCGTAGGCGTTTCGATCCCGTTTCCGTTCAGTAATCGCAACCAAGGAAACATCGCTGCTGCCGAGGCGCGGCTTCGCGCCGCGACGGCACGGGAGGCGATTGCCCG
Source organism: uncultured Erythrobacter sp. (assembly GCA_963529855.1). GTDB lineage: Bacteria > Pseudomonadota > Alphaproteobacteria > Sphingomonadales > Sphingomonadaceae > 34-65-8. The sequence continues at coordinate 104,145 of CAURZK010000005.1, read as the reverse complement.
CACCGATTTCGAACTCGAAGTCACGCAGGCTCGCGGACAATTTCTGGCAGCCGAAGCGCGGGTCGAGACCCTCGCGGAGACGTCCTTGCCCCAAGCCGAGGAAGCCTTGCGCCTCGTTCGGATTGGCTACCGCAACGGCAGATTTCCGCTGATCGAAGTTCTGGCTGCGGCCGAAGCGCGCGACACCATCCGTGAAGCATTGATTCAAGCCCAGGAAGATCGTGGCCGCCTGGCGGCGACGCTGATCTGGCTCGGCGCACAATGAGGTATTTCCAAATGAACCGTAGACGTCTGGCCGTTTTTATCGGCGTGATCGTTTCAATCGCCGCTGCAGTGTTTATGCTGTGGCCAAGTGGCAGTGCCGACCAGCACATTGAGGAAACGAGCGAGGAGGCCGAGCTTCCCGAAGGGCTTGTCCTGCTTGGCGCCGAACAAATCGAAGCGTCCCAGATAGAGGTCGAAACCGTCGGTCAGGGATCGGCGGTCGAGCTGGTCTTTCCGGCCACCGTCGCGGCAAGCCCGACGGCAAGTGCCCGCATCGATGCCCGCGCAGCGGGCGTAGTCCACAGTGTCGGCAAAACGCTGGGTGATTACGTGAGGCAGGGAGAGACGATTGCCCGCATCGAGAGCGCCGACGCCGCTGCTCTTGCGGCGCAACTCAGCGCAGCGGGCGCGCGGGTCAACGAATTGTCTGCTGCCTACGATCGAGAGCGCCGCCTTTTCGAAGCCAATGTCACCGCGCGGCAGGATCTCGAGGCCGCCCGAGCCAATCTGCAGGTTGCTCAATCGGAACTTGCGCGTGCCCAAGCGGCAGTCTCGGCGGCGGGTGTTAGCGGCGACGGGCGCTCCCTCGCGGTTACGAGCCCGCTCGCGGGCCGAGTGACCTCGGCGCCTATCGTTCTCGGGTCCTTCGTCGAGGCCGGAGAAGAACTCTACCAGGTCGTGAACCCGAGCGGCATGCAGGTCGAGGTTGCCCTCCCGTCGGCTGAAGCAAGCCGCATCCAGCCTGGCGACGAGGCCACGCTGGAAATCGCGGACAACCGGGAAGTGGGTGCGCGCGTGCGATCCGTCACTCCCTCGCTCGATCCCGAAAGCCGCAGCGCTACGGCGGTCCTGTCGCTGGCAAGGCCGATCCCCGGCCTGCAACCCGGTGCGTTCTTGCAGGCACGTATCCGCCCCTCGGGTGAGGTCGATACCGGCCGCATGTCGGTGCCGGAAAGTGCCGTCCAGACAATCGATGGCGCAGAGGTGGTCTTCGTTCGCACGCGCCGCGGGTTTCAAACCCGTCGAGTGGTCACCGGTGCGCGTTCGGGAGGACGGGTGGTCATCGAGTCCGGTCTCGAAGCAAATTGGCGGATAGCCACCGCCAACGCCTTCTTGCTGAAGGCTGAACTCGAGAAGGAGGAGGCCGAGCATGGACACTGATCACATGCAGGACGCGGATCGCCCCCACCGCCATGGCCTGATCGGCATGATCCTCGACGTCGCCGTGCGCTTTCGCTGGGCGATGGTCGTGCTGACCCTCGGTGTGGCAATCTTTGGCGTGGTGAATTTGCTCCGCCTGCCCATCGATGCTGTGCCCGATATCACCAACGTACAGGTGCAGATCAACACCGAGGCACCAGCCCTTTCGCCCTCGCAAGTCGAGACGCAGGTCACCTATCCTGTCGAAACCGGGCTTGCTGGCATCGAGGGTCTGGAAATGACACGCTCGATATCGCGCAACGGGTTCAGCCAGGTGACCGCGATTTTCGAGGAAGGGACCGACATCTATTTCGCGCGTCAGCAGGTCAACGAACGGCTGACGCCCATAAGCGCTTCGCTGCCCGAGGGTGCCGAACCGGTGATGGGACCCATCTCGACCGGCTTGGGCGAAGTGCTCATGTATACCATCGAGTACGAATATCCTGACGGCAAGGAAGCGCCGCGGGGCGGAGCGGTCGGATGGCAGTCCGACGGGAGCTTCGTGACCGAACGTGGCGACCGGCTCGACAGCGATGTTGCCAAGGCTGCCTATCTGCGAACCATTCAGGACTGGGTGGTTGCACCGCTCATGCGGTCGGTCGACGGTGTGGCAGGTGTCGACTCCATCGGCGGCTTCGAAAAGCAATATCTCGTCCAACCCGATCCCGCACGATTGACCGGTTACGGTTTGTCGTTCGACGAGGTGATCGACGCGCTGGAAGCGGCCAATCTCGCCGAAGGGGCCAATTTCGTCGAACGGGCCGGTGAAGCCCTCCTCGCCCGGGTCGATGCGCGCCTCGGCAGCGTCGAGGATATCGAGCAGGCGGTCGTTTCCACCCGCGAGGGAGTGCCTATTCGCGTAGGGGACATCGCCACGGTCAGCATCGGCGGTGACCTTCGAACTGGCGCGGCGTCGCTGAATGGCGATGAAGCGGTCGTGGGCACCGTGCTCATGCGCGCGGGCGAGAATAGCCGCACCGTTTCGGCCCAGGCGGCCGAACGGCTTGAGGAAGTCCGCAGCTCCCTGCCGGAAGGAATTGTCGCGGAGATCGTCTACAACCGGTCTTCCCTGGTCGATGCGACGATCGCGACCGTCGAGAAGAACCTTGTCGAGGGCGCGCTTCTGGTCATTGCGATCCTGTTCTTGCTGCTGGGCAACATCCGGGCAGCTATCATCGCGGCGCTGGTCATCCCCTTTTCCATGCTGATGGCATCGATCGGAATGAACCGGCTCGGCGTTTCGGGCAATCTCATGAGCCTGGGTGCGCTGGACTTCGGCCTGATCGTCGATGGTGCCGTCATCATCGTCGAGAACAGCGTCGCGAGGCTCGCGGCTCGACAGGAACACGAGGGCCGACTTCTTACACTTGGTGAGAGGTTGACGGAAACGCGGCTTGCCGCGCAGGAAATGATCAAGCCAACCGTGTACGGCCAGGCGATCATTCTTCTCGTCTTCGCACCGCTTCTCACCTTTACCGGCGTCGAAGGCAAAACCTTTTCACCCATGGCGATCACGGTCATGCTCGCGCTCGCCTCGGCGTTCGTGTTGTCGCTGACCTTCGTCCCGGCAATGATCGCCATCCTGCTCAACAAGAAGCTGACGGAAAAGGAGGTCAAGCCGATCCGGATCGCCAAGGAGCGATACGGACCGCTGGTCCGCAAGGCGATCACCCGCCCCTGGCCGGTCATCGGCATGGGCGTCGGCATCTTCGCCTTTGCGGCCTTCGTGTTCAGCTTCCTCGGGAGCGAGTTCACACCGCAATTGGACGAGCGCGACATCGCCGTGCAATCGCTGCGTATTCCTTCGACATCGCTCGAACGTTCGCTCGCGATGCAAAGGCGGGTAGAGGACCGGCTCGAGCAATTTCCGCAAGTCGAGCTTGTCTTTTCGCGGACGGGCACGGCGGAAGTGGCCAGTGACCCGATGCCGCCGAACGCTTCCGATGCGTACGTGATCCTCAAACCCCGTGAGGAATGGCCCGATCCCGACCTCGCCAAGGACGAGTTGGTCGCGCAAATGGAGAGCGCCCTCAGCAGTCTCGTCGGCAACCTTTACGAGTTCAGCCAACCGATCGAATTGCGGTTCAACGAATTGATCGCAGGCGTTCGCGGAGATGTTGCCGTCAAGATCTACGGAGACGATCTCAGCGCCATGACCTCGGCGGCGAACGAGGTTGCGGGCGTGCTGCGCAATGTCGACGGCGCCGCGGACGTCAAGGTCCAGCAAGTGACCGGGTTCCCCACCCTCGATATTGCCTTCGATCGGCCAGCGATTGCCCGTTACGGGCTGAAGGTCGAAGACGTTGCGCAATCGGTGGCGATCGCACTGGGCGGTCGGCCTGCGGGCCTCGTTTTCGAAGGCGATCGCCGCTTCGATGTGGTTGTGCGGTTGTCGGACGCGACCCGCGACGATTTCGACCAGCTCGGTGCTTTGCCGGTGCTGCTCCCGAACGGGGCAACCATACCGCTACGCTCGGTTGCCGAGTTCCGTGTGGTGGATGGTCTCGCGGAGGTTCGCCGGGAACAGGGACGCAGACTGGTGATCGTTTCGTCCAACGTGCGAGAACGCGACCTCGGGTCTTTTGTAGAAGAGGCCCAGGAAAGGGTTGCGGCGCAGGTCGAACTGCCCGCTGCCGCGTTTATCGAGTGGGGCGGTCAATACCAGAACCTCCAGGCTGCTCAGGAAAGACTTCAGATAGTCATTCCTATCGCTTTCGCGGTCATTCTCTTGCTGCTTTACATGGCGGTTGGGGGCTGGGTGCCGGCGCTCGCCGTATTCAGCGCGATCCCGTTGGCCCTGGCAGGCGGGATTTTCTCCTTGGCTCTACGCGGGATGCCATTCTCGGTATCTGCGGCGGTAGGCTTTATCGCCCTGTCGGGTGTGGCGACCTTGAATGGCCTCGTGATGGTGACTGCGATCCGTCAGCGGCTCGACAGGGGCATGGCGCTCGATGACGCCATCGTCGATGGTGGATTGGCGCGCCTAAGGCCGGTTCTCATGACCGCGCTCGTTGCATCGCTCGGCTTCGTGCCGATGGCCATTGCGACCGGGACCGGCGCGGAAGTGCAACGTCCCTTGGCGACAGTCGTCATTGGAGGGTTGATCACCGCCACCGCGCTGACCCTTTTCGTCTTGCCCGCAATCTTGAAGCTGGTTTTCGGGACCAGAGAAGATGACCGGACCTGGCGACAGCGTTGGTGGGACAGGCTGCGGCGCAATGTGACAAGCGATGAGCAGCGCGAGCTGAAGGACATCACATGACCGATCGGGAAAGGAGAATACGGTGCTGGCACTGAAGGAAAAGAACGGACTGCTCTGGATACGTGCCGGAGGCAGGCAGGGGGATGAAGCCTATGACCGCTTTGTTCCCCAATTCGAACATATCGCAGAGCGCGAGGCCGGTACCGTCCCGATGGTGATCGAGCTCGCGCCTGACTTTTCGGGTTGGAACTTCGGAGGTCTCTGGCGCGACCTCAAGTTCGACATCCGGCATAAGGATTGTTTCGGCCGGATCGCCATAATCGGCGACAGCGAATGGGAAGAGTGGGGCACGAAATTGTCATCCTCACTCTTCCGCACCGAAATGAAGTTCTTCCGGCCAACACAGCGTAGTCATGCGGAAAGCTGGGTACAAACCGAGGAGGACGCAGCATGAGTGGCGGACATGAGGTCGATGTCGGGTCGCCTGAAAAGCGCAAGACCCTGTGGGTTGTCCTGTGGCTTAACGTGGCCATCGCGATCGGCTTTTTCGCGGTCGGGTATTTTGCCGATTCTAATGCGCTGTTGGCGAACGGCCTCGATAATTCATCCGATGCCATCGTTTATGCGCTCAGCCTGCTCGCGCTGACCCGCTCACGGACCTGGAAACGCGGGGCCGCACGTTTCTCCGGCATCATGCTGCTGATCTTCTCTGCTGGGGTTATCTTCGATGCTTACCGACGGTTTGTGGAAGGGTCCGATCCGGGCGGGATATTGATGATGGCGATGGCGTTCATCGCGGGGATGGTCAATCTCTATTGCCTGCGCCTGCTGCAGAAGATGGAGAACAAGGACGTCAATATGCGGGCGGCGACCACCTTCAGCTTCAACGACTTTATCTCTAATGGCGGGATCATTATCGCCGGCATCATTGTGATGCTGACCGGAACCAACTGGCCCGACCTCGTTGTGGGCATCGCGGTAGCTTGCATCGCTCTCTATGGCGGCATCGAGATTCTGCGCGACGCTCACATGGATAGCCACGACGATGCGGGAACCAAACACGGCGAGAAGAGGAATTGACCCTATTCGATCTTCCTGCACAATGTGTCCGATGCGCTGGCTTCGGCCGGTGTGATCGTGGCTGGCGTGCTCATTCTGCGATACGAACTTTATATCGCCGATCTGACCATCACGGTGGTCATTGGTGACTTTGTGATCTGGCAGGGCGTTACTTTGTTGCCTCGCACGGTGCGTCTCTTGATGGGCGCGGTGCCGGACGAAAGCGAGTTCGATCGCATTGTGAGCGGCCTGCGTGACGCAGAAGGCGTGGCCGACGTCCATCACGTCCAAGTCTGGAGCATCAGCGAGCGTTATCGCGCGCTTGAGGCGCATGTCGTTCCTGCCGAATCTTCGTTGCAGGCTTTCGAGGATGTAAAGGCGCGGGCTCGCGGTATGCTCGAGACGCGGCACGCCATCACCCATGCAACGTTCGAAGCCTGCCTCGCTGCCAACTGTGATCCGGTTATGGTCCCGGGCCATCAGGTCGAAAAGAACCAATGCCAAGACCATGATCACGACCATTGACAAGCGCGGCGATCAGGTCGGCCGCTGCAAGCAAGCAGTTTGGTAGCGCACGGCATGAACCGCCCTGCAACTCGTAAATGAGGACCGACGAATGAAAGCTTCCGATCTTATGGTCGCCGCGCTCGAGGCAGAGGGTGTCGAGTATGTTTTCGCCGTTCCAGGCGAAGAGAACCTGGATCTTCTGGAATCGCTGCGAACTTCCACCATCACGCTGGTTCTGGCCCGTCACGAACAGGGCGCTGGCTTCATGGCGGCAACTTATGGCCGCCTGACCGGCAAGGCAGGTGTGTGCCTGGCAACACTCGGGCCAGGTGCCACGAACCTGACCACACCGGCGGCCTATGCCGCGCTCGGAGCCTTCCCGCTCGTGATCATTACCGGGCAGAAACCGATCAAGACCTCGAAACAGGCCCAGTTCCAGATTGTCGACGTCGTTTCCCTGTTCACCCCGCTGTGCAAGGCATCGACCCAGATTGTGAACGGCAACCGCATCCCGTCGCTCGTTCGCGAGGGATTTCGCCTGGCGCAGGAAGAAAGGCCGGGCGCTGTGCTGCTCGAGCTGCCCGAAGACATTGCTGAAGAGCAAACGGTCGAACCTGTCATACCGCCGCATGACAGGCGCTATGCCGTAGCGGGTGACGCCGCTCTAGATGAGGCAGCGAGACGTATCCTCGCTGCACAGAGACCTCTGCTACTGATCGGAGCCGGAGCGAACCGCCGCCGCGCTTCGAAGGCGTTGCGCAAATTCGTATCCGATACGGGCTTTCCCTTCTTTGACACCCAGATGGGCAAAGGCGTGGTCGATGAAGATAGCGAGCTCTATCTGGGCACCGCAGCACTATCGTCGGGAGATTATGTTCACTGCGCGATCGAAAAGGCCGATCTGATCGTCAATATCGGTCACGATGTGGTTGAAAAGCCGCCCTTCTTCATGGAGCCGGGCGGGCAGACCGTCATCCACATCAATTACAAGGCGGCCGAAGTCGATCAGGTCTACTTCCCGCAGCTCGAGGTCATCGGCGACATCGCCGGATCGGTCGAGCGCCTCGGAAGCCGTTTGGATGGCAAGCTCCAATGCGACCGCGGCTATTATACCGCGCTGCATCGCGGGATTGCTTCGCACATCTCCGAAACCAGCGACGACGAACGTTTTCCGATGGTCCCCCAGCGCGTGGTTGCCGACGTACGCAGCGTAATGGCGCGCGATGATATCGTTGCGCTCGACAACGGCATCTACAAGATCTGGTTCGCCAGAAACTACATTGCGAATGAACCGGGCACCATCCTTCTCGACAATGCATTGGCGACGATGGGCGCGGGCCTTCCGTCGGCCATGGTGGCGGCGATGCTGTCTCCCGCGCAAAGAGTTCTCGCGGTATGCGGTGATGGCGGGTTCATGATGAACTCGCAGGAGCTGGAAACGGCCGTCAGGCTGGGCCTGAACCTCGTCGTACTCGTCTTGAACGATGCGGCATACGGCATGATCCGCTGGAAGCAGGACCAGCTCGGTTTTCCGGACTACGGCCTGACCTTTTCCAATCCCGACTTTGTCACCTATGCACAAAGCTATGGAGCGACCGGCCACCGTATCGAGCGAAGCGCGGATCTGGTTTCGCTCCTGAACGCCGCATTCGAGGCTGGCGGCGTGCACCTTGTCGATCTGCCTGTCGACTATTCCGAAAACAAGAAGGTGCTGATCGACGAACTCGGCGCGAAAGTGTGCGAGCTATGAAAACGATCGTTCGCAATCCCTTCGACCGCTCGCAGGTTGCAGAAGTGCCGCTTGTCGACTGGGCCCAAATCGATGAATGGCTGAATGAGGCGCAGTTGCTCCACCGCGACCGCAATTGCTGGCTTGCCGTGCACGAGCGTATCGCCATCCTCCGGCGGGCGGCGGATATCATGCGTGAACGAGCCGAGGAATTGGCTCTCCAGATCGTCAGGGAGGGCGGCAAGCCCCTGGTCGATGCGCGGGTGGAAGCCAGACGCGCGATCAACAGCGTCGACTTGTGCGTTCAGGCGCTGAGTGAGGGCGGCGGCCATGAAATTCCGATGGACCTGACAGAAGCGGGTGCGGGAAGGACGGCCTATACCTTCCGCGAACCGATCGGTCCTGTCGTGGCAATCTCTGCATTCAATCACCCCCTCAATTTGATCGTCCATCAGGTCGGCCCGGCAGTGGCAACCGGGTGCCCCGTACTCATCAAGCCTGCACTGGAAACGCCTCTGTCATGCCTCAGCTTCGTGAGCATTCTTCATGAAGCCGGCCTGCCTGAGGCCTGGTGCCGGTTCACACCTTGCAGCAACGATATCGCCGAAAGAATGGTAACCGATCCGCGGACGGCATTCTTCTCATTCATCGGTTCTGCGAAAATTGGCTGGATGCTCCGCTCGAAGCTGGCGCCGGGAACCCGCATTGCTCTCGAGCACGGCGGGGCGGCGCCGGTAATCGTGGACAGCGGCGTGGAACGCGAAGCGGTGATCGCCTCGTTGCTGAAAGGCGGATTCTACCATTCGGGTCAGGTCTGCGTTTCCGTACAGCGCGTATTCGTCCCTGCTGCAGAATTGAAAGACTTCGCCAATGACTTAGGGCGAGCTGTCGAAAAGCTAGTCGTGGGCGATCCCGCCGATACCGAAACTCAATGCGGCCCCTTGATCCGGACGGAGGAAGTTGACCGCGTCGAACGTTGGGTCGATGAGGCCATCGCAGCAGGCGGCACCTTGGTGTGCGGGGGAAGCCGTCTGAGTGACACTTTTTTCTCCCCGACCGTCATTCTCGAACCTCCGGAAAGTGCCAAGGTGTCCCAGGAAGAAATCTTCGGCCCCGTGATCTGCGTGTATGGCTATGACGATATCGATCTGGCTATCGAGCAGGCCAATGCCCTGCCTTACGCCTTTCAGGCCGCTGTATTTACCGATCGGCTGTCAATCGCAAATCATTGCGTCGCGTCTCTGACTGGATCGGCGGTGATGGTGAACGACCATACTGCGTTCCGCGTCGACTGGATGCCTTTTGCAGGGCTGCGCCGTTCCGGGCTGGGCGTCGGCGGGATCGCCTACACGATGGCGGATATGAGCTTTGAAAAAATGGCCGTTTGGAACTGGCCGGCGGCGCTATCTTAACCCGTTCGTCGGACCTCCCGGGACGGCGACACGGGCAGCCTCGCACGCGTTGGCCTCACCCGGAGTTGAGACCGGTATGGACGGCGGACAAAGCCCTGCGTTGGCGAGCCTGAGCAAACTGGCGCACAAGGCGCGAACATCAAGGCTCGGCGGTACCAGCGAGCGCATCGATTATGCGGCATTCGCCTACAGTGTCTTGCTCGCAGGCAGCGATCATACGCCCAAGTTCCGTCCGCAACGTCTTCAGGCTTGCGATCTTGCGCTCGACTTCGTGGAGATGGCTTCTGGCCAGAGCGTCGATGCCCGCGCAGGACCGGTCGACATCATCGGAAAGATCGAGCAACTCCCTGATCCGTGCCATCGAGAAGCCGAGATCACGCGCGCGCCGTATGAAATTGAGGCGCGCTTCCTCTGCTGGTCCATAGTCGCGATAATTGGCCTGCGTGCGCGGAGGGGCCGCAAGAATACCCTCGCGCTCGTAGTAGCGGATTGTTTCCGATTTGACGCCTGTTATCCGGGCGACTTGACCAATTCTCATATCGTCAGTTCCAGTCGCTTGACCTTGTAGTAGCTACAAGGTGCATAGGCTGTCTCGAAACTAGGAGTCGAGTGGATGGCGAAGAATTGTTGCGATGCTGCCGATGTCGGCGATGCCCATAACGATCCGAGATGGCGCCGGGTCCTGTGGGTGGCCCTCGCTCTCAACGCCATTATGTTCGCTATCGAAATCGTGGCCGGGATAGCCGCAGATTCGCGCGCGCTGCAGGCCGATGCACTCGATTTTCTCGGTGATTCAGCCAATTACGCCATCAGCCTCGGAGTTGCCGGAATGGCAATTGTATGGCGCGCACGCGCGGCGCTCGCGAAAGCGGCGACCATGCTGGGATTTGGTCTTTGGGTCCTTGGCTCGGCACTTTGGGGGTTTTTTGTGGGTGCCTCACCAGATGCCGGCACGATGGGCATCGTCGGTTTCCTGGCGCTCGCAGTAAATCTCGCGGTCGCGGCGATGCTCTTTCGGTATCGAACCGGGGACGCGAATATGCGCTCGGTGTGGATCTGTTCGCGCAACGACGCGATCGGAAACGTCGCGGTGCTCGCGGCCGCGGTCGGTGTCTTCGGGACGGGGGCGGCATGGCCCGATCTTGCTGTTGCGGGAATCCTGGCAAGCCTGGCGATCTGGGGGAGTGCCGACGTGTTCGCCCAGGCGAGGCGCGAGCTCAGGACAGCATGAAAGGTCCGAAGTACAGCCGCCGGTTGCGTCCGACATGAGAAGTAGCCTACTCGCTATTGCGAGTTAGTTGCATATCCTTAAGGGGGCTCGGATGCCTGTTTCCATTCCATCGCCGCACAAGGTGCTCAAGGTCTTCATACTGGCCCTCCTTCTGAGCCTGTCGGGCATGGCGCGCGCGGAGGGCTCAGAGGTGCGCACGACGTGGCGCCTTCTCGACTACATCGCTGTCGATTACTCCGCAGCGGTGTCGAACGGGCAGGTCATTGACAATTTCGAATATGACGAAATGGTCGAATTTTCTTCGACCGTCGGCGAACAAGTAGCCGCGCTTCCCGATGCTTCGGCCAAACCCGGTCTAATCGCGATGTCTGTGGACCTGCGTCAGGCGATTGAGAAGAAAGCTTCGGTCGAGCGCGTTTCCCGGCTGGCCCGTGCCTTGGGTGGATCGCTGTTGGAGGCGTACCCGGTTCCGCTGGCTCCCCGAAGCCCGCCCGATTTGTCTCGCGCATCGACACTCTTTTCCCAGAACTGCGCCTCGTGTCACGGTGCATCGGGCCGTTCCCCTCCGGCAGCCAGCATGACGCTCGAGCCTCCTCCGATCGATTTCACCGATGCCGACCGAGCGCTCCAGCGCAGCATTTTCGGTCTCTATCAGGTCATAACACAGGGCCTTGAGGGCACGTCGATGCCCAGCTTTGCTGGACTTTCGGAAGCCGATCGCTGGGCCCTCGCATTATATGCAGGCGGCATTGCATTCGAGGATCTCGAACGGGGGGAGAAAATCTGGCGCGAAGATGACCGGGTGCGGCGTCTGATACCCGATCTCGAGACACTTGCGGCCATCACGCCCGCAGAGCTCGCCGACGCGATCGGAGAGAACCGGGCATTGGCCGTCATGGCATACCTGCGATCAAATCCCGGAGTTGTCAGCCAGAGAAGCGAGAACGGCTCGCTCGATCTTGCGCGGCAGACCCTGCAGCAAAGTCTCGCCGCCTACGAGCGGGGCGAACGCGCAGAGGCGCGCCGACTAGCTCTGTCGGCCTATCTTGACGGCTTCGAACCGGTCGAGGGTATTCTCGCGACGCGCGATGGTGATCTCATGCGGCAGATCGAGCAAGCGCTCAGCCAATATCGTTCAGATATCGAGCGCAACGTGCCTGTCTCGCGATTGCGCGAACGACACGCTTTCGCCGCGAGCCTGCTTGAGCAAGCGGATGTCGCTCTCGCGCCCGAAGCAGCCAGCGACATCTCCACTTTTCTGGGTGCCTTCACGATCCTGCTGCGCGAGGGGATAGAGGCACTTCTCGTGGTGATTGCCATGATCGCCTTCGTTCGCAAATCGGATCGCGGCGAAGTAATCGCCTACGTTCATGGCGGCTGGATCGCCGCGCTGCTGGCAGGCGTCGCCACCTGGGTGGCCGCGACCTACTTCGTCGCTATTAGCGGAGCGAGCCGCGAGCTCACCGAAGGATTCGGTGCGCTGTTGGCGGCGGTCATCCTCATTTCCGTCGGGATCTGGATGCACGGCAAGAGCCATGCAGATGAATGGCGACGCTATATTCAGCAAAGGATGGGGAAGGCTCTTTCCAGGCGATCAGCATGGTTTCTCTTCGGGCTCGCTTTTGTCGTAGTCTATCGCGAAGCCTTCGAGACGATCCTGTTCTATGCCGCCCTCTGGACCCCTGATAGCAGTTCGGTGATACTTGCAGGGGCGGTGTCGGCTCTCGCCGTCCTGTCGGCTCTTGCATGGTTCATGCTCCGCTACAGCCGCAAGCTGCCGATCACGCAATTCTTCAAGTACAGCGCGATACTGATCGCAGTCCTCGCGATCATCCTGGCCGGCAAGGGTGTGGGCGCGTTCCAGGAAGCGGGCACGATCTCCATGACCGCGGTGTCGGGACTTCCCCGCCTGCCCGATCTCGGGTTCTTTCCCACCGTGGAAACGCTCGCCGCTCAGCTGGTAGCCTTCCTCGCTTTGGTGCTTGGATTTCGCTACGGTAATCGTCACCACCGCTCACAGTAGCGGGGCATCTCGAACTTGCTCTAATTGTTCGGGAGACGCTCCTTCGGTCCGACGCCTATTCTGCGGACCAGCCACAGGGTCGCAGTAGGGACAATGACCCACATGAGCATAGGAACAAGTCCAATATGCGTTCCTGGCAGCAGGGGCATGAGATCGCTGTAGGTCCAGCCCCAGTCGGCCCCGACCGCGAGAACCTCGACGCTCGCAGTGATGACAAGACCTGTCGCGAGGTATGCACTAAACCGTCCCGCGGGCCAGCGCACCAGCCATGGGGAATACGAGTTGCCGATGGAGCCCACGAGATAGGCCGCGACCATGATACCGGCATCGCCGAGCGATGCGAGGCCGCAGCGGTATGCGGCCTGCGCGGGCGTCAGGCCGCCCGCCTCGTAGAACGGCAATTGTAGCATCTCCCAGACGAACGCGCTCAGAAACCCGATCACCGAAATCCAAACCAATGGATGTGCGCCGCGCCATGTCTCACCGCTCGGATTAGCACTCGTTCCATGCGATCGCGTGGCGACATACGTGCGTTCGTCTTTTCGGTCAGTACACCTCACGCGTCGAACCTTGGGAGCGATAGGCCTCTAAGCCTCAGCGCATTGCCGATAACGGAGACCGACGACAAACTCATTGCCGCGGCTGCGATCATCGGGCTGAGGAGCATGCCAGTCCAAGGATAAAGGACGCCGGCGGCCACGGGAATCCCGAGCGTATTGTAAGCGAAGGCGAAGAACAGGTTCTGGCGGATATTGCGCATCGTGGCCCGGGACAGGACCAGCGCTTGAACAACGCCAACCAAATCGCCGCGGACCAGTGTCACGCCCGCGCTTTCGATGGCGACATCGGTACCGGTTCCCATTGCAATTCCAACATGCGAAGCGGCGAGCGCAGGGGCGTCGTTGATCCCATCGCCGGCCATGGCGACACGGCTGCCGCCGCTCTTCAACTCCTCAACCTTGCGATGCTTGTCTTCTGGCGAGACGTTCGCCTCGACCTCATCGATGCCGACCTGTTCGGCAACCGCGAGGGCGGTAGCCTCGCTGTCGCCGGTCAGCATCACGACCTTGATGCCGCGCTCGTGCAACGCGGTAATGGCAGTGCGGCTCGTTTCCTTGATCGGGTCGGCGACCGCGATGAGGCCCGCCGGCGCTCCGTCCACTGCCACGAACATCACCGTTTGGCCCAGCTGTCGACCTTCTTCCGCAGACTGCCGCCAAGTTTCCTCTAGGGCGCCGATGCGCTTCATCATTTTTTCGTTGCCGATCGCGATATTGCGACCCTCGACGCTTGCTTGGATGCCTTCGCCGGTGACGGATTCGATATTCGCGGCATCCAGAATGGCTGCTCCGCGGTTTTCAGCACCCTCGACTATCGCATGCGCGAGCGGGTGCTCGCTTCCGCGTTCGACCGCCGCCACCAGGCTGAGCAATTCGCCGTCGGTGAAGCCGGAGCGGGGTTGCACATCGACCAGATCCGGTTTCCCGAGCGTCAGCGTGCCGGTCTTGTCGACCACCAGTGTATCGATCTTTTCGAGGGTTTCGAGTGCCTCGGCATTCTTGATAAGGATCCCGTGCTGGGCACCTTTGCCCGTGCCGGTCATTATCGACATCGGCGTCGCCAGTCCGAGGGCGCAGGGACAGGCGATGATCAGAACGGCGATCGCGTTTATCAATGCGTATGCCAGAGCCGGCGCAGGCCCCCACACCGCCCAGACACCGAAACTGACGATGGCCACCAGAACAACGATGGGTACGAACCAGGCAGTAACCTGATCGGCGAGACGCTGGATCGGCGCCCGGCTGCGCTGCGCCTCCGCCACCATCTGGACAATTTTGGATAGCATCGTATCCGCGCCAACCTGCGTCGCGCGCATGGTGAAACTGCCGGTCTGGTTCACCGTACCGCCGATTACCGTATCGCCGGCATTTTTCTTGACCGGGATGGGCTCGCCACTGATCATCGATTCGTCGATGGCGCTGCTGCCTTCCTCGACGCTGCCATCAACCGGAACCTTGTCACCTGGGCGGACGCGCAGGAGATCGCCCGAACTCAATTCGTCGAGCGGCACTTCTCGCTCGTCGCCGCGGGCGAAAATCTTCATCGCTGTTGGAGGTGCTAGCTCCAGCAGGGCGCGTAGCGCGCTCGAAGTAGACCCCCTCGCCTTGAGCTCCAGCACCTGGCCCAACAGTACCAGTGTGGTAATGACCGCGGCGGCTTCGAAATAGACGCCGACGCGGCCCGCATCATCGCGAAACGCATCGGGAAAGATGTCCGGCACGAGCGTCGCCACCACGCTGAAAAAATAGGCGATCGCTACGCCAAACCCGATCAGGGTGAACATGTTGAGATTCATCGTGCGGACCGACTGCACCGCACGCGTGAAAAAAGGCCAGCCGCCCCACAGAACGACCGGAGAGGCAAGCACCAGCTGCAGCCACTGTGCCCAGGCCGGGTCGATGACCCCGTGGAATGGTCTCGAGGGCAAAAGGTCGCCCATGGCATACGCAAACAGCGGAAGCGTGAAGAGCGCGCTCCACCAGAACCTGCGGCTCATGTCGACGAGTTCGGGATCCGGCCCGTCGTCAAGGCTGACTGTCTCCGGTTCGAGCGCCATCCCGCAAATGGGACAGGACCCCGGTCCGGGCTGTCTGATTTCGGGATGCATGGGGCAGGTATAGATCGTGCCTTCAGGTACATCTTCTACGGCGTCGAGGTGAGCCTTCGAGAGATAGAGTTCGGGATCGGCGCGGAATTTGTCGAGACAGCGCGAGGAGCAGAAGTAATGTTCGGCTCCCTCATGCTCATGCGTATATTTCGCCGTCTTCATAGCGACGTTCATTCCGCATACGGGATCGACCGCCGTTTCGTTCGGGACAGCGGTCTGCGTGCCTGTGACAGATTTATCAGTCATGTATTCTTCCCGTTTCGAAAGCGCCTATTGAAATACTATGCTCTGGCTGCACTTGTTCCGAACCGTCCAAGGCCTCGACCACGACCACTTCGCGCCGCCGTATGGTCTTCTACGTTCTGAGGTATTTGAGCAGTGCCAGGATCCCAAGGATCATAAGTGTCAGGAGCAGGACCCAGAAGAGGCCCATCGCCCACATCATCATGGGGGCATCCATCATGCTGTTTCCGGTCATCATCTCGCGCTCCTTTCTGACGGATATTGATTTAAACAATCCGGGTTGAAGTGCGCCGCACCGTCCTTCGGTGCGGCGCTTCTCGATTCACTGCTTGGCGATTGCGGTGAGCTCTCCGCTCCCGCCTTCTGTAGTCCGGAACTCGAAAGTCACGCGGTCGCCGACCGACACCTTGCCGAGGCTTTCCTCATCGGCGGCGAAAGCCATGGTCATGGCCGGCCATCCCACCGCGGGGATAGGGCCGTGATCAATCGTGATCTTTCCTTCGGTCTCGTCAATCTCGGTCACCGAGCCTTCGCCGCTGCCAGACTGGCCCACCTCCGCATTGTCCATCATCGGCATATCGTCTGACATCGGCATGCTGTCCGCGTTGGACATTTCGTCGGCCATCATCGTTTCTGCCGGTTCGCTCGCATCCTCGGCGCTATCGCAAGCCGCCAACGCCAGCGGAGCTGCGAGCAGGATCATGTAGGTTGGGGTACGCATTCTTCGTCTCCTTCGGTTTGTGCCGGTTTTTCCGGACGGGGCCGCCGCAACAGCAGATATGCGGCGGGAAGCAAAAACATCGACAGAAGCGGGGCAGTTATCATACCCCCTATCATCGGTGCGGCGATCCGGCTCATCACTTCCGAACCTGCACCGGTGCCGATCAGGATCGGGAAGAGGCCAGCAAGAATGACCGCCACCGTCATCGCCTTGGGTCGCACGCGCAGGAGCGCGCCTTCCCGGATGGCTTCGTCCACTTCTTCAGCGCTGAGGGTACCTTGCCGCCGCTCCAGCGCGGCTTTCAGGTAGATCAGCATCACCACACCGAACTCGGCCGAGACACCGGCGAGCGCGATGAAGCCGACCGCTGTCGCCACGGACTGGTTGTAGCCCATCAGATAGAGCAGCCAATAACCACCGCTGAGCGCGAAAGGCAGGGTGCCCATGATGAGCATCGCCTCATCCACTCTCCTGAATATGAGATAGAGCAGCAGGAATATGATCACCAGTGTCGCGGGCACCACGATCTGCAACCGCTCATAAGCGCGTGTCAGATATTCGAACTGGCCCGCATATGAGAGGCTGACACCGGCGGGCAGATCGACACCCGCAGCAACCGCCTCCTGGAGATCGGCCACCACCGAGGTGAGATCCCGGCCCCGGACATCGACATAGATGTAGCTGGTCAGCCGGCCCTGTTCGCTCTTGAGCATGGGCGGACCGTCGCTGACCCCCACCCGGGCTACGGTTCCAAGCGTGATCTGCTGGCCAGACGGCGTGAGGACCGGCAAGGCTCTAAGCTCATCGACGCTATCGCGGATTTCGCGCGGATACCTCACATTGATGGGATAGCGCGCGAGGCCCTCGACCGTCCGGGCGACATTGGCGCCGCCGACCGCGCCGGAGACTATCTGCTGCACGTCGGTTATGTTGAGCCCGTATCGCGCAGCGGCCATCCGATCGATATCGACATCGACATAGCGGCCACCCGACAGGCGTTCCGCCAATGCCGAGCTGACCCCCGGGACCGTCTTGGCCACACCTTCCACCTCGAGCGCCACGCGTTCGATCTGCTCAAGGTCGTCGCCTGAAACCTTCACCCCGATCGGACTCTTGATGCCGGTCGCGAGCATGTCGATCCGGTTGCGGATCGGGGGCACCCAGACATTGGCGAGGCCCGGCACCCGCACGACCCGGTCGAGTTCCTCGACGAGCAGATCGGGCGTCATTCCCTCGCGCCACTCCTCGCGCGGCTTGAAACGGATCGTCGTTTCGAACATCGTCAGGGGGGCCGGATCCGTCGCCGTATCCGCACGGCCCGCCTTGCCGAACACGGTTTCCACTTCCGGGACCGACTTGATCAGGCGATCGGTGCGCTGCAGCAGCGCCGAAGCCTCGCCGGGCGAAAGCCCGGGCAATGCGCTCGGCATGTAAAGCAAATCGCCCTCATCGAGCGGGGGGAGAAACTCGCCGCCAAGCCTGGTGAAGGGAATCGCGGTGGTCAGGAAGATCACCGCCGCGATCGCCAGCGTTGCCTTGGGGCGCCGCATGACCCAATCGAGTCCCGGGCGGTAGATTTTCGTCAGCCAGCGGTTGAGAAAATTGGAATCCTCCGAAGGGATCTTCCCACGGATCAGCCATCCCATCATCACCGGTACCAGCGTTACCGAGAGAATGGCCGCGGCCGCCATGGCATAGGTCTTGGTAAAAGCGAGCGGCGCGAACAACCGACCTTCCTGCGCCTGCAGGGTGAAGACCGGCAGGAATGACAGCGTAATGATCAGCAGGCTGAAGAACAGCGCTGGTCCCACTTCCTTCGATGCATCGGCGATGATCCTCCACCGTTCCTTTACCGCGAGCACGGTATCCGGGTTTTCGTGCTCCCATCGTTCGAGATGCTTGTGGGCGTTCTCGATCATCACCACCGCGGCATCGACCATCGCCCCGATCGCGATGGCGATGCCACCCAGCGACATGATATTGGCGTTCACTCCCTGAAAGCGCATCACGATGAAAGCGGCCAGCACACCCAGCGGCAAGGTGATGATGGCGACCAGGGCGGAGCGCGCGTGCCAGAGGAACAGCCCGCAAACGAGCGCAACCACGATGAATTCCTCGATCAGCTTGTGGGTCAGATTCTCCACTGAGGCGTCGATAAGCTGTGAACGGTCGTAGGTCGTGACGATCTCGACGCCTTCGGGCAGGCTCGCCTGCAACTCGTCGAGTTTTTGCTCCACGGCCTGGATCGCGCTTCGCGCATCCGCTCCCTGGCGCAGAACGATGATGCCGCCGGCAACCTCACCTTCACCATTGAGCTCGGCGATGCCACGCCGCAGTTCAGGGCCGACCTGGATCGTCGCTACGTCGCCAAGCGTGACCGGAACGCCGCCGCTTTCGGTACGTAAAGGGATTTGCCGAAAATCATTGAGGTCGCCGAGATAGCCCGAGGCGCGAACCATATATTCGGCTTCGCCCATCTCGACGATCGAGCCGCCCGCTTCCTGGTTGGCAGACTGGATGGCGCTCACGATCTCGGCGTGGGTCACGCCGAGCGAGGCCATCCGGTAAGGTTCGAGCACCACCTGGTACTGCTTGACCATACCGCCGACGCTCGCGACTTCGGCAATGCCGGGGATCGTCTTGAGCTCGTAGCGCAGGAACCAGTCCTGCAGGCTGCGTAGCCCGGCAAGGTCATGACCGCCGGTGCGATCGACCAGCGCGTACTCGTAAATCCAGCCGACCCCCGTGGCATCTGGACCCAGCGTGCTCGTCACACCATCGGGCAGGCGGTTCTGCACCTGGTTGAGATACTCGAGCACGCGCGAGCGCGCCCAGTAGAGGTCGGTTCCGTCCTCGAAGATGATATAGACATAGCTGTCGCCAAACATCGAGTAACCGCGGACGGTTTTCGCCCCCGGCACCGAGAGCATGGTCGTTGCCAGCGGATAGGTAACCTGGTCCTCGACGATCCGGGGGGCTTGCCCCGGATAGTTGGACCGGACCACAACTTGGACGTCGGAAAGATCGGGCAGCGCGTCGACCGGCGTCGTGCGCACTGCCCAGAAACCGCCTAGCGTTACCGCGATGGCCGCCAGAACGATGAACAAGCGGTTGGCGATCGAGGCATCGATTATCCGAGCAATCATTGTCCGGCCCTCCCGATGGTCTCGATCCGGGGGCCCTCATCCTCCTGGATGAAGGTGAAACGGACTCTGTCTCCCTTCTCGAGCCCGCGCATCTGCGCCGCGCTCTTCGTGCGGAAGGTCATCGTCATGGCTGGCCAGTCGAGCCGCGGGACGGGCCCGTGGCGCAGCGTTACCGAGCCATCGGCGATTTTCTCGATTGTTCCAATCGCACTGAAAGTCGTTGCTTCGTCTTCATCTGCCTGCTCGCGGCTGACCTGTTCAATCGGGCGGACATCGAGCCCGGCCAGGCTTGCCTCGGAATCGAGCAGGAACTGACCCGATGTCACGACCTGTTCGCCGGCGGAAAGTCCGGCCAGCACTTCGGTCCTTCCACCCGCTTCGCGGCCGATCCGAACCTCGGCGGGCATGAAACCGCCCTCGTCCTGCCTCACCATTACGATGGTTCGACGTCCGGTCCTGATAACCGCTTCGGACGGTACCAGCAGCGCGCGGCGTGTGTCCGGGGTCAGCGAAACCTGCGCGAACATGCCCGGTTTGAGGCGTCCGGATGCGTTGGGCAGCTGCGCACGAACGGTGATCGTCCGGCTCGCATCCTGTGCACTCGGCAGGATGGCGATAATGCGCCCCGCGAACCGTTCGTCGGGAAACGCGGTCAGGTTCGCGCTGACAGGCTGGCCAACCCGTACATTCGCAGCCTGCGTTTCAGGCACCGCGGCTTCCAGCCAGATCGGCGAGAAACCGGTGATCTCAGCGAGCGTCTGTCCGGCCATGACCGTCATTCCCGGACGCACGCCGAGCGATGTGATCGCCCCGCCGATCGGCGCGGTAACAGTGATCGTCGAATGCGGTCGTCCGCTGCGTCCCACCGACGAGATCAGGCCTGGAGACATGCCCAGAAGGCGCATGCGCTCGCGCATCGCCTGCGCAAGTTCTTCATCACCGCTATTCAGGACGGCCAGATATTCCTGCTGCGCTCCGCCCCATTCGGGAACCAGGATATCCGCAAGCGGCGCGCCCCGTCCAATCACGTCATCCGGCGCACGACCGTAAGTCCTTTGAACATAGCCCCCGGCGCGGGGCTGGACGATCGCGACGTCGCGTTCATTATAAGCGAGCACGCCAGTGACGGT
Source organism: uncultured Erythrobacter sp. (assembly GCA_963529855.1). Lineage (GTDB taxonomy): Bacteria > Pseudomonadota > Alphaproteobacteria > Sphingomonadales > Sphingomonadaceae > 34-65-8. The sequence goes on along the minus strand of CAURZK010000005.1, from coordinate 83,610 downwards.
TATCTCGGGCTCGAGAAGACCGTACTCTGCTTCGGCGGTGCGAATGCCAAAATTCTGGACCAAGCCCGCGTCGATCTGAACGCCAGCGGTCGCCTCCTCGCCTGCACATTTGGGCACCAGTTCCATGTCCATGAACGGCGATTTGCCCGGTTCGTCGAAGTGCTGTCCGGGGACCATCGGGTCGTACCAGTAGAGGACATCCTCGCATTCTGCGCCCGACGTTCCGCTGCTCTCGGCCGTTCCTGCGCCATCTTGGCCAAGCTGCGAGAGGCCATATCCGGCGGTAACACTGATGAGGGCAATCGTGGCTGCCATCGTCCAAGACTTCTGGCGTGGTGACAATCTGTCCCACGCAGCTCCCATTGCGGCTCTCATAGATGGTGTTCCCTGTATGTCAGTCGTAGGTTGGCGGCAGCTTCGACAGTCGCTTCCTCGCGTTCGAGAATATCGATGCGAAGCAGCGCCAGCGCCTTGATGGCTTCGATCACGTCGAGCAGTTCCGCTCTGCCCGCCGCAAAGCTGGCTCGTTCGAGTTCGGCTCGGCTTTCGGCCAATGGAAGCAACTCCTCCGTCGCGCGCTGCCATTGTCGGAAGGCGCTGCGCCACGCGGCCAGATCAGCCTCGAATTGCGCCTCGAGCGCGCGCAGCTCGTCGAGCTGCGCCTCACGTGCCGCAGCCGCTTCCGACCGCGCCGCAGCAATGCGTGGCTCCTGCCTTTTCTTGCTGAACAGCGGCAAGGTGACCGTCCCCATAACCGAAAACAAATCACCATATTGGCGCTCCCTGACGCCGTAACTGACCCCGACGCTGAAATCCGGGCGCAAGTCCGACCGCGCGAGGTCGATTGCCGCGTCAGCCTGACGGACTTGAGCTGCCGCCAGAATAATCTCCGGGTTGTATTCCAGCGTAGCCCGCAGCCGCTCGGCTTGGATATCGACCGGTGGAATTTCGCCCGAAGCGACCGCATTCTCGGCGCCAATAAATCGGCCGAGACGAGCCTGCGCGGCTTCGCGCTCTGCCGCGATCCGCGTCCGCGCGTCTTCCACTTCAAGGACGGCTCGGCGGATCTCCAGACTTTCGCCAGGCCGTGCAGTACCCGCCGCAACCGAACTGCGCGCAAGGGGTACGAGGCGTTCGATCTCGTCTAGTGCTTCGCCAACGACCAGATCCGCGCGCTGGGCATAGGCAAGCGAGATCCACGCGCGTCCAGCGCCCAGTCGTGCCATGTGCCGCGCATGAGCCAGTTGGGCCGAAGCAAAATCGATATCCGCAGAAGCGATGCCCGCACGGGCACGCCGTTCGGCAAGGTTGGGAAAGTCCTGCTCGATCCCGATCTCGACCATGGTCATCATCGTGGGATCGAGAATGTCCGGCCCCGTCACCGGGAGGTTACGAATGCCGCCGCGCAATTGCGGATCGGGCAGTTCGTCAGCCGCCTCGGCGATCTCTCGCCGGGCGTCGAGCCGTAGTTCGCTGGTGCGAACCTGGGGCTGGCCGCTGACCGCAGCCTCTAGAGTTTCTTCATAGCCCACCGATTGGGCGTGACTCGCCGGCGCGATAGCCAGCAGGACCGGAAGCGCGGTCCAGCATATTCGTTTCATGACAGTAGGATTCCGCTAAAGGGCGCGGCGAGCGCGCGTTCGAGACAGTTCGCGCACATCCTTCGCGCGCGCAAAATGTCCAGCCATAGCCTGCAGAGCTATATCTGCATCAATTCCAGGTTTCTAGGCTTGCGGAGGGGGCGGTTCCGGCCCTGCGCCGGTGCCAGTCAACTCGAAGAAAGCGAGATCGGTAAACTGGCTAGCGACCGCCAGCGGTACCCTCACAACCGCGAGGTCTTGAGTCATGACAAGCGGCGGAATGCAGCCAAGGGCAACCAGGCAATCGAGCCGCAGGTCGGCGCACGGCGATCTTTCAGCCTCGTCGTCGGTGGTGTCCATGACCATGTCGTTGCAATTGCGCTCGACCATGCTCGGCTCCTGGGGAAGCGCCGACGCATGAGCTGCCGTTTGAACAAAGAGTCCAACGCCAACCAAGATAAGGCCGAGAGCGCGCAGCATTCGCATCATCCCACAATACGGAAACGAGCCGTCACCGGCAAGCGCAGGTTTGCCGCCACCGCGCGGCGCCCCATCGTTCTATCCTGGCGGACTATCGTCATAGCGTTTGCATTGGCCTTATAACAGAAGGGTCCTGCCCCGCAGGTTCATGCGGGGCAGGTGGGGGGACTGGTTGAAGCGTCAGACATACTGGAACTCAGGCTTCAGCCTGCTTCGCCTTGCGCCATCTGCTCGCGCTTCTTTTTCATCATTTCATTGCAGTTACGCATCATTTCCATCATTTCGGCGCGCATCTCCGGATCGTTCATCATGGCCATCATGCCGGACATCTCCCTCATATCGCCTTGCATTCCGCCCCGCATTTCTGCGCGCTGCTGCTCCTGCGTGTTTTGGGCTCTGTCGGGACGGTGATCGACCTTGGGCTGCGCGACGGCCGTCGTTGCGAGGCCAACCGTCGCGAGCGCGCCGAGTGCGGTCATCTTAAAAGTGTTCATATGATCTTTCCTTTCAAATTATTGATGCCTTCGGCTTCGCTCCGTCCTTCATGCTTCGGCGCACGAGCGAATTCGGCACGGGTTTTCAGGTTTCGGTCGACGTTCCGCTCTTGCGCATGCACATGGCGACCATTGCCAGGCAGGGCAGTACATAAAGAAACGGAAGAATGGCTGCGAAGCCCAACCACATCGAGCCAAGCGCCAGCGCGGCCAATGCCAGAACGACACCAAGGGCGAGCATCCACTTGCGCTGTCGGCCTTTACCGGCAGAACAGAGGCCTTTCGCATCGGTATTGGAGCGTGCGGAAATGGCGGTGACCGGCACCAGGGCCCGGGACGACGGAATGTTCATTTCTTTTCCTTCATCGAATCAACCAATACGAAGAAGATAGGGCTTCCCATCATTGGAAGGTCAAGGCATTTTGTGGAGATTTTCTCGGCTTTCAGCCAGCCACCTTGCATTCCCATCATTGGAAGGTTAAAGCGCCCGCATGAAACATTCACACACGATTGGCGAGGCGGCCGCAGCGAGCGGGGTTTCTGCCAAGATGATCCGACATTATGAAAAGATCGGTTTGATCGAGGCGGCGGACCGGACCGATGCCGGGTACCGCCTCTACACTCCGGCAGATATTCATACACTCCGGTTTGTGCGGCGCGCCCGCAATCTGGGCTTTTCGGTCGACGATATCTCCGAACTGCTCGATTTATGGAAAAACGACACCCGCGCGAGCAAGGACGTGCGCCGAGTGGCGGATGGCCATCTTGCCGCCCTGCGGTCGAAGGCTGCCGAAATCCATTCGATGATAGACGCGCTCGAACATCTTTTCGAGAATTGCACGAATGACAAACGTCCCGACTGTCCCATCCTCAAGGACCTCGCTGACGATGCCAATCCGGCTCGTCCCAAGGACGTTGGTCACAAGTTTGGCTTCGAGCGCGTTTGCTAGGCTTCGGACGGTGCTCAGTATCGCGCAAAGACGCTCGTGGCACCATCCGCTCTTACGCCCGTAATCGTCCACGTGCCTGTCTTGGCACCGCCCATGCCCGGCGAACCTGCAGGCATGCCGGGAAGCGTGATGCCTGAAATTCGCGGACGTTCCTCCAGCAGGCGGTCAACGCTGTCGGCCGGCACATGTCCATCGACGAAGTAGCCGCCGATGAGCATCGTATGGCATCCCTCGAGCCCGGCGGGCACACCCTGGCGTTCCTTGATTAGGGCGAGGTCGTGGGTCGCGACCATCTTCACCTCATATCCGCTGGCTTCGAGATAGTCGCCGTAGCTTTCACAGCAACTACACTGAGGGTTCTTGAAGATCGTGGCAAACGGTCTTGCTTCCTGTGCCGCCGCGGCCGAGGGCAGCAGCGCGAGGGCCGAAAACGACATCAAGACCTTGGGTAACAAACGCATCAGTTTTTCCTTTCTTTCAGTTAACTTGAATGGTGGCCATCATTCCTGCGGCCTGGTGTTCGAGAATATGGCAATGGAACATCCAGTCGCCCGGGTTGTCCGCTACGAATGCGATCTCGACGCGCTCTTCGGGCGCCATGAGCACGGTATCCTGCCACTCGCGATATTGTGTCGGCTGTCCATTGCGCGACAAGACACGGAAACTGTGGCCATGCAGATGGATCGGGTGCCACCACGCAGTCTCATTGGTCATGTCGAGGAGAAGCGTGGTCCCTCGCGCGGCGGAAATAATCGGATCGTGAACATGGCCGCTCGCCGAAACACCGTTGACGGTCCAGCCCATCATTCCTCCGGACATCATTCCCGAACCTCCCATCCGCTCCATCATCATGCCGGAGCCGGTTCGTTGTTCGTTCCTCGCGTCAGAGCCGCTGGCTGTTCGCCCCATCATGCCCATCATCCCGCCACCGAATATGATCCGGTGACGCTCGGCCGTTGCCAGTTCGGGTTCGGCGAGAGGGTTAGGGGGCAGCGGCGCTGGATCGGGCAGACGTCTTTCCCTGACCTCTTTGCCCTGACACTCGAATGTGGTGAGTTCGTATTCCAGTCCATCATAGAACACATCGCGCAGTGAATGCCGGGTCCCGGCGGGATAATCGAAATCGACGATCAGGTCCGCCCGCATTGCCGGCCCGAGAAGCAGGGGCGCGCTTAGGCGGTGAGGCTCGACGGGTTGGCCGTCGAGCGCGACGACCATTGGATCGAGGTCACCGAAATCGAGCCCGAAGATGCGGGCATTGGCAGCGTTCACGAGCCGCAGCCTGATCCGCTCATTCGGCCTCGCGATCAGTGGTGCCGCCGGCTTTCCGTTGATAGTGATCGTGTTGCCGATCCGGCCTGCCATCATCGCGTCGTGCCGACTGCCGAACCCTCCACTTATTTGCCCCTGGTCATTGAGCCGCCAGTCGTCGAGCATCCAGACGAGGTCGCGATCGACCTGCGGCGGATCTGCCTCTTCGATAATGAGCGGTCCGTAGAGGCCGCGACCGACCTGCTCGAAGCTGCGCTGATGGGGATGGTACCAGAAAGTGCCCGCATCCTCCGGCGTAAAGGCATATCTGAACCTTTCGCCGGGCTCCACGGGGGGCTGGGTGAGGTGGGGAACGCCATCCATCGCGTTGGGAACACGAACGCCGTGCCAATGGATGGTTGTCTCCTCATCCAGAGCGTTTTCCAGCAGGACCTCGAAGGCCTCTCCCTGCCCAACCCTGAGAGCAGGAGCCGGTACCGAGCCATTGTAACCCCACACCGGTATTTGAAAGGCTTTGTCGATAAGTGGCGCGCTGGTCGTTCCGGCCTTGAGGACGCGGCGACCGGCGGGTGTGCTGGCACCCACCGGAGTTCTACCTCCGGCTCCCAGAACGGCGGCCAATCCGCCGCCAATGGCCAGAGCACCGGAACCGGCGAGGACCGCGCGGCGCGTCAATCGTGATTCTTTTGATTGCATAGAGAGCATCTCCGCAGCGGCAGATTTAGGTTCGACCCACAATGTAGTCCTTCCCATCATGGGAAGGTCAAGACGGCCCATTAGACATCAGCCGTTAAAGGCACGGAAGACCCCTAAACTTCTCTGTATGAAGGACGCGCAGGCAGGTGCAGGACAATTATCCTCCACCCCGAAATTTCACGCCTAACGTTCGCCGGGTCCAGCGCCGTTTCTCTTGATATGGGTATTCAGAGTTGGCGCTCGGTCCAGGTCCTGTTAGCTTCTTGGCTGCTGCGATTTCTTGGCCAGCTCTTTCCAACGACGGGGGCGTGGCAGCAGCATTGGAACCTTGCGCATATAAGCGCGATACTCGTCGCCAAATTTACGGATCATGCCGCGTTCTTCCTTGCGCGCGAGAAGATAGTAGGCGAGCACGATGACCGGGAAGAGAACGACCGAAAAGATTGTCGGCCAATGAATGACGCCTTCTCCGAACAGGGCGAGAAACAACCCGGTATACTGCGGGTGCCGTACGAAACGATATAGTCCATCGGTGACAAGCCGTTCGTCGTGACGCGCCCTATAGACCGCGCGCCATCCGTGAATGAACATTCCCACGCCGATGAAGGCTAGCGAGTAGCCTATCAGCATCGAGACAAACATCCCGGTTTCGCCCAGACCCACGAGTGTAGACCACAGATTGGCGCTGACATATTCCCGATCAATCCCGAACGATCGTATGAGAAGGTATACGGTCAAAGGGAAGCCGAACATTTCAGCATAAAGAGCGATTATGAAGGCTTGGACGAGCCCTGCGCCAGTCCATTCCCGCCAGCCGGTTGTCGCGAAATACCGGTAAAAGATCCACGACACGATCACGATCATCACTGCGGCGATACCCCAGGCCATCGGTCATTCTCTCCTGTCTTCGATTCTAGTAAGCCTCGCCCGCCGTTCGCCAGATGGCCGTCTTACCGACCGATCAGTCGTCGCTACGAATTTGCGTTCGATGGAACGGGCAAGAGCAGGCAATCCGTGATCATCCGCCAACAAAGCTTCGAGGGTAATATGCGCCTTCTCATCGTTGGAAGGTCAAGCGCGGCTTTCATCGACCGCAAAAGAATAGCCTGCGGCGTGGCAACACCACTCCATTCCGGGGTTGATTATCTAATAGAAGAAAGAAGTTCGCCCGGCGCACAGCGTTCTAATCGGCTCAGACCACCCCTTGACCTTCCAACGATGGCAAACACTAGGTTTGCGACCTGATGATTCGACAGGAAATTCTTCTTGAGGCGCACGCCCGAAGATTTCTCGGTGTCGGACACAACGCCAAACATAATGGAGAGAGACTTGAAGATCAGCGAAATCATGACCAGCGATCCAGCTTGCTGCAAGAAAGATGAAAACCTTCAGGAGGCAGCAAAGCTGATGGTCGAACATGACTGCGGTGAAATCCCGGTCGTCGACGACGACGGCGGTCTTGTCGGTGTAATCACAGATCGCGACGTGTGCTGCCGCGCGGTTGCAGAGGGCATGCCGGCAGAAACGCGGATCGAAGAGGTTATGACCCGGTCCGTCGTGAGTGTCACCCCCGATACCTCGCTCGAGGACTGCCTGACCTCGATGGAGAACAGCCAGGTACGCCGCGTACCGGTTATCGACGATGACGGAAAATGCTGCGGTATGGTGTCCCAGGCCGACATCGCCCGAACCGGTAGGGATGCGAAGACAGCCGAACTCGTTCAGGAAATCTCACGAGCGCGCGCGGACGAAAAGTCTTCGGGTTGCTGCTAAGCGACAGGAATTGGCAGCCGTCCCTTGAGGGGTGGCTGCCATCCGCTGCGTAACCAAGTGGAGATAACTCAAAAACGGCATCGAGGCTTTCTGAATGGACAAGCAAATCATTCTGATCACGGGCGCGAGCGGATTTATCGGTCGCGCGCTCACGAAGCGGCTCGGCCGCACCTATCGCGTGATCGGTCTCGACCGCTCTCCGGCGAAGGACGATCCCGATCTCGCCGCGTCCTATCGCATGGATCTCGGCGATGATGCGTCTGTTGCGACTGCTCTCGAACAGGTCAGGAGCGACTTTGGATCTGAAATTGCCGCTTGCATTCACCTCGCCGCTTATTTCGACATTACTGGTGAGTCCAATCCTCTCTACGAGAAGGTCAACGTCGAGGGTTCACGCCGCCTGATCACGGCGCTGCAGGCCTTCGACATCGAACAGTTCATCTATGCAAGCTCCATGCTTGTTCACGAGCCCAAACAGCTGCCCGACGAGCGTATCGACGAATCCAGTCCACTTGGACCGACCTGGCCTTACCCTCAATCGAAGGCCGATGCGGAACAGGTACTGCGCGAGAACCGTGGCGACATTCCGGTTGTATTCCTGCGATTTGCGGGGGTTTACGACGACGAGGGGCACTCCGCCTTTCTCGCCGAACAGATTGCCGGTGTCTATGAGCATCGCGTGTCGGCGCATCTGTATCCGGGGATGCTTTGCGCTGCGCAGTCGGCACTGCATCTTGACGATCTGACCAAGGCGGTCGAGCAGACTATCGCTCATCGCACTGACCTCGAGGGCGAGATGCCGATACTTGTCGGAGAGCCCGAAACGCTTGGATACGCCGAGATTCAAGACATCGTTCATTGCCAGATCCACGGCGAGGAATGGACGACAGTGCGCATTCCAAAAAGCGTGGCGAAACTGGGCACGTGGATCGAGGAAGAAGTCCTCGGTCATGACGGATTCGTCAAGCAATGGATGGTCGATGACGCAAACGCTCACTACATTCTCGATATCTCCCGCGCCCGGAAACTGCTGGGGTGGGAGCCAGAGCACTCGCTCCGCGAAACGCTTCCGACCATCATCGACGCGTTGCAAGCCGACCCGCAGGACTGGTACGAAACGAACAAGCTGAACACGTCCCGCGTGGCCTGGCATCCAAAGAGTTCGGATGCAGCGAAGACCGAACCGGCGCGACTACCATCGCATGACACCGACATGGCTCATGATGGGCACCAGATGGACGGCAACATGCACGACATGGACGGCCCCCAGCGCGGTACCCGTTGGACGCAGTTTGCTGTCATCGGGCTTGGCCTGTGGCTTGCTGCAAGTCCTGGTGTTTATGACGTCGTATCCGCCGATACTGCGCGTGCTTCGGTCGTAGCGGTCACTCTCGAGCGGGGTTTGCCGTCGATCGAATGGCGGGCCAATGCTCTTGCCCTAAGCGATATGCTGAGCGGGATCGCATTGATGATCTTCGGCGCGATGTCGCTTTCGAAGCGCACCGCCTGGTTGGGGCAGTGGGCGACGGCCTTTGTCGGCATCTGGCTGCTTTTCGCGCCCTTGTTCTTCTGGAGTCCGAGCGCGGCCCAATATCTGACCAATCTCCTGGTTGGTACATTGGCGATCGCATTCTCGGTGCTGGTGCCAATGATGCCCGGCATGAGCATGGAAGGGATGATGGACAAGAAGTCCATCCCGCCCGGGTGGACCTACAGTCCCTCGACCGATGCCCAGCGATTCCCGATCGTGGCGATGGGCATCATCGGCCTTCTGATATCGCGCATGCTTACCTCCTACCAGCTTGGCCATATCGATGTGGCGTGGGAGCCGTTTTTCTCCGGATCGCTTGGCGATCCCAAGAACGGCACCGAGGAAATCATCACGTCGGATGTATCCAAGGCGTGGCCGATCCCGGATGCCGGACTAGGGGCGGTCAGCTATGTGCTCGAGATCCTAATGGCGGTCATGGGAACCCGCACGCGCTGGCGCACGATGCCGTGGATGGTTACCTTCTTCGGCATTCTGGTCATTCCGCTCGGTGTGGTCAGTATCTATTTCGTGATCATTCAGCCGATAATGATCGGGACGTGGAGTACGCCGGCTCTGATTGCTGCGCTTGCGATGCTCATCATGATCCCGTTCTCGCTCGATGAAGTCATCGCCATGGGACAGTATCTCTACTGGTCGAAAAAGGAAGGCAAGTCACTCGTTCGTACCTTCTTCAAGGGCGGCGCAGTGTCAAACGGTGAAATCGACGATACCGACTATATGACCGACGCGCGTTCGATCTGGACGAACACGGTGCGCGGCGTGACCTTCCCGTGGACCCTGGTGGCCAGCACGGCTCTGGGAGCGTGGCTGATGCTGACAAGGATAACGCTTGGCAGCGAGGGGGCGATGGCCAACAGCGATCACGTGGTGGGTGCTTTGGTGATTACGGTGGCAATCATCGCGACCGCGGAAGTCGCGCGCGCCTTGCGCTTCATCAACGCTGCATTCGGTGCCTGGCTGGTCGCAGCGCCCTTCATGCTTGCAGGGGCTTCGGCTGCCGGAACGGTGGCCTCGGTTGGGGTCGGACTGCTCTTGATCGGACTGAGCCTGCCTCGCGGTAAGCGAAGCGGTGAGCATTATGCGGGCTGGGATCGGTTTGTCGTATGACCGATTGACCCGAGCAAAGCGGCTCTGGCGTTCATCCTTGAGGACCAAGGTCAAGCCGAAGTCGAACCCGCATTTTTCTCAGAGCATGGCTAGAAATGCGCCTTGAGTTCCCACAAGATAAGTAGGAGTATTTACATGACCCTTTCCATTGGCTCGACAGCCCCCAATTTCACAGCTCAGACCACACAAGGCAGCATTCATTTCCATGATTGGATGGGTGACAGCTGGGCAATCCTCTTTTCCCATCCCAAGGCATTTACACCGGTTTGCACGACCGAGCTTGGTTATATGGCCGGGCTTGGCGAGGAATTTGCCAAACGCGACACCAAGATTATTGGCCTTTCGGTCGACAGCAGCCAGGATAATCGCGATTGGCTTCCCGATATCGAGGAGGTGAGTGGAAATAAGGTCGACTATCCCGTGGTCGGCGACAGCGACCTTCAGGTCGCCAAGCTTTATAATATGCTGCCGGCCGACGAAGCGGGTAATGCGGAGAGGCGAACCGCAGCCGATAACGCCACCGTCCGCGCTGTCTATATCATCGGGCCAGACAAGAAAATTCGCGCCATGCTGCTTTATCCGATGAGCAGCGGGCGGAATTTCGATGAAGTGCTCCGGCTGCTGGATTCGGTGCAACTCACCGAACGCAAGGGTGTAGCGACACCGGTTAATTGGCAGAAGGGTGATGATGTGATCATTCCGCCTTCCTTGTCGGACGAAGATGCGAAAGCAAAATATCCTGCTGGCTGGGACGAGAAGAAACCGTATCTGCGCGTGATTCCAGAACCGATCGACTAATTGAGCGAGCAGGTTGCCAGCGATTGAGTGTCGGCGAGAATGTAGCATGCTCATACTACGTTTTGAGCGCGTCGCCACATCTACGAGTGGATCTCTCTGTTGGATGTAGATTGGCAAGAAGCGTAAGCGACTAGGTGTACGGTAAAACCAAATCCGGTCCCGGTCGGTTCTTCCTCGTTAATCGAATGGCGGCCCCGCCTCCCCCTGAGCCCTGCGGGTCGCAGGTGTCCCGGGGCCGTTCAGGAACCCCGCGCTTGACCCAACCCTGGGCGCGGGGTTCCGTCTTTCTGGTACGATAGGTATTGAGCGCAGCTATTTTGGCCAAAGGACTGCGGTGTCCGCCGAGCTTGGACACCTCAGCTGCGTGACGGGCTTGAGGAGCTGCCAGTGTGACGCAATTGACCTCGACCTTCAATTGGTGGAGGGCTATGCCACATCGGCGAAATACAATGAACCCTCGCGTGTGAAGCCTCTGTTCGAACGAGTACTATGGCAGACCTATTTGAAGACTTCATATGGGTAAGGGCCGTCCGTGGTTGCTAGTCGCTTGATGGCCAAACCGACTCATGCTGTCGAACCACTACCTTTGCACGACGGCAAGACGACCGTTGTGAGCGTCATAAGCAGTTCGGCTGCTGTTTTGGCAGCTTGCTCTTGCTGCATTCTACCGATGGTGCTGGTTGCCGCCGGGCTGAGTGCGAGCCTGAGCAGTGTTTTGGCGCCTCTGGGTTCGCTCCATTGGCCAATGACCGCATTTTCGATGATTGCGGTGGCGGCTAGTTGGCTCATTGTTCTGCGCAAACATCGGCACACGAGTCATTGCCACTCCCAGGCCGCAGTTAAATGGCTCAAGAACCGTCAGATAATTATGCTCCTGGTTGCAACCGTGATGAGCTTCATCGCGGCCGCCTGGGGTTATTTCGAGCCAACTTTCATGGAAGCATTTATGTAATCCGAGGTTCTGAGAGAACGACACTCGGATTGGCTCCTTTTACCGCGATAGCGAAACTTTGCGGGGGCCTATAAAGCGCCACCGGACAACGAGGGTTCAGACGATCTTCTGCGCGCAACGTCCTACAGACAAATGCGCCTTGGCCATGTTCGAGGGGAAGCATCTTCGGAATCGAGCGAAAACAAAGCGGTCTTAATTGCGACAGGTTCAAAAAAGCCCCCCCAATCCCGAAGGACTCCAATTCGATTGTCATCCCGATGTGGTTCTGATGATAGCCTCCCCGGTTCGATCAAATGATTGGGAATGCGGATAGCGCGCAATAGCCCGCACATGGCTCCGCGGCGGCCAAGGCAATCCAACCTATCCTTGCGGTGATTTCCCGCCGAGCTCGTGCAGTCGCTCGACAGCATCTTCAGAGCAATTTCCGCATTTCAGATTGGTAGGCACGGCCACGTCGATTTTTTCAAGGTAGGGCACGTCCAGCACGGCCCTGATCTGCTGGAATTCGAAAAGGTGAGACATCGCCATTCAAGCGGGGGTTGCGTTTGCCTGCCTGTATGATCGTCGAGACGCGCCCCCCTGCACAATCAAGCGCAGGATAGACCAGCGTGTCTTCCGGTAGGCCAAACAGCTTTCGCGCACGGCCCTGAAGGGATCGCGGGTTGGCCATTTTCGAGGTTTTCCGGCTTTTTAGCCCTGCGCGTTTGCCCATGCGCCCATGGAGCCCAGATAGACGTCGAGGTGTTTGAAGCCTTGGCTTGCGAGCCAGCCCGCTGCTACGCTCGCCCTCATGCCGCTGGCGCACATCAAGGTGTAATGACGGTCGCGATCGAGCTCTTTCCAGCGGGTGTTGAGCTCGCCGACATAGACATGTTCGGATCCATCGATGCTGCCTTGCTGCCGTTCGTCAAGGGCGCGCACGTCGAGCAAGGTCCAATCTTCGCTGTCCTCAGCGAGCCTGCGTGCGACTTCCTCGGTGTCGATCATGGCAATACTTTGCATCGCTTTGCCCTGTGCGGCGGCTGGGATCACGCCGACATAACCGCCGACAATATTATCGAGACCAATGCGCACCAAATGCGCCATAGCTTGAGCGAGCTCGTCTTCTTCGGAAGCGATTAGGGCTATCGTGTCGCCTTCGCTGATGAACCACCCGGCAAAGGCGGGTATCATTCCCACTGGAAGGCACACGGCACCCTGCATATGACCGGCGGCATAGGCGAGCGGCTCGCGTACATCGACCAGGTGATCGGCGCCGCTCTCGCCAAGGTCATCCAGCCCCAGATGCTTTGGCCGCATGACTCGCGGCGCGGCATTGGCCCCTTCGAGATTGAGCCGCTCCATTAGCCGAAAGTAGGGTGGCTGGTAATGATGCTCTGCTACTTTCGCCTTGATGAACTCGTCGCGGTCAGCAATGCGCAGCCGCGGGTTGTTGCGCCGCTCATGGCCGATTGTCGAGAATTCCCGGTCTGCCATTCCGGACCCGCAAACCGATCCGGCACCGTGCGCCGGGTAGATGATCGTCTGGTCACCCAGAGCGCAAATCTTTTGCAATGAATCGTACAGGAGGCCCGCGACCTCCCGCGCGCGCTCGGGATAGAAATCGGTTCGGCCGACGTCGCCCACGAAGAGCGCATCGCCGGTGAACACGCCGACCGGTCCTTCGGGATAATCGTCGTCGTGAAGGACGAAGGCGAGATGATCGTCGGTGTGACCGCGGGTTTCGAGCACTTCGACCCTGATCTTACCGATCTCGAAAACATCGCCCTCTCGCGCGGTGTCGGCGAACACAACCTCATCCGCAGGGTTTGGACCGTGCAGAACCCGGGCGCCGGTCATTTTGGCCAGTACCGGCGATCCCGTGATGAGATCCTCATTCCTGTGCGTTTCGAAGATATGCGTGATCTCCAGCCCTTCGGCGCGGGCTCGCTCGACATATATCTCGCAGTCGCGGCGCGGATCGATGACCGCTGCCTTGCCCTGCGAACCGATCAGATAGGAAAGGTGGGAGAGACCGGGGGTCTTTATCTTCTCGAGCAGCATATCTTACCTCGTTGTTGGAATGTTACCGTCAGTCCGCATCGATCTAGTCGATCCCGAGTTCGGCCTTGAGCGCCGCGACTTTCTCGAAGCGGTCCGCTTCTGGCCGCGCGATGGCGGGCTTGGCGTTGACCCAGGTGTTCTCGCATACGAATTCGAGCATCGCTGCCGCGAGGTCGGCGTGCCGGCAGCGAAAGCAATCTTGGGCAAGGCGCTCGTCGGTAATGACGACTTCGCCTGTGTAGGGTTCGTCGAGGAGCCAACCCGGTCGCGCTGCCGTCCATTCCAGGCCTTCCGCGCGCTCCAGAAGGTCTTCCATGGCGCGCATCTGTTCGAGAATATTGTGCAAGGCTGGTCTTGCTGTGAGCTCGAACCATGCAGGAACGCTGGGCTGCGGCTCTACAAACGCCGCCGATATCACGACGATCCGGGAAATGCGGGTCGTCGACATCGCTTCCACCAGCTTGCGGGTTCCCTCCGTATAAAGCGGAGGCGGATCGATCGCCGTAGATGGACTAAACTCTATACCGAGTGCGGAAATAACAGCACGGCAACCTTCGAGCTCGCTGCTGAAGTCGTCATTGAGTACATCGCACTGGAGGTACTCGACGTTGTCGACCCGGTCCGATGGTTCGGGCAAGGTGTGCTCGAACGCTCGAACTTCGATGCCCTTGTGAACCGCATGGCGCAGTATTTCCGTGCCGGTCTTTCCTCCGGCACCGAAGACCGCAAGGGGGGCTGCATCGCTCACAGGCTCAGCTTCCACTGTAGCACCTCATTATAAATTCGGCCGCGCGTGCCGGGCCGAACATGAGCGGGCACCGAGGCACGCTGGCGCCCGCTCGCTCGTGTTCACGCTTCGCTGTTGCCGCAGGTCGTGTACCCCCAGAACCCGAACTCGTCCTTCATCCGAGGTCCGGCGACGATGAGTTCCTGCATCTGCAGGCCCGCGTCTCCTTCGTCATCGAGAAGGCGCGTGCGGATACGAAGCTCACCATTCGCATACTCACCCGAGGCGCTTGCCGTCACGGGGATCAGTTTGCCATTGATCTTGATCGCCCCGCGACCGCTGTTGTCGTAGACGAACGACGGAAACGCGACCTCGGTCAGGCGAAACTGGCACGTGTTCTCGGCTCCCAGCGCGGTGAGGTCCGCGTCGCTCATGGTCTCGGGCAGCATGAGGCCGGGGCTGAGATTGGCAAGAGCGCTCGCAGCACTCTCTATCGGAGCTGCCGTTGCCGGAGGATCGAGCTGTGCTTCGCGGTCATTACCGATCGCGGTGTTGGTATTGCAGGCCGCCAGAGGGAGGACCGCAAGCGTCAGAATCGCGATCTTGTTCATTGCTGCATCTCCTCGGGCAGGCGTTCTTCGGTGCGCGGACCGTTCTCCTCGATGTCCTGGATGAGATATTTCATCTCGGCGATCTCACGCCGCTGCGCGACGATGATGGCCTGCGCAAGTTCGCGGACACGCGGATCCTTCAGGCTCGCCCTTTCGCTGGTCATGATCGCGATCGAGTGGTGCGGAATCATTGCGGCCATGTATTCGGTGTCGTCGACCGTGGTCTGGCTGCGTACGAGCCATAGCGCGAGCGCGAAGACAATCGCTCCGACGCCCAGGATGATGAAGTTCTTGGTCCGGTCCTTGTACATGCCCCACATGAAGAGAAGCATGACCACCATCATCGTCGCGCCCATGACGAACATCATCCAGAAGCGCGTCTCGCTCCAGAACACGTCGTCCATGTCGAAGCTGTTGGCGTACATCAGGAAGAACATGATCACGGTCGAGGTCGATACCATGGCCATGAACCGCCAGTAGTTGCCGCCCCCTCCCTTATCCGAGTGGGATGTGCTTTCAGTCATGCGTTTTCTCCTTCCTTCATCATGGTCCAGAACAATTGTGCCGAGCAGCTGATGAGCGCGAAGCCGGTCAAGGCTTCGACGCCGGCAATGACGCGCAGGTGCTCGGTCGGGTAGATGTCGCCGAGCCCCAGCGTGGTCACGTTGATCAGCGAGAAATAGAAATAGTCCATCGCACTCATCGCCGGCGTCTTGTCGAACCCGCCGAGGTCCAGTTCCGCGCCCAGCCAGAAACCGCCAGCGAAAAGCGTCGCGACAAGCAGGTGCGATGCCAGGACAAGAAGCGCGACCCCAAGCTTGGCGGAGAAACTTCCGGGTGCGTCGAGCACGCGATGCCCGGCGCCGAGGATCGACAGATGCATGCCGACCGAGGCCAGGAAAAGTGCAATGGCGAGAATTAGTGCGGCGATCATCGATGATCTCCATCGTGTGTGGCGGGCATTTCACGCAGCGCAGAATTCCGACGGAGATAGAACCATTCGGCTCCGAACACTGCGGCAATACCTGCGACCGCATAGGCAACGACCGCAGGGTCGGTTTTGAGCTTGGCGAGGGCAAAAGCTGTCAGGACTACGCCGTCCGCCATGAGCGCCGACCAGAGGATCCAGGCACGCGCGCCTATCTCTTCCCGCAAACCGCGCAGCACGCCCCAATGCACGAGCATGTCCATTACGAGATAGAAGAACGCTCCGAGCGAGGCGATCCGCGAAAGATCGAACAGGACCGCGAGCGTGCCGGCGACCACGACGGTATAGACCAGCATGTGACTGCGGATCGGTCCCTTCATCCCAAAATGGCTATGCGGGATCATCTTCATTTCGGTCAGCATCGTCAGCATTCGCGAAACGGCGAAAACGCTGGCGATGACACCCGAGGTCGTGGCTGCGATCGCGATTGCGACTGTGAAATAGAAGCCAAGCTCTCCGAGCGCGGGGCGCGCAGCCGCCGCAAGCGAGTAATCGCGCGCCTCAGCTATTTCTGACGTGCTGAGGCTGGCACCGACCGCCACCGCCACAAGGAGGTAGACGACCACGCATACTGCGATCGAGATGATAATGGTCCGGCCGACATTCCGGTGCGGATCGACGATTTCGCCGCCGCTGTTGGTAATGGTGGTGAAACCCTTGAATGCGAGGATCGAGAAAGCGACCGACGCGAGCAATGCGTCGAGACCCGAGAGCGCGACCGGCTCTGCGAAGGCACCGCCTGAAAATCCGCTGGCCCAGATCGCCGCAATTGCGAACAGGGCGATGCCGCCGATCTTGATTGCCGACATGACGAGAGAGAAACCGCTGACCGATTTGTTGCCGGCAGCATTCACGAAATAGGCGAAAACGATGAGGGCCAGTGCCGCGACGGAAACCAGAATGCCGCTGCTCTCGAGCCCAAAGGGCCGCAAGGCATAGGTCGCGAAGGTCCGAGCGACCAGGCTTTCGTTGATGACCATCGACAGCGCCATCAGGAGCGATGCCGATGCTGCAACAACACCCGGTCCGTAGGCCTTCTGAAGAATCATCGCGATGCCGCCAGAGGAGGGCCAGCGGTTCGACATCTTGATGTAGCTGTAGGCGGCTAGGGAAGTGACCAGGGCGCCGACTATGAAAGAAAGCGGAAATAGCGGTCCAGCCAGTTCGGCAATCTGGCCAGTCAGTGCGAAAATACCAGCGCCGATCATGACGCCGGTTCCCATTGCGACACCGCCAAGCAGCGTTATCGATCCAGCACTCTTCCCATGTTGATCGTTGCCATCTGTCTGCAAGTCTTTCCCCTGTCGATGTCCTCCCGTCCGAGAAACATCACGACAAACAGTACGTTGCGAAGCGGCTCACCCCTCAAAAAATTTTCTGGCGGGGCATGAGCCATCCTTGGGCTGGCCCCGGAATCGCGATGAGCTATCGATTTCCGGCGGCGCGCTCTTTCTTCCTGCAGCGATGCCGATGGCGGCGCGTCAAGGCACGGCAGTCCACGCTGAGTGCGCCTAATATTCAGCGCGTCAAATCAGGAAAACCGGGCCTGGAAAAACCGGTGCAGCGGGACCGCGATGAGTGCGATGTACCAGCCGTAGAGAAAACTGCCCACCGCTCCTGCGAGAAATCCCGACAGGGTCAGCCATTCGAACCATGGCAGCAACGGAGCCCAGGCTTGGTGCATGTGAAACCGCTCGGGTGCGAGAATCCGAAGGCAGGTGTCAATGCAGCCTAAAGCGATTTCTTTGAAGGAATTGGTCGAAAATTTAAGGGCTTAAGGAATTGGAAGGAATAGGTTCACATCTTGACCCTTTCCGCGTAAGCATCGCGTAAGCACAGGCACCCGTAGCTCAGCTGGATAGAGTGTCGCCCTCCGAAGGCTCACGTCCGACGCGAGAGCAGTGATTTTATACAGGATTTTCGAGGGCTTAGGAAGACGGAAGAAAGGACGGACGAAAAAACTCACCAGAAACTCACCGCGCTCGGGTAAGCCGATTCCGATCGCGGATTGACCTTCATCGGCGTAAAACTTACGGCTCACGCCACACGCACCCATAGCTCAGCTGGATAGAGCGTCGCCCTCCGAAGGCGAAGGCCAGAGGTTCGAATCCTCTTGGGTGCGCCAAAATATCTCAATAAAATCAGTGAGTTAAGACTGCCGCAGCGCCCTTGGTGCGCCGCCTCTCAAAGTCGGAAACTCACCACGCTCGCGGCGGCACAACGCGAAACCCTTGGATTTCCGCAGAAAACTCGCCGAACCAAACTCACCATGCCCTTTTGCGGTCGTGATGACCCGATGGGGGCGTCCAACTATGGGCTCGGGGGGACGTCGGTCATTAGCCAGTCGATACCGACGGATTGCGGCCGGAACAGCGGACCATGGGCGCGGGCTAAATGCTGTGTTGGCGAAGGGCAGAGGGGGCAGTAACGACCCCTTGTACGAATTCGCGTTACACAGCGAATCACCGACGCTAGATTCCTTAAAAGTTCTCCAAACCCGAGGCGGAATTTTGAACTGACCTATGACAACCGCGCGCCACATCGTTGCACTGCTGCAAAGCCATATCGACGGGGATGAAGATCGCTTCCTCTCCGTGGCGACGCAGCTTGCCGCGCATGAGGCGAGGCAAGGGCATGGGAAGCTCGCTCAGGAGCTGCGCGAACTGGTCGACGCCGCCAAGGGTAAAAGCGCGACGGTGGCGCGGCGCGGGGCCGGCCCCGTGCCAATGGCGCAGCCGAAGGGTGAACTCGCCGGGCTTCTGGAAGCCCGCTATTCCGATGTCCGGTTGTCGAGCATGGTGCTCAAGCCGGAACTTGAGGAGCGGCTTGCGCGCGTGCTTCGGGAACAGCGCCAGCAGGAGCGGCTTCGCGCGCGGGGGCTCGCGCCGCGCCGCAAGCTCCTGCTCGTCGGCCCTCCTGGCGCAGGCAAGACAATGACCGCCGCCGCCCTGGCCGGCGAGTTGAAGCTGCCCCTTTTCACGGTCCTTTACGACGGCCTGATCGGCAAGCTCATGGGCGAGACCGCCACACGGCTGAGACTTGTCTTCGACGCCGTTGCCATGCAGCGCGGTGTCTACTTCTTCGACGAGTTTGACGCGATCGGTGCGCAACGGGCCGGGCCGAACGACGTCGGGGAAATTCGCCGGGTGCTCAATTCCTTCCTCCAGTTTCTGGAGAATGACGATGGCCCGAGCCTCATCGTCGCCGCGACCAATCACCCCGAATTGCTCGACAAGGCGCTTTATCGCCGGTTCGACGATGTCATCAGTTACGATCTTCCCGATCCCTCGGTTGTGCAGGGCATCCTCGAAGCCCGGCTCGCGACCTTCGATCTCAAGCCGATCGAATGGGGGCCTGTTCTCGAATCCGCTGCCCATCTCTCCCAGGCCGAAGTCGCCAGAGCTGCCGACGAGGCGGCAAAAGTCGCGGTGCTGGATGGCCACGACGGCGTGACGACCGCGACGCTGCTGACCGCTCTGACGGAGCGGCGCGCGGCCATCCTCTAAGCAACGAGGCCCGATGGCTGTACCTCCCCGCGACCGCCCCCATTTCCACGTCGAAGGCGGCGGCCAAAGCGAGGCTTACACGTCACCGCGCCTGGTCATAAGCGGCCTCCCTCCCGCGCGGGCGCGAGCCGCGCACGCCGCACGATTGGAACAGGCGATCGGAACGGCGCTGGCCGCCGGCCGCCAACGGCTCGCCGATCGGGAAGATGGCGTAGCCGAGGGCCAGCCAGGCTTTTATCTAGAGTTCGATATTCCTATCGCCGAGCGCGCCGCTGTCGAAGCCCTGGAGAACAAGCCGAAGGCTATCGAACTGGTAGCCGTGCGGCCCACTGCGGAGGGCGACGAAATGGTCTCGGCCACTGTGTTTGTCCCGGAAGCCGCTGCCGATTTCTTCGTCAAGAAGATCGAAGCCTATCGCGACGAGGAGACGCGCACCGGCAAGCCCAAGAACGAGGCCCTGATCGCTCGGATCGACGATATCAGGGTCGCGGTCGCTCGCTCGCTATTCACCGATGAAGCGCAGCACTTTCCCGCCGACGGCCGTCAGGTGTGGTGGGAAGTCTGGCTTCGGGATGGCGGTCTCGCAATCTTCCAGTCTGTCGCTGCCAAGCTCGATGTCGCGATCAAGGATCACGTCATCAGCTTTCCCGAGCGCGATGTCGCGCTGGCGCTCGCCGATGAAGCGACGATGGATCGGCTGATACGCAATTCCGATGTCGTCGCTGAACTGCGCCTCGCCAAGGACACGCCGTCGCTCTTTCTCGAAATGCGCACGGTCGATCAGGCCGCTTGGGCGAACGACTTGGCTGATCGGATCGCACCGCCGTCCCCCTTGGCACCGGCGGTCTGCATACTGGACAGCGGAGCGACCCAGGCCCACCCCCTGCTCGCGCCTGGCCTCGATCCTGCCGATCAGCATAGCTACGACGGTGACTGGGGTGTCGGCGACAGCGCCTTCTGGAATGGTCACGGCACCTCGATGGCTGGTGTCGCGCTTTATGGCGATCTCGAAGCGGCGCTTTCCCACGGCGAGCCGGTCGCGCTTGGTCATCGCCTCGAAACGGTGAAGATCCTGCCGCCAACCGGGCAGAACGAGCCGCGACTTTACGGGGCGATCACGGCAACCGGCATCGCCCGCGCCGAAGACCATGCTCCCCGTCGCCGGCGCGTGTTCTGCATGGCCGTGACCAGCGACGTCGGCCTGGGCCGAGGCCGGCCGTCCTCGTGGTCCTCGTCAATCGATCAACTCTGCTATGGCGGCGGTGACAGGCGACGCCTCATGGTCCTGGCGGCGGGCAATCTCCGCGGGGACATCAATCCGGCCGACTATCCTGACCGCAACGACCTCGAAGAGGTCGAAAGCCCGGGGCAGGCGTGGAATCCGCTCGTCGTTGGGGCCAGCACCGACAAGATCATGATCACCCATCCCGACTATGACGGATGGACGCCCGTCGCCCCGGCCGGCGACCTCTCACCGGCAAGCCGAACGTCCGCAATCTGGGATCGGCAATGGCCGATCCGTCCGGATGTCGTGTTCGAGGGCGGTAACTTCGCGCATGACGGCGCCAACCCGGCCTCGGCGATCGACGACCTCCAACTCCTCACGACCCACTATCGTCCCGCCATGCGCCTGTTTGAAGCGTTCGGCGACACCAGCGGCGCTGCCGCGCTCGGCGCGAATCTTGCCGCCGGCATTATCGCAGCGCGTCCGACACTCTGGCCGGAAACGGTACGCGCGCTCATTGTCCATTCCGCCGAATGGACGCCGGCGATGCGCCAGCGCTTCGACGCGGCCGGCTCGCAAAGTCAGAAGCTGGCCATGCTGCGCCGCTACGGTTGGGGCGTGCCTGACCTTGGCCGGGCGCTGATGAGCGCGTCCAACGACGCGACTTTGATGGTCGAGGACGCCCTGTTGCCGTTCCGCAAGGATGGCTCGGCGATCAAGACGCGCGACATGAATCTGCATCGACTGCCCTGGCCGCGCGCCGAACTGGCCGCGCTTGGCGATCTCGATGTGGAACTGCGGATCACCCTGTCCTATTTCGTCGAGCCCAATCCCGGAGAACGGGGCTGGACGCGGCGCCACCGCTACGCTTCACACAATCTCCGCTTTGCGGTGAAGCGGTCGCTCGAAGGTTTGGAAGCGTTCCGGCAGCGGATCAACAAGGCGGCTCAGGACGAAGAGGCTGGCGCTGTCGGCGCTGTCGCAGGCGGCGACTCCTGGGTTCTGGGGACGATCCGTGACCGCGGTTCGATCCATAGCGACATTTGGCGTGGGAGCGCGGCAGCCCTCGCCGAGCGCGACGCGATCGGCGTCTTTCCCGTCAGCGGATGGTGGAAGGAGAAGCCTGGTCTCCAGCGCTGGGATCGTTCCGCCCGCTATGCATTGTGTGTGTCGATCCGCGCGCCCGAGACCGACATCGACCTTTATACCGCCGTCGCCAATCAGATCGCGGTTCCGATCCCGGCAGCTTAGCGGGCCGCGCGGTCAGTCGAGCCACGCGGCATAGGCACCCACATCGATCATCGGAACCGTCGCGCTCGCCTGGAGGCGAGCGATAAGGTTGAGCAGGAAGCGCGTCGCCGCTCGCACGCCGACCTCCGCTTGCGAGCAGCCGTCCGTGTCACAGCCGAACACCCCATGCGCCGCGACGCATCCAATATCGAGGCGGTGCTGCCCATCGAGGGCTGCGAGCGCATCGGTCAGCGGTTGGCCCAGCGGCGGATTCCATACGCTTTCGAACGTAAGCAATCCGCCGATAATGTCCGGCAGCGGTCGCGGATCGTAGACACCGCCGGCGTAGGGTATCGGCAGGCTCGTCCGATGGAGCGCGCGAACACTGGCCACCTTGTCCGCTGCATAAGCGACGTGCTGGGCATTGATCGCCTGCTTGGTCTCGAACACGGCATAGACGCTCTCTGCCGGTACGATGAACTGGCCTTTGAAATTGAAGATAAAGGGCGAATATTGCCGATCGAAAATGACGATATCGATCTGGTGGCTGAAGGCGCCCTTGCTGTCGACGACATGGGCGCCGGCAGCGCGATACCGTTCCGGCAAATAGGCCTGCAACAGCTCTAGCCAAACAGCTTCGCTGGCGTCACCCTTCGTTCCGCCGTGGCCGAAGCTACCGCGCGCGATGCCCAGCTTCGCTTCGATCTCGTCGTGCAGGCTTTGCAGCAGAGTTTTGAGGGACCAGTCGGTCATTGGACGAAACCGCTCCAATTGCCGCTCAGCGCAGCTTCCGCCAATCGCCGCACCGCTTGCTTCTCCGTGTCGGTGAGATCGTCCGATATGACGTTGTTGCCATTGGCGGGATCGACCACCCGTGCTGCGGCGAACCTGTCTCGGAGATACTCCAGCACCTTCACAACATTCTGCGCCAGATCCTGCGATTGCCTACCGTGCAAGGCGGCGATCACTGTCAGCTCCAGGTAGAAGGACGGGAATTCGAGCCGCTTCTGGTTGCGCCATAGCTTCAGGAGCCGCGACTCGCGCTGATGGCCGGCCATGACGACGGTGTTGATATGTGTCGTCACATTTGTCTTCGTCCAGGTATCGGCTTTGCGACGGTAAAGGCTGTGATCTGTCGTCCAGGCGGTCTGCCGTTTGCCAGGGACGAGATCGACATCGAAGCCGCCGATCGTCGCGTTGATCGACACATTCTGCCGTTTTGGCGCATAGCCGGCACCCGCAATGGCGTTGAAGAGCGAGCCGCAAATATCCTTCAAGGTTTCGGGCGTGTCTTCGTGCAGAGAAATGAAAAGGTCGATGTCGGTGCCGCTTCGATTGGCCGTGCCCTTGGCAAAAGAACCGCTTGGAGAGATCGACAGCAAGAAACGGTTTGCCCATCGTTGAAGCACGGGCGCGATAATTGTTTGGACCTGCCGAACAGGGGAGAATGCGCTGGTATCGACAGCCTCCCGAGCCAGAATCGCGTTTAAGTAGGCTGTGCTCATCACATATGACTAGCGCTGCAATCAGACTCCCGGAAGCGCCGAAGCAACCGTAATTACAGGATGACGTCACCGACCGGTTGGGGAAGGACTTCCCCTACTGACGAGCCACGCGGGTCTCGTCAGACCCCTTCAAGCGGGGGCAACCCCGCAACGCCCCAAACGTCGGCGTATCCACGCCGATCGGCAAATCCGCCGTGGCGGATTCCAGCTTTTCCAGACTGCGGAGATCGGGCCAGGGCGTGCGCCGTCCCGATCGCTTTGTTGGGTCGCTACGCTCCCCTCCCGCGGGGTGGGCGTCGCTTCCCTTTAGGCCCGCCGCGCCGGGCCGCAACGCGCGGTGCGCGTCCTCCTCTTCTTTCCGGCCCCTTGGGTGCTGCCCGGCTCCGCCGGCGGGCCTGCCGGTCGCTCTTTCGCCGCCCACCCCGCTCCGGGGTGCGTGTGCTTTTGAAGGAGTGAAGACAATGAACGCTGTTACCCAAACCGCAGCCGCCGAGCCTGTGTCTGGCGTCGAGATTTTCGTGCCGCTCGCCAAGCTCAAGAAGTCCCCGCGCAACGCGCGCAAGGTGCCGCATGGGGAAGCCGCTATCGAGGCGCTGGCCGCTTCGATCCAGCATAAGGGGCTGATCCAGAACCTTGTCGTGGAGCCGGAAACCAAGGAGGACGGGACGCCGACCAGCTACTATCTCGTCACCGCTGGCGAGGGCCGCAGGCTGGCGATGCTGCTGCGCGCCAAGCGCAAACAATGCAAGAAATCCGAACCTGTCCGGTGCTGGCTGGATACGGCGAATGATCCCGCCGAGGTAAGCCTTGACGAAAATGTCACCCGCACCCCCATGCACCCCGCCGACCAGTTCGAGCGGTTCGCCGAGCTTTCCAACGACAAGGGTTGGGGCGCGGAAGAGATCGGGGCGCGGTTCGGCGTGTCGGCCTCCGTGGTGAAGCAGCGGCTTCGCTTGGGCGCTGTCAGTCCGAAGCTGTTGCAGGTCTATCGCGAGGACGGCCTTACGCTGGACCAGCTTATGGCCTTCGCCATCACCGAGGACCATGCCCGGCAGGAGCAGGTGTTCGAGGGCCTGCATCACAATCGCGAGCCGTGGATCATCCGGCGTGACATGACCGCGAGCAATGTTCCGGCGACCGACCGACGCGCGGTGTTCGTCGGGGCCGACGCCTATGTCGAGGCGGGCGGCAATATCATCCGCGACCTGTTCAGCGAGGACCGGGGCGGCTTCTTCGAGGATGCGGGCTTGCTCGACATGCTTGCGGTCGAGAAGCTGCGCGAGGTTGCCGCGACGGTGCAGGCCGAAGGCTGGAAATGGGCCGAGGCGCATATCGACTACCCCCACGCCCACGGGATGCGGCGCTTCTATCCGCAATCCGTTTCGCTGTCCGATGAGGACGAGGCGCGGTTGGACACCCTGTCCGCAGAGCATGACGCGCTTGCCGAAGGCTATTCGTCCTACGACGAAATGCCCGAGGACGTAGCCGAGAAGCTGGAGGCGATTTCCGACGAGATCGACGCCATTTCCGAGAAGCGCCATGCCTATGACGCCAACGTGATCGCCTACGGCGGCGCGTTCGTGGTGCTGCACCATGACGGCGCGGTCAGGATCGAGCGCGGCTTCATTCGGGCCGAGGACGAGGCGCTGGCCTTCCCGCAGCCCGAGGATGAGGTCGACGGCGAAGGGATCGACCCGGAGGGCGTGGAGGACGAGCAGGCCGAGGATGAGCCCGAAGCCGAGGACGTGGAGGACGAGGAACCGGGCAAGCCGATTTCCGACAGCCTCACGCGCGACCTGTCCGCCCATCGGACCTTGGCGCTCCGCGTGGCGCTGGCCGAGCAACCCGATATGGCGTTGGTCGCCTTGACCCATACGCTCACGGCGCAACTGTTCTACAGCTACGCCGAGGCCGGTTGCCTTGAGGTTCGTCCGACCGTGACGCCGCTTGGCAGTCATGCGGACGGGATCGAGGACACCCCCTTGGCGGCACGGGCGAGCGAGCAACACGAGGCATGGGCCGAACGGATGCCGCGTGACGTGGCGGACCTGTGGGGCTTCATCGTGGCGCTGGACTGCGAGAAGCGGACCCTGCTGCTGGCGCATTGCGCGGCCCGCACCGTCAACGCGCTGCGCCTGCCGTGGGATCGCAAGCCCCTGTCGCTACAAACGGCGGACAGGCTGGCGACCGCGCTGGCGCTGGACGTGGCGAAGGACTGGACGCCGACCGTGGAGAGCTACCTCGGCCGCGTCACCAAGGGTCATATCGTCGAGGCCGTCACTGAAGGCGTGTCCGAGGATGCCGCCCGCCGTATCGCCGACATGAAGAAGCCGGACATGGCGCAAGCCGCCGAGCAGCTTCTGGCCGGGACCGGATGGCTGCCCTCGATCCTGCGGACGCCCGAGCCGGAGACCGAGCAGCCCGCGTCGGTCGAGGACGAGGATACGGGGACCGTGGAACCGTCCGAGGCGGAGGCTCCCGAAGCGCAGGCTGAGGATGGCGAAGCCGCCTACGCCGTCGCCGCCGAATAGCGGCATCGGGCCGGGGCCGCGTCAGCGGTCCCGGCTTCACCCGCACCTTCGCGCCGGCCTTCGGGGCGGCGCTCTTGCTGCAAGGAGGCCGTCATGCGCCGCCTGTTCCGCGTCATCGCCCGCCGCAACAACCAGCCGGGCACGTTGTGCTGCATCCGCTGCGGCAAGCCGATCAACGACTTTTCCGACGATCAGATCGTCACCCACGATTATGTCCTGCACGGTTGCGCCGCCTTCGTGGTCGAGCATCGCGCCTGTGTAGACCGCCCCCTGTTCAGCGCGGCGGCGGCCCGGCGCTGGCGCGAAGCGCAGCGCTGATCCGCACAGCCTTTCGCAATCGGCCCCAAAAAATCGCGGCCGCGCCCCAATCGGGCGCGGCCGCTTTGTCGTTTGAGTCTGCAGCTCGCCGGGGCTTGCCCGGCTCGCCACTTACACTTGAAATTGTAAGTGCTTTGGACAACAACAGCCGCAGGCTTACAGGCAGAGTTGTTATCGCGCATCGCGATATAAGACACCGATGTTAGGCAGTGATGCTTCCATCTACCCTTATTGCAGCATTTCCGCTGAGCGGACGATCTGATCGTACGCATAGGAGTGCCTGTAAGCCGCCTGTTAGGGGGGTGGGGTGTCGAGTCTGGCGAAACTACAAGCGGCAAAGTCGCTCGACGATCTAGCTGCGATCCTGGGATATAAGCCCGCCGCGCTTGCCTACCTGCTCTATCACCTCCCAGACGCGCAGAAATATACCGCGTTCACGATCCCGAAGCGCGACGGCACGCCGAGGGCGATTCTTGCCCCGACGCCCAAGCTGAAGCTGCTGCAACGGCGTCTAGCCAATGTCCTCTACCTGGCGCTCGCCGACATCGACAAGGTGGGTTCACCGCGCCGGCAGCTCTCCCACGGCTTCGCCAAACATCTGTCCATCGTAACGAACGCCGCGGTCCACAAACGGCGGCGCTACGTGCTGAATCTCGACATCAAGGATTTCTTCCCGTCGATCAATTTCGGCCGCGTGCGCGGTATGTTCATTAAGGACAAACGGTTCGCCCTCGATCCGAAAATCGCGACCTTGATCGCACAGATCGCCTGCCACGATCATGTCCTTCCCCAAGGAAGTCCCTGTTCCCCGGTCATTTCAAATGTCGTCGGGCATCTACTGGACATCCGGCTCGTGCGCTTCGCCAAGGCGCAGAAATGCACCTACTCACGCTATGCCGACGACATCACCTTTTCCACGAACGCCAAGGCATTCCCTCCTGACATCGCCGCCCCGGTCGCAGGCTCGGAGCATGACTGGACACTCGGCGCCGCGCTCCTGAAGGAGATCGAAAAGGCCGGGTTTGAGGTAAATCCTACCAAGACTAGGATGCAATATCGCGGGTCACGACAGGTCGCCACCGGCTTGCTCGTCAACGAGAAGCCGAACGTCCGTCCCGAATACTACCGCACGGTGCGGGCCATGTGCTGGTCGCTGTTCAACAGCGGAACCTACTATCGGATGGTCCCTGCGGCGCTGGCGGGCGGCAAAGCAGGCGATCCCGATGTGCCGGAGCCGGCAACATCCCTCGCGCCGCTGCAAGGGATGCTCGGCCACGTCTATCATGTGCGCGATCAGGTCGATACGCGACCTTCCGCTGACAAAAAGAAGGACGCGACGGCCACGGCGACCCGTAAGCTCTACATCCGGTTTCTGTTCTACCGAAACTTCGTTGTGGCGCCCAAGCCCCTCATCATCCCGGAGGGAAAGACGGATACCGTCTATCTGCGTGCGGCGATGGAGAAGCTCACTGCCTACCATCCCAGGCTGGGCGCGATGGACAAAGGCAAGTTTAAACCCGCACTCAAGTTCATGAAGTTCTCCAGCACGATCCATGACGTGTTGCAGCTCGGGAATGGCGCAGGCGATCTTTTCCACTTTATCCGCCGCTACCCTGACGCCCTCAAGCGTTACCGACATCGCCCGCTGCCCAACCCCATCATCGTGCTCATCGACAATGACGACGGAGCGAAAGAGATTTTTGGTGCCGCCAAGGGCCTCGGCGCCGCGCATATAGCTCGGACCTCCACGGACCCATTCTATCGGCTCGCACCCAATCTTTATCTTATCAAAACACCGGAAATCGGTGCGCAAGGCATAAGTTGCATTGAGGACTTGTTCGATCCCGCGCTTTTGAAAACCGTCATTGATGGTAAGGTGTTCGACCCCAACAAGAAGCACGGAGAGGCCGGGAAATACGGCAAAGCCAGGTTCGCCGAGAAGGTTGTGCAGCCGCAGAAGGACACGATCGATTTCTCGAAATTTGCCGGGTTACTCGACCGGATCGTGGCTGCGCTCGACGATTACGTTGCCAATCCGCCGCCACCCTGAAGGGATCAGGTACGCGGTGGCATCATAGAGGTATCGAGCCTGCGATGGATCAGCGATACGAGCGTCAGCAGATCCTCGGCGTCGGTCTTGGTCATCGGCCAGTGGATGCGCGCCTCGTGGGCAGTTGGGTTGCGGAACATGCCGAAGACGCCTTTGACGAGATTGGCGAAGCCGCTCTGCTCGCTGCGCTCGCTGACCGTGCTTCGCGGATTGATCGCCAGCATCGGCGGCTCGCCGCCGAGCACGCGGTCTACCAGCGTCCCCCCGTCATCGGTGAGGCCAGTCCGCACGCGCATCTTGTCGGCGATGCTTTTCACCGCTTCCTGGACCGCATGGAAATAGTCGTCGGCCAGCAGTTCGGCCCGGCAGAAGCGCAGCACGTCGGCATGGACGCCGCGCGTCTCCAGATCGGTGCGCAGTTCCTTCGCCCGGCGCTGCGCTTCCGGCAGCGTCGTCGCCTGTTCGACCGCTTCGATCTTCCCGGCCTCGCTGACCACAAGGCCGGCGAAGGCGAGTGCCTGGTTGAGACTGGCACGCATCGGCTCGTAGCGATGCGGCTCGCGGCTGTATCGCGCAGGACGCATCGCATGGCGGATGAAGCCGAGGATGCGGGTGCGGTCCTGCCGCGCGTTCTGGCTTTCGGCGAAGGCGTTGTAGATGCGGTGCCGCTTGGTCATCTCGCCGGGATCGGCCATTTGACAGGTCGCGATCAGCATCGCGATCTCGGTTCCTTTCAGCCCGGTTTCCGTATCGCCAAGCGCACCGGCTATGGCTTCGAGCTGATCCTGCGAAAACAATTTCGTCACGTCCTTCCCCCGAATCCTCACGTCCCCATGTGGCTGAAGCAGCCGCACCTTGGAACGTAGAATGAACATCGCGCAAGGCTGCTGGCGGGGTTGCCGACACAAACGGCAGGCATAGCGGAAATCTCATCCCTCGGAGCCGAGCGCCCCGGCGGCCTCTCAATGGCGTGATCTGACCGAGCGACGGCTTCGCCTCGATTGTCTTCGCAACGGCTATGGCCCGCTATTTTCCGCCGCGCGTGCCGCGCTTTGCATCGCGAACCAAAATAACGGGCCGCCGCCATCCTCCGCTCACGCTGCGGCCGCTTTGCGGTGCGCGGCCAATCGCCCCCGGCCTGCCGATCACCATCGAGGCCGCGAAGGGCGTGGCCCGAAAGAACGGAGATTACGACATGGCTACGATCGGCACCTTCACCGCCAACAGCAAGGGCGAGTTCACCGGCGTCATCAAGACGCTCACTCTCAACACCAAGGTCATCTTCCGTCCGGTCGAGAAGGACGGCGAAAAGTCCCCCGACTTCCGCGTCAGCACCGCCGACATGGATATCGGCGCTGCCTGGAAGAAGACCAGCCGCGAAGGCCGCGAATACACCTCGGTCAAGCTGGACGATCCGAGCTTCCCGGCTCCCGTCTACGCCACGCTGTCCGAAACCGACACCGCCGGCCAATACGCCCTCATCTGGTCGCGCTGACCGGACGACGCGCCCCGCCTTTCGGCGGGGCGCCTTCCTCGATCAGACGGTCATTCGCACTTGCCGATGACACGGCGTCAGGCTAGTTAAGAATCATTCGCAAAAGCGAAAGGGGCCAAGTCTAGGAAGGATCGACACGTGACCCGCCATTTTTCGCCGCCCACACAGGATGCGATCGCCGTTCCGGCGATGCTGGTTGATGCGGCGCGGTGCTGGCGGAATGCGCGGGACAGTGGAGCGTCGGTGCAGCCCCGCTTGGCGCACACGCTCGACGCCCATGACTGCACCATGCTCGCGCCGGTGCTCGACAGCCTATGCCTCTTCTATGAAACGGCGCTCGGCCGGCCGATGATCGTCGGCGAAGGACCGGGCCTGTCCGACGACGAGCATCTGCTGCTCGGCCTGGTCGATGGATCCAGCCCGCGCTGCCTCGACTGCCCTCAGAACGCGGCGAACGCGCTCGACTGCGCGCTCTGCTCGACACGGATCATGCTGGCGCTCACGCTCGGCCAGCCCGTGCGGACACTGCAATGAGCGGCGCGGCGATCACCACCGTCGCCGAGCTGGAAAGCGTGATCGGCAGGACTCCGCCGCCGATGCACCTCAAGGTGATCGACCATCTCGATGTCGGCGCGCTGCGCTGGATCTCCGCATCGCAATTGATGTTCGCCGGCTTCGGCGATGGATCGGGCGTCGGCATCACACTGGCCGGCAGCGCGCCGGGCTTCGCCAGCGGCGATGCCCAGGAATTGCGCGTTCCGCTGGCGCTGCTCGACGATCCCGCTCTCGCGCAGCCGGGCGCGGCGTTCGGCGCGCTGTTCCTCCTCTCCGGCATCGGCGAGACGCTGCGCGTCAACGGCCGGGTCGCCGGCATCGACGCCGATCATGTCCGTGTCGCCGTGGACGAATGCTACGGTCATTGCGCCAAGGCGCTGATCCGGTCCGAACTATGGGCGGCGCAGCCGGCCCACGCTCCTGACGATTCTGCCGCCTTCGTTGCCGCAAGCCGTTTCCTGGCGCTGGCGACGATCGGCGCGGAAGGCCGCGCCGATCTCAGCCCAAAGGGCGATCCGGCCGGTTGCATGGCGCAGCTCGATGGGGACGTGCTGTGGTTCGCCGACCGGCCCGGCAACCGCCGCGTGGATAGCTTCCGCAACGTCGTCGAGCAGCCGAATATCGCGCTGGCGCTGCTGATCCCCGGCGCGAACCGGATCGCCGTCGTGCGGGGGCAAGCCCGTCTTACTACTGACGCGACGGCGCGCGAGCGCTTCACCGTCAAGGACAAGACTCCGCTGCTGGCGATCGGCGTGGAGATCGAGACGCTCGACCTGCGCGAAAGCCCGGCGCTGGCCCGCGCGGGCCTCTGGCCGGTTCACACGGAAACCGACATCGACCCCGCCGAGCTGTTTGTCGAGCATATCAAGCTCAACAAGGCGGGTGGCATCGGCGCCAGTCTGGCGCGCGCGACTCTTTCCGTCCCCGGCGTGACCGGCCTGCTCAAGAAGGGCTTGGACAAGGACTATCGCGACAATCTCTATTGAGCGCCGCGAACTGGAGCTCCACCCGGCGAGCCGGGCGAAGCGCCATCCCCCATAAACTCAGCCGTTGAGCTTGTCCTTGACCGCTTTGGCGGGCGTGAACACCAGCTTCTTCGACGCCTTGATCTTGATCGTCTCGCCGGTCGATGGATTGCGGCCGTCGCGCGCTGGGCTGGCCTTCACCTTGAACTTGCCGAAGCCGTTGAGTGAGACTTCCTCGCCCTTGGCGGCTGCGTCACCGATCGCGGCGAACACCGCATCGACGAGCTTCTTCGCATCGGTCTTGGTGACGCCGTGGGCGGCAGCCAGTTGTTCGGCCAGGTCGCTGTTGTTCATTATTGTCCTTCCAGGTCTTCGGTTCTTGATCCGCGCCCGATTATGGGCGGGGCACTATTTGCGAGTTGCTCGCAGGTATC
Source organism: uncultured Erythrobacter sp. (assembly GCA_963529855.1). Taxonomy (GTDB): domain Bacteria; phylum Pseudomonadota; class Alphaproteobacteria; order Sphingomonadales; family Sphingomonadaceae; genus 34-65-8. The sequence goes on along the minus strand of CAURZK010000005.1, from coordinate 51,773 downwards.
TCTAATCCAGATGGGCCGATCAAGCATCCTTGATCGTCGCGCTGGTCGCAGCGCGGCTGGCGCCGCGCGGTTGCTAAGGGCGTTGCCCTCGCGCCGGGCAAGGGAAGTGGAACCGTCCGGGGCGGTATCCCCAGCCTTCCGCGCTTCGCTTGTGCAGGCCGGGTGATCCCCCTCCGCCCCGGCCGCCCTTGCCCTTTGCTACCCCTGGCTCGCCGCCGGGCAGGGTTTCAGCGCGGCGCTTCGCTGCGCGAAACCCAGACCCAAGGAAGGACAGACTCATGAGCATCCATCATCTCGCTACCCGGTTCGGCCGCAACGCCCACCAGATCAGCGGACGTGAACCGCTCGACAACGAGGCGCTGTATCGCCACGTGCCATCCATCTTCGCCCGCGAGGCGCACGACAGCCGTTCCGAGCGCTATGTCTATGTCCCCACCATCGACATCGTGGAGGGGCTGCGCCGCGAAGGATGGTTCCCGTTCTTCGCCGTGCAGTCGGTCCCGCGCGACGGCAGCCGCCACGGCCACGCCAAGCATATGCTGCGCTTGCGCCGGGATGACGGTATCGGCAAGCCGGAGGCGGCGGAAGTCATCATCGTTAACAGCCATGACGGGACCAGCGCCTATCAGATGTTCGCTGGGATGCTGCGCTTCGTCTGCACCAACAGCATGATTGCGGGCGAGCGGTTCGAGGAGGTCCGCGTGCCGCACAAGGGCAACATTCAGGACGACATTATCGAGGGCGTTTATACCGTGGCGGAAGACTTTCCGCGACTGATCGACGCCAGCGAGACCATGAAGGGTGTGCAGCTTTCGTGAGACGAACAGCGCTTGCTTGGCGAGGTAAGCCTTGTCGCCCGCTATGGCGACGATGAAAGCCCGCTTCGCCCCGAGCAGATCATCGAGCCGCGCCGCCGCGAGGATGTAGGCAACAGCCTGTGGAGCACGTTCAACGTGATTCAGGAGAACGTCATTCGGGGCGGGTTGCATGGCCGCAAGCGTAACGCTGAGGGCCGTATCCGCCGCAGCCAGACTCGCGCCATCAATGGCATCGACCAGAATGTGACACTCAATCGCGCGCTCTGGACGCTAGCCGAAGGGATGCAGCGCCTAAAAACGGGTTGACCGTTTCGAGCCGCAGGGCTGGACCGCCCGGCTCTGCGGCTTCGCTTCCCATCGCCCACACGACGCCGCCGACCCGCTCCCCGGATCGGCGGCGGCCGCGCATCCCGATGGTCTGCGCGGCCGCTCAAAGGGCGCGCTCGCCGGGTATTCACCCAGCTCGCGATCAGGATATTCCAATTCCCCCAAGACGACTATAATAGTCGTTTCCGTAGCGAACGACCCGAAGGTTGTGGAGGTGATCTTGCATGATCACTTCCCGCCAGGTGCGGGCCGCTCGCGCACTTCTTGGCTGGACACAGGAGACGCTCGCCGAGAAGGCCATTATTGCTCTGACCGCGCTGAAGCGGCTGGAATCGGAGAGTTATAAGCCGGTGAACGACAATACCCGGCATCAGGTGATGAAGGCGCTTGAGGCGGCGGGGATTGTCTTCCTCGATTCGGATCGAGGCCGAGGCGTGTTGCTCGTGACCGATTCAAGTCCCGAACAGCGCAAGTAGCCGGCAACGGAGCGGGTCCGACTGTTCGCGCAGTATCAGAGGGCCATAGCAAAGACGGTGCGATTACTTCGATCCATTATGGTGTATAGGCGATGAATCAGCAGGCGCAGGGGGCTATGGCTGAAAGCGGAACGAGGCGATGGCAATAGCCGCTTTCGAGGATCGCGCCCCGGACGCGCCCCATGTCACCGACTATGATGAGCATCATCATCGGACCTATTGGCGACTGCTCGATGCGGCCGACGAAAATGCCGACTGGCGCGAAGCCGTTCGCATCATCTTCGGGATCGACCCTGCCGCCGAACCGGAACGCGCCCGCTCCGTCTATGACTCGCATCTCGCCCGCGCGCGCTGGATGACCGCGACCGGCTATCGCCACTATCTGCGCCCGCCGCCGAACTGAGAGCGGCCCCGGAACACGCGCAGCGGTGCGTATAATCCCTTCAAAATGCTGACTTGAATCCGCTATGCGGCCGCCTGCCCGGCAGGGCTTCTCGGCAACGGCGGCGGTGAGAACATCTTCCAACGCGCCCCGCAGAGGGCCATGCTTGGGAGGGTTACGATGCCGCCTGAGAGGGACTGGCGCGCGCCCCTGGACGAGACCGGGGACGACGCGCTGCAATATACGGACATCGCCATCGGCTATCTCAGCCGCAACGCTCGCTATCGCGCTGACTATGCCCGCGCGCTCGGCCGTGTGAAGCGCGGCGCGATCTCCGCCGACGACGCTACCGCCGCCCTGGTGGATTGCTGGGGGATCAGCTACCACGCCGCGCCCGGCGCGGCCTTCGACCGCAAGCTGGCGGTCGCGCGCCCCGACCTCTCGCCGGCGAGCATCATCCTCGCGCCCGCGGTCGCCGGCATCGGCGCCGGCCCGCTCGACTTGGCGGCGCTGGGCGACATTCGCGCCCGGATCAGGATGGGCGACGTCCTGCATGTCATCCTCGCCGATCCCGATGGCGATGAGCATCTGTGCGTGTGCGGATCACGTCACGACGCGATGGCCTTGATGGTGCCGATCGAACCCGCCCCCTTCGCGCGCCTCGCATCGGCCGAGCGCCTGTGCCGCCGCCTCAGCGGCATGGCGGCCGGCCCGCCGGCGCTACGCCCGCCGCCCTTCCGGCGCGAACATCTCCTCACCCTGCTGCAAGTGCTCGACGGTCGCCGCGCGGGCGCCAGCCAGCGAGAGCTGGCCGCCTCGCTGATCCACCCCAAGGTCCGTCACTACACGCCTACCGAATGGACGGACAGCGCGGAACGCAAGTGCATCAGACGCTGGCTCAAGGAAGCCGTCGAGCTGCGCGACGGCGGTTACATCCGGTTGCTGCGGGGCGGCTGAGGGGGACATTGGCGACCCGGTCGCCCGCGTCCCCTTCTCCACATAGGGGGCATTTCGCCACCATTCCCTCCTGTCCGCCGGACCCCTTTTTCGGGGCCGGCCGTCATCAGGAGGATCATCATGGCCGAGCCTGTCGCCGCCCCAACGCCACGCTATCTCAAGACGCCCGACGCGGCGATCCATCTCGGCCTCTCGGCCCGCACGCTGGAAAAGCATCGCTGCTACGGCACCGGCCCCGTGTTCCGCAGGCTCGGCGGCCGGATCGTCTATGCGATCGACGACCTCGACGCCTGGGCCGCGCTCGGCACCCGCCGTTCCACGTCCGATCCGGGCAGCGGCGTCGTCCACCCCGCCAAGCGCCTGCCCACCGATTGCGTGCGCCGCTGAGCGCCGATGCCCACCGCACGCTCCCTTTCCGGCCGGTCGAGCGCCGAGCGCACGCAGCTTGAGCTGTTCCGCTCGGTCCCCGGCGACCTCGCGGCCCGCGACGCGCAGGACTTGATGGCCTGGCCGTTCTTCTCGCTCGCCAAGGCCCGCCGCACCGCGCCGATCGACTTCCGCATGGGCGCGACATGGATCTCGGTCGAGGCCGTGCCCGAGCATGGCATGGCGACTATTTGGGACGCCGACGTGCTGATATGGGCGGCGAGCCAGCTCATCGAGGCGCGCGACGCCGGACGGCCGACCTCGCGCCTCATGGTGACGACGCCACACGAGATACTGGCGTTCACCCGGCGCGGCACCGGCAAGGCGAGCTATGAGCGGCTGAAGTCCGCGCTCGACCGCTTGCAATCCACCACCGTCGCCACTTCGATCCGGCAGGAACATCAGCGCCGCCGCCATCGCTTCTCATGGATCAACGAATGGCGCGAGCTTGCGGACGGCAACGGCCGTGCGCTCGGCATCGAGCTGATCCTGCCCGACTGGTTCTATGCCGGCGTGCTCGACCGCGCACTCGTGCTGACCATCGACCGCGCCTATTTCGACCTGACCGGCGGGCTCGAACGCTGGCTCTACCGCATCGTGCGCAAGCATGGCGGCCGCCAGCAGAGCGGCTGGAGCTTCGATGTTCCGCACCTCTACCTGAAATCCGGCGTGCTCTCGCCGCTCCGGCGCTTCGCGTTCGAGCTGCGCGCCATCGTCGCGCGCCAACCGCTCCCCGGTTACGTCCTCACGCTCGAACATGCGCTGGGCCGCGACCGGCTGAATTTCACGCCCGTCGCGCAAGATCCGTTTGACGCCGCCATGCGCCGCGTCGGCCTCAAGCCTGTGGAGAACTGGCCATGAGGTTCGGACTATCGGGAACGCTCGGATTCGGACGATCGGGAACGCAAGACTCGGACTTTCGGGAACGCGCCCGCCTCGCAAAGCCGCAGAAATCCTCGCGGAATCGGCCCCCTTCTAACAGTGCTAATAGAAAAGAATCCTTCGGATTCTTGCTAACGGCGCGCGCGGCTGTGGACAGCGCGGCCCCGTTCGCAGGCTTGGCGCTCGGTCGGCGGACAAGCCGCCAGCCTCGCCCCGCGCCCATCGCGATCCCCATCCCCGGAGACCTCCCATGATCGACGACCGGCCCCCCGCCGTGCGCGGCGGCGCGTTCAGCGCGCTCGCCCGCGACGGCCTCACCCATGTCGAGCTGACCTGGATCGAGAAGAAGCTGGAGCACTGGATACGCTTCGGGCGGATCGCCCAGGACCGCATCCTGACGCGGCGCACCCGCGTCGTGGGCTTCCGTCCGGGCGCCGTCTTCACGTTCGTGCGCTGGGCGGCCAACGACTTCGGCACGATCGTTTCGCGTATCGACGTGGTGCGCGCGGTCGCCGCCAACGAAGCCTACACGACGCTGCCGTTCGTGCGGCCGGGTGGCGACATCCTGCTCAAGATCGAAGGCTGGCCGAAGGTCCAACAGGTGCTCGCCGCGATCGACGCGGTGGAGGCGGCCGGCGTCGATCCATGCGACGCGGCGGCCGACCATTGGCGGCACGTCCACAACCGCATCGCCGCCGGCCATCAGCCGCGCCTCTACACGATCGAGCGCCATCACGCCTGGCTCAAGCGCCGCGAGATCGAGGGATGACACGCCGCCGCTATGTCACGGCGACGGCCATCGCCGCGTCCGCCTTCGCCGCGGCCTTCACCGCCATCGCCATCGCCGATCCGCTCCCGCGCGCCATCTGGAACGCCAGCGCGAGCGCGCCGATCGGGCTCTACCGCATCCATCCCGACAGCGATCCCGCCATCGGGGCGCTGGTCGCCATCGCGCCGCCCGAACGGCTGGCGCATTGGCTTTCGGCGCGTGGCTATCTGCCCAAGGGCGTGCCGCTGCTGAAGCATGTGGCGGCGAAGGCCGGACAGCGGGTTTGCCGTGCCGGCGTCATGGTGAGCGTGGATGCCCGGCGCGTCGCCATCGCCCGCGCGCGTGACGGCCAAGGCCGTCCGCTGCCGGTCTGGCAGGGGTGCCGCACGCTGCGACGGGGCGAGCTGCTGCTGCTCAATCCCGCTCATCCCGACAGTCTGGACGGCCGCTATTTCGGCCCGCTGCCGGCCTCCGTCGTCATCGGACGCGCAACGCCGCTGTGGCTACGCGCGCCGTCCCCAACACCTTCAACCCCCGAAGCCAAGGAGATCGGCAATGCAAGTGAACATCTTTGAATCCACCGCCAATGGCTATGCCGGACGTGCTCGCTACTTCGGCATCAACGAGGCGATCGTGCTTGTCGCGCTCGATCCGAGCGATGCCGAGAACGCGCCCGACTACCGCGTCCACCTCGACGACGAGGACGGCCCCGAAGTCGGCGGCGCGTGGAAACGGGTCGGCGAACGCGCCGGTGACTACATCGCGCTGGAGATCGACAGCCCGCTCTTTGGATCGCCGTTCCGGCCGGTCTTGTTCCGCGCCGATGATGATGGCCGGACGTTCCGGCTGTCGTGGAAGCGCCCCAAGCCGCGCGACGATCGGAGCTGATCGGTGCCTTCCCCGATCATCCCTCTGTTTGAGGAAAGGCCGTCTCATCTCTCCGTCCCGCTCGGTCGCAGGCCGGCCGGCGCGCGCAGCGAAGGTCAAGGGCGGCCCCCGGCCGGCGCATCGCGCGCACCCTTTACCGGAGCGAGCACGCTGGCAGGCTGGCGGCGGAGCGGGGGCGGGTCGGCCGCCATGCTCGCGGTCCTGCTGCTGCTCGCGCCGGGCGCTGCGCCCGTCGCCGCGCTGGCGCAGGACGCGCCCGCCGAGCGATCGGCCCCGCGCCATCCCTATGCCGCCCATGTCGCCGATGCGGCCCGGCGCTTCGGCATCCCCGAACGCTGGATATGGGCCGTCATGCGCGTCGAGAGCAACGGCGATGTCTGCGCGGTCTCGACGGCCGGAGCGATGGGCCTGATGCAGATCATGCCCGGCACCTGGGCGGGGCTGAGCGCACGCCATCGGCTCGGGTCCGACCCGTTCGACCCGCGCGACAACATCATCGCGGGCGCGGCCTATCTGCGCACGATGCACGACCGCTACGGCAACGTGACGGCGATGCTGGCGGCCTACAATGCGGGGCCGGGCCGCTACGACGAATATCTGTCGCGTGGCCGTCCGCTGCCCGCCGAGACGCGCGCCTATCTCGCAAAGCTGGCGTCGATCACGGGCGGCTCGGACGACGCCCAGCTTGCCGCCGCGCCGCCGTCCGATCCGTTCGCATGGCGGCGCGCTGGGCTGTTCGCGGTGCGGCCGGGGGCGCTTTCGACTGCGCAACCGTCCACCGGCCACACGGTATTCGACGCGCAGCCGGAGCGGCCGTCCGGTGATCGTGCCGGGCTTGTGGTTGCCGACGCGCGCCCGCCTTCCAATGGCCTGTTCGTCCCGCTTTCCGGGCAGCCTCCGCCATGAGCGGCTCTCGCGCGCCCTGGCGGATTCCGGCGCAGGCTTTCGCAGCGCCGGAAGGAAGCAGGGCTGTTTTTCTGAAGGGGGAAGGTCGAGGGCAAGATAAAGGGCGGCAATGTGCGGAGCCCTTGCGCCTCGGTTGTGGCCTTGATTCTCAAGGCTTTCGGGCATTGCTGCGCAATGTGTGCGGAAATCCCGCACTGTGCGGCGCAGGGCCAAAGCCCGTCGCCATCAGGGTTTGCCGCACATTGCGGCCTGTCGCGCCATGAGCGGCGACGACGATTTCCGCGTCCGCCCTGGTCGCATCCGCTCGCGGGGAAGCCAGCGGGCGCTGCCGATCATCGTTCAGGCGCTCGCCGCCGCCCAGCGTGCTGGCGGTCATGTCTCGCGCCGTGGGCGCATCGTCGCGCCGGGCCGCTCGACCTTCGGCCGGGGCCGCGTCGCGAGCGTGCGCGCGACCCACCGCCTCGGCCACCGATCGCGGCAGGTCGTCGTCAAGGCGCGCGTGGTCCGGCATGGCGGCCGCGCCTCGCTCGCCGCCCATCTCAATTACCTGCAACGCGATGGCGTTACCCGCGACGGCGAGAAGGGCGTGCTGTTCGGCGCTGAGGCCGAGGGTCTCGACCGCAACGAGTTTGCGGCGCGCTGCGAGGACGACCGCCACCATTTCCGCTTCATCGTCTCGCCAGAGGACGCCGAGCAGATGCGCGACCTCAAGGGCTTCACCCGCGAGCTGATGACGCGGATGGAAAAGGATCTCGGCACGCGCCTGGACTGGCGCGCGGTCGAGCATTGGAACACCGACAACCCGCACGTCCACATCATCGTGCGCGGCGTCGCCGAGGATGGGCAGAACCTCGTCATCTCGCGCGACTATATCCGCGAGGGGATGCGGGCGCAGGCGCGCGAGATCGTGACCCAGGAACTCGGCCCGCGCACCGACCTCGAAATCCGGCAGTCGCTGGAGCGGCAGGTCGAAGCCGAACGCTGGACCGAGATCGACCGCGACCTGTCGCGGACCATGCAGCGCGACGGCGTGATCGACATGGCGCCCGAGCCCGGCGTCCGGCCCGACGGCGACCATGTGCTGAGGATGGGCCGGCTGCGCAAGCTGGAGGGGCTCGGCCTCGCCAGCGAGATCGCGCCCGGCCAGTGGACGCTGGCGGGCGACGCCCAGGCGGCGCTGCGCGAGCTGGGCGAGCGCGACGACATCATCAAGCGGATGCACAAGGCGATGAGCGACCGCGGCATCGACCGGGGCGCCGGCAGCTACGTCCTCGACGCCGATCCGGCTCAGCCCGTTGTCGGCAGGCTGGTCGATCGCGGCCTGCATGACGAGCTGACCGGCAAAGCCTATGCGATCGTGGACGGCATCGACGGCCGCACCCACCATGTCCAGCTTCCCGACATCGAGGCGACCGGCGATTGCCGACCCGGCGCGATCGTCGAGCTGCGCCGCTTCGAGGACCGGAAAGGCCGGCAGCGGGTGGCGCTGGCCGTGCGCTCCGACATGGACATCGAGGCGCAGGTCCGCGCGCCGGGAGCAACCTGGCTCGACCGGCGCAACCTGTCGAGCGACGGCCACGATCTCGGCGGCGGCTTCGGGAGCGAGGTGCGCGCCGCGATGGAAGCGCGCGCCGAGCATCTCGCCGACGAAGGGCTGGCGCGGCGGCAGGGCCAGCGCATCATCTTCGCGCGCAACCTGCTCGACACGCTCCGCCGCCGCGAGCTGGACGAAGCCGCCAAGGAACTGTCGGCCGAGGTCGGCCTGCCGCACGCGCCGTCCAAGGCCGGGGAGTATGTCGCGGGCACCGTGCGCCAGCGCATAACGCTCGCCTCGGGCCGCTTCGCGATGATCGACAACGGGCTGAGCTTCCAACTCGTGCCCTGGTCTCCGTCGCTCGACCGCCAGATCGGCAAGCACATATCCGGCGTCATGCGCGCGGGCGGCGGCGTCGATTGGTCGTTCGGGCGCGGCCGGGGGCTGGGCCTGTAGGCCAGATCATCACGCGCAACGTCAATCCCGATGGCGCGGCGCACCGTCATTGACCCCGAGCGCGCAGAGAGCCGGGCCGTGGTCCGGCTATCGCGTGAATATTCGTCCAATAACGCTGATCACGCTCGGAAATCGAATAGGCCGAACTACGCTACTCCCTGTCTTTCTACGCTAGACTTTCCTCCATAATAACAGTGACTTGATTTGGTGTCCGGCACGCATCGACTTCGGTGCCATGTCGGCAACCAAAATCCTTTGGGGCCAGGTCTTCGCGGTCTTCCTGATCGTGCTCGCCGCCCTGTGGACCGCGACGCAATGGACGGCCGCGGCGCTCGCCTATCAGCCCGAGCTTGGGTCGCCGTGGTTCATGCTCGGCGACTGGCCGATCTATCCGCCGCCGGCCTTCTTCTGGTGGTGGTTCTCCTTCGACGCCTATGCGCCGGAGATATTCCAGACCGGCGCGTTCATCGCCGTGTCGGGCGGGTTCGCCGCGATCGTCGTCGCCATCGGCATGTCGGTCTGGCGAGCGCGCGAGTTGAAGAACGCCGAGACCTATGGCTCGGCCCGCTGGGCGACGCGCAGGGAGATCGCCGCCGCCGGGCTGCTGGGCGACAGCGGCGTCATGCTCGGTCGGCTTGGGCGCGACTATCTGCGCCACGACGGTCCCGAGCATGTGTTGTGCTTCGCGCCGACGCGGAGCGGCAAAGGGGTCGGCCTCGTGGTGCCGACGCTGCTCACCTGGCCGGGCTCGGCGATCGTGCATGACATCAAAGGCGAGAACTGGCAGCTCACCGCCGGCTTTCGCGCCCAGCACGCGCGGGTGCTGCTGTTCGATCCGACCAACGGCGCGTCGGCCGCTTACAACCCGCTGCTCGAAATCCGCAAGGGCGCCTGGGAAGTGCGCGACGTGCAGAACGTCGCCGACGTGCTGGTGGACCCGGAGGGTTCGCTGGAGAAGCGCAACCATTGGGAAAAGACCTCCCATGCCTTGCTAGTCGGCACGATCCTCCATGTGCTCTACGCCGAGGCCGACAAGACGCTGGCTGGCGTCGCCGCCTTCCTGTCCGACCCCCGCCGCCCGATCGAGAGCACGCTTTGGGCGATGATGACGACGCCGCATCTGGGCGAAGCGGGCGTCCATCCCGTCGTCGCCTCGGCCGCGCGCGAGCTGCTCAACAAATCGGCCAACGAGCGATCGGGCGTGCTCTCGACCGCGATGTCGTTCCTTGGGCTCTATCGCGATCCCGTCGTGGCGCAGGTCACGCGCACCTGCGAGTGGCGCATCAAGGATTTGGTCGAGGGCGAGCTGCCGGTGACGCTCTACCTCGTCGTGCCGCCCAGCGACATCTCGCGCACCAAGCCCCTCATCCGCCTCATCCTCAACCAGATCGGGCGCCGGCTGACCGAAGACTTGAAGGCGCGGCAGTCGCGCCACCGGCTGCTCTTGATGCTCGACGAGTTTCCCGCGCTGGGGCGGCTCGACTTCTTCGAGAGCGCGCTGGCGTTCATGGCCGGCTACGGCATCCAGAGCTTCCTGATCGCGCAGAGCCTCAATCAGATCGAGAAGGCTTACGGGCCGAACAACGCGATCCTCGACAACTGCCATGTGCGCGTGTCGTTCGCCACCAACGACGAGCGCACGGCCAAACGCATCTCTGACGCGCTCGGCACCGCGACCGAGATGCGGGCGATGAAGAACTACGCCGGCCACAGGCTCAGTCCCTGGCTCGGGCATTTGATGGTGTCGCGTTCCGAAACGGCCCGCCAGCTCCTCACGCCCGGCGAAATCATGCAGCTCCCGCCCGACGACGAGATCGTCATGGTCGCGGGCATCCCGCCGATCCGAGCGAAGAAGGTCCGCTACTTCAAGGACCGGAGGTTCACGCAGCGGGTGATGTCGCCGCCCGACAGCAACGTCGGAGGCGGCCCGCCGCGCCCCGACGACTGGAGCGGCCTGCCGCCGATCGAGGCGCCACCGATGCCCGAACCGATCGAGCATGAATCCCCCAAGAAGCCGAAGAAGAAAAAGGCCGCCAGGAAGGGGGATGCTGAGGACGATGCCGCCAATGCAGACCTGCGCCGCGAGCCGGCGCTGGAGCGCCATATCGACATTGCGCCCCCGTCCAGACCCGCGCCCGCCAACGAGTTCGAGCTGGACGAGCCCGACCCCGATAGCGACGCGGCGCGGCAGGCGACAGTGCGCCGCCAGATGCAGCGCGTGGCCCGGCAGGCGTCGCTCGATCCCGATGATGGCATCGAGCTATGAGCACCAAGACGCCGCTGTCGGTCTATCTCGACCCCGAGCTGATGCGGGCGCTCGCCGCCTATGCTGACCGGAGGGACAAGTCTCGCTCGCTGATCGCCGAGGCGGCCATCGCCTCCTTCCTGTCGCCCGATGCCGATGAGCAGCGCGAGGCCGCCATCGCCAAGCGGCTCGACAAGCTGGATCGGCGCATCACCCGGCTGGAGCGCGACACGGGGATCGGTGTCGAGATGATCGCGCTGTTCGTGCGCTTCTGGCTGTCGAATACCCCGCCGCCGCCCGAGAGCGAGCGAGCCGCGATGCGTCGCCAGGGCGGCGACCGCTACGACGCATTCATGGATGCGCTGGGCCGCCGACTCGCGAAAGGTCCGAAGGTCAGACAAGAAATCGGCGAGGACTTTCCGCCTCAAGAAGAATGAACTGACTACGCCAGTTCTTGTATCTCTACGCCAGACTACGACGCCCGCATTTAGTTGTTGAAGCACGGTCTTTTCTGTCTCTCTTGATGTGCCCCTGACGCCGGGCGGCGGTTCGCCCGGCCCTCATCAGGGGCTTTTTTCTTGACCGTCCACCCGATCCGTTCCGATGCGAAGTCACGCGGTGCGCGGATGCTGCGCACGGCGCTGGGTCCGTCGATCGCGGCCTGGCTCGACGATGCCGCCGTCATCGAGGTGATGCTGAACCCGGACGGCCGGCTGTGGGTCGATCGGCTCGGCGAAGGCATCAGCGATACCGGCATGACGCTGGCCGCCGCGGACGGCGAGCGCATCGTCCGCCTGGTCGCGCACCATGTCGGCGTCGAGGTTCACGCCCGATCCCCGCGCGTCTCGGCCGAGCTGCCGGAAGGGGGCGAGCGGTTCGAGGGGCTGCTGCCGCCCGTCGTCGCCGCGCCGGCCTTCGCAATCCGCAAGCCCGCCGTCGCGGTGTTCACGCTCGACGACTATGCGGCCGCCGGGATCATGTCGGCGGCCGAGGCGGCGGCGCTGCGCGATGGCGTGCAGACACGCGCCAACATCCTCGTCGCGGGCGGGACCGGCAGCGGCAAGACCACGCTGGTCAACGCGCTGCTCGCCGAGGTGGCGAAGACCTCCGACCGCATCGTCCTGATCGAAGACACGCGCGAGCTGCAATGCGCCGCGCCCAACCTCGTCGCCATGCGGACCAAGGATGGCGTCGTCTCGCTGTCCGATCTCGTCCGATCCTCGCTGCGGCTCCGCCCCGACCGCATTCCCATCGGCGAGGTGCGCGGCGCCGAGGCGCTCGACCTTCTCAAAGCCTGGGGCACCGGCCACCCCGGCGGCATCGGCACCATTCACGCCGGGACCGCGCTCGGCGCGCTGCGCCGCATGGAGCAGCTCATCCAGGAGGCTGTCGTCACGGTCCCGCGCGCGCTGCTGGCCGAGACCATCGACCTGATCGCCGTGCTGGTCCGCGACGGGCACGGGCGCCGGCTGACCGAGCTGGCCCGCGTCGACGGGCTCGACCCCGCGACCGGCGACTACCGCCTCGCACCGCTCACCACCCCCCACCCCGGAGACCTGCCATGATCCATGCCCTTCGGCATGGCGCGCGTCGCGCCATGCTCACCGCCACCGCCAGCGTGATCGCGCTGACCTTCGCCGTTCCGGCCCACGCTGGCGGCTCGTCTATGCCGTGGGAAGCCCCGCTGCAAAGCATCCTCGAAAGCATCGAGGGGCCGGTGGCGAAAATCATCGCCGTCATCATCATCATTATCACCGGCCTCACGCTCGCCTTCGGCGACACGTCGGGAGGCTTTCGCCGCCTCATCCAGATCGTGTTCGGCCTGTCCATCGCCTTCGCTGCGTCGAGCTTCTTCCTGTCGTTCTTCTCGTTCGGCGGCGGGGCGCTGATCGCATGACGGGCGCGGCCGATCCCGTCGAGCCGATCGCCGGCTTCTATGCTCCGGTCCATCGGGCGCTGACCGAGCCGATCCTGCTCGGCGGCGCCCCGCGCGCGCTCGCCATCGTCAACGGCACGCTGGCAGGCGCGATCGGCCTCGGCCTGCGCCTCTGGATCGCCGGCCTCGCCATCTGGGCCATCGGCCACGGGCTGTCCGTCTGGGCCGCCCGCCGCGACCCGCAATTCGTGGACGTGGCCCGCCGCCACCTCCGCTATCCGGCGTGGATGCGGCCATGATGAGCCTGCGCGAATACCGGAATCGCGCCGCGCACCTAGCCGACTTCCTGCCCTGGGCGGCATTGGTCGGCGAAGGCGTCGTTCTCAACAAGGACGGCAGCTTTCAGCGCACGGCCCGTTTCCGTGGCCCCGATCTCGACAGCGCCACGCCGGCCGAGCTGGTCGCCACCACGGCACGGCTCAACAACGCGCTGCGGCGTCTCGGTTCGGGCTGGGCGATCTTTGTCGAGGCGCAGCGGACGCCCGCGCTCAACTACCCGGAATCCGACTTTCCCGATCCCGTCTCCGCCCTCGTGGACATGGAACGGCGCGAACAGTTCCGCGAGGAAGGCGCGCATTTCGAGAGCGCCTACTATCTGACGCTGCTGTGGATGCCGCCGGCGGAGGAAGCCGCGCGGGCCGAAGGCTGGCTCTACGAGGGCCGGTCCACCAGCGGCGTCGATCCGTGGGAGCTGCTCAAGGGCTTCACCGATCGCAGCGACCGCGTGCTCAATCTGGTCGAGGGCTTCGTGCCCGAAGTCCGCTGGCTCGATGACGGCGAGACGCTGACCTACCTGCACAGCACCATCTCGACCCGGCGCCAGCGCGTGCGCGTGCCGGAAACCCCGATGCACCTCGACGCGCTGCTCGCAGACGAGCCGCTGACCGGCGGGCTCGAACCGCGCCTGGGCGACCATCATCTCCGCACGCTGACGATCACGGGATTCCCCAGCGTCACGTTCCCCGGCCTGCTCGACGAGCTGAACCGCCTCGCCTTCGAGTATCGCTGGGCGACCCGCGCGATCATGCTCGACAAGACCGACGCGACCAAGCTGCTCACCCGCATCCGGCGGCAATGGTTCGCCAAGCGCAAGTCGGTCGCGGCGATTCTCAAGGAAGTCATGACCAACGAGGCGAGCACGCTGCTGGACAGCGACGCCTCGAACAAGGCCGCCGACGCCGACATCGCCCTGCAGGAACTGGGCTCCGACTATGCCGGCATGGCCTACGTCACCGCGACGGTGACGGTATGGGACCGCGATCCCGCCATCGCCGCCGAGAAGCTGCGATTGGTCGAGAAGGTCATCCAGGGCCGCGACTTCACCGTGATCCCCGAGGGGATGAACGCGATCGAGGCATGGCTGGGAAGCTTGCCCGGCCATACCTACGCCAACGTCCGGCAACCGCCGATCTCCACCATCAATCTCGCCCACCTGATCCCCCTGTCAGCAGTATGGGCGGGGCCGGAACGGGACGAGCACTTCGGACAACCCCCCTTGCTCTATGGCAGGACCGAAGGCTCGACCCCGTTCCGGTTTTCCCTTCATCCCGATGGCAGCGATGTCGGGCACACGCTGATCGTCGGCCCGACCGGCGCCGGCAAGTCGGTGCTGCTCGCGCTGATGGCGATGCAGTTCCGCCGCTACGAGAACAGCCAGGTTTTCGCCTTCGACTTCGGCGGCAGCATCCGCGCCGCCGCCATCGCCTGTGGCGGGGACTGGCAGGATCTCGGCGGTAGCCTCTCCGACGATGAAGCCGGCGTCCAGTTGCAGCCGCTCGCCCATATCGACGATCCGGCCGAACGCGCCTGGGCGGCCGAATGGCTGGCGGCGATCCTCGCCAGCGAAGGCGTCGCGGTCGATCCCCAGGCCAAGGAGCATATCTGGTCGGCGCTCGGATCGCTCGCCAGCGCACCGCCCGCCGAACGCACGCTGACAGGGCTCGCGGTCCTGTTGCAGAGCCAGCAGCTCAAGCAGGCGCTCGCGCCCTATTGCATCGGCGGGCCGTGGGGCCGGCTGCTCGACGCCGAGGCCGAGCGGCTGGGCGAAGCCGACATGCAAGCCTTCGAGACCGAGGGGCTGGTCGGCGCCGGCTCGGCCGCCGCGGTGCTCTCCTATCTGTTCCACCGGATCGAAGGGCGGCTGGACGGCTCGCCGACGCTCATCATCATCGACGAGGGCTGGCTGGTCCTCGACAGCCCGGACTTCGCCGCGCAGCTCCGCGAGTGGCTGAAGACCTTGCGCAAGCGCAATGCCAGCGTCGTCTTCGCGACGCAGAGCCTCGCCGACATCGAGACGTCGAGCATCGCGCCGGCCATCATCGAGTCCTGCCCGACGCGCATCTTCCTACCGAACGAGCGCGCGGCCGAGCCGCAGATCGCGGCGATCTACGAGCGGTTCGGCTTGAACGCCCGGCAGATCGAAATCCTCAGCCGGGCAACGCCCAAGCGGGATTATTACTGTCAAAGCAGGCGCGGCAATCGCCTGTTCGAGCTGGGGCTGGGTGAGGTCGCGCTGACCTTTACCGCCGCGTCGTCGAAGACCGACCAGCTCGCCATCGCCGACATCATCGAAACCCACGGGGCACCCGCGTTCGCAGCCGAATGGCTGCGCCATCGCGGCTGCGCCTGGGCCGTCGAGCTTCTTCCCCCCAGCCAGCAGGAGTTACCTCTATGACGGGATTCCCCCTGCGCCGCGCCATCTTGGCCGGCGTCCTCGCCAGCGCGGCCGTCGTGCCGATGATCGCGCCCATGCCAGCCTACGCGCAGTTCGGCGGCATCGTCTATGACCCGACCAATTACGCGCAGAACGTGCTGACGGCCGCGCGGTCGCTCCAGCAGATCAACAATCAGATCCAGCAAATCCAGCAAGGAGCCACGAGCCTCATCAACGAGGCCCGCAACCTCACCTCGCTGCCGTTCTCCTCGCTTCAGCAGCTCCAGCAACAGGTGCAGCGCACCCAGCAGCTTCTCTCCGAGGCCCAGCGCATCGCCTACGACGTGCAGGACATCCAGCAGGCGTTCAACGGCCGCTACAAGGGCGCGGCGCTGACCGGCGATCACGCGCAGATGGTCGCCAACGCCAATGCCCGCTGGGAGGATAGCGTCGGCGCGTTCCAAGACGCCCTGCAGGTGCAGGCCGGCGTCGTCGGCAACATCGAAGGCACGCGCACGACGATGGACAGCCTGGTCTCGGCCAGCCAGTCCGCAACGGGCGCGCTCCAGGCGGCACAGGCGGGCAACCAGCTTCTCGCCCTGCAATCGCAGCAGCTCGCGGACCTCACCGCCGCCGTTGCGGCGCAGGGCCGGGCGCAGGCGCTGCAATCCGCCCGCCAGGCGGCCGAAGAAGCCGAGGGCCGCGAGCGGTTCCGCCGCTTCATGGGCAACTGAGACGCCCGATGTCGCGCACGGCGAAGATCGCAGGGGTGGCGGCGCTGGCCGGGCTGATGATGACGGTAGCGATCGTCGCCGCCGTCCAGCCCGATGACCCTGTGCCCGCGCCGCCGCTCATCCTGCCGGCGGATGAAGGCCAGGCCAGGCTCGCCCGCGAGCTGGACCGCTGCGCCTCGCTGACCATGCCGGACAGCGCCTGCGAAGCGGCCTGGGCCGCCAATCGCCGTCGCTTCTTCCGCCAGGACGAGTCCGCGCCCGCGACGGAGCGGGGCGGCGACATGGCGCCGGACGAAGGCGTCCGGCCATGAACGACACCGGCGTTATCGACAATTTCCTGGGTGTCTTCACCGGCTACATCGACAGCGGATTCGGGCTGCTCGGCGGCGAGGTCGCGTTCCTCTCGACCACGCTGATCGCCATCGACGTGACGCTCGCCGGTCTGTTCTGGGCCTGGGGCGCGGATGAGGACGTGTTGCAACGCCTCGTCAAGAAGACGCTCTACATCGGCACCTTCGCCTTCATCATCGGCAATTTCTCGCTGCTCGCGACCATCGTGTTCGAGAGCTTCGCCGGGCTCGGCCTCCAGGCCAGCGGCGGCGCCATGACGATCGACGAGTTCATGAAGCCCGGCACGATCGCGGCGAAGGGGCTCGAAGCCGCCAAACCGCTGCTCGATGCGGCGGGGCAGTTCTCCAGCCTTTGGGCCGTGTTCTCGAACCTCGCGCTGATCCTCGTGCTGCTGCTCGCCTGGGTGATCGTGGTGCTCGCCTTCTTCATCATCGCCGTGCAGGTCTTCATCACGCTGATCGAGTTCAAGCTGGTGACGCTCGCCGGCTTCGTCCTGCTGCCGTTCGCGTTCTTCAACAAGACTGCCTTCATGGCCGAGCGTGTGCTGGGCCATGTCGTCTCGACCGGCATCAAGGTGCTGGTGCTGGCGGTCATCACCGGCATCGGCACCACGCTGTTCAGCCAGTTCACCGGCGCAGCCCTCGGCCCTGCGCCCGACATCAATCAGGTCATGGCCATCGCGCTCGCCGCGCTGTCGCTCCTGGGCCTATCGATCTTCGGTCCCGGCATCGCCAACGGCATCGTCTCGGGCGGCCCGCAGCTCGGCGCGGGTGCGGCGGCCGGGACCGCGCTGGCCGCAGGCGGCGCGCTGGTCGGCGGCGCGGCCGCGGCACGGCTTGGCGTCGGGGCGGCCGGGTCCGCCCTCGGCGCAGCCGGTCGGATGACCGGCGCCGCTGCGCGTGGCGGCGCTCAGATGGCAGGCGGCGCGACCAGCGCCTACAGCCTCGGTTCGTTTGGCAAGAGCGGCGCGGGCGCTGTCGCGGGCGGCATGGCCGCGATCGGCCAGGCGGCGGCGGGAAGCGCGGCGAACGCTGCCCTCTCGCCCTTGCGCAAGGCGGCCGCCAAGGGCGGCGCGGCGATGAAGGCCAATTTCCGCTCGGGCGCTCGCGCCGGGTTCACCGCCACCGGCGGCACGATCACCGGCGGACCCGCATCCGCCGCCCCGGCGGCCGCAACCGCTGGCGGTTCCGCACCGGCCGGCACGTCGGCCCAACCCGCATGGGCCGCCGCGATGAAACGCCGCCAGTCCGTCAGCCACGGCGCGACCGTGCTCGCCCACACCATGAAGGCCGGCGACAGCCACGGCGGTGGCGGCGGTCCCGACATCAAAGAGAAGGACTGATCCTCCATGTTCCGACGCCCCACCATCCGCTACGGCCAGACGCCCGAACCCACGACACCTTATCAGCGTGCAGCCCAGCTATGGGACGACCGCATCGGTGCCGCGCGTGTTCAGGCAAGGAACTGGCGCCTCGCCTTCTTCGGCGCGCTGGCTCTCTCCGGCGGTCTTGCCGCCGGTATCGTGTGGCAATCGGCGCGCGGGCATATCGTGCCCTGGGTGGTGCAGGTCGATCGGCTGGGCGAGGCCCAGGCCGTCGCTCCCGCCCAAGTCGGCTACCGTCCCACCGATCCGCAGATCGCGTTCCACCTCGCCCGCTTCATCGAGCAGGTCCGCGCGATCCCGGCCGATCCGGTGATCGTCCGTCAGAACTGGCTCCGGGCCTACGACTTCACCACCGACAAGGGCGCGCTGGCGCTCAACGACTACGCGCGCGCCAACGACCCCTTCGCCAATGTTGGCCGCGTGCAGGTCGCGGTGGACGTGTCGAGCGTGATCCGCGCGTCGCCCGACAGCTTTCGCGTGGCCTGGACCGAGCGCCGCTATCAGGACGGGAGCCTCGCCGCCACCGAACGCTGGTCGGCCATTCTCACCATCGTCGTGCAACCGCCGCGCACGCCCGACGCACTGCGCAAGAATCCGCTCGGCGTCTTCGTGAACGCCCTCAACTGGTCAAAGGAGCTGTCGCAATGACGCCCACGCCTTTCCGCCGCTCCGCTTCGGCGGCCTTGCTCGTCTCCGCCGCCGCGCTTGCCGGCTGCGCAACCACATCGGCGAAGCCGCCCGCAATCGCTTACGATGATCCGCCGCGCGAGATCGCGGCGACGCCGGCCGCGGAACCGCCGCGTGCCGTCGAGGTGGTGACGATCCCCGAGCCGCTGCCGCTCCCCGGCCAATTGAAGCCGGTGACGGACAGCGCTCCAACTTCCGAGCCCACCGATCCGCGTCGCCGTGTCGGCGCGGCCAATGCCGCCGCCCGCGTGCAGCCCACCCGCGACGGCTATGCGAACGCCATCCAGCAATATCCCTGGACGCAGGGCGCGCTCTATCAGGTTTATACCGCGCCCGGTCAGGTGACGGACATCGCCTTGCAAGAGGGCGAGCAGCTCGTGGGGCCGGGGCCGGTCGCGGCGGGCGATACGGTCAGGTGGATCATCGGCGATACGGTGAGCGGCAGCGGCGCGACGGCGCGCGTGCATATCCTCGTGAAGCCTACCCGATCGGACATCGCCACGAACCTCGTTATCAACACCGACCGGCGAACCTACCATGTGGAGCTTCGCGCCACGTCCGCGACCTACATGGCATCGGTCTCCTGGATTTATCCGCAGGACCAGCTCATCGCCCTGCGCGGCGCCAATGCCGCCGCTGCCGCCTCGGCCCCCGTTGCCACCGGCATCGACCTCGCCGCGCTCAATTTCCGCTATCGGATCGAGGGCGACCGCGTGCCGTGGAAGCCCGTTCGAGCGTTCGACGATTCCGCCCAGGTGTTCATCGAGTTTCCGGCGGGGATCTCGCAGGGCGAGATGCCGCCGCTGTTCGTGACCGGCGCGGCCGGCGACGTCGAGCTGGTCAATTACCGCGTGCAGGGCCGCTACATGGTGGTGGACCGGCTATTCGCCGCCGCCGAGCTGCGCCTGGGCGACCGGCGCAGCGAGCAGCGCGTCCGCATCGTGCGTGACGATGGGCGCAGGGGGCGGCCGTGACCGATCCCGCCGGCAATTCCCCGCCCGAGGCAGCCACACCGCGAGCGCCGCGCGCCGACCCTCAAGCCTTCCAGCTTCGGGGCGATCCGCCGCGCGTCATGCGGCTGTCGCGCAAGGCGCTGGCCTTCATAGGCGTCGCCGCCGGCCTCGGCATCGGCGGCTCGCTGATCTACGCGCTCAAGCCGCCGGGCGAGAAGGAGGCCAAGGAACTCTATAGCACCGACAGCCGCGCCACCTCCGAGACAATCACATCGGGGCCGCGCGACTACAGCCAGGCGCCGAAACTCGGCCCGCCACTTCCCGGCGACCTCGGCGGCCCGATCGTCTCCGCGCAGCAGCGCGGCGAGAATGTCCCAGTCCCGCCGGTCGGCGCCCAGCCCGATCCGCGCGCCCAGGCCGAGGAAGCCGCCCGCCAGCGCGCGCAGCAGGAACGCGACGCCGCCCGCATGAGCGGCGTGTTCCTCGGTGGCAGCAGCGCCGGGGCTGGTGCGATTCCGTCCCTGCCGAACCTCGCATTGGCAGCGCCAGACGCCGCCGCTCCGCAGCCCCCAGGACAACCAGATGGCTTGGCCGCGCAGGGCGACCAGGCCGCCAAGCGGGCCTTCATGGCGCAGGCGTCCAATGCGCGCACGGTGAGCGTCGAGCGGCTGACAGCGCCGGCCTCGCCCAACATCGTGCAGGCCGGCAGCATCGTGCCCGCCGCGCTCATCACCGGCATCCGTTCCGACCTTCCCGGCCAGATCACCGCCCAGGTGACGGCCAACGTCTATGACAGTCCCACTGGCCGCATCCTGCTCATCCCGCAGGGCGCGCGACTGATCGGCGAATATGACAGCGAGATCGCCGCCGGTCAGACGCGCGTGCTTCTGGCATGGGATCGCCTGATCCTGCCGGACGGCCGCTCGATCGTTCTCGAGCGTCAGCCCGGCGCCGACGCGGCGGGGTATGCTGGCCTACAGGATCGCGTGAACCAGCATTGGGGCAATCTGTTGAAAGCCGCCGCCGTCTCGACGCTGCTCGGCGTCGGGACCGAACTGGGCGCGGACAGTGAGGATGACCTGACCCGCGCGCTCAGGCGCGGCTCGCAGGACACCATCAACCAGACCGGCCAGCAGATCGTGCGTCGGCAGCTCAACGTGCAGCCGACGCTCACCATCCGGCCGGGGCATCCGTTGCGCGTCGTGATTACGCGCGACCTAGTGCTTGAGGCGATCGGAGCCACACGATGACCAAATTGAAGCTGGGGCCGCTGGCCGACGATCGGCCCATCAAACTCACGGTGGAGCTGCCCGCCGCCGTGCATCGCGACTTGCAAGCCTATGCCGCCGCGCTTGCGGCCGAGACCGGGGTATCGCCGGTCCCGCCCGACAAGCTGGTCGCGCCGATGCTCACCCGGTTCATGGAAACCGACCGGGCCTTTCGCCGGCACCGTGCGCGGGGGAAATGAAGGCCGCGTTCGTTCGCCTCAATTCCCCATGAACTTCTTGAAACGCTCCCGACCTTCCGCCTCGATCACGGCCTGCTCGGCGTTGGCGCACTCGTCACCGCGCGCCGTTCCTTCCGCGCATTGCGCCACGACCTGCCGCGCTTCATCGAGATGCGCCGCGAAATACTGCATCCCGCGCGGCTCGGCCGGCGCCGGGGCGGCGGCAGGCGGGCCGGCGACGATCGCCGTCCGCTCGACGGGCACGATCACCGGGCGGAGGACAAAGCCCGCCCCGAACCCGATAATGAGCGTGACCAGCACGATGATGAGTGTCTTTCCTTGCGTCATGACGGCTCCTTTCCCGGTTGCTGAAAAGATGGCTGCGGCCCAGGCACCGACGGCATCGAATAGCGGACGGTGACGAACTCAAGAAACCGGCGCAGCACCGGATTCTCATTGTCCGCACGCCAGTAGCCCGAGAAGCCAATCCGCGCATGGCCGATATTCTCGTGGACCTCGCGGAAAGTTACTCCAGGCACATGGATGCCCAGCGCCGATTCCGCGACGATCGAGATATGACTACCAAATGAAATGACGCTCAGCACTGTCTCTCGGCTTACATCTTCCATGTCGATCTCGGGTGTATATCCGGGCATCCCGAGTTTGCCGTAGAGCATGTTGCGAGTCTCGGTTCCGGGATCTCGCTTGGTCAACAGGAAGCGTTCGCCGGTCAGGTCGGTCCAATGGATGCGTTCACGCCTGGCAAGGGAATGCCCTTCCGGCAGCACCACAAACAATCGCTCGCTCCAAAATGGACGGCTCATCAATCCTGGGTAATGGACTTCGCCGACCAAGATCGCGATGTCGAGCAATCCGTTTTCGATCCCCGCCAGCAACATATCACGATCGCGCTCGAAGCCGCGCACCTTCACCTCGGGATACCGCTCGCCGAACTCGCTAAGGGTCGCGCGCAGGTTGCCCGCCGAAAAAGATGTGTAAAATCCGATCGCGAGCCTGCCTGCTTGGCCATCGTTCGTAGCGCGGACCCAAGCATTCAGATCGGCAAACTCGCCCACAATACGCTGGGCCGTGCATAGATACCTTTCGCCATTCGCCGTAAGGGTCGCACCGCGCGTCTTGCGATCGAACAAGACCATGCCCAGCCTTTTTTCGACTTCAAGGATATGACGACTCAGTGTGGCTTGCTTGATATTTAGGTTCCGCGCCGCCCGGCTGAAACTACCCGCCTCCGCCGCCGCGAGCAGATAACGAAGCTGGCGCAGCTCAATCACTGGACCGCCTGCATTTTCAGCAAGCACGCCGGGCGCTTCATCGACCGAAGCGATACATTGGCGGTCGCCGGCGCCCAAGCTACCCGATCAATGCTAGCATAGTGAACTTGGCGGATCGCAAAGGGCATCAAATCACACCGATCACCTTATGGGCCAGTGCGGATGCAATTCGTCGATCACGAATGCATGTTGCGTGCGGCCGCCGGGATGTCGTTGGAGAAGGTGAGGATGATTGGCTGGCAGGTCATCATGGGTGTGCGCCACCACCTCCAAATCTTCCTTGGGCCAGATTTTGAACGCGATCACCGTGCCGATCAGCGCCAGCACAGCAGCCGCACCGAAAGCCATTCCCATTCCGCCAAGCGCACCAACTTGGCCCGCGAGCGGATAAGCAGCCAGCCAGCAGACATGGGTGAGCGCGAACTGCGCGGCGAACAATGCGGGGCGGTCTTCCTCAGCCGAAGATCGCCGCAACAACCGGCCGCTCGGCGTTATGCTTGCCGCATAGGCAACGCCAAGGACGAACCAGCCGGCAAGGATCACGCCCCAATAGTCCGGCGAGGCATGTCCGCTCCACGATAGGGCGAGCACAGCCAACCCGATCGTCATTGCCGACGCGGCCGAGAGCATCACGCTCCGGTCGGAGAACTTGTCGAGGACACGCGGCAACAGGAGCGCCGCCAACATCGAGCCGCCGCCGAACGCGGCAAGCGTGATCGCCATCGAACTCTGTCCAAGTCCAAGCGCCGACCGGACCAGCACCGGCGTATTTACAATGACCATCGCGCTCGCGGCGGCGGCGGCGAGCGTCACAGCCAGCAGCCCGCGCAGCCGAGGCGTTCTCAGGTAGAGCCGCGCGCCGCGCGTGGTGTTGTCGTAGATGCCGCCACCGGACTTGCGCGCATTGGAGTGGGGTAGCGTCGTTGCCAGCACCAAGAGCGCCGAACAGGCGAAGCCGATCGCCGTGCCTGAAAACAGCCAGTGAAAATTCATCACCGTTAGCAGAGCTGCGGCCAGCATTGGGCTGGTCAGGCTCTCCATGTCGTAGGCAAGGCGCGAGAGCGACAGCGCGTTCGTGTAGTCCTTCTCGTCCGGCAGCACGTCGGGGATGGTGGCCTGAAAGGTCGGCGTAAACCCGGCCGAGGCCGATTGCAGCACGAAGATCAGCGCATAAATCTGCCAAATCTGATCGACGAACGGCAGCGCCAGGACAACGAGCGCGCGGATCACATCCATTGCGACGAGGACGCTACGACGGGGCAAGCGACCGGCGTAGGCTCCGACGATGGGGGCGACGCCGATATAAGCGGCCATCTTGATCGCCATCGCCGTGCCCAGCACCGCACCCGCATTGGCGCCTGCCAGCTCGTAAGCGAGCAAACCCAGGGCGACCGTCGCGAGGCCAGTCCCCAGCAACGCAATCATCTGCGCCAGGAACAGCCGACGGTAGGTTCGATTGGCTAGAACCGAAAGCATATCTGTCTCTCTTGGTCTGTGCGACGAGGCGGGCGCATCACGTTGTCAGATAGCCGTGAAGCGCCAGCAGCACGGCGTAGCGGCCGACCTTGGCGATCGTGACCAGCAACAGGAAGCGAGGGAGCGGCGTGCGCAAAACGCCGGCGATCAGCGTCAAGGGATCGCCGATGACGGGCAGCCACGACAGCAGCAGCGAAGGCTCGCCGAACCGTCGATAGCGCCCTTCCGCCTTCACCATTGCGGCCTCGGAAACGGGGAACCAGCGGGCGCCGCGATGACGGCTCAGGAAGCGGCCGAGCGCCCAATTGATCGTCGAGCCCAGGACATTGCCCACCGATGCGGCGAGAAGCAGCAAGGCCGGCTCGAAGCGCCCTGTTGCCAGCATCGCCAGCAGCAGCAGCTCCGATTGAGCGGGTAGCAGCGTCGCGGCGACGAGCGCAGCAAGAAAGAGGCCGGGGTAGCCCAGCGCCATCAAATCGACATTCGGCAGCGGATCGCTCCCCAATAAAGCGCCAAACGCCGGTGGCTCCGCCACGCTGCGCGCACAGGGCAGCGTGGCGGGATTGGCTCCGGCGCGAAGCGAGCGTGTCAGACAACCCGCTTGACCTCGGTATATGCGCCTTCGGTGCGCAGTGTGATCGTGACGGTCGCGCCCGAACGGTTGCGCCAGAACCAGCCGTGGCCTCCGTCGAACGCCGCGACCAGCTCACCTTGCTCGCCCGTCGATTCCCGGCCTTTACCATAGCCGTGATACGAAATGCCCGGTGCGTCGGCGTGCGTGTCGTAATTGACGTGCCCGCCTTCGACCGACCAGTTGAAGGCGATCCGCGCGCCCCTTGCGGCGGTCAGCTTGATTTCGGCGCCTTCCCCTGGCGCCAGCGTCAGGCTGGTCGCGTCGCTGCGGTGCTCGGCAACCGCGCTCGGCGATGTGTCGGTTGCAGCCGGCGCGGGCTGCGCACCGCCGCCGGCCGCCTGCGATACGGCAGCACGAGCAGCCTCTGCCGACGCTGCTGCATCGGCGGCTGCGTCCCGCGCGGCTTCTTCGGCAAGCTGCATCTTGATTTCGCCCATCTGCGTGAAGCCCAGCGCGCGGCCGGCTCCAGTGGGATCGACGCCGTATTCCGACGGCAGAATGACAGCGATGAGAAGGGCGCCGGCCGAGGCGGCGGCGATGAGGGTGGCCCGGACCAATTGCCGATTGGTCGGCAGGTCTTCGAGGTTGGGGCGTTGTGCGTTGAACATGATCGAAACTCCTTGAAATCAGGCGACGGCGAAGCCGACGAGCTGGTAGCCGACCAGCACGAATCCGGCGGCCATGAGGATGGTGTTGGCAGCGAAGGCGTGACGCATGAAACTGCTCGTCCGGCGCCAGAAGCCCATCAGGATCAGAATGGCGGCTAGGGCGAGAAGCTGTCCGATCTCGACGCCGATGTTGAACGCGATCAGGTTGACGAGCAGGCCGTCCGGCGAAATTTCGAACTCAAGAATCTTGGTCGCCAGCCCGAAGCCGTGGAAGAAGCCGAAGATCAGCGTTGCCCATTTCGTGTTGGGCTGGAAACCGAACCAGCGCTGGAATGCGCCGAGGTTGTCGAGCGCCTTGTAAACCACCGACAGGCCGATGATCGCGTCGATGATATAGGCGTTCGCGCTGATCCCGGTCAGCACGCCGAACAGCATCGTCGTCGAATGCCCGACCGCGAACAGGGTGACGTAGATGGCGATGTGCTTCATCCGGTAGAGGAAGAAGATCACGCCGAACAGGAACAGCAGATGGTCGTAGCCCGTGACCATGTGCTTGGCCCCGAGATAGACGAAGGGCATGAACAGGACGCCGCTGCTCTCCTGAATATAGCCCTTGTCGCCTTCGGCGACATTGTGGGCGACGGCGTCGAAGCCAAAACAGAATGAGAGCGCGAGCAGACCAAAAACAAGCATCAGCCTGTTTCCGGGAACGCGCTGCAGGGTGGCCAAGAAACTCATCAGGAAACTCCTTTCCGGTCTCCCACGCGCCGGGGGGCGGCGCGTGGGAGTGGCGATGGCTCAGGCTTGCGCCGGGGCCGTGTCAGGGGATGGGTGTTCGTTTTCACGGCGCGCGGTTCGGCCGTGGACGATGCGGTAGAGTGCGGGCAGGACCAGCAGTGTCAGGATCGTCGAGGAGATAATGCCGCCGATCACCACCGTTGCGAGCGGCCGTTGAACTTCCGCCCCCGCCCCGACATTGAACGCCATCGGCACGAAGCCGAGGCTTGCCACCAGCGCCGTCATGAGGACTGGCCTCAGCCGTGTCAGCGCGCCTTCACGGATAGCCGGATCGAGGTCCATCCCGTCCGCACGAAGCTGGCGGATGAAGCTCAACATCACCAGCCCGTTCAGGACGGCGACGCCCGACAGGGCGATGAAGCCGACACCGGCCGAGATCGAAAGCGGCAGTCCCCGGATCATCAGCGCTGCGACGCCTCCGGTCAGCGCCAACGGCACGCCGGTAAAGACGATCGCCGAATCCTTGAACGATCGGAACAGGCCGTAGAGCAGGCCGAAGATCAGCAGGAGCACCATCGGAACCATGATCTGAAGGCGCTGCGCCGCCGAGATGAGCTGCTCGAAGGTGCCGCCATAACTCACCCAATAGCCTGATGGCACCTCGACTTCGGCGCCGACCTTCTCCCGCACTTCTTCGATGAATGAGCCCAGGTCCCGGCCGCGCACGTTGGCCGTGACGACCACGCGCCGCTTGCCATCCTCGCGGCTGATCTGGTTAGGCCCGATCACGACCTCGACGCGAGCGACATCGGCGAGCGGCACGAAGCCGCGCGGATCGACGCCATTGCCCGCCAGCGGGATGCGCAGCCTGCCAATCTCGTCGGCCTTGCCACGCACGTCCTCCGGCAGCCGGACGATCACGGGAAACCGTCGGTCACCCTCGAAGATCTGGCCCGCTTCCGCGCCACCGATCGAGACCGCCACGACATCCTGAATATCGCCGACATTCAGGCCGAGCCGGGCGAGCGCCGCCCGGTCTGGCGTGATTTGCAGGATCGGCAGTCCCGTCACCTGCTCGATGCTCACATCCTGGGCGCCTTCCACCCGGCCCACCGTTTTCTCGATAGCCTGGCCTATGGTCAGCAACTCATCGAGATCATCGCCAAATACCTTGATCGCGACGTCGGCCCGGACACCGGACAGCAGTTCGTTGAACCGCATCTGGATGGGTTGGGTGAACTCATAATTATTGCCGGGGATGGTCGCGGCGGCGGCCTGCATCTCGCGAACCAACTCGGCCTTGGGCTTCCTTGGGTCAGGCCATTCGGAGCGATCCTTGAGCAGAACGAACGTGTCCGCCACCGAGGGAGGCATGGGATCGGTCGCGACCTCGGCAGTGCCGATCTTCGCGACCACGCGCTCGACTTCGGGAAATTGTCGGAGCCGCGTTTCGAGCGTGCGCTGCATGGCGATGGCCTGGCTGAGGCTCGTGCCCGGAATGCGCAGGGCGTGGAGTGCGATGTCGCCTTCATCGAGATTGGGGATGAACTCAGAGCCCATCCGCGATGCCCCCAAGCCCGCAATCGCCACGAGCGCCACCGCGCCTACGACGAAGGCGACCCGCAGCCGAAGAGCCGCATCCAGCGCAGGCGCGTAGAGGCGTCGCGCCCCGCGCATCAGGCGGCTCTCCTTTTCCTCCACCTTGCCGGTGACGAACATGGCGACGGCGGCCGGCACGAAGGTCAACGACAGCAGTAGCGCGGCCGTGAGCGCCATCACGACGGTTATCGCCATCGGGTGGAACATCTTTCCCTCGACGCCGGTGAGCGCGAAGATCGGCACATAGACCAGCGTGATGATCGTGACGCCGAACAGCGACGGCCGGATCACCTCAGAGCTGGCTGACGCGGCGAGATCGAAGCGTTCCTCGCGGGTAAGCAGCCGTCCGAGCCGATGCTGCGCCTCGCCGAAGCGGCGCAGGCAATTCTCGACAATGATGACCGCACCATCGACGATAAGCCCGAAGTCGAGCGCGCCCAGGCTCATAAGATTGCCCGACACCCCCGCGCGCACCATGCCGGTCATCGTCATCAGCATGGAAATCGGGATCACCGCCGCCGTGATGAGCGCCGCACGGATATTGCCGAGCAGCAGGAACAGGACGACGATGACCAGCAACGCGCCTTCGGCAAGGTTCGTCGCGACCGTCCTGATGGTGCGGTCGACGAGATCGGTGCGGTCGTAGATCGGGACCGCGCGCACGCCGCCCGGAAGAGCCCGCGCCGCCTCCTCCAGCCGCTCGGCGGCCGCCCGAGCCACGACACGGCTGTTCTCTCCGGCCAACATCATGACGGTGCCCAGCACGACTTCCTCGCCATTCTCGGTGGCCGCGCCGGTGCGCAGCTCCTCGCCCATCCTCAAGTCGGCGACGTCTGCGATGCGGATCGGCACGCCTCCCCTGTTGGTAACGATGATCGAGCGGAGATCGTCGATGCCCGATGCCTGTCCGGGCACGCGCACCAGATATTGCTCGCCGTAGCGCTCGATATAGCCCGCGCCGACATTGGCATTGTTGCGCTCGAGCGCTTGCACGACATCATTCAGGGTCAGCCCGTAGGCTGAGAGGCGCTCGGGGAGCGGCGTCACATGATATTGCCGCTCATAGCCGCCGATGCTGTTGACCTCGGTGACGCCCGGCGTGTTGCGGAGCTGCGGCCGGATCACCCAATCCTGCAAGGTGCGCAGGTCTTCGGGCGTGTAGCGGCTCCCGTCCGGCTTGCGCGCGTTCGGATCGGACTCCAGCACATACATGAAGATTTCGCCGAGGCCCGTTGCGATCGGCCCCATCTCCGGCACGACGCCTTCGGGAAGCTGGCCGCGCGCGGTCTGGAGGCGTTCGTTGATGAGCTGGCGGGCGAAATAGATGTCGGTGCCGTCCTCGAACACGGCCGTCACCTGGCTCAGCCCATAGCGCGAGATCGAGCGCGTGTATTGCAGACCAGGAATACCCGCGATGGCGGTTTCGACCGGGAATGTGACACGCTGCTCGGCTTCGAGCGGCGAGAAGCCGGCCGCCTCGCTGTTGATCTGCACCTGGACGTTGGTGATGTCCGGCGTCGCGTCAATCGGCAGGCGCTGGAAGCTCCAGACGCCGATGCCGCACAAAAGCACGACGATCGCCAGGACGGCCCAGCGGAAGCGGATGGAGGCCGCGAGGATGGGTTCGAGCAGCCCCCGACGTTCGGGGGGCACAGTCTCAATGGTCATGGCTGGCCCCCGACTTCTCGATGTCGGCGCGGATCAGGAAGGCGCCATCGGTCACATATTCAGTGCCCGGCTCAAGGCCGCCCAGCACTTCGGTCCATTCGGGCGTGCGCCGCCCGATCTCCAGCATCCGCACCTCGTAGGTGTTGCCGACCTTGGCATAGACCACCTCGAAATCGCGGAAGCGTTGGATGGCTCGCGTCCGCACCGCCAGCGGCACCTGAGCTTCGGCCACGGCGAAAGACCCTTCCACGCCCATGCCGGGGCGGAAGGATTGCGCTGCGCCCGGCGGCAGGTGGACATGCGCCATCATCGTCTGGCTGGCGACATCCGCAGTCGGCAGGACTGCCTCCACAGGCGCATCGAGCCGAGCTTCGCCCGAGAGGCTGCGCACGGACACGCGCTGGCCGACACGCACCCGCTCGGCGTCGCGAGGATAGACGAAAAACTCGGCGTGGAGCTGGTTCGGATCGGCGATCACGAACAAGGCGCGGTCGCCCGTGGTGTCGCCGACATTGGCGTTCTTCTCGATGATGGTGCCGCTGATCGGCGCCGTGACCGCATAGGTCTGGAGCGAATGGCTGGACTCGACGCGCAGCAGCGTCTGTCCCCGGCTGACCCGATCACCCAGCCTGCCGGTCATCGAGACGACCTGGCCGGGAAGGCGGGCGCGGACGTTGGCCCTGCCTTCGGGCGTGATCTCGATCCTGCCCCCCATGTCGATCAATTCGGCAACGGTCGCAGGCCCAGCGCGTTCGGTCTGCACACCCCCGGCCCGCGCCGCCTCGGCCGAAATCGTCGTGCGGCCCTCATAAGAGGCATAGGACCAGTTGTGCGTGCGTCCACCTTCCACCGAGCGCACCCGCACGTCGAAGGAATGGGGTTCAGTCACGACCCCATCGCCGCGCAGGAAATCCTCCTGCGGACGGAAAGCGAAGCGGTCGGTCTGGCCGCCAAGCCGCCCCAGCTCGATCGCAAGACGGACTTCGCCTGGCGCAAGCGGTTTGCCGTCGCGATAGGAATAGACCCGGTATTCAGGCTCCACACCATCCTCGAAGATCGTGACTTCCAGCGTGAAGTCGCCAGCGCGCAGCATCCGCCCGCCATGCGGGCCGCGCTCATAGTCCGCGTCGGCTGCTTGCGCCGTTTCGGTCTCCGTCGTTTCGTTGGTCGTGGGCGAGCCGCCGCATCCGGCGAGCAGCACACAAGCGAGCAATGCGCCCGCCGATATAATGGATCGTGTCATCAGCGAATCTCCGCGCTGGCAAGGAGGGGGGCATGGCGGCCGGTCAGCCGGTCGAGCCGGGCGCCCGCCAGATGGAATTGGCGCAGCAACTCGACGCGGCGGGATCGCGCGTCGACCACCGCTTGCTGTGCCTGGCTCACTTCGAGGAAGGTAAAGGCGGTGCCGCCACGCGCGAAGCCATCGCGCACCAGCACCACCGCACGCTCTGCGCTAGGCAGAACCTCCCGGTCGATACGAGAGACCTCTGTTAAGATCGCGGCACGTTGGGCTTCGAGCCGGCTGATCTCGCGTTCCACCTGCACCCGCATCACTGCAATTTCGGCGTCGGCCGCTTGTGCGTCGGCCTGAGCACGAGCGACATTGCCGCGATTGGCCGAGCGGTTGCCGAGCGGGATCGACGCGCCGACCATGAGCGCCACATCATTCCCTTGCCCGAAATGGCGCACACCGACACGCCCGGTTGGATCACCGACATTGCCCGTTTCGGCGAGGCGGATGCGTGCGCCTGCCGCCTCGCGCTCGGCGGCGAGCAACGCCAGATCGGGGCTGCTTTCGGCCTGGGCTGTCGTCGGCTCAGCGATACTGAAGGACGCCGTTTGAAGGTTGTAGTCGGCGGTGCCTCCCCAATAGGAGGCGAGCGCGGCCCGAGCGATGCGGGCGGTTTCGCGGGCCTGGTCGAGCGCGATCCGGGCTTGTGCAACCGCCGTCCTGGCGCGTTCGGCTGCAAACAGCGGATCGAGCGCTCGTGCGACACGCCGGCCAACCTCGGCCTCTACGCGCTGCGCGTCAGCAAGGCGTTGCTCTGCGATCGGGATTGCAGCCTCAGCAGCTAGGGCTTCGACCCACGCCGTCTGCACTTGCGTCAGCAGATCGAGCATTCTCAGGTGATTGCGCTCGGTGGCGACGCCAAGCTCCGAACGTGCTGCGCCTATGCGCGCCTCTCGCTTGCCACCGCGTTCCCAGGTCCGCTCATACCAAGCAGTCGTCTGCGATTGCTCGATAGGCGAATATGGACCGGTCCCCGCAAAATCCTCGACTTCGACGCCGACGACATCGCGCGGGCGCACATCGGCCTGGCTGATTCCAGCCTCGGCCGCCTGGAGCCGGGCAGCGTTCGCCGCCACGACGGGATCGCCGCCGGCAACCCTGGAGAGAGCGTCTGATAAACTCAGGTCTTGCGCCGCTCCGATGGACGGAACGGACAGGGCGGCGAGCGCCGCGCCTATCGCAAGCGCACGCCGCACGCGCGCCAGTGGGCGCGCAACAGATATAGGAAGCATGACAAATCGGCCTCACGAGAAGGCGTGGCAAAAGCCGCGCCTCAAGTGACGCGGCGGCTCAGGTGTGGATCGTGCTGCCCTTGGGAGGTCGTTCGGGACCGTGGGTCAGGAAACCGGGCATACGGTCATCAACTGCCGGCTGCCAAAGTAAAGCCCCGGAGAAGGTCCAAGATGTCTCATGCGATACAGGGACAAACATACCCGAGCCACTGTCGACATGATGGTGATGCCCGGTTCCTGGTTGACGATCGGGAGATTCCTCCTCCTCACCCAAATCAGCTGCAGCATGTTCATGGTGATGATCGCTGGTATCGAATACAATCTTGCTGAACGGGTGATGGTTGTGGCTACTGGTCATACCAGGCTGATGCTGAATATGATCGACCACACTGGCCATACTGGCACTTGCAAAAGCAAGCATCAGCGCGGCGCAAAGCACCGAACAAAGCCTAAAAAGTGGACGTTTCGACAACAACATCACAATTATCGAGCATAGACCGCTTACCCGAGAAGGCAAGCATCGAAGCCCGCTTCCAGCTTCCCATCAATCCCGATAGGCCAACAGCCGTAGCGCATTGAACACGACCAACAACGTCGATCCTTCATGCACCGCCACCGCCGGCCCAATGCCGAGGCCGAGGATCGTGGCCGGCACCAGGAAGGCCACGATGCCGAGGCTCACGAACACGTTCTGGCGGATCACCGATCGCGTTTTTCGGCTGAGGCCGACAGCGAACGGCAAATGCGACAGGTCGTCTGCCATGAGTGCGACATCGGCTGTCTCCAGGGCGACGTCGGAACCCGCGGCGCCCATCGCGATACCCACCGTCGCGCTGGCCATGGCCGGTGCATCGTTGACGCCATCACCGACCATCGCGACTTTGGTGTGTGCGCGGAGCTTCTTGATCGCCTCCACCTTGTCCTCCGGCATGAGATCGCCCCATGCCTCGTCGATCCCCACTTCACGCGCGATCGCTTCGGCCGCCCGTTGATGATCGCCCGAAATCATGATCATCCGTTTGATACCGATTTCATGCAGCCGCCTCAGCGCTGCCTTGGCCGTCTCCCTAGGCGTGTCGAGCAGGCCGATCGCGCCAAGGTCGCGATCATCCCGCCGCACGACCATGCTGGTCTGTCCGCCCTCGCGCAGTTGCGCGATGGCCTCGGCCATCGGAGGGGATAGCGGCGCAATACCGTCAGCGCCGAACATCCCCGGCTTGCCGATGAGAACCTCGTCCTCACCGACAAGAGCCGAGACGCCGCGACCCGTCAGGCTCTTCAGGTTCTCGGCCTGGGGGATGGGATATTCGCCGCTATGGTCACGCCCGTCGCGGGCAATTGCCTGCGCCAGCGGGTGGTCGCTCAGGCTTTCGACCGCGACTGCGATCGCCATTAACTCTTCCTTCGACACGCCTGGCGCGGGAATGATCTGCTGAATGCGCGGCTCGCCCTTGGTGAGCGTGCCAGTCTTGTCGAAGGCAATCGCATCGAGCGAGCCAAGCAGTTCGAGGGGCGCACCGCCCTTGACGAGGACGCCGCCGCGTGCAGCTCGGGCCACACCGGACAGGACCGCGCTCGGCGTGGCGATGGCGAGCGCGCATGGGCTGGCGGCGACCAACACCGCCATGGCGCGATAGAAGCTGTCGCGGAACGGTTCGTCGACCACCACCCAGGCGAACAGCAGCACGACCGCCAGCACCAGAACCAGCGGCACGAAAATCCGCTCGAAACGGTCGGTGAACCTCTGCGTCGGCGACTTTTGCGTCTCCGCCTCGCTCACCATCTTGACCACCTTGGCGAGCGTGCTTTCGCTGGACAGGCGCGTCACCTCGATCTCGATGAGCCCGCTGCCGTTGATTGTGCCAGCAAAGACCCGGTTGGCCGCATCGACCCGATCGGGATTGGCGCGCGCCGCTGCATCGTCCATCACAGGCTGCTTGTCGACGGGAATGCTCTCGCCGGTCACTGGCGCTTGGTTGATACTGGATGTGCCCTTGATCACGAAGCCGTCGGCCGCCACGCGCGCGTCCGGTTTCACGATTACGGTATCGCCGACCTTCAGGTCATCAACGGAGATTTCCTCCGTGGTGCCGTCCGGCCGCCGGACGGTGGCAGTGCGCGGCGCGAGTTCGGCCAGCGCCTCGATCGCCCGCTTGGCGCGCCCCATGGCATAGTGCTCCAGCGCATGGCCGAGGCTGAACAGGAACAGCAGCAGTGCGCCTTCGGCGAACGCGCCGAGCGCCGCTGCGCCGGCCGCCGCAACGAGCATGAGCGTGTCGATCTCGAACTTGCGCAGCCTGAGATTGTCGATCGCCTCGCGCAGCGTGAAGAAGCCGCCGAAGAAATAGGCGATGATGTAGAGCGCGGTCGGCAGCCAGCCTGGTGCCGCCGCGACGAGCTTTTCGATCGCGAAGCCGATGCCGAGCAGAGCGCCGCAGGTAAGCGCGAAAATGAGTTCGGTGTTGGGGCCGAGAAAGGCGCCATGATCATGGTCGTGGCCATCGCCTTTGGCGTGCGGCGCTTTCGTGTCATGGGCACCGGGTCCATGATCGTGTCCTGCATGTGTGTCCTCGGGAGAAAGCACCAGCGCCCGTCTTGTCTGCCTGACCCCCAGCTTCGCAAGCGCCGCCTGAAGGGTCTGTTCGGAAATCTGCTCCCGATCGAACTCTACACGCACCATGCCCGCGCCATTGGCCTCGGCTTCCAGCACGCCCGGCAAGGCGCGCAGTTGTTCGCTGACGGTCCGCGCCTTCCGCTGGTGGCCGATCCCTTTGACCGGCCACAGCACATGGCCATATCGCTCGGCGATGGCAGCGCCCGCAGCTTGCGCGATGTCGCGGATGCGGCCCAGGGTAAGGATTTCGCGGTCATAGTGGATGCAAAGCAGGGCCGGCTTGTCCCCTTCGGCCAGGACGATATGCGCCTTCTCGATTCCCGGCCGCACCGCGAGATTGGCTGTCAGCCGCTCAACACAGGCGTCGTTGGCGTCCGGGATTTCGGGAAGGATGAGCGGTATATCGAGCTGTAGCTTTTGCGACATGGGATTTCCTCTGATGGTTTCGGGACATGGCAGCACCGGCGCCACGCAAGGCGCGGCGAGCCGCTAGGGGGGCGGTTGCCCGACCCGCTCCGAGCTGTCCCGGCGGCAGATTTGCGGTGGTGCCTCGGCGCGCAGGATCACGATCGCGTCATCCGAGATCGCGAGGTTCACGTCCTCGCCAAAATAAGTGACGCCGGCTGCCGGAGCAGTCAGGCGTTCGGCGTGGCCATCTGGCAATGTCGCTAGATTGATCGTCAGGCCGTCCCCGATAAAATCGACGCTCACCTTCGTTCCACCCTCGCATGTAAAGATGTGCTTGCCAGCCAGGCGCGATGTGCCACTGGTCTCCTCATTGTCGGTCTCGGTCGAGCACGCAGAGCTGGAGATCAGCAGGAATGTCGAGGCGAGGAACGCCCGCACAGTGCGCGGAGCGCTAAGGCGGTGCGCTCGCTCGGTCGGTCTCATTGTGGCATCTCTCTGCGATCGTTCACCGTGAGCATCCGTGGTCGGCGCTCACGGTGCGGACCCTTCTCGCGCAAGCACAGGGGGCGGCGGCTTGCGGGGGGCCGATAGGCGGTATTTCGATCAAGCGACTCTTCAAGGCGACCGGGAGTCATGCCTTCGCCTCCCTGTCACGCCGTGCTTCGGCGCGCGCATCAGCCAGAATTTCGATGCCGCCCTTGATGGCGATCAGCGCGGTGGCGAGTCCGACGACAAGGTCCGGCCAATTGGTTCCAAGCCAGAGCACCAGTGCACCTGCGACGAGGATGCCTCCGTTCGATATGAAATCGTTGAAGCTGAAGGTCGTCGCCGCGCGTAGCGCCACATCGGGCCGCTTCAGTCTCTGGAGCAAACTGAGGCACAGATAGTTGACGGCCGCCGCTACCGCCGACATTAGCATC
The DNA here is from genome assembly GCA_963529855.1 of uncultured Erythrobacter sp. Classification (GTDB taxonomy): domain Bacteria; phylum Pseudomonadota; class Alphaproteobacteria; order Sphingomonadales; family Sphingomonadaceae; genus 34-65-8. Next base: position 16,082 of record CAURZK010000005.1, on the reverse strand, counting down.
ATAGCTGATCCGACGGGCTCGCTGCCATAAACATAGCGTCGTCCGACATCGACAAGGATTCCGACCGCGAAGAGCAGCAGCAAGCTGCCCGATACGGTAGCGGCGCGGGTCTTCCAGATGGTGCCTTGGCTCAGCGCGATCAGGCTCAGGAGATATACTAGCGCGTCGGAGAGATTGTCGACGCCGTTTGCGATAAGCGCGCTTGAGTCGCTGGCGAAGCCGACCAGGAAGAAGGCGGCGGAAATGCCGGCATTGAGGACCAGAACGATCCACAAGGTCCGGCGCTTGGATCTGGTGTTTTTGCCACCCTCTGTCATTGGCTGCCCTTCCGGGATGCCGCCCTGAGCCTAGAGCCCTTTCTGTGGTGGCGATTGATGCCAGCGACTGCGCTGCGAATTTCCTTCTTGAGGAAGTTCGCTAAGGCTGCGTCTTGCACCCGCAAGGTCTGGCGCAATCCCCGTCGCAGGAACACACCGATCAACCGGCCGAATAGGCCCTGGAACTCAAGTGCATGGCGAATTTGCGCCCCTGACCCGAACGCTTCAAGCTCATATGTTTCCCGGAAGACGGAAACGCCGCCAATCCCGACCATCCAGCCGATCGCACGCAGCTTATCGAAAGTAGTGATCGTCGCCTCGGCTTTTACCCGATACTCACCTCTGAAAAGAGCATGGGAAAGCTCAATGCTTTTCTTAGGTGCAGCGTCACCTTGAAAGCGATAGCTTGGATGCCAGAGCGTGAAGGCGCTCAGCTCGGCAAGGTGCATCCAGACCCGAATTGGGGTCATGTTAAAAGAGAAAGCGTTTTCTTCCTTCATAGCGGCTCGTCTTGTCGGCCCACAACATGGAGGAACTGGAGGCCGCGCACGGCGGCCTCCAGCCTATCCTCACGATGAGGTGAGCGGCTCTGCGCTCCCTTCTGTCGTGTCGTCGTTCTGCTCAGCCTCCTCCATGCGCCTGCCGTAGCGGGCGTAGAGCGTCGGCAGGACGAACAGGGTCAGCAGCGTTGCCGAGATAAGGCCACCGATCACGACCGTTGCGAGCGGTTTCTGCACTTCCGCGCCCGCGCCGGTGGCGATGGCCATCGGCACGAACCCAAGCGAGGCGACAAGCGCTGTCATGACCACGGGCCGAAGCCGCATCATGGCACCTTCACGGGCGGCCTTTGCCCGCTCCATACCTCTCTCCATCAACCCCTGGATCGACGTCACCATCACGAGGCCGTTGAGGACAGCGATGCCGGACAGGGCGATGAACCCGACCGCCGCCGAGATCGAGAACGGCATGCCTCTCAGGAACAGCGAGAGGACGCCGCCAATCAGCGCCAGCGGGACGCCCGTGAACACGATCGCGGCATCGCGAACGCTGCCAAGGGCGCCGTAGAGCAGCAGGATGATCAGCGCGAAGCAGGCGGGAACCACCAGCATCAGCCGTTCGCTGGCCGACTGGAGATTCTCGAACTGCCCGCCCCAATCCAGATACTGCCCGGCAGGCAGGCGCACGTCCCTTTCGATCACCTCCTGAGCATCGGCGACGACACCGGCTACGTCGCGTCCCCGCACATTGGCCTGGACGACGACGCGCCGCTTGCCGTTCTCCCGGCTGATCTGGTTGGGACCGTCCGTAACGCCGATGTCAGCAACGCTCTGGAGAGGCACGAACCCACCATTCGGGAGTGGCACCGGGACTTGCGCCAGCGTCTGAAGATCAGCCCTGGCCGCGTCCGCGAGGCGGATGGTGACGGCGAACCGCCGGTCGCCCTCAAAGATCATACCGGCGTCCCGCCCGCCGATTGCCGCTGAGATCGTGTCCTGCACGGTCTGAGCGGTAATGCCGAGCCTCGACATGATATCCCGGCGCGGCCGGATGTCGAGCATCGGAAGCCCCTCCGTCTGCTCCACCCGAACGTCGACCGCACCTTCCGTCTGGCGGAGGATCGCGGCGATCCGGTTGGCGGTATTGTTCATGGCGTCAAAATCATCACCGAACACCTTGACCGCCACATCGCCGCGCACGCCGGCAATCAGCTCATTGAAGCGCATCTGGATGGGCTGGCTGATCTCGAACGCGCCGCCGGGGATACCTTCCAGGACATGCTCGACCTTGGCGATCAGATCGGCCCTGGAAAGGCGGCTGTCCGGCCATTCATCCTTCGGCTTCATGATGATGAAAGTGTCCGAAATGTTGGGCGGCATGGGGTCGGATGCGAGTTCCGCCGTGCCGGTCTTGGAGAAGACGAAGCGCACCTCCGGCAGCTTGGCGATCTCCCGCTCGATCCGCGATTGCATCGCCTGGCTCTGGTCGACCGATGTGCCCGGAACGCGCAGCACCTGCGCGGTCAGATCGCCCTCGTCGAGTTGGGGCAAGAACTCTTGCCCCAGGAACGAGAAGGTCAGGATCGCCGCCAGAAAGGCGCCGACACCAACGCCCATGGTGAGCGAGGGCCGCTTCATCGCCTTGTCGAGGCCCGGCTCATATTTGCGCTTGAGCCACGACATGATGCGGCCCTCCTTCTCCTCCACCGGCTTCGACAACCAGATGGCCAGCATCGCCGGCACGAAGGTCAGGGAGAGGACGAAGGCCGAGACCAGCGCCATGATGACGGTCAACGCCATCGGGGTGAAGGTCTTGCCCTCGACACCGCTCAACGTGAGCAGCGGCACATAGACGAGGATGATGATCGCCTGACCGAACACGGTCGGGCGGATCATCTCGCGCGCCGCCTGGGAGACGACCGACAGGCGTTCTTCGAGGTTGAGCGTGCGGCCGTAGTGATGCTGGCGATCGGCGATGCGGCGCAGCGCGTTCTCGACGATGATGACCGCGCCATCGACGATCAGGCCGAAGTCGAGCGCCCCGAGGCTCATGAGGTTTGCCGAGACCCCGCCTCTCAGCATCCCGAAGCTGGTCATCAGCATGGTGATCGGGATCACCAGCGCCGCGATCAGAGCCGCACGGAAATTGCCGAGCAGCAGGAACAGCACGACGATGACGAGCAGCGCGCCTTCGGTGAGGTTCTTCGCAACCGTCTTGATCGTGGAGTTCACCAGCGCGGTGCGGTCGAGCACCGGCTGCACCACTACGTCGGTCGGCAGCGAGGCGTTGATCTCGGTCAGCCGCTCCGCGACAGCCGAGGCCACGGTGCGGCTGTTCTCACCGATCCGCATGATGGCGGTGCCGACAACGACCTCCTGGCCGTTCTCGGAGGCCGAGCCGTAGCGAATGGCCTGGCCGAGGCGGACCTGCGCCACCTGATCGAGCCGGATCGGCACGCCTTCGCGCGTGGCGATGACGGTGCTGGCCAGTTCCCCGATGTTGCGGATACGCGCATCCGAGCGAACCGCCAGCCCTTCGCCGCCGCGATCGACCACGCCGGCACCTACACCGACATTGTTCTCTTCGAGCGCACGGGCGAGATCAGTCAGGTTCATGCCCAGCGCGGCGAGCCGCTGGACATCAGGCACCACCTGGAACTGCTTCACATATCCGCCGATCGAATCGACGCCGGCCAGACCGGGCGTGTTCTTCAACAGCGGCGCGACAATCCAGTCCTGGGCGGTGCGCAGATAGGTTGCCTTATCGGCCTCAGTGACGAGCCGATCGCCTTCGGGCGTGATGTAGCTGCCGTCAGGCTGGATGCCTGGCTCACCGGGCTTATGCGTGTCCTCATCGCGATGTTCGAGATGGACGGTCCACATATAGACTTCGCCCAGCCCGGTGGCGATCGGCCCCATGGTCGGGACCGCCCCCTCGGGCAGGCTTTCTTCGGCGACCCGCAGCCGCTCGGCGACCTGCTGGCGCGCAAAGTAGATGTCGGTCGATTCCGAGAAGACGGCGGTAATCTGGGCAAAACCGTTGCGACTCAGCGAGCGTGTGTATTCCAGCCCAGGAACGCCCGCCAATGCGGTCTCGATAGGAAAGGAGACCTGCGCCTCAACTAGTTCGGGCGAGAGTGCGGGCGCGGCGATGTTTACCTGCACCTGGTTGTTGGTGATGTCGGGAACGGCGTCGATCGGCAGGCGAGAGATCGCCCAGCCTCCGATCACCATGGCGATGACCGTCATGAGCAGGACGAACCAGCGCCGCTCGACGGAAAATGTGACGATGCGGTCTATCATGATCAGTGTCCGTGCTCCGCTTCGCCTTTTCCAAGCTCAGCCTTGAGAGTGAAGCTGTTCGGCCCGGCGAGTTGTTCATTGCCCTGTAGCCCTGAGGTCACGACCACATTGTCGCCGCTCGGAGCGCCGAGCGTGACCGGTGTGGCCTGGAAGCCATGGTCGGTGCGGACGAACACGGTCGGCCGACCTTCGACCGTCTGAATCGCGCTTTGCGGGACGAGCACCGATCCAGCGCCGCCGCCCGGCAATTGAATCGAAGCCGTCACCGGCTCACCCACGCGCCACTGGCCCGAGCGGTTGTCGATGACGGCGATCACGGTTGCGAGGCGCGTCGTTTCGTCGAGGATCGGTGAGACGAAATCGACCCTCGCCGCCGAAGTGCGATCCCCCGAGACGATCTCGATCCCGGAGCCGGGCCGCACCTTGCCGGCATCGGCCGGGGACAGGGACAGCGTGACCGCGACCCGCGAGAGGTTCGCCACGCGGAACAGCTCGGCGTCCGCCGCGACGGTTTGGCCCAGCGTCACGTTCCGGGAAACGACCTGTCCAGCGATCGGGGCGGTGATCGCAATGCGATTGAGCGCTCCGCCCCCGCCGCCGGCCGCTGCGACCTGCTGCTGGGCAAGGCGCAGGGCGATGCGAGCCTCGGTCGCGGCCGTGCGCGCGGCGATCAGATCCTGCTCGGGCGAAACCCGTTCATTGAACAGGCGCTGCTCGCGGGCCAGGTTCGATTCCGCAAGCGACAGCCGTGCGCGGGCCGCTTCGATCTCGGCATTGAGCGACGCGGCCTCGCGGCTTTCGATGATCGCCAGCGTCTGCCCACGTCCGACCGATTGGCCGAGGTTACGGGTCAGCGAAACGACGCGGCCGCCGATGGCGGCGGATACGACCTGCATACCCTGGGGGTCGCCTTCGATGGTCGCAGGCAATGTCAGCGCGCCGCCGCCGCTGCGGATGACCCGGACAAGCTCGATCCCGGCCTTGCGTATCTGCTCGGCGGTAAGGTCGATCTCGCCTTCTTCTTCGGCATGGCCCGCCTCTTCACCGGCAGCGGCATTCTCGGCGTCTTCCGGGGGCGCCTCGCCGCCGGAGCAACCCGCCATGAGCAATGCGGCGAGGGTCAGCGGCAAAGCCGCTTTCAAGTATGATTTCATGTTCAATTCCCCTGTTCGGGCGCGGGCGCGGTCAGGCGTTCAAGCCGTGCCCTGGCGTTCTGATAGGCGACGAGCGCGTCGATCGCGGCAAGCCGGGTCTCGGCCAGCGTCCGTTCGGCATCGAGCAGGTCGAGCTGTCCGAACTTGCCTTCGCGATAGCCGATGCGTGCGATGCGGGCGGCTTCCTGGGCGGCCGCCAGTGCGGGACCATTGGCAGTCCGCGCGTTGGTCGCGGCGTTGTCCGCTTCCGTCCGCGCATCGAGAATCGCCTGTTCGACATCGAGCGCGGTCATGCGGCGCTGTGCCTCGGCGCGGGTGCGTTCGGCGCTGGCCTGTCCCACGGCGGCTCTGCCGCTGTTGAACAGCGGAATCGGCACCGAGATGCTGAACAGGGCGGCGGTATCGTGCGATTCCGAGAACCGCCGCACGCCTGGTCCGACCGTGACATCGGGCACGCGCTGCGATCTGGCCAGCCGAACGCCTGCATCGGCAACCGCGAGGTCCGCGTCGGCAGCGGCGAGCGCCAACGTGCCTTCCGCAGTGGGCGCCAATTGCGGGCCATAAGCGGCGGGCAGGCTGTCGAGAGCGGCCAGATCGAGCGTTCCCGACACCGGCTGCCCGATCCTTCGACCGAGATTGAGACGGGCGGCGTCGAGCAGGCGCCGCGCATTCTCCACCGTAGCCTCGGCATTGAGCCGGGTGACGTCCGCGCGCTGCTCCTCGATCGGCGAAGCGCGTCCGGCCCGAACACGCACGCGCGCGGCATTCAGCGCTTCGTTCGCGATGCGTGCCTGGTCGACGGCCGTCGCCAGCCGGCGTTCGGCGGCCACGGCGTTCACATACAACTCGGTGACTTGAAGGCGAATGTCCGCTTCAGTGATCGCTGCGGCAAGCAGGGCTCGCCCTGTCCGGGCATCGGCAACGGCAATTCGTGCCGATCGCTTGCCGCCAAGCTCGATCGGGATCGAAAGCCCGACTGTGGTCTCGGCTCCGCGAAAATCGCGATAGGGGCCAGTGCCGACAATATTCTCGACTTCGGTCGTGACGGTCGGATTGGGGCGCAGGCCCGCGATCGTCCGGCCCGCTTCGGCGGCCGCGATGTCGGCGCGAGCCGCATCTGCAGCCGGAGCGCTGCCGCCGGCTGCGGCGACCGCCTGATCGAGGGTAAGCGGCGGGGCCGCAGGGGGAGCCGTGGTGGCAATATCCTGTGCTTGCGCCACGGAGACGCAAGACACGGCAGCCAGCAAGGCTGCGAACATTCTGTGCATGCTGATTTTCCTGATTGAAACGAATCAGGCCCGCCGCCTCGCAAGGCGAGGCATCGGCGAGCCGCTTACGAATCAATCAGGCGATAGGAGGCCGTAGCGCAGGCCCGGTCGACCATCGTGCGAACACGTCGCTGGCCGGAAAGTAGAACCTGGAAGAAGTCATGTCCGTCAAGGCGTGGGATGGGCCGGAAACCGGGGCAAAGAGGCCGTGCCCATGGCAACTGCCATGATGGTGCGGCATCCCTCTATCGGAGTCGCCCGGCGACTGATCCGAATCGCCGTCGGTATGGATTTCGCCCGAACATTCGAGCGTCGCGGCGACGGAAAGCTCGCTTGCATGCACCGTCGTCGACGCAATGAGCGACGTCATCAGGAGGCAAAAAAGGAGCAGGCTCCGACGCAACATTCCAATACCCTAGCGACGAAAGCTCGAATTGTCATGTTTCTTCGCCAGTAGCGGCCGCAAATCTTCAGGTATCGGCATCGGGGCAAAGGCACTGACATTGGAGCGCCCCGTGTTGCCCATGGGGACACGCCCCGCCAGCGCTCCGATCGGAGCCAGCGCCAAGCGCGCGATCTGTCCGAGCATTTCGCGGATGTCGCGGAGGCGGACGGCATAGCAAAGCATCAGCCAATGGACGTGCATATGCTGGCCCAACATGGGCTGGGACAGGATATGGGCGCGCTCCAAGGCTCGCCATGCGGTCTCGGTGTCGCTTTGCCGGGCCGCCATGACATAGCGCTTCCGCTCGACCGCAATCGCGTCCGAAAGAGCTATCGTGCCGCTCACGACATGCTCTCACGCAGTGAGAGCGCGATCCAGAAGGCTGGTCGCCCAATCTCATTTCGCGTCTGCGGGGCGACTCTGCTAAAGCCGCTGTATCTACTTGCCATGTCTGTCGCCTCGATGCGGTCGATCTGACGGCTTATATGAACCCCGTAGCAACTACAGGGTCAAGGAATGGCGCTCGCTACCAACGCTCCAAGGGCGACGATGAATCCGGCCAGCGTTGGAAGCGCCGTGACCGCCAGACCGAACGCGCGTGCGCCGGCTCCTTTCGGGTAGCCCGCGAGAAACGTCACCCGCCCTATGGCGAAGAGCAGCACTTGGCCGGCGACGAGCGGAACGGTCCACGCGCCCGCGAGCAACAACACAGCGATCTGGACGATCACCGCCATCAGCGCCTGCTCGACCGTGTTCTGAAGGAAGGCGACGTAGATGGCGATGCGAGGGCTTGGCAGCGCGAAGGCGCTGCCGCGAATGTCGTCGAGCGAATGCCGCCGCCCGCGCGACACCATCGAAAAGCCGACCAGGACCCAGAACATGGTGAGCAGCGCCGAGCCTGACCAGAACGTGATGAGGTCGCCGATGTCGTGAAGTAGAACGGCAGCAGCCAGTAGGCGCCCGCCAGAACCAGCACGGAGAAGAGCAGGCCGGCCGAGCTGTTGCGAAGGATGCGCGTTTGCTCCTGCTTGAGGTCAGGTGGCAGGTTCAGCGATGGGGGATGCGGAGCTTCAACCATCAGACCTCTCCAGGCATCGAGCGGATCAGAACCAGAGCCGCACGCCCGCGACGAAGCTGGCGTTGCTGACGTCCCGGCCGTCGGCACGCGCAAAGTCAGCGGTGTCGCCGAAGCTGCGCTCCCAATGAACCCCGACATAGGGTGCGAACTCTCGCGCAAACTCATAGCGCAGCCGCACGCCAAGCTCTACACTCGACAGGCCCGCTCCGATGCGATCGCGTGGGACGCCCTGCGCGGACAGATTGATCGCAGCGCGCGGCTGAAGGATCAGCCGCTGAGTAAGGCGCACATCATGGTAGCCGCTCGCGCGCGCGAACACGTCGCCCCGATTAGAGAGGAAGACCGCGCCTTCCAGCTCAAACCAGTAAGGCGCGAGACCTTCGACACCGACCGCTGCATAGGCGCGCGACGGCTCGAAATCGTAGCGCAGCCCGGCTTGCAGATTCCAGTAAGGGTCGATGGCGCGGCTGTAGAGCGCTTCGACCTCCGCATGATCGAGATCGCCGCGAAAGCGACCGGCGCCTTCCGTCTTCAGCACCAGCCGGTTTATGTCGCCGCCATACCAGGCTTCGGCTTTCCACGCATAACCACCGCCTTCCCCGATCGCACGATATTCGGCGATGTCGACAATGACCTGGCTATAAGTGCCACCGCCATGCGCCCGCCGCTGCGCCGCGCGAACCTGTGCCATCTCGGCCGGATCGAAGCTGCGATCGGCATACCAGTCGGCTGGAACGGGCGGCGGCGGTGCTTTGCCCGCCGGTAGCGCCGTGCCACCCGCATGGGGATCGCTTCCATCCGCAGGCTGGCCGCCATGTGCGCTATGATCTTCTTGCTTGATGCCGTGTCCTCCGTGTGGGTCCGCCGCATGCGCACGATGATCGGCATGGGGGTCGGCCGGTGTGGCAACCTCTCGGTGGTCGGCATGGCCAGCGTGCGGATCATCACCGGGTGGCGGATCGCTGGCTTCATGACTTGCGTGCCCTTCAAGCGGAGATACCGCGCGATCGGGCGTCTCGGCCGGCGGGCGGGTTTGGGTAGCGCCATGACCTGCGTGAGTCTGCGCCGCCGCCGGTATGGAGACTGCCGCGCCCAGTGCGGTCAGCGCGATGATCGGCGCGCGCATCAACCAGCTCCTTCCGGGCGCACCGCGACGACGTGCATCATGCCTGCGTGCATGTGATAGAGCAGGTGGCAATGGAACGCCCAATCGCCGAGCGCGTCGGTTGTCACATCGAACGTCGCCGATCCACCGGGTAGGACGTTCACCGTGTGCTTGCGCGGCGCATACGAGCCGTGTCCCGTCACCAGCTCGAAGAAATGGCCGTGCAGGTGGATCGGATGCGCCATCATCGTGTCGTTAATCAGGGTGATGCGCACGCGCTCATCCTGGCGGAACGGGATCGGCGCGGTGAGCGCGTTAAATGTCACACCGTCGAACGCCCACATATAGCGTTCCATGTTGCCGGTAAGGTGAATCTGGAGGCTGCGGCTCGGTGCCCTGACATCGGGGTTGCGGTCGAGAGCCATCAGGTGGCGATAAGTCAGAACGTCGTGGCCAACGTCGTCGAGCCCGATCCCCGGCTCGCCGGTCCGGTCGATCGGCATCGGCGCGATCGACTGCACCGCTGGCGTGCGCGCGACATTGGGCGCGTTCGAGAAATCGCGCATGGAATGCGAGCCGTGCGATGATGGAGCTGCCGCCGGGCTTGGTGCGCCATGCCCCACATGCGGATCGTTGCCGGTCGCGCCATGCTCCATGCCGCCCATGCCCATAGCGGTCATGGTGAGGATGGGACGCTCGCGCAGCGGCGGGATTTCGGCGCTCATGCCAGCGCGGGGGGCCAGCGTGGCGCGCGCCATGCCGGAGCGGTCGCTTCCCTCCGCGACGATCGTATAGGCGCGATCCTCCGCCGGCTCGACGATGATGTCGTAGGTCTCAGCCACGGTGATCTGCAATTCGTCGGTCGTGACCGGGCGCACATTCTGCCCGTCGGCCTGCACGATGGTCAGCTTGAGACCGGGAATGCGGAAATTGAAGATCGTCATGGCGGCCGCGTTGATCACGCGCAGACGCACCCGCTCTCCGGGGCGGAAGAGACCCGTCCAGTTGTCGGCAGGGCCGTAACCGTTGACGAGATAGGTGTAGGCCGAGCCAGTCACATCCGCGACGTCGGTCGGGTCCATCCGCATCGCGCCCCATTGGAGGCGCTCGCGCATCGTCTGATCGCGCCCGGCGAGGAGACCGGCGAGTGTCTGCCGCTGGCGATTGAAATAGCCTTCCTGCTGCTTGAGCTTGCGGAAGATCACATGCGGATGGGTTGCGCTATAGTCCGAGAGCACGAGCACATGCTCACGATCATAGCGGACGGGATCTTCGTCGGCCGGGTCGATGATGATCGGCCCATAGTGGCCGAGTTGCTCCTGCAACCCCGAATGGCTGTGATACCAATAGGTGCCCGACTGGACGATCGGGAACTCATAGACGAAGGTTTCGCCGGGCCGGATGCCAGGGAAGCTGATTCCCGGCACGCCGTCCATCTCGGCTGGCAAGATGAGGCCGTGCCAGTGAACCGAGCTGTCCTCATCAAGTGCGTTGTCGACGGCGATGCGCACATTCTGACCCTCGCGCAGGCGGATGAGCGGCGCGGGAATCGTGCCGTTCATCGCTATGCCGTGGCTGGCGCGGCCGTCGATCGTGATGGGCTGATGCGCGATGCGGATGGCGATCTCTTCGCCGCTCAGCATGGGCATGTCGGATGTGATGCCGGCTGAGACCGGCTGCGCCCACGCCGGGAACCAGCCCGCCAGGGCGAGGCCGGAGCCCATGAGGGTTGCGCCGCGCAGAACAGCGCGCCTGTCCAAACATCGTTGTGTCATAGGTTGCCTGATAGCGGGTTGATCCGCCCGCCCAAGATGTAATCTTAGTTGGCCAGCAGCCAATTGATGTCAGTAACTGCGAGAAAGTCTCGGGTCACTCCGCCAAATAGTCTCTCCTTCCAAAGGCCGTGGGCTCGGGCGCCCGCAACGATCAGATGGAAATCTTCGCGGCGGGAAAGGTCGGCCAATAGTTTGCCAGGAGCGGACTCGTTGCCCGCCAAGTGCAAGATTTGAGTCTCAACACCGTAAAGCGAGAGATAGTCTCCAACCTCTGCAAGGCGGTCGGACGACACATCTTCTCCGACCCCCGCAAGAACGATCCTGGTGGCGTGTTGAAGCATCGGAACGGCTGCGCGAAGGGCACATCGAGACTCCCGGCTATCCTTCCAGCAGATCAATATGTTCTTGAAGGATGTCGTCGGTGCTTCCGGCCCGAGCCTCAAAACCGGGGAGCCGGAACGGGCGGCCACTTCCAGCGCATCGGCATGTGCGAAGTCCGAAGCGGGCGCCGTGCTCATGATCACCAGGTCCGCAAGCAACGCATGGTCCAGAATCGCAGCACTTGGATGGGCGATGCTATCGCACCATTGAGTATCGACCGTCTTTCCCCGCGCAAGGCGGTCGAAAGCAGAGGAGACGCGCGCAATTCCACTACGCAGTTCGCGCTCCTGGGCGAGCGAACTGAAGGGGCTATGAGTAATCGCGTCGGCAAAGGAAACGCCATCGGGCCAAGCCGAACAGACAGCGGTGAGCGAACTGCCGAATTGAGCCGCGAGACCCAGTGCGATCTCCAGGCGCCTCTCCACGTCGCTGTCCGGTGTAGCATCGACTGTAAGATTGGTCAGCGTCCTTGTATCTGCCATGATTTCTCCAATCGGATACCTCCTATAGATTAAGCCGCTAGACGGTCCAATTCCTCCGCTGGCGTCGACGCATTCTGTCGAGGCGTCAGGAACCGCTCCAACGCAGCCTTACGGGAACTGCGGTCAAGCGCATAATGCGTGTGCGACAACTCGGCTCCACTTAGCAGTGCATGGATGTATCCCGATACGGTATCCGCAGCCATGACGAGCGCCGCATCGAGCGTATGGACATAGCGGCTTGTGACCGTGCCTGTAGCATGGCCGAGAAGCGCCGCGATGGTGATTTCGGTGAAGCCGAGATCGTTCGCCAGACTGGCGAAGCTATGACGTAGCACATGGGCGGTCATGTCCGCCAACTCCGTCCCGGCGAAGATTTTCTCCCAATGACGCGGGAAGCTACCAAACGGCCCGTCTGCGTTCCTCTCGCCGGGAAACACATAGGGGCTGTCGCCATTCATGTCCCACTCGTCGAAATACTCGACGATGGGCAGGCCCATCGGACGAACGGACTGGCCTTCCTTCGTGTCTTCGAACCGGAAGGCGCTTCCCACCGTGTCGATCTCTGATTTCTGAACCGCGATGATCTCGCCACGTCGGCAGCCCGACATGGCGATCAGCCGGATGATGTCGACAGTGCGGGTATAGCGTTTGTCCTCGGCCGCTTTGGCGAGGATGCGGCCAAGGGTTCGATACTCGTCCTCGTTCAGCCGACGCTTCCGCACCGCGTCCTTCGGCTTACGGACACCATGCGCGGGATTGACCTCGATGATGCCCAGCTCGTCCCGCGCATAGGTGAAGATGCCGCCCAGCAGACCGACCGTGCGGCTCGCAGCGCCGATGCCCCCACGAACGACCGAGCGGCCACGCAGCTTCTTCGTCTTCTCGCTAACGCGGGTCTTGCCGGCCATGATGTCCTTCATCATCGCCGTCACGTCCGCCTTGGTGACATGGGTGACTTGCTTCTTCCCCAGCAGCGGAATGATGTGGCGGTTGATCCGGCCGAGATCAGTGATCTTGGTGCTGGCCTTTTTGGGCCGGCCACCCTTGCCCAGAATGCGGCCCTCTTCGAGTTCCTTGATGTATAGCTCGCACAGCTCCTTGACCGAGATGGCCTTGCGGGTGGTGTTCCGTTCTTCGAGCGGATCGTTCCCCTTTGCCACTTCGGCGAGGGCCTGGATCGCCAGCGTGCGGGCCTGCTCGGCGGTGATCTGACCGTGCCGGCCCAGCTTCATCCGGCGCCGCACATTGTTGGCGTTCCGGTAATCGACAAAGTAGGTCCGAGTGCCGGAGGGCAGCACGAAGACGCCGAAGCCCTTCAGCTCACCGCACCAAACGGTGTATTGACGGTCGCGTGGCTCGGCCTTGTCCACGACGGTTTTCGTAAGTTTCGACATAAGCACCTCGCTAGAGCGGGCTCGAAAAACTCACCAAAAACTCACCACGGGATCGAAAACTGTGGGTGTCGTTGGCGTAGCTCAGCGAACCTCAAGAGTCAATAAAACACTGTATTTACAGTGGTTTAGCGTGCTCTAGCGTTGGGTTGAAAAGCCTAGCGTAACGTTGTAATTCTAGCTCCGAAGGCGAAGGTCACAGGTTCGAATCCTGTCGGGTGCGCCAATCCTCAATATCTCAAGTCGTAATGCATGCAGTAAATAAGTAGGGCGGGTGCCTACACCCGCCCTGACAGTTGCTGCGCTAGAATTCTCAGTGTCAAAAACTAGTGTTCATTCGTAGACTCTCCGACTTTGCGCGATTAGAAGAAGTAGCGAACCTGAAGGCCGTACTGACGCGGTTCGCCGAACACCGTAAGAGGCAGGTCGGGATTGGAGACTCCGAGGGCGTCAGTCCCGACTGCTTTATAGGTCGCATAACGTTCATTTGTCAGGTTCCTGCCGTAAAGCGCTACTTCCCAGCTGCCATCCGTGGGCATCCACGAAATACGGCTATTTATGAGCGTAGTCGGCGAACTAGCATATCGCGGATCATTATTAGGCTTGAAGTAGGCAACACCTCGTTGAGCAATATCGCCGCGAAGAGTCACAGTTCCGCGCGATCCCAGCGACGCCTCGTATTCCGCTCCAAATGTCGCGTTCCATTTAGGGGCATTGGGTAAACGGTTGCCCTCTAAGCTTACCTGGTTGTCGAAATACACATCGTACCGCGCATCGAGATAGGCGAGGGTAGAAGTTAGCGTCAAACCATCAGTGGGCTTGGCAAGAAATTCAGCCTCTACACCTTTGATTGTAGCTCGTCCGGCATTAGTCGTGCTGGCAACACCATTGAGATACTGAACGACCTGCAAGTTGGTGTAATCGTAGTAAAATGCCGAGAAGTTTGCCCGCAACTGTCGATCAAGTAGCGTGCTCTTGATACCAGCTTCATAACTCCACAGGTACTCCGGTAAGAAAGGCTGCGCATCGCCTAGTTGGAAGCCTCCAGATTTGAAGCCGCGGGAGGCTGATGCATATGCGAGAACATCGTCACTCACGTCGAAGTCTACGCCAAACTTTGGGGTCCATGCCGACCAGGATGCAGATGGCGAGCCCCGATCAACCTCGTCACCATCAAGATTGATATTGTAGGAGAAATCTTTCTTCTCATAGCTGTATCGTAAGCCGGCGGTGAGGCGTAGCCGGTCGGCGATTTCGTAGCTCGCCTGGCCGAACAAAGCGTATGCGTTTGTGGTATTGCTTTCCGGGATTGCTAGTTCCCTTCCTGGCTCAAGTATCTGAATTTGATCCTGTCCACGCTCGTTCAGGAAAAAACCACCTAGGATCCAACGGAGTGGCCCGGAATCGGTATTGAAGATCTGTATTTCTTGCGTAAAGGTTTTCGACTTTTCGACGAATTCAATATTGCGCAGAAAGATGTCTGTGGCGTCGACATCCAGCACCTGACCGACATCGCTCGAACGGAATGCAGTGATGGATTTGATTTCCACGTCGTCCGCATCGTATCGGATTGTGGACGAGGTGCCCCAAGCGTCGATATCGTAACGAGGAACAGTATCGAGCGCAATTTCGTCGCTTTCAGTCGGTACGGTCGCCCCCGCTGCCAAGAGGCCTGGAGGATAGGATCCCCGAATTGCAGGGTAGCCCGTTTCACGGTCCCGGCTTGCGTCAGCGCGAATTACTATCTCTAGACGGTCCGTCGCATCAATTGCCAGAGTTGCTCGCCCGGCAAAATTATCCTCATTCTGATAACTTCGGTCGACATTTACATCGCGGTATATGCCGTTTCGGTCGTTCTTTACTAATGTTAGTCGGGCTCGAGCACTATCGGAAACAGCGCCCGAAACTGTTCCGCTGAAAGTGCGCTTTCCGAAATTCCCAACGGTAACTCCTAACGTGCCCGTCAGTTCGTCAGTCGGCATTTTTGAGATTATATTCAGTGTCCCCCCGGCAGAGTTGCGTCCGAAAAGGACCCCTTGTGGGCCACGGAGAACCTCGATCCGTTCCACATCGAACATGTCTTGATAGCTTGTCGTGGGTCGAGAAATATAGACGCCGTCGTAATGAACGGTCGTGCTGGGATCCGTCGCGACCCCGAAAGCGGACGTACCAATGCCACGAATGTTGATAATGGCCATGGAGTCATTGGTAACCGAGACCCCCGGAACGAAAAACTGGAGATCCTCAACGTTAGATATGCCGGTCGCAGCTAGTGTATCACCGCTCATGGCGGTAATGGCTATCGGAACTTCCTGAAGATCTTGCTCTCGCTTTTCAGCGGTGACAACGATTACATCAACTACATTCGTTTCCTCAGCGTCTTGAGCAAAAGCAGGCGTTGCGATCAGCATCGCAGGAACTGAAGTCGTCAAGAAGAACCCGCAGCGGTGTGAGTTTTTGCAATTTTTCATCCCTCTCTCCCTTTTGTGCACCGGCGTGAAATCGCGGTGCTCTAGCGCTACCGGCTGACCCCAAAGGACTTTTTGTGTCGTTGAGTGACCCCGGCCTCTCTGTTTACGCAGCGGCAGCGCGCACCCCTCAAATTCGGGCTTCAGCCGTAGGAGATCAGTCGAGAAGCGACGGGGAACTTCTCTCCATTTCAGCCATGCCAGATGGCGAAGCGTCCCGACTTTCGTCGGCTACCCGAGACCTGTGCGCTTAGGAGTTTGGTGCGGGACCAAGCATTGCTGGTTGGGATACAGCTGAGTAGCTCACCCCCAGGTCTGCGAAGTTGCATTTAAGGACTGAAGCGCCGTCGACCAGGCTGATGATGACGTGCTCCCCTGATTGTTACCATTCAGAGGTAGAGTCCGGCTCCTTCATGAT
>CAURZK010000004.1:0-371532 GCA_963529855.1 uncultured Erythrobacter sp. | reverse complement strand
TCCATCGCCGACCTTACTGCAATGTTGCGGACGGCGCAGACTGTCCAGATAAGGCGACCAGTTCCTCGCGGGCGTAGTCCTTGCTGCCGAACGGGTTGAGAATCTTGCGGTCGAGGCGCGAGGCGTGGCCGGTCGAATGGGTCAGTTCGTGCAGCGCGGTGCGATAATAGTTGATCTGCTCGAAGAACGCGGGTTGCGGCGGAACCTGCACATAATCATGCGCGGGTACATAGAAGGCACGGTTGCCGCCGATGCGGAAATCGACGCCCGATGCGGCAATAACCGCTTCGGCGACGGGCACGATCTGGCGTTCGGGGAGCGGCGCGGGGCCGGCGGCAAGGCCGGGGCGCAAGCCTTCGCATTGCGCGACGTTGAACACGGTGAAGCGTTTGAGGAAGGGCACGGCGCGGGCCTCGTCGCCGGTCAGGCGTGCGCGTTCCTTCTCGGCCTCGGGGGTGAAGCGGTCGGCATAGACAACGGTGGTCCCGCGCTCGCCCTTGCGGACGTTGCCGCCTGCTTCAAGGGCTTGGCGGAAGGTCAGCCACGATTGCGAAGGATAACCGCACTCGATAACCGCGCCCCAGAGAATGAGCACGTTGACGCCGCTGTAATTGCGGCTGGTGAGCGCATTGCGCGGAAGGCCGGGGGCGGCGGAGAAGCCTTGACCATTGGGGCGGCCCCAAGGCTGGACCCAAGGAACGCGGCCCGCCTCAAGTTCGGCAACGATCCGGTTCGTCACCTCGTCGTAAAGATTGGCGCGCTCTGCCGGGGGCTGGCTCCTGCCAGCTTCTCCGCGCGCGCGATGCTTGCCGCTCTGGCGCATGGCTATCCTCCTGCACCGCCCCAAAAACCCCAGGGCCTCCCCCGGAGCGGGGGTGGGCGGCGAACTGCGACCTGCCGGGCGCGGCCAGAAGGCGGTCCGCACCCGCAGGGCCGCAATGCAATGGAGGAGCCGAGCCCGAGCGCAGTCGAGGGCCGGCTTGCGGGACGCCGGGCCGGGCCCAGAAGGGAGCGCCGTCCACCCGTGCGACGAGGGGAAGGCCCAACGAAAAACGCCGCCGCGCCGGTCAGGCGCGGCGACGACAGGCCGGAGCAAGGCTCCGGCATCCCGCCAGTCCGATCATCACCTTTGGCCGGGACGCGCGAAGCGTGGCCCGGTGGAGCTTGGCGAACGGATGTGAGCCTAGCGGAATAGAGCGGCGGTCGCGCCGCAGGCGCGAGGCGCCCAAAAACCCGGATGCGTCAGGTCAGACCCTGCCGTCTTGACGCACTCTCGCCATGGTCGCCTTACGCGACGGTGACGCGGAGGCGAGCACTCGGCCGACTGACCCGCCGCGGATCAACCGTGCAGCGGGGATCCGTGCGAACCGGTGCGAGCGGTCATCGCGGGCAACAGGCTCATCATGGCGGCACTGGCGATGATGATCGCGCCGACCGCCGCGGCGATGCCGGTCGCGGTCGGCCGCGCGCCGCCGAGATGCATCAGGCCGGAGACGACGCTGTGGCCGGCGATCCCGGCGGGCACAGCGAAGAGAAAAGCGACCGCCCCGCGAACTGGAACCGGCAACCGTGACGCGATGAGCATGCGTCCGATCAGCAAGGCCGCGACGCCGACGACGAGGCCGAGAAGCAGGCCGAGCAACAGCCCCAGCTCGCCACCCGCCGCCCACAGAAAGGTGGCCGCACCCAGCCCGACCGGGAGCGCGAAGACGGCGAGCCGGAACATCGCCCAGGCGAAGAGGACGATGCCGGTGGCGGAAAGGATCAGACCGAGCAGCATGACGACCAACTCCATAGCCTCGGAACATAGCAGAAACACGAATCCGCATGAAGCCCGGATCGGTGCTCACTACGGACGGCCTGGCGCAGCCGTCTCGGGCGGCCCTGCGCGTAGCACGACGAACAGCGTGGCCGCGCCGGCTTCGCTCCGGCCGGCAGGGGGCCGGTCGCCGATCGCGAAGAAGATGGCATTGGCGGTACGCGGCGTTGCACTGGCGGCCGCGACAGCCGACTGGGAATTGACGGGCACTCCGGCGACGCTCGCGAGATAGGCGCGGGTCTCGCCGGGCAGCGCGCGGCCGGTCCGCACGTGCTCGGCATAGCGTGCCGGTCCCGCATTATAGGCTGCGAACAGACCGGGATAGCCGAAGCGGTCATACATCAGGCGAAGATAGAGCGTCCCCGCCAATATGTTGTCGCGCGGGCTATGTGGATCGGACCCGAGCCCGAGCCGCGCGCGCATTTCGGACCAGGTGCCGGGCATGAGCTGCATCAGCCCCATCGCGCCGGCGTGGCTGGTGATCGGGCGACCGTCCAGCATCGTGCGTCCGCCGCTCTCGGCGCGCATGACGCGCTCGATCCATTCTACCGGCACGCCGAAACGCGCCGAGGCTGCCTCGATATAAGGCCGCCAGTGAACGACCGACTGCGCGCCAGCCGGCGCCGCCGCTAGCAGCGCCAAGGCGGTGATGGCGACCCTCAGCCCAGCCACAACAGCCGCGCCTCGCCGATGACGTCGCCGCGCGATGTCGGTCCGAAATAACGCCCGTCGAACGAATCCGGGCTGTCCATCAGGAGGAACAGCGCACCGGTTCTCAGTGTCACACATCCGCTCCACCGCGGCATCGGCCGCCCGCGGCCGTCAGCTTCGCGGCGATCAGTGACTGGGCGGCCATTTACGGAGATATCGCGACCACGGGCGCAAACGCGGTCGCCGGGCACGGCCGCGACGCGCTTCACCAAAGGGACGTTGATCGGAATGTAGCGCCGCTCGGCGGCGAGCCGGCGCCAGCGGTCGGGCACGCGGGCCAGCACCATGTCGCCAGCCGCGATGTCGTGACGGCCGCCAACGGCATAGAGGCCGATCGGCGCGCTGGCCGACACGTTCCAGACCAGCCGCGGCGTCGGGGGCAGCGCGATCGTCGCCGTCAGCGCGGCGACGCCAACACTGATCAGCACGGAGGCCCGAACCGGCAGACGGGAGGGTAACAGCCTAGCCATTTCCGCCATCCCGCATGTTCGCGCGCGACCAGGCCTCGATATCGTCGATATGGTAGCGCCAGACGGTGCCGTGTTTCCGGCAGCACGGACCGCGCCGCTCGCGGCGCATCTTCTTGAGCGTGTCCGCTGCGAGGCCGAGATGGAACGCGGCCTGCTTGGTTGTCAGGAACGGGCAATGTTCGCGTGCCCGCCGGGCGCGCTCCGCGGTCGAAGATACAGCTCCACCGTTCACAGCGGGCGGCGCCACCTCGGTCGGTGTTCGTGCGCCGCCGCCTGCTTTGTCGTTCGGATCGTGTGTCATGGATGCAGCGTCTAGTCCGACGAACCCGCGTTACCCGCCGATCAGGCCCGCACGCGCCGCTTCCTGATCCGCGACGTAGGCGTCCAACATGTCCGCCTGACCGGGAAGCAGCGCGTCGATCGCCGGGAGGCCGTCAATATCGTCGCGGTAAAGCAGCACCGATGGGCACTGGCCTTCGACATTACCGAGATTGGGGCGATGCTGGGCATAGCCGATGAGCGCGGCCAGATCGGGATCGAACGCTCGAGCGATGGCGGGCGGGTAGACGAGATACTGATTCTCGAACGTCCGCAGCCATCCGAGGCAATAGGAGGTGATGACCGCGCGGCGCACATGATCGGACTGGTTAGCGCCGGCACCATGCAGGATCGATCCGAGGAACAGCAGCGCGGAGCCGGGTGGCATTTCGGCGGCGACCGGACGTGCATCGCCCGGTTGCGATGCCGCATCGTGATGGCTGCCCGGCCAGACCAGCGTCGCGCCACTCTCCAGCGTGAACGGATCGATCGGCCAGATGACGTTGATCTGATAGTGCATCCCGGTCTTGACGCCGCCCCAGAGATCCTGGTCGCGGTGCGGCACCTGCGCGAGCGCGCCGGGATGGATTTCGATCGCCTGGGTGAGGTTGAGAACGATACGATCGCACCATTCCCCGAGCACCGTTTCGGCGATACCGCAGATGATCGGGTGCAGCACAAGGCCGGCGATATGCCGTGAACGCCGCAACAACGCGCCAAAGCGCTTGGTGCGGGCTCCGTAGAATCCGCCTTCGCAAAAGGGCGTGGCGACGAAGCGCGGTGCGAGTTCGGCTTCGAGCGCGGTGATTAGCTCGGTCGGCACGGCGTTATCGACAATGACATAACCGTCGGCGAGCAGCATCGCGGCTAGGCGGGCGGGGTCGTGCATCGCCATTCCCTTCACGCGGCTCTTGCCGCCGCATCGGGAGTGATCGCACCCGGCACATAGATGCCGTTCGACGCCAGCAGCGCAGGCGTACCGGCGCAGATCTCGATGCGGAACGCTCCAAGGAACGCGCCATCGATGCGGCGCGCGGGGCCGAGCGGCGCTGCGCGCCAGCCCATCGCCAAAACCTCCTCGCGAAAAGCAGCGGTCACGACGCCGGTTAGCATGGTGATTCCGCTGCCGAGCGCATGATCGACCATCGCCGAGATGAGCCGGTTGCGGACACGCAGGCGTCCGGGGGCGCCCAATCGTTGCGGCAGGCAAAGTCGCGTAATCTCGCGAACCTGCTCCCCCCGGGGCGCATCGCACTCGCAGAGCGACGCGAAACGATCGGCGAGCAGATGCGCGCCCTCTGTCGATAGCAGCCGCATCGACCCCTGGTGAATGCAGCCATCGTCGGTGGCGATCAGATAGACCGCCTTGTCGCCGTCATAGCTGTCGATTTCATAGCGGCCGCCGACGACCGGAACATCCCAGCCCAGCAGATCGACGAACAGGGTCTTGCGGTCCTCGAACATCGAGGCGGCGCGCGCATCGGTAAGCGAGCACCCTTGGACAATATGGATCATAGCAGTAGCTCCCGTTCAACGTGAACGGTCGCAAAAGGAGCAGAGATGCGGAGTTCAAACAGTCGTCAATATTGAGGATGCGGCGATCCTACTCAGAAGCGCGGGACGATCTCCTCGATGCAGACGATCCCGCAGGCGAGCGCGATCGCCGGGAGCTGCGCGCGGGAATAGATGCCGAAATGCTCGCGCAGGTCGCGCATGTAGGTGCGCACGGTCGTTGGCGCGATGTGCATCATGATCCCGATCTCGACGTCGCTCTTGCCCATCGCCGCCAAGCGAAAGCATTCGAGCCGCTTTGGGCTGAGATGGGGCAATTCCAGGCGGCGCGCCGGAAAGCCGTGCAAGCGCCGCGCCTCGGTAAAAGCCTCGCTCGCCATCAGCGTCGCGATCCGGCAGATATGCGATGGCGGCAATTGCCCGTCGCGCGTTGCGAACGTACAGCATCCGGGCGGCTCGCCGGCGACGCCAATCGGAACGGTGAGGCCGTTGCGCAGGCCATGACGCGCGGCTTCGCGCACGATGCGCGCCTGCCGCCGCGTGAAGCCGCCCAGCAGTCGCTCCATTTCGTGCCAGCCGAACGCCCGGCTTGTCGAGCGCGCCGCGAGCAAGGCGGGATCGTCGCGGTAATAGCCTTCGGCGACGAAAACGTCGCCCCAGCTCTGGAAATTGTCCATGCGGAAATATCGCCCACCGGGCTGAAAGAAGGCCATGCTCTGGACGATCGCGAGCCATGGGAGGCCGAGCTGGCGTGCGGCGGCCTCGCTGCAACTGAACAGCTCGCGATCACTGTTCGCGCGCCTGGCCTGCTTAATATAGGCATCGAGGTCGCGAAACGGCACCGAGGGGCACTCCTTTCGACGCGCGCGTTGCGGGCGCGTCTATCGGGCGCGTGGTTCCAGCCCACGCGCGTGCAGCCCCCGATGATTTACTTGGTCTTGCTCGGCCGCCCCGTCGGCTTGTGCGGATGGCGCCGGAGCGTCACCGCCGGGCGCGCCAGTATCGCGCCGATTTCCAGTTCGTCGTCCGAAACGATCGAGATCGATATCCGGCCGGACAAGAGATAGACGGCATTGACGCCGAGTGCCTTCGCGAGCCGCTCCATTGCTTTCAGCGTCGGGCTCGACCGGCCATTTTCGATCGCACTCAGATAAGAGCTGCTCGTGCCCGCATCATGGGCGAGCGCTTCTTGCGTGATGCGCATCGCAAGCCGCAATTTCCTGAGATTCAAACTGAAGGACTTCGACGCATCCATAAGGGCGTAAGTTCACGCCCTGCGACCATTACTCCACACTGGATACAGGTTGGAGTTATTATCTATATTATTACGTTTTTACAAATATTTAAATGAGATTCCCGAACAACGCGCACTCAACTCTGATGCGGATTCTCAGGCGCGCCAAAAGACCGCATTCGGACGGTCGAATCGGTCGATGACCGAAGCCCTCACGCCAGGACATTGGCCGTGGCCGCCGCAGTGGAAATCCCATCGGCGTCGTCACATCCGGGGCGAGCATTGATTTCAAGCGCCGAGCGAATCACGATGCGAACAACGTCCCGTGGACACGTCCGCAATCGCCGTTCCGGCGTGGCGTACAGGAATCATCGGATAGTTTGACGTGCCTGTGTGTCGTTGTCTCCTTTGATTTGAATGCAGCGAAGCGGAGCGTCGCATTGGTTCATAGTTATGAAATCACCGTTCGTGTCGGGCCGCTGGCCGCCCACCATGCCAACCGACTACTCGCAACAGTCGGTTCTGGCGGTAATCCCGCAGCGGTCCGGTTTGCTCCAGCCCCGCCGAATTGTACTCGGATCTTCATGATGCAGCGGGATCGGTCCGGGGATCGGTAGTGACGAGCCCGAAAAACGTGGCGCCGGCATTGCCTGAAGGATATTGTCGATCTCCCGATAGACGCCTCGCGCTGCCATATGAGGATGGCGCGCCGCTTCGTCCGGATCAAGCACGGGGGCAAAGCAGGCATCGCTGCCTTCCAGCAGTGCGCGCCATTCTTCCCGTGTCCGCATGGCGAATATCTCGCTAAAACGCTGCTTGAGCTCGGGCCAGGCATCACGATCATAGCCGTCGTCAAAACTGCTATCGCCGGCCAACCCCAGCTTTTTGCAAAGCAGCGCATAGAACTTGGGCTCGAGTGATCCGACTGAGATGAAATTCCCGTCGGCGCACCGATAGGTCGAGTACCAGTGAGGGCCGTCAAGGATGCTGCAGCCGCGTATGCTGGCAACCTGGCCGGCGGCCTTCAGGCTCAGGAGCAAGTTCATCATGTGAGCGCTCCCATCGACGATCGCGGCGTCAACCACTTGCCCATTCCCGGTATCCCGGGCGTGCATTGCCGCTGCGAGGACGCCGATGGCCAAATAAAGCGCTCCACCCCCAATATCGCCTACCAGGCTTGGCGGCGCCATTGGCGGTTCACCAGGATGCCCAGCATACCAAAGGGCTCCTGACAGCGCGATATAGTTGATGTCATGGCCGGCCGCTTGGGCGAGAGGTCCCTGCTGCCCCCAACCCGTCATGCGACCGAATACAAGGCGGGGGTTACGCGCTAGGCAAACCTCGGGACCAAGGCCGAGCCTCTCCATCACCCCAGGCCGCATGCCTTCGATCAGTACATCGCCCCTTTGGACGAGATCCAGGACATGCGCGACGCCTTCGGGGGACTTCAGATCCAAGGCAATTACACGTTTCCCGCGGTTCACAATGGCGCCGCTGCCAAGATCGATATTTTCGGAGTTAGGGCTTACGCGTTCAATGACGACGACATCGGCGCCAAGGTCGGCCAACAGCATTCCGCAAAACGGCGCCGGGCCGATGCCCGCAATTTCGAGTATTTTGAGGCCTGCAAGCGGACCAGTTTTCGTCATTCAGGCATACCTGCGTCTGAGACCTTGGCGCTTTGATCCAGGCCGTTTCGCCGCTCCAGATTTCGAGACGGGTTGCAGTCGTGCTGGGCGGCAGTGTCGAAAGTAAGATTGGCAAAATGACCTTGATTCGCCTAATTCATTCTCTGGAGCAATTATTCCTGTGGGGCATGTCCATGCTCGATTCTCGCCTCAAGCATGCCGTCGCGGTTGGTCAGCTTCGTTCCTTCTCCAGGGCAGCGGATGCGGTTGGTGTCACGCAGTCGGCGGTGACCAAGAGTGTCGCTGAACTCGAACGGTATCTTGGCTATTCCCTTTTCCATCGGACCTCACGGGGCGCGATGCCGACAGAGGAGGGACGCGAATTTATCGATCGCGCAGCGCGCTTGCTTGCCGACGCAGCTGAACTACTCGGAGATACAGCCCGCCGCGCCGACGCCTATGCGGGCCCGCTTCGAATCGGACTGTTCCCAGGGTCAATCGACTGGTTGCTCACCCAACCTCTGGTTTCTTTGCTGCGGCGCCATCCGGCAGTGCGCGTCGAAGTCGTTTCGGGCAACAGCGAAAGGGGCGTGCGACTCCTGTCGCGCGGCGATATCGATGTCGCCTTTGGACTTGAAGCGGCCTTTGCACGCTGGCCGGAATTCAAGTGCGAGCGGGTCGCCTCGATCGAAATACTGCCTTTTGTGCGGAACAATCATCCCATTCTGGGGATAAACCCGACCAGCAAGGAGCCGCTGGTCCAGTTCGAATTCGTAGTGCCCTCATCTTCCGAACCCTACACATCGATCATTCAGCAGATGTACGAAAAAAGCGGTAAGCGTCCCGCTGACTGGATCCACATGACAGACTATTTTCAATTGGTTCGACGGATCGTTGCCACATCCGATGCTATCGGGATGGTTGCAAAACAGTTCACCGAGAACTCATGGTTTCGCGCCAATTTCGTGGCCTTGGAGGGAATCGGTTTATTCGATCCATTGACGCTTTGTTATGCTGTGCGTAGCCGCTGGCAGGTAAAACCGGCTGGCCGTGCGCTCGTCAGCCTTGTTCGTCAGGCATGGCGCACCGCACCATCGGATTAACGGCAAGGGGGCGGGGTGCGATCGGAAATCCGCTGCATCCGTCGCGATCAGCTAGAGCATTTCGCGCAGAAGTGGGAACCGGCTTTCCGGCAGGAAATGCTCTAGCAAATTGATCTTGGGCATTTTCCGAGTTGGCGGGTGATTCCACTCGCCTCGAAAATGGCCTAGAAGCTAATCGCCACTTCTCCGCCGATGACGCGCCCCCTGTTTAGCGGTGAAAGGCTTGCACCCGTGCCCCCGAAGGCCGCCGGCAAAGGTGTATCGCCGCCAATCGTCACCTCATTCAGGAGGTTTCGGCCATAGATGGAGAAGCGCCAGTGCTTGTTGTCGGTCGCCAATGTGAGGCTCGCATCGAGCATATCGGCGCCCTGAAGGAAGCCGACGTTGTTGTCGGTGAATGCCGCCTTGTCGCGATGCGTGAAGCTGACACGCGCCGTTGCTGTCCCCAATTCGCCAAGCTGCTGATCATAAGTCAGCCCCACGCCATAGGTCCATGGCGACAGCCTTGGCAATTTGAGCGCACGATCCACATCGTTGATGACGCCATCACCGCTGAGGTCGAACTGGACGTTGCGATACTAGCCATTCACGTAGCCGAGCTGACCCGAAATCACGAGGTTGGACAAAAGAAAAAACTGCCCCTCGGCCTCGACGCCTTTGATTGTGGCGTCGGCGGTGTTCCGTATGACCTGGCTGACGCCAAGCGGTCCGGGCAGGTTGATCTCGCGCTGCAGGTCCTTCATGCGATTGTAGAAGGCCGCCAGGTTGATCCGGTGGCGCCCGAATTGCTTCTTGGCGCCGAGTTCGAAACTGTCCTGGGTCTCTTGATTGAATGGCCCCGGCGGCACAGCGGGATCGGTGTTGCGCAAATTATATCCGCCGCTGCGGAACCCGCGCGTGTAAAGGCCATAAATCTGCGTGTCGTCATCCGGCTTCCACTGAAGGCCGATTTTCGGCGTAAACCCTCGCCATTTTGCCGCGTCGGCGAAATTGGTTGCACAGATCAGCGTGTCTAGATTGCAACCATTTGCGCGCAAGGCCGAGACCCGAACGGCTTTGCGTTCCCAGCTATACCGCGCGCCGAGATTCAAGGTCAGCGTATCGGTGAAATGCCAGTCGGTCGAAGCAAAAATGCCCCATGTTGTCTGGTCTTGCGTACCCCCACCGGAAACGATCCGAGCACCGCCCAAAAGATTCCGCAGCTCGGCGTAACGAAGATCCTGGGAAAAATAGTATAGACCGGTTGTCAATTCGACGTCACCGAACCTTCCGGCATAACGAAGTTCGTCGCTGAGCTGATCCTGGTCGATTTCGAAAAAGGCATGAAAGAAGGACTGTGGTGTTCCATCGATATCAGCGCCCGCGGAGGATCGGAATTTCCGATAGCCAGCGATGTTGGTGAAGACGCCTCCGCCCAGACCGACATCGATGTTGGTTTCCACGATCGCCTGGTCCCATTTGGCATCATAGAAACCTGGGAAATTGATCGAAAACCTGAAGCTGTCGCGGGGAAACAGCGCGTGACTCTGGACAGGGGCTCCATCGCTTTCGACATCGCCATGCTCATAGCGGAGATCCATTCGGAAGCGGTCGCCACCCTTGAGCGAAAGTGCCGGGCGAATGATAAGGTCATGTGATTTACCGAAGCTGCGATTGTCGAAGCGGTTGCGAAACCAGCCATTGTCGTCGCTGTAGTAGACGGCCAATTTGGCAGCCAAAACGTCATCGACGATAGGTCCGGTAACCGTGCCGCTTACGGTCTTCTTCAGTCCCGTTTCAATGGATAGCTTGGCTTTGGCTCCAAAATCGAAGCTGGGCCGTGTGGTCCGCACAACCACGGCACCGCCGGTAACGTTGCGACCGAAAAGCAAGCCTTGCGGTCCACGCAGAACTTCGATCCCCTCAAGGTCGAAGTTGTCCAGCACGACACCAGCGTTGATGCCGAGGTAAATACCGTCAGTGAAAACGCCTACGGTGGGGTCGATCGATGGGATCGTGCTGTTGATGCCGAGGCCCCGGATAGTGAAATTGGCATAGCCCGGTGCCGTACCCACATCCTCGAGCTGGACGTTGGGAACGTCGTAGCTCAGACTTTGAAGATTCTGGACGAACTTGGCATCCAACTGCGCTTCACCAAAAGCCGTGACCGCCATCGGTACTTTCTGCACGCTTTCGCCATAGCCCTTTTTGGTGGCGGTAACGACAATGTCCTCAGCCAGCGCTTCCGTGGCGCTCCCGGTTTGGTCGTTCGCCTGGGGCGTTGCTTCCTGGGCAAATGCTGTTCCCGAGCACAACAACGCGGCAGACGCCAATAGACATCCTCTCATGGCTGATCCTCTCTTCCCAGGAGATATTGTGTAGTTCATGCCGTTTGGCGGCATTTGAGGGCCGTCGTCCAATTCAATTCGCTGCAGAACTATTCCTGCTGCTCATCGATATCTGGCGGCGGCACGACGCCATCGGCAGCCCGACGGCCGCTCAAAAATATCATGGTAATTCATTGGGTTGATTACGCTCTCAGCGCCCGTTCTACCGCCTCAAGGCTGTCATTCAGCCCGAGCGGGTGCTCGGCATCCGTGAAGTCGACAATTCTACCCCAGTGCCGGGCGACATCATCGAGCGTGAACGCCCTGTCCGCTCCGAAGGCGTGCCCAAGCGCGCGCTCCCACCTAAGCTTGGCGATATAGCCGGCTCCAACTTCAAAAAGCCCTTTGGTTTCGCTGCAATTCTCGTGCGCAAGCCAACCGACCAATGGACTGATCGCTTCCGCTCTGAGATTGGCGAGAAACTCTTGTGGAAAGGCGGTCGCGGTCATACGCGATGCGGCGATTGGGGCGATCGTATTAACCTGGATGTTTCTGGACCGCCCCTCCTCCGCCAGCGCGTTCGCAAGCCCCAATATTCCGAGCTTGGCTGCGGCATAGTTGGCCTGACCGAAGTTGCCGTAGATTGCGGCTGCAGACGTGGTCATGACGATGCGGCCATAGCCCTTGTCGCGCAGTATCGGCCATGCTGCCTGCGTCACTGCCCGCGTCCCATTCAGATGGACCCGCTGAAGCAGTGTCCAGTCTTCGTCGGTCATTTTGTGGAAGCTCACATCGCGCAGGATGCCGGCATTGTTGATGACGACGTCAACGGTTCCGAAGTTGTCAAGCGCGGCTTGGATGATCAGCGCGCCCTCCTCGACCGACGCATAATTTGCCACCGCCTGACCGCCCGTGGCTCGAATTTCGTCGACCACATTGTCAGCGGCTGTGGAGCAGCTGCCGCTCCCTTTCTCGTCGCCACCCAGATCATTCACCACCACCTTGGCTCCGCGCCCGCCAAACATCAGCGCGTACTGGCGCCCAAGTCCGCCTCCGGCTCCGGTCACAACCACTACCCTGCCATCGAAACGAAGCTCTTCGTCCATCGCTTGTCTGCCTCTTTTACCTGAGCGACGCATCTGCGCATTTGATCCTGTGCGAGTCAGGCACGCGGCTCCATTTCCGTCGACGCTGTCGTTTTCGTCTGAGCCTTACCGAAAGGCTTGAATGCCGGTCAGGGCGCGCGAAACAACAAGCTTTTGAATCTCCGTCGTGCCATCGGGGATGGGGCAAATGATCGCCTCACGCACCAGCCGCTCGACGATGAATTCGCGGGTGACGCCGTTGCCGCCATGGATCTGAAGCGCATCGCGCGTCGCTTCGATCGCCATTTCGGTGGCGTACCACTTGGCCATCGAGCATTCCGTCTCTGCGCGCGTGCCCGCCTGGACGAGGGATATTGCCCGGTGCGTCAACAGACGGGCTGCGTCGATCTTGGTCGCCATGATGGCGATCTTGTCGGCGATCAGCTGATGGCCGGCGATCTTCTTGCCATGCTGCGCGCGATCGCGAGCGTACGCGATCGCCTCATCCATTGCTCGCCGTGCGATGCCGATACTCCACATCGCCATATGGCAGCGGGCAATCTCGAACACTTGCAACGTATTGCGCAATCCATCGCCGACCCGGCCGATCGTGTTTGCCACCGGTACGCGGCATTCGGTCAGGAATATCTGTGCAGTCGATTGGCCGTTGAGCGCCATCTTCTGGATATCGCGCACCTCATACTCACTCTCGTCACGATCGACCAGGATGTGAGTGACTTCATTTTCGCCAGTCTTGCACGTACAGATGAAGATGTCCGAGTAGGCTCCGTTGGTGATCCAGGTCTTTTCGCCATTGATGACCCAGAAATCGCCGTCTCGTACGGCGCGTGTCTTGATGGCGGCGACGTCCGAGCCGACATCGGGCTCCGAGATGCCGAGCGAAACGAACTTCTCGGCCGCGACGAGGTCGGCAAGATAGCGTTGCTTGATCGTCTCCGGGGCGAAGCGGCGGATGAGTTCTGCGCCAACCGCGTTGATGAAGCCGGGTATGGCCACATCGAGCGAGGAATAGGCGATCTCCTCGAAAATGAGCAGATGAGTGAGCCATCCCATATCAAGCCCGCCCCATTGCTCCTGATGCGGTGCGGTAATATGGCCATAGCCGGTCAGTGCTTGAGTCCATTCCTTCATGAGCGGTTTGGGGATGAACCGCTCCCCATGCCGGCGGATTTCCGGCTCAAGCTTGTTGTCGAGAAAGCGGCGGACGGTTTCCACCGCCATGCGTTGTTCATCGGACAGCTCAAAGTTCATATCGTGACCCCGTGTTTCCCTAGGCGCGCTCTGACAACTACCGGCCCAGGATCGTGACGGCGACCACCGCCTCTTCCACCCCGATGACACCTCCGCCGTTCTGCGCGATCGCGAACCGGGCATTCGGAACCTGTCGATCTTCCGCCTCGCCGCGCAATTGCAGCGCAAGCTCGTAGATTTGGCCGAGCCCGGTGGCGCCGATCGGATGTCCCTTGCATTCAAGCCCGCCCGACGTGTTTACCGGAATACGCCCACCCAGCGCCGTCTCACCGCGCTCTGCCGCGAGTCCGCCCTCGCCAGGCGGCGTCAGGCCGAGCGCCTCGATTTCAATGATCTCGCCAACCGCCGTGGCGTCATGCACCTCCGCGACGCCAATATCTTCTGGCCCCACGCCGGCCATCGCATAGGCCCGGTTCGCCGCAAGGCGGCTGACATGGTGGTCATAATCAAAGGGATCGCGCGCGGCGCCGGTTTGCAGCACAGACGCCAGGATTCTTAGCGCCCTGTCCGGGGCTGCCGACAGTTTGCGCCGACCGGCTTCGCTGCAGATGATCGCAGCGGCGGCGCCGTCGCTGATCGGAGAGCACATCGGCAGTGTGAACGGGTAAACGATCGGAGGCGCAGCGAGTACACTTTCGACGGTATATGGGAGGCGATACTGGGCAAGCAGATTGCGCGTCGAATGCATGTGATTTTTCGCCGAGACGGCCGCGATTTGCGCTTGCGTCGAGCCGTAGGTCTTCATGTGCGCGCGTGCCATCGCGGCGTATACATCCATGAAAACGCTGTAAGGCTGACTCGATGTCGTTCCTTCCGGAACATCGACGCCATTGCCCATGGCCAGCAGCTGCGCGCGGCCCGACTCGGTTTCATGCACGTCCCAAGCGCCATCGAATGCACTGAACATGAGCGCCTTGTCGGGCGAGTACATCTTCTCCGCGCCGAGCGCGAGTACGACATCCGCTGCCCCCGATCGAACATAGGCGGCGGCCATGTGCAAGGCCGTGGAAGCCGTCGCACATGCGTTTTCGACATTCACCACGGGAACGCTTGAGATGCCCATCGCTCGCGCCACGATTTCGCCGCGGATCATGTCCTGGCCCTCCATATGCCCCTGGACGCAATTGCCGAAGAAGATGGCTTCGACATCGCCGGCGGTGCATCCTGCGTCGGAAAAGGCCTGCGACGAAGCTTCGGCGCAGAGCATTTTCAGGCTCTTGTCGAACTGTTTTCCGAACGGGGTCATCCCAACCCCCATGACGAATATGTCGGTCATTCGTTGATCCATTCTTCCAATGTGTTCCGCATCCGATCAGGTCTCACCGGTCGGAAAAATCGGGCTTCCGCTTCTCCCGGAATGCCGCCAGTCCTTCGACAATGTCGTTGGACAAGGCGTAAGCAGCCATGGCTTCGAGTTCCTGACGCAGCCCGACTTCGAGCGAGCTATCCTGCGCAGCGCGGACTAGCTGCTTCATGTAGGCGAGCCCTGGCCGGCTCTTTTCTGCAAGAGATTCTACCAGCGCTTGCGCTGCCGCAATGAGATCCTCGGGAGCAACCAGTTGGGTCACGAGTCCGGCTTCCTTCATCTCGGCAGCCGAGATGGTCCCGCCGGTCATCATCAGATGTTTCGCACGCGC
Organism: uncultured Erythrobacter sp.; assembly: GCA_963529855.1. Classification (GTDB taxonomy): domain Bacteria; phylum Pseudomonadota; class Alphaproteobacteria; order Sphingomonadales; family Sphingomonadaceae; genus 34-65-8. Next base: position 356,437 of record CAURZK010000004.1, on the reverse strand, counting down.
TTCGCCGATCTTCCTAGGGAGTCGAACCGACCCTCCACCGCCGGGCAACAGGCCGTAATTTGCATGGGCGTCGCCAAATCTGGCCGGGTGCGCGGCAATGACGAGATCACAGCACAACACCAGTTCCAAGCCGCCGGCGAGCGTAAGGCCGTTGACCGCCGCAATTATCGGAAGGCGCGACGTCTCGATCCTGTTAAAAGCCTGACCGAGCCGCGGCAGAAACAGATTTAAGCGTTCGGCGAGAGTTTGTCCGCCTGTTCCATCGCCAATTGCGAGCAGATCCGCGCCAGCGCAAAACGCCCGTCCGGCGCCGGTAAGAATGCAAGCGCGCACCGTCGCATCTGCTTCCGCTGCCTCGATCGCTGCGGCTAGTTCCTCGGCCAAAGCCAACGACAGACTGTTCAACGCTGCCGGCCGGTTGAGGGTCACCCAAAGCGCTGGGCCGCGTTGCTCAACCAGGATGTATTCATAATCCATTGCAGTCTCCCGCGCGCCGGCAGGCGGTCACCGGAATAGAGGATGTGGCTAGGATGGCTGCGTCGGTCATGCCCCCGAAATGCGCCGGTCCTGGCCCGCCCAATAGGGCTCTCGAAGCTTTGAACGAAGCACCTTTCCGACATTGCTCAACGGCAGTGGCTCGGCGGTAAAAACGACCTTGCTTGGCTTTTTTGCGGAGCCCAGACGCTGGCGCACCAAATCTATTATCTCGGTCTCCGTGATTTGTGCTCCGGGCTTGACACGCACCATTGCAAGCGGCGTTTCACCCCATTTTTCATGGGGCACGCCAAAGACCGCGACCTCGAGTACACCGGGATGGTCGGCAATTACGTTTTCGATTTCGGTGGGATAGATATTGAAGCCGCCTGACACGATCATGTCGTTGTTGCGATCGAGCAGATACAAAAATCCGTTTGTGTCGATCATGCCGACATCGCCGGTTTTGACCCAGCCATCTTCCATGCGCCGGGCGGTTTCCTCCGGATCGTTCCAGAATTCCTCCATCTGGCCATTTTCGAACCGTGCGACGATCTCGCCGGGCTCGTTTGGTCCCAGCACCTTTCCGTCCTCGTTACGGATTTCGATATCGGCGCCGCTCATGGGACGTCCGACCGCCCGAATTGGGGCAGAACCTTCAAATTCGCCGAACCACTCGTTGGGCCCCATAGACGCGATGGGCAGGATTTCGGTCTGTCCATAGCCCGAATGAAGAACATGATTCCCGAATATCTGGCACGACTTGCGAAGCGTCGGCTCGGAGATCGGCGCTGAAGCACTCAGCAGAAACTTCAAATTCGGAAAGTGGCGGCCATATGCCCCGTCGTGATGCACTATGGCATTGAGCATGGTGGGGGCTACAAAGGCATGGCTGATCCGTTCCTGCTCGAGAGTGTCAAGAAAGGACGCTGGATCGAAGCCGTCCATCATCACGTTGCGGGCGCCGCAATACCAGGCCGGCACGAACAGGAAGCCCGATGCATGGGACAACGGGCCGACATGCAGAATGGCATCCCCTGGAGCCACTTGGGGGCCGATGCTGAAAAATGCGGCGGAGATCGTCATCCATGAACGGTGCCGATAGGCAACGCCCTTGGGTTTGCCCGTCGTGCCGCCGGTGTGGCGGATGACACAATAGTCCTCCGGCGCGACGACGGGATCGGGATCCCGGTCCGAGGCTGTCGCCAACCAATTCTCATAGTTGTGATCGCGGATAATGATCCGCTCAAGCGTCGGAGCTTGGGCATCCAGCCCCGCCAACTCCGAAGCCAATGCCTCATCGACCAGCGCCAACCGAGATCCGGTACTCGCGATCATATGGGCGTGCGCTTCACATCGGTTGCGCGCATAGAGAGGAACACGCGTATAGTTTCCAATGGCAGCCGCCAGTATGATGTCGGCGGCCTCGATGGAGTTCTTCTCCAGCGTAGCAATCCGGTCACCCGGTTGAAGGCCGCACTCCGCAAGAGCATTTGCGAGCTTCACGCCGCGCAACCAGGCTTCCGAGAAAGTCAACCGCCTGTGGCCGTGAACGAGAGCCTCTTGCTGGGCGAAATAACGTGCGGCGCGACGTATTTGCGTACGGACGTCCATCAGCCGCGCTCCTCTAAGGCGCTCGCCCACAATGGCGCAGTCGACACATAATAAACTGACATGCGATAGGCCTCTCCGGACTTCTTTTCGTAAGCATCTGTGTCTGCAGCATTGATCCAATCGTCCAATTCAATATTCTGCGATGCTATTCTTGCTGCTCATATTATCGTGCCGGATCATGTCGGCGGCTTTCTCGCCGATCATGATGCAGGTTGCATTGGTGTTGCCGTTGACGACTGATGGCATGATCGAGGCATCGGCCACGCGGATATTTGCGAGGCCGTGAACGCGCAGGCGGTTGTCGACCACCGCCATCTCGTCGGTGCCCATCTTGCATGTTCCCACCGGATGATAAGCATGATTGGCTTCTGCCCGGATATAGGCGTCGATCTCTTCATCAGTTTCAAGGTAGCGGTCAGGATAGAGAGGCCGTTTCATCATCGCCTTCATGCGATCCGAATGCAGGATCTCCTGCACGACACGGAAGGCATTGCGCAACGTCTTGAGGTCGTCGGGATGACTCAAGAGATTGAGGTCCATCTTGGGATCGGATTCGGGGTTTGAGTCATGTAAGGCAACCCAGCCGCGGCTCTTTGGGCGCCCAATATTGAGAATGATCGTATAGCCCCATTTCGTCATCAGCTTGTAGTCGCGCGCATGGTCGCGATAGGCGAGCGGCACGACATGGACCTGGCAATCCGCCCGGTTCTGCCCCGGCGCGGATCGCAAGAAACCGCCTGCAGCCGTGGGCGGCGATGCCAGCCAGCTTTTCCTTTGCGTGAGATACTGGAATAGGTCTCGCACGGTCTTGATCGCGCCAACGACATTGAGTGCGATCCCGAGCCGCTTCTTCGACTGGTAGACCAGCATCAGGTCAGGATGGTCGTGAAGATTCTGGCCGACACCGGGAATATCATGAATCACTTCGATTCCATGCTTCTCCAACTCATCACGCGGTCCGATACCGGAAAGCATCAACAGTTGGGGCGAATTATAGGCGCCGCCGCTGACAATGACTTCCTTTTCGCACGGGATCGTCTTCAACTGCCCGTCCTGGGAATACTCGACTGCCACCGCGCGGTTGCCCTCAAACCTGATACGATGGACGCGGGCATGTACTTCGACGCGGAGGTTGCCGCGCCTGCCCATCACCGGATCAAGGTAACACGCCTTCACGCTGGCGCGCTTCCCGTCCTTCACGGTAAACTGATAGATGCCGACACCTTCCTGGCTGGCCCCATTGAAGTCCGGATTGGCTTGATGGTCCAGTCCAGTCGCCGCCTCGATGAAAGCATCATAGACATCGAATTCGCGCTTGCCGTTGGATACGTGAAGCGGTCCCGACGAGCCGTGAAACTCATCCTCACCGCGCTCATTATTCTCAGCCTTGCGGAAATAGGGCAGGACATCGTTGTAACCCCAGCCGTCGTTGCCGAGTTCGGCCCAGTGGTCGAAATCCGACCGGTCGCCGCGGATATAGACCATCCCGTTCATACCGCTCGATCCACCCAGCATCTTCCCGCGCGGATTGTAGAGGCGGCGGTCGTTGAGCGCCTTTGAAGGGTCGGTGTTGAACCGCCAGTTGAGCGTATTGATCCGATAGTCTTGGATCAGCGCCGCAAAAGCGCCGGGCGTGGACACAAGCGGCGAGGTGCCTGGGCCGCCTGCCTCGAGCAGGCAAACGGTGACATCGGGGTCCTCGGACAACCGGCTGGCGATAACGCCGCCCGACGACCCACCTCCAATAATTACATAGTCAGCCATTTGCTTCCCTTGTCATTCGACCCATGCTGGCGACCCGGCGTCATGCAACATGCCAGCATCAACCGCCGCAGCCACGTCAGAGGATCTTTTCGAAGATGTTGAGTAGTCCTTCGGTCTTGCTCGAATAGGGTGGCAGAAGTTGACCAAGCAGGCTGAGTTTCGGCTGAGAGAACACCGGCTTGTAATGAGTGAAGCGCTCGAAACTGGCGACGCCGGTATAGGCACCGATGCCGCTCTGTCCGATGCCACCGAAAGGCAGCCGGCGCTGGAAGACGTGCATGACCGTGCCGTTGAGAGTCACGCCGCCAGCGTGCGTTTCGGAAATGATCTTGCGCCGTTCCTCACTTTCGTCGCCAAAATAATAGAGCGCCAGCGGGCGCTCATGCCGGTTTACGTAGCGAATGAGATCGTCTTCGGAGCGATATGGCATGATCGGCAGGATCGGTCCGAAAATCTCCTCCTGCATCATCGCCATGTCATCGGTAACGTCGAGAACCGCCAACGGCACGATCCGATGCCGTTCAGGAAGCGTTCCATCGCCGTTGTCCGAGAGGTTGAGCACCGTCGCGCCCTTGGCTTCGGCATCATCGAGCAAACCTTGGAGCCGCGCGAACTGTCGGTCATTGATGATACTGGTGAAATCGGGGTTGCTTGCCGCGTTGGGGTAGCATTTGGCAACCTGAGCGCGGAGTGCGGCGACGAAGCTTTCCATCTGATCGACATGGACGAAGGCATAGTCAGCGGCGATGCAGGTCTGGCCGGCGTTGAGCAGCTTGCCGAACACTAAGCTTTCACAGACTTGTGCAAGCGATGCACCCTTGCCCACGATGGCAGGGCATTTGCCGCCAAGTTCCAGAGTAACAGGTGTAAGGTTGGCAGCCGCCGCTTCATAGACTTTGCGGCCAACCGCGGGTGAACCGGTGAAGAGAATATGGTCGAAAGGTAGGGCCGTCATCGCCTGTGCCATGTCGGGCCCGCCCTGGACAATCGCGAATTCCTCTTCGGCGAAATACCGGCGCACAAGCCGCTCGCTGGCTTCGGCGGCGTTGGCGGAAACTTCGCTCGGCTTTGCGATCACGCGGTTGCCGGCCGCCAATGCACCGGCCGCGCCAACGAATATGGTGCCGAGCGGATAGTTCCACGTGCCGAGAACGCCCACCACACCTAGGGGCTGGGGGACCAGGCGCGATGAACCGGGAAGGCCGAAGATGTCAGTCTTCACCCGCCGCGGCCTCAGCCACGTCTTCAGATTGCGGCGCGCAAATTTAATTTCCGATATGCCAAGCATCAGGTCGAGCAGGATAGTCTCGTAGCGGGATCGAATGCCGAAATCGGCGGCAACGGCATCGACCAATTCGTCTCTGTGCTGCTCAAATATCCGGCCAAGGCGCCCGAGCAGGTCCATGCGTTCTTCGTAGCTGCGCGAAACCTGCTCACGCGTCCCTTCGCGTTGGGTCGCGAAAATTCGTTCCAGCTCAGTTCTGTTCCAAGACGCATCCACGTTAAATCGTCCGGAGGCGCGCCGGCCGCTCGGCGCTGCTCGCCTGGGCGGTGCTTTCAGCTGCGCCGATCTCAGTGATCGCAGCGCGCTCGATTCTGTACGCCGTGCCGATGAATGAGGGACCGTTGCCGGTGGAACGCATCATGGATACTCCTCGGTCTGAAAGTCAGGTCGAAAAATCGGGGGCAGCGGGCGGGAGAGGATGCCCGCCGCCCCCGTCGCAGCAGCGATCAGAACTTGACTGTCGCTTCGACGCCATAAGTGCGCGGCATGCCGCGGTTCAGATAATCGTAGCCGAACACGTTCATGTTGAGGCCGTAGGTGTAGTAATATTTGTCGAACAGATTCTTCGCCCACAAGCTAACCGACATATTGTCGTGCGCATAGGTTAATCGCGCATTGGCGAGCCAGTAGCCCGGATTTGCGCATGTAATCGCCTTACCCGCGAGCGTTATGTTCGATCCCGCTGGGGGTGTATCGCACGGTGTCTGCCCATAATTCTTGAACGGATCAAAATAGTACTTGCCCATGTAGGACGCATCACCGCGCAAGGTCAGCTTGTTGGTGCCGTCATCGATCATATCCCAGTCGAATCCGGCCTGGAACGTAACCTCCGGCGCGTTCGGGAAGGGATTGCCGTTGACGTTCAATGTCGGGCTTGCCGGGTTTGCCGGATCGATCACATTGCCTTTGTACTTGCTGTTGAGATAGCCCAGCGAAGCATCGAAACGCAACGTATCGGCCACCTGCCAGGCGAGTTCGGCCTCGCCACCGAACAGGCGACCATTGGCGCTGCGCGTGAAGGTTGTAGCGCCAACCACCTGCGTTACTTGGTGATTCGAATACTCGTAGTAGAAGCCCGCGAGGTTAAGTTGGACGCGGCGATCGAACAGCCGGGTTTTGAGCCCCGCCTCATATGCATTCACCTTTTCAGGCTGGATATAATAGACTTGATTGACGCCCTGATAGGCAAGCCCGTTGAAGCTGCCGCTGCGGTAACCGCGACTGTACTGGAGATAGCCCATGATATCATCGGCGAACTCATAGCTGACATTGATACGGCCGGTTAGCCTGTTTGCCTTTTCGCGCTGCTCAAGCGGCGCGAGATTGGGGTTGTATGGATTGCTGTAGGGGATCAGGTTGACAACCGGCGTCGTACCGTCGAGCGCATAGAGGAAAGTGCTGCCGTTAAGGTAATTGACCTTATCCTGGGTGTAGCGTGCACCCACCGCCACGGTCAGCCGCTCGGTCGTTTTCCAGGTTACGTCGCCGTAGATCGCCTTCGAGGGGCGCGACACGTCAAAACGCTGTTCGCCGAGGATCGGGGTGAACGGAGGCGCGCCTGCCCCGGCGCAGCCCGCCGAAAAGCTACCCCCCATGCCGCCATTGCCCGTATTATTGATCGCGATGTCGGTCTGGAGTGCAATCAGCGAGCGTGCATCAAGGAAGCCGTTGGGATTGATCTCGATCGCGTCGCAGAATCCGGCATCGCCAGGCCCCAACGCCGGATTGGCGGCAAAGGCTGGGATATAGCGGATCGCGTCGGGCGTTCCGATTGCGGCGTTATTGTAGCTGCCCGGAAGACCGGCGCCAAGCAGCAGCGGCCTCAGCGCCCCGAAAAAGTCCGGGTAGTTGACCGACTTGACCTTGTCCCTGCCATAATAAAGGCCGGCAATGATATCGAGGCGGTCGTTCGAATAGCTGAAACGCAGATCCTGGTTGAAATTCTTGCTCGTCGACGTGAGGCCGATCGAGCAGAGATCGGCTGGGCCGCCATCGCAATCATCAGGATTGTTGATATAGTCGCCGGTGTCGTAGCCGGTAATCGAGGTGACGGAGAATTGGTCGCTGACATCCCATTTGATGTTGAGGGCTATCCCTTTCGACTTGCTGATGTTCTTACCTACCCGATCAACTGCGACCTCATTGTCACGCAGCAACCGCCCGCCTAGGAAAGGTTGCGGATCGTAACGCGAATAGCCGAGCGCATCCTGCCCGCCCGCGAGTTGACCACCTGCATAGGGCGCGGTGCCCCATGGATCGTCCTTCGCGGCATAGAGCTTCAAATTGATGTCGAGATCGGGATCGGGCCGGAAGCGGATCGAGATGCGACCGCCGATCGTATCGGTGGTCCCTAGGTCGCGCTCATTCCCAGGCAGTACATTGCGCTGCCAACCATCCCCTTTTGCAAAAGTACCGGCGACGCGGACGCCCAAGATGTCGGGAACCAGCGTCGCTTCAGCGGCGCCCTGCACCGTGAAAGTGTCGTAATTGGCATAGCCGGCGGTCAGATAGCCATTGGCCTCTCCCAGATCCGGCTTGCGCGTGAAGAAGCTGATCGCGCCACCCGTGGTGTTGCGACCGTAGAGTGTTCCTTGCGGTCCGCGCAGTACCTCGACCCGGTCGATGTCATAGAGTTGCAGGCCATGGCTCGCCCGGAAGCTCTGATAGACTTCATCGACATAGACGCCAACCGGCGACGCAGTGGAGGCGGAAAATTCGTTCGCCACTGAAATCCCGCGCAGCGAGAAATTCGGTTGGGTGCGACCATAGGGAGTGGTGACTTGCAGGCTGGGGATCGCGCCCATCAAGTCTGAGGTCTCCGTGATGCCGCGCGTGCGCAGCGTCTCGCCGCCTATGGCGGAAACGGCGGCCGGAACATCCTGCAAATTCTGTTCGCGCTTCTGCGCCGTGACGACGATTGTCTCAAGGCCACCTTCCTGCGCCTCGGGCTTTTCGCCCTGCGATGCAGCGTCCTGGGCATGTGCCGGCACTGCAAGCGCACACGCGATCGATAGCGCGGTGGCACAAAGCAAATTTGTCCTAAAGGCTGTGACCATGACTGTCCTCCCCACGGCATTTTTTGATTTGGCGCCATTTGCCGCGCCTTGGGGCTCATCGTCCAATTCAATTTGTTGGCGAACTATTCCTTCCACTCATTGATTGAGGATTGTTGAGCCTGCACCGGCGACGTCTCGTGGCGGAGCAAATGACCCCATACACTTCATTGGAATAGTCACGCTGAGCGCGCCCAGCGGGACGGATGCGCGCGCGCGAGGCGTTCCAATCCAGCTTTTCCAAACGGTGTATCGGTGTAATCGGCGGTGCCAACGGTTTTCCCTTGCCGAGTAGCAAAGGAAATCAGCTATTCGGGTGACCGTGAATGCACCATCTCTGTCGCCGTGAGCGGCGACAGCGCGCCTTGAAAGCAGCCCCGTCGACATCCGCGTATACGGGCTGTGCATTGTGCCGTTGTTGGATCATGAAGATGAGGTACGAATTCATCTGGCGATACGGATTCTCAGGCACGCCAAAGGGCCGTGTCTGGACGGCCGAATCGGTCGATGACCGAAGCCCTCATTCGCTTGCTTCCTGTGCACGGCTCAGAAGGCGACGCGGTCACTGCCCTTGAGACCGAGGATTTCCCTCGCTTCGGCGGGGCTCGCGGGTTCGTGACCCATTTCGGCGAGGATGCGCTTGATCTTCTCGACCTGCTGGGCATTCGAAGCCGCAAGGACGCCGCGTTCGATGAAAAGGCTGTCCTCGAGCCCGACGCGGACATAGCCGCCGAGCAACGCCGCCTGCGTCAGAAAGGGCATCTGGTGCCTACCCGCGGCGAGCACCGACCAGCGGTAATTGCCGCGTCCGAAGAGGCGATCGGCGGTTTCCTTCATATAATGAAGATTTTCGAGATCGGCACCGATGCCGCCCAATATGCCGAAGATCATCTGGACGAAGAAGGGTGGCTTCACCAGGCCGCGATCGACGAAATGGGCGAGATTGTAGAGATGGCCGACGTCATAGCATTCATGCTCAAATTTGGTACCCGCCTCCGCCATCGTCGTGAGGATCGTCTCGATATCGCGGAAGGTGTTGCGGAAGATATAGTCGTCGGAGCCGGTGACATAGTCCTTCTCCCACGCGTATTTCCAGTCGGCGATGCGCTTCGCGGCGGGGAAGAAGGCGAAATTGAGCGAGCCCATGTTGAGCGAGCAAAGCTCGGGCTTGAAACGCGCAGAGGCGGCGAGGCGCTCGGCGACCGGCATGGTGGCCGCACCGCCCGTCGTGATGTTGATGACGGCGTCGGTGCGCTGCCGGATCACGGGCAGGAAGCGGGCATAGACCTCGGGATCGCCGGTCGGCCTACCGTCCTCGGGGATGCGGGCATGGAGATGCAGGATCGCCGCGCCCGCTTCGGCGGCGGCGATCGACTGCTCGGCGATCTCCTCGGGCGTGACCGGGAGCGCGTCCGACATCGTCGGCGTGTGCGCCGATCCCGTCACCGCGCAGCTGATGATGACCTTGTTGCTCATGGCCAGACTCCATTCAATCGTCGAGGACGGCGACCGCGCGGGTCCAGCCTGCCGAAGCGCCTTTGATCTTGGTCGGGAAACACATCACGGTGAATCCGGAGGATGGAAGCGCTTCGAGATTATGCAGCTTCTCCAGATGGCAATAGCCGATTTCCCGACCCGCTTTGTGCCCCTCCCAGATCAGGTCGGCATTCCCGGTTTCGGCATATTTCTGCGCCGTGTAAGTGAACGGCGCGTCCCATGACCATGCATCGGTCCCTGTCACCCGGACACCGCGCTCAAGCAGGTGAAGCGTGGCTTCGCGGCCCATTCCACACCCCGCGTTGACATAGTCATCCGTGCCGTAGGCCGAACCGGCCCGCGTGTTGATGACCACGATGGTCAGCGGGCTGAGCTTGACGCCGATCCGATCGAGTTCAGCCCGAACATCCTCGGCGGTCACCACATAGCCATCGGGGAAATGCCGGAAATCGAGCTTGACGCCTGGTTGGCAGCACCAGTGGAGCGGAACCTCGTCGATCGTGATCGCCCGCTTGCCCCCATCCATCGTCGAATGAAAATGGTAAGGTGCGTCGAGATGCGTGCCGTTGTGCGTGATCAGCTCGACATGCTCGATCGCCCAGGCCTCGCCATCGGGCAGGTCGCTGGCCGTCATTCCGGGGAAGAAGGCCAGCATCTGTTCTCGTGTATCATCGTGCCCGAAATATCGGACCCGTGGACGAAAGGCCGCCGGATCCGATACGATATCATTCTCGATGGGCATCGAAATGTCGATGATGGACTCGGCGGTGGGAATCGTGATCATGAGAATATATTCCCGGCTAGAACTTATACCCGATGGTCACGCCATAGGTTCGCGGCTCCTCGAGGAAGCCGTTGACGCCAAATCCCACGATGCTGGAGCTGACAAAGGCGTTTGAGATGTACGTCTTGTTGGCGAGATTCTTGCCGTAGACGGTCACGCTCCAGCGATCGCCCGGATCGGTGTAGATCAGCGAGGCATTGAGCTTGGTCTTTGCCGGCTGCGACACCTGCGGAACGTTGAAGGCACTGAAATAGACCTTATCGACCCACAAGACCTCTCCGCGAAGGGCAAAGGATCCATGGTCCGAGCGCACGGTATATTGTGCCATGGCGTCGACCGTCCATTTGGGGGCTTGCGGCAGGCGGTTGCCGGCGTTGTTGAAAGCCGGTGCGCCGGTCGCCGGGTCGACGGTGCGCCCGTCACCTCCGGGTCGCGCGGGATCGATACTGATGAAACTGTCGAACTTGGCGTTGAGATAGGAGCCGGTCAGACCCAGTTCTAAGTCGGGCGTGGGGCGCGCGCGCAACTCGAGCTCGGCACCGTAGATCGTCGCTGTCGCCGCATTCTCCAGCGCGAGTGACGCGTTGACCACCTTGCCGACCTGGAGATCCTTGTAATCATAATAAAAGCCGGCAAGATTTATGCGGAGCCGCCGATCGAGGAATTCCGATTTCAGGCCCCCTTCATAGGCCGTGACCTTCTCCGGCTTCACGGGCGGCTGCACGCCGCCGACATTGTAGGTGCCGCTTTTGAAGCCTCGCGAAACCGAGGCGTAGAGCAAAGCGTCGGGCGTGATTTGATACTCGAGCGCCACTTTCGGCGTGAAGGATCGGAAGGTCTTGTGCGGTTGGCAGGTCGGGACCGATGGGATATCGGCTCCGCACTGGGCGAGCGGCGCGACGGGATTGGCGGGCGAATAGGGTCGCGCGAGGTCGAACTGAAGCTGTTCGGAAATGCCTTTTCGCTCGATGCTGTAACGGCCACCGACGACGAGGTGAATCTCCGGGGTCAGATTGTAGGTCGCTTGCCCGAAGATGGCGCCGGCATCAGTCTCGAGACGCCCGCCGGCATAATAGCCCTGGCGGATGACGCCGGGACCGCCGAAGCCAATATCATTGTAGGGAATGATGATCGCGCCGGCGTCATTTTCGTGGAAATAAAATGCCCCCAGCAGCCATCGGAACCGGTCGGATTCGGACGAGAGCTGAAACTCCTGGCTGAACTGTTTGTCGTCTTCGTTCTGGAAGATCGGCGCGAGACGAAAACTGGTGGAATCGAGGTCCGATCCGGTAATGTATTTCGTGCTGCGATAGGCCGTGATCGACTTGGCTGTGACGCCGCCGAATCGATATGCAATCTCGCTGCTGACACCCCAGATCGTGCGCCGGTTGAACGGATCGGCTTCGTTTGCGATATCGCGCGGATTGCTTGCGGTGACGCCGCCGAACTGAATGCCGAAAGGTGTGATTGTCTGGCCGCTGGCAGTCTGGCCCGCGGGTCCGAAATAATGATAGCCGTTCGCGTTGTCATTTTCTCGATGATAGTCGGCGATCAGAGTGATGGTGAGATCGTCGGCGGGTAAAAGCTTCAGCGTACCACGGATCGAACGGGCATTGGTGTCGTCGATCCTAGTGCCGGTCGTGATGTTTCGGCCATAGCCGTTGCGGTCGTCCGTCGAGAAAGCGATCCGCGCGAGCACTTTATCAGAGACAATCGGGCCGCTGACGGCGCCGTCGAACGCCAAACGACCATAGTTGCCGACCGTGACATCGCCATAACCCGAAAACGTGTCGGTGGGCTGGCGCGTTATGAGGTTGATTGAGCCGCCGGTCGCGTTGCGGCCATAGAGCGTGCCCTGTGGCCCGCGCAGAACTTCCACGCGATCGACGTCGTAGAATGCGCTGAGCGCTGCGGCGCCGCGCGAAATGAACGCGCTGTTGAGGTGGAAAGCGATACTTCCCTCGGCGCCGGTGCTGAGGTTGTCGAGGCCGATGCCGCGCAGCGAGATTCTCGCGACGCCGAGCTGCTGGCCGAGGTTGAGATTGGGGACGGCGGCCTGCAGACCCTCGATGCTGTTGATGCCCGCCTTCGCGAGGTCATTGCCGGATAGGGCCGTCACCGCGAGAGGAATTTTCTGCACCGACTCGCTGCGCTTCTGCGCAGTCACGATGATGTCCTGAAGACCGGCGCCCTGATCCTGTGCGGCGGGCGTCGATACGGCCTCCGGCTGCGGAGTGCTCGCAGCCGATGAAGCCGGCTCAGTCTGTGCGTAAGCGCTTGTGCCAACGACCGCAGGCAAAAGAAGTCCGATCCGCGCGGCGCGCGGCCAAAGCTTATCCATTTCGTAATCCCCTCCTCGTTGGACGCCGACGCGGTTCATGCGGCGCCTTTGGTTTCCTACCCCGCTATGCGGCCAGGTTCTGGCGCGCGGTCTCCTCCATCTCTGCCATTGCCGTGGTGTTGGGCGGCGGAACGAGCGGACCGCGACGCAGGGCCTGCTCCATGATCCGCTCGCGCGAGCCCTCCGCCATGCGGAGCAACTGCTTGAAGTCGACGCCAGTCAAGCGACCGTGGCGCTTCACGACCTCGCCGCGCAGGACCACCGTATCGATGTTGGAAACGTTAGCCTGCAGCACGACCGCGCCCACCATGTCGTTCAGCGGCATGAGGTTGAAGTCGTTGGGCGCGATGAGAACGATATCGCCATCCTTGCCCGGCGTGAGCGATCCCGTGCGATGATCAAGACCCATCGCTTCCGCGCCGTTGATCGTCATCCACGCGATCGCGTCACGTACCTTGAATGGGATATCCTCAGGCATCCGACCTTGCGCATTGACCGGATCGTTGGCCAGGACGCGCGCGTCTTGAAGACCGAGGCGTGCCTGCGTGAGTAGGTCGCCACCGTTGCAGGAGATAACGTCGGCCCCAAGTGTAGGCTTGATGCCGACATCGTGGGCGCGGCCGATCAAGGGGTGGCCCATGCCCATCTGCAGTTCCGTATCGGGCGTGCATGAAACCTTGGCGCCATTATCGGCGAGCAGGCGAAGTTCGTTGTCTGTCACGGAATTGCAATGCACATGGACCTGGTCGGGTCCAAGGAGTCCGGCCGCCGCGAGTTCCTCTATACCGCTGCAAAAAGCGGAGCCCCAGAAACAGTTCGTGTGAATTGTTTGCTGCACGCCAAGTCGGCGGCCTGTCATGATCTCCTTACGCGTCGAATCGAACGGATACATCCCGACCTCGGTGATCGCGACCGCCATGCCCAGCCGCTGATCGTCCGACGAAAAATGCTGCGTCCTTATCCGTTCCGCATCGGCGATGCGTTGGTCGACGCTCGTAAAATAAGGCCGGTCGACCGGTGCTGGATAGAAGCCGTAGGCATAGAGGCCAGCAATCCGGGCGTCCCGCAGGCCGCGGATGGCCTCATCGGCATGTTCCGGACTGTGCGACGTATGTGAGAAGTCATAGAGCGTCGTGATCCCGGCGTTCAGAGCTTCTAGGGCGCCGATATAATTGCCCACATAGACATCTTCTGGCGTATAGACGGGCGAGATGTTGAAGCGGATGCAGCGCATATACTGCATGAGGCTCATGTCGGCGCAAATCGCGCGTAGCTGAGTCTGCCAAGTATGCCGATGCGTATCGACCATGCCTGGCATTACAATCGTGCCGGTCGCGTCGATCTCCTCTGCCTCATCATGGTGAAGGTTTTGACCGATCTCAGCGATGCGTCCGTTCACGATCAAAACATCCCCACTGGGCACGTCGCCGATCGCAGGATCGCCGGTGATGACATAGCCGTTACGGATCAGGATCGGTCTCACAGTTTCGTTCCCCTACCATCTATTTTTGTGACGGAAGCCAGCGTAGGCTGCGCGTCCTTGATCGAGTGATACGAACGTTCCACTCACATGTCAATTCGGGGCGCTTTTGGGGGAGAAGATGATTGAAATTACCAGATATTAAGCCAAAAAAGGCAATCTCCAAGCCGCAAACGGAACGACCGGATCTGCGCGAGCAGATCCTGGACGCCGCCGAGTCGCTGTTCGCGGACCGGGGCTATTTCGGCGTTTCGGTGCGAGAAATAACGGATGCAGCGTCCACACGGCTCGCCGCTGTGAATTATCATTTTGGAACCAAGGAAGCGCTGTTCACGGAAGTCATAGAACGCCGCAGCGCGTGGTTGAACGAAGAGCGGCTGCGAAGGCTTGCGGAGCTGGACCTCGATCCAGATCGCCCGGAAGCATCGGCTCGACTTCTCATCCGCGCATTTTACGGCCCCCTCTTGAGCCGTTTTGAATCCGGTGAGCCGGGGTGGATGAATTATTGTCGCCTCATCTCACAGATAGCAGGCGTGCAACTCTGGATGGACGAAATAGTTGCACCGCTATTTGATGAAATATCTCGCCGATATGTCGAGGCGATGATATCTATCAAACCAAAGTCATCGCGCGATGATGCCTTGCAGGCCTATCAGTTTATTCTGAGCTGTACGCTGTACACATTCGCCGACAATCGCCGGATCGATCACATGTCGGGTGGGCGACTTTCTTCACGGAACATCTCGGTGACCCTGAAGGCCATGGAGGACTTTTGCGTGGGGGGATTGTTATCGTGTCTTAGGGTACAGGGCATTGGCAAGCTCGATGGTTGATGCCGCTCACCGTGATTGCCTGCTTGATTGAACGAATGTCCGCCATGAGGGCGCTCTTCCGACGTAGGTGAATTTGTGACGTAGGGCATGGTAGGATATGATACGATACTGCTTCTTATTGTTCAGTCCCACTATTCACGGATGCATCTAAGTAACTGACGTTTATAATAATTATGGTGGAAAGCCGCGCTCTTAATCAGCGGTTCCGAGCCGTGACGCTTATCGCGAAGCCGCCCAACGAGGGCGCTGCCAATACGGCTGTCTCCGGTCGCTCGGCGGCAAGCGCTGGATGGGCGCAGAACAGCCCGTGAGCTGTGAGAACTCGATAGGAT
Source organism: uncultured Erythrobacter sp. (assembly GCA_963529855.1). GTDB lineage: Bacteria > Pseudomonadota > Alphaproteobacteria > Sphingomonadales > Sphingomonadaceae > 34-65-8. The sequence continues at coordinate 340,980 of CAURZK010000004.1, read as the reverse complement.
CCTTCTCGACATCCGACACTGCGGTTGCCGCGTCGATCACGTCGGCCCAATCTTGCAGCATCCGCCTTCGCGGGGTGAGATAGAGCGCGCTGTTATAGGCGCCGCGCACTTCGTCCTCATCCTCGTGGGCGAGCGCCATCTCGATCCAGTCGGGCTTGTAGCGTTCGGCTTCGTTCGCCCAGGTCGAGCCGAGCCCCCGAAACCCATGCACCGTCTGCCGGCCAAGATAGCCCATGCGGTAGCAGGCATAGATCATGGTGTTCTCGGAAATAGGCTTTCCAGGCTTGGCTCCGGGAAAGAGGAACGCATCGTTCGTCGCCTGCAAGCGGCGCTGAACGATCATTGCGGCCTGGCGGGACAGCGGAACAAGATGCTCACGTTCCATCTTCATGCGCTCCGGCGACAGACGCCATAGCGGGTTCGGTCCATAGAGATCCTCGAACTCGTCCCTGGCCGCGAAGCGGGTTTCGCTGGTTCGGACCCATGTGAGCAAGGTGAACAGCAGCGCGTCACGGGTGATCTCGCGGCGGCGCGGCGTGTCCTCGCCGTCATAGGCGAAGATCGCCCGCACCAGCTTCGGAAACTCCGCGAGCGGCACGCGCGCCATGTGCCTGACGGGCGGCTTGGGCTTGAGCGCATCGTTGAGGCCGAGCGTCGGATCGATGGTCGCCCAGCCGCTCGCGATCGCGAAGCGATAGATCTGGCTGACGTTCTGCTTGAGGCGACGGGCGATATCGAGGGCGCCGCGCGCTTCGACCGCGCGGATCATCTCGAGAATCTCGGGCGGGTCGATTTCCGTGATCGGACGCTTCCCGATGACCGGAAAGACGTCGCGCTCCATCCGGTTGATGACGCGCAGGGCATGGGCCGAGTCCAGCCCTTCAATACGATTGGCGTGCCAGGCCCGCGCAATCTCTTCGAACAGCTTGAGCGCGGCCCTCTGCTTCTTCGCCCGCTTCCTGGCCTCGGCGGGGTCCTCACCCTGATCGAGCAGCCGCTTGGCTTCGGTCCGCTTCTCGCGGGCGATCGCCAGCGTGACGGTCGGATATTTGCCGAAGCTCAGCAGTTTTTCCTTGCCGTCGAAGCGGTATTTCAGGCGCCAGAGCTTCGATCCGTTCGGCTGGACGAGCAGGTGCAGGCCTTCTCCATCGGACAGCTTGTAGGGGCGCTGCCGCTTGGTGGCGTATTTGACCTCAAGTTCTTTCAAAGCCATCTGGGGGTATCGCCTGTTTTGGGGACAGCCGAAAAATACCCCCAAAATACCCCCAATCCAAATCGCCGTGGGTGGCCGCAGCGGGTCGCACCGGGACGCCGGCGTACGCAACGGGACGCGAAAAATATTTGATTTTCCTCGAAAAATGTCTGCCAGTGGCCTCAGTGGGCCACCGGTGGACAATCCGGGATGGTAGCGGAGGAGGGACTCGAACCCCCGACACGCGGATTATGATTCCGCTGCTCTAACCGGCTGAGCTACTCCGCCCCAAGGGGCCTGCAGGGCCGTGGGCCGCATGCAGATCCCCGCCGGTGCGGGGACAGGCGGCGCGTTTAAGGCGGGGGCGAAGGTTGGTCAACGCCAAATGCGCAGTCTTATTCAGCAATGCCGCGGCGCGTTCCCAACAGACGATAATCGGGAATGCAGTGATGCGGGGGTTGATGCAGTGTCGATGCAGTGTCGATGCAATGTCGATGCAGTGTCGAGGCAGTGTCGAGGCAGTGTCGAGGCAGTGTCGAGGCAGTGTCGAGGCAGTGTCAGTGCAAGATCATGCCCTGAATGTAAAATCGCGGACGTGTTCCCATGGGCCACCGCGATATCGATACAGCCCGAGCCCTCGGAACGTAAGATCGCGCGGCTCCACCCGAGTGATCAGTTCCGCCTGGAGCGCCTTCGCCTCTTTCGGTTCCACCTTGTTCTGTACCGTCACGTGCAGGCGGGGCCGGTGCGCATCCTGCGCAGTGAGCAGGCCGTGAAACTGCTCGGCCAGCCGGTCGCGCACAGCGATCAGCGCAGGACTGGCGAGCCGGATCGCGGTGCCTCGGCCCAAAGACATGACGCCTTCGATACGGCCCGGTATCGGGGCCGCGTTGGCTGCCTCGCGCTTCAGCGCCGCCACAACTTCCGGCTCTGCCGAGGGCGGGAGAGCGTGGAACAGGGTCACATGCGCTTCGAGCCAGTTTCGTTCGGCGGGAAAATGGCGATTTCTCAGGTCGGTCGCCCACCGGTGGAGGTCCGGTGGGAGAAGCGCGGTGACGATCAGCGGCGCGCCGTTCACATCTCGCCGCGCTGGCGCCGCAGCGCGAACCACTTGTCGACGGCGCGCTGGTGCGAGGCGTAATCCTTGTTGAATTCGTGCCCGCCCGTGCCGTCGGCGACCATGTAAAGTGCGTCGGTGTCAGCCGGGTTGAGCACGGCGGCGATACTTTCGCGGCCGGGATTGGTGATCGGTGCCTTAGGCAGCCCGGCCATGGAGTACGTGTTGTAATCGTTGATCGCGGCGATTTCCGACTGCCGAATGCGACGACCCAGCGGCTTCCCGCGCGTGATGGGGTAGATGATCGTGGGATCGGCCTGCAGGAACATGCCCTGTTTGACCCGGTTCGAATAGAGGCCGGCCACCATGCGCCGTTCGCGCGCTACGCCGGTTTCCTTCTCCACGATCGAGGCGAGGATCACCGCATCGCGCACGTTGTTTACTGCGACATCGGGGCCGCGCTGGGGCCAGGCTTCGGCGAGGTAGTTCTGCATTGCGGCCTGCATCCGCGCGAGCACTGCCATGCGCGATTCGCCGCGTTCGAAATCGTAGGTGTCGGGCAGAACCGACCCTTCGGCGGGAACCGGGATTTCGCCTGTCAGGTGTTCTTCCGCCATCAACTTTTCGTGGACCAGAATGGAGGGCATGCCTTCCGGGATGGTCACGAAGCGCCGGATCACGTCGCCGGATTGGAACGCGTCGAGAATGGCCCCTTGCCCCATGTCGGGCGTCAGCAGGAACTCGCCCGCCTGGATCGGAGCAGAACCGCCAAGCAGCTTCGCCCGCAGAAGGAAAGCGTCAGCTGAACTGATCAGCCCTTCGTCCTCCAGCTTCTGCGCAACCGAGGTTAGCGACGAGCCGGCCGGAACCGTGAACGAGGTCTCTTCCTCGATCGTGGCCGAGCCGAGCACCCCGCTGAAAACGACGATGCCAAGCAATGCCATGACGGCGATCAGGACAACCGCAAGGCGGCGCATGTCAGTCGACCTTCTTCATCACCAGCGAGGCGTTGGTACCGCCGAAACCGAAGCTGTTGTTCAGCACCGCGTTGACCTCACGCCGTTTGGCCGTGTGCGGGACGAGATCGACCCCTTCGGTCCCCTCGTCAGGGTCGTCGAGATTGAGCGTCGGCGGCACGATCTGGTCGCGGATCGCCAGAATGCAGAAGATCGCTTCGACAGCGCCCGCGCCGCCCAGCAAGTGGCCAATCGCCGACTTGGTCGAGCTCATCGATGCACCGCCAAGATCTTCGCCGAGCACGCGCTTGACCGCGGCCAGTTCAATCGTGTCCGCCATGGTCGAGGTGCCGTGGGCGTTGACGTAATCGATGTCGCCCGGTTCCATGCCCGCCTTCTTCAAGGCCATGCGCATGGCGAGTTCGGCGCCCTTGCCTTCCGGATGCGGGGCGGTGACGTGGTATGCATCACCCGACAGGCCGTAGCCGACGACTTCGGCATAGATCTTGGCGCCGCGCGCCTTGGCATGTTCGTATTCTTCCAGCACGACCACACCTGCGCCTTCGCCCATGACGAAGCCATCGCGGCCCTTGTCATACGGACGGCTGGCTTCGGTCGGGCGATCGTTCATGCTCATGTTGAGAGCGCGCGCCTGGGCGAACCCGGCAACGCCAAGCGGATTGATGGTCGATTCAGCGCCGCCCGCCAGCATAACGTCGGCATCGCCATCCTTGATCATGCGCGCCGCATCGCCAATCGAGTGAGCGCCAGTCGAACATGCCGTTACGACTGCATGATTGGGCCCCATGAGCCCGTACTTGATCGAAACCTGACCGCTGATCAGGTTGATCAGCCGCCCGTGCACGAAATGCGGACTGACCCGGCTGGGGCCGCGTTCTTTCAGGACGATCGATTCGCTTTCGATGCCCGGCAAGCCGCCGATGCCCGACCCGATCGAGCACCCGGTCCGTTCCTTGAGCGCCTGATCCATGTCGGCAAGCCCGGCATCTTCGAGCGCCTGGCCAGCGGCATCAATGCCGTAGACGATGAATGGATCGACCTGGCGCTGGACCTTGTGATCGACGCGCTTGTCGGGATCGAAGCCCCAGGCGTGATCCTTCGGCTTCACCTCGCAGGCGATGGTGCACTTGTGATCGGCGGTGTCGAAACGGGTGATCTGACCCGCACCGCTTTCGCCCGCGATCAGGTTGGACCAGGTGGTTTCGACATCGCCCCCGAGCGGAGTAACGAGGCCTAGCCCGGTAACGACGACACGACGCATGAAACTCTCCGTAAAAAGACAACAGGCCCGGCCCGCTTCCGGGTCGAGCCTGTCACTTCCCGCCCGCTAGCCGCGCGGCGAGCACGGCGGGTCGGGCAATCAGCCCTTGTGCTCTTCGATATACTTGGTCGCGTCGCCAACGGTCGTGATCTTCTCGGCCGCGTCGTCGGGGATTTCAACGCCGAATTCTTCTTCGAACGCCATAACCAGCTCGACGATGTCGAGGCTGTCCGCGCCCAGGTCGTCGATAAAGCTGGCTTCCTGATTCACCTTGTCGGCTTCGACGCCGAGATGCTCGACGACGATTTTCTGCACGCGTTCGGCGGTATCGCTCATATTCTTCCCTCTAGTGTCTGGGGGTTTCAAAGTTGGCTTTCGCCCTAATGAACGGCGCGGGCGCTGGCAAGGGGCATGGCACGGGGTATGGCGCAGGGGCGAAGTCGCCCCGTACCCGGAAAAATTGGCATTGGCCCGGCACAAATCAAGCCGGGCAACGTTGGCCAGCTATCTGCAATTTCTGGCAAAAGGGTTTCAACATCATGAGCAGTACCGTTTTCAAGTCACTGGTCGACACCACGTTCGATTCGGTCGAAGGTTATCGCAAGGCAGGCGAGAAGGCTCACAGCCCGGCGCTCAAGGCCGCACTGGCGGACCGCCTGAACAAGCGTCAGCAGACGCTCGCCACTCTCAATGCCGAACTGCAGCGCCAGGGCGATGAACTGGTGACCAAAGGCACCGTCACCGGTGCGGCCCATCGCCTGTGGACCGACATCACCGACCTGTTCGAAAAGGGTGACGAAGCCGCTGCCGAGCGCGTCGAAGAAGGCGAAGATTACCTCGCCGGAAAATTCCGTGAAGCGTTGGAGCATGCCGATCTCGACCCGCAGGAACGTGCCGTCGTGCAGCAGTGCTACGCTGAAATCGCCGAGGGCGAACGCTTCGGCGACATGATCGAAAAGCAGTACGACTGATCGCTTCGATCTAGACAAGAAAAGGGGCGCGAGGGTCAGACCTTCGCGCCCCTTTTTCTTTGATTCCGCGACAGGATCAGTCGGGCTTCGGCGCTTCGACCGTGCGGATGTGCACATCGCGCAGTGCTCGCGGTGTCACTTGCGAAGGGGCACCCATCATCAGGTCCTGCGCGCGCTGGTTCAGCGGGAACGCAATGACCTCGCGAATGTTGGGCTCGTCCGCCAGCAGCATCACAATCCGGTCGATGCCGGGGGCAGATCCGCCGTGTGGCGGGGCGCCCAGCTTGAATGCCTCGATCATGCCGCTGAAATTTGCATCGACATCGGCCTGCGAATAGCCGGCGATCTCGAACGCCTTGTACATGATTTCCGGTTTGTGATTCCGGATCGCGCCCGAGCTCAGCTCGTACCCGTTGCACACGATATCGTACTGCCATGCCTTGATGGTCAGCGGGTCCTGCGTTTCCAGTGCCTCAAGCTCGCCCTGCGGCATGGAGAACGGGTTGTGGCTGAAGTCGACCTTCTTGGCGTCTTCGTCGTACTCGAACATCGGGAAGTCGACGATCCAGCAGAACTTGAAGCAGCCCTCCTCGATCAGGCCCAGTTCCTCAGCCACGCGGGTGCGGGCGGCACCGGCAAGCTTGGCCGCGTCCTTCTCCTTGCCCGCGGCAAAGAACAGGCCGTCGTTCTCACCCAGCCCCAACTCGGCATAAAGCTTGGCCATGCCTTCCTCGCCGTGGTTCTTGGCGATCGGGCCCCCGAATTCGCCGTTCTTACGGGTGACGTATCCGAGGCCGGCAAAGCCTTCCTTGCGCGCCCAGTCGTTCATGTCATCGAAGAACTTGCGGCTTGTCTCGTGCGTGGCAGGAGCGGGAACGACCCGGACGCGGCCGCCGCCGCCGACGATCTTCTCGAACAGGCCGAACCCACTCTGGGTGAAATGCTCAGTGACATCCGAAATGATCAGCGGATTGCGCAGGTCGGGCTTGTCGGTGCCGTACTTGAGCATCGATTCGGCATAGGGAATCCGGGGGAACGTGCCCGCCGGGGTCACGCTTTTGCCGCCCGAAAATTCCTCGAACACGCCGGCCAGCACCGGCTCGATCGCCTGGAACACGTCTTCCTGGGTGACGAAGCTCATTTCGAAGTCGAGCTGGTAGAATTCCGGCGAGCGATCGGCGCGCAGGTCCTCGTCACGGAAGCACGGTGCGATCTGGAAATAGCGGTCGAACCCCGCGACCATCAGCAGCTGCTTGAACATCTGCGGCGCCTGGGGAAGCGCATAGAAGCGACCCGGATGGAGGCGGCTGGGGACGAGATAATCGCGCGCACCTTCAGGGCTGGATGCGCCCAGGATCGGGGTCTGGAATTCAGTGAAGCCCTGCTCGATCATGCGGCGGCGCAGCGATGCAATCACGTTCGAGCGCAGGACGATATTCTTGTGCAGCCGCTCGCGCCGCAAATCCACGAAGCGATACTTGAGGCGGGTTTCCTCGGGATAGTCCTCTGCCGAATTGACGATCAATGGCAGGTCGGAAGCCGCGCTCTGCACAGTCACATCCCGTGCGAAAACTTCGATACCGCCCGTTGGCAGATTTGGGTTCACCGCGGCATCGGCCCGTGCCTTCACAGTCCCCTCGATCGTCACAACCGATTCCAGGCGGACCTTTTCCAGTGCCGGAAGAGCCGGGCTGTCACTGTCGGCAACGACCTGGGTGATGCCGTAATGATCGCGCAAGTCGATGAACAGGACCCCGCCATGATCGCGCTTGTTGTGCACCCACCCCGACAAACGGACGGTTTCGCCAACATCAGCATCGGTCAGCGCAGCACAAGTGTGGGTACGATAGGCGTGCATCTAAACTCTTTCCAATTTCGGAGCTATGGCGCTAGGGCGCGGGCGCGCTGCCTTAGCAGGAATCGCGCGCGCTAACAGGGGATGCTGCCTGCTTTGTCAAGCAGCCTGCCCATGGGAATGGCCCCGAGCGGCGGTACTCCGCCCGCAGACTGAATAGAACGATGAAAATACACGACCTGATCACCACTACCGCGCAGCTTGAAGAGCTTTGCGCCCGCCTCGCCGAATCCGACTTCGTGTGCGTCGACACCGAATTCATGCGCGAGAACACTTATTGGCCCGAGCTGTGCCTCATCCAGATCGGCAATTCGGAAGAAGCTGCGGCGATCGATCCGATGGCCGACGGCATCGACCTGGCCCCTCTGCTCGAACTGATGTGCGACAATGAAGACGTTCTGAAGGTCTTCCATGCAGGCGGGCAGGATGTCGAGATCATCTACAACCTCACCGGCACCACGCCGCATCCGATCTTCGACACGCAGATCGCCATGATGGCGGTCAGCCAGTCGGAACAGATCGGTTATGCCAACCTGGTCGAATCCTGGCTGGGGCTGACAATCGACAAGGGTGCGCGTTTCACCGACTGGAGCCGCCGGCCGTTGACGGAACGGCAGGTCGAATATGCCATCGGCGACGTTACGCATTTGGCCAAAATTTTCCCCAAAATCCTCAAGAAGCTGATCAAGACCGGCCGCGGCGCCTGGCTGGACGCCGAGATGGAAAAGCTCGCCGACCCGGACAATTACCGCACCGATCCCGAAAGCGCGTGGAAGCGTATCCGTCAGGCCGGGCGCAATCCGCAGGTCCTGGGCCGGCTGCGCGCCCTTGCCGCCTGGCGCGAACAGGAAGCGCAGCACAAGGATATCCCCCGCGGCCGGATCATGCGGGATGAAACGCTGGCCGATATCGCCAGCCACCCGCCCAAGCAGCAGGCCGACCTGACCAAGGTGCGCGGTCTGTCCAACGCCTGGCGCGACAACGACATCGGCAAGCGGCTGATGAAAGTGCTGGAAAAGGCCGTGCCGCTGACGCCGGAAGAAATGCCCGCCAAGGAAAAGCGCGGCGCCCCGCTGGGCAAGGAAGGCGCGCTGGTTGCCGATCTGCTCAAGCTGCTGCTCAAGATCCGCAGCCGCGAAATCGACGTCGCGTCCCGTTTGCTGACCCGGTCGGAAGAGATGGAGGCGCTGGCTGCCGGCGCCCGCGACCTGCCAGTGCTGGAGGGGTGGCGATATGAGGTTTTCGGGCGCGACGCGCTGGAGCTGGTCGAGGGCAAGCTGGCCTTCGCGGTCAAGCGAGGCCGCTTGCTGATGACCCACATCGACACCGTTCACAGCGAAATGCGCGAGGCGCAGGCGGCGGAATGACCGCGTGAGCACCTATCTGCCGACGATCAAGCAGCTGCAGTACCTTGTGGCGCTGCATCAGCACGGGCATTTCGGCCGCGCCGCCGATGCAAGCTTCGTTTCGCAATCGACGCTGTCGGCGGGCATTCGCGAGCTGGAGACGCTGCTGGGCGTGACTCTGGTGGAACGCAGCCGCCGCGTCGTGCGGTTCACTGCACTCGGCGAGCAGGTCGTCGCCAAGGCGCATCGCTTGCTGCGCGAATCGGAAGAACTCGTCGACCTCGTCCAGGCCAGCGGCAAGCCCCTGTCCGGTTCCCTGCGGATGAGCGTCATTCCGACAATCGCACCGTTCATGCTGCCGCGTATCCTGCCGCGGCTGCGGCGCGAGCGACCGGACCTCAAGTTGTTCCTGCGCGAGGAAACCAGCCACGACGCGGTCGAAAGCCTGCATCATGGCCGGGTCGACTGCGTGCTGCTTGCTCTGCCCTTCACCACCGGCGACGTCGAAATGGAGCACATCGGCGACGACGCGCTTTATGTGGCTTTCCCCAAGGACGATCCGCGCGATCCCCCCGCGCTGGTCCCGCCATCGATGATCGACGAGGGGCGCCTGCTGCTGCTGGAAGACGGGCACTGCCTCAAGGAACACGCCCTCGCCGCATGCAACCGGCCTGAACTGCGCGCCTCGGCAACGATGATCGGCACCTCCCTCCACACGCTGGTGCAGATGGTCGACAACGACCTCGGTCTCACCATGCTGCCCGAAATGGCGATCGAGGCGGGCATCCTTACCGGCACGCAGGTCGTCGCCCGGCCGCTCAAGTCGAATGCGGCGAAGCGCGAAATCACCCTGATCTGGCGCAAGAACTCCCCCCGCGCAGACGACTTTCGCTTGCTGGCGGGCGAACTGCGGGCCGGTTGATCTCAGTCCATGTGCCTGAGGCCGACGCGCAGGTAATCCCAGCCCGTAACCAGCGTCAGGATCGCTGCGGCCCATAGCGTCGTCAGGCCAAGGGTATGGGGGATGTTGGCCTCGACCTCGCCCAGCATGACTGTCCATCGGGGCAGGCCCTGGCCAAGAATGAGCGAGCCGAGTGCGACGAGCTGGAAGGTGGTTTTCCACTTGGCCAGTTTCGACACCGGGACGGAAACCTGCAGCCCGCCCAGGAATTCCCGCAGGCCTGAAACCGCGATCTCGCGCATCAGGATGATCAACCCAGCCACCACGTGCATGTCGCCCACGTATGGTCCGCGCAGCACATTCTGCGCCGCCAGCACCAGGATCACCGCGGCGACCATGATCTTGTCTGCGATCGGATCGAGGAAAATACCCAGCTTCGACACTGCCCCGCTCGACCGGGCGAGATAACCGTCGACGTAATCGGTGAACCCCATCAGGCAGTAAAGCACGAACGCGAGCAGGTATCCGGTTTCCCACCCCGGCCACCACAGGAGATAGGCAAGCAGTGGCAGCGCGACGATGCGCGACAGGGTGAGGATGTTGGGCAGGCTGAGCATCAAGGCCATCTACTAGCCGTAATCGCCGCGTGGCAAAAGCCGCGAGCGGCCCTTGTCCGCCACGCGGAGCGCGCTAAACCGTCCGCACCACAGCAGGGGCGCTTCGTTTCGATGACTACCACGACGCATATCCTGCGCCGCCGCCGGTTCCTGCCGCTGTTCGTCACGCAATTGTTCAATGCGTTCAACGACAACCTCTACAAGACGGCGATGGTGCTGTTCGTGGTTTACAGCATCTACAATTCTGAAGCGGACGAAGCGATGTTCAGCGCGGTCGCTTCGGGGGTGTTCATTCTGCCCTTTTTCGTCCTTTCAGCGCTGGCTGGCCAATTGGCCGACATGCGGGACAAGGCGCGGATAATCCGCATCGTGAAGGCATGCGAGATCGGCATCATGCTGGTTGGCGCAGCCGGACTGTTCATCGCCTGGCAGAACTTGGAATGCGCTACGGCCGCAGGGCGCTGCGTCGCGTCGCCCCATCCGCTCGCCGCCCAGGCCGCGATCCCGCTGCTGCTGGCCGCACTGTTCGCGATGGGGGTGCATTCGACGTTTTTCGGCCCGATCAAGTACGCGATCCTGCCCCAGCACCTGCATGATGACGAGGTGCTGGCGGGCACGGGACTGGTCGAGGCCGGTACCTATATCGCGATCCTGTTCGGCACTATCCTGGCCGGATGGATCGCGGTCGAGGCGGCAGCGATTCTGGTAGTGCTGATCGCCATCGCCGGTTATCTCACATCCCGCCACGTGCCCCCTGCGCCGCCCCAGGGGGAGCCGGAAGCCATCGATTTCAACGTCTTGCGATCTTCGTTCGTGCTCGTGCGCAATACGATGCACGACCGGCGGGTATTCCTGGCGATCATGGCGATCAGTTTCTTCTGGACCATCGGTGCAGTGCTTTTCATTCAGTTCCCCCCGCTGGCGAAAAACGTGCTGACCGCCAGCAAGGAGGTGGCCAGCCTGTTCCTGGTGATCTTCTCGATCGGGGTAGCGATTGGATCGGTGTCCGTGAACGCTCTGCTCAAGGGCACGGTGTCGGCACGCTATTCGCCGGTGTCCGTCGTGGTCATGGGCCTGTTCGTCGTCGCGTTCTACCTCATCTGCCGCGCGTGGGTGCCTTTACCGGGCGACCAGCTGTACGACGTGGCTGCATTCCTCGCCCAGCCGCTCGCCATCCCATTGTTGCTGAGCTTGCTTGGCATCGCGGTAGCCGGGGGCATGTTCGTGGTGCCGCTTTATGCCTTCCTCACGACTTTCGTGCCCAAAACCCAAACCGCGCGGACCATCGCGGCGAACAATATTGTCAATTCGGGCGCAATGGTGGCCGGGTCCCTGCTCGCCACCGGGCTAAGCGCTGCGGACGTAGCGATCGTAGACCAGGTCCTGCTCAGCGCGGCAATGTGCCTGTTTTCGGCCTGGCTGGGTCAGCGCTTGTACACCGCCGAGCAGGCAGCCGTGCTCAAGGCAATGTGATCAGGCGATCAGGATCGTCACGACGACCAGACTGGCGCAGTAAGTCGTAAAGAAACGGCGCAAGTCGCTGCCTACCGGTTTGCGCTCCTGCTGCTCAGGGGCGGCGTCGCGACCGGTAGCGACCTGCGGCGGCAGGATTGCGCGAAACCAGTGGCGGGCACTTTCGTCGGTTAGGACTAGCGATCTTCTCATATGACCGCGTTAACACATTGCTAACCATTGTGCTCCCGCCCAATTCGCGGCGTCGCATGGTGGGACAGCGCTGACCCAGGCCCGCTCTACTCCCCCGCCATTTCCAGCACGACGGCCCATTCGTCCGGTGTCACTTCACTCACGGACAAGCGGGACAGGCGCACCAGTTCCATGTCGGCGAGGCGGGGTTCGGCCTTGACCTGCTTCAGCGTGACCGGCCGTTTCAGTTTACGCACCGGCTTCACCTTGACCGCTGCCCACTTGCCATCGGGGTCGGTCGGGTCGGCGATGCCTGCAACCGATATTGCAACGATGCCGACCATCTCCAAACCGATATTGGAATGATAGAACAACGCCTGGTCACCAACTTCCATGGCAGCCAGATTGTTTTTGGCGCGGTGATTGCGCACCCCGTCCCAGGTACCCTCGCCCTCGGCCTCGAGATCGTCCCAGCCATAGACGTCGGGTTCCGATTTCATCAGCCAATAACGCACCACGACATTCTCCTGCTTCAACCCTGTTCGTTGGGCCGAACCGTTAGCGGGCGAGCTGGCACCAGTTAACCGCTTTTTCAGGTGCTGCTGCGATAGCGGAGGTGGTCGCTTGCTTCGGGGGCACGGCTGCAAAGCTAGCCGTGGAATGGATAGGCGCGTTGGAAACTGCACCGGAACGTGAAATGCAACGCGCTGACCGCGATCTCGTCGCGCTCGGGGTGGCGTCCGCCGCGGTTCTTATGTTCGTGGGCACCGGCAGTTCGGTGCTGCCCAAGGTCGTGCAAAGCTGGGCCGGCGTGGGCGAAGGGCCCGACACCCTGTTGGTCAATGCCCTGCTGCTGAATATCGCGCTGATCATCTTCGGCTGGCGCCGCTACAACGAGCTGCTGCGCGAGATCGAACAGCGCAAGCTGGCGGAAGAACAGGCGCGCAAGCTGGCCGAAACCGACCCACTGACCGGCTGCCTCAACCGCCGGACGATCGCGGCGGCAACCGATGGACTGATCGAATCGCAGGGCAAGCGCTCGCAAGGCGTGGCCTTCCTCATGATCGATCTCGATAACTTCAAGCAAATCAATGATCTGTATGGGCACGTGGCGGGCGATCAAGTGCTGCGAGCAGCATCGGAACGCATTGCCGCCCTCGTTCCGCATGACGCGCTGGTTGCCCGCCTCGGCGGCGACGAGTTCGCATGCGTGGTGCCGTATGCCTCCAGTGCTGGCGAAGAGATCGATAATTTTGCCGCGCGCCTGATCGAACGGATCGGCGCGCCGATCCTGATCGACGGAACATCGATCGAGGTGACAGTATCGGTCGGCATTGCCACCAATGTGGCGGCCCTGGCCGATCCAGTCACTGGCGATGCCAAGGCGCTGATGCACAAGTCCGACATTGCGATGTACCACGCGAAAAAGCGCGGCAAGAACGGATATTTCTGGTTCGAACCTCAGATGGAAAGCGAACTGCGTTTCCGGCACAAGCTGGAACGGGCGGTCCGCCGCGGGGTCGAACAGGGCGAATTCGTACCTTTCTACGAACAACAGGTCGACCTGGAGACGGGCGACCTGGTCGGGTTCGAAATGCTGGCGCGCTGGAACTGCCGCGAAATGGGCAGCCTCGGACCGAGCGTGTTCATTCCGGTGGCCGAAGAGATCGGCCAGATCGCGGAACTTTCCGAACAGCTGATCGCGCGCGCGCTCGAGGATGCGAAGGAATGGGACCCGGCACTGCGCCTGGCGGTCAACATATCGCCGGTCCAGTTGCGCGATCCGTGGTTCTCGCAACGCTTGCTCAAGCTGCTGGTGAAGCACAATTTCCCGCCCAGCCGGCTGGAAATCGAAATTACCGAAAGCTGCCTGCACGAAAACATCACCATGGTCCGTTCGCTGATCACGAGCTTGCGCAACCAGGGCGTGCGGATCAGCCTGGACGATTTCGGCACCGGTTATTCGAGCCTGTCGCAGCTACGCAGCCTGCCGTTCGACCAGCTCAAGATCGACCGAACTTTCGTGAGCGAGCTGCGTGAAAATGCCTCGGGCGCGCAGATCCTCGATGCGATCGTACGGCTGGGCGACGGGCTCAAGCTGCCGATCACGGCCGAAGGGATCGAGGATGCCGAAATTCTGCGAGAATTGACCGGCTTTCGCAGTTTGAAAGGTCAGGGCTACCACTACGGAAAGCCCGAAAACGCCGCCGCGGTACGCGCGCGGTTGGGCGCAATGGGACGACTGGCCCCGGCCCCTGCGCCAGGCCCCGTTCCGGTCGCTATCGCCCCAGGCCCAGTGCAGGCAAGCGTCAACGCCCGCGAGGCGTGACGGGCCTACCCCCGCCCCGCGCACTGGACGCGGCGCGAGGCTACCCCTAGATGCCGGGCGCAATGCGCGTTCCGTTCGTCAAGATGCATGGCTTGGGCAACGACTTCGTCGTGCTCGACGCGCGCGCGCAGCGGCTTCCGCCGATCAGCGGCGCGATGGCGGCGCGCCTGGCGGATCGCCATACCGGTGTCGGCTGCGACCAGCTCATCCTGCTCGAACCCTCGCAGCGTGCCGATTTTGCCATGCGCATCTTCAATCCCGACGGCGGAGAGGTCGAGGCGTGTGGCAATGCCAGCCGCGCGGTCGCGCTGCTTCACGGAGCGGAGGCGGAGGTCGAAACGACTGGCGGTGTCATCGGCCTGCGACCGGCCGATGGCGGCGCCACGGTAGATATGGGCGCGCCCCGGTTTGAATGGGACGCGATCCCCCTCGCCCATGCCGCCGATACCCGCGAATTGCCGGTCGGATGGGACGAACTGGAGCGCCCCGCCGCGGTGAACGTCGGCAACCCGCATGCGATATTCTTCGTACCCGATTGCGACGCCGTGCCGCTGGACCGGCTCGGTCCGCAGATCGAGCATGACCCGCTTTTCCCGGAGCGCATCAACGTAAACGTCGCGACGGTCGAAAATGGCACGATCCGCCTGCGCGTTTGGGAACGCGGCGCCGGGCTGACCCGCGCTTGCGGAACCGGCGCCTGTGCCACCGCCGTTGCCGCGATCCGGCGCAAGCTGGTGAACTCGCCCGTCGCGGTCGATCTGCCGGGGGGCCGGCTGACGATAGCCTGGGCTGGTACTGGCCCGATCCTGATGACCGGCCCGGCGGCGGAAAGCTATCGCGGCACGTTCGAATGGGGCGATTTCGCGTGAGCGAAGCCCAGGTGATCTCGCTCGGCTGCCGGATGAACCTGGCCGAAAGCGAGCGGCTGCGCGCGATGTTCGCAGGCCAGCGCGACCTGGTGGTGATCAACAGCTGTGCCGTCACCAGCGAAGCCGTGCGTCAGACGCGCCAGGCGATCCGCCGCGCTCGCCGTGCGCAGCCCGATGCGCGCTTGTTGGTGACAGGGTGCGCGGCTGATATCGAGCGCGACGCGATCGCTGCGATGCCTGAAGTCGACGGCCTCGTCGCCAACGCAGCGAAGCTGGACCCCCGCGCCTGGAATGTCGCCGAACCCGGCCCGCCGCCGCGATCGGCGCACACGCGTGCCTTCATCGCGGTCCAGAACGGGTGCGACCATGCCTGCACCTTCTGCGTCATCCCGCAGGGACGCGGGACCAGCCGGTCGATGCCGATCGCCGCAGTGCTGCGCGAGATCGAGCGCGATCTGGCGGCGGGAGCGCCAGAAGTGGTGCTGACCGGCGTGGACCTCACGTCATGGGGGCACGACCTGCCCGGATTGCCTCGGCTGGGCGTACTGGTCGAGGCTATTCTGGCGGCATTTCCTGCCCTTGGCCGGCTGCGCCTCTCCTCGCTCGACGGGGTAGAGATCGACCCGTTGCTGGTCGAACTGATCTCGACCGAGCGGCGGATCATGCCGCACGTTCATCTTTCGCTCCAGCATGGCAACGACCTCATTCTGAAGAGGATGAAGCGGCGGCATCTGCGCGGTGATGCGATCGAGCTGGTCCAGCAGCTTAAATCGGCGCGCCCGGACATCGCCATTGGCGCAGACCTGATCGCGGGCTTCCCTACCGAAGGGGAAACCGCGCACGCCGACAATTTGTCCATCGTGGCCGAACTCGACATCGTGCACGGGCACGTGTTCCCCTATTCGCCCCGCCCCGGCACCCCTGCTGCGCGAATGCCGCAGGTCGATGGTGCGACGATCCGACGCCGCGCGGCCGAATTGCGCGCGGCCGTGGCGGATCGACGCGCGGCTTGGCTCGCGCGCCATCTCGGAAAGCCGCTCTCCGTTCTCGCCGAGCGCGACGGGACGGGGTACGCCCCCACTTATGCGCGTGTCGCCCTGCCGCAGGGCACTGTGCCCGGCACCATCGTTTCCGTGACCCCCACGCGGGTCGTACAAGGCCTTCTCACATGAACCAAATGAGCTGGACGCAGCGGCTGTTCGGCGGCCTGCGCAAGACTTCCGAACGCTTGGGCGAAAACCTTGCCACTGTGGTGACCAAGGCGCGGCTCGACGACGCGACGCTCGACGATGTCGAGGATGCGCTGATCATGTCGGACCTCGGCCCCAGTGCCGCCGCACGCATTCGCGAGCGGCTGCGCGAAAAGCGCTTCGGCCTGGAAATTTCCGAACAGGAACTGAAAGAGGCAGTGGCGGAAGAAATCGCGGCGATCCTGCGCCCGGTCGCCCGTCCGCTTGAAATCACTGCCTTCCCCCGCCCGCAGGTCGTGCTGGTGATCGGCGTCAACGGCAGCGGCAAGACTACCACGATCGCCAAGCTCGCTCACCTGTTTCAGGAGGATGACTACGACGTGATGCTGGCGGCTGGCGACACGTTCCGCGCGGCTGCCATTGGCCAGCTCGCCACCTGGGCGGAGCGGGTCGGGGTGCCGATCGTGCGCGGGCCGGAAGGCGGCGATCCAGCCAGCATCGTGTTCGACGGGGTCAAGGCCGCGACCGAACGCGGGATCGACGTGCTGATCGTCGACACCGCCGGGCGCCTTCAGAACAAGCGGGAGCTGATGGACGAGCTGGAAAAGATCCGCCGCGTCCTCGGCCGCCTCAATCCCGAGGCCCCGCACGACGTGGTGCTGGTGCTCGACGCGACCAACGGCCAGAACGCGCTTTCCCAGATCGACGTGTTCAAGGAAGTCGCGGGCGTAACAGGCCTGATCATGACCAAGCTGGATGGCACGGCACGCGGCGGCGTCCTGGTGGCCGCTGCTGAGCAATACGGCCTCCCGATCCACGCGATCGGGGTAGGCGAGAAAATGGACGACCTGCGCCCGTTCGATCCGGACCTGGTGGCGCGCGTTATTGCCGGAGTCGCATGATGAACAACCCTGCCCCCGCCGCCGAGAAGAAGCCCACCGGATGGCTGAATATCCTGGTCGACTATGGCCCGCTGCTGGTCTTCCTGGGCGTTTACAAGTTCTACTCGCCTGAAGAACCGGGTCCGCTGGGCGAAATCGCCGCAGTCGTCCAGGGTACGATCGCCTTCATGATCGCGGCGGTCGTGGCACTGGCGTTTTCGAAATGGAAGTTCGGGCGCGTCTCGCCGATGCTCATGCTGTCGACCGCGCTGATCGTCGGGTTCGGTGCGCTGACCATCTGGCTGCGCGATGAAAGCTTCATCCAGATCAAGCCGACCGCGATTTATGCCTTTTTCGGGATCGTCCTGCTGGCCGGCTGGCTTAAGGGCCGCGCATTCCTCCAGACGCTGCTCGAGGCGGCGTTCGAGGGGCTGAGCCAGGAAGGCTGGCTCAAACTGTCTCGGAACTGGGGCTTCTTCTTCCTTGCGCTCGCAGGTCTCAACGAAGTCCTGCGCCAGACGATGACCTTCGAAGGCTGGCTGTGGGCCAAGCTCTGGGTGTTCATGCCGCTGAGCTTCCTTTTCACCTTCAGCCAGATCCCAATGCTGCTGAAGCACGGGCTGGCGCTGGAGGATAAGGACGCCCCGTTGAAGCAACAGCCGCCAACCGGGGAATAAGTCCAGCCGGGCGGCTAGATTTCCAGCTGGCTGCCCAGTTCGACCACTCGGTTGCTCGGCAGGCGGAAGAATTCCATCGCGGTTGCCGAATTGCGCAGCATCCAGGCGAAGGTCTTCTCGCGCCACACGGCCATGCCCGGCTTCTCGCTGGAGATCAGCGTCTGGCGGCTGAGGAAGAAGCTGGTCTGCATCATGTCGAACGGCCCGCCGCACATGTTCGCCTCGCGCAGGGCAGCTGGGACATTGGTTTCCTCCATGAAGCCATAGCGCAGGACCATGCGGTAGAACCCTTGACCGAGATCGCGCATCTCGAACCGCTTTTCCGCCGGCACTGTCGGCACGTCCTCGATCACGACGGTAAGCACCACCACCCGTTCGTGCAGAACCTTGTTGTGCTTTATGTTGTGCAGCAGCGCCGAGGGCACGCCGCTGGCCGATGACGCCATGAAGATCGCCGTTCCCGGCACGCGCGCTGCACTGTTGTGTGCGCTCTTGGCGAAAATCTCGATTGGGATAGCACCCTCGGCCATCGACTGGCGCATCAGGCCCCGCCCCTTCGACCAGGTCGTCAGCGCGGTGAAAATAGCGAGGCCGATTACCAGCGGTACCCAGCCGCCGTCGGGCACCTTGATCAGGTTCGCGCCGAGATAGGCCATGTCGACGATGATGAAGACCGCGATCAGCGGCAATGCCTTCCACAGTGGCCAGCGCCACAGCGCGATCAGGACCGCAGCCATCAGAATGGTGTCGATGAACATCGCCCCGGTCACCGCAATGCCATAGGCGGCGGCAAGGTTGCTCGACGACTGGAAGAACAGCACCAGCAGGATGACGCTGATCATCAGCGCCCAATTTACCACCGGGATATAGATCTGCCCCGCTGCCGAAGCGCTGGTGTGCTTGATCTGCATGCGCGGGATAAAGCCGAGCTGGATGGCCTGCTGGGTGAGCGAGAACGCGCCCGAGATGACCGCCTGGCTCGCAATGATCGTTGCTGCCAGCGCCAGGAAGATCACCGGAATGCGGACAATGTCGGGGATCATCAGGAAGAACGGGTCGCGGATCAGCGCCTCTGCATCCGCACCGGGCGCCAGCACCATGGCGCCCTGGCCCATGTAGTTAAGCATCAATGCGGGCAGGACGAAGGTAAGCCAGCTGACCCCGATCGGCTTGCGCCCGAAATGCCCCATGTCGGCATACAGCGCCTCTGCGCCGGTAACCGCCAACACCACCGCGCCCATTGCCACGAAGGCGCGGAAACCATCGGTGATATAGAAATTGACGGCGTTCCAGGGATTGAGCGTCTCGAGAATAATCGAGGGCATCGTGACGATGTACATCAGCCCCAGCGTCGCCAGCGTTGCGAAATAGACCATCATGATCGGCCCGAACAGCCGCCCGACCTTGGCCGTACCGCGCGATTGCAGGGCAAACAGGGCGACGAGGATCCCGATCGCCAGCGGGATGATCCAGTCCTTGAAGCCGGGATGGACGTATTGCAGCCCCTCGGTCGCCGACAGGACCGACATCGCCGGGGTGATCATCGAATCGCCATAAAACAGCGCGGTCGCGAACACACCCAGCAGCACCAGCGGCCCCGTCCACTGGACCCGATGCGAACGCCGGCTGATCAGGGCTAGGAGCGCCAGGCTGCCGCCCTCGCCCTTGTTATCTGCCTTCATGATGGTGAGGACGTACTTGAACGTCACTACGATCATCATCGACCAGAAAACCAGGCTCAGCACCCCATAGATGTGAACCGGATCGACTTGAATGCCCGGCACGTCGCCATGGGAAGCAAACGTTTCGCGAAACGCGTAGAGGGGGCTGGTGCCGATATCGCCGAATACGACCCCGATCGCACCGACCGACAAGGCAAGCGTCGAAGCCTGCTTGTGGCCGTGGTGCGCGTCTGGATTGCCGTCAGCGGCCGTGGCGTTCGCATTCATGGAATGACGTGTCCTGGACTGGCCCGGCAGCAGCCGGAAGCCGAAGGCGGCGGCGCTTACCAGCATCGCCAGATCGCCGCAATGGGCGGGCTATTGCGTTTCTTGCGCCGGTACGTTGCTCAACAGGGCATCAAGCTGTGCCAGCCGTTCGCGCATCGCCGGCAGCCATGGGGCGTCTGCCGGAGCGCCCTCGATCAGCCGGGCCCAGATCGCCCGCGTTTCCTGTGGCTTCTGCGCACGCAGCATGGCGATGCCGAGGAAATATGCCGCACCCGGATGCCCCGGGCGGGAGGCTTCCGCCTGGGAAAATGCATAGACGGCTGCTGGTGTGGGCACGCCGTCGGCATGCTCCACCAGGGCCATACCGAGTGCGAGCCATGCTTCCGTATCGCGCGGGTTCTGGTGAACCGCGCTGCGCAGGAATCCCGCCGCGTCCTCGTATTGCCCGCGGCGAGCAAACCCGTCCGCCACGGTGACATAGCGCGATGGCGGTTGGTTGGGATCAAACAGCGCGCGCCGCGCGATTATCAACGCTTCACCGCTTTCGCTAGCAATCGGCGCTGCGTCCTTGGGCGCTCCGGCCAGCCCGGGCTGGCCCTGAAGCGCATATCCTGCCAGCCCGAACAACAGCGTGGCACCGAACAGGGCCCAGCCCGTCCGCGGCAGGCGCAAGACGACAGCCCCAACTGCGAACGCCGCTGCGGCGACAAGCAGAACCGGAATCCAGATCATGCCGATTTTCTCAAACGCAGCCGCCTGAACAGAACGGCGAGTGCGACAAGCACCAACACCAGCGGAACCGCGAACAGCGGCCAGGTCTTCTCACTTACGACGGGCGCGTAACTGACGTAGTCGCCATAGCGCTGGACCAGCCAGGCGCGGATCGCCTCGGGCTCCTCGCCCGCCAGAATGCGGCTGCGGACCTGGTGGCGCATGTCGCCGGCCATCGGTGCATCGGAATCGGCGATCGACTGGCTCTGGCACTTCAGGCAGCGAAGGGTTTCCATCAGGGCCAGCGCCTCTGCCTCCTGCGCCGGATCGTCGAGTTGGCGATAGGCAAAGGGCGCGGGCGGCATCGTCTGCTGCGCGGCTGAAGGCGCGGCCACGGCAGCCAAAAGAACGGCTACGATCGCGGCGGAGCGGAAGGCTCGTCCGGCCGTCACCGTGCCTCCTCCAGCTTTTCCAGCAATATCGGCACGTCGCTGGCGCGGATGTCGCCCAGATGCTGGTATGTGATGACCCCCTGGCCATCGATCACAAAGGTTTCGGGGACGCCCTGCGATCCGATTGCGAGCATGACTTCGGACAGATCGTCAGCCCCGATACGCGTGTAAGGATTGCCGTGCTGTTTAAGGAACGCGGCAACGTCTTCGGGCCGGTCGCGAATGGCAACACCGACGATTTCCACCCCGGCGTCACGCAGCTGTTCGAGCTGGGGCGCTTCGGCGACGCAAGGCAGGCACCAGCTGGCCCAGATATTGAGGAGGCGTGGCTTGCCGTCGCGGAAATCAGCGGTGGACGCGCCGGGCATGGTCGGCACTGCTGGCTGGAGCGCGAATTGCGGCAGCGGCTGGCCGATCATGGCGCTGCGCACGAAATCGTCACGCGGCTGAGTCAACTGATAGGCAGCCACGCCGACAAACCCGGCGAACAGCAGCAACGGGATCCACCACCAGCGCATCAGGCACTCACCTCGGCTCGACGTTCGGCAATGCGGCTGCTTACGTTGCGGCGCTTGAGATCGTCAAACAGCCGCCCGATCAGCGCCAGCGCGCCGCCAAGCGCAACCAGCAGGCCGCCGTACCAGATCAGCGTCACCCATGGTTTCCACCACAGGCGCAATTGCCAGCGACCGTCGCCTGCCTGATTGCCGATCACGGCATAGAGCTGGCCGTTCCAGCGAGTCGCCAGCACGCTTTCGGTGGTCTCCTGAACCGGGGCCCAGAAACTGCGCGCCTGCGGCCCAAGTTCGATAGGTGATCCGCCGGCATAGCTCGCTAGCAGGCGCCCCTCGACAGCGGTCCAGTTGGGCCCCGCGACAGGATCGACGGAAGCAAGCTCGATCGACCATGGGCCGACCTCGGTCCGCTCTCCCACCTGGACGGCGGCCAGCCGCTCCTGCGAAAAGGCCGTTTCGCTTGCCATGCCGAACAATGCCACTGCGATGCCGAAATGCGCGATGACCATGCCCCACACCGCCAGCGGCAGGCGGCGCAGGTTGCGCCCGCGCAAGGGCAGGAAACTCGCGACCGCCAGCCCCCCGGCCAGTGCAAGCCCGAGCAGCGGCAGGATGCCGTCGGTGCCGAAAGCGATGGCTGCTGCCAGCGTAATCAGCGTGATGCCGGCCGCGAGCATGACGGGCCCCTTGATCCGCGAAACGCCGTCCCGGCGCCAGCGCAGCAGCGGCCCGACCGCCATGACGGCCAGCATGGGAAAGACGAAAATCGCCCCTACCGGATTGAAATAGGGCGGCCCGACCGAAACCCGCACGTCGAATGCTTCGGTCACCAGCGGATAGAGCGTGCCCATCAACACGACGCCAAGGATCGCCGACAGCATGACGTTGTTGAACACTAGCGCCCCTTCGCGGCTGGTCGCTGAAAAGCGTTCCCCTTCCGCCACCGCGCTCGCGCGCAAGGCAAACAGGGCCAGCGCACCGCCGATATAGAGGATCAACAGAACCAGAATGAAGCTGCCCCGCTGTGGATCGACTGCGAAGGCATGGACACTGGTCAGAATGCCAGATCGCACCAGGAATGTGCCCACCATGCTCATCGAGAAAGCGACCACGCCGAGCATGATCGTCCAGGCCCGCAGGGCATCGCGCGCCGCCAGTACGCTGGCCGAATGGAGCAAGGCGGTTGCCGCAAGCCAAGGCATGAGGCTGGCATTTTCGACCGGGTCCCAGAACCACCATCCGCCCCAACCAAGCTCGTAATAGGCCCAGTACGATCCCGCAGTAATACCGATCGTCAGGAACACCCACGCGCCCAGCACCCACGGTCGCATGGCGCGGGCGAATTCGGGCGTTACTTGCCGGGTGATCATCGCGCCGACGGCAAAACTGAAGGCGACCGACAGCCCGACATAGCCAAAATAAAGCGTCGGCGGATGGAAGGCGAGGCCGATGTCCTGCAACAGCGGGTTGAGCCCCAGCCCTTCCGCCGCGGGGACAGGTAACCGCTCGAACGGGTTAGAGCTGAACAGCAGAAAAGCGTAGAAGCCTAACCCCACGAATGCCTGCGCTACGAGTGTCGCCAGCATCGTGTTTTCAGGCAGGCGCCGCTCGACCAGCGCTATCAAGCCGCCGGCCATCGCCATGACCGTGATCCACAGCAGCATCGAGCCTTCGTGGTTGCCCCAGGCACCCGATAGCTTGAAGATCATCGGTTTCATGGAGTGCGAATTGCTTGCGACCAGCTTCACCGACAGATCGGTGACAGCAAACAGCCACAGCAGCGCCGCAAAGGCGAAGGCGCATAGCACCCCCTGCACAACCGCCGCCGGACGGACCAGCGCCGCCAGCTCCGCACTGCCGCTGCGCAGTGCCAGCGCACCAGCCGCAAGCTGAAGCACCGCAAGCGCGGCGCACAGCCACAATGCCGCAAGCCCGAGTTCGGCGATCAAGTCGCGCCCCCCGCTTCGGCCACGACGTTCCGCATTTGGTGCTCGGTCATGTCCTGCAGTTCGCGCGGCACGTAGTTCTCGTCATGCTTGGCCAGCAGATTGTCGGCGATGAACACGCCATCGGTGCCCAGCTTGCCTTCAGCGACGACGCCCGATCCTTCCACGAACAGGTCCGGCACGATGCCCGAAAAACGTACTGGTACGGTCGCCTTGCCGTCGCCGACGACGAACGCCACGGTGATGCCATCGGCCAGCATCTCGATGCTGCCTTCCTGCACCATGCCGCCCAGCCGCACGCCGCGATCAGGTTCGGGCGGCGCGGCGACCATCTGTTCGGGAACATAGAAATAGCTGGCCTGGCTGCGCAGCGCCCATGCGGCGAGCAAGCCCGCGCCGATCAGCGCGGCCAGCGCCAATACGACCAGGACCAGCCGTTGGTGCTTCGGCTTCAAGGCCGTCATCGTTTCCTCGTTTCCTCGCGCCGACGTTCTGCACGGCGCATCGACAGCCAGCTCCAGGCAACCATGGCTAGCGTCCCTCCCAGTCCCACGGCATAGGCGGCGACGACGAAATCCCACTGATCCAGTGCCTCACGCATGGGCGGCCTCCGTTGCGCGGCGGCGAAGGCGCGCTTCCGCCTGTACCTCTGCCAGAAGCGCGCGCATCCGCGCCAGCACCACGCCGCCGAACAGCAGCGAAAAGCCGAGCACACAGACCAGCAAAGGCGCCAGGAAAACCCCGTCGATCGCGCTGCCGCCCGTGGTGATGCTGGGCGGCTGGTGCAACGAATTCCACCAGACGACCGACCGGTTGATGATCGGGATGTTCACCGCCCCGACCAGTCCGAAAATTGCCGGTATGCGGGCCGAAACGCCTTCACGCGCGGCCGCCTGAGCCAGCGCGATATGGCCGAAATAGAGGAACAGCAGCACCAGCATGCTGGTCAGCCGCCCGTCCCAAACCCACCACGTCCCCCAGGTCGGGCGGCCCCAGATGGAACCCGTCGCAAGACAGATCGCGGTAAACACCATGCCCGGCACCGCCGCCCCGCGCGCAGCCAATGCCGCCAGCGGGTGGCGCCAGACGAGGTATACGAGACTGGAAATCGCGATGGCCGTCCACCCACCCATGCCCAGCCAGGCGGTCGGGACATGGAGGAACAGGATGCGCACCGTCTCGCCCATCAGCCGGTCGGGAGGGACGAAAAACAGCCCCCACACCAGCCCGATGGCGGCAAGCGCCAGCCCACCAAGCAGCAGCAGCGGGGTCAGCCAGCGGGCGAGCGACAGGAAGCGCTTGGGGTTGGCAAAACCATGCATGAAACAGTCCGGCGCCCCTTTGGCAGGGGGGCGCGCGGCTATCAAGGAAATGCGTCAGCGACCGATCAGTTTCTGCGCCATGCGGTCGGCCACGACGTCAGGCGAAACGCCGCTCGCATCGCTTTCCTGCCAGATCTGTTCAAGCCGACCCGGGATCTGCGCGATGCGCTTGCGCACCTCGTTGATGTCGCACGGTTCGCCATGGCTGCGGCACAGGTATTCGAGCGTGACCGAAATGATCCCGCCTGCATTGATGACGTAGTCAGGGGCATATAGGATGCCGCGTTCGGCCAGCTGCGCGCCGTGGTGCGCACGGGCAAGCTGATTGTTCGCCCCGCCGGCAACGATCGGCGCTTCGAGCCGGGCGATGCCTTCATCATCGAGAATCGCACCCAGCGCATTTGGGCTGAAAACGTCGCACGCCACGCTCATGATCGCATCGGGCGAAACAGCTTCGCCGCCCAGTTCCTCGGCCAGTGCCTCGGCCCGGTCTTCGTGAATATCGGAAAGGGTCAGTCGCGCACCATCCTTGGCCAGCAAGCGGGCCACACCGCCGCCGACACTGCCAGTGCCCTGAATTGCAACGTGGACGCCGTTGACGTTGTCCTTGCCCAGCTTGTGACGCACGGCCGCCTTGATGCCGTGATAGATGCCCATCGCGGTAAACGGCCCCGGATCGCCGCCAGCGGCGCCTTCCTCGACCGGCAGGCCGGATACATAGCGGGTGTGCTGCGACACGGTGACCATGTCCGCTTCGCTGATGCCGACGTCTTCTGCAGTGACGTAACGGCCCCCCAGCGCTTCGACCGCTTCGCCGAATGCCGCCAGCATCTCGGGCGTCTTGTGCTTTGCCTTGTCGGCCAGAATGACCGCCTTGCCCCCGCCCATCGGCAGACCGGCCATGGCGTTTTTGTAGCTCATGCCGCGGCTGAGGCGCAGGGCATCGCGCATGGCGTTGGCGGGATCGGCGTAATGCCAAAACCGCGTTCCACCAGCGCCCGGCCCCAAATGTGTCGAATGAAGCGCGATGATCGCGGTGAGACCAGACTTGGGATCGCGTACGAGCTGAACCAGCTCGTGATCGTCATAGTCCGCTTCGGTCCAGTAAGCCGTCATCGCCTGGATGCCCCGTTTCATACGGCGCGGAAAATACGGGGGAAATGGGGCGATCGAGGGGTCTCGAACCCCCGACCTCCGGTACCACAAACCGGCGCTCTAACCAACTGAGCTACGATCGCCACAAACCCCGGCCCACCTGCTGGGCAGCCGCGCAAGCGGGGCTGATACGCACTCGTGCAGTGTGGTCAAGGACCCACTTCACGGGTGCGCGCCTGTTGCATGTCATGGCCATTTTGCAAAGCGAAAAGTGCGCCAGCAGCCACTTCGCGCAAGAAAATTTCGCAGGTTGTACAACGGTGGTGACCGATACACACAACGTCGATGCAACAAGCCTGCGAATCCATTGCAACGAAGCTGCTAGGCCGGCGGGGCATGCAGCGAATCCCCAGCGACAAGATGGAACTGTTTCAGCTGCGCGGGTTCCTGGCGCCCGCAATGTGCGCCGAGCTAATAACGCTGGTCGAAGCTGACCGACGCCCCTCCACCATCGCGGACGACAACGGCGACCGCTATTTCCGCACCAGCGAGACCTGCGATCTTTCGCCGGACGTGCCGATCGTGCGCGAACTCGATGCCATGCTGGCCGATTTGTCCGGCATCGATCCGCAGTTTGGCGAGCCGCTGCAGGGGCAACGCTACGACGTGGGGCAGGAATTCAAGCCGCACACGGATTACTTTGCGCCCGATGGCGCCGATTATGCGCGGTATTGTTCCGTGGCGGGCCAGCGCACCTTGACCTTCATGATCTATCTCAACGATGTGGTCGCCGGCGGCGGGACGAGGTTCAAGGCACTGAACAAGATCTTTCAGCCGGAAACGGGCAAGTTGCTCGCCTGGAACAATCGCCGACCGGATGGGCGCGTCAACCCAAATACCCTGCACCACGGCATGAAAGTTCGCAGGGGCCTGAAATACGTCATCACGAAATGGTACCGCGAACAGCCGTGGGGATGACCCTGACGAAAAAGGGCGGCCCCGCGGGACCGCCCTTCGAAAATTCGCTGGCGCCATGCGCCCAGCGATGGAGCCTCAACCCTTCTTGAGGGTGAGCCCGCCAAAGCGCTTGTTGAACGCGGCCACGCGGCCACCTTCCGACAGCTGCTGCTTGCCCCCGGTCCAGGCCGGGTGGCTGGTCGGATCAATTTCGAGTGCCAGCGTATCGCCTTCCTTGCCCCAGGTGCTGCGGGTCTGGAATTCGGT
Organism: uncultured Erythrobacter sp.; assembly: GCA_963529855.1. Classification (GTDB taxonomy): domain Bacteria; phylum Pseudomonadota; class Alphaproteobacteria; order Sphingomonadales; family Sphingomonadaceae; genus 34-65-8. The sequence goes on along the minus strand of CAURZK010000004.1, from coordinate 313,999 downwards.
CCCATCGGTCATCTTGACCGTGATCATGTGGTACTCGGGATGTCCTTCGGCCTTCATGGCATATGTCCTTCCTAGCATCGGAACGGTTCCGACCGGTCCAGCTGTCTATTGGAAAGCGGCGCGCATAGAGGTGCGCGCCGCATTTGGCAAGGGTCAGTCGTCGGCAGGCGGGTCTGCAATCATCGCGGTGAATTCCACCTCGCAAGTGGTCTTGCCTTCCACGCTGGCGCGTCCCTTGAACTTGTAGACGCGGCTGCGCTTCTGGACGAATTCAACCTCGAGATCGAGCAGGCAACCGGGCGTCACGGGACTGCGGAACTTGGCGTTCTCGATCCCCATGAAGTAGACCAGCTTGCCGGTGCCGGAAAGTTCCAGCGTCTCGATCCCCAGGATCGCGGCGGCCTGGGCCATTGCCTCGATCTGCAGCACGCCGGGCATAATCGGCGCGCCGGGGAAGTGGCCCTGAAAGAATTCCTCGTTGAAGGTCACCGCCTTCACCGCGTGAATCCGTTCGCCCAGTTCGATCGACTTTACCCGGTCGACCAGCAGCAGCGGATAGCGATGCGGCAGGGCCTTGAGCACCTTGCGAATGTCGTAAGCGGGCGTGCCGCTGTCGTTGCTCATGACCCTGCCCCGTGCCCCTGGATCAGCGACCCTGCGGCGTCTGCGCCGGCTGCTGCGGCTGCTGGCCTTGCTGCTGCTGCTGCTGCTGCTGGCGCATCGCCTGCTGCTGGGCGGCGGCCATCAGAATCTGCTGGATCGCCTGGTGAGTCTGCGCGGTTTCGGGGCGCGGCTGCCAGCCTGCCGGCGGCGTAGTGGTGACGGTCGGCAGACGCTTGTCGAGAGCTGCCAGAATGTCGTTGGTGACATTGAAGTTGTCGGGCGCATACTGGATCGCGTCGGGAGCGATCAGCACCTGGATGCGCTTCTGCTGCAGCACCTGATTCTGCGCGTTCTGGTAATCGTTGATGAGCTGCTCGATCACGTAATACTGCGCCATCACGATCGGCTGGCTGATCTGGGCGACCTGCTGCTCTTTCTGCTGGAGCTGCTGCACCACACCCGGGTTCGCCTGGACTTCCTGTTCGGTCAGGTTGCCGTCGCGGTTGGTGTCGAGCGACTGCTGCAGGGTGGCCGCTTCCTGGCGAACCGTGCGGATCTGCTGGATCTGCGCGGCGTAGGTCTGCTCGATCTGGTTGTAACCGGCAACGCGGGCGGCGGCGCGCACGATCACGGCTTCGGGGCTGGCCGTGGCCATGCCGTTAACCTGGGCCGAAACGGGGGTCGCTGCAATCGCGGCGGTTGCTGCGCCGGCAACGGCGAGCGTGGAAAGGATGCGGTTCATCAGAATTGGGTTCCTACGTTGAAGGTGAAGCGCTTGGTATCGTCGCCCGGCTGCGTGCGCAGCGCATGGGCGAAGTCGATGCGGAATGGGCCGAAGGGCGAATTCCAGTTTACGCCGATACCGATCGAAACACGCGGGCTGGCCGAATCGCCCAGGAAGACCTCGCTGAAGTAGGTCCGCTCGGGGATCGACGGCGTATTGGCCGTGCCGTCGGGGGCCACGGGATTGGTGACGAGCGTCGCGCTGCCGGCCTGAATGTACAGCAATTCCCCATTGGCATTGCGATCCTGCAGCCCGTTGGGGAAATCCTGCAGCACTGGCTGCGTAACGTTGAACAAGGCGCCGACGTCGACAAACGCTGACGGGCGCAGACCCAGTTCGCTTGCGCCGCTGCCTAGCGGAATTTCGAGCTCGGCCCGGCCGAGGTAGTAGGCCCGGCCGCCGATGGCGTCGTCGATCAGAGTCCGCGCCTCACGCGCCTCGTCGAGCGACTGCAGCACGCGCGGGGTCGCGGCATTGTTGTCGTCGTCGAGATAGTTCAGGCGGACAACGCGCGGGCCAACGCCGCGAATGTCGAAGCCGCGGAACTGCGGTTCACCCAGGAAGAACCGGTCGTTGAGGCGAACCTCGTCGACGCCGGGCCCGCTGCGGCCCTCAAACCCCTTGATGTAGCCACCTTCAGCCTGGACCGAGAAGATGAAGCCGTTCATCACATTCCAGTACTTCGCACCGCGCGCGCGCAGGCGGAAATACTTGGTGTCGCCGCCAAGGCCGGCAAACTCGCCCGTAAGCGAGAGCGACTGCCCGCGCGTCGGCCGCAGGCGGCTGTCCAGCGAATCATAGGACAGCGTCAGACCCAGGATCGAGCTGACCCGTTCGCCCAGCGCTTCGCACAGATAGCGGCCGGCCAACAGCGGGTCGCAAGTGCGCACGCCGTCGCCATCGTTGTCGGAGAAGTACTGGTCACCCAGCGAGATATCGTCGTAGTTCAGCGTGTAGCTGCCGACAGCCGAAATATACTCGGTCAGCGGTACACCCGCACGGATCGAGAAGCCGGTAGTTGCCTGCTCGAACGTGTTGTTGCGGTCGCTGTTGGCGAAATTGAAGCTGCGGAAGTCGCGGCGATAGATGTCCACGCCTGCCGAGATATTGCGGTCGAACACATAAGGTTCGGCAAAGCTCAGGTTGAACGAGCGCGAATAGCGCGAATAGTTGACCCCGGCGCCGACCGTCTGGCCGCGGCCGCGGAAGTTGCGCTGGCGGATCGACGCGGCAAGAATGAAGCTTTCGAGCGACGAGAAGCCGGCCGACAGCTGCAGTTCGCCGGTCGGCTGTTCTTCCACATTTGCTTCGAGCACAATCCGGTCGGGCGCGCTGCCTTCCTTCTGCTGGATCTCGAAGTTTTCCTGGAAATAGCCAAGCGATTTGATCCGGTTGGTCGAGCGCGCGACTTGAAGAGAGTTGAACGCGTCGCCTTCCACCAAGCGGAATTCGCGACGCACCACCTTATCCTGCGTCAGCGTGTTGCCGTTGATGTCGACCCGCTCGACATAGACGCGCGGAGCTTCGCGGATCTGGTAGGTGACGTCCATCGTCAGGTCTTCGCGGTTCCGGCGGAACTGCGGCTGCACGTCGGCAAAGGCATAGCCGAACGTACCGGCCAGTTCGGTCATCTGCTCGACAGTGTCTTCAACCGCCTTCGCATTGTACCAGTCGCCCGTTTTCATCGGCAGGTTGGCCGTCATGCCGTCGCTGTCAAAGTCGCGTAGCTGGCTCTCGACCGTCACGTCGCCGAACTTGTAGCGCTCGCCTTCTTCCACCACGTAGGTGATGATGAAGTCGCGCTTGTCAGGGGTCAGTTCGGCGACGGCGGATACGACGCGGAAATCAGCATAGCCTTCGGTCAGGTAGAACTGGCGCAGCTTCTGCTGGTCGAAAGCCAGGCGATCCGGATCGTAGCTGGTGTTGGAGCTGAAGAAACGCGTCAGACGCGCTTCCTTGGTCACCATCTCGCCCTTGAGGTCGCCGTCGCTGAATTCCTCGTTGCCGATGATGTTGATCTGGCGAACCCTAGACTTGGGTCCTTCGCTGATCTCGTAGACGATATCGACGCGGTTCTGGCTGAGTTGGACCAGCTTGGGCTCCACCGTCGCGGCGAAGCGGCCCTGGCGCTTGTACAGCTCGATGATGCGGGCGGTATCCGCGCGGACCTTTGACCGGGTGAAGATCTGCCGCGGGGCCAGCTTGATTTCAGGAAGGATCTTGTCGTTCTTGATCCGGCGGTTGCCTTCCAGAACGATGCGGTTGACCACGGGGTTTTCGGTGACTTCGATCACCACCGCCCCGCCATCATTGCGCACGCTGGCGCTGGCGAACAATTCGGTCGCGTAAAGGTCCTTGATCGCCTGGTCGGCGGCTGCCTGGGTGTATACGTCGCCCGGACGCAGGCGGATGTAGGACAGGATGGTTTGCGGCTCCAGCCGCTCCGCCCCGGTCACGGTGATCGTGCGCACGATATCCTGCTGCGCCGTTGCCGCGACGGGCGGCTGCGCGGCAGCGGCCGGGTCCTGCGCCAGGGCTGCGGCAGGGATGCCCGCCAGCATCGTCCCCCCAAGCAGGGCAAACGCGAGGCGGCGGATACGGGTTGCGGCCAGGCCGCTGCAAATTTCGTTATTCGTCATCGACACGGTGATCCCGTCCAAATCCTGTCATGCGCATTCAATCCGCCCGATCTGGCGGGGCCCGCGCGACAAACGCCGCCCTTGCCCGATGCCATGCCCCCAATCAAGCGGCGGTAGACGTCAACCCCCGTGGTTTTTCCCTTCGTCGCGATCAGCCGGAGAAGACCGGCAGCGACACGACATCATTGATCGTGACGAACACCATCAGCATCAGCACGAGCGCGATGCCGGTGCGGAACGCCAGTTCCTGACCGCGCGGACCGACCGGCTTTCTCCGGACCGCTTCGGCCGCGTAGAAAGCCAGATGACCACCGTCGAGCGCCGGGATTGGCAACAGGTTGATGAATGCCAAATTAAGCGAGATCATCGCAGCGAACCAGATAAACGCGTCAGGTCCGAGGCTTAACTGCTCGCCGGAAAACTTTGCGATCTTGATCGGCCCGCCCAGTTCCTGCAGCGACCTGTCGCCAGCGAATATCTGCGCGATGCCGGTGATCATCATCTTGAGAATTTGCGCCGACTGATTGGCCGCGACACCGAGCGCCTCGATTGGGCCGACGGGCACGAATTTCCGCTCTGTGGGCTGGCTTTCGATACCGATCAGCCCGATGGTCGACGCGTTGCCGAACGGGTCCTTCATCACCACGCCGCGAATTGTCATGGGCACCGTCAGCGTCTCGTCACCGCGCTCGACGGTGACCGAGATCCGCTTCCCGGGATGCAAGTGCACAGTCTGCTGCAACTGGCGATAATCGAGCATCGGCTCGCCATCGATTGCCGCAATCCGGTCGCCGACCTTCAGGCCCGCTTCGCGCGCCGCCGAATTTTCTGCAAATCGCGCGATATAGTTCTGTTCCGCCGGGTCCGCCGGGACTTCCCGGCCATAGGCCATCGCAAAGGCGGCGAGAATCGCAATCGCCACGATCAAGTTGGTTGCAGGTCCCGCAAATACGATCAGTGCCCGTTGCCATAACGGCTTGAAATGGAATGCGTCGTGGCGCTCGCTAGCTGGGATAGTGGCAAGCGCTTCCTCGTCGGGAATACTGGCCGGGTTCATGTCGCCCTTGAACTGGACATAGCCGCCCAGCGGCAAGGCAGACAGCTTCCAGCGGGTGCCGCGCCGATCGGTGAACCCCGCCAGTTCCTTGCCGAACCCGACCGAAAACGCCTCAGCCTTAACCCCAAACAGGCGGCCGACCAGATAATGGCCGAATTCGTGGACAGTGATCAACGGACCCAGGACCAGCAGGAATCCGACGATGTACATCCAGAAGGGCGGGCTTTGGAACAAGTCAGGCAGTCTCCAGCAGTTCCGCGGCCCTGGCGCGCGCTTCGGCATCGACCGCCAGCACGGCGTCGAGCGCATCGGGCGCGGCAGGGCTATAACGGGTGAGTGTTTCCTCCACTACTGCCGCGATGCTCGTGAACGAAAGCTGTCCCGCAAGGAAACGCGCGACCGCGATCTCGTTCGCGGCGTTGAGCACTGCCGGGGCCGCGCCGCCTGCGTGAGCGGCCTCTCGCGCCAGCCGGGTGGCGGGGAAGCGATCCTCATCCGGCGCCTCGAACGTGAGCTGGCCCAAGGCCGGCAGGTCGAGCCGGTCGCAAGGCGTGTCCATGCGCGCAGGATATGCGAGGCACGATGCAATCGGCACGCGCATGTCGCTGGGGCCGAGCTGCGCCAGGGTCGATCCGTCGCGGTATTCGACCATCGAATGGATCACGCTTTGCGGGTGAACGACGATGCGCAGCTTGTCGAGGCCGACCGGAAACAGGTGGTGCGCCTCAATGAACTCCAGCCCCTTGTTCATCATGGTCGCGGAATCGACGCTGATCTTGGCGCCCATGTCCCAGTTGGGATGGGCCACGGCCTGTTTGGGCGTGGCGGCGTCGAGCTGATCGCGGGTCCAGGTCCGGAACGGCCCCCCGCTGGCGGTGAGCGTGATGACGCGCACGTCCTCTATCCGCCCGCCCTGGAGGCACTGGAAGATTGCGTTGTGTTCGGAATCGGTCGGCAGCAAGGTCGCGCCGTGGCGCCGGGCGGCGGCCATCAGGACCTCGCCGGCTGCAACCAGCGCCTCCTTGTTGGCAAGCGCGATCGTGCCGCCCCGCTCGACCGCTGCCATGACCGGAGCGAGACCCGCGCAGCCGACGATCGCGGCGACGGTCATGTCGACCGGGCGTGCTGCCGCCTCGACCAGTGCCCGTGCGCCCCCGGCCGTTTCAATACCAGTGCCCGACAGCGCCTCGCGCAGGGCGGGCAAGCACCCTTCGTCGCCGCAAACGGCGATTTCGGCACCGAATTCGCGGGCCAGCTTGGCGAGTTGCGCAACGTTGCCATTAGCGGTCAACGCCACGACCCGCCACTTGTCCCGTTCGCGCCGGATCAGATCGAGCGTGGAGGCGCCGATCGATCCGGTTGCGCCGAGCACGGTGATCGAGCGCGTCACGGGTGCAGCGCCCATAGCGGGAACGCGCAGATTGCCACCGGCAGCAGGCCGTCCACCCGGTCGAATATGCCGCCGTGGCCGGGGATGAGGTTGGACGAATCCTTCACGTGCGCACGCCGTTTCAGCCAGCTTTCGAAAAAGTCCCCCGCCTGCGCGACCACCGCGAGCACCGCGCCAATGGCGAAAGCAATGAAAGTCATCGGGGTGAACCTGATCTCGCCGACGTTGAACAGGAAGAATCCGGCGGAAACGAGGCCAGCCGCAATCATCCCGCCGAACAGCCCCGCCCATGTCTTCGACGGACTGATGGCAGGGGCGATTTTCGGCCCACCAATGGTCCGCCCGCTGAAATATGCGCCGGTATCGGTCGCAATCACTACGGCGATCACGCCAATAAGCACTGCAACCGAAAGCTGGATCAGTGCCGCCGCCGCCAGTGCGATATAAAGCGCTCCGGCGCCTATCGCGATGAAGCGCCCTGCCCCGCCCGGCATGCGCAAGACCAGGCGCACGAATTCGTAGAAGCACGCCAGCGCCACAACCACGATAAAGGCATCGAGCCACGCGCCGCCCAGCCACAGCGCTGCACCCGTAACCGCCAGCATGACTGCGGCAGAGGCCACGCGCACCGGCAAGTCGCTGGTCCGCACTGCCAGTGGCACCGGTTCGATGTTATCGCCCGCCATAACGCCGTTCCCGATCACGGAACTGGTCGAGCGCCGCGTGGAGATGTTCAGGCGTGAAATCCGGCCACAGCGTGTCTACGAACATCATCTCGGCATAAGCCGCCTGCCACAACAGGAAATTCGACAGCCGTTCCTCGCCGCTGGTGCGGATCAGCAGGTCGAGCGGGGGCAGATCGGCAGTATCGAGATGCGCGGCGATGGTTTCGGTCGTCACCTCGCCATCGGCCACCGCCTTGGCAGCCGCGCGTGCGATTTCCTGCTGCGACCCATAATTGAGCGCTACCGCCAGAGTGCGCTTGCCACCGGCGGTTCGCGCCAGAGCATCCTCGAGCATTTCGACGATATCGGGTGCAAGCCCCTGCCAATCGCCGATAATCTTCAGCTTAACATCGTTGGCGATGAATTCCGGCAAGTCCGATTTCACGAACTTGCGCATGAGGTTCATCAGGTCGTCGACCTCGTCTTCAGGCCGCTTCCAGTTTTCGCTCGAAAAAGCGTAAAGCGTGAGGCACTCGATATGCGTGGTTTCGAGACTGCGCACGAGCTTGCGCACAGCCTCCACCCCGCGCTGATGGCCGATCGCGCGCGGCAAGTGCCGCCGTTTGGCCCAGCGCCCGTTACCGTCCATGATGATGGCAACGTGGCGGGCATGCTGTCCCTCGCCTGTCATTCCTCGCCCCGGAAAACCGACGCCATCACTGGGTCAGGATTTCCTTTTCCTTTGCCAGAGCTGCGTCATCTGCCTGGCCAACATACTTGTCGGTCAGCTTCTGGACTTCATCCTCGCCGCGCTTGCGGTCGTCTTCGGAGATGTCCTTCTTCTTCTCGTCTTCCTTCAGTGCCTCGTTCGCATCGCGGCGCACGTTGCGGATCGCAATCTTGGCGTTTTCGGCATACTTGCCGGCGAGCTTGGCCAGCTCGCGGCGACGTTCCTGCGTCAGGTCGGGCAGCGGCAGGCGCAGCGTCTGCCCGTCGATCGACGGATTGAGGCCCAGGTTCGCGTGCGCTATCCCCTTCTCTACCGCAGTCACGTTCGCCTTGTCCCAGACTTGCACGCTGAGCATGCGCGGCTCTGGTGCCGAAACCGTTGCAACCTGGTTCAGCGGCATCATCGCGCCATAGACCTCGACCACCACCGGATCGAGCAGGCTGACGTTCGCACGACCGGTGCGCAGGCCGCCAAGGTCGCTCTTGAGGCTTTCGACTGCGCCCTGCATCCGGCGCTCAACGTCGTTCTTGTCGTACTTGGCCATTGTCAGGCTTCCTCTTGCACTATCGTCTGAACGCCCTCGCCCGCCAGCACGCGTGCGAGATTGCCCTTCTCGCGGATCGAAAAGACCACGATCGGGATCCCGTTATCGCGGCATAGCGCCACGGCGGAAGCGTCCATCACCTTGAGATTGTCTGCCAGAACCTTGTCATAAGTGACAGTATCGAAACGCTTGGCATCCTTGCGCTTCTTGGGATCGGCATCATAGACCCCATCGACGCTGGTTCCCTTGAACAGGGCGTCGCACTTCATTTCGGCAGCCCGCAGCGCGGCACCGGAATCGGTAGTGAAGTAAGGCGCGCCAACGCCCGCGGCGAAGATCACCACGCGCCCTTTTTCCAGATGCCGTTCGGCGCGGCGGCGGATCACGGGTTCGCACACTGCGTCCATCTGCACGGCGGATTGAACCCGAGTCTGCACGCCGATCTGCTCCAGCGCGTTCTGCATCGCCAATGCGTTCATGACGGTTGCCAGCATGCCCATGTAATCGGCCTGCGCCCGGTCCATGCCCTGCGCTGCACCAGCCATGCCGCGGAAGATGTTGCCGCCACCGATCACGAGACAAATTTCAAGTCCGGTTTCCTTGGCCGCTTTCACTTCCTTGGCCAGTTCGGCGACGAATGCCGGATCGATACCGAACTGCTGATCCCCCATCAGCACCTCGCCCGAGAGCTTGAGCAGGATGCGCTTGTATTGCGGGGCTTTCATAGAACTGCAGAATCCGGTTGAATGCGGGGGTGTCGCGCGCGTCCTTAGCCGGATGGGCTACATGGCGCAAAGGGAAAGCCAGCGGGAAGTCCGGGGCCTGCAAAGCGTACGATGGCTGCGCACATCGCCGGGCGCGACGACGAGATCCGGCGGGCGCAGCGCACGCGAGCAAAGAAAACGGCCGCCGGATCGCTCCGACGGCCGTCGATTCCTGGGTACGAACCTCAGCCCGCGACTGCGGCTGCCACTTCCGCCGCGAAGTCAGTTTCTTCCTTCTCTATACCTTCACCGAGCTGGAAGCGGACATAGTCCTTCAGCACGATGGCCGCTCCTGCGTCCTTGCCCGCCTTGGCAACGACCTCTGCGATCGGGGTCTTGTTGTCCATGACGAACACCTGGCTCAGCAAGGCGTTTTCCTTGGCGAACTTCGACACTGCGCCATCGACCATCTTGGCCTGGACGTCCGCCGGCTTGCCGCTCTCAGCGGCCTTTTCAGCGGCGATCTTGCGCTCACGCTCGATCACTTCGGCATCAAGGCCTTCGGCATTCAACGCCTGCGGGAAAGCGGCGGCGATGTGCATCGCGAGCTGCTTGCCGAGCGGTTCGAGAACGTCGGCGCCAGCATCGCTCTCAAGTGCGACGAGCACGCCGATCTTGCCAAGGTTCGGCGCAGCGGCATTGTGCATGTAAGGCACGACCAGGCCGTTTGAAACGGTCACGGTCTTCATCCGGCGAACCTGCTGGTTCTCACCGATGGTCGCGACGTTGTCGGTCAGCTTGTCGCCCACGGTGCCGCCATCGGGATAGGCAGCAGCCTTCAGGGCATCGACATCGTCACCCGACACACCCAGCGCAACTTCGGTCGTCTTGCGGACGAAATCCTGGAACTTGTCGTTCTTGGCCACGAAGTCGGTTTCCGAGTTGACCTCGACCGCCACGCCCTTGGTGCCCGAAACGGCGACGCCGACGAGACCCTCGGCCGCGGTGCGGCTCGATTTCTTCTGGGCGGTGGCGAGACCCTTGGCGCGCAGCGCGTCGACCGCGGCCTCGATGTCGCCGCCACTCTGTTCGAGCGCCTTCTTGGCGTCCATCATGCCCGCGCCGGTCTTTTCGCGCAGGGCCTTCACGTCAGCGGCAGTGAATGCAGCCATGGTGATTTCCTTTGTCTGTAATCTGGGGCGCCGGGCCCGTTTGAAGCATGGCCCGGCGCTCTAGGAGAGGATTGTGACGAGCCGGTGGCGGCCCGCCGGGATCAGGCCTCGGCTTCGACCGGGGGCTGTTCCATCGCACCGACGTCGGCACCCGAATCGACGACCTTGCCGCCGCGGCCCGAAATCGCCGCGTCGCGCACGGCTTCGCAGTAGAGGCGCACGGCGCGCGCGGCGTCGTCGTTGCCCGGAACCGGGAAAGCGATGCCGCTGGGATCGACGTTGGTGTCGAGAATGCCGACGACCGGAATACCGAGCACGTTGGCTTCCTTGATCGCAAGGTCTTCCTTGTTGGCGTCGATCACGAACATCACGTCGGGAATGCCGCCCATATCGCGGATACCGCCAAGCGACAGTTCGAGCTTGTCACGCTCGCGGGTAAGCTGAAGGACTTCCTTCTTGGTCAGGCCCGAAGTGTCGCCCGAAAGCTGTTCCTCGAGGCTCTTGAGCCGCTTGATCGAACCGGAAATGGTCTTCCAGTTGGTCAGCATGCCGCCGAGCCAGCGGTGGTTGACGAAGTGCTGGCCGGCTGCACGTGCAGCCTGTGCAATCGGCTCCTGCGCCTGGCGCTTGGTGCCGACGAACAGGACCTTGCCGCCCGAACGGACGGTCGCTTCGATGAAGTCGAGCGCGCGCGCGAACAGCGGCACGGTCTGCGACAGGTCGATGATGTGAACGCCGTTTCGCGCGCCGAAGATGTACGGCTTCATGCGCGGGTTCCAGCGGTGGGTCTGGTGACCGAAGTGCGAGCCAGCTTCGATAAGCTGCTGCATGGAGACGGTAGGTGCCGCCATGATGGTATGTTCCTTTCCGGTTGAGCCTCTGGGAAACTGGAACCGCCGCGGAGATCCCGCCGATGGCACCGGTATGTGCATTTCCCATGTGGATTTTCGCCCCGCTGCAGCACCTGGAATGAACGCTGAATCGCGGCGAAGGCGGGCCCTTAGCTGGGAAAGGCGGAGAAATCTACCCTCGACTCATCGACTATTTCACGCCGTTCGTCGCAAATCGCGCTTGACATGCCGGAACAAATAGAGAACATCACCGAGGTCAACGGAACGGTTTCCCGTTGGCAGACGTTAACCATCCGATTTCCACAGGTCATCCACAGACCTGTCGACACGGTTCAGGGATTTGTCGTGATGCTTGCATTCGCTCTCGTGGTTCTGTTCGTCGGTGTAGGCGGGATGACGCTGACCGTTCTGGCCGACAGTGGCCTGCGTGCCAGCCATGCGGTGCGCAGGCTCCGTGCCGAATTGCAGATGTCCGATCAACCTGCGGCAACCCACATGCGGCTGCGCGCGGTTCCTTCGCTCAAGCGGGCGGTACCTGTACGTCGCCCAGCGGTCTGCGTGCTTCGCGCTGCCGCCTGACCCGGGCGTACCGGATCATGCCGTAGGGCATGAGCGCCAGATACCCTGCGCAGATTACCGCCAGCGTCCACCAGGGCTCCAGCAGAAGCGCTGCGAACAGTATCCCTGCAAAAGCAATGAGTTCGAGGCGAATGCTGCGCCGCGGTCGCAGCGACGTCCAGCTCAACGTCGCAAGGTTCGAAATCATCAGAAACGCGATCAGGCCCATCCACAGGGCGCACAAAACGGGATCGCGAAATTCGTCCCGACCTGTCGCCATCCACAGATAGAACGGCAGAAACGCCAGGCCTGCACCGATCGGCGCCGGAACACCCGTCAGGAAACCGGCAGATTTGTGCGGCTGGTGATCGACGTCGATCTGGGCGTTGAACCGCGCCAGACGCAGCGCACAGCAGATCGCAAAGGCGAGCGCGGCGAACCAGCCCAGCCGCGGCAGATCCTGCAAGGTCCACATGTAGAAGATCAGCGCTGGCGCCATGCCGAAAGACAGCGAATCCGCCAAGCTGTCGAGTTCAGCGCCAAAGCGCGACTGCGCCTTGAGCAGCCGGGCAATGCGCCCATCCATTCCGTCGAGTATCCCCGCAAGGATCACCGCCAGGATCGCAAAACTCCAGTTCTCCGAAATCGCGAAACGAATGCCGGTCAACCCGGAACACAGCGCCGCAGCCGTAATGGCATTGGGGATGACTGCGCGCAGCGATAACCCACGCCCTTCGGCGCGCGTCTCGACGTCTTCATCCTCGGCCGACTTCGGCCCTAGCCGCGGCGGATCTTCTATCACTGGGCAACCCCTTCAATCAGTGCCTGCTGGCCCAGTTCCGCCAGGATCGTCTCGCCCGCGATGACTTTCTGACCGATCAGTACCTTCGAATCCGTCCCTGCCGGCAAGTAAACGTCGACCCGGCTGCCGAAACGGATCAGCCCGACCCGCTGCCCGGCGGCGAGCGTGTCGCCAGGTTTGACGAAGGGCACGATGCGGCGTGCGACCAGACCCGCGATCTGGGTGAAGCCGATCGCGACCCCGTCGGTCCGTTCGATAAGAATATGCTGCCGCTCGTTCTCGTCACTCGCCTTGTCGAGATCGGCGTTCATGAACTTGCCCGGGATATAGACCACGCGCCGGACGATGCCGCCGATCGGCGCGCGATTGATGTGCACGTCGAAGACACTCATGAAAATCGAGATGCGCGTCACCGGCCCGGCAGGCAGGCCTGCATTGCCGCTGCCATCGTCTACCCGCATTTCAGCGGGAGGCTCTACCTGGGCGATCAGCGACACCAGCCCATCGGCAGGCGACACGATGTAGCGATCCCCCTGCGGCACGATCCGTTCAGGATCGCGAAAAAACGCGAACACGCCCAGCGACAGGAATGCCATTGGCCAGGCGATCGTTTCCCATGCCATGAACGCGGCCAGCAAGCTCACGCCGACCGCGATCAGCCCGAATTTGCGCCCCTCGGGATGGATCGACGGCCATTGCCAAGCCGCATCGCCCCGCCCCTTGTTGTCCATCAGTTCGCCTGCCATCCCTGCCATCTAGGGCGATTGGCCGGGCCACACAACCCGGCGCCAGGCTGGCGAGCAATTGCATCGCCTGCCTGGCGGGACGGTCAACCCGCCTTGCGCACGAATACCGTTCCCGCCGAATAGCCGGCGCCGAAGCTGCAGATCAGGCCCGTGTCGCCAGGCTGCAGATCGTCGCTGTGCAGGTGGAATGCGATGATCGAGCCCGCGCTCGAGGTGTTGCCATAGGTATCGAGCACGGTCGGGCTTTCGTCTTCGCTCGCCTCATGGCCCAGCACCCGGTGCGCGATCAGCCGGTTCATCCCGGTGTTGGCCTGGTGCAGCCACAACCGGCGGAGCGCCTGGGGATCGATCGCCAGCCGCTCCGCCTCGTCCAGGATCATCTGTGCCACCATCGGCACGACTTCCTTGAATACCTTGCGCCCTTCCTGGACGAACAGCTTGTCTGCCCCGCCCTGCGTTTCGGGATGGGCGCGGTTGAGAAAGCCGAAGTTGTTACGGATGTTGTTCGAGAAGACCGTTTTTAGGCGCGTCCCCACGATATCCCAGTGAGCCCGGGGCGCCATGGCGGCATCCTCCACCAGCACGGCGGTCGCCACGTCACCGAAAATGAAATGGCTGTCTCGGTCGCGCCAGTTGAGATGTCCGCTGGTGATCTCGGGACTGACGACCAGCACGCTGCGCGCGTTGCCCGCGCGGATGTAGTCGGCCGCCGTCTGGATGCCGAACGTCGCAGATGAGCATGCGACATTCATGTCGAAACCGAACCCGTCGATCCCCAGCGCCTGCTGGATCTCGATCGCCATCGCGGGATAAGGCCGCTCCATGTTCGACGCCGCACACAGAACGGCATCGACGTCCGCCGCGTCGCGCCCCGCCCGCGCCAGCGCATCCCGCGCTGCAGCGACACCGATCTCAGCCACGATCGATAGCTCGTCGTTACTGCGCTGCGGCCAGCGCGGCGCCATGATGTCGGGATCGAGTACGGGCGCCTTGGCCATCACATGCCGCGCCTTGATGCCACTCGCCTTCTCGATGAACTCGACCGAACTCGGCTCGAGCGCGGTGATTTCACCCGCAGCAATCGCTTCGGCGTGTTCGGCGTTGTGGCGAGCGACGTAGGTGTTGAAGCTGGCAACCAGCTCCGCGTTGGTGATCGATTCGTCCGGCGTGAAGAGCCCGGTTGCCGAAATGACGGGACGGCGCGTGTCTTGCATCTCCGCTCGTTAGGCTGGAGGCGTTTGCGGTGCAAGATGCCCGATCGCAACTCCCGATCAGCGGCGCAGGGTGGTGGACAGGGCTGGATTCGAACCAGCGTACGCTTGCGCGGGCAGATTTACAGTCTGCTGCCTTTAACCACTCGGCCACCTGTCCACACGGGCCTGTCTCAGTAGAGATTTGCGAGGGACCGCCGAAGGGGTCCCCGTGCCGAGAGGCGCCCCTTTGGCGAAGCGGCGCTTGCGTGTCAATGGGGCCGCTGGCATGGCCCGCGCCACTTCTTAACGCAGGGATTTTCGAGATGGCCAAGCAAGGCAAGCGCGCGCTGCGCGGACGCGCCGGCAGAATGCAGGGTGGGCGCGGCAGCGGCCGGGCAAGCACCGGCAATGTGCGCCTGTGGGGCCGTCACGCCGTCGAAGCGGCGCTCAAGAACCCGGAGCGCGTCCACCGCAAGTTGTGGGCGACGCGCGAGGGCGTGGCTTCGCTGGATGGCGAACTGCCTGCCGATTTCCCGGTCGAATACGCGGACGTTGCCGACCTCGCCCGGCTGGTCGCACGCGATGCCCCGCACCAGGGGCTCGTGCTCGAATGTCAGGCGCTGGAAGATGTGTTTCTTGACGAAGTTGCCGATGGCGAGCGGCCCGTCGTCGTGCTCGACCAGGTGACGGACCCGCATAATGTCGGTGCGATTCTGCGATCGGCGGCAGCTTTTGGCGCAGCGGCGATCGTGACACAGGATCGGCACGCGCCGCCCGAATCGGGCGTCGTGGCGAAATCCGCGTCTGGCGCCCTGGAGACGGTTCCCTGGGTCCGGGTCGTTAATCTGGCCCGCGCGCTGGAGGAACTGGCCGAAGCCGGTTACTGGCGGATCGGCATGACCGGCGAAGCCGAAGCGACACTAGCCGAAGCGCTGCCCGCCGGCCCGGTGGCGCTGGTGATGGGCGCCGAGGGCGAAGGCATGCGCCATAACGTGGCGCAGCATTGCGATGCACTGGCGCGTCTGCCGATCGCCAGCACCATCGAAAGCCTCAATGTTTCGAATGCGGCGGCGATCGCGCTTTATGCGATCGCCACCCGGCAGATCAGTTGACGGAATCCTTCAGGCCCTTGCCGGCCTTGAACTTGGGCTGATTGGATGCCTTGATCGGCATCGGTTCGCCGGTGCGCGGGTTGCGGCCCATCGATGCCTTGCGCTTGGCCACAGCGAACGTCCCGAAACCGACCAGCCGCACCTCGTCGCCCTTCGACAACGCGCGAGTGATCGTGTCGAACACCGCCTCGACTGCGCTCGAAGAATCGCTCTTCGAAAGGCCACTTGCATCGGCAACGGCGCTGATCAGGTCGTTCTTGTTCATTTCGGCAAATCCCCTCGCTTGCTGATTGGCCGCGCAGCGTTGAGTCGCCGCGGCGAAGGGGGCTGAGTTCAACGCAATTTTTCCCGAACTGTCAAAGCGAAAAGGGTCATCCCTGGCCCATTTCGCCTGTTTTCACCGCCGCTTGCGACGAACCGAGCCCAGCGGGGGAAGCTTCCCCACGCCAGATCGCGAAACCAGCTCTGCCGCCCCGTGATCCGAATCGCCCGCCATTGAGCGGTGATCAATGGGCGGTTGCCGTCCCGCCCGGACCGTGCGGATGCACCGGCTGGCTGGCCAGATCGTCCGCCTCGGTCCATTCGATCGCCGTGGTCGGTTCGGTCAGCGCGTGGGCGAGAACCTCGTCCACGTGAGACACCGGCACGATCTCCAGCCCTTCCTTCAGCTTTGCCGGAATTTCGGCCAGATCCTTCACGTTTTCTTCCGGGATCAGCACCGTAGTGATCCCGCCACGCAGCGCTGCGAGCAGCTTCTCCTTCAGACCGCCGATCGCCAGCACGCGCCCGCGCAGCGTAACCTCGCCCGTCATCGCGACGTCCGGGCGCACCGCGATGCCGGTCAGTGCCGAGACGATCGAGGTGACCATGCCCACGCCCGCGCTGGGCCCGTCCTTGGGCACTGCGCCCTCTGGCAAGTGGATGTGGATGTTGCGCCGCTGGAAGATCGACGGCTTGATGCCGTAAGCCGGCGCCCGCGCCTTCACGAAGCTGAACGCAGCGGCGACGCTTTCGTTCATCACCTCGCCCAGCTTGCCGGTGGTCTTGATCTCGCCCTTGCCCGGGGTCGTCACGCTTTCGATTGTCAGCAATTCGCCGCCGACCTCCGTCCAGGCGAGCCCGGTTACCGCACCGACTTGCGGCTCGTCCTCGCTCATGCCGTGCTTGTATTTGCGCACGCCCGCGAACTCGCCGAGGTTTTCGGGCGTCACGGTGACGCTTGTCGCCTTGCCTTCAAGAATGCGGCGCAGGCTCTTGCGCGCCAGCCGCGCGATTTCGCGCTCCAGCGTGCGCACGCCCGCCTCGCGGGTGTAGTACCGGATCAGATCGCGCAGGCCCTCTTCAGTCAGCGCAAATTCGCCGTCCTTCAGGCCATGTTCCTTGACCTGTTTGGGCAGGAGGTGACGCGTTGCGATCTCGACCTTCTCGTCTTCGGTGTAGCCTTCCAGCCGAATGATCTCCATCCGGTCGAGCAGCGGCTGCGGCAGATTGAGGCTGTTCGCGGTAGTGACGAACATGATCTCCGACAGGTCGAGGTCCAGCTCCAGATAGTGATCCTGGAACTTGTTGTTCTGTTCGGGATCCAGCACCTCGAGCAGCGCACTCGCCGGATCGCCGCGGAAGTCCTGACCCAGCTTGTCGATCTCGTCGAGCAGGAACAGCGGGTTGCTGGTCCCGGCCTTCTTGAGGTTGGTCACGATCTTGCCCGGCAGCGAGCCGATGTAGGTGCGGCGGTGACCGCGTATCTCCGCCTCGTCGCGCACGCCGCCCAGGCTCTGGCGGACGAACTCGCGCCCGGTCGCCTTGGCGATAGACTTGCCAAGGCTGGTCTTGCCTACGCCCGGCGGGCCGACGAGGCACAGGATGGGGCCTTTCAGCTTGTTGGTGCGCGCCTGCACAGCGAGGTATTCGACGATCCGGTCCTTGACCTTCTCCAGACCGAAGTGGTCGGCATCGAGCACTTCCTGGGCAGCGGCAATGTCCTTCTTGACCTTGCTCTTCTTGCCCCAGGGCAGGCCCAGCAGCACGTCGAGGTAGTTGCGGATGACGGTCGCTTCCGCGCTCATCGGCTGCATCGACTTGAGCTTTTTCAGCTCTGCTTCCGCCTTGGCGCGGGCTTCCTTGGACAGCTTGGTCTTGCCGATCTTCTCGACCAGTTCGGCGATCTCGTCGCCGTCCTCGCCGCCGCCACCCAGCTCGTTCTGGATCGCCTTGAGCTGTTCATTGAGGTAGTATTCGCGCTGGGTCTTCTCCATCTGCCGCTTCACGCGGCCGCGGATCTTGCGCTCGACCTGCAACACCGACAGCTCGCCTTCCATGAAGCCAAGCACCATTTCCAGCCGGCGCAGCGGATTGCCTTCGGTGAGCAGCGCCTGCTTGTCCGAGACCTTGAGGGTCAGCGCAGCGGCAACGGCATCGGCCAGGCGGCCGGCATCGTCGATTTCTGACAGGTTCTCGCCCGCATCGTCGCCCAGCTTCTTGCTGAGCTTGGCATAGTCGGCGAACTGGGCGACGACCTGGCGCATGGTCGCGGTGACTTCGCTGCCGGCCGCCGTCTCGGCCTCGATCGCGCTGACTTCGGCCGCGACGTAGTCGCCTTCCGCGCGCAGGGCATCAAGCCGCGCGCGCGCGCCGCCTTCAACCAGCACACGCACAGTGCCATCGGGCAGCTTGAGCAGCTGCACCACCCGCGCGATCACGCCGATGTCGTACAGGTCACCCTGTTCCGGATCGTCGCAGCCCGGATCGAGCTGTGCGAGCAGGTAGATGTCGCGGCTCGATTCCATTGCCGCTTCGAGTGCAGCGACCGATTTGTCGCGTCCCACGAACAGCGGCACCACCATGCCGGGGAAGACGACGATGTCGCGCAAGGGGAGAAGGGGGTAGGTCTGGTTCATGATCGTGTCCCGAAGGTCAGGCGCTGCATCCGGTCGCGCGCCGCTTGACCAGGGATATGGGAAGCACTGCCCCGCCCCGCAATGCCGTTCACGGCCAAAGCTGTGGACGTGAATGGACCACCGGTCATGTCACACATGTCACACTGTCCAGGGTGATTTGTGTCACCTTGCGCGGCACGGCGTCACCTTGCAGCGAAAGGTGTCGCCTTGCCCCTTGCACTCCACATCTGCCCGAACACCGCGCCATGTTCGCACGATGGCAGGTTTGCCCGGTGTAGGAAAACGGCCTTGCTGGCCGTCAGCCCATCCCGGGCAGGTTGAAGCCCGGCGGCAGGCCCAGCCCGCCCTGCATCTTCTGCATTTCCTCGCCCGAGATGCGGTCGGCCTTGTCGCGCGCATCGTTGAACGCGGCGGTGACGAGGTCTTCCACCATCTGCTTTTCTTCCGGCTTCATCAGGCTTTCGTCGATCTCCACGCGCAGGATGCGGCCCTTGGCCGTCGCGCGAACCTTGACCAGCCCGCCGCCCGCCACGCCCTCGACCTCGAGCGCGTCGAGCTTGACCTGCATCTCGTTCATCTGGGTCTGGATCGTCTCGGCAGCCTTTTGCGCGGCCTTGAGCATTTCTTCCATCGATTGCATCGGGGGGTGCCTTTCTCGGTTGGTCAGCGCGCCCAGGCCTTGCGGCCGCGCGCGGGGGAAGCGGTATCTTCGACGATTTCAGCGCCGGGGAATGCGGCCAGCGTCGCCGCCACCAGCGGGTGCGCGCGCACGGCTGCATCGGCGGCTTCGTGCGCAGCCGCTTCCAGCTCGGTCAGGGTCGGCGCGCCGTCGGTGGAGACTTCCTCGACCTGCCAGCGTTCGCCAGTGACAGCGTACAATGCCTCGCGCAGTTGCGGCGCGATGTCGCCGGTGAACTGGGCCGCGCGTGAATAGGCGAGCCGTCCCGGCGCCAGATCGACCACGCGCACCTGGTGGCGCATCAGGCTCGCCGCCAGCATTTGGCCAGCGCCCTCGATCCGCGCGACCAGCTTGCCCCAGTCGAGTGCGGCCACCGGCGCGCCGCCGCCGGTCGCGCCGCCACTGGCAACGGGTGCAGCAAGGCCGGTTTCCGCCAGTTCCGCCAGCTTCTTCGCCAGCGACCCGGGATCAGGAAGGTTCGCGGCGTGGAGTATGCGCAGCAATGCCATCCGTGCCGATATCAGCGGATCGGGTGCCGCCTTCACCTCCTCGTGCCCCTTGAGCAGGAGCTGCCACAGGCGGTGCAACTGCCCGGCCGACAGGCGTTCCGCCCAGGACGACAGGATCGCGCGCTCTTCCGCAGTCGGTGCCTGCGCCTCTGCCCCGGCGACTTGCGCCAGGGTAACCCGGTGGGCGAGGTCCATCAGTCCGCGCATCAGCGCCAGCGGCTCGACCCCCAGCGCGTATTGTTCGTCGAGCGCGGCAAGCAGCCCCTTGGCATCGCCGTCGAGAATGGTTGCGAGCAGGCGCCGCTGCGCGCCCTTGTCGGCAAGGCCGAGCATGTCTCGCACGCGCTCGGCAGTGACCTTTCCTTCCCCATCGAGGTCAGCATGGGCGATCGCCTGGTCGAGGATCGAAAGGCCATCGCGCACAGAACCTTCGGCCGCGGCGGCGATCATGTGCAGCGCCTCGTCCTCTGCATCCACGCCTTCCTCACCGCAAACCCAGCCGAAATGCTGCTGCAGCAGATCGGTCGGGATGCGTTTGAGGTCAAAGCGTTGCGTTCGGCTGAGGACTGTTACCGGCAGCTTGTCCACCTCGGTCGTGGCGAACAGGAACTTCACATGCGCCGGGGGCTCTTCCAGCGTCTTGAGCATCGCATTGAACGCGTTGCGGCTGAGCATGTGAACTTCGTCGATGATGTAGATCTTGTAGCGCGCGCTGACTGCGGCGTAGCGGACCGCCTCGATGATATCGCGCATGTCATCGACGCCGGTGTGGCTGGCGGCGTCCATTTCGATCACATCGATATGGCGCCCTTCGGCGATGGCGACGCAAGGCTCGCACTGGCCGCACGGGTCGATCGTCGGCCCACCCTTCCCGTCGGCGCCGATGCAGTTCAGCGCCTTGGCGATCAAGCGTGCGGTGCTGGTCTTGCCCACCCCGCGCACGCCGGTCATCAAAAACGCATGGGCCAGCCGGTCGCGCTTGATCGCGTTCGCCAGCGTACGGACCATCGGTTCCTGCCCGATCAGCTCGCTGAAGGTCTGCGGGCGGTACTTGCGCGCAAGGACGCGGTAGGGCTGGTTCGCGGCGGTCGCTGCGGGCTTGAGGGCGGGCTTTGGCGCAGGCGCCGGATCGGGCGCGCCGAACATCGCGGACTGCCCGGCCGCCTCCAGCTCGGCAGCGGTCGGCGCCTCGTCCTTGTCTTCTTCCCAGGGAAGCGCGTCGGGGTTGTCCGGTGAATCGACCATCATCGCCTAGCTAGGCGTCCACCGCGCGATTGTCATGCGCGGGGGCGAAAGGTTCGCCGCAAAATGGGTGAAAAAGGAGCCGGGCGACCCGCTGCCATCCGTTGTGGCTGCTTCCTTCCGGACCTGACCAGGTTGGCGGACGCGAACGTCCACCCGACTCCCGCGGCGCATATGGCGGCACGCGAGAGCGATTGCAACCGGCTTGTCAGCGGAAGTTGTCGGCGTAGGCCTGCAGCTTGAGATGGCGCGGGGGCGTGGCATGAACGCGCGCAGGAATGCCGTATCGCTCGGCATAAGCCTTGGCATCGTCCTTCGTTTCGAAGGTCAGTACGACTTGCGCCTGCGTATCGCCGCTGCCGGCCCAGCCCATCAGCGGGTCGGGCTTGCGCGCTTCCGACTGCTCGAATTCGAGCACCCATTCGTCGGTGCGGGCCTTGCCCGACTGCATCGCGTTTTTCGGGCGTTGGTAGATTCGTGCGGCCATGCGCGATCCCCTAATTCACGAATCGCCGCGGGAAAAGGCGTTCTTGGTCTTCAGGCTGGGCTTTTCCGTCCACGGCGTGTCGGGCCAGCGGTGCTTGGGGTAGCGGCCCTTCATGTCTTTCTTCACCTCGGCCCATGAACCGCGCCAGAAACCCGGCAGGTCGCGTGTGGCCTGGATCGGGCGCCCGGCGGGGCTGGTCAGCTTCAGCAGCAAGGGCGTGTCACCCACCAGCGGATGCCGTTCCAGCCCGAACAGGGCCTGGACCCGCACCTCCACGCTGGGCGCATCATCGCCGGTGTAATCGATCGCGTGGGTGGTGCCCGCGGGCGAAGTGAATTCGCGCGGGGCAAGCCGGTCGAGCCGCTGGCGTGCGTCCCAGTCGAGAAGGTTCAGCAGTGCATCGACCAGTTTCCCGTGCGGCAGGTCGAGATCCCGGCGACCTTGCAAAAGTGGCCGCAGCCACATGCCGGCGCTTTCGGCCAGAGCGGCGGGTGTGAGCGCGTCGATCCCGGCATAGCGCGCACGTGCGACAAGATCGGCGGGAACCATCGTCCCCAGCCGGTCCACCGCCTTTTCCACAAGCATGTCCACAATCGCCGCTGGATCGGGGGCAGGATCGGGTCCGCTGGCGAGCGTGATCGCGCCGAGCCGCCGCTCCAGCCGCGCCTCGACGCGCGTGCCGGTCCAGTTCAGCACGCTGCGCCGTTCGATGCGCGGGGCGAGCCAGCGTTCGATATCGGCTTCCTCCAGCGGCAGCGCGGCGGTGATCCTGGCGCCCTTGGCCTGGCCTTGCGCATCGCCGATCGCCAGCCATTCGGCGCGTGCGAGCGGGCTTGCAGGATCGAGCAGGTAACCGCGTCCGCCTGCCGCCAGCCAATGTTCGCCCGATGGGCCGCGGCGGCGGGCAACATTGTCGGGCAATCCGGCAGCAAGCAGGATCGCAAGCGGGACGCTTGCCGGCTCGGGCCCTCGCCCCTTTGCCACAGCCCGCGCCTTGTTGGCCCAGCGCGCAGCAAGCTTGCGCGAAGCCTCGGCACGCGGCGAGCGATCGGCGGCCCAGCGCTGCAGTCGCGCCGCGAGATCCTCGCCCCGCCCGCCCAGACCGCGTTCCTGCTGCAGTAGCGCGATCCGCGCCGCGTCGTCCGCCGCGCCATGTTCCGCCCCGAACAGCACCATTGCCGCGTGCGCCGGATCGAGCGGGAGTGCGGAGAGCGCCTCGCCGCGCGCGGTGATCCGCCCTGCTTCATCGAGCGCCCCCAGCCCTTCCAGCCGCGCCCGCGCCGCTGCGAGCGAAGCTGCGGGCGGCACGTCGAGCCATGGCAGCGCCGCCGGGTCGCCGCTGCCCCAGCGCGCCAGGTTCAGCACCAGCGGCGCGAGATCGGCAGTGGTGATTTCCGGCGGATCGAACGGCGGGCGCCCCGGATGCGCGGCTTCTTCCCACAGGCGATAGGCGACACCCGGCCCCTGCCGCGCAGCGCGGCCCGCGCGCTGGGCCGCCGCAGCCTGGCTGGCCCGGCGTGTAACAAGATGCGTGGTGCCCGCCGCCTTGTCGAATTCCGCATGCCGCGCGAGGCCGCTGTCGACCACGACGGAAACGCCGTCGAGCGTCAGCGAGGTTTCGGCAATTGCTGTCGCCAGCACGATCCGGCGGCGCCCTTGCGCATCGCGGCGGATCGCAGCGCGCTGCCCGGCAGGCTCGACCTGCCCGTGAAGCGGCAGGACCGGGACATCGGGCAGGCGCTCGACCAGCCGTTCGCGAAGCCGCTCGATCTCGCCAATGCCGGGCAGGAAAGCGAGCAGGTCGCCTTCCTGCTCCCGCCAGGCGGTCAGCACGGCGGCGGCCATGCCGTCTTCGATACGCTTGTCAGGAGCCGACCCCAACCACCTGATTTGTAGCGGAAACGCCTTGCCCTCGCTCTCGACCACCGGTGCATCGTCGCCCAGCAACTGAGCAAAACGGGCGCCATCGATAGTCGCCGACATGACGCAAATGCGCAGATCCTCGCGCAGCACCGCGCGCGTCTCCAGCGCCAGTGCGAGGCCGAGGTCGCTGTCGAGATGCCGCTCATGCGCCTCGTCGAACAACACGGCGGAAACGCCTGCCAGTTCCGGGTCCTCGACGATCCGGTTGACGAAGATCGCCTCGGTCATCACCAGCACGCGGGTTCGCGCAGACGTCTTGCTGTCGAGACGGGTGAGATAGCCGATCGTCTCGCCCGCTTTCTCGCCCAGCAGCTGCGCCATCCGTTCCGCCGCGGCGCGCGCCGCGACACGGCGCGGGCTGAGCAGGATCACCTGGCCCGTGCACCACGCCTCGCCCAGCAGGGCCGGCGCCACCGCAGTGGTCTTGCCCGCCCCCGGCGGCGCGACGAGGACGGCCGCCCCCGACCCGCGCAAGGCGCCGAGCAGTTCAGGCAGAACAGCATGGATCGGGAGGTCCGCGCTCATGCCGCGGCCCTTAACCTCTTCCTCCGCCCATGCGAAGCAGGGCCGGTGATCGCCCTCAATACCCCCGCGCGACAGCGAAATGCGCCGCGTCGCCCATGGCAGCGCGCGCGCGGCTGTCGGGGAAGATCGAGATCGCGTCGATCGCGCGGTTGGCGAAATGGCGTGCCCGCTCGCGCGTGGTTTCGACCGCGTCGTACTTGCCGATGAGGTGGATCGCTTCGGCAAGGTCCGCCTCGCCCGAGCGGTGCCCGGCAATCGCCATCTGCCAGAACTTTCGCTCGCTCTCGTTGCCGCGCGAATAGGCCAGGATCACGGGCAGGGTCATCTTCCCTTCGCGGAAGTCATCGCCGCGATCCTTGCCCATCTGTGCCGCGTCCGCATCGTAATCGAGCGCGTCGTCGACCAGCTGGAACGCCACGCCCAGGTTGCGGCCATAATCTTCCAGCGCCTGTTCCTGCGCTTCCCCGCATTCGGCGACCACCGCGCTGATGCGGCTGGCGGCAGCGAACAGGGCCGCAGTCTTCGCGCCGATGATCGCGAGATAGCGTTCCTCGCTGGTGCCGATTTGCCGCTGCGCGGTTAACTGCGCCACTTCGCCTTCCGCGATCACTGCGCTGGCATGGGACAGGATCTTGAGGACCTTGAGGCTACCGTCCTCCGTCATCAGTTCGAAGGCGCGGCTGAACAGGAAATCCCCGACCAGCACGGTCGCGGGATTGCCGAACACGATATTGGCCGCAGCCTTGCCCCGCCGCAATTCGCTGCCATCGACGACATCGTCGTGCAGCAGCGTGGCGGTGTGGATGAATTCGACCGCGGCGGCGAGCTTGTGATGGCGCGCACCCTGGTAGCCGACCAGTTCGGCGCCCGCGAGCGTCAGCATCGGCCGCAGCCGCTTGCCCCCGCCCGAGATCAGGTGCCCCGCCAGCGCCGGGATAAGCGGGATCTCGCTCTGCATCCGGTCGAGGATCACGGCATTGACCGAATTCATGCCCTGCGCGGTCAGCGCCAGCATCGGATCGAGCGAAGGCCGCTTGCGCGGCAGGGGTACGACTTGGGCGGTCATGGCAATCCCGCCATGATGGGGAGCGTGCAGGTTGGCAAGCCCCGAGAAGGCGTGGAAAGCGGGCTCTGCCCATGATAGGCCACGGCGTGATGAACGAACCCGCGCCCGACCAGCAGCTTGCCATGTTCCGCCGCAGCATCGACAATATCGATGCTGCGCTGATCCACATCCTGGCCGAACGATTTCGCATCACCCAGGCGGTGGGCGCCTACAAGGCGAGGAACGCCCTGCCCCCCGCCGATCCAGCGCGCGAGGCAGAGCAGATCGCCCGCCTGCGCAAACTGGCAGAGGAAAGCGAGCTCGACCCCGAATTCTCCGAAAAGTTTCTACGCTTCATCATCGACGAAGTGATCCGGCACCACGAAAACGCGCGCGGCGACTGATCAGTCCCGTCGGTCACGGCGCCATTCGCGCCGGTCCTCGCGCCGTTCGCGGCGCCATTCGCGGCGATCGTCCCTGCGGTCGCGGCGCCATTCGCGGCGATAATCCGACCAGTTTTCGCGCCATTCGCGCCGGTCCCGGTAATGGCTTCGGCGTGCTTCCCAGTATCGCCTGGTTGCATCGTTCCAACGGTATCGATCGCCCGAGCGTCTGTAGACGTAGTAGCCTGTGCCGGGATAATAGTAATCGTTGTACCAGCCGTAATAGGCCGGATAGGCCCGCCGATCGTAATAGCCGCGGTCGTAATCGTCGTAATATCCGTACGATGCGCCGTAGCCATAGCCATATCCGTCGCCATACGTGCTGCACGCGCTCAGGCTGAACGCGGTCGCGGCCAGCAAGACGGCCGTCTTGATGCCTTGCGCCATTGAAGGTCTCCCATTTTCGGAGCGAATGGTTAATCTATGCGCAGGTACGCCGCTGGTTCCGAAAAAGCGCGGCGAAGGAACGGCTTGGACCTGTCCTAGCCAGCCCGCGGCAAGCTC
Organism: uncultured Erythrobacter sp.; assembly: GCA_963529855.1. Classification (GTDB taxonomy): domain Bacteria; phylum Pseudomonadota; class Alphaproteobacteria; order Sphingomonadales; family Sphingomonadaceae; genus 34-65-8. The sequence continues at coordinate 288,195 of CAURZK010000004.1, read as the reverse complement.
AACCGGACAAGCAGCCCGCCCAAGTCCTCGCTTTCATCGAGCTTGACCGCGCCGCCGTAAATTTCCGCCACGTCGCGCACGATGGCGAGGCCGAGGCCAGTGCCGGGCTTACCGGTGTCGAGCCGCGCGCCGCGATCGAAAATACGCGGCCGCTCACCCTCCGGAATGCCCATTCCATCATCCTCGACCCAGATCACGCAGCGCGCGTCATCGGGTTCCGCATCGACCGTGACGAACACGCTGCCGCCGCCGTACTTGGCTGCATTCTCGATCAGGTTGCCAAGGATTTCGTCGAGATCCTGGCGCTCGATCGAGACATGGGCTTCGCGGTTGCCGGCAATGTCGAAGCGAACATCGGGATAGAGCCGCTCGACCGCGCGGCGCACCGCCTCTGCGCTGACGCAAACCGGGGTGCGTGCATGGCCCACCGCACGGCGCCCGACGGCGCGCGCGCGGGCGAGGTGGTGTTCGACATGGCGCTGCATCGTGCGCGCTTCGCGAATGGTAGTGTCGGCAAGGTCTTCCGCGCGCGCGGTCGCCGCATTGGTCAGGACGGTAAGCGGGGTCTTGAGCGCGTGGGCGAGATTGCCTGCATGGGTGCGCGCTTCTTCCGCCTGCTGCTCCGAATGTGCGAGCAGCATGTTGAGTTCTTCCACCAGCGGCTGGACTTCGAGCGGCAACGGGTCGGTAACGCGGTTCGAACCTGCCGTTCGGATACGCTGGATCGCGGCCCGAATGCGGCGCAGCGGCATCAGCCCGTACCAGCTTTGCAGCACCGCCATCGCGAACAGGCCGAGGCCCACCACGGCGAAGCTCCACACCAGGATCGAGCGGATTTCATCGAGCTGCGCCTCAAGCTCGCCGGTCGCCGATGCCACGGCGAAGGTCCAGCGGGTCTCGCTATCGGGCAGGATCACGGTTCGCTCGACCAGTCTCAGCGGCTCGTTGGGGAACTGTTCGCTGTCGTAGAAATGCGGCTCGTCGTCGAAATGGTCTTCCTGCAGCGCCAGAGTCCGGTCCCACAGGCTGCGGCTGGGGAAGTCCTCGTGCCCATCGCCGCTGATCTGCCAGTAAAGGCCGCTGTTGGGTTCGAGGAACCGCTGGTCGCCCAGCGCGCGGTAGAAGAACACCTCGCCATCCGGGCCCACCTCGGCCGAGGCGATCATCGCGGTCAGCATGTATTCGAGCTGTTCGTCGAAGTTGCGCTGGACGAGGCCGGCCAGCGTGCGATCGAGCGCGAAGCCGCCGGCCAGCAGCAGCACGCCGATCCAGCCAGCTGCGATCAGGATCATCCGGCGCGAAAGGCTGCCGGTATGCGGCGCGGCCTGATCGCCTGCCGGAACAGCAACAGGCACGGGTGCGGGCGCGCCGCCCGCAGCGCGCGCGCCTTCGCCGGTTACGGGGTCAGGCGCGCGGCTGCTCGGCGGGGTCGTCGAGGCTGTATCCAAGGCCACGGATAGTGGTGATCACGTCGGCACCCAACTTCTTGCGAATACGGGTGACGAAGACCTCGATCGTGTTCGAATCGCGGTCGAAATCCTGATCGTAGATGTGCTCGATCAGTTCGGTGCGGCTGACCACCTTGCCCTTGTGATGCATCAGGTAGCTCAGCAGCTTGTATTCCTGCGCGGTCAGCTTGACCGGCTCGCCTTCCAGCGTGACGCGGCCCGACCGCGTGTCGAGCCGTACCGGCCCGGCAGTCAGTTCGCTCGAGGTGTTGCCGCTTGCCCGGCGGATCAGTGCGCGAAGGCGCGCGATCAATTCTTCCGTCTGGAACGGCTTGGCGAGGTAATCGTCGGCGCCCGCGTCGAGCCCGGCGACCTTGTCGCTCCAGCTGTCGCGCGCGGTCAGAACCAACACCGGGAACTTGCGCCCTTCCTTGCGCCACATGCCCAGCACGGTCAGACCGTCGATTTCGGGAAGGCCCAGATCGAGGATGACCGCGTCATATTCCTCGGTCGAGCCGAGGTAATGACCATCTTCGCCGTCCACCGACAGGTCGACGGCATAACCGTTCTGTTCGAGCGTGGATTTCAATTGCTTGCCGAGGGTGGGTTCATCCTCGACGATCAGGATACGCATGCTGGCCTCTTCCCCCGGGGTTGTCGCGGCTTGCGCTAAGTGGTCGCTTGCAGTGAACGCGTCAACCTGAACGGGGTTTCCCTCCCCCACCGGCTCATGACGTCAGTTGCTGCGCCGAAGAACCCGGCCGGTCCGCGCATCGACATCGACGAACAGGACGCGCCCGTCGCGGATGAACTTCAGGCGGTAGGCCATGGCAGTGGAGTCGTAGGCAAAGCCGAGATATTCGGCATCGCGCATGGTGGGCAGGATGCGGGCCTCGATCTCGCGCGATCGCAGGATGTTGCCCGCCTGCATTTCCTTGCGCGCCTCGCCCTGGTCGGTGCGGGGCTGGGCCGCAACAGGGGCGGACATGCCGATCGCGAACAACGCACCGGCGAGGCAGGAGGCAATAAGCTTTCGCATAACACCTTCTGCCTAGGCGCCGGGCATTGAACAAGTTGTGAATGTTACGGTTGCCCACCGTTCAGATTGAACGCTGTTTTTATTAACGCGTCATTTCGTAAGTTACGGAAACCGTTACCGACGAACCGACCATACCGGGCGCAACCGGGGTCGAGGCGTCGGCTGCTTGAGCAGCCTCCATGCGCATCATCGGCATCGGCGGGTTGCGATAGAGCGCTTCGCTGATCTTCAGTACGCGTACGCCGGTATACCCACTCCACTGGGCATACTGCCGGGCCATTTGTTCAGCCTTGCGCACGGCAGCCTGGCGCGCCTGAGCCTTGGCCTGCTCGTCGTTCTCGAGCGAGAAGCTGGGTCCGCTGATATCGGTCGCTCCGGCGGCGACGAGCGCATCGAGCACCCGGCCCGTGGCAGCGACATCGCGCAGCTTTACGCTGACCCGGTTCGACGCCTGGTAACCGCGGAACACCTGGCGCTGCGTCGCCTGGTCGTAGTCGTAACGCGCGCCAAGGTTGATCCCGGTCGTCTGGACGTCGTCCTTGTCGATCCCCAGGGCGCGGATGCGCTGGATGACGCGGTTCATCTCGGCAGCGTTGAGGCGCATGGCTTCCACCGCAGTCGCGGCATCGGTGGTAACGCCGGCGCTGATCTCGACCGTGTCGGGCCGGGCGTTGACCGTCTCGGTCACGGTCAGTTCGACCACGGGGCCTTGCGCGGCGACCTGGACTTCCGCCTGGGCGGCGACGGGCAGTGCCATGGCGGCAGCGGCAAGCGGCAGGGCGATACGGTTCATTATGGTTCTCCTTTCGGCCGCGATGTCGGCGCGCCCCCATTACGCATGGCTGAACCGCCTTGTTCCAGCGACGAATCGAGGCAATAGACCGCAACCGGAAATGGGAGGCATATGATGAACTTCGCCCGCGTCGCACGCGCCGCATTGACACTTGCCTGCGGCTCGGTCGCGTCCGCACAAGGCATGGAACGCGTGCCCGACCGCGCCGCTGATGAAGGCGAAGGCCCCTTCCCGCAGCTCGTCATCCAGGGCGCCACCATGATCGACGGCACCGGCGCCCCGCCGGAAGGACCGGTGGACATCGTGATCGAAGGCAACCGTATCGCGCAGATCGTGCGCGGCGGCGCGCGCGAGGGCGCGTGGGCCAATGCCGGGCGGGTGATCGACGCACGCGGGATGTACGTCATCCCGGGTTTGGTCGATACGCATGGCCACAACGGCGATCCCGACAAGGCGCCGCAGCCGAGCTACGGCTTCAAGCTGTGGCTCGCCCACGGTGTCACAACCGTGCGCGGCGTTGGCCTCGGCTGGGGCAAGGACGATCCCTCGCTCGACCAGAAGCGGCGCAGCGAAGCGAACACCATCGTCGCGCCGCGCCTCTATGCCTATGCCGTGCCGGGCGACGTCTGGCCCAACGGCGCGGTGGATACGCCCGCCAAGGGCCGTGAATGGGCGCGCTGGATCAAGGCGCGCGGGTACGACGGGGTCAAGTTCTTCAACTCCGAAAGCCCCGAGGTGCTGGCTGCCATTCTCGACGAGGCGGAAACGCTTGGTCTGGGCTCCGTCGCCCACCTTGGCCAGCGCGGCGTGGCGCAGGTCAATGCGAAGAAGGCAGTCGAACTGGGCCTCGACGGGGTCACCCACTTCTACGGCCATTTCGAAAGCCTGCTGGGCGACGGATCGCTGGTCCGCTATCCCGATGACTACAATTATCTCGACGAACAGTCGCGCTTCGCCTGGGTGGCGCGGCTGGCCGACCAGATCGTCGAGCCGGGCAGCGAGGAATGGAACGACTACGTCGATTTCCTTGTCGAAAGCGGCGTGACGCTCAGCCCGACGTTCAACATCTATTCCGCCAGCCGCGACGTGAACCGCGCCCGCACGCTGGAATGGCACGAACGCTATACCCTGCCTTCGCTGATGGGCTTTTACGCCCCCAGCTTGACCAACCACGGCAGCTATTACCACGACTGGACCACGGGCGACGAGGTGGCGTGGCGCCAGTTCTACCAGCCGTGGATGCGCCTGACGCGCGAATTCCACCGCAAGGGCGGCCGCGTGACGGTCGGATCCGATCCGGGCTACATCTACCAGACCTGGGGTTTCGCCTATGTCGGCGAGCTTGAAATGCTGCAGGAGGCGGGCCTGACCCCGCTGGAGGTACTGCAGGCCGCGACCATCAACGGCGCGCGTGAAATATGGCAAAGCAAGGGCGGCGAGCCGCCGTTCGGCGCGATCCAGGTGGGCAAGCTGGCCGACCTCGCAATCGTGCCGGAAAACCCGCTGGCGAATTTCAAGACGCTGTATGGCACGGGCCACCTGCGGTTGAACCGCGAGACGAACCAGCTCGAACGGGTTGGCGGGGTGCGCTGGACGATCAAGGACGGCATCGTGTACGATGCGCGGGCGCTGCTGGAAGACGTGGCACAGATGGTGGCGGCGCAGAAAGCCGCACAACCCTAGCTTGCCCCGCCGCACCCGAGCGCCTACCTCGCGCGCCCTATGGCGCAACCACCGATCCTATCCCTTGAAGGCCTCGCATTGCAGCAGGGTGGCCGCTGGCTGCTGGGCGACGGGGCGGGCAATGGCCTCGATCTGCACGTCGCTCCGCGCGACCGGCTGGCGCTGATCGGGCGCAACGGCGCGGGCAAGACCACGCTGTTCCGGCTGATCGACAGGCGGATCGAGGCGGACCGGGGCCAGCGCAAGCTGAAGCCGGGCCTGCGCATCGTGACGCTGGAGCAGGAACCGGACTTCAGCGCCTTTGAAACGCTGATGGATTTCGCCCTCGCCCCGCCGCACGCGCCGGCCGAGCACGAGGTCGAGGCGATCGCAGGCCAGTTGGGCATCGACATGAGCCGTACGGCGAAAAGCGCCAGCGGCGGCGAGAAACGCCGCGCCGCCATCGCTCGCGCGCTGGCGCAGGACCCGGACCTGCTGCTGATGGACGAGCCGACCAACCACCTCGACCTCGCCGCGATCGAGTGGCTGGAAGGCTGGCTGGAAAGCTACAAGGGCGCCTTCGTCGTCATCAGCCACGACCGCACCTTCCTGACGCGGCTGACCCGCGCGACGATCTGGCTCGACCGGGGCGTTATCAGGCGCAAGGAAGTCGGCTTCGGTGGATACGAGGCGTGGGAAGAGGCGGTCTATGCCGAGGAAGCGCGCGCAGCGGAGAAGATGGACGCCAAGCTGAAGATCGAGGCACACTGGCTGGAACGCGGCGTCACCGCGCGGCGCAAGCGCAACCAGGGCCGGCTCGAGAAACTGTGGCAGATGCGCGCCGCACGCGCCGCGATGATTGCGCCGAAGGGGACGGCCAAGTTGGGCCTCGCCAGCGATTCCGAATTCAAGTCGAAGTCGGTGATCGTGGCGGAAGGCGTCAACAAGAGTTACCCTTCGGCCGGTGGCGGCGAACGCAGGATCATCCGCGATCTGAACTTCCGCGTTCAACGCGGGGACCGGATCGGCGTGGTCGGCGCGAACGGCGCGGGCAAGACGACGCTCTTGAAGTTGCTGACCGGCGAGATCGCGCCCGACAGCGGCAAGATCGAGATTTCGCCCCGCCTTGCGGGCGTAAAGATCGACCAGCAACGCAGCCTGCTGGAAGGCGACAAGACCGTGCGCCAGGTCCTGGCCGAAGGCGGGGACTGGATCGACGTGCGCGGGGTGCGCAAGCACATTCAGGGTTATTTGAAGGAATTCCTGTTCGATCCCGGCGTGGTCGACATGAAGGTGGGCGTGATGTCGGGCGGCGAGCGCAGCCGGCTGCTGTTGGCCCGCGAATTCGCGCGGAAATCGAACCTGCTGGTGCTGGACGAGCCGACCAACGACCTCGACCTCGAAACGCTCGACCTGTTGCAGGAAGTCATCGCGGATTACGAAGGCACCGTACTGATCGTCAGCCACGACCGCGATTTCCTCGACCGGACGGTCACGGTGACGCTGGGGCTCGACGGGAGCGGCTTCGTCGACGTGGTCGCGGGCGGGTACGAGGACTGGGCGGCAAAGCGCCGGGAACGCACCGTGTCCAAGAAGGCATCCGCTCCTGCACGCGAAGCCGCCGTTGCCGCCCCGCCCCCTCCGCCCAGCAAGAAGCTGTCCTACAAGGATCAGCGCGACTACGAACTGCTGCCTGCGCGGATCGCGGAGCTGGACGCCGCCATCGCGCGGGGCGAGCAATTGCTGGCCGACCCCGACCTTTATACCCGCGACCCGCAGAAATTCGCGACGATCAACCAGGGCGTCACCAATGCTCGCGCCGAGAAGGATGCGGCGGAAGAACGCTGGCTCGAACTGGCGGAGATGGTCGAGGGGTGACCCTCCACGATGAGATCGCAGCTTGCACCCTGTGTGCGGCGCACCTGCCGCACGGGGTGCGCCCGGTGGTCAGCTTTTCGCCCACCGCGCGGCTCGTCATCATCGGTCAGGCGCCGGGCACGAAAGTCCATGCGAGCGGGGTGCCGTGGGATGATGCAAGCGGCGACCGGCTGCGCCAATGGACCGGGCTCGACGCGGAAACTATGTACGATCCGGCCCGTGTTGCGCTGGTGCCGATGGGGTTCTGCTACCCCGGCAAGGCGAGCGGCGGGGACAAGCCGCCGCGCCGCGAATGCGCCCCGCAGTGGCATCCGCGCGTGATGGAACAGCTGCCTGAAACCCGGCTGACACTGCTGGTGGGAACCTACGCCCAGGCGCGTTACCTCCCCGAAACACGCGGCTGGACCCTGGAGGAGCGCGTAGCCCGGTTCGCCGAATTCCTGCCGCGGTATTTCCCCCTGCCCCACCCATCGTGGCGCAGCACGATGTTCATGCGCCGCAATCCGTGGTTCGAAGACGGGGTCGTGCCCGCACTGCGCGAACAAATTGCTCAGGTGATGCGGTAGAAATCCGCCACCCGGTCGAGCGCGATCCGCAGGACAAGCTTGCCACTGCGCGCCGGCCAGGCGAGCGCGCGTTCGGCCACCGGCAAGCTCTCGCCCGCGCAGACCACTCGCCACAAAACGTCTTCCAGCCCGCGCCCGGCTTGCGCCAGTGCGCCATGAAAGCGGGCCTTGGCGGCGATCTGGCGCTCGGTCGCATTGAGGCCGCGCTCGCCCGAGCCCCTTATGCGTACCGGATCCCAGCGCATGGTGACGTTGGCGCCTAGTCGGGCGCGCTCGTAATCAGCGCGCAGCAATTCGCCCGCCGCGTGGAGCCTGTCGTCAAGATGACCCCGGGCATGAAGCCAAGACAGGGGCGATTCTGCCAGGTTGACCGTGACGGTGCGCCGCTTGCGCTTGGCACCCCGCGACGAGCCCGGCCCCTCGTCGGTCAGTTCCCGCTCCACCAGAACCTGCTTCAATGGCCATCTCCCGTATTACCTTGAGCGGCCGCTTGCATTGAGACGGTTATTGTAGGAAAGAGAAAAAACCAATTAGGTTAAGTGGACCAGGATATGATCAACCGCATCCGCGCGCTGCGCAAGGAAAAGGGCTGGACCCTGGCAGACCTTGCCGCGGCCTGCGATCCACCGACGACCGCGCAGACGATCGGGCGGCTTGAAACGGGGATGCGTAACGTCTCGCTCAAGTGGATGGACCGCATCGGCGCGGCGCTTGGCGTCGATCCGGAAACGATCGTGCGGTCCGAGGCAAGCAATCATCCGCAGATCGTGGCGACGCTGGAGTCAGGCGGTGCCGAGCCGCTGGCGAAACCGCGCGACGCAGTGCTGCCGACCGAACTTGGCGGTGATGCGCCTCTGATGGCGCTCGCTGTCGAAGTGCCGGCAGGCCCCTATCTGGCGGGTGACACGGTTTGGTTGCGCCAGATCGACCCTGCCGATGCAGCCCGCGCGATCAACCGCGACGTGCTGGTCCCGCGCAGGGGCGGCCGTTTCGCCTTCGGTCGGCTGATCGATCGCCAGGCTGGCCGCGTCGGCGTGCTTCCGGTCGGGACAGGCCAGAAGCAGCAGGTGATCGACCAGCCCGCGTGGATCGCGGTCGCGGAGATGCTGGTCCGCCGCCTGTGAAGCGCGTCCTTTCGCTCGCGACGCTTTACCCCAACCCGGCGGCGCCGCGGCTTGGCACCTTCGTCGCCCGCTCGCTCGAAGCGTTGGCGGCGCGTGGCGACTGGCAGGTGACTGTCATCAACCCGATCGGCATTCCTCCGATCGCCTTCGGCAAGTATCGCAGCCTCTCCACTGCGGCAGTGAGCGGGGAAGAAAACGGCGTGTCCGTCCACCGCCCCCGGTTCACCCTGATCCCGCGTCTGGGTGCCCGGATCAACCCGGCAGCGATCGAGCGCGCGGTGATGCCCCTGGCCGAACGGCTGCATGCGCAGGCGCCGTTCGATCTGGTCGATGCGCAGTTCTTCTATCCCGACGGCCCCGCGGCCGCGCGGATCGCGGACCGGCTCGGCCTGCCGCTGTCGATCAAGGCGCGGGGCAGCGACATCACATATTGGGGCAAGCGCGAATTCGCCGCCCGCGCCATGCGCGGCGCCGCTCACCGCGCGCAGGGCCTGCTGGCGGTGTCTGCAGCGCTGGCCGATGACATGGCCGCGCTCGGCATGGGTCGGACGCAGATCACGGTCCATTACACCGGTCTCGACCGGGACCGTTTCCGCCCGCTCGACCATTCCGGCCTGCGCACCCGGCTAGGCGATGCGCTCGGCATTCGCTTGCCTGAGAACCGCCCGCTGCTGGCCACGGTCGGCGCCCTGATCGAGCGCAAGGGCCAGGACATCGCGATCCGGGCGCTGGCGGCGATCCCGGACGCGAACCTGCTGCTGGTCGGCAAAGGCGAGGAAGAGACGCATCTGCAGCGCCTGGCCGCCGATCTCGGCATCGCGGACCGGGTGCATTTCCTCGGCAGCCTCGATCACGACCTGTTGCCGCTGGTCCTGTCGGCTGCGGACGCGATGGTCCTGCCGACGCGCAGCGAGGGGTTGGCCAATGCCTGGGTCGAGGCGCTCGCTTGCGGCACGCCGCTCGTCACCACCGACGTGGGCGGCGTGCGCGAACTCGTCACCTCACCCGATGCCGGCGTGCTGGTTGCCCGCAATGCCCAGGCAGTCGCCGATGGCATCCGCCAGGTGCTGGCGAACCCGATCCCGCCCGAACGCGTGGCTGCCGTGGTCGCACAGTTCGACTGGCGCGAGCACGCCGCGCGCCTGGCCGATTACTACGACCAGGTGGCGGCGTTCAGGTAAGCTTGCGCGCGGCCGCTTCCTGCTGGTCGAGCGCAGTCTCTTCCGGGACGAAGCTGTTGGAATCGACGCCCAGCCAGATCAGCAGCGGAGCTGCGAGATAGACCGAGCTGTACGTGCCGACGATCAGCGCCAGGAACAGCGGTGCGGCCATGCCGAACAGGCTTGCCGGACCGAACAGGATCAGCGGCAGCAACGCGAGCGCAAGCGACAGCGTGGTCATCACCGTGCGTGACAGCGTTTCGTTGACCGAAAGATCGAGCAGCTCCGGCAGCGGCATCTTGCGGTATTTCTTCAGGTTTTCGCGGATACGGTCATACACGACCACGGTATCGTTCAGCGAATAGCCGATGATGGCCAGCACCGCCGCGACGCTCTGCAAACTGAACTCGATTTGCGTGAGCGCGTAGAAACCAAGCGCGATCGACGAGTCGTGCAGCAGCGCGAACAACGCGCCGACGCCAAACTGCCATTCGAACCGGACCCAGATGTAAAGCGCCACAGCGATCATCGCGAGCAGCAACGCCAGCGCCGCGTCGTTACGGAATTCGCCCGAGACCTTGCCCGATACGTTGTCGTTGCCGTCGAGCCTGAAGTCAGGATGTGCCTCGCGAAGTTCGGCGACAATGGCGTTGGCCGCGTTTTGCGCGGCTTCCTTGTCCGCGGCCTGATCTTCGGGAAGGCTGACCCGGATCGATACCTGGTTGTCGTCACCGAACTGCTGGACGGTGGGGGATTCGTAGCCGAGCTGTTCAAGCTGCTCGCGAATTTCGCCGACGGGCGCCACCTGGCTTTCCGTGTACGTCGCGCGAACTTCCAGGCCGCCGGCAAAATCGACGCCGAAATTGAGACCCTTGCCCAGCACCAGGCCCCAGCTTCCCACGATCAGCAGGACGCTGAACACGAAAAACGGCACGCGCCATTTCAGGAACTGGATGTTGGTGTCGTCGGGAACGAGCTTGAGGAGACGCATCGTCGCAGTCCCTTACAGGTTGATTTCGGTGGGCCGCGCCTTGCGCAGCCATTCGGCGACCCACATCCGGGTCAGGGTTACGGCAGTGAACACGCTGGTGAACAGACCGATCACGAGCACGACCGCGAAACCGCGAACCGGACCCGATCCAAACATGAACAGCAGCACCCCGGCGATGAAGTTGGTGACGTTGGCGTCGTAAATCGCGCGGCTCGCTTCCTTGTAACCGGATTCGACCGCGGCGACCACGCGCCGTCCGCGCCTGCGTTCTTCACGGATGCGTTCGTTGATCAGCACGTTCGCATCGACCGCGGCACCGATGGTAAGCACGAAGCCGGCAATGCCAGGCAGCGTCAGCGTTGTGCCGAGAACCGCCATCAGTCCCAGGATCATCAGCACGTTGATCACCAATGCAATCGTGGCATAGACACCGAACCGGCCGTAGGTGACGATCATCAGCACGATCACCGCGAGCGACCCGATCACCATCGCGATCACGCCTTTCCGGATCGAGTCTGCGCCAAGATCGGGGCCGACGGTGCGTTCCTCGACCACTGCCAGATCGACCGGCAAGGCGCCCGAGCGGAGCGCGATGGCAAGCTGGTTCGCGCTTTCCACCGTGAAGCTGCCGGAAATCTGCGCGTTCCCGCCCAGAATGGGTTCGTTGATGTTGGGCGCCGAAATCACCTGGCCGTCGAGAATGATAGCAAACGGATTGCCGGTGTTTTCCTGCGTCAACCGGGCGAAGCGCGCCCCGCCCTGCTGATCGAACTGGATGTTGACGACCGGTTCATTCGACTGCGGATCGAAGCTTTGCTGGGCATTGATCAGGTTATCGCCCTGAATGCCGCCCAGCCGGCGCACGGCAATCGACTGCCCTTCAAAATCGCTGCCCGGCGCGTAGGGAAAAATCTGGCTGCCCGGGGGTGCGATGCCCTGCGCCACGTCCGATGGCAGTGCGCTCTGGTCGACCAGCTTGAATTCGAGCTGGGCCGTCTGGCCGAGAAGTTCCTTGAGCTGTTCGGGATCCTGCAACCCTGGCACCTGCACGACGATGCGGGTGTCGCCCTGGCGGATAATGGTGGGCTCGCGCGTGCCCAGTTCGTCGATGCGCTTGCGCACCACTTCAATGGCGCTGTCCATCGCGTCGGTCACTGCCTGTTCGAGGCCGGCCGTAGTCGGGGTCAGGACGAAGCGGGTCTGGTCGACAACCTGCAGATCCCATTCGCGGGTCAGGCCGGCGCCGTTCACCAGCGGCATGATCAATTCACGGGTGCGATCGACGTCCGCCGTGCTTTCGACCATGAACGACAACCGCTGACCCTGGGTCGAGACATCGCCGATGCGGATCCGCGGCTCTGCCGTGCGGGCGAGATTGCGGACCGCTTCTTCCATGTTCTCGAGCCGCTGATCGGCCACCTGGCTCGCATCGGCTTCGAGCAGGATGTGACTGCCGCCGGCCAGATCGAGGCCGAGATTGACCATCGGGTCGGGCAGTGCGTCGGGCCAGCGCACGTTCGCGATCGACAGGATCGATGGCAGTGCGGCAAGGCAGCACGCGAGCGTGATCGCCCACAGCCAGACCTTCTTCCAGGTCGGAAATTCGAGCATCGGCGGCGGTCCCCTTGGATTCTTGGTCGGGCTTGGTGCGTCCAGGCGTCAGTCGTTCGCGGCCGCGCCGCCCGGAGGCACGATGTCACCGATAGTGGACTTGACGACCTTCACCTTGACCCCTTGCGCGATCTCGACATCGGCATAGTTGTCGTCGACCCGGGTCACCTTGCCCAGGATACCACCCTGCGTGACCACCTGATCGCCCTTCTTGATCCCGGCGATTTTCTCGCGATGGGCCTTGGCCTGCTTCATCTGCGGGCGGATGATCAGGAACCAGAAGATCAGGATCATGCCGACAATCGGCAGCCAACTTACCCAGGCGGGCGCCTCTTGCGGAGCGGCCACGGCGGCGAGAAAATCGAGCATCGGGTTTGAACCTATCGGATACGGATTGCGACGGTTTACGGGACCGGCCCCGTCGCAGGTTGCCCCGCCCCGGTCCATGCCCCGTGCGCTAGGTGGGCGCGCCTAGCAGCAATGCAAGCCCGCTGCAAACCGTGGCTCTTATCGAACCTGCCGATCCACGCTTGCCAGCCTGTAAAGTGACGCCTATAGGCCCGCCCTCCACTGGCTCGGGACGTAGCGCAGCCTGGTAGCGCATCACACTGGGGGTGTGGGGGTCGGAGGTTCGAATCCTCTCGTCCCGACCAGTGGACTTTCTAGCCCCCGCCAAAACCCCCAGAAATCCTCGGCCCGTAGGGTTCGTGCGGGCTAGGGCGGGACTGTCGAGCCCCTTTTTCTGCTGCTCAGGATGGAGCGCCCGTTCCAGTTTTTCGGTTTGATCGCGATCGGGTTGGCCACGACATCGCTTGGCTTCGGCTTGCCGGTGATCGCCGATTTTATCGCGACCGGCCTGGTAGTTCGCCTTCCGACCGCCGTCCTGGCAGCTGGCGCGATGATCCTTGCATCGCTCAGCCTTTGCTGTGCGCTGATACTCGATACCGTCACTCGTGGGCGCAAGGAAGCCAAGCGGCTCCGGTACCTCGCCTTGCCTGGTCCCATTCAGGGGCGCGTTTCCCGCCGCCAGGTCGAATTCCAGCGAAGCTGGTCGCAGGCACGTACGACAGATCGCCAAATGGCGGTTTGAGCGCTCTGCCTGTGGCGGATACGCAGAGCCTGTGAAACCGCGGCTGCGCATTCTATCCGTCGAGGACGACCTACCTCGGCGAATTTGCTGAAACTCGCTGTTGTTGAGTCAAACTGATCGACGAATGGTGCTTCTGCCAATCAATTTTCACGACTGGTGCGCTGCGCTTCGGCACCTCTTTCGATTGCCACGATCTCGCGGGTGAGAAACGGCATGGTCCGCTGAGCAATGCGCAACTCTTCCAGCGCCTCCGGGCGTTTGCCTTGTGCGAGTAGGGTGCGCGCCAGGGAGTAGCGCAGGTCCCCGGCACCCGGTGCCCCGGCGATCAAGGCGCGCAAGTCCGCCTCAGCTTGTCGTGCAATCCGCACGGGTTCGCCATGCCGCATCACTAGGTCGGATTGCACCCTGGCCAGCAGCGAACGCGCAATGCGATTGGCGTCGGGATCGCGGGCCAAGGTCTTCAGGGTACCACGCGCACCAAGCAGGCTTTGCTTGTCCCCAAGCCGCCAAAGCCGATAGGCTTCGGCGTAGCGGGCGCGAGCATCAGCCGAAACCCTGCTCCCGCTGGAAGAGAATGTACTGACATGAGCGTGAACGTTGTTGGCGAAATGCAGCACTGCATTATCCGACTGGGACGGTGATACGCCGTACCGTTCAGCGAACAGAATGGTGCCCGCCCGGCCATCGACAAGTTCGGTCGCCAGCTTTCGGTCCGGTCCGGCATTTTCCAGGGAGAGCCGTACGAGATACGTTGGCGCAGTGCCCGGCGCAGGCAACCGATCGATCACGCGAACGCCGTCGAATCTGGAAATTGCCCGCACGATATTGCGGCGCAGCGCCTCCACTTCGGCGCGATCGCTGCCAGCTACAGGCGATGCTGCCACGACTGCCAGCAATGGCTTGGCGCCCTCGCCCGTATCCCGGCGCTGCCATGCCACCGCCATGGCAGCGCCGAGAATCGCGACAATGCCAACCGCCAGGCCCATTCTGGTCAGCAGAGACGGTGCGCGCGCAGGATCCGGCTCTTTCAGTTGCAGGGTGGTGCGATAGCCATGATTGCGCACCGCCTCGATCGCAGTGCCGTCGATCCCGATCTGGTCCAGGCTGTCGCGCAGCAAGGTCACGCGCTGTTTGATGGTCTCTCGGGTAACCTGTGCGTTCCAGACGAGCTGTTCTATGTCCGCGAAAGAGACTGGTTCGGGCCCCCGCGAGACCAGCAAATCGAGCAGACGAAAGGACAGGTCGGGGAGCCGGTGCGTATGGCCGTCCGCGATGATCGCGCGGCGCGTCCGGCAAAGTTCCACCCTCATTTCACCAATCTTCACCGTTCTTTTCTTGCCCTGAGCCAAGTTCCAAACGCAGCCTCGGGACATGACAAAGCACCGCTCATATGCCGCCCTCATCGCCCTCGCCGCCATCGGATGCAACACTCCTGTCGCGGCGGACACCCCACCGAACGACCTCGATGCACAGCGGCGGATCGCCGACGCCATCCTGACCGCCCAGGTTGAAGCCAACGGCGTGCCCGGCATGGCAGCAGCGGTAACGCGCGATGGGGCGTTGCTGTGGTCCGGAAGTGCAGGATATCGCGATCTAGCGCGCAAGCTCCGGGTCGACCCGGCAACCAGTTTCCGGCTCGCCAGCGTTTCCAAACTGGTGACTGCAACAGCCGCAGCGGTGTTGTACGACAAAGGCCTGCTGGACCTCGAGGCACCGGTCCAACGCTACCTTCCCGACCGCCAACTAACATGGTCTACGAACATCACGCTGCGGCAACTTGCCTCACACACGTCCGGCATTCCCCATTATCAGGATGTCGACAGTGCCCGCGGTGGCGTTCATTTCGGGACGGTGGATCAGGCCGTGGAGATTTTCGCCAATCGCCCGCTCCTGTTCGCGCCTGGGGCTGACTATCAATACAGCTCCTATGGCTACACCCTGCTGAGCGCTGCCATCGAAGGCGCTGCACGTACACCCTTCCTGAACTACGTCGCGCACGAGATCACTTATGATTTGCCGCTGCGTCCCGATCTCTATCCCGATCCGGTCCACGATACGATCGCCTACGAATTCGTGGAAGGGGCGATCCAACCGGCTGCGCCCCACGACTATAGCTACTCCTGGGGCGGAGCAGGCTTTCGCGGAACGGCACCTGCCGTTGCTCTGTTCGGCGCACGGGTCATGCGCGACGACTTCCTTTCGCCCCCGGCACGCGCGCTGATGTGGGCACCTTCCCGGATGACGGATGGTTCGCCTGTGATGGAAGATCAGGACAAGGTCGCGTTCGGCTGGCGCGTCGGAAGGGACATCGACGGGCAAAGGATCGCGCACCATGCCGGCGCGGCGATCGGGGCGCGCAGCGCGTTGATGGTCTATCCCGATAGTAAGGAGAGTGTCAGCGTGCTTTCCAACGCATCCTGGGTTTCGGATATCGAGGAAACAGCAGCAATGCTGGTCGCACCTTTTCAAGCTGATGCTGCCGGCCCGCAAACTCCTTGTCCGACCTGGGCGCATTGATACACCGGCACCTTCGGCGAACAGTCGATTGCCGGGACAGCGCAGTTCTCCGTCTCAAGCGGGATCTGCCGCGGGACCATTGGCCTCGGGAATGCCGCGGGCGACTGGTTCAATGCCCTGCCACAGGGCAGCGCCGACGATCTTGCCGTGATCTCAGTGGTGCCGGGTGATCGTCTGGATCGCGGCGCTCTGGTGACGCCGAGCGGAACCTATGACTTCCGCCGACAAGCCGATGGCAGCTTCGTCGCGGTGCTTAGCCCGGTCCGCAAGTTTGTCGTACGACTGCAGCGCTGACTGACATGCCTCTGGCCAAAGCCAGGTCGCCGGTCGTGTCGATGTCTATCAGGGAGTCGCGCGACCGGGGTTCGACCAACTCGACCCTCGCGCTCCAGTCCAGTGCGGCAGGGCTTTGACCATCAGTCAGGCTGGCCAGATCAGGGTAGACTTGCGCGGGAAAGGCCGCCGGGGCGCCCCGGCTGCCATCTTCATAAAGCGTAAACGCCACCCCTGTGCCGCGGGCAAGCCGCGTGAGATGGGTCGGTTCGATGAAGGGCATGTCGGCCAGAACGATGACGAGCCGTTCGGATCCGGCAGCGGCCCTTGCCGCCATGCGGATCGAGCTGGCCATGCCCGTCTCCGGATCAGCGTTTATGACCAATTGCCAATCTTTCAATCGGGCGATGAAGGAAGGCGGCATCGGCGGGGTAATTACAACGCGCCGCGCAAACCCCGCTGCTTCCGCCGTTTCTGCCGCCCAGAGCCCGACTGGCTTCCCGCTCAGTTCTTCATCAAGTTTGCCGCCCCCGAACCTGTTGGCCCGGCCGGCAGCAAGGAGAGCAATTATCGTCCCCCCGTCACCCATGCGGATGCAACTTCTCGTACCGGCTCATGATGTCGCTGAGCGCGGCAAGCGCCAGTGCCTGGGGCGTCCGGCTGCCGGATGTCGCACCGATCGGTGACTGGATGCGCGCCAGCTGACCCCAGTCGAAACCATCGCGCTGCAAGCTGTGAAGACGGTGTTCGCGGGCCACCGCGCCGCCTTGCGCCCCGATGTAAAATGCATCGCTGCGCAGTGCATGTGCCAGGAGAGGCGTTTCCCACTCGTGATCGTGAAACAGCAGCACTGCCGCCGTCCAGCGATCGAGCAGCATATCCCGGGGCGATTGCCCAAGCGATAGCTGCCGCTTGCCCCGTGCCTCAACGACGATGCCCGTTGCCGCACCGAGCTTTACCATCCAATCAAGCTCCTGCCCCTCGCCGAATGCCGCGATCTGCAGGGAAGGCACGTATCGGCGGGCGGCGAGATAGGGATTGGCTGCCAGCGCCAGCGCGGCAGGCTTCCGGTTTGCCAGATCTGCAAGCGCATGACGGACCGCCGTGCGATCGGGGGAAGGATCGACGAGAATATCAAGGCCGCCCCCGCATGGCAGCCTGAAATCTATCATCGGCGACCCCTTGCCAAGGCGCACAGTCATCGGTTCTGGCGCGCGAAGGGCGGTCGATGCCAGTTCTTGTTCCAGGCATGTATCAGCCAGATCGCCGACGACCGTCCCGTCAGGTAGGACCGCGATCTGCGCGCCGCACCGGCGGGAGAAACTGCCGTCGATATTCACGATCGTGCATAGCGCGACCCCGCGGTCATGGGCGGCCAGCAGTGCGGCATGGTCGGGATCAACGAGCCCTGCTTGCGGGATCAGTTCCCCATCATGTTTCACGCGGGCGGCATCGCGGCCAGCACGCGATCAGGCGTCATCGGGAAATCGCGCATTCGCGCACCGCAGGCGTTGTAGATCGCGTTGGCAATGGCTCCGGCACCGCCGCACATGCCCAGTTCCCCGACACCTTTGGCCTGGATGAGGCTCGCGGCTGGATCGCGTTCTTCGACCATTATGACCTCCAGCGGCGGCACGTCGCGGTGAACCGGAACATGGTATTCGGCAAGATCGCAATTCACGAGATGGCCGTCGACGGGATCGAACTCCAGCGCCTCGGTCAGTGCGCTGCCGATACACCAGACCATTCCGCCCAGACATTGTGACCGCGCGGTCTTGGCATTGAGCACCCGGCCGAACCCGAAAGCCCCGGTCATGCGCCGGACCCGGGTTTCGCCAGTCCAGTGGTTGACCGCGACCTCCGTGAAGAAAGCACCATAGCTTGAGGCAACGAAGGCCCTTTCGACTTTCCCGGGCTCATAATGGCCAAGCACGGAAATAGCCGGACCATCGATGATTTCACTCAACCGGCGCGCGTCGCGCCCGAAATGGGCCTCGCCGTCCTTGAGCGTCAACGTGCCTGCTTTCGCTTTCGCTCTTTTGGCGATCTCGTCGCGGATGCCTTCGCACGCGAGAGAAACTGCCGAACCGATCGACGCCGCACCCCAGCTTCCGCCCGAACCGGGCCCGCGCGGAAATTGCGTATCGCCCAGCTGCACGTCCACACTTCCCGGTTCGAGGCCGAGCATTTCAGCCGCGATCTGACGCACGATGGCGTAAGTGCCCGTGCCGATGTCGGTCATGTCGGTCTGTACCGTGGCGGACGCATCGCCGCGCAAGGTGACCCGGGCCTTCGCTTCGCCGACGTTATGAACCCGCGCTGCGCTGGCGACGCCCGTTCCGATCCACCAGTCGCCGTCGCGACGAGACCGGGGTTTCCGAGGGCCTTTCTTCCAACCGAAGGCCTTCGCGCCCCGTTTGAGACATTCCGCGAGCTTGCGCGAGGCAAAAGGCGTTCCGTCGACCGGATGCTTGTCCGGCAGGTTTCGCAGGCGCAGCTCGATCGGGTCCATGCCAAGTTTTTCGGCCAGCTCGTCGAGCGCTGCCTCCAGTGTCGGCATGCCGACCGCCTCGCCCGGTGCCCGGACGGATCCAGCAGTTACCCGGTGTACCCGCGCCAGGTTCACCGCCATCACCCGATGCTCGCCGCCATAAAGGAACGCCGTTGACTGGGTCACCGGTTCGGACGGGTCTTCCCCCGGCAGGTTGGAGATGACCGCCTCGTGACCGATGCCGGTAATTGTGCCATCGGCTGTCGCGGCAAGGCGTAGGCGCTGGCGTGTCTCCGTGCGGCGCATAACCGTCTGGAACACCTGTTGCCGCGTCATCACCACCCTGACGGGCTTGCCTAGCTGCATCGCCGCAATGGAAGCCGCGACGACATCCTGGCTGATCCCCAGCTTGGACCCGAACCCGCCGCCCACATAAGGAGACAGCAGACGAACCTGCCCCTCCCTCAGGTCCAGCGCATCGGCCAGCTCACTGATGTTGTAATTCAGCATTTGCAGACTGGCGCGCACGGTCAGCTTGTCGCCGTCCCAGTCGGCAACGGCAGCGTGGGGCTCCATTGCCGCGCTGGCGTGCCCCTTGGTCGTGAAGGTCAGGTCGACGCTCGCATCCGCCTCCTCCATCGCGGTAGCCAGATCGCCCTGATTGGTCGCATCGGGGTCCCCCTCGGGCACGGCCTTGGCCGGGTCGACGCCTGCTTCCTCGGCCGCATACTCGACTGCCAGCGCCTTGGCGGCATCGCGTGCGTTCTCCAGCGTATCAGCCACCACCAAAGCGACTGGCTGGCCCCAATACTGGACAACGTCGATGGTGTGGGACGGTGCTTCGCCGGCTGTTCCCTGCGCAGCGCGGGCAATCATCCGCCGGTCCCTGATCACGGCGACGACGCCGGGCATGTCGAGAACCGACCTGTCGTCGATACCGACAACCCTGCCATGAACGATCGTAGCGGTGGCGAATGCGCCCTCGAGCATTCCGTCGAGTCGATACTCCGCCGCGTAAGTCGCCGCGCCACTGACCTTCAGCGGGCCCTCAGGGCGGTCCAGCGGCTGCCCGATAACGCCCTGCGCCATCGTGTCGAGCAGATTGCGGTCGTCGGGCTTGTCCTGTTTCAGATGCACTGTCATGCGCTCACCCCCGTCGCGTCACACAGTGTGGCCAGCAATGTACGGCGCACGAGCGGAATCTTGAAATCATTCTCGCCGAAACCGCGGGCGTCCTCGAGCAGGAGATCGGCTGCCTGTTCGAACACGGCGATGGACGGCTTCTCGCCGACAAGCAGCATACTGAGCCGTTCATCAACCCATGGCTTGTGCGCAATGCTGCCGAACGCGAGATCGGCCCGCACGATGCGACCACCCTTCATCGTCACGATCGCTGCGACCGAGCATAGCGCGAATGCGTATGACGATCGCTCCCTGACCTTGCGATAGATGTGCCTTCCGCCGACCGGCGGCGGCAGACGCACCCCGGTAATCAATTCACCGGGCGCCAGCACGTTGTCCAGTTCGGGGCGGTCGCCGGGCAGGCGATGAAATTCGCGCAGCGGGATCGTGCGCGTGTCGCCCTTCGCACCCTGAACCTCTATCTGGGCATCGAGCACTGCCATGGCGACCGCCATGTCGCCCGGATAAGTTGCAATGCAATGCTTGCTGGTGCCGAGGATGGCGTGAATGCGCGATACGCCGGTCAGTGCGCCGCAGCCGGACCCCGGCTCGCGTTTGTTGCAGGGCTGGTCGATATTGGTGAAATACGGGCAGCGCGTGCGTTGCCCAAGATTGCCGCCGACACTCGCCCTGTTACGCAATTGCTGCGTGGCACCGGCAAGGATCGCCCTGGCCAGAACCGCATAGTCTTTCCGGATTCGCGGATGCACCGCGACATCGGTGTTTGACACCAGCGCGCCGATCAGCAGGCCCTCCCCGGAATCCGCGATGCCTGCCATTTCCAGCGCGTTGATATCGACCAGCTTGCTCGGCACCTCGACCTGCAGCTTCATCAAGTCGATCAGGTTGGTGCCGCCCGCAATCGCCAGCGTGCCCGGAATCAGGGAACGAGCGGTGGCATCCTGCAGCGATGTCGCGCGATGATATTCGAACGGTTTCATGCCGGCGACCCGGCCACATCGCGGATGGCATCGACGATATTGGCATAAGCGCCGCAGCGGCACAGGTTGCCGCTCATGCGTTCGCGAATTTCCTCGTCAGTCAGGCTCGGCGAGGCCGAGATGTCATCTGTCGCGTCGCTTGGCCAGCCCTCCGCAATTTCCTGCAGCAGTGCGGTCGCCGAGCAAATCTGGCCCGGCGTGCAATAACCGCATTGATAGCCGTCATGCGCCACGAACGCGCGTTGCAGGGGTGACAGGTCTTCGGCGGTGCCAATCCCCTCGATCGTTGTTACCTCGTCATTTTCATGCATCACCGCCAGTGTCAGGCAGCTGTTGATGCGCCGCCCGTTCAGAATGACGGTGCAGGCACCGCATTGCCCGTGATCGCAGCCCTTCTTGGTACCCGGCAAGGCAGCGTGATCGCGGATGAAATCGAGCAGGCTCACCCTGGGATCGGGCGGAAGGTCGTAGGTCGTGCCGTTGATGCAGATGGGCAAAGCAACACCTTTCGCAGTGATATTTGCTAGATGATGATCAGGACCCCAACCTTACCGTAGTGGAACGTTTCATCTTAGTCACTGCCTGCAGTGTCAGTTCCGTGTCGATCGAGCAAAGGTGATGACACTTTCTTTCCCCGCGCCGGGGGCAAGTCGTGCCGATCCAAGGGGCAGTTCTTCGCCGGGCACACCGTCGATCGCCAGATCCATCTGCATGATCCGGCCCGCGCCCTGCGTAGCTTGCAGGATCAGCCGTAGCCCATCTCCGCGTAGAAGCATGCCGCCTGCCGTCGTATCCACACTAAAACCCGCTCGCTCGAGTTGCGCGACCATCGTGGTGAGCATCGGTTCGGGTACTGCCAATGTCACGCCAGTCACGTCGAACCGGCCCTGCCCATCCTGTTGCCGGGGTGCCAGAATGTCGGCTCGCGCGGTGCGCGGCCGATCGAGTTCGCGCGCAGCAGCTTGCCAATGCCAGAACTCGGGCAAGTAGGTCATGGCCCAAACGGCCAGATGCGCCCCCCCGGCCGTGTTATCGCACTGAACCGCATCGTACCACGGCACCGGCGGTTGCACCCGGCGGTATTCGACCCGTGTGCGGCGCACCTGTTCTCCGCACCAGCCAGCCCAGGCGCGCTGCAATCGATGAAGCGCGGCGGGCTCGTCATAACCGAGCGCGAGGCCCACTTTGCCCACCGGCTCGCCAAACCTGTTGTTCGGCGCGAAAAACTCCAGATAGGTCTGCCGCCCCCGGAAAAATATCCGGTCGGCATCTGCTGCGGGCGGGGCATAATCCGGCAGCCCGCCGTCCGGCCTTCCCAGTACCGTCGCCAGCTTCTGGCTGTCGCGAAACGCAGCGTAAGTCGGCGCGTCGAGCACGACGTAGATGTGATTGAGCGCCGGCGGAGGACTTTCGTTTGCTCCCCGGGAAGCTTCCTTATCGGCCGTCGAAGCGCACGCCGCTGCGAGGAGAAACAGCGCAGGTGCGACGAGGCGCAGGCGCGCAATTAATCGTTCAGCCAAGACGTATTTCTCCGGTGTACAGACAGAGGGTTTGCAAGCCGGAGCAGGTCCGCCGTCATCGGGCGTGCAGCACGTCGAGGAGTTCCGCGATCGTGCCCACGCTTTCGGTGCCAAGGCGCCACTCGTCCGGGGTAACCTCGATATGCGTCAGCGCGGCATCGTCGATTCCGATGCCGACACGTTCGAGCGCCCGCCGGGTCCATCCCGCGCGCGGCCCGGAACCTGAGAGCGACACGTGCCGTTCCGGCGGGCGCCGCAATTCGAAATGTCCCGCTGCCTCGTCGAAGACGACGTCGTCCGCGGCGAATATGCGCGAAAAATCGCCCGACAGGATCAGATCTTCCGGGGCGCCGTCGAGCAAGCGCTGGCCGTCATACAGCCACAGGCGATTGGCACAGCGCAGGGCGAGCTCAAGCTCGTGCGTGGATATGACGATCGCGTATCCCCGCTCGCCGGCAAGCTGTCCAAGCAGCGCGAAAAACGCGACGCGGCGCGGGAGATCGAGAAAGGACGTCACCTCGTCGAGCAGCAACAAGCGGGGTTCCTGCGCCAGTGCGCGCGCAACCATGACTCGCTGCCGCTCTCCATCCGAAAGGCTTGCTACCGGTCGGTCACGAAATGCTGCGGCCCCGACCAGAGTCAGCGCTTCTTCTACGGCTTGCGTGTCCTCCGGCGACAGCCGTCCCTGCCAGCCGGTGTGCGGATAGCGCCCCGCCGCGGCGAGGTCGAATCCGGTGAGATAACCCGTTTCGGGACGCTCGGTGAGGACCACGCCCAATCGCCGCGCCCGGTCGCGTGTCGTCAGTTCATGCAGCGGATCGCCTGACAGATCGATCGTTCCGGACAGCGGCGGCAGCAGCCCGGCGAGCGTGCGCAGAAGCGTCGTCTTGCCGGTTCCGTTCGGACCGATCAGGGCAACCACGTCACCCGGGTGCAGTTTAAGATCGAGTCCGCGCGCCACCGTGCGGGCAGGATATCCGATCGCGAGATCCCGTGTCTCTAGCGTTGGCGTCATCGCGCGTCTCCGAAGCGCGCATGGCGGCGCAGCAGCACCCACAGGACGATCGGCCCGCCGATCAGGCCGTTGACGGCATTGAGGTGAAGCAAGTGCCGGGCCCACGGCAGGTGAGTGATCAGATCGGTCGCCAGCGCCAGGGCACCGCCTGCCAGCGCCGCCGCCGGCAGAAGTATCCGATGGTCTTCAGTGCGCAGCAACCCGCGTGCGACGTGCCCGGCGATCAGCCCAAGGAAGTTGATTGCCCCGCAAAATGCCGTGACCGTGCCCACGAGCAGTGCGACGACGCCGAAGCAGGCATAGCGCAGCGTGCGAATGGGTACGCCGAGGCTCTGTGCGTAAGTGTCACCGAGCAGCAGTGCATTGAGCGGCTTGGCGAGTGCGAACAGAAGAGCCATGCCCCCGACGCAGGCCGGGATCAGGATGGTGAGCTGCGCCCAGGTAGCACCGGCAAAACTTGCATCGTCCCAACCGCTGAAAGCAGAGGCCTGCGTCTCGTCGATCAGGTGGAGAACCAGGCTGATCAGCCCTGCCGCGATATATCCGATCATGAGTCCGGACAGCAGCAAGGTGACATTGTCGACCCGGCGGGCCAGCAGCGTCAGTATTGCCATCACGGCGATCGTCCCTGCCGACGCCGCAACTGCCAGGCCGACATCACCGACAAGACCGAAACTTTCGGCAAAGGCGGGACCGGCCAGGCCCGTCGCGACGACCAAAAGTGCGACCGCGAAGCGTGCGCCGTGGGCGATGCCGAGAACGAAGGGGTCGGCCAGCGGATTGCGGAACAATGTCTGCAACATCAGCCCGCACGCGCCCAGGCTGGCGCCGCCGATCAACGCCGCTGTCGCGCGTGGCAGACGGAAGTCGCGGATGATATGCGCCCACCCCGCCTGATCGACGGTGCCCCCCGTCAGGCTGGAAAACGTGGCCGACAGCGGTATGTCCACGACGCCGATCGTAAGTTCTGCAAGGAACAACAGCACGATCGCGACGGCCAGCACGGTCATCACCGGAACAGCGCGGGTCATGCCGGCCCCCCTGGAATTCGGCGGATGAATCTCGGTCTGCTGGGCGGCGCAAGCAGATCTGGATGGAGAATGGCGATCATTTCAGCCAGCGCGGCCTGCGGTTCGGTCATCCCCTGGTCTGACCAGCTGTTGGCGAAGGGGCCCACCTTGCCAGCATCGAACCACCACACTTGCCCTTTGCGGACCGCCTTCAGCCAGGCCAGGCGCGGGTGATCGCGTCGCAGCGACTCCATGTCCGGCGCCCCAGGCATGAAGCTGCCGATCCAGACCTCGGCATCGGCGGCGCGCGCATAGAGCTTTTCCATCGGGACGTAAGTGAGGCTGCCGGCACTTTCCACGTCGTGCCATGCATGACGTCCGCCCGCGTCCTCGATCAGTCGATAGAGCTGGTTGTGTCCACCCGCCTGCGACCATTCGTCGCGGCTTGCCGGATACCCCGCCTGAACCAGCGGCCGTTTATCCACGCCGCGAGCAAGAGCCGCCAGCGCATCATATTGCGCCTTGCGATCGGCGAAGATCGCATTCGCGCGCTCCTCCCGATTGAAAAAGAGCGACAGGAACTTGATCCATTCAGCGCGCCCCAGCGGCGTCAGCTCCGTATGGTCCGACTGCGGCGCAGATTTCACCCCCAGCCGGCGCAGTAAAGGGTGCATGTTGGCGCTGGGGTATGCGGAATAGAACGTGAAAATCAGATCGACCCCGAGTGCCGCCGCCTGCTCGCCATTTCCATGAGCAGCCGTGTAAATCGGCGCCGCCTCCCCGGCTTCGATCCTGCGAGCAATTGCCGGCACGGTGACATTTGTTGTCGGCACACCCCTCAGCCGGTCGTCGACACCAAGCAGGGCTGTGGCTCCAAGTATCGATACGTTCGCAGTCGCAAAGCTGCGCACGGGCACTTCGATAACGGTGTCTCGCGGCCCGGTGGGTGGTGCCGGAGTGCCGCACTGAACCAGCACGAAAGTCAGCACTTCGCGCGTATCCATCGCGGGCGTGAATGTTACGCGCTTCCAATTGCCATGGTATTCGACATCCGGCTGGGCTGAGTCTTCGAAGCGGGCCTTGTGCGGAAAATAGTCGGCTCCCGGGCGATAGTCGGCGACGCAATCGTCCATCAGATTTGCGACTGGCGCTGCCCCGACGCTGACATGCTTGCGGGGCGCCTCCGCCGCCATTTGAACGGGTGCGCATCCGGCAAGCAGCAGGAATCCCAGGACGGCCCGCATCAGCGCCGTGCAGTTTCCGCGCACGTCATCGTGCCGAGCCGAAGCGATAGGCGAGGCTTGCGCTCACTGTTCTGGGCGCACCGGGATAGATCGGGATGAACGCGCCCCCGCTGTCGTAGTAGAAGGTATCGAACAAATTGAGGACGTTGAGCTGCGCACGCAGGGGCCCGAACCCTGCGTCGAACTCATAGGAAACGTTGGCATCGAAGCGGGTATAGGCGGGCAGGATGATCGAGTTATCGGTATTCCCGGCGCGGCTGCCGATGTGCTGCGCGCCGAAACCGATGCTGGCCCCCTCGAGCCTGCCGGCCAGGTCGTAAGACGTCCACAGGCTGGCCGAATGTCTGGGCGCGTTGACCAGCCGCTTGCCAGCTTCCACGAAGCTGTCTTCCAGCACCTCGGCATCAAGGTAGGTGTAGTTCGCAATCATCCGCCACCTGGGGCTGATGCGCGCGGGAAGTTCGAATTCGACCCCGCGGGAGCGTGAGCGCCCGATCTGGATGACCAGATCGAAATCCTCGGGATCCGACACGGCGACATTGCGGCGCGTGATATCGAAGATCGCCAGCGTAGGTGTGACGCGGTCGTTCAGCAGGCTCGCCTTGATCCCGGCCTCCCAGCTCTCCCCAATCAGGGGCCTGGGCAATTCACCGCCGCGCAACCGGCCCACGTCGACCTGGGCGCGAAACGAACGCGCCCAGCTGCCATACACCGACACGGCCGGGCTGGGTGTCCAGGTCAGGCCGACCCGCGGACTGAAGGCACCCCGCCGCGTTTCCTCCTCACCCATGTCGGCGAGGAAGTCCCGATTGGAAAGAACGTTCCAATCGTACCGTCCGCCCGCAAGCAGGCGAAACGCGCCAAGCTTCAGCTCGTCCTGCGCATAGACCGCGGTGGAATCGCTATCCCATGTGCCATCGGCAACCAGCACGTTCGGCGTGGCGCGCTGGCCATAGACCGGATTGAAGAAATCGATCGGTATATTGACCCCGAAGGGCGGGTTGCGCACTTCGAAACGCCAGCGATCATGACCATATTCGACCCCCACCAGGGCTTTATGCTCCACCGGCCCGGTGGCAAAACTGGCGTAAATCTCGCCCTGCGCCGTAAAGTCCTGCTGGCGATCGTAGGCAAGGCTGGGGCGGCGATTGACCTGGGGCCGAGCGGGATCGGCCCGACTGACCGGGGGAAAGCCGAAGGCATAATAATACGAGTCTTTGGTAAAGTCCGAATGGCCGACCGCGAGGCGCGCCGAGACATTGTCGGAAATGCGCTGGTCGACGAACAGGCTGCCGACCCCGCCTTCGTTGACGTAACGCGCATCAGGTTCACCGAACTGGCGCTCTGGCGGAGCCAGCAAGAAGATCGGGTCATTGGCAAAGCCGCGATCGAAATAGCCCCGCTTGCGGGCATACTCGCCTTCCAGAGTCACCGTCGTGGCGTCCGAAGGCCTCCATTCCAGGACGGGCGCCACGAAACGGTCGCGCGTGAAGGTAAAGTCGCGGAACCCCTCGCGGTTGTCGTAACTCAGATTGATACGAAAACCGATGGTATCGGAAATGGGTGTCGAAACGTCGGCAGTCAGCCGCAACTGGTCAAACGAGCCATATTGCACGCCGATCTCTGCAAAGGGATCGGCCAGCGGCTTCTTGGTGATGAAATTGACGACCCCGCCTGGTTCGAACCGACCGTACAGAGCCGACGCCGGCCCCTTGAGTACCTCGACCTGCTCCACGTTCTGGAGCTGCTCGTCAGGAGCATATGCCGACCGTCGCAACCCGTTCTTCAGGTTGTACGGCGTGATGAAGCCACGAATGTAGAACCGATCGTTCGTCGCCCCGAACCCCACTTGCGGGCTGAATCCAGGCACATAGCGCAGCGCCTCTCCCACCGTCGTGATCCCCCGGTCCCGGATCAGTTCGCGCGTGACGACCTGTACCGAGAACGGCGTCTCTTTGATCGGAGTGGTGGATTTGTTGGTTTGCGGCGCCACGGTTGCGCGGTAACCCTGTTCGCGCGTGCCGAGCACGAGGATCTCGTCATCGCTTGCAGGCCGATCATCCTGGCCCAGTCCAGCAACATCCTGAGCAACCAGCGGCCCCCCGACACTCAGACCGATCAACGCTGCAGCATACTTCATTGAAACCCTCCGTGCGGTGGCCCAGTAATGTTATACTGTCACACGTCAACAGGGGAT
Organism: uncultured Erythrobacter sp.; assembly: GCA_963529855.1. Classification (GTDB taxonomy): domain Bacteria; phylum Pseudomonadota; class Alphaproteobacteria; order Sphingomonadales; family Sphingomonadaceae; genus 34-65-8. Next base: position 260,443 of record CAURZK010000004.1, on the reverse strand, counting down.
ATTTCTGCGCGGTTCACTTTGCCGAGGAACGGGTGAGCCTGTCGATCCGACGGGTTTGCCGCTGAGAACTAAAGCCGTTCGGCAAAATCGTTTTCCTACACGAACCAGTCTGGTTACCTGTGTGCGCGTCCCCGTACTGGAGCCGCGCCATGTCCTTCATTGAATCGCTTATTGGCCCGATCGCCTCGATCATCGACAAGATCGTACCCGACAAGGAAGCCCGTGCCCGGGCCAAGCTCGCCTTGCTCGAGCTCGAAGGCACGCACGAACTGAAGCAGATCGAGGCGCGCCTGTCGGCCATTGTGGCGGAGGCAAACTCGCCCGACCCCTGGACCAGCCGCGCGCGGCCCAGCTTCCTCTATGTTATGTACGCGCTGGTGCTGTTCGCGCTGCCTATGGGGCTGATTTCCGCCTTCAACGTTGCCACGGCCCAAGCGATCAGCGCCGGGATAACCGCCTATCTGCGGGCGCTGCCGGAGGAACTCTATGCCCTGTTCGGCACAGGTTACCTCGGCTACACTGCGGCTCGTCAGTGGGGGAAGATCAAGGGCGTCGACAGCTAGCGACCCCCGCGGCTATGCCTGCCCGATGTCCGATCTCGTTTACGTCCTCAACGGCCCCAACCTCAATCTGCTCGGCTTGCGCGAGCCGGAGATTTACGGGACCGACACGCTCGACGACATTGCCGGGATGCTGGAAGATCGCGCGCGCGAACTCGGGATGCAGATCGACCTGCGGCAGTCTAACCACGAAGGGCATCTGATCGACTGGCTTCATGAAGCGCAGGCGGAAGGGGCCCGGGCTGTCTTGCTCAATGCAGGTGGTTACACCCATACCTCGGTCGCGCTGCATGATGCGATCAAGGCGATCACCACACCCGTGATCGAGGTGCACCTGTCCAATCCCAAGGCGCGAGAGGCATTTCGGCATCATTCCTACGTCGGACTTGCCGCCGCCCACACGGTCGAGGGTCACGGGGCGATGAGCTATCTCATTGCACTCGAACACGTCGCCGAACTGTAACTTTAGCCGCCCCACCCCCTTGCCAGTAACGCCCTGCCCGCGCATAGGCGGGCGCCTGACAGAAATTAAGGGGCTATCATGGCCGATACCGAGGGCGCGACCGGGCGGACGTCCGGCATGAATGTCGATACCGCGCTGGTGCGCGAACTGGCTGAATTGCTCGGCGAAACCGGGCTTACCGAAATCGAGGTCGAGGACGGGACGCGGAAAATCCGGGTCGCGCGCGGCGGCTTGGCTGCGGCGCCGGCGATGTACGCCGCGCAGGCCCCAGCGGCGGCAAGCGCGCCTGCGGCGGCGCCGGCAGTTGAGCCGGCCCCCGATAACGCCAACGCCATCAAGTCGCCAATGGTGGGCACTGCCTATCTTTCGCCGGAGCCGGGCGCGGACAACTTCGTCAAGGTCGGTGACAGCGTGGCCCAGGGCGACACACTGCTGATCGTCGAGGCGATGAAGGTGATGAACCCGATCACCGCCGACAAGGCGGGCACGATCAAGGCGATCCTGGTCGAAAACGCGCAGCCGGTCGAATACGACCAGCCGCTGGTCGTCATCGGCTAGATCCAATGGCTATTTCGCGCATTCTGATCGCCAATCGCGGCGAAATCGCGCTGCGCATCCACCGCGCGGCGCACGAGATGGGGATCGAGACGGTCGCGGTGCACTCCACCGCCGATGCCGACGCCATGCATGTGCGGCTGGCCGACCATGCGGTGTGCATCGGGCCGCCGCCGGCCGCCGACAGCTACCTCAACGTTGCGGCCATTATCGCCGCCGCCGAAATCGCCCATGCCGACGCGATCCACCCCGGTTATGGCTTCCTGAGCGAGAATGCGCAGTTCGCCGAAATCGTCGAGGCGCACGGCATTGCCTGGATCGGGCCCAAGCCTGAACATATCCGCACAATGGGCGACAAGGTCGAGGCCAAGCGCACCGCAGGCAAGCTGGGCCTGCCGCTGGTCCCGGGCAGCGACGGCGCCGTCAGCGATCCCCAAGAAGCGCGCCGGATCGCGGCAGAGATCGGCTATCCCGTCATCATCAAGGCTGCCAGCGGCGGCGGCGGGCGCGGGATGAAGGTCTGCAACAGCGAGGATCAGCTGGAAAGCCTGATGCAGCAGGCCGGGAACGAGGCAAAGGCCGCGTTCGGCGATGCGACTGTCTATATCGAGAAATACCTCGGCAATCCGCGCCACATCGAATTCCAGATTTTCGGCGATGGAAACGGCAATGCCGTCCACCTGGGCGAACGCGACTGTTCGCTCCAGCGCCGCCACCAGAAAGTTCTGGAAGAAGCGCCCTCCCCCGTCCTGACCCCGGCTGAGCGTGATCGGATGGGCATGATCTGCGCGCAGGCGATGGCCGACATGGGATATCGCGGTGCGGGGACGATCGAATTCCTGTGGGAAAACGGCGAGTTCTATTTCATCGAAATGAACACCCGGCTTCAGGTCGAACATCCCGTGACTGAAGCGATCACCGGCCTTGACCTGGTGCGCGAGCAGATCCGCATTGCCGATGGCAAGCCGCTGTCGGTAACCCAGGACGAAATCCGGTTCACCGGCCACGCGATCGAATGCCGCATCAATGCCGAAGATCCGTGGACCTTCGCCCCCAGCCCCGGCAAGGTTACTGCCTATCACGCGGCAGGCGGGATGCATGTACGCGTCGATTCCGGTCTTTACGCCGGCTATTCGATCCCGCCCTATTACGACAGCATGATCGCCAAGCTGATCGTCTATGGCCGCACGCGCGAGGGGTGCATCATGCGCCTGCGCCGCGCGCTGGAGGAAATGGCGATCGACGGCGTGAAGACCTCAATCCCGCTTCACCAGGAATTGCTGCGTCAGCCCGACGTGCTGAGCGGCGACTATTCGATCAAGTGGCTGGAGGAATGGCTGGCCCAGCGGGCTGGCTGAGGCGCAATCTTCCTGTCAGAACCCAATGCGCAGCCGCATCATGATGCGGTTGCTGGGAAAGCCGCCGACACCCGCCTGTTCGATTTCGGCGCTCAGCGTCTTTCCCTTGCCCACGCTGATCCGGGCCCCGGGGATATCCGGCGGTGGGTCGCTGTCGAATTCGCGCTTGTAACGAAATTCACTCTGATCGGTCGCGCATACCACGATCTCGCCCGGCCGGCCCGGTGCACAGCGCCGCAAGGGATCGGATTTCGGCAGCAAGTCGATCACTACCCGGCCATCGGCATTGGTCGTAGCGGCGACCACCCCGGGCGATTCAGGCGCAGGCTGCACGATTTGCATCGGGGGCACCGCGTCGGGCAAACTGCACCTCCAGGGTGCATCCTAGTTCATCCGACTGATATCGCAAACGAATTCAGGCACTTTGTTCGAGAGGGACTCCAGGCTCACTCTTCGCGGTGCGGATCGTCAGCGACGTCTTTACGCTGGCGACATTGGGTGCAGGCGTCAGCTTGCTGGTCAGGAATTCCTGAAAACTCTGCAAATCGCGGCTGACGATCTTGAGGATGAAATCGATCTCGCCATTGAGCATGTGGCATTCGCGGACCTCGGGCAGCGAACGCATATGCTCTTCGAATTCGCGCAGGGAATCTTCCGCCTGGCTTTTCAGGCTGACCATCGCGAAAACGGTGATCGCGAAACCCAGCTTCGCTGCATCGAGATCGGCGTGGTAACCCCGGATTACGCCTTCTTCTTCCAGCGCGCGAACGCGGCGCAGGCACGGCGGCGCGGTCAGACCGACGCGTTGCGCCAGTTCGACGTTGGTTATCCGACCCTCGTCCTGCAGTTCCGCCAGCAAGTGCCGGTCGATCGCATCGAGATTGGCCATTTTGGCGCCCCCCAATAGTTCCTGCCGCACGGGGCGAATCGCACCCTCGCGGGAAATATCGACGCGCCGATGGGCACGCCTTGCTAATATTATTGTTCCTGCCAGCAATTGTCCCGCTTTGCAACGCGGTGAGTGCAGTGGATTTTACGCCGGTCCGGGGCTGATAAAGCCGCGGCGAAGGGGTATGTCTGACCTTACTTCCCCTCCCGGAGATTCGATGCATTTCGACGACCGCCTTGCGACCGTTCTGCGCCACCGTGCAAACAGCGCGGGCGCGGCGCGTACGCAGTTCCGGCAGCTCGTCGATCTGCTGGGTGCGCCGCGCAGTATCGAGGAATCGGCGCATCTGGCGTCTGCCTGGCTGCGGTTGGGCGCTTTGGGCGAAGCGATCGCGCCGCAGGATCGGGCGGCGATCCTGTGCGACCCGGCCCTGCGCATTCGCAATCCGGCCCTGGTGATGCATCTGGCGGAAGACGAACCCGAGGTCGTGGCTGCGGTTTTGAGCCGGGCAAAGCTCCACGATGCAGACTGGCAGGCGCTGATCCCGCGCCTCCCGATCCGCGCGCGGGGGTTCCTGCGCCTGCGGCGTGACCTGGCGCCGGATACGCTCATGCTGCTGGAGCGGCTGGGGATTCACGATCGCGGTTTGCCCACACCCGTCGCGGCGGAAGTGTCTGCGCCGGTAGAGGAACCCGACAGCGACCTGCCAGAGCTGGCTCCGCTCGCGGAAGACAGCGAGATCGGCGCGCTCGTGCGCCGGATCGAGCAGTTTCGGCGCGCGCGCACTGCTGGCAGCGGAGTCGAAGCGCCGCGCCTTCCCCTGGGCGACCGATCGGCAGATCCGGAACGGGGCGCACCTGCGGGATTTGCCTTCACCGCTGATGCCGAAGGGCGGATCGATTGGGCAGACCCCGAAATCGCGCCCGCAGTCGTCGGTACCCGACTGGGAGAAGCGAGCGCAGCGGCGGCCCAGGCCATCGCCGCACGCCAGCCGATGGCGCGGCTGCGGATCGATCTGGCCGGTGCGGCGATGATTGCAGGGCCGTGGCTGGTCGATGCGGCCCCCCGATTTGCCGAGCCCGGCGGCCATTTTACCGGCCATGCCGGGCGTTTTCGCCGGACCCCGTCGGTCGAAGCGGCACCACCACGCGCCAATGCGGAGGCGGATCGCCTGCGCCAGCTGCTCCATGAACTGCGCACGCCGGTAAATGCTATCCAGGGCTTTGCCGAAGTCATCCAGCAGCAGCTGTTCGGCGCTGTCCCGCACGAATATCGGGCCCATGCCGCCGCCATCGCCGGCGACAGCGCACGCCTTCTCGCCGGGTTCGAGGAACTGGACCGCCTGGCCCGGCTGGAAACCGGCGTTCTGCTGCCCGAACCGGGCAGCTGCGATGTTGCCGCGATCGCCCGCACAATCATCGGTCAGCTCCAGCCCGTTCTGGGCGCGCGGATGGCGGGCTTCGCGGCGGAGGTCCTGCCCGGTGCAATGCCCGTCGGCCTGGTACGGGCCGAAGCGGAAGCGCTCGTCTGGCGCGTGCTGGCGACCTTGGCTGGCGCCACAGGCGGCGGCGAACAGCTTGCCTTGTTCCTGACCACGGAAGGCTCGGAAATCCGGCTGATGTGCGACTTGCCCGCAAGCCTCGCTGCGGAAACGGATGTCTTTGCCGCAAGCGCCCGTCCGGCCGGCGGCGCGCTCAGCGCGGGCGCTTTTGGCGCGGGATTTTCCTTGCGCCTGGCGCGCGCGGAAGCAAGTGCCGCTGGCGGCGCTCTGACCCGGGTGGGCGATGCCGTCGTGTTGGCGCTTCCTCTCTTGACCGGCACGCGCGACGTTCCTAGCCCGGCAAATGAAACGGCGCGGGAGCGTGAGGCCGGCTGACGCCTGTCTGTTCCCCGCCATGGGGGACCCGAAATCTTGAGCCGATCGCTACTCGATCCCCCGCCCCCCGGGGCACGTGCCGCCTTCGCTCCGGACTTCGGCCAGCGCGTGCTGCTGACCGTCGACACCGAAGAAGAGTTCGACTGGAACGCGCCGTTCGCGCGGACAGGGTTCGGATTGTCTCACGTGGCGCGCCTGGGCAGGTTCCAGGCATTTTGCGAAGACCTGGGCGTTGTTCCGCTTTACCTGATCGACTGGCCGATCGCCTCCTCGCCCGAGGCGACTGCGATCTTGCGGCCTGCGGTTGCTGCGGGTCGTGCCGAGGTCGGCATCCAGCTTCACCCGTGGGTCAACCCGCCGTTCGAAGAGGAAGTAACCGCGCGCAACAGCTACGCCGGAAACCTGCCTTTCGCCCTCGAACGCGAGAAGCTGCTCGCACTGCGGGACCTGATCGAGCGTACCTACGGCGTGGCCCCCTTGAGCTACCGCGCCGGTCGCTATGGGCTCGGGCCGCGCACGCACGAAATCCTGCAGGAAGCCGGCGTTGCGATCGACACGTCCGTCCGGGCCAACTTCGATTATCGCGCCGGCGCCGGTCCCGACTACACCGCGCATCCGCTGGAACCTTATTGGGCGGACCCGGCGCAAACGGTGCTCGAACTGCCTGTGACCAGCGTGTTCTGGGGCATGCTGCGGCGACAGGGGCGCTGGCTGCATCCGCTGGCGGCGCGGCTCCCGCGCGCCAACGGGCTGCTTTCGTCGATGGGCCTGTTCGAGCGGATAGCGTTGACGCCGGAAGGGGTCACGCTTGATGAAGCCATACGCGGGCTGGACATCGCGATCGATGATCGTTTGCCGATCATAGTACTGTCCTTGCACAGTCCTTCCCTTGCTGCAGGCCACACACCCTATGTCCGGACCGAGGCGGAGGTGGAGCAGCTCTATCGCTGGCTGAGCGGGGTTTACGCTTACCTCGCCCGGCGCGGCGTCCGGCCGGCGAGCATCGCGCAGATCATGGCGGCGACCGAGCGCCCAAGCTGAAGTAGCCTGTGCATGCATGCCCCATCACGCTTGCCCTTGTGCGCGGCGCGGGTTAGGGGCCGCTCGCCGAACGGCATCCAGGGGCCTGTAGCTCAGTTGGTTAGAGCTGGCCGCTCATAACGGCTAGGTCGCGGGTTCGAGTCCTGCCGGGCCCACCAGGATGCGATGACGGCAAAGCAAGGGTCGGGGAGTAGCGCAGCCCGGTAGCGCGCCTGCTTTGGGAGCAGGATGTCGCAGGTTCGAATCCTGTCTCCCCGACCATCTTGCTGAAACTGTCCGAATTCCGGGGTGTTAGAGCCTGGCGGATTGAGCGGCGTAAGCGCCGCCCCGCTTGCTGCAGGCGCCATGCACCTACCTCACGCGCTCTCGTGATCGACCGGATTAAGCACCAGAAGCAGACGTCGTTCCCCCGTTCCCGCAATTGGTGGGGACCGGTGGATCGCGGCCTCGCCTGGCCCCAATCGGCCGCGGAATATGCCGACGTGACCAGCCGCAAGTGATTGGATCGACATGGGTTGTTCGCCTGCAGCGAAACGCTCGGCATCGCTCGTAGTGAGCCACTGCGTACCCGCGCCGACATACGTGGTGATCAGCCTTGCCCGCACGTAATCCGCATGGAACTTGCGGCACGAATCGGTTTCGACCAGTTCGAGGCGAAGCTCGACTTCGTCGATGTCCAAAGTCGCCGCAAACACCTGCGCAAGCATGGCGACATCCTCCACCAGCGGACCGGCAGCGTCCGGGGTTACCCCGCCCTGCCCGGCCAATATGCCCGGCAGCTGGCGCGCGATTTGCACCACAGCCAACCGCGCCCGGACATTGGCAGTGAGGCTGTCGCGAATACGCACGGCGCTGAAGGGCACCCTGCGCTGCCAGATAGCCAGGCTGCAGGTCGGCTCGGTCGCCTCATTCAGCACCTCGATTTCGGTCGAGATTGTGACGGGTCTGGTCAAAGTTGTCAGCATGGCCTCTGGGAACCACTCGTGTTATGTAATGTTGTATCATTCCTAGTTCGTTCAATCCAAGGAAACAACCCGTGCAGCCAGCCGCCCAGTCCCGCCGGGGTGATTTCCTGGGCATTGGCCTGTCCACCATCTGCTTGGTTCATTGCGTCCTGCTGGGACCGCTGCTTGCGCTGCTACCGCTGATCGGGCTGAACGCGCCACCGCGCTGGGTTGGAAATGCAGAGTGGTTTCATGCCGCCCTGCTGGTGCCGGTTTTCCTGATCAGCGGGCCGATATTGCTGCGGGGTTCGCCTGCTCGCCCCCTGATCGGCGTAATCGCCGTCACAGGCTTCGCCGCCATGGGGGGCGCCCTACTGATCGATAACGAAACGGGCGAACTGGCAACCGCCGTCGCCGGATCGCTGTTGATCGTACTGGCGCATGTGCTGAACCTGAACCGGCCTGCGGCGCACTGATCAGCGCACCCACCTCATGCGATCACGCGGGCGAGCCCGGGGCGGCGAATTCATGCGGTTCAGCCCGCCGACATCCGGCCTTTTGCCGTCAGCGTCATTTATTGTTCTTCGGCAGAATTTCGCCCCGCTCGTTCGCAAGTATCCCGACAACCTGTGTCCACACCGCCACGTTTTGCCTCAGTTGCACCGGGTCGACCTTGTCCAGCGTGTCGTCGGGGGTGTGGTGAAGATCGAAATAGCGGGTGCCATCCTGCCGCAAGTCGATGATCGCCGTCTTCTGGTCGCGCGCGATGTTGATGTCCGCCCCGCCGCTGGCGACGCCCGTGCCGCTCGAAACGCCGAACCGCGCAACGGCGCTGGCGATCTTCGCGTGCAGCGCCGGGTTAGCTTGGCGGAAGTTGCTCTGGAATTGCCATACCCGGTCCGCGCCAAAGTCGCTTTCCAGACCCACCGCGATCGGTTCATTTATATGCGCGGCGGAATAAGCTTTCGATCCCCACAGCCCGGTTTCCTCCGCCCCTGCCATGAGCACGCGGATCGTGCGCAAGGGACGACCGGCAGAGGCAACGTGCTTGGCCGCCGCGGCAACGATGCCGCAACCCGCGCCATCGTCGATCGCGCCGGTCCCGTTCCACCAGGAATCGATATGGCACGCGACCAGCACCGGGGGCAGCGAACGGTCGCGCCCGACGATCTCGCCCACCACATTGCCGCTGGTCGTGGAGCCAAGGCTGCGCGGGGTCAGGACCAGCTTCATCGTGATCGGCTTACCCCCTGCACGTGCGAACATCCGTTCAAGGTTGGCCGCATCGGGCAGTGACAGCGCGCCCGCCGGGGTCGGCGCGATGCCTTCGGGGAAGTCCGTGCTGCCCGCGTGCGGATTGCGGTGCATATCGGTGCCCACCGACTTGATGACTGTCGCAACAGCGCCCTTGCTGGCGGCGACCCCGGCGCCCACCCAGCGCGCAGGGCCGGCAAACCCGTAGTGCGAGCCGTCCTGTGTCGGCGTCATCGAGTGCGAGATATAGGCGATTTTTCCCGCCAGGCTGCCAGCAGGAGCTGCGTTCAGGTCGGCCATCGTGCGGAACATGACAACTTCGGCAGTGATCCCGTCCGGCCCGGTCGAGGCGGTATCGCCCAGCGGCTGGATCACCAGCGACTGCGGGAACGGGCTGACGATTTCGGCACGATGTATCTCACCCGGGACCCAGGTCTGCATCTGGAACGGCTCATCAGCGACATTGGTGAAGCCCTGCGCCTTCAGCCAGCGCATCGCCCATTCGCGCCCCCGCGCCTCTGCTTCGGTCCCGGCCTGCCGGGGGCCGACCTCGGTCGTGATCCCTTCGACGAAGTCCCACGCCAGGGTATCGCGGGTAAGCGCCGCGTCGGCGGCTGCCTCTACCGACGAGGCGCGATCCTGCGCAAGTGTTGGGACGGCAAGCGAAAGGGCGACTAGCGCAACCGGAAGGGTTTTCATGGTAGTGGGTCGTATAGCCGCGACCGGGCCAAGTCCAGCTTGCCCCCCGCGACCGCAACCCCTATCTGCCCGCCAACTTTCCCACACTTGCAAGACCACGAGGACCCGCCCGATGGCCGCCCAGTACGCCTACGTCATGAAGAACATGACCAAGACCTTTCCCGGCGCTCCCAAGCCGGTTCTGAAGGACATCAACCTGCAGTTCTATCAGGGCGCGAAGATCGGCATCGTCGGGCCGAACGGCGCGGGCAAATCGACCCTGATCAAGATCATGGCGGGGATCGACACAGATTTCACCGGCGAAGCCTGGCCGGGCGAGAACATCACGGTCGGCTATCTGGAGCAAGAGCCCGAGCTCGACCCGACCAAGACCGTGCTGGAGAACGTCAAGGACGGCGCACGTGAAACCGCCGACCTGGTCGAACGCTACAACCAGGTCGCGGCCGAGATGGCCGAGCCCGATGCGGATTACGAAAAGCTCGGCGAAGAAATGGGCGATCTCCAGGCGAAGATCGATGCGGTCGATGGCTGGACGCTCGACAACCAGCTGGAGATCGCGATGGAGGCCCTGCGCTGCCCGCCGGGCGACTGGCCTGTTGCCGACCTTTCCGGCGGTGAGAAACGCCGCGTTGCGCTCACCCGCCTGCTGATCCAGAAGCCCAGCATCCTTCTGCTGGACGAACCGACCAACCACCTCGACGCGGAAAGCGTCCAGTGGCTGGAAAACCACCTCAAGGAATATGCCGGTGCGGTGCTGATGATCACCCACGACCGCTATTTCCTCGACAACGTTGTCGGCTGGATTCTCGAGCTCGATCGCGGTTCGTACTATCCTTACGAAGGCAATTACTCGACCTATCTCGAGAAGAAGGCCAAGCGCCTGGAGCAGGAAAGCCGCGAGGAATCCGGCCGATCGAAAGCGCTCAAGGAAGAGCTGGAGTGGATCCGGCAGACCCCGGCCGCCCGCCAGACCAAGTCCAAGGCACGTATCCGCAAGTTCGAACAGCTGCAGGAAGCGCAACAGGACCGCAAGCCTGGCAAGGCGCAGATCGTCATCCAGGTGCCCGAGCGACTTGGCGGCAAGGTTATCGAGGTGAAGAACATCACCAAGGCTTATGGCGACAAGCTGTTGTTCGAAGACCTGTCGTTCACCCTGCCCCCCGGCGGCATTGTCGGTGTGATCGGGCCCAACGGCGCGGGTAAATCGACGCTGTTCAAGATCCTAACTGGCAAGGAAACGCCGGACAGCGGCACGGTCGAGATCGGCTCAACCGTTCGCCTTGGCTTCGTCGACCAGAGCCGCGACCACCTCGATCCCAAGAAGAACGTGTGGGAAGAAGTTTCGGACGGGCTCGACTACATGAAGGTCAATGGCCACGACATGTCGACCCGCGCCTATGTCGGTGCGTTCAATTTCAAGGGTTCGGACCAGCAGAAGAACGTCGGCAAGCTGTCGGGCGGTGAACGCAACCGCGTGCATATGGCCAAGATGCTGAAGGCGGGCGGCAACGTGCTGCTGCTGGACGAACCGACCAACGACCTCGATGTCGAAACGCTGGCCGCGCTGGAAGACGCGATCGAGAACTTCGCCGGCTGCGCCGTGGTCATCAGCCACGATCGCTTCTTCCTTGACCGTCTTGCGACGCACATTCTGGCGTTCGAAGGAAATAGCCATGTCGAATGGTTCGAAGGCAACTTCGAAGCGTACGAAGAAGACAAGCGCCGCCGCCTTGGCGATGCTGCCGATCGTCCGACCCGTCTGGCTTACAAGAAGCTGACGCGGTAAACGCAGTCTGTACCGGGGGGTGGAGCCCGTTCTCGTGGCGACACCTCCGGCCTTCCGCTCCGGCGACCGCGCACGGCGTCACTTGGAAGGTTCATAAAAGACTACCTCAACCTGAACGAAAGGCGCTCGCCCGGTTCACACGCTGCTCATTCGACTCGTCGTAATTCCAGCACTATCAACAGAGACCGCTCGTGGTGGGCGCGGTGTTCTGGATTGGACGGAGTGCTCATCATGGCAATGACGAAAATGTTGAAGGGAACCGCACTTTCCGCCGTTGCGGCGATGCTGGCGCTGACCGGCACCACTGCTCAGGCACAGGTGCTGGCAGAAGTGGCGGTGGATGCAGGGCAGGATCGCGGCGAGCGATCTTACCAGCGCGGCGAACGCCAGCGTGGCGAAGGCCGCGCACAGCGAGCCGAAAGGCAGGCCGAGCGGATAGACCGCCGCAGCGAAGCTCGGGCCAATCAGGTGGAAAACCGCGCTGAGCGCCGGGCCGATCGGATCGAGGATCGCGGCGACCGCCGTGCCAATCAGGCGGCAAACCGCGGCGAATGGCAGCGTGCCCGCCAGATTGACAATCGCAGCGAACGCACGGCGGACCGGGTCGAGCGGCGTGGAGAAGTCCGGGCTGACCGGATCGAGCGGCGCGGCGACATCCGCGCCGGTCAGGTCGAACGCAACCGCAGCTACGTCGATCCCAACCGCGGCCGTAACGACTGGCGCGAAGACCGCCGCGATGCACGGCGAGAATTTCGTGAAGACCGGCGCGAATGGCGTGAAGATCGGCGCGACGGCGATCGCGGCTGGCGGGATGACCGACGCGATGCGCGCCGCGATTACCGCGAGGACCGGCGCGAATGGCGCGAAGATCGCCGCGACGAACGTCGCTGGGACCGCCGCTGGCGCGACAACAACCGCTACAACTGGAGCTACTACCGCAACCAGAACCGGCACCTGTACCGCCCGGGCCGCTATTACGCGCCCTATCGGGACTACAGCTACCGCCGGTTGAGCATCGGCTTCAGGCTGGGCAACCTGTTCTACGGAAACCGTTACTGGATCAACGACCCGTGGCAGTACCGCCTGCCAGAAGTCTACGGCCCCTATCGCTGGGTACGGTATTACGACGACGTGCTGCTGGTGAATGTCTACAGCGGCGAAGTGGTCGACGTGATCTACGACTTCTTCTGGTGACGCCTGTTCCCCGCTGCCATTAGGTTTGGGAAGGCAGCAACCTGACGAGCCCCCGCCGGTCCAGCGCCGTCGGGGGCTCTGTCGTTCAAACCGGCGGGCGGCCGAACGGAAGCATTCGCAGGAGGCCGCCATCCCTGTTGATGAAGGTATGCTTGAGCGCGCCCAGGACGTGGAGGACCACAAGCAGCAGCAATGCGGTTCCCCCCGCGGCATGAAGCTCGAAGATGGCCCTGGCCGGATCGCCATTCCCGGGAAGCGGCAGCAGGGGCCATGGGAACAGGCCGAAGATGTCGAACCCGCGCCGGGCCAGCGAGCTGGCGATCCAGGCGCCGACGGGCAGTCCGATCAGCAGGACATAGAACAGCGTATGGACGATCCGCGCCAGTGCCCTTTCCCACCCTTCGCCCGGTAATGGCGGCACAGGATGCGTCCAGCGCCATACCAGCCGGCCCAGTGTCAGCACCAGGATAGTGATTCCCAGCGCCTTGTGATTGGCCATGATGGCGCCTGCCGCCTCGCGCGATCCGGCATGTTCCGCCGCTTCAGCAATCCGCCAGTTCACGATAACCGCAATGGCGGTCACCCAGTGGAACAGCATCGCTCCCCTGGAGTAGCGGTGGTTGGCGGCGTGATCCATGCGCGGCTCCCGTGGGACGTTCTGCGACCGAGCCTAACAGGCGCGCGGCGCGCCGCAAGTGGACACCTTGCCTCGGCCCGCGGCGGTGGTAGGACCGCCCCATGGCAAAAACGTCAGTGATTCCAGACAAGGACGCTCTCGCCCGGGTTGGTGCCGCGGTGCGCAACCGGCTTGCTGCCGACCCCCAGGCTTACAAGGTCGATACCGACAAAGCGGAGATATTCGCGTTCGGCGATTTCCTGACGCCCGCCGAATGTCAGCGCCTGATCATGATGATCGACGCAGTCGCCCAGCCCAGCCAGTTGTTCGACACCGATTATTCGGCGGGGTTTCGCACGTCCTATTCCGGCAATTTCGACACCCGCGATCCCTTCATCGCCGGTTTGTCGCGCAGGATTGACGATCTGCTCGGCATGAAGCCCGAAACGGGTGAAGCCATCCAGGGCCAGCGGTACATGCCGGGCCAGCAGTTCAAGGCGCATAACGACTGGTTTTATACCAGCGAGGATTACTGGAAAGCGGAACGCAAGCGCGGCGGGCAGCGCAGCTGGACGGCGATGGCGTTCCTTAACGCGGTGGAGGCCGGGGGCGAAACCCAGTTCGTCAACGTCGGCGTCAAGATCACGCCCAAGCCCGGGGTGCTGCTGGTCTGGAACAATGCCCTGCCCGACGGCAGCCCGAACGAAGACACGCTGCACGCCGGCTGCCCGGTAGATGCGGGGATCAAGTACGTGATCACCAAATGGTATCGCACCCGCAAATGGGGCTGAGTGCGGCCATGCACTCAGGCAGCTAGCGCCTCGGCAATCAGTGCGCGGGTGTTGGCAACGCCGTAGAGCGCGATGAAGCTGCCCATGCGCGGGCCCTGCTCGCTGCCGAGTAGCGTCTCGTACAGCGCCTTGAACCAGTCGCGCAGGCTGGCGAAGCCATGCTCTTCGCGCTTGCCGATTTCGTAGACTGCGGTCTGGATCTCTTCGGCGGGGACATCTTCGCCAATATCGGCCAGATAGGCGTCAAGCTCGCGCAAGGCGGCCGCCTCATTCGAAGTCGGCGCGCGCCGGCGCAGCGTCGGCGCGACGAAGTCGCGGTTGTAGGCGAGCGCGGTGGTGACCAGTGCGTCGAGTTCGGGGTGCCTGGCCGGGTCCGCATCGGGCACGTAATTGCCGAGATAGGACCAGACCTGTTCACGGCTTGCCCCCGCCCCCAGCACGCCGACGAGATTAAGCAGCAGCGCATAGCTGACAGGCAGGCTGTCGCCAGCGCCCTTGCGACCCGCATCGGTGGCACCGAGCAGGTGCCACACCGGATTGCCCAGCTGCTTGTCGAGCGGCTGCTCGGCCAGCGCGGCGCGGAACTGCCAGTAATCGTCGACCGCCCGCGGGATCACACCGGGGTGCAGGCTCTTGGCGCTCTTGGGGTTGGGGAAAATATAGAAGCCCAGGCTCTCTTCGCTGCCATAGGTCAGCCATTCCTCGATCGTCAGTCCGTTGCCCTTGGACTTGGAAATCTTTTCGCCGTTGGCGTCGAGAAACAGCTCGTAGGTCAGGCCTTCCGGCTTGCGGCCACCCAATGCCTGCGCGATCTTGCCGGACTGGATGCCGCTGTCGGTCAGGTCCTTGCCGTACATCTCGTAATCGACACCCAGCGCGACCCAGCGCATCGCCCAGTCGACCTTCCATTGCAGCTTGGCCATGCCGCCCAGTGCCGACTGCTCGACAGTGCTGCCGTCCTCGTCGGTAAAGCGAACGATCCCGGCCTCGGCATCGACCACCTCCACCGGCACCTGCAACACGGCACCGGTCGCAGGGCTGATCGGCATGATCGGCGAGTATGTCCGGCGCCGTTCCTCCCGCAGGGTCGGCAACATGATATCGAGGATTGCCTGATTCTGACGCAGCACCTGCCGCAGGGCCTCGTCGAACGCGCCGGAATTGTATCGGTCGCTGGCCGACACGAACTCGTAATCGAACCCGAACTGGTCGAGGAACTGGCGCAACATGGCGTTGTTGTGCGCAGCGAAGCTGTCGTAGCCCGCATTGAAAGGATCGGGCACGCGCGTCAGCGGCCGGCCGAGATGTTCTGCCAGCATTTCGCGGTTCGGCACATTGTCCGGCACCTTGCGCAGCCCATCCATGTCGTCGCTGAACGCAACCAGCCGGGTGGGCGCCCCGCCGGTCATCGCTTCGAACGCGCGCCGGACCAGCGTGGTCCGCAGCACTTCCTGGAACGTGCCGATATGCGGCAAGCCGCTGGGGCCATACCCGGTTTCGAACAGCACCGGCGATCCATCCGGCTTCACGCCATCGGGATAGCGCTTGAGCAGCTTTTTCGCCTCCTCGAACGGCCAGGCCTTGGACACGCGGGCGGCTTCGATAAGGGTCTGCTCGGTCATGGCGGAGCGTGTTGCTTATGCCGCGCCGTGTTGCAAGTGCGAAGGCAGTTCAGAACCAGGCACGAACGCCCAGAACCAGCGCCACGCCGTCGGCATCGTCGCCGGCAGATCGAGCCAAATCAGCGGTTCCGCCCAGCTTCGCCTCGTACTCAACGCCTACATAAGGCGCGAATTCGCGCGCGATTTCGTAACGCAGGCGTAAACCGGCTTCGGCCTTGACCAGGCCCGTACCGACCCCGCGCTCGGGAATGTCCTGTACGGCCAGTTCCAGCTCTGCGCGCGGCTGCAGGATCAGGGACTGGGTGATCTTCTGATCGTACTCGCCCTCGACCTTTGCAGTCAGGTCGCCCCGATCGGATAGATAAGCGGCTGCATCTACATGCCACATGTAAGGCGCGAGCCCCTGCACGCCGAGGACCAGATGGCTGCGCGTTTCAGGCTTAAGATCGAGCCGAACGCCTGTCTGCAAATCGAAGAATGGTCCGATCGCGCGTGACCACAGCGCCTGAACCTCGGCATCTTCGACCGCACCGCCGAATTCGCCTTCGCCTTCGGACTTGATGTAGAACTTGTCGATATCACCGCCGTACCAGGCGGAGGCATCCCACAGGTATGCGTCGTGGCCACCGGCCAGTCGCGCCTCCAGCCGTTCGAGCATGACCATGCCGGTGGTCATCACGCCGTGTTCAGCGCGGCTTTCCTCGCGCGCCCGGGCCATCGCATCCCCGCCCCAGAACGCGTCCGCGGCGTGCAGCGGCCCTTCGAACGCTTGCGGTGGCGGCGGCGCATCGGGACCTTTCGGCCCGTGATCCATCTGGGAATGGTCCATTTGGGAATGGTCCATCTGGGAATGGTCCATCTGGGAATGGTCCATCTGGGAATGGTCCATCTGCGAATGGTCCATCCCGGCATGGGGATCGGCAACCGGCGGCGCTCCGGGCAGTTGCAAGGGCGCCTGAGTGGGCGGTGGCAGCTTGAGCGGTTCAGGCGCGTGCCCCGAATGATCCTGTGCCAGGGCGGGCGATGCCACCATCGCAGCAGCGGCAAGCAACGTTGCGCGGATCATGCCAGCGGCCTCACGGTAACGACCTGCATCATCCCTGCATGCATGTGGTAAAGGAGGTGGCAATGAAACGCCCAGTCGCCCGGCTCATTGGCGGTGAGATCAAATGTCGCGGTGCCGCCGGGCTGGACCACCACCGTATGCTTGAGCGGCTGGTTCATCATCCCGGCCCCGTTGACCAGTTCGAAAAAGTGCCCGTGGAGGTGGATCGGGTGCGCCATCATGGTCTGATTGACCAGTTTGACCCTGACCCGCTCGTCGAACGCGAAACGAATGGGATCGTCGGTCACGGACGAGAACTTCTTGCCGTCGAACGACCACATGTACCGTTCCATATTCCCGGTGAGGTGGATTTCCATCGATCGCGTCGGCATCCGGTGCGGGTTGGCATGGCGTGCCTTGAGCTGGGTATAGCGCAGCACCCGGTGATCGACCGTGTCGAGGCCCAGCCCGGGGAAATCCATGCGGTCGGCCGGCATTGGCGCGACCATGTCGAGACCCGGCCCGACCGCGACATCCGGCGGCAACTGCGACGTGTCGCGCATCGAATGATCCATCGTATGGCCGCCACCATGCAAGGAGCCGCTCGAACCACCGTGGGAAGCGCCGTGCGCCCCGTGATCCATCGCGCCCATGCCCATATCGGCCATCGTCAGCGTCGGCACCTCGCGCAGCGGCGGCGGCGTGGCAAGCCCGCCCGGCAGCGAGGTGAGCGTGGCCAGGCCCATGCCGGAACGGTCCATTGCCTCGGCCACCAGCGCGTGGGTGCCTGCGGGCGGCGCCACGATCACATCATAGGTTTCGGCCGTTCCGATCTGGAATTCGTCCACTTCGACCGGATCGACCTCCTGACCGTCCGCAGCGATCACCGTCATCGGCACGCCCGGAATACGGACGTTGAAGAACGTCATCGCCGATCCGTTGATCACCCGCAGGCGCACCCGTTCTCCGGGATTGAACTGAAACGACAGATCGTCAGCCGGGCCATGGCCATTGACGAGGAAAGTGTAAGTCGCGCCGCCAACGTCGGCGATGTCGCGCGGGTTCATCCGCATCCCGCCCCACATCAGCCGTTCTGACAGCTGCATGTCACCTTCCGTCGCGGTCTGCATCTGACGATTGAAGTAGTGTTCACCGACCTTGAGCTTGCGCATGATGTCGTGCGGATGAAGCGGCGTGAACTCGCTCAGCAGCACGACATAGTCGCAGTCGTAGCGCGGATCGGGCTCGGCCGCCTCGATCACGATCGGGCCGTAGTGGCCCGCCTGTTCCTGCAGCCCGGAATGGCTGTGCCACCAGTAGGTACCGGTCTGGCGCACGGGAAATTCGTAGGTGAAAGTCTCGCCCGCGCGAATCCCGGGAAAGCTGACGCCCGGCACGCCGTCGAACTGAAACGGCAGTAGCAGGCCGTGCCAGTGGATCGAACTGTCTTCGTTCAGGGTATTCTGCACGTGAATGCGCAGGTTCTGGCCTTCACGCAGGCGCAGAAGCGGACCCGGAACCGTGCCGTTTACCGCGATCGCATGGCCTCTGCGGGCGCCGGTCGTGAAATGATGTTCGCCGATCCTGAGGTGAATATCTTCGCCCGACACTTCGCCGAAACCGCGGCGCGCATGGCTCAGCGATTGCCCCTTGGCCCAGCCGGGAACGGGCAACGCGCTCGCCGCGATCAATGAGGCGGAAACACCGATCAGGCGTCGACGGGACAATTGCAGCATGGCAGACCTTGCTTCGCGATTCATATGATCGCTATATATACCCCCAAGGGGTATAGCAAAGGGTTTGATATGGACGACACACGCAAAACGCAGGTCAACCGGCTGAACCGGGTTGCCGGTCAGGTGCGCGGTGTCGCGACGATGATTGAAGAGGGGCGCTATTGCATCGACGTGTTGACCCAACTCGCAGCCGCTCGTTCAGCGCTGGCGAAGGTCGAAACCCAGGTCCTGAAAGATCACGCTGCAAGCTGCATTACCGAAGCCATCGCCAGTGGCGACGAGGCCGAGCAACGCGCCAAGTTCAATGAACTGATCGAGCTGATGGAACGTCAGAAGCGATGACGCGAAAAGGGCGCCCGATCCCTGAGGAACCGGACGCCCTTCCCTGCGACCTCACTCGGTGGGGAGGTCAGGCAAAACCGCTCTGCGGCTTCGCCAGATTCGGCCAGCGGTAGGAATACTGGCTAAGGTCGAACCGGGGGCTGACCGTGTCGAACTTGCGCCCCAGGGACTGCATGATCAGCCGTGCACGGCGCGCCCTAGCCTTGGGCGAAGTGAACGGGTTGGCCCGATCCGGCTTTGCGGCGACGAGCTGGCGAAGCAGCTTGTCCCGCTCCGCGAAAGTCGCGGGCATTTCGCGGGGCAGCACGACTTCGCCGCTGCTGCGCGACTGGGCGGCGGACATCGCCATCACCGGAACCGGCGGCAACCCGGCCTTGGGCGCCTGCGGAACATAGGGGTCGTGGTCGACCGCGGGTGTAACCGCTGCGCTGGCGGTGCTGCGCGGCAGGGGCTGCTCGATTGTTTCGACCGGCACGTAATTTGTCCGGTGCGAACGGCGGCGCCACCACATGAAGGCAAAAATTGCAAAGCCGAGCGGGATGATCCCGGCAAGAGCCAGCGCAACCAAGCCAGTCCAATCTTGGCCCGCGGTGGAGTTCGCAGGTTCAACTGCAGCTTCCGCGGGCAGCGGCACCGCTTCCGGCAGCGGATCTGCGAACGCGGGTTGATCGGCCGTCGTCGCGAGCGGGGCGTCCACGGGAGCCGGGGCGGCTTCGACCGGAGCAGACGGCTGCGGTGCGTTTTGTTGCGGGGCCTGTGCAGCTGCGCGACGGGTGGTCGTCGCTGCTCGCGGCGAAGTAGCCGCGGCTGGGGCTTGCTCGGCTCGTTCAGCGGGTACCGCAGCCGACGCCGGGGGCGCGGTTACGGTCGGCTGCGGCGCGACTGGCACCTGCAGAACCGGGGACGGCGCAGGAGCCGGGGCAGGCGTCGGTGCTGTCGTCGTTGGCGGTAGAACAATCACTGGCTGCTGAGGAGCAGCCGTGGCGGGGTCCTGAGCCAGAGCCGGGGTTGTACCAAGCGCCAGCATCGCGGCAATCGCGATGGGGGCGCTGCGAGCGAGATGAGTTGTGTGTCGCATAGTGTCCAAAAAACGGCAGCGATCCGCCTTGCGTTCCAATTAACAGCTGTTCAGCAATCGGATAAACATCGTCAGGACAGTATCTTATCAATTTCCCAACGGGTTTAACCGCGCCTCGGTTGCGATGAGTTGAAGCGTCCAGGATCACCCGAAAGTCGTTTTGTTTACATTCCGTTCTCAATTGCGCATGAGCCGGCAATGACGATTCTGGCCCTTCCCGCGCTCCATGCGTCGCACGCGGGAACCTGGCTGCGCGGGTCTGATGGGGTCACCCGGTCGTGCTCCAGAGGCGAAGCTATCATGGCGGCCGCCGATACGCCGCTGCTGTTATTGAACGCGCCGCTGGTCGCCAGCCGATTGGGGTACCCCGATCTTTCGGGGCTCGACGTGCTGGAGCTGTTCGCCTTCATCCATCCCGCCCGGTTCTGCGTGCCGACGCCCAAAGGGTTGGCTCACGCGCTGGGACTGGAAGATGCGGGGAGCGACGACGGTGTCCCCGCCCTGCTCCAGAAAGCGGCTGCCGCGCTGGTCGCCACGTGCGCCAGCGAAGGGTGGGCCGAACGAGAGGGGGCTTGGTCCGCGCTCCAGTCCCTCATGCGGCTGCGTTGGCCGTGGGCGCAGGTGCTCCTTCCGCATATCGCCCGGCCAGATACTGCGGAAAGATGGCTGTTTTCGCGGCTTCCGGAGTGGGAGGACGTGCCCGAACGGCCCCAACCGGCGCAGGTCGCCATGCCTCCGGCCGAAATCGATGCGCAGCTCGAACACCTCACGGGTACCGGGTCGGAACGGCGCGAGGGGCAGCGCAGCTACGCGCGGGAGGCTGGCAAGGTGTTTGCCCCCCGGCGCGCCCGCGGGGAGCCGCACGTGTTGTTGGCGCAGGCGGGAACGGGCATCGGCAAGACTTTGGGCTATCTCACCCCTGCCTCTCTCTGGGCTTCGGCGTCAGGCGGCACCGCTTGGGTCAGCACTTATACCAAAAACCTCCAGCGCCAGTTGCGCGCCGAGGCGCGGCGCGCCTGGCCGGAGCGGCGGGGCGACGGCAGCCGCCCGGTCGTGGTGCGCAAGGGTCGCGAAAACTACCTGTGCCTCCTTAATTTGGAAGATGCGCTGCAAGGCGGGTTTGGCGGCCGCGCGGCAATGCTGGCCCAACTGGTCGCGCGCTGGGCCGCCTATACGCAAGACGGCGACATGATCGGCGGCGATTTGCCCGGTTGGCTGGGAACGCTGTTCAGGAAGCGGGGCATCGCCGCATTGACCGATCAGCGCGGCGAATGTGTTTACGCCGGCTGCCCGCATTACCGGAAATGCTTCATCGAACGCGCTGCGCGCGCCTCCGCTCAGGCTGATCTGGTCATTGCCAATCATGCGCTGGTGATGGTCAATGCAGCGCGCGCTCGCGATCCTGCCAATCGGCCCACCCGGATCGTGTTCGACGAAGGACACCACGTGTTCGACGCCGCCGATTCCACTTTCGCCGCCGCCTTGACCGGGCAGGAAGCCATTGAATTGCGGCGCTGGATCGTGGGGCCGGAACGCAATGCGAAGGGCCGCCGCCGGGGACTGGCTGCACGACTGGCCGATGTCGCCAGTTACGACGATGCCGGCGGCGAGGCCATCGAGGCAGCGGTCGAGGCTGCCCATGCTCTGCCTTCGGACGGCTGGCTGCAGCGGCTGGGCGAAAACGAGCCGCACGGCCCACTTGAGGCCTTGCTCGCGGCCGTGCGCGCAACGACTTACGCCCGCGATGAGAGCGGCGGGCAGGAGGCGTGCTACGGCATCGAGACGGAAGCTTCGCAGTTGCCCGGACCGGTGGTGGAGGCCGCACAGGAGGCGCAGGGGGCACTCGCCCGCATTCGCCAGCCGCTGGCAAAGCTCGCCGCGCGGCTGGAAGCGGTGCTGGAAGACGCGCCGGACTGGCTCGATGCCCAGGGCCGCGCACGGATCGAGGGCGCACGCCACTCGCTTGCCTGGCGGATCGATCTGATCCAGGCGTGGGAGGCCCTACTGGCGTGCCTGGGCGGCCCGGCCGATCCCGAATTCGTCGACTGGCTGTCGGTCGAACGAAGCGAAGCGCGCGAATTCGACGTTGGCGTCCACCGCCGCTGGCTCGATCCGATGAAGCCGTTCGCCCGCGTGGTGCTCGAACCTGCGCACGGGGTCATGATTACCTCGGCAACGCTATGCGATCGGGGCGCGAATGGCGAGGAATGGGATGGCGCGATCGCGCGCAGCGGTGCAGGCCATCTGGACGTCGCCCCGATGCTGGCCGCGGCCGAGAGCCCGTTCGATTACGCCCGCCGGGCAGAGGTGCTGATTGTCACGGACGTGCCGCGCGGCGATCTGCCCGCGCTTGCCGGTGCCTATGCCCGGCTGATCGAGGCGGCTGGCGGCGGGGTGCTGGGCCTGTTTACCGCAGTGCGGCGTCTGCGCGCAGTCTATGGCAGGATCGCGGATCGGCTGGCGCGTATGGGATTGCCGCTCTACGCCCAGCATGTCGATCCGATCGACACGGGCACGCTGGTCGACATCTTTCGCGACGATCCGCGGGCCAGTCTGCTGGGCACCGATGCCCTTCGCGACGGAGTGGACGTGCCCGGCGAATCGCTGCGCTGCGTCGTCCTGGAACAAGTTCCGTGGCCGCGCCCCGATATTCTTCATCGCGCCCGCCGGGCGGCCAATGGCGGCAGCGCGCATGACGACCGCATCATTCGCGCCCGGCTGGCGCAGGCGTTTGGCCGCCTGATCCGCAGCCGCGACGACGCGGGGCATTTCGTGGTCCTCTCGTCGGCCTTCCCCAGCCGCCTGCTGACCGCGTTTCCGCCGGGCACGCCGGTCGTGCGCCTGACGCTGGATGAAGCACTGGATCGCGTTGCCCGGGGCGTAACGGGGCTTGCAGCCGCAGCGGAAAACGGCAACGAGGCCGTTCAGTGAAAACCCTCGGCCTCCTCCGCCATGCAAAGTCAGACTGGGACGATCTCGCCAAGCGCGATTTCGACCGATCACTGAATGAGCGCGGTCGCCGCGGGGCGCGCCTGATCGGCCGCCATATTCGTGAACACGGGGTCGCATGGGATCGCGTTCTTGCGAGCCCGGCGGAACGGGTCAGGCGCACGCTGGAGGCTGCCCTGCCCGATATCGAACCGCGCTGGGACGAGCGGCTTTATCTGGCCAGTGCGGAAACCATCCTGGACGCCGTGCGCGAAGGTGCCGGCGATGCGGCGGCAGTTTTGGTGACCGGGCACAACCCCGGTTTGCAGGAAGTCCTGTTTGCGCTCGTCCCCCCCGAAGCGGAAGATGCCCTGTTCGACGAGGCGGCGCGCAAGTTTCCCACCGCGACTTATGCCGTGTTCGAAATCGACATCGACGACTGGGCCGACCTTGCCGAAGGATCGGCCCGGCTGGTGCATTTCATCCGGCCACGCGATCTCGACCCCGCGCTCGGCCCGGAAGACTGATCAGGCAAGTTCGCGCA
Organism: uncultured Erythrobacter sp.; assembly: GCA_963529855.1. Classification (GTDB taxonomy): domain Bacteria; phylum Pseudomonadota; class Alphaproteobacteria; order Sphingomonadales; family Sphingomonadaceae; genus 34-65-8. The sequence goes on along the minus strand of CAURZK010000004.1, from coordinate 237,122 downwards.
AGATCCGCGGCCCCGGACCTTCTGCAGCGGCCGCGTCGTCAGTGTTGTAAAGCTTGCAGTTCTTCAGGCTCAAGCAACCGCAACCGATGCACCCGTCCAGATTGTCCCGCATGGCCTGAAGCTGAGCGATGCGGCGGTCCAGCCGGTCGCGAATCGCCTCGCTGATTTTCCACCAATCGAAACTGGTCGGATTGCGCCCCGCCGGTAGCCGCGCCAGCTGCTCCGCAATTTCCTCCAGCGTCAGGCCCAGCTTCTGCGCGATGAGAATAAAGCTCAGCCGGCGAATATCGGACCGCCGGAACCGGCGCTGGTTGCCGCCTGTCCGGTGGGCCGTAACCAAACCTTTTTCCTCGTAGAACCGAATGGCGGATGTCGCGAGCCCGGTGCGGCGGGCAAGCGCTCCGATCGAGAGCATGTCGTTTGCGTCCATGCCACCGCTCTAGCACAAAGTCGCTTGACCTCAAGTCAGCTTGAAGTTGCATAAGTCCGTGCGTCCGATTCGCAAAAGGAGGCACTCATGGCAACTGGACGCCTGGAACACGTCAATATCTCGGTCACCGATGCGCAGCGCACGGCTCGCTTGTTCGAGGAACTGTGCGGTTGGCATCGCCGCTGGGAAGGTGCAGCGATGAACGGCGGACACACGATTCATCTGGGAACGTCCGACAGTTACATCGCAATTTACACCAACCCCGACGTGCGCGGCGGCTTTGCCAAGGGTGCGCCGATGAACCACGTCGGCATCGTCGTGGAAGATCTCGACGCGGTTGAGGCAAAGGTCGTCGCTGCGGGGCTCAATCCCTTTAATCACGACGATTACCAGCCGGGTCGCAGGTTCTACTTCTTCGATTGGGACGGCATAGAATGGGAGGTGGTCAGCTATGAATGAGCCCATGCCGACCCGCCCCATTTTCGAGGCGAGCCCAAAGAGACCCCGCCGCGCCAAGGAGGCACGCCCTGCTTTCCGGCCACCCTTTCCGCAAACGGTCCTGCAGCCGGGTCCCTAGGCGTTGCCGACCACGAAGCAGGCCGCAGCCATCAGCGCACCGGTCCAGCGATTGGACCGGAAACGCGCCAGCGGGTTCGCGGGGTCGGCCGGGTCGAGCGTGGCGACCTGCCAGGCAAGGTGCGCCGCTGCGGGGATCAAAGCAAGTAACGCGATCCAGTCTGCGCGATACAGCCAGAACGCCAGAGCCCACAGCACGGTAGCAGCAGCATAGAACAGCGCCACGCCCCCCCGAACCTTCCCGCCAAGGCGCAACGCGGACGACTTGATCCCGACCAGGGCATCGTCTTCCCGGTCCTGCAGCGCGTAGACTGTGTCGTAGCCAATGACCCACATCACGCAGCCCGCATAGAGCGCAGCGAGCACGTCCCAGTTATCGGTACGCAGTTCCACCCAACCCACCAGAGCGCCCCAGCTGAATACGAGGCCGAGCCACGCCTGTGGCCACCAGGTTAACCGTTTCATGAAGGGGTAGGCCGCGACCAGCGCAATGCTGGCAAGCGCGGTCAATTGCGCCTGCCAGCGCAACTGCAGCAGCACGACGAGGCCGACTGCGCACAGCGCCCCCAGCCATATCCAGGCAAGTTTCTTCGATACACGCCCGCTGGCAACGGGCCGGGCAGCAGTGCGGACAACCTGCCGGTCGAGGTCGGCATCGACCAGATCGTTGTATACGCAGCCCGCGCCGCGCATTGCAACTGCGCCCAGCAGCAACCAGGCGACCAGCTCGACCTGCCAGCCCGCCCCCGCCAGCCAGACGCTCCATGCGCAAGGCCAGAACAGCAGCCACCACCCGATCGGCCGGTCAAACCGCGCAAGCTGCGCCAGGTCACGCGGCAATTGCGGCAGACGCGCAATCACGCCGCGATGCTCGCTGTCAGGAACGATGGTTTCGGTCATCGCCGCCGCCCTACCGCCACCATCATTCCGGTGGAAGCTACGATATTCTTTGGGACACCGTACGATCCATGTGATCCCTGCTTCCGCTCGTATTGCGGATGTGGTTAGGAGCGACCATGCCCGCTACCCCCGCCTGGCCTCCGAAGAGTGCGCCCCGACTATTCGTTACAGAACGGCTGGCCGCTAACGAGCAGCTCGCGCTCGAGGGCAACCACGCGCATTACCTCACCCGCGTGATGCGGGCGGCGGCCGGCGATGCGGTAATCCTGTGTGACGACCAGACGGGCGAATGGGCGGCGCGGGTGGTCGAGACTGGCAAACGGTCCGTGATGGTGGAAGTGGCCGAACTGCTCCGGCCGCGCGAGCCGGTGCCAGATTTCTGGCTGTGCCCTGCCCTGCTCAAGAAGGACCGCTTCGATCTGGTGCTGGAAAAGGCGACTGAGCTGGGCGTCGCAGCGATCCGGCCGGTCGTTACGCGGCGCTGCGTCGCGGACAAGCTCAATGCCGACCGGGCGCAATCGATCGTGACCGAAGCTGCAGAGCAATGCGCCCGCACTGCATTGCCAGAAATTTCCGCGCCTGTTCCGCTTGATGCCCTGCTCCGGGATTGGCCTGAAAACCGCACGTTGTTCTTTGCCGATGAAGCTGGCGGCGAGCCGGCGGCCCAGGCATTCGGGACGCAGAAGCGTGCGGCTCTGCTGACCGGACCGGAGGGCGGATTCGACGATGCCGAACGCGCCGCCATCCGTGCGCATCCATCGGCGCGGGCGATCAGCCTGGGTCCGCGCATCCTGCGCGGCGAAACCGCTGCCATTGCCGCCACGGCGCTGTGGATGGGCATGGCAGGCGACTGGGATAAATAGCGCTTTTCCTCTCACCGTCGGTTGCCTATCGCAACGCGCCATGAGCACGCGCGACACATCCGCCAAGGACGATCCTATCATCGAGTCGCGCGATCAGCTCGTCGCGCCGATGCAGGCCGGCGAAAAACCGAAAAGCGACTGGCGGATCGGCACCGAGCATGAAAAACTCGTCTTCTTTCGCGCCGATCACCGCGCGCCGAGTTACGACGAGCCCGCAGGTATCCGCGATATCCTGTTGAGCTTGCGTGAATTTGGGTGGGAGCCGATCGAGGAAGGCGGCAAAGTCATCGCCATGCGCGGGTCGGACGGCACAGTCAGCCTGGAACCCGCCGGCCAGCTGGAACTGTCGGGCGCGCCGCTCGAAAACCTGCACCAGACCTGCGCCGAAACAGGCCGCCACCTTGAACAGGTGAAGGCGATCGGAGATCGGTGCGGGGTTGGTTTCCTGGGCCTCGGCATGTGGCCCGACAAGCGGCGGGACGAGCTGCCGATCATGCCCAAGGGCCGTTACGACATCATGCTGCGCCATATGCCGCGCGTGGGGAGCATGGGCCTCGACATGATGCTGCGGACCTGCACCATCCAGGTCAACCTCGACTATTCGAGCGAGGCCGACATGGCCAAGAAGTTCCGCGTCGGCCTGGCGCTGCAACCTCTCGCCACGGCTCTGTTCGCCAATTCGCCCTTCACCGAAGGCAAACCGAATGGATATCTGAGCTTCCGCAGCCACATCTGGTCCGACACCGATCCGCACCGCACCGGCATGCTGCCCTTCGTGTTCGAGGGGGGGTTCGGCTACGAACGCTACGTCGACTATATGCTCGACGTGCCGATGTACTTCGTGTTTCGCGACGGCCGGTACATCGACGCGGCCGGGCAGAGCTTCCGCGACTTCCTGGCGGGCGAGTTGCCGGCGCTACCCGGCGAGAAACCGCGCGCGAGCGACTGGATCGATCACCTTTCCACCGCCTTCCCAGAGGTTCGTCTCAAGAGCTTCCTCGAAATGCGCGGGGCGGACGGTGGGCCGTGGAGCCGGATCTGCGCCCTCCCGGCGTTCTGGGTCGGCCTGCTGTACGATCAGGGCGCGCTCGACGCTGCGTGGGATCTGGTCAAGGACTGGTCGATGGACGATCGCGAGGCGCTGCGCAGTGCGGTTCCGAAGCTGGCGCTGGATGCGCCTCTGCCGGGCGGCGGGAAGCTGCACGACATTGCCCGCGAGGTCCTATCGATCGCGCGGCGCGGCCTTGCCGCGCGCGGCCAGCTCAACACCGGGGGCGATAACGAAACGGGTTTCCTCGAGACGCTGGACGAGATCGTGGCCAGCGGCAAGGTGCCCGCCCAGCGTTTGCTCGATCAGTACCACGGCGAATGGAACGGCGACCTCAGTCGGATTTACGACTACAGCTTCTGATTACTCTGCCGGATGCTGCTGAAGTTTCGGGCGACGCGCGCGCAAGTGCGATGCCAGCGCAACCAGCGGCGCGGTGATCGGGCCGTTTCGTGCCATCCAGGCATGATAGGCCCGGTACTTGGCATCTTCCCCTGACAAGTGGGCTTCTTCCGTGCGTGCGCGCCAGTAATAAATCGCGCTGACGCAGCCGAGGAAGAACACGTTGCGCACCGCCTCCACCGGCGAACCGGTGCTGACCAGAAACGGCAAGGTCGAACTCCACCAGAACAGGTTCTTCGACAGATAGGCGGGGTGCCGGGTGAAGCGATAAGGCCCGTTCGTCACGACGCCGCGGTAGGTCAGGTTGGAGAAGCGGATGCCAAAGGCGACGGTCGCCCAGGCATAGATCCCGGTGAGAAATACCAGCCAGCACGCCCACAGCCACAGCAACGCGGGATAATCGGCGAACCACACCGTCCAGCCCGGCGCATCGGTTTCATAGACGAGGATGGTGCCCAGCACCCCCCAGGCAACCGGGGGATAACAGATCAGCGCTGCCAGCCAGCCGCCCAGAAACGGATTGCCGCTGCGGATATGTGCATCGAGCGGTCGCATCGTGACGAGGTAACCGACCGTGCCGATCTGGACGTCGATCAAGAACAGCAGTTCGATCAGGAACAAGCCCCAGCGAACCGGATCGTTGGCGACTTGCGCCAAGTCGGCATTGACCACCGCGGCGAATCCGCCGGGCAGGATCGAGATCATGAACGCCCCGAAGAAGCCCTTGATCAGCCACGTACGCCAGTGCTTCTTCGCCTCGTCGAGGTCATAAGGCTCCCGCCCCAGGAGCATGGCGCCGAAATGCCAGGCATGGTCGCGGGGCTCCAGCAGGCGGCGGTCGAGCCACAGCACATAAGGCACCGACAGGACCACTAGCGGCCCGATGGCGTAACCCAGCACTTTCATGGCAAACAGGTACTGTCCATCCCAGTACCACCGCGCGAGAGCGTAGAGCCCCGCGATGATCAGCCAGGTGGCCCATAATGCGACCAGCTTTACTGCCGATATTGGCAGGACTTCGGCCAGGGGCCGAGGCTGGCGCACCCAGTCGATCCCGGTTGAAGGGTTGCGGTGGACCTTGTCGACCAGCACCGACCACAGGACCATCGGCCCGGTCGAAAACAGCATTGCTGCGAGTGCGGCATGTGGCCCGCCAAGGGGAACCCGCGGGCCGGGTATGCCGAATGTTTCGGCAATCCCGGCGTAATTTCGGCAAAACGCTATCCAGGCCAGCAGACCCAGCAGCCCGGCCAGCCCCACGCCGACCGAAACGTCGCTTCGCGGCAGCAGGCCGGGTTCTGGTTCGCGGGCGCTCATGGCGCTCACGCGACTAGCGAAAAAGGGTTAAGGGTGCGGTAAAACCCGGATCAACGGAACGCGCTGAGGCGGCCGCTGTCGTCCAGGATGTACATCGTGTTGTTGGCCACCACCGGAGGAAGGCTGACGCCGGCATCAAGCTGGGTGAAAAGGCTCGCCGAACCTTCGCTCACGCTGATGCGATAGACCTCGCCCTGCGTGCTCGCCACCCAGAGGCTGCCGCCGGCCAGCACCGGCCCGGTCCAGAACACCGGGCCTTCCCGGTCCTCTTCATCGCGATAGCGCCGCAACTGGCTGATCCAGCGCACTTTGCCGGTGGTCCGCGCAATGGCGAGCATGCGTGCATCGTCGGTCAGTGCGAAAATCCATTCGCCCGCGATTGCAGGGGTCGAAATGCCGCCGACATTCAATTCCCAGATGCGTTGGCCCGTGACCAGTTCATAGGACGCCATGCGGCCGCCCTGGCCGAGGGCATATACGCGCCCGTCGGCGATGATCGGATCAGCGTCGATGTCCGTCAGTGAGCCGACCTGGGTCGAGATCGAAGTCCGCGCCAGGGCATCGGACCAAAGAACGCGACCGTTCTCGTAACGATAGGCAACAAGCTCGCCGGTACTGTATCCCGCCACGACCGTACCCTGACCCGCGGCCGGAGCAGCTACGCCGAATACGCCCGCCTGCGCGATCGAGCCCGACTCGTTCCAGACCGGCGCGCCGTTCGCGGCGGAAAGCGCGTGGATCTGGTTGTCCTGCGTCATTACGAACACGGTGTTGAACGCGACGGTTGGCGAGCCGCGCAGCGGCCCGGCCGGTTTGACTTTCCAGACCTGTGTACCGGTGTCGGCATCGAGTGCGACCACGTCGCCCGAACCACTCGTAGCATAGACGCGGCCGCTATCGAAGCTGGCGCCGCCACCGAAGGCGGAATTCTGCAAATCGCTGGGGATGTCCAAGCGATAAGACCACACCCGCGCGCCGCTTTGCGCGTCAAACGCATGGACCGTGCCGGAGGTATCCACCGCATAAACCTTGCCGCCACCGATCACCGGGGCAGCGCCCAGGCGGCGACGCTCGGTCGAGCCAGGAATCTGGGCGCTCCATGCGCGGGCCGGTTCGGCCGCCAAAGCAAGATGACCGTAAGCCTTGTTGGCCGGACCGCCTGCCTGGGGCCATGCTTCGTTCGCCTGCGCGGGCGGCAGGACTACCGCGACGCCCGCAAGCGCCGGATCGACCGACGCGCCGCTTTCGATCCGTGACAGGATCGGCACGCGTTCGCCGACGGTTGGCGTGGCTTTTTCATCCTTGCCGCCGAAAAGGCCGCCAGCGCAGCCTCCCAGCAGGGCGATGAACGCCGTGGCACAAGCCAGCCGGCCGAAAGTACGGGTGGAATTGGCGATCATCGTCGTTCTGGTTCCCTGCAAGCTATTCGGCTGGGGCGGTTTCGGTCGCCGGTGCGGCGGCCGGCGGGGCGGCGGCAGCGGGGGCAGCAATGCCGGGAGGCGTGGCCGCCGCGCCAGCGCCGCCGCCGGCACCGATCAATTCGTTCACATCCTCGATCGCGTCCACGCCCAGCAGACCAGCCATCTGGCGAGCCCGGGCGCGCAGCGTTTCGGGAACGGTTTCTTCCTTGGCAATCTGGGCGAACAACGCCCCGGCTTCGCGCCGCTTGCCCTGTTCCAGATAAGACATCGCCACCAGTTCACCAGCGCTGCCGAAGTAGGGGTTGCCCGGCACGGCCAGTGGTCGCAGCCGCGCAATCACGTCGGCGGCGCTGCGGCTGTCGTATGTGGCAGCGACCTCGCGAATGGTGGCCAGATCACGCAGCGCCTGCGGTGCGTCCTCGGTCGCCGCAACCTGCGCAAACAGGCGCGCGGCACCGACCGCATCGTTCTGCTCCATCGCAATTCCCGCTTTCAGCATGCGGGCGACAGCGGCAGTATCGGCGCCGGCTTCAGCGATTACGGTATCCAGGGCTTTCGACGAGGCACCGAGATTGCCTGCCTCGAGCTGGTCCAGTGCCGCCACGAACTGTTCCGATTGCGCCTCCCGCTGGCCTTCGCGGTAGTTATCCCACAGGAGATAGCCGCCGAACGCCAGCAACCCCAGAACCAGTGCCGCAATGGCGGGTTTGCCATAGCGGCCGGCCAGATCGGAATATTCCTGCTGCCGTACTGCATCGTCGATTTCGCGCATCAGGACTTCGTCCTGCGCGGCTTTTTTCTGGTCGGTGGTCAGGCTGGAATTCGGTCTTAGGGCCACGAGGGGGCTCTTTCGCTAGGCAAACGGGATCGGGCGCGGTGTTTAGCGGAAGGACGGGTCAATTCAACTTTCATTACGTCGGCGCGCCGTGCCTGTCCCCCGCCGCGTGAACCGCCGGTGAAGGATCACCCCGATCAGCCAAGGTCGACCCCGCCCATGGCCGCGGAATAAAGCCGGCGATAGGCCGCGATCATGGTGCGTTCGTCGAATGCCTCGCGCGCCCTCGCCTGGTTGGCCTGCCCCAGACTTGTCCGCAGATCGGGGTCGGCAGCCAACGTGAGCAGAGCCGCAGCGAAATCCGCCTCGTCCTGCGCGATGAAAGGCTGGTTCTCTGTCGCGACCATGGCATTGACGTCGCCCACGGCCATTGCCGCCACAGCGCGCGCCGCAGCCATCGCTTCTATCAGCGAGATCGGCGCCTGTTCGCTGTCGGACGACAGAGCAAACAGATCGAAGAGCCCGACGAAACGCGCGGGATCGGGCGCGAACCCGGGCAAGTGGACACGGTGCCCAACGCCCAACCGCTCCGCCTCGTCGCGGATCGCAGCCTTTTCCGGCCCTTCGCCCACGATCACCAGTTGCCATTCTTCCGGCAGGGGCGCGAAGGCGCGTACCAGCCTGGGCAGGTTCTTGATGGCGCGAAGCCCGGCCAAGGTGCCGAGCCAGTATTCGCCCTTGCGCTTAATCAGCCCCCGCAGCGCATCGGGGCGGCACTTGCCGGCAAACTTCCCAGTGTCGATGCCGTTGGGGATCCGCCTCACTCGCCCGATCGGTTGCTGCCATGCTTCCAGCGCAATCCCCTCAAGCGTTTCGGAGGGTACGACCAGCCCGCTTGCCCGCCCGAGCGCAATCCGGCGGTACCAGTTGCGGGAGGTTTTGAGGCGCACGGCCTCGTCATCGTTAAACCCGTCTTCGTGGTGGATCAGTGGGGGCAGGCGGTAAAGCTCGCCGAACAGCGTATGAGCCATGACCGCATCCATCGCGCCCCAATTGTAAGTGAGGATCAGGTCGTAACCGGCCATGGCCCTGGCCAGTTTCTGGAGGCGCCCGGGCGTGGGCTTGCCGCGAAGTGATGGGAAGTCCCGCGGATAAGCGACGGAAATTCCGCGCGCGATGTGCTGCGCCGCCTCCATGTGTTCGGGCACGCCCGATACGATAGCGTGGCGGGCGTGGGCGCCAAAGGCATTGATGAGCCGCACGCTGCGCAATTCCTTGCCGCCAGCGGAAAAGGTCGAATGAAGATGAAGAATGCGCGGCGCCGCGCCGGGAGAGCGGCTCATCCCGCGCGGACGAGCAGTCGCTCGATCGCCGCGACCGCTTCCGGCTCGTCCAGCGTCGGAGCATGTCCGACACCAGTTATCGTTACTGCCTCTGCATCAGGACGCCGGCGCTGCATTTCCGCCAGGGTTTGCGACGTCAGCAGGTCGGACAGTGCGCCGCGCACGATCAGCAAGGGCACATCTGCCAACGCGTCGAACGCGGGCCACATATCCGGCGGCACGGCACCCTCTGTCTCGCGGAACGGTTCGGCAATCGCCATGTCGTAATCGAAGGCGATGCGCCCGTTCTGCTGCACGACCATGCATCGCTTGGCCATCGCCAGCCAATCCTCGATCGCGAAACCAGGGTGCGCGGCTGCGTGAACTTCCTCCAGCGCACGCGCCGCGTGCATCCAGGTCGCGAAGCTGCGCGATTGGCCGACGTAACTGCGAATGCGGTCGATCCCGCCCGGGTCCACCACCGGCCCAATGTCGTTCAGTACCGCCCCGGCAAGACGGGCGGGTTCCTGCGCTGCCAGCAGCATGGTCATCAGCCCGCCGAGCGAGGTGCCAATTGCCACGAACCGATCGATGTTCTCTTGCGCCAGCAGTGCCAGCACGTCGCTGACATACGTTTTGGGATTATAGGTCGCACTATCCTTGGCATAGGCGCTGTCGCCGCGGCCTCGCATGTCGGGGGCGATCACCCGGTGCGGCCCGGCGATATGCTGCGCCAGCCGCTCGAAATCGCGAGCATTGCGGGTCAGCCCGTGCAAGCACAGCACCGGAGGGCGCTCGTCGCTGCCGGGATAATCACGGAAATGAAGCTTGAGGCCGTCCGGGCTGTTCCAGAAGCGGTCGTGGTACGGCTGGTCCATGCGCGGGTGAGCTATCCTTGTCATCCAGAGCCGCCGCGCCTTGCCAGCACGTGGGCGGAACCCCACTATCGCCGGATGCGCCCCGAACCGCAAGCCGCTCGCTATCGCCCCGATCCTGTCATCCTGCAACTTGCTCCGTGGCTCGCGGACCCGGTCGAACCTGCACGTTTTCCAGAGCATCGCGTGCGGTTCCGCAACGATCGATGGGCCTCTGCTGTGGGACTCAAGGGGATCAACGATGCGGGCTGGATCGCTCATTTCGGGCGTTTCGAACCGCTGCCGGAGAACCTGCCCCGGCCGCTCGCCCTGCGTTACCACGGCCATCAGTTCCGGGTTTATAACCCCGACCTGGGCGACGGACGCGGGTTTCTCCACGCCCAGTTGCGCGACGGCAGCGGTCGGCTCCTCGATCTCGGGACCAAAGGTTCCGGGCAGACGCCGTGGAGCCGCGACGGCGATGGCCGCCTCACGCTGAAAGGCGCAGTTCGCGAGATACTGGCAACGGAACTGCTCGAAGCGCTCGGGGTAAGTACCTCGAAAACATTCTCTGTCGTCGAGACTGGTGAAGCACTGCAGCGCGGCGACGAGCCATCGCCGACCCGTTCCGCCGTGCTTACTCGCCTCAGCCATGGGCATATTCGCATCGGCACGTTCCAGCGTCTGTTGGCGCTCGAGGAACGCGACCACATGGCGCAGCTGGTCACTTACTGCCTCGGCCAGTTCCCAGGCCCGCCTCCGCCCGCCGACGCGCCCGGGCGCGATGAACCGGCGGTAATGCTGATGCACCAGGTTGTGGAGCGCCTCGCTGACCTCGCGGCGAGCTGGATGGTCGCCGGGTTCGTCCATGGCGTGCTCAACACCGACAACATGAACGTCTCGGGCGAAAGTTTCGACTACGGCCCGTGGCGCTGGCTTCCGCAGTGGGATCCGGGCTTTACTGCCGCCTATTTCGATCACGCGGGCCTTTATGCCTTTGGCCGCCAGCCGGAAGCCTTGCACTGGAACTGCGCGCAGCTCGCGGTGTCGCTGCGGCTGCTGGCCGAAGCGCCGCCCCTCATCGCTGCGCTCGACCGGTTCGGCCAGCTCTATATGGACGCGGTTGCCCGGCGCTGGTGCTGGCGTCTGGGCGTCGATTCGCAAGGTCCGGACGCCGACAGCCGGCTCGTCGCCGCGAGCGAAGGCGCGATGCGCGAAAGCGGGGAACAGCCCGACGCATTCTTCCACCGCCATCGCGGTGGCCGCTTGGCCACAGGCGCGCTGGGCGAGGCTCTGGCTAATTACACTCCGACCGGCCCGGATCATGATTATTGGAACGAACCACCGCAGTCGCTGCTGATCGAAGAGGTGGAAGCAATCTGGGCCGCGATCGATTCGCGCGACGACTGGCATCCACTCCACGCCAAGGTCGCAGCGATCCGCCGCGCGGGGGAAGCGCACGGCCTGGTGCCCGACCCGGTCGGACATGCCGCGACAGCCGTTGCCAGGTCCAAGGCCCAACCCTAGAAGCGACCGCACGATCATGACCACCACCCAACCTTTGTGGCGTGGGCACAGCGGGATACCCGAGAAGGTTCAGAACTTGTCGCAGGCGGAAATCATCTCCTACGAGCCGGCCACCGGTAACGAGCTATGGCGCGGCAGGGTCGGCAATGTCGCCGAAGCGGTCGACAGGGCGCGGCGCGCATGGCCGGCCTGGGCAGCCCAGCCGCTGGCGACCAGAATCGAATTGTGCCGCCGCTTCGCCAACGAAGTGCGCAAGGACGCCGAACTGCTCGCCGAAACGATCGCGCGGGAAACGGGCAAGCCAATGTGGGAAGCCCGTACCGAAGTCGAATCGGTCGTCGCCAAAGTCGACATCTCGGTCATGGCCTATGCCGAGCGCACCGGGCAGAAGAAGCTGGACAGCGCCCTTCAGGGCACGGCGGCGGTGCGGCACAAACCCCATGGCGTCATGGCGGTGCTTGGCCCCTATAACTTCCCGGCCCACTTGCCCAATGGACACATCGTCCCCGCCCTGATCGCCGGCAACGCGGTGATATTCAAGCCAAGCGAAAAGACCCCGGCCACCGCCGAGCGGCTGGTTGCGTGTTTCCAGCGTGCCGGGATTTCGGCAGCAGTGGTGCAATTGCTGATCGGCGGCCCCGCCGAAGGGCAGGAACTGGTGGCGCATCCCGATGTCGACGGCGTGCTGTTTACCGGTTCAGCCCGCGCCGGGATCGCAATCAACAAGAAGCTGGCGACCAATCCGGGCAAGATCGTTGCACTGGAGATGGGCGGTAACAACCCGATCGTCGTCATGGACACGCCCAAGGTGTCCGACGCGGCGGCCCTGATTGTCCAGTCGGCGTTCACCAGCGCCGGTCAGCGCTGTACGGCGGCCCGGCGACTGATCGTCACCGATGCGATGTACGAACCGCTGCTGGCAGAGGTCAAGGCACTGGCAGGTCGCATCATCTACGGCGATCCGTTTGCCGAACCCGCCCCTTTCATGGGGCCGGTGATCGATAACGAGGCGGCCGACCAGCTGGTTGAGAGCTTCCTCTATCTGTTGTCCAACGGCGGCAAGGCCATTCGTCACATGACGCGGCCCGATGACAACCTGCCCTTCCTTTCGCCCGCAATCATCGACGTGACGAACCTGGCCGAACGGCCCGACGTCGAGCTGTTCGGCCCCCTGCTGCAGGTCGTGCGGGTCCCGGATCTTGATGCCGGCATTGCGGAGGCCAATCGAACGCGGTTCGGGCTGTCGGCTTCGTTGATTGGCGGAACACCCCAGGATTACAACCGCTTCTGGGCCAATGTTCGCGCTGGTGTGATCAACTGGAACCGGCCCACCAATGGTGCATCGTCCAAGGCGCCATTCGGCGGCATCGGGCTGTCGGGCAATCATCGCCCTTCGGCCTATTACGCTGCAGATTACTGCGCCTATCCCGTTGCGAGCACGGAGATGGATCAGCCCCGTGCCAGCATCGGGGTGGGTCTGCGCGACAGTTAGCCCGTAATCACCACCAGATCGATCTCGCGCCCACCGGAATAATGCGAACGCACATGGACGGCGAACCGGGTGCTCTCGTCGCCACCCTCGATACGATGTTCGCCCTCGCCCGCCCGATATCGCGGACGCCAGCCTGCTGCGCGCGCGACGGTGAAATAGAAGAGAGCAATTTCTTCCGCCGCAACCGGGCTGGTGAACCGTACCGCGCGCAAGGCACAGCGCGGCGCATCGCTGCCCCATGCATCCTGGGTCGCACCGCGCGGATAGATAGGTAGCGAGAGAGGGACGCGTGCAGCCCAGACGGCGGATTGGTTCGCATCGGGCAAGCATTCGGCGGCATCGGGCAAACGAACGATTTCGTCCACCAGCAGCGACAGCGGTGCATTCATTTCCCGCAATTGGCCGGCCGGGGGTAGCTCTACCGCGCCGCCCATGCCGCGCAGGATGGCGGTCGCCCGCCGCTCCGCGTCCGCGATCGCTTCAGGTGTGTCGATTTCTAATGGCACCGATTGATCATTGGTCAGGGTCAGCGCGGCACCGGCTTCGTTTTGCCCGACCAGATCGGGATCGACCATCAATTGATCGGATAATGCCTGGGCCACCGCTGGGTCGAGTTCGGACGCCAGACCATCATCCACCTGCTCGTCAGCGCAGGCGGCAATGGCCAGCAGCATAACCAGGTGTGCTACACGAAACGTCATCGTCCGCGCGCTAGCACGACCAGGTTAACGCCGAACTCACGATAACGAAGGCGCCCCCTGCCGGAGCAGGAAGGCGCCTCCCGCGGCCTCGGTGAAAAGCCGCGCTACGGCCCGCAGGTGGGTGCGGGCCGAAGGCTGTCAATTAACGGCAGCGCGAACCACCGCGGTCGATTTCACGGCCAAGCAGGGCGCCGCCTGCAGCGCCGAGGATGGCGCCGAGAGTACGGTCGCCGCGGCCGGCAATTTCCCGGCCCAGCAGGGCACCGGCTGCACCGCCAACGATCAGGCCCGTCGTGCCGTTCTTCTTGCGGCAGTAATAGCGGCCGTCGTCACCGCGCCATACGCGGGTATCGCGATAGACGGGTTCTTCGTAGTAGTTGCGGTCATAGCCACGGCCCCGATAATCGCGATCGTAGCGACGATCGTGGCGATCGCGGCCATGCTCTGCGTTCACGTCGGCATAAGCGGTTGCATAAGCGGGTGCGGCGGCAACCGGTGCGGTTTCGAACGCTGCTGCCGGCGCGGCGAGCATCAGGCTCGGAGCGGCGAGGGCAATCGCGGCGGTCTTGAGGTTCCAAGTCATGTTCAGCGTCCTTTCTTAATCCATCGGGCGGTGGGCCTCTTGGTCGTGCCGTCCGAACGCGTTCATAGTTAGACTGCCTTTCCTGAACGGAATGCAACGCAGCGTGCAGAATTCAAAATTGCGACGAAGCGAGCGAAATTGACTGGCGAAATGCTGCTTGTCCCGGGTTTAGGGGGCGCCTAGGGCCAGCCCGATGACGCCTGACACGCCCGACCGGCCCCGTTCGGGCATACTTCCTGCACTGGCTGCATACGGAATTTGGGGCTTCCTTCCCCTCTATCTGATTCTGGTCCGCGAAGTGCCGCCGTTCGAATTCGTCGGCTGGCGAATCATCTGGACCTTGCCGCTATGCCTGTTGATCGTTGCTGCGCGGCGCCAATGGCCAGATGTGCTGGCCGCGCTCCGCGATCCGCGGAGCCTGGCGATCCTTACGGCCAGCGCGACGCTGATCGCCATAAACTGGCTGGTCTATATCTGGGCTATCCAGGAAGGGCACGTCTACGCCGCCAGTCTGGGGTATTACATCAACCCCCTGATCAATGTGCTGCTGGGCACCGTGCTATTGGGCGAGAGGCTGAACCTGCGGCAATGGATCGCTGTCGGCATTGCCGGCGTCGGCGTGGCGATCCTGCTCGGCGGCGCGCTGACGACGTTGTGGATCAGCCTGACACTGGCGATCAGTTTCGGCAGTTACGGATTGCTGCGCAAGCGCGTGGCGGTCGGCTCGCTGCCAGGGCTGACTATCGAAAGCGCGATCCTGCTGCTGCCCGCTGCCAGCGTTGCAGTGTTCTATGCCCTGACGCCGGCTGGCTCATCATTCGGGCAGGAACCGGGGCTCAGCCTCGCCATCATACTGGGCGGGGTGGTGACGGCCGTGCCCTTGCTGCTGTTCGCCATTGCCGCACGCCGGATGGATTATTCCACGCTGGGCTTCTTCCAGTTCCTGGCCCCAACGATTGTCTTCATCCTCGGTCTGACGGTGTTCGAGCTGCCGTTGCAGCCGGTGCAGCTGGCGAGCTTCGTACTGATCTGGATCGCACTGGCCATTTTCGTATGGGACATGCTTGCGCGGCGCTCAGCCGACAAACCGCCAGCTTAGCGTCTCGCCCGCGTGAAACGGCACAATTTCGGTGCCGTTCGCCTCGATCGTTTCCGGGACTGGATTGTCCACACGCTCCAGCGTCACCGTGCCTTCGTTCAGCGGTAACCCGTAGAAACGGGGGCCGTTTTCGCTGGCGAAAGCTTCGAAAAGGTCCAGCGCTCCCTCCTCCTCGAAAATCGCCAGATAGCTTTCGAGCGCGTAGGGCGCGTTGAAAATCCCTGCGCATCCGCAGGCACTTTCCTTCGCATGACGGGCGTGAGGGGCACTATCGGTGCCGAGGAAGTACTTCGCCGAACCAGACGTTGCTGCCTTGCGCAGTGCCAGTCGGTGCACCTCGCGCTTGGCCACCGGCAGGCAATAGGCATGCGGCCGAATGCCGCCGACCAGCATGGCATTGCGATTGATATGAAGGTGCTGCGGCGTGATCGTCGCGCCGACATTCGCGCCGGCGCCATCGACAAACGCAACCGCTTCGGCCGTGGTGATGTGTTCGAACACGACCTTGAGCTCCGGCAAACGGCCGATCAGCGGGGCCAGCGTGCGCTCGATGAACACTGCCTCGCGGTCGAACACGTCGACGTCGTGATCGGTAACCTCGCCGTGCACGCAAAGCGGCATCCCGATCTCAGCCATCCGTTCGAGCACCCCCATGATGTTCGCCACATCGGTGACGCCATGCGCGGAATTGGTCGTGGCATTGGCTGGATAGAGCTTGGCCGCCGTGAAGACGCCTTCCTCGAAACCCCGTGCCAGATCGTCGGCATCACTCGCATCTGTCAGATAGGCCGTCATCAGCGGGTCGAAGTTCATTCCGGCCGGAACGGCTGACAGGATGCGTTCGCAATAGGCGCGCCCGGCCTCGGTCGTGGTAACCGGGGGCGACAAGTTGGGCATCACGATCGCGCGGGCGAACTGGCGCGCGGTATAGGGCAGCACGCCCTGCAGCACGTCACCATCGCGCAGATGCAGGTGCCAGTCGTCGGGGCGGCGGATCGTCAGCGTTTGCATGGGGCTTCCCTTAGGCGCGCCCTGCCCTATCTGTCACCCATGACCGCAACCCGACTTGCCCGCCGCGCAGTGATCCGCCTTTCGCCCACCGCGCCGGGAGAAGACGTAGCAGCCTTTCTGCAAGGGCTCGTGACCAACGACGTGACCGGCCCGCTGCCTTGCTACGCCGCGCTGCTGAGTGCGCAAGGTAAGCTTATGTTCGAATTTCTCGTCTGGCGCGATGGGGACGATTTGCTGCTTGATTGCGAGGCGGACCATGCCGATGAGCTGGCAAAGCGCCTGTCGCTGTACCGCCTGCGCAAACCGATCGCGATTGCGATCGAGTCCGATCTTTCGGTTAACTGGAGCCGCGATGGCGAGCGCGGCGAACCCGACCCCCGCCTCGCCGAATTGGGGCGCCGCTGGATCGATTCGCACGGCGGGGATACCGCCGATGCAGCCTGGCTCGCCCACCGGCTCTCGCTGGGTGTGCCGGAAGGGCGGGCGGAACTGGGCGACATCCTCTGGCTGGAAACCAACGCGGTCGAACTGAACGGCGTCAGCTTCTCCAAGGGATGCTACGTCGGTCAGGAGAACACCGCGCGCATGAACTGGCGGCAGAAGGTCAATCGCAGGCTGGTGGCGGTTCCGCTGGATCGCTCCGACGAAAAGCGCCGCAAGGTCGCCTATCCGGAGCTTGGCGTGGCTATCGACCACCGCCGTGTCGAAGACATCGACCCGGCTTTCGCGCCCGGCTGGATGAAAGCCGCCCTCAGCCCGGCTGATTGAGCAACTGGATCGAATTTTCCAGCATTCGCTGCGCCCGGTCTCGGGCGGCAGTCTCAGGCAGGCCAAGCGAACGGGCAAGCGCGGCGCCGATCAGCGCATCGCCCATCGCCATCAGCACCAGCGCGAGCGTATCTTCGTGGACCCGCAGCACATCGACGTGGCTGGCGGCTTCCTCGGGCGCGATCTCGTCAACCAGCGCATGGATGGTCTCGACGATCGGGGTCAGCGCGTCTTCGTTGCCCGTCAGTATCATCCAGCTTGCCAGAGCGCCGGCGCCTTCCTTGTCGAAAGCATCGAACGCGAGATCGACGACCTCGCGCGGCGATCCCAACCCGGCACGGCTGGCCTGAACAGCATGCTTGATGGTTTCACATACGGTTTCGGCGAGATGCTTGGCCAGATCACGCTGCAATCCGCTGGCCGACCCGAAATGGTGCAACAGGTTGGCATGGGTGCGACCGATACGGGCTGCCACCGCCTTGAGCGTGACCGACTGAGGACCGGATTCTATCAGCAGGGCGCGCGCCGCTGCGAGCGCCGCAGTGCGCGATTCCTCGGGCGACAGGCGCTTGCGACTTGCCATCAATTCCCATGCCTAATAAAATGTTAACATGACCGATCGGACCATTGTCGACCAGGATATCGACCTAGAACGCACGCGCGGACGCGACAAGTCAGCTATCCCCGGTCGCAGCGCGACCCCGGAAGAGCATGCGCTGATCGTGCGCGACCAGCGGTTCGATCGAGGGCACCTTGTGCCGCGCTGGTGGCATTCGAACGACCCGGTCGCGACCGCGTGGTACAATTCGGTATCGGCCAGCCTGCCGCGGGGCGAGGCGTTCTTCATCGATACCATGCGCATGTTCCGCGACGACCTCCCGCCGAAGCTTGCGGCCGAGTTGAAGGCATTCACCACGCAGGAAATCAACCATACGCGCGAACACGTCGCGTTCAATCGGCTGGTTTCGGACCACGGCTACAACGTAGAAAGCATCGACCAGGGCATCCAGGTCATGCTGGCCCTGACCGAAGGCCGGCCCAAGGAATTCAACCTCGCGATCACCATTGCGCTGGAACATTTTGCCGCGATCATCAGCCGTCATCTGCTGAGCGATCCGCGTTACCTTGCTGGCGCCGACCCGGTCGCCGCCGAGGTCTGGCGCTGGCACGCGGCAGAGGAAATCGAGCACAAGGGAATTACCTACGACGTCTGGCTCCACGCTACGCGCGACTGGAGCCGGTGGAAACGGTACAAGGTCAAGACGCTGATGGCCCTGCTCATTACGCGCAAATATTTCGGTAACCGCATCCGCGACGCCATCGGTCTGCTGGAACAGGACGGGTTCAGCCGCGGCAAGGCCAAGCGTAAGCTCTATGCCTTCCTCTGGTGGAAGCCCGGCATGATGCGGCGCATGTTCTTCGAATGGGCCAGCATCCTGATGCCCGGGTTCCACCCATGGAAGCATGATGATCGCCCGCTGATTGCCCGGCACGACAGTCCGTACGCCGACGCGGTGCTCATGCCTGCAGAGTGAAGCGGTAACTCCTCGTTATTGACACTGATGTAAGTAAGCCTTACTTACATTGCTGTCAGTAGCGAATCGGAGCCGTCTTGATGAACGCCCCCGCCACGATCGATCTCGATCGCCGCAACGCCGCCCCGACCCCCGTCGATCTCGATATCGTCGTTCGCGACGAACGGTTCAATCGCGGCACCACTCCGCGAAGGTGGTGGGCAGGCGAACCGTTCGGCACGGCCTGGCACAATGCGCTCTCGGCCACTTTCCCGCGCGGCGAAGCATTTTTCATCGAGGCGGTGAAGGCGCACCGCGATGGCGCAGATCCCAAGCTTGCCGCGGAAATCCGCGCTTTCGTGAAGCAGGAAATCAACCACACTCGCGAACACGTCGCCTTCAACAAGCTGGCTGAGAATGCCGGGTACGATATCAAGGCGATCGACAAGCGGGTCGAGGAAATGCTTGCTCTGACCAAGGGTCGGCCCGAAATCCTCAACCTGGCTGCGACCATGGCGCTGGAACACTACACCGCAATGATGGCGGCAGAATTTCTCGCCAATCCCAAGCACTTCGCTGATGCCGATCCGGAAGTGCGCGCCATGTGGCAGTGGCACGCGGCAGAGGAAATCGAACACAAGGGCGTTGCCTTCGACACCTGGAACCACGCCACGCGCGACTGGACCAACTGGAGGCGTTGGAAGCTGCGTAGCCTGATGATGCTGATCGTCACTGGCCGGTTCTTCAAGAACCGGTGGGAAGATACGATGAACCTCCTCGCGCAGGACGGTATCACCGGCTGGAAAGCGCGCTGGGGCCTGTTCAAGTATCTGGTATGGTCGCCGGGCGTTGTGCGGCGAATTTTCCCGGCGTGGCTTGCTTATTTCAAGCCCGGTTTCCACCCGTGGGACCACGACGATCGTGCACTGATCAAGGTTTACGAAGGTGAATTTCCGGACGCCCTGATGCCGACAGAGTAAAAAGAAACCATGATGAAGCCCCGCCAGTAACGGCGGGGCTTTTCATTTCAGGCGGCACGCATCGATTCGTGCGCATCTTCGTCGAGCGCGAGGGCATATTCGCGCGTCGGCGCTTCCTCACCGCGCGCGCAGCTGTGCCGCAGGCGCACCGCGCCCGTGGGTGTGAACCCGAGCTTGCGCAGCACCCTGCCCGATGCCGGATTATCGAGAAAATGGCTGGCAACCAGCCGCTCGTGCCCCAGCATTCTCGCAACATCGATAACGGCCCGGCCCGCTTCGGTGGCGTAACCCTGGCCCCAATGCTGGCGCGCGATCCAGTATCCGAGTTCGGCGTCCTTTTCGGCCGGATCGAGCCCGATGCAACCGATCAGAGCGGCATCGGCCGCGCGCGCGATCAGGAACCGTGGATACATCGGGTCGGACTTCGCCAGCACGAACTGGCGGGCGTCTTCGGGCCGGTATGGCCACGGTGCCCGCGCGAGATTGCGGACCACGCCTTCGTCGGCGATCCCGCCCAGAATCAGACCCCAGTCCTCAGGCCAGAGGGGTCTAAGCAAAAGTCTGTCGCTGCGATGGAACACGGCGATCTCTCCTCTTCGCCACCCATCTAGGCGTGATGCGTGACAGTTGCATGGCGGCGAAAGATTGTTTCGCCAGTGCGTGAGGGAGATACGACAAGAGGGAGACGGGTCGGTCCCATCTCCCTCTTGGCTTGCCGGTTCTTGAGCCCGGCTGGGACCGTCCGTCTGGACGATCCCGTCATCGGATCGTCCGGTTATTCCGCGGCTTCCGCCAGCATGTCGACCGATACGTATTTACGGCCGAGCTTGCCGGCGTGGAATCGGACAACGCCATCGGCGGTCGCGAACAGCGTGTGGTCCTTGCCCATGCCCACGTTCGAGCCCGGGTAGAACTTGGTGCCGCGCTGGCGCACGATAATGTTGCCGGCGACCACACCCTGGCTGCCGAACTTCTTCACGCCAAGACGACGACCGGCCGAATCACGACCGTTACGCGACGAACCGCCTGCTTTCTTATGTGCCATCGTCCGCGCTCCTTACTTCTTCGCGTCAGCGTCTTTGGCGGCCTTTTTGGCCGGGGCTTTCTTGGCAGCGGGCTTCGCATCCGCAACCATGGCTTCATTGCTGGTCGCAGCTTCCTGCTTGGGAGCAGCGGCCTTCTTGGGCGCAGCTTCCTTGGCCGGAGCGGCTTCCACGTTCGAAACCTCATCAGTTTTCGGCGCAGCCTTCTTTTCGGCCTTCGAATCGCCGACGGCCACGATACGCAGCAGGGTCATCTGCTGACGATGGCCGTTCTTGCGGCGATAGTTGTGCCGGCGACGCTTCTTGAAAACGATCACCTTCTCGCTCTTCGCCTGGGCGATGATCTCGGCCGAAACGACGACCTTGGAAGCGTCGGCAAGGTTGTCGCCTTCGCCGGCCAGCAGGACGTCGCCCAGCTTGACCGTCTCGCCGGCTTCGCCTGCGAGCTTCTCGACCGCGATCTTATCTCCGGCGGCAACCCGGTACTGCTTGCCGCCCGTGCGCACTACTGCGAACATGGTAGGTGTCTCTCGTGTCTTGTGCTGTGCTGCCACCTTATGGTGACAGCGCGACCGCGCCCCGCCCAAGAGCAGGGGTGCGGAAAGAAGCGTGCCGTTAAGCGAAACATGGGCCCAAGTCAACGCCGGGCGCAGCGCTTTTTTGGCGCACTGGCAAGTTTGCCGTCCCGTGCTAGAGCTCGCCCCATGTATCGCAACTCGCTTCTCGCGCTAAGCCTCGTCGCCTTGTCCGCCTGCGCCAGTACGGGCGATCGCTATCCATCGCTGTCTATCCGCGACGCGGAAAGAGTGGGCGGGGAATTTGCAGTCGCGCCGCCGGTGGCCGTACCTCCCGCGCCCCCTCCCATCGCGCCCGAGACTGCCGGGCGCTTGGGCCAGTTGCGCGCGCAGGCCGCAACCGCGCACCGGGCCTTCCTTGCCGCCATGCCGGGCGCGCGCCGCGCCGTGTCGGCCGCGCGGGGGGCGTCCATCACGGACGACCGCTGGGCCGCGGCGCAGGTCGCACTGGCTGACCTCGATTCGTCGCGTAGCCAAGCCGCGATCGCGCTCGGCGATCTCGACCTGCTGTTCGCCGACGCCGCCCTCGCCCAGGAACAGCGCGACGAAATCGTGGTCGCCCGCACGGAAGTGAGCAGTCTCATTGCCGAGGAAGACCGGATACTCGCCGAACTGCGCGGGGCGATCGACTAGCGAATCACCCCCACCTGGCAAGATCGGCGTGATCTTCCGGTCGCGGCTCGATCCAGTGCCACCCGTCGGCGCGCTTCTCTCGCTTCCAGAACCAAGCCGCACTCTTGAGATGGTCCATGCAAAAATCGACAGCGTCGATGGCCGCACGGCGGTGGCGCGCAGCGGCGGCCACGCAGACGATCGGGTCCCCCGGCCGCAGTTCGCCGACCCGGTGGGCCACCAGCAAACCCATAAGCGCGAATTGACCGCAGGCACGCACCGCCAAATCCCGCATTCCCGGCAAGGTGAGCGGTTCATAATGCGTGAGTTCCAGCGCCAGCACGCCTCCATCGCCGCGTACCTCGCCGATGAAGGTGCATATCCCGCCCAGCCCGCGATTGGCCTGCCGAAACGATTCGATCAGCGCGCCCGGGTCGAACGGATGGTGCATCAGCCGCACGTCGCGCATCGGATCAGCCACCGCTGACCGGCGGCAGAAGGGCAATCTCGTCACCATCGCGGGCGACCAGCGATTCCTTGTCGGCCAGCACAGCCCCATTCACCGCGATCCGCACCCGCGCGCTGTGGAGATGCCACAGAAATTCGGCACCCAGCGCTTCCACCAGCCCGTCCCAGTCGAGCGGTCCGGCCAGGTCGCGCTCGTCGCTGCCCGCCACATCGCGCAAGGGGCCGAGGAAGATGATCCTGATCGCCACGCTCAGCCCCCCGTCATTGACATGTGACGCGGCTGCGCAGGGCTGGCCCCGCGTGCGTCGACCCGGAAATGATGGCGTTCCGGCTTGATCTGCATCGCATGGTCGAGTGCGCGGCCAAGTTCGCCCGCGGGATCGGGCGAGCGCAGCGCAGCGCGCAGGTCCACGCGCTCCCCCCCGCCGAGGCAGGGATAAAGCTGACCCGTGGCCGTGACCCTGATCCGGTTGCACCCGGCGCAGAAATTGTCGCTTAGCGGCGTGATGAACCCGATCCGCCCGCCAGTTTCCGCCACATCGAAATATCGCGCCGGGCCGCCGGTGCGGTGATGGGACGGGGTGAGCGTCCAGCGCTTTTCCAGGGATTCCCGAACAGCGGAAAGCGGCATGAACTGGTCGATCCGGTCCGCCTCGATATCGCCAAGCGGCATGACCTCGATCAGCGTGATGTCGTGCCCGCACCGATGGGCCCATTCGATCAGTGAAGGGATTTCGTCCGCGTTCTCGCCTTGCAGCGCAACGGTGTTGAGCTTGACGGCCAGCCCCGCCGCCCGGGCCGCTGCGATCCCCTCCAGAACTTGGGGCAGGGCGTCACGTCGTGCCAGCCGGGCGAACCGCGCCTGGTCGAGCGTGTCGAGCGAGACATTGATCCGCTGCACCCCGGCACTGGCAAGGTCATCGGCACAATTGGCGAGCTGTGTGCCGTTCGTGGTGAGTGTCAGCTCATCGAGCCCGCCCCCTACCTCTCGCCCCAGGGCGCGGATCAGCTCTATGACATCGCGCCGTACCAGCGGCTCCCCACCTGTCAGTCGGATCCGGCGCACTCCGCGCGCGATGAAGCCGAGCGCAAGGTGGCGCAATTCTTCCAGTGTCAGAACTTCCGGTTTGGGCACGAAGCGCATCCGCTCGGGCATGCAATAGGCACAGCGCAGATCGCAGCGATCGGTGACCGACAGCCGCAGATATTCGATCCGGCGGCCGAACGTATCGCGCAAGGTTGCTGGGTCAGCTTCCATGCAGCCCAAGATACTGCCCGGTGACGCCGGGCGCATCCCCCAAATAGGCCAGCGCGGCGTGCCGGGCCGTTTCGCTGCCCCCGCCGATCAGATTCACGCGTACCGGCGCGGCCATGCGCGCAAGATCGCGCGCCGCGGCCTGGCGCCAGTCGGCGTGATCGTAAGGCGCAGACGGCAGGGCGACGACAATCGAGGTTGCATCAGCCAATTGCCGGCGGACTTCGGGCATCCAGTGGGCATGAAACTGGGCCGCGGCATCGAGCGCACCCGGCGGCAGGTCGGCGATGAATATGACCGCCTGCATCGCCTTCAGCGGCGCTCGCGCGTGAGGGTAATGCCGATTTTTTCGTTATGTTCCGCGATGGCGAGCTTCACGATCTTGACCGTCACCGCTTCAACCCGCACATCCTGCAGGAACAGCGTCTCGCATATATGATCGGCCACTGCCTCGATCAGCTTGAAGTGGACCCCCGGCGGCAGCGCATCGGTCGCTGCAAACTTCAGGTCCATGTAGTTCTTGCTTGCATCGAGCGGCGTATCGGGCGCGTAGCGATCGGCGCATTTGAGGCGCGCGCAGATGCTGATCCGCAACGGCTGCGGCTTGCCGGTTTCCTCCGAATAGATGCCGGTAAGGACATCGTATTCAAGATCGGCGACTTCGAGAATGAGCGAATCGGACATCGCCGCCCCCTAGCCGGGATTCGACCAGCGCGCGAAGATCGCGGTTGGCAGGATGCGCGCATCGGCGCCTTCTTCGCGCACTGCCAGGTCGCCGTGTTCAATCCGGCCGGGCAAGTGCGCCAGTTTTTCCGCCAGCAGCCCGGCAAGGGCAACGCTGCTCATCCGCACGGCATAGACGGTCAGGAACAGGAAGCGGCTGTCGCCGTCGAGCAGCTGGCTGCAATCGCCAACCAGGCCGGAAAGGTTTTCCTCCAGCCGCCACGTCTCGCCATCCGGCCCGCGCCCGAACTTGGGCGGATCGAGGATGATTCCGTCGTAACGCCGGCCCCGCCTGACCTCGCGCGCGGCGAATTTGGTCGCATCGTCGACGAGCCAGCGGATCGGACGGTCCGCGAAACCTGACAGCGCCGCGTTCGCGCGCGCCTGGGCGACCGATTTCTTGGAAGCGTCGACGTGAACGACGGGGCCATACTCGCTCAGCGCGAGCGAGCCGACGCCGGTATATCCGAACAGGTTGAGCGTCTGCGCGTCAGCCCTGTCGGCGAGTTGCGCCCCCATCCAGCGCCACACCGGCGCCATGTCGGGGAAGAAGCCGAGGTGCCGGAACGGGGTACACTGCGCGGTGAATCGCGCGTTCTCCCAGGAGAGCTCCCACCCTTCCTGCGGTACACGGTTGGACAGGTTCCAGCGGCCGCCGCCATCTTCGTCCGACCCGGGCACGAATTCGCCGTCGGCGGGCCATTCTGCGTGACGGGGCGACCACATCGCCTGGGGTTCAGGGCGAATGAAACGGCGCGGGCCATATTGCTCCCACTTGCGGCCGTGACCACTGTCGAGCAGACGATAGGCGTCCCACCCATCGCCCACCATCAGCAGCGGTTGTTCGATCAACGTGGGCATCAGGCGGCCGGCGTCGCGCGCTCGGCGATCCATGCGGCAATTGCATCATATTCGCCGGGCAATTCCGCAAATCGTTCCTCGCGGCGGAACAGGTCGCCGACGCGCGTGGGCAAGCTGGGCCGGGTGCCGGTGGCGCGTTCTACCGCATCGCGGAACTTGGCCGGATGCGCGGTCGCCAGCGTTACGACAGGCACGTCATCCGACAGTTCGACCGTGCGCGCCGCGTGAAGCCCGATCGCAGTATGCGGGTCGATCACTTCGCCGCAGGCCTCGTGGGCCCACCGCATGGCCTGCGACATTTCGTCAGGATCGGTGCGCACGCTCGAGAAAAGGCTAGTGGCGCCTTCGCGCTGTGCGGTCGTCAGGCGCATTGCCCGATGCTGTTCGAAGCCGCGCATCTGTTCGCCCAGCGCCGTGCCATCGCGCCCGCCAAGGTCGAACAGCAGCCGTTCGAAATTGGATGAAACCTGGATGTCCATGCTGGGCGCAGCGGTCGGCGTGACTTCGCCCGCCGAATAGTCGCCGTGGCCGAGCGCACGGTGAAGAATGTCGTTGACGTTGGTGGCGACGATCAGCCGCTCGATCGGCAACCCCATCTGCGCTGCTACATACCCGGCAAAGACGTCGCCGAAGTTGCCCGTCGGCACGCTGAACACAGCACGGCGATCGGGTGCCCCAAGCTGGAGCGCGGCAGCGAAGTAGTAAACCACCTGCGCCATCAAGCGGGCCCAGTTGATCGAATTGACTGCGCCGATGCGGAACCGCCCGGTCATCGCAGTGTCGCCGAACATGCGCTTCACGTGCGCCTGGGCATCGTCGAAGCTGCCGTCGATCGCGATGTTGTGAACGTTGGGTGCCAGAACGGTAGTCATCTGGCGGCGCTGGACATCGCTGACCCGGCCGCGCGGGTGCAGCATGAAGATGTCGATGCCCTTGCGCCCTGCAACCGCATCAATCGCCGCCGATCCGGTGTCGCCGCTGGTCGCACCGACGATCGTCAGGTTCTCGTCCCGGCGGCTCAGAAATTCCTCGAACAGCTGCCCGAGCAGTTGCAGCGCCACATCCTTGAACGCCAGCGTCGGACCATGGAATAGTTCCAGCAGCCAATGTCGCTGATCGAGCTGCACAAGCGGGGTGACTGCAGCATGGGCGAAACGGCCATAGGCGACATCGCACATCTCGCGCAGGCGATCGGGCGAAAGGCTGTCTCCCACGAACGGCTGCATCACACGCGCGGCAAGTACGGGATAGGGCAAGCCGCGCATGGCGGTAATCTCTGCCGCGGAAAACCGGGGCCATTCGCGCGGCAAATACAGCCCGCCGTCGCTGGCAAGCCCGGCGAGCGTCACGCCCTCGAAATCGAGCACCGGCGCGGCGCCGCGGGTGGAGACATATTCCATGGGCATGCGGTTAGCCACGCTGCCGCAGCTGGGCAAGCGAGGCCAGATTGCGCGCGGCCAAGTTCAACTGCGCCAGCGCCGCCGCAGGGCCAGCACGTAGATCACCAGCGCAGTCAGGGCGAACAGGAACCACTGACCGGCGTAAGCCAGGTGATTGTTGGGCAAGTCGCGGGGATCTGGCCGGGCGATGGGCTGAAGTCCCGGCGCCGGGTTCATTGCGACGAGCCTCGGCCCGGGCGCGACCACACCTGTTATGATTCCGCCTTGCCAGTTCACTTCCCGCGGGTCCGGCGACCAGCCGATGACCACGCTCGCCTCGCCGCCCCCTGCCAAGGCGCATCGTGCGGTATGCCCCATTCCAGCAGCGCCTGCCGTGCTGCGCCCGGCCGTCGTCCGCATTTCGAGGACCCGCACACACTCCAGCGTGGCAACACGATAGAGCGCGCGTTCGGTTTCCGCTTCGCTGGTTGGCCAAGGCGTTTGCGATGACAGGGCGATCGCGCTTTCATAGCGGGCGATCAGTGCCTCTTTCTCTCCCTTGCGGCCGAGCTGCCAGAATCCGAGCGCAATCATCGTCGCGACCGCGGCGAGAACCAGGATCGTGGCGAACACAGGTACCTTGCGTGTCATTCTTCGCGCACCCTGCCCTCGCCTGCCTTGTTGCGGAATTCGGCGGCGAGGAGCGCGCCCTTGGCATAGCGCAGCCCGACCATCACCGCGCCGACCGTTACGGGCACCCAGATCAAGGCGTGGACCCACAGCGGCGGACGCACTGCCGCGTCAAGCCACAGAGCTAGCCCGACGAGTACTGCGCCGATGATCAGGGTCAAAAAGCCGGCCGGCCCGTCCCCGACGTTGAATTTCTCGAAGTCCAGCCCGCAGTTCCCGCAGCGCGCCGCGAACCGGGTCGGACCCTCGAACAGCGTTCGCGACCCGCACCGGGGGCACAAACCGAAAAGGGCAGCCCGGGCGATCCCGGGCTGCCCCTCGTTATCGGGAATGTCCGCGTTCATCAGTGAACGGCAGCGCCCCAGCCGCCCCAGATGTAGACGACCACGAACAGGAACAGCCACACCACGTCGACGAAATGCCAGTACCATGCCGCCGCTTCGAAGCCGAAGTGCTGGCGCGGGGTGAAGTGGCCCTTGTTCGCGCGGATCAGGCAGACAATCAGGAAGATCGTGCCGACCAGCACGTGGAACCCGTGGAAACCCGTCGCCATGTAGAACGCGGAGCTGTAGGTGTTGCCACCGAAGGCGAACGGCGCGACCGAGTATTCGTAAGCCTGGATAGCAGTGAACACCGCGCCCAGGATGATCGTCAGCCAAAGCCCCTTCTTCAGCCCCTCGCGATCGCCATGGATCAGCGAGTGATGCGCCCAAGTGACCGTCGTGCCCGAACACAGCAGGATCAGCGTGTTGAGCAGCGGGAGGCCGAACGGATCGAGCACTTCCTCAATCGCGACCGGCGGGAATTGCCCGCCCACAACGTCGGACAAGGTGGACGGGAACAGGGCAAAGTCGAACCAGCTCCAGAACCAGCCGACGAAGAACATCACTTCCGACGCGATGAACAGGATCATGCCGTAGCGCAGGTGAAGCTGCACGACCGGGGTGTGGTACCCCTCCTGCGCTTCCTTCACGATGTTCGAGAACCAGCTGAAAAACGTCGCGATCAGGCCGGCGATGCCGAGGCCGAGAACGATCTGCCAGTTCGCCAGCTCGTGCATGTAGAGAACCATGCCGCTGGTGAAGGTCACCGCCGACACAGAACCGAGGAACGGCCAGATGTCAGGGGGAAGGATGTGATAGTCGTGGTTCGCGGTGCCAGCCATGAATCGGGTACCCTGTCAGTATTATTGCAGCCGCCCTTAATGGTCGTTGCAGGGTTGGTCCAGTGTCAGGAAGTCGGTTCTTTGCGCGGAGCGACCGCCTTGTGGAAGGTATAGCTCAGCGTGATCTGTTGCACATTGCGCGCATTGGGGTCGTCGAGAATCGCTGGATCGACGAAGAACAGCACCGGCATGCGCACTTCCTGACCGGGTGCCAGCGTCTGTTCCGTGAAGCAGAAGCACTGCACCTTGTTGAAGTACTTGCCGACCTGTTCCGGCTCGACATTGAAAGTGGCCGTGCCGGTGATCGGTACGCCGCTATCGTTGCGCGCGGTGTAGAAAGCCAGATCGCGGGCGCCGATCGCGACGGTGTCCGTGGTCCGCTCGGGCGCGAACGTCCACGGCATGTCGCCTGCCGTACTCGCGTCGAAACGGATGGAAACGGTCTTGCCCCCGGCGCTGGCAGCCAGACGTTCCGCGAGATTCGCTTCCTGCTCGGTGGCGCGCTGGGTTGTCCCGCCAAAGCCTGTGACACGGCAGAACAGGTCATACAGTGGCACGGCGGCATAGCCGAGACCGAGCATCGCAAGTGCGCCGATCAGCGCATAAAGTCCGACCCGGCGATTCTTGTCCTCAAGGGTTAAGGCGGTCATCGGTCGCTCACATCCTCACGATCGTCAGGGCGTAAAACAGCACGGCGAAGAACACGAGCAGGCCGCCAAGCGCCAGATTGCGCGACTTTTGCCTGCGGCGATATTCGGCGAGTTCCTCGGGGGTCATGACAATGGTCCTGTCTGGCGAACGAACGCGTCCACGGCCAGGGCCGCGAACAAGGCGAACAGATAGACGATGCTGAATGCGAACAACCGCTTTTCCGGCTGCATCCGATCACCCTCGGTCGCGGTCCGCAGTGCGACCGGGATGGACAGCACGACGAATACAGCGGTGAGGGTTGCCGCCACGATGCCGTACAATGTGCCGGCCCCGCCAATCCACCACGGCGCCACCGCGATTGGCAGCAGCAGCAGCGAATAGATCAGGATCTGGCGCCGGGTCGATGCCTCGCCCTTGACCACCGGCATCATCGGGATGCCGGCGTTGGCGTAATCGAGCCGGACGAACAGGGCCAGTGCCCAGAAATGCGGCGGGGTCCACATGAAGATGATCGCAAACAGCAGCAGCGGCATCGCGGTCACTTCGCCAGTGACCGCGACCCAGCCGATCAGCGGCGGGAAGGCCCCGGCACCTCCGCCGATGACAATGTTCTGCGGTGTACGCGGCTTGAGCCAGATCGTGTAGATGACCGCATAATAGACGATGGAAAGCGCGAGGATCGCCGCAGCCAGCCATCCGTTGGCCAGGCCCATCAGCAAAACCGAGCCGACCGACAGGGCGATACCGAAATCGCGGGCGCTGGTGCGATCGAGGCGTCCCGCCGGAATCGGCCGCCCAGCCGTGCGTTTCATTACAGCGTCGATATCCGCTTCCCACCACTGGTTGAGCGTCGCTGCTCCGCCCGCCCCAAGTGCGATGCACAGGATCGCGGTAAAGCCAAGTACCGGATGGATCGATCCCGGCGCGGCGAGCAACCCGCACAGCCCGGTGAAAATCACCAGGGTCATGACCCGCGGCTTCGTCAGCGCGAAGAAATCGCGCCATTCCGTGGGCAGGGCTTGCGTTGCGGCGGTCATGGCCAAGCTTGGTTCCGGTCCGATTCTACAGGCGAGGGCGCAGCCGTTGCCGGTGCGCCCTCCCCGTTCTGGTTGTCCCCGACGCTCTGCGGCGTCGTTGCGTCAGGCAGTGGCAGGCTTGCCGTTGGCATCGACGGGGCGATGATCGTGATAGTCGTGATGATCCTCGATCACCGGCAACGTTTCGAACTGGTGGAACGGTGGCGGGCTGGACAAGGTCCATTCCAGCGTCGTCGCACCTTCACCCCACGGATTGTCTGCCGCCTTCTTGCCCGCCACGAAGGCGTAGATGATGTTGGCAAAGAACAGCAGCATCGATGCGGCCATGATTTCGTACCCGATCGAGCTGATCTCGTTCCAGTACTGATACGCCTGGGCGTAGTCCGGGTAACGACGTGGCATACCCTGGAGGCCCAGGAAGTGCTGCGGGAAGAAGATCACGTTCACGCCGATGAAGAAGGCCCAGAAGTGCAGGTGCGCGAGCAATTCGGAATGCATCCGGCCGCTCATCTTCGGGAACCAATAGTAGAAACCGGCGAACAGGCTGAACACCGCGCCCATCGACAGCACGTAGTGGAAGTGCGCGACGACGAAGTAGGTATCGTGAACGACGTCGTCGATACCGCCGTTGGCGAGATAGACGCCGGTCACACCGCCCACGGTGAACAGGAAGATGAAGCCGAGCGACCACACCATCGGGCTCTTGAACTCGATCGAGCCGCCCCACATCGTCGCGATCCAGCTGAAGATCTTCACGCCGGTCGGCACTGCGATGACCATGGTCGCTGCGGTGAAGTACATCTTGGTGTTTACGTCGAGGCCCACGGTGTACATGTGGTGCGCCCACACGACGAACCCGACCACGCCGATTGCGACCATGGCATAGGCCATGCCGAGGTAGCCGAACACCGGCTTGCGGCTGAAGGTCGCAACGATCTGGCTGACCATGCCGAAGCCCGGCAGGATCATGATGTAGACCTCAGGGTGACCGAAGAACCAGAACAGGTGCTGGTACAGGATCGGGTCGCCACCACCGGCAGGATCGAAGAAGGTCGTCCCGAAGTTGCGGTCGGTCAGCAGCATGGTGATGGCCGCAGCCAGCACCGGAAGCGCCAGCAGCAACAGGAACGCGGTAACCAGCACCGACCAGACGAACAGCGGCATCTTGTGCAGGGTCATCCCCGGTGCACGCATGTTGAAGATGGTGGTGATGAAGTTGATTGCCCCCATGATCGACGCGGCACCGGCAAGGTGCAGCGCAAAGATCGCGAAGTCGGTTGCCGGGTTGCCGTCGGCACCCTGGGTCGAAAGCGGCGCATAGACTGTCCAGCCCACGCCCGACCCGTTGCCGGAAGGGCCGCCGGGAACGAAGGCGGAGAACATCAGGCTCGTGAAGCCGGCCACGGTGAGCCAGAACGAGATGTTGTTCATGCGCGGGAACGCCATGTCGGGCGCGCCGATCATCAGCGGCACGAACCAGTTGCCAAACCCGCCGATCATCGCGGGCATGACCATGAAGAACACCATGATCAGGCCGTGCGCCGTGATCAACACGTTCCACATGTGGGCATTGGCGTCGAAGTTGGATTCTCCGCCCATGAATTCGACCCACCAGCCCAGATACTGGATGCCCGGTTCGGCCAGCTCAAAGCGCATGATGCCCGAGATGCCGCCGCCGATGATCCCCGCCATGATGGCGAAGATCAGGTACAGCGTGCCGATGTCCTTGTGGTTGGTGGACATGAACCACCGCGCGAAGAAGCCGGGCTTGTGATCGGCGTCATGATGTGCGTGGCCATCGTCGTGGGCCTGGAAGGTCTGGGCGGTGGTTGCCATGTTCGTTCTCTTCGACCTTGAAACGGTTACTGGGCGGCCGCCGTCGCGGCAGCGGCGGGCGACGCATCGACGTCAGGCGCCGCGTCACCTTCGGTAGCGGCAGCTTCGTTGGCAGGCGTCGACGGATTATCGTTGGCGGCGGCTGGAGCAGCCGGAGCAGCGGCGGTGGGCGCGGCTTCTGCAACGCCGGCCGGGTTACCACCCTTCGAGCGAACCCATGCTTCCCACTGCGGGCGCGGGAGCGCTTCGACCGCGATCGGCATATAGGCGTGCTTGGGACCGCACAGTTCCGAACACTGGCCGTAATAGATGCCCGGCTCCTTGATGATCAGGAGCTTTTCGTTGAGCCGGCCCGGTACGGCGTCGAGCTTGAACCAGAGCGACGGCACGGCGAACGAGTGGATCACGTCTGCCGCAGTGATCTGCATGCGCAGCGGCGTATTCACCGGCACTACGAGGCGCTGGTCGACTTCCAGCTGACCCGGGAACCCGGCGGCCTTCGCCTCGTCTTCCGGCATCATGTTGGAAATGAATTCGGCAACGCCGTGGTCGGGGAATTCGTAGCCCCAGTTCCACTGGTACCCGGTCACCTTGACGGTGATCGCATCTTCCGGCGGCGATTCGTATTGCGCGGCGAGCAGCGAGATCGAAGGAATGGCAATGCCGACCAGGATCAGCACGGGAACCACGGTCCACACCACTTCGATCATGGTGTTGTGCGTCGTCTTTGACGGCACGGGATTCGCCTTGCGGTTGTAGCGCACCACCACCCACACCAGCAGCGCGAGCACGAAGATCGAGATGATCGCCATGATCCACACCAGGGCGACGTGGAACGGCTGCGCGGTTTCGCCGATTTCAGAATATTGCGGCTGCAAATCGAAAGCGCCGTCAACCGGCTGACCCTTGATCATGTCGGGGCCCATCGGCGTGTAGCCGCTATCGCCCGCCGTCGATTCGGCCGCTGCACCAGCCGGCGCAGCAGCGTCGGCAGCCGTCGCAGTGGTCGTTGTCGTCGCAGGAGCGTCAGCCGCCCCCGGGGCAACCGTCTCCGCCGCGGCGGGAGCCGGGTCCTGCGCCAGCACTGCGGTCGGGGCGAAGGCAAGAGCCGCCGCCGCCAGAGTTACCGCCATCTTCCGAACGGCCCCGTTGGGCCAGTCACCGAAATTCATCTGTCCGACGCTTTCCGTTCTTGTTGTTAAGGGGCCGCTCACACAGCCGCAAGCACCCCGTCGGGGGACCGGTCTGGCGCGGCCTATACGCGCGCTTGCCCCCGCCCTCAAGCGCTTCTAGGAGAAAAATCCGCAACCCCGCTTGCCCGTTGTGCAAGCCATAGGAAAGCCCGGATCAAGCATCGATGAGTGACGAAGAGGTTCTGTCGGAATTCCGCAGTTGCGAAGCGCTGCTCGAAGGGCATTTCGTATTGTCATCCGGCCGTCACAGCGGTCACTATCTGCAATGCGCGCGCATACTGATGAATGCGGAGCGCGCCGGACGGCTTGCCCTCGCGTTGGCGCAACGCATCCCCCGCGACATCCGCAGCGATATCGACGTCGTCGTCTCGCCGGCAATGGGGGGGCTGATCATCGGGCACGAGATGGGGCGCGCACTGGGTAAGGACGCACTGTTCCTTGAACGCCCGAGCGGTACGTTCGAACTGCGCCGCGGCTTCAGTCTCGCCCCGGGCGCAAAGGTGCTGATGGTAGAGGACGTTGTTACGACGGGCCTTTCCAGCCGCGAGGCGATTGCGGCAGTCGGCCGTGAAGGCGGGGAGGTGATTGCAGAGGTCGCTTTGGTCGACCGTTCCGCCGGGGAGGTGGACCTGGGCGTTCCGTTCTTCCCTCTGGTCGAGCTGAACTTTCCGACGTACGCAGCCGACGAAGTGCCCCCCGCCCTCGCCGCGCTGCCGGTGACCAAGCCGGGGAGCCGCAAATAAATTGACCAGCGAACCTAGCCCCCGCCCGCTCAGGCTGGGCGTCAATATCGACCACGTCGCGACCATCCGCAATGCCCGTGGTGGTGAGCATCCCGATCCCGTGCGTGCGGCCCAGATCGTGGCGGCCTGCGGCGGTGATGGCATCACTGCGCACCTGCGCGAGGATCGCCGCCACATCCGCGACGACGACCTCGCCCGGATCCAGGCGGCGACCGACTTGCCGCTCAACCTGGAAATGGCGGCGACCGAGGAAATGCTGGCAATCGCGCTGCGCCATAAGCCGCACGCCGCCTGCATCGTGCCGGAAAAGCGAGAGGAACGCACGACCGAGGGCGGTCTCGACGCGGCTGGCCTTCACAATACGCTGGTTCCCATTGTCTCACGTCTTCAGGATGCGGGCATCCGGGTCAGCCTGTTCATCGAAGCGAGCGAGCGGCAACTCGACGCCGCTCTGCGCCTTGGCGCGCCGGTTGTGGAATTCCATACCGGTGAGTATGCCCACGCCCATCTCGATGGCGATGGGGAGCGCACTGCGAGCGAACTGCGCCGCATCGCCGATATGGCTGCGCTCGCTGCCAAGAACGGCATCGAACCGCACGCCGGGCACGGCCTTACATATGAAAACGTACAGCCGATTGCAGCTATTCCGCAGCTCGCCGAACTCAACATCGGTCACTACCTGATCGGCGAGGCGATATTCACTGGTCTGGAAGCCAGCGTCCGCCGGATGCGCGACCTTATGGACGACGCGCGGTGATTATCGGGCTTGGCTCGGACCTGTGCAATATAGAGCGGATTCAAAAGGCGCTCGACCGGCATGGCGACAGGTTCGAACAACGCTGTTTCACCGAAGTGGAGCGCGCCAAGGCCGCCAAGCGCCCATTCACCCGCGCCGGGACCTATGCCAAGCGCTTTGCTGCAAAGGAGGCCTTTTCGAAAGCTGTCGGCACAGGCTTCTATCGCGGCGTCTACATGAAAGATATCGGCGTGGTGAACGCCCCCTCCGGCGCGCCCACGCTTTCGCTGACCCAGGGAGCGGCCAAGCGGCTTGCGGAATTGACGCCGCCCGGCCATGAGGCGGTCGTTCATCTCACTCTCACTGATGATCATCCATGGGCGCAGGCCTTCGTGATCATCGAGGCCCGCCCTCTATGAGTAATGCCCTCGCCGCCGTGACCGACGAAAAGCCCAAGGAAGACAAAGTCAACTGGATCGCGGAACTGCGCGGCCTGGCGCTGATGCTGCTCGCGGTGCTGGCATTCCACAGTTTTATTGCCAAACCGTTCTACATTCCCAGCACGTCGATGATGCCGAGCCTGATGGTCGGCGACCGGCTGGTGGTAAGCAAATATCCCTATGGGTGGTCGTGGGCATCAGTCTCGTTCCATCTGCTGCCGCGTTCCGACTGGAGGATCTGGCCCGACACGCCTGAATACGGCGATATCGTCATCCCGGTACACCCGGTCCGGGACGAGGATTACATCAAGCGCGTAGTGGCGCTGCCCGGCGATACCATAGAGGTGCGCGGCGGGCGGATATTCCTGAACGGTGAAGCGATCCCGCAGGAAATCGAACCTGCCCTGCAAATCCCGGTGGCGAGCGACCAGCACCAGTGCGCCTATGGCGAGCCATGCCTGGCTGACTTCGATGTCTATCGCGGGCGCAACTCCGCAGGTGTCCCGGTCTACAACGTGCCGGTCGCGCGCGAGACCCTGCCGAACGGTGCGACCTATCTGGTTGTCAACGAGGATATCGACGCCGGCTACGACAATTACGGCCCGCAAGTCGTTCCGGAAGGCCACGTCTTCGTCATGGGCGACAACCGCGATCACTCGGCTGACAGCCGCGCGCCGGTCGACCCGAATTTCGGCGGCGGCCTGGGCGGCCCTGTTCCGCTCGAAAACATCGGGGGCCGCGCGGAATTCATCACCTTCTCGCTCGACGGTACGACTACCTGGAACCCGGTGACATGGTTCACCTCGCTACGCGGTGAGCGGGCGTGGACGACCCTGCGCCCTCCCCTGGTGCAAGAGCGCGCCGCCCGATGAGCGACGAGCCGGCCGCCGTAGGCGCGAGCCCGACCCGCATCGAAAACAACCGTCTGCGGTTCGAAGCGACCCGGGCGTTCATCTGGGCTGCGGTCATCGGCCTGGTCGTGCTGGCCATCTGGATTTCGCAATCGCTGCTGGTGATTTTTGGCGCTCTGGTTTTTGCGGCCATGATCGACGGCGGGGCGCGCCTGCTGGGCCGCGTTCTCAAGATCGGGCGCGGCTGGCGGGTAACGATCGTCCTGCTGCTGACCGCAGCCTTCCTGGCATGGCTGCTGATGTTTGCGGGCCAGCAGATCGCAGCGCAAGCGGCCGAGTTCCCCGGTATCGTCACGCAGCAGCTGGGTGCCCTCGTCGCCTTCCTGCGCGAACAAGGCTTTGCGGTCAGCGCTTCCGACATCCAGTCGATGGCCGGAAACCTGATCAGCGGCGTCGGTACCGTTACGCGCGCGATCGGTGGGCTGTTCGGCGGGCTGACGACGATGCTGCTGATCGTCATCATCGGTGTCTATCTCGCCGCCGATCCGCGCGTGTACGAGCGCGGGGTTGCCTGGATGGTGCCGGAAGAACACCGTCCGGCCTTCTTCGACACGATCAGCCATCAGGCCTATACCATGCGCCGGCTGCTGGCCGGTCGCCTGCTTGGCATGGTGCTGGAGGGGCTGTTCACCTGGGCCGCGCTGGCGATCTATGGCGTGCCGATGGCGGTCCTGCTTGGGCTGATCACCGGCTTGCTGGTGTTCATCCCGAACGTGGGCGCGATCATTTCGGGCGTGCTGATGGTGCTGGTCGGCTTCTCGGGCGGAACGGAAATGGGGATCTACACGATCTTCGTTTATCTGCTGGTCCAGAATTTCGACGGCTATGTGTTGATCCCGATGATCGCCAAGAAGACGGTCGATCTCGCCCCCGCGCTGGTCCTTTCCGCCCAGCTGATTTTCGGTGTCCTGTTCGGGATCCTGGGCCTCGCGCTGGCCGACCCCATGCTTGCGATGATCAAGGTGGCGTTGGAACGCCGTTCGGCACGCATCGAAAATGGCGGCGGCAACCGGGAAGAGGCAATGGAAAGCAATCCCGCCTGATGGTCCGCAAATTCCTCAATATCATTGCCGTACTTACGTTCCTAGTGATCGCCACCGGATTCGCCCTGTACATCTGGTGGGATCGCGCCGCCGACTTCGCCTTCGTCCCAAGCGGTGAATTCGTCGAGCAGGAAGCGCTTGCGGACAACGCCTACCAGGATCCGGCCATGTGGTTTTCCCGGCCGGGCATCGGCGTGGATGACCCGGCCCGCTGGCAGCCGGCGCTTCGCCAGGAAGACGGTACGAAGCCGGCCGTTCCTGTCGAGAAGCCCAGCGATTTCGCTGTCTTTTTCGTCCATCCGACCAGCTATCTGGACCGGTCGAACTGGAACGCGCCGCTGGAACATGCAGAATCGCAGCGTATCGCGCGGCTTTACGTTCGCGGCATGGCCAGTCCATTCAATCAGGCCAGCGAAATCTGGGCTCCGCGTTATCGCCAGGCGACGTTCGGCGCATTCCTCACGAACGAGCCCGAAGGCCAGCAGGCAATCGATGCGGCTTATCGCGACGTGCAGCAGGCCTTCGCCTATTTCCTGTCCAGTATCGAGCCAGACACGCCGATCGTGCTGGCCGGGCACAGTCAGGGTGCGCTCCACCTGCTCCGCTTGCTGCGTGATGAAGTGGCGGCCAGCGAAGTGGCCCCCCGCGTGGCAGCGGTTTATGCGATCGGCTGGCCGATTTCCGTGGAGCACGACTTGCCCACGCTGGGCCTGCCGGCATGTGCGACCGCTGCCCAGGCGGGTTGCATCATGAGCTGGTCGAGCTTCGCCGAACCGGCCGATCCACGCCGTCTGCTCACCAGCTACGGCGAATCGCGTGCTGCCAATGGGGAGCTGCGCGGCGACACTCCCATCCTGTGCACCAACCCCTTGACCGGAACGGTTGGCGGCGCGGCCGAAGCGGAGGCAAATCTGGGCACTCTGATCCCGGATGCGGAATACACCACCGGCGAACTGGTCCCGGGCGCGGTGCCCGCCCGCTGCAACCGGCGTGGGCTGCTGTTGATCGGCGATCCGCCCGAGGTCGGCGACGCCGTGCTGCCGGGCAACAATTACCACGTCTATGACATCCCGCTGTTCTGGCGGAACCTGCAGCGTGACGTGGCGAAGCGGGTCGAGGCATGGCGAGCGGCGCACTGATCACGTCGAGTGCGGCAGAATTCAGTGACGCGTTGCCCGATGGCGGCGCGCTGCTTGGTCTCGATCTCGGCACCCGC
Organism: uncultured Erythrobacter sp.; assembly: GCA_963529855.1. Taxonomy (GTDB): domain Bacteria; phylum Pseudomonadota; class Alphaproteobacteria; order Sphingomonadales; family Sphingomonadaceae; genus 34-65-8. The sequence continues at coordinate 198,962 of CAURZK010000004.1, read as the reverse complement.
ACGATCGGCATCGCGCTGTGCGACGCCAGCTGGCAATTCGCGTCCCCGGGCAAGACGCTGGAGCGCGGCAAATTCGGGCGCGATCGCGAGGCCTTGGCTGCACTGATCGCCGATCGCCGCGTGCGCGGGATCGTAATCGGCTTGCCGCGCAACATGGATGGCAGCGAAGGACCGCGCGCCCAGTCGAGCCGCGCTTACGCACGCAATCTGGCCGAGGCTTTCGCGCTGCCGGTACTGCTGTGGGACGAACGACTGTCCACCGCCAGTGCCGAACGCGCCATGATCGGGCAGGACATGAGCCGCGCCAAGCGCGCTGAGAAAATCGACAGTCATGCCGCCGCCGTCATTCTCCAGGCGGCGATAGATGCGCTTGCCGGGTCCGTGTTTTGACCAGCGAACCGCAACAGCCCCAGGGCGGCTTCGATCCCGCGCTCGTGTCCAGGTTCATCCTGGGCCGCGGGCACCCCGGTTGGCTGGGGCTTCACTACATCGCGCACGGTGCCGACTGGGTCGAACTGGCCTTGCCCTGGCGCGAGGATCTGGTGGGCGAAGACGGCACCGGGATACTGGCTTCCGGCCCGATCATCAGTCTGATGGACATGGCGGCGGGCATGGCGATCTGGTCGACGTCCGGAGTGTTCGAACCCGTCGCGACGCTGGACCTGCGCGTCGACTACATGCGTCCCGCCCGCCCCCGGGCAGCCGTCAATGGCCGGGTACAGTGTTATCGCCGGACCCGCTCTGCCGCATTCGTCCGCGGTGTCGCGCACGATGGCGACCCTGACGATCCCGTCGCGCACATCGCCGGCGTCTTCATGACCACACCTTGGCGGGCTGTATGAGCGACGAGGTGGACCTGCCAGCCTATGCCCGTTCGCTGGGCATCACGATCGAGCCGGGTGATGAAGGATCGCCCTTGCTCGCATTGCCGTTCGATCCGATCGTCGAAGGCCGCCCGACGGTATTTCATGGCGGGGCCACCAGCGGCCTGCTTGAAAACGCGGGCTATGCCGCCTTGCGCGCGGAACTGAAACGGCAGGGGCGGACAGCGCGCATCAAGCCGATCGGGATCACTGTGCAGTTCCTGAGCGCGGCAAAGAACCGGACGACTTATGCGCAGGGCCGCATCACCCGGCTGGGCCGGCGTAATGCCAATATCGAAGTTACCGCCTGGCAGGACAATCCCGCCCGCCCCGTGGCAACGGCGGTGATGAACATCCTGATGGCGGATCCCGCCGCCTAGCGGGGCGGCGGCTCGTCTTCGCCCGGGCTCACCCCGATTCCGTTTTCATCCACCCTGAGATCGAGCGGAATGCCGCCCACGTCGGTCGAAACGGTCACACCTTCCCCATCGATGCTGACGCGCGAACCGGCTTCATCCAGCGGGATGTCCTCTAGCTGGGGAACGTCAAGCGGCTCGACCGGGCCACTGGGGTTGGGGCGCGGCCGCGGGGGCGCTTGCCGCTCGCCCAGCGCCTGGCTCATGAAATCTCGCCAGATGCGCGCGGGCAGATCGCCGCCGCCAATCCCCGACAGCGGCGTATTGTCGTCGTTGCCGATCCACACACCGACCACCAGGTCACCGGCATAGCCCACGAACAGCGCGTCGCGGTAATCCTGCGTCGTACCCGTCTTGCCGAAGTTCGGCCCACGCAGCATCGCCGCGCGCCCCGTACCCCGGTTGATCGCGGCACGGAGCATCTGTTCGATATCCTCGTGATCCCCGCGCGACAGGCTGCTTTTCCCGTCCCACAGGCGTGCAAACCAGCCCTGCTCTTCCTGTCGGAAGGCATGCGGCACGACCGGGAACTGGTTGCCCGCAACACCGGCGTAGGCGGCGGTGAGTTCCATCAGGGTCATTGTCGAGGTGCCAAGGGCAAGGCTCGGATCCCCTTCCGCCAAAGGCGAGCGGACCCCCAGATCGCGCGCGGCATCGATCACCGCCTCGCTGCCGACCTCCTGAAGCAGGCGCACGGCCGCGACATTGCTTGACCGGGCAAAGGCATCTTCGAGCGTCAGTGCATCGGAATAATTTCCGCGCGCATTCTTGGGGCGGTAACTGCCTTCGGTTATCTGGGAATTGTCGATCATGTCGTCCGGATCGAGCCCGGCCCGCAGCGCGGCGATATAGACGAACAGCTTGAACGTGGACCCGGGCTGGCGCCGCGCCTGGGTGACGCGGTTGAAAGGCGAAGTAGCGTAATCCTTGCCCCCGATCATCGCCACGACTTCGCCATTGGTGCGCATTGCCACTAGCGCCACTTGCGCCCCGCCCAGCCCCGCCCGTGCAGTGACGTTGCGGGCAATGCCCTGGAGCCGCGAATCGAGCGTCGTCGTCAGCGTTTGCCGGGCATAGCCTGGCTGGGCCAACTTCCGCGCCTGGGGCAACGCCCAGTCCGCAAAATAAGTCCCCGTCGGAAGTTCGTTGCGAGTACGCACATCGAGCCGAGGTTCGGGCAAAGCGGCGGCTTCCGCCTCGCTCATGTAACCGGCCGCGACCATCGACTTGACCACCAGGTCCATCCGCTCCCGCGCACGGTCGAAGTTCTTGGTCGGGGCATAGCGCGACGGCGCCTGCAGCAGTCCCGCCAGCAAGGCCGCCTGTTCCGGCCGCAGCTTCTCCGGCTGGCGGTAGAAATAGTGCAGGGACGCGGCGCGCAGGCCGTAGGTGTTATCCCCGAAGTACGCATTGGACAGATAGCGTTCGAGAATTTCGTCCTTGGTCAGCCATGCTTCGAGCCAGAAAGCGATCAGGGCCTCCCGCGCCTTGCGCGTCAGGGTCTGCTCCGGGGTCAGAAACGTGAACTTGGCCAATTGCTGAGTGATCGTGCTGCCGCCGCCAACGCCGGTAAAGGCAGCTCGGGCGATCCCGCGCGGATCTATTCCCCAGTGGCTGTAGAAGCGCCGATCCTCGATCGCGAGAAACGCTTCCACCACGTGCGGCGGCAGATCAGCGACGCGCACCGGCTCGTCCACTACCGCACCGTTGCGCGCGATCGGCGTGCCATCAGCTGCCAGCAATGTGATTTCGGGCGGCACGATCGGCTGAAGCGAGCGCGACAGCGGCGCGGTTACCGCCAGAAAAGCGACGGTCAGGATCAGGACGAACAGGAACCCGGCGACCAGCCGGACCAGCCACCAGCGCTTGCGCCGCGCCCGCCAGTGCGCGGGTTGATACCACCGCGTTTTCGGCCGTTCCGCCTCGAGCCGATCCTCGAGCTGCGCCAGCCGGGCATCCCAATCGGTGTAGTCGGGGGCAAAGCCATAGCCGGCGGATTGCCAGCCATCGGGCTCAGGCTCCCGCTTGCGGTTCAGTGAATCGAACAGACCCATCGCAGCTGTGCTATAGGAACAATACAGCTATGTGTAGGGGCTTGCTGATGAACGGCGCCCGACCAGCGTCGAAAATCGGACCCTCGCAGGCCCTGACCACGCGGCACGAACCCTGACCGGGCAGCGCCCTTATCCCTTGCCAACCACGCTTTCGGGCAAGTCGACACCGAACACCCGCTGATAGTATTCTGCCACCAGCATCCGTTCCGCCTCGTCGCACTTGTTGAGGAAACTCAGGCGAAAAGCGAAGCCGACGTCGTTGAAGATCGCCGCATTCTGCGCCCAAGTGATCACCGTGCGCGGACTCATCACGGTCGAAATGTCGCCGTTGATGAAGCCTTGCCGAGTCAGGTCGGCCACCTTGACCATGTCGGCGACGACCTTGGCATCGGTCTTCGGCGCCTTGGCTGCAACCACTGCCTGCTCGGTCGCGGCAGGCAGATAATTGAGCGCGACGACAATGTTCCAACGGTCCATCTGCCCCTGGTTGATGGCCTGGGTGCCGTGATAGAGACCGGACGTATCGCCCAGCCCGACCGTGTTGGCCGTGGCAAACAGGCGGAAATACGGATCGGGCCGGATTACCCGGTTCTGGTCGAGCAGGGTCAGCTTGCCCTGCTGTTCCAGTACGCGCTGGATCACGAACATCACGTCCGGACGCCCCGCGTCGTATTCGTCGAACACCAGCGCGACCGGGTGCTGCAACGCCCAGGGCAGCAGACCTTCGCGAAACTCGGTCACCTGCAACCCGTCGCGCAGCACGATTGCATCGCGACCGACCAAGTCGATACGGCTGATATGCGCGTCGAGGTTGATACGGATGCACGGCCATTTGAGGCGGGCCGCGACCTGTTCGATGTGAGTCGACTTGCCCGTGCCGTGATAGCCCTGGACCATCACGCGGCGGTCGTGCGCGAAGCCCGCCAGGATCGCCAGGGTTGTATCCGGATCGAATACGTAGCTTTCATCGAGATCGGGCACGCGCGAATCCGCCTTGGAGAAGGCGGGCACTTCCCAATCGATGTCGATCCCGAACGTTTCGCGCACCTTCACGGTGGTGTCGGGTGCCGCGAGGACCGTGCGGTCGCTGGGCTCGAAGCTCTTGTCACTCATATCGTTCATTCCGCGCCGATGCCTAGCCGTGCAGTGGGCGTGCCGCAAGCGCGCGCACGGCAACATTTTCAATGGGCGCACAGCACCTATATTGAACCGCGATGGCTCGACCCGATCCCGCCGAAATCCTGCGCCGCAAACTGGTCGAGACCGTGCGCGGCGTGTTCAACGACGTAGAGGGCGGCGAAGCGCCGGTGCCAATCTCCGACGAGGCGCTGTTCGCACGCGATTCGCCGATCCGCATGGTCCATGCCGACGTGGTGTCGATGATGGTGGGAGGCATCCGGGGCCTGCTGCTGCAGATGCTCCATCCGCATGCGCTGCAGGGCGTGCTCGACCATTCCAATTTCCGCGCCGACATGCACGGCCGGCTGCGGCGCACCGCGCGGTTTATTGCGGTCACGACGTTCGGCCACCGGGACGACGCCATGTCGGCTATCGACCGGGTTAACCGGATACATGGCGCGGTAAGCGGCGTTCTGCCTGATGGTACCGCCTACGCCGCGACAAACCCGCGCACCCTGGCGTGGGTCCATGTGGCGGAATCGACCAGCTTTCTCGCGGCCTATCTGCGGCACGTCCGGCCCGACATGCCCAACGCGGAACAGGACGAATACTATCGCCAGTTCGCGGTGATCGCACGCGCGCTCGGCGCCGATCCCGTGCCGGAGAGCCAGCGCGAGGCGGAGATTCTGTTCCGCGACCTGCGCACGGACCTGCGCGCATCGGCAGAGGCACGCGAAATCGCGCAACTGGTCCTGAGCCAGAAACCGGAGGGCGCCCCGCCGGCCGTTCAGGCCATGCTGGGCGCCGAAGCGGTCGCATTGCTGCCGCCTTTCGCGCGGTCGATGCTGGCGCTCGAGAGGCCAGGCCTTGCCGCAATCCCTGCACGGGCGGCGACCTGGGGCATGGGCAAGACGCTGCGCTGGGCCTTTCGCCAGCGCTAGGGTCAACGCCGGTCGAACGCGGCTTGCATCGTGTCGCTGTCGCGAATGCCGTTTGCGATCAGCAATTGCAGCAGGATACGGGCCTTTTGGGGATTGAGCCGCCGCGCCGCGACGAATCCGCGCGCGTCGTCGTCCACCTCGACATTGCGGTCGACCGAGCCGTCGTCGACCCGGCTGGCCCGCACCACTGCAACGCCGCGCGCGGCCGCTGCCTGCAGGGCTTCGAGAACGACACCCGGCGCGTTACCCTGCCCCAGCCCCGCCAGCACGATCCCCCGCGCGCCATGGGCCAATGCCAGTTCGACCGCGGAAGCGTCCATGCCGGCATAGCAATAGGCGATCGCGACCACCGGGAGAGCTGCCGGCCACGCAAACCGCGCATCTTGCCCGACCTTGTCCGCGGGGCCGAACCAGTCGAGGCTCGCCGGTGTGACGAGGCCTAGCGGGCCGCGCGGAAATCCCTTGAACGCGTCGATGTTCGCCGTTGCCGCCTTGCGTACGTCGCTGGCGGCGAAGACTGCATCGCCCATCACCACCAGCACCCCGCGGCCGTGTGCCTGCGGATCACCGGCGACCCGAACCGCATTGGCGAAATTGCGCATTCCATCGCTGCCGACTGCATCGGCCGGGCGCATTGCGCCGACCAGCACGGTGGGCTTGCCTGCAGGCAGTGTCAGGTCGAGCAGGAAGGCAGTTTCTTCTGCAGTATCAGTACCATGTGTGACGATGACCCCGTCGACAGCAGGATCGGCGTGGGCAGCGGCGATTTCGCGATGGAGCGCTTCCCATTGCGGCCAGCCAATGTCCTGCGATCCGACCGCGGCGATCTCGATGCCTTCCAGCACTGCATCGAGGCCGAGCGCGCGGGCAGCGTCGACCAGTTGCGCAATGCCGATCTGGCCAGCGCGATAACCGCGGCCAGTGGCCGACCCAGCGCTGCCTGCGATAGTGCCGCCCGTGGCGAGGATGCGAATGTGCGCGACGCTCATGCTCACGCCCCCTATCGTCATGCCCCATCTCGGGCAAACGGATGTGGCAAATGCCGCTGCCAGAAGCTGCAACGACCCTGCAACGACCCTGCAATGACCCTGCAAGCAGTCTATAACAATTGGGCGACTGCCCTGCTGGTTCGCGCGCCCGCATCTGGTCTTTCCCAACGGGGCATATTATCGATCATCGCGTGATCCAGCGCACCACGTTCGAATTCCGGCCGGACCCCTCCCGCCTGAGCAGATTTTCTGCAGTGCTGACGTGACGGGACGAAAGCTGGCCGCAATCGAAGCTGGCGGCACGAAGTTCGTGCTGGGCGTCGGCAGCGGGCCCGACGAACTTGCGGTGCGGAATGAAATCCCGACGCGGGGACCGGGGGAAACGCTCGCCCTGGCTGCGCGATGGCTCGCTGGTCATGGCCCGTTCGATGCGGTCGGCATCGCAACGTTCGGCCCTGCCGATCTCGATCGCACATCGCCGCGCTGGGGCCATATCCTCGCCACGCCGAAGCCGGGGTGGGCGGGGACGGATGTGGCCGGGCACTTCGCACGCGTGTTCGGCGTGCCGGTCGGTTTCGATACCGACGTGAATGGCGCCGCTCTGGCAGAGGCCGCGGCGCGGTTCGGGCGCGATGCCGGATCGCTCGCCTATGTCACCATCGGGACCGGGATCGGCGGAGGCCTGGTGCTGGACGGGGCTCCCGTTCACGGGATAGCCCATCCGGAAATGGGCCACATCTATCCGCGACGTGTCACTGGGGACGATTTCCCCGGTAGCTGCCCCCATCATGCCGACTGCCTGGAAGGCCTTGCGTCGGGGCCGGCAATCGCGGCGCGCTGGGGCAAGCCTTTGTCGCAGCTTGGCGAAGATCACCCCGCCCATCGAATCATCGCGCGCTATCTGGCGCAGTTGTGCCACACCATCTTTGCTCTCAGCTCGGTCGAGACCGTCGTTCTGGGTGGCGGCGTGATGAAAACGCCCGGCCTGCTGGACGCGATTCGCGCCGAAGCGATGCGAATCGATGCAGGTTATCTACCCGGCGGGACCCGTCACCGGATCGAGGCGCCGGCGCTGGGCGACAATTCCGGCATCGTCGGCGCGCTGATGCTGGCCGATCAGGCGCTCGCAGCCCATTGACCCACCGGCAAACCTCGCTAAATCGCGAGGCCTGACGCTGGGCGGTTAGCTCAGTTGGTAGAGCATCTCGTTTACACCGAGAGGGTCGGCGGTTCGAGCCCGTCACCGCCCACCAGCGTCCTGCCCCTCCTTAGCCAGCTTCCGCCACTGCCTCGCGCGCCGCCGCGCTCGACCAGTCGTATTCGCCGACCACGCGCCAGACCTCGCGGCCCATCGCATCGTAGAGGATCGTCGTCGGAAGCACGTCGCTTTCAACCTTGAAAGCCAGCGCGCCGTCCTGATCCAGCCACGGCTCGAGATGGCGATAGCCGCCCTTGGCAAAAAACGGATCGACCGCCGCCGCCCCCTGCATGTCCTGGCTGACGGTCACGACCCGCACCGATCCATCGAGTTCGCCCGCCAGTTCGTCGAGCTGCGGCATTTCCACCACGCATGGCGCGCACCAGGTCGCCCACAGGTTGAGCAGGACCGGCTGCCCCTGCAGTGCGCCGAGGTTCAGTTCACCGCCCTTGCCATCGCGTACGGTCAGCGCCGGCATCAGCGCCCCTGCATTGGCCCGGTCGATTTCGCCGGGCAAGACCTGCTTGTCGGCCGCCAACGTGCCCTCGCCTTGCGCCGGGTCGGCCGCTTGCCTATCGCAGCCGCCCAGCAGCAGGGTGGCCAAGGCAGCGAGCGTGAGCGAAGAACGGAACGACAAGGCAGGCTCCAACCGGATGTGGGGCGGCAGGTTCGCTGCTGGCCCTAGCGCCATCATGCGCGAAATCAACGCCTCGATCCCGTTCGATAAGGCGCTGTGGCGGCAGGACATCGCCGGGTCCAAGGCGCATGTCGCGATGCTGGCCGCGCAAGGGATCGTCAGCGCGGACGATGCGCGCGCGATCGGCGACGGGCTCGATACGATCGCCGCCGAATACGAACGCGACGGCGTGCCGGAAGACTGGGCGCTGGAAGACATCCACATGACCGTGGAGGGCCGCCTTGCCGAACTCGTCGGCCCCGCCGCGGGCAGGCTCCACACGGCGCGCAGCCGCAACGACCAGGTAGCAACCGATTTCCGCCTGTGGGTGCGCCAGGCGATCGACGACGCCGACGCGGGCCTTGCCGAATTGCAGCGCACGCTGGTGACGCGGGCAGGCGAACACGCAGGCAGCGTGATGCCGGGCTTCACGCACCTGCAGACCGCGCAGCCGGTGACGCTGGGCCACCACCTGCTCGCCTATTTCGAGATGTTCCGCCGCGATCGCAGCCGCTTTGCCGATGCGCGCGCGCGGATGAACGAATGCCCCCTCGGCAGCGCGGCGCTGGCCGGGACCGGGTTTCCGATCGACCGGGATGCCACCAGCGCGGCGCTGGGGTTCGACCGGCCAACCGCCAACAGCCTCGACGCGGTATCCGACCGCGATTTCGCGCTCGATTACCTGCAGGCGGCGAGCAGTTGCGCCCTGCACCTCAGCCGCCTTGCCGAGGAACTGATCATCTGGGCGAGCCAGCCCTATGGCTTTCTCCACCTGCCCGATGCGCTCAGCACCGGCAGTTCCATAATGCCGCAGAAGAAGAATCCTGACGCGGCGGAACTGGTGCGCGGGCACGCGGGGCGCATCCTTGGTTGCCTCACCGCACTGTCGGTGACGATGAAGGGCCTGCCGCTCGCATATTCGAAGGACATGCAGGACGACAAGCCGCCGGTGTTCGAGGCGGCGGGGCTGCTGGCGCTGTCGATCGCGGCGATGACCGGCATGATCGCCGACACCGAGTTCCGTACCGAGCGGATGCGCGCGGCGGCCGAGCTTGGCTATGCCACCGCGACGGATCTTGCCGACTGGCTGGTGCGCGAAGCCGACATTCCGTTCCGCGAGGCGCACCACATCACCGGGGCCGCGGTCAAGCTGGCGGAGAGCCGGGGGCTGGCGCTGGACGCTCTGCCGCTGGCCGATTTGCAGGCCATCGATGCGCGGATCGACGCGCGCGTGTTTGCCGCACTGTCGGTCGATGCCTCGGTCGCGTCGCGCGCCAGCTATGGCGGAACCGCGCCCGAGCGGGTACGGGAACAGGTCGCCGCGGCGCGCAAGGCGCTGGGGATGGAGGAATGATGCGCCGTTCGATCGCCCCTGCCGCCGCCATTGCCGCTGTTGCCCTGCTTTCCGCCTGCGGGCAGCGGGCTGCGCTCGAACCACGCCCGGGGCAGAGGCTGCCGGTTGCGCCGATCGGTGCAGCTGAGCCCAAGACGGTGGACGAACTGCTCGAGCCGACCCCGCAGGCCGCGCCGGAACGTAACGTCGAACTGCGCCGCCGTTCGGAAGAGCGCGAAGACGATCCGTTCGACCTCCCCCCCGAATGAGCTGAGCCGACGATGGATCATTTTCGCCTGATCGACGGCGTACTTCACGCCGAAGACGTGCCCCTGCCGCGCATCGCAGAGGAAGTCGGCACCCCGGTCTATGTCTATTCCCGCGCCACGCTGGAACGCCATGCGCGCGTGTTTCGCGAGGCGCTGGCGCCGCTGGGCGCTGGCGGGCAGGAGCCGCTGATCGCCTTCGCGGTGAAGTCCAACCCCAATCTCGCCGTGCTGCGCGTGCTGCAGCGCCAGGGTTTTGGCGCCGACGTGGTTTCCGGTGGCGAGCTCCGCCGGGCTCTCGCCGCGGGCATGGCGCCGGAAAAGATCGTGTTTTCAGGCGTGGGGAAGACCCGGGCCGAGCTGGAGCTGGGCCTCGATACCGGCATTGGCCAGTTCAACATCGAATCGCGCGAAGAAGGCCGCGAACTGGCCGGTCTTGCCGCGGCGCGCGGTATCGCGGCACCTGCGTGCCTGCGCGTAAATCCCGATGTCGACGCGAAAACGCACGCCAAGATCTCGACCGGCAAGGCGGAGAACAAGTTCGGCGTGCCCTTGATGCGCGCGGCGGAGGTTTATGGCGAGCTGGCGAGCCTGGAAGGGCTTAACCTGCGCGGCGTGGCGATCCACATCGGTAGCCAGTTGAGCGATCTCGAACCGCTGGAAACAGCCTTTGCCAAGGTCGGCACACTTGTGGCCGATCTGCGCGCGGCCGGTCACGCCGTTACGCATGTCGATCTGGGCGGCGGGCTTGGGGTGCCTTACAAGACCGGCGACGTCATGCCCTCACCCGCGGAATACGGCGCGATGGTCGCGCGCGCGACAGCGGGCTGGAACGTGCAGCTGACGTTCGAACCGGGGCGGGTGATCGCGGGCAATGCTGGCGTGCTGCTGACCCGCGTCGTGCGGGTCAAGCGCGGCGGCAACGGCCCGCCGTTCGTGATCGTCGATGCCGCGATGAACGACCTGGCGCGCCCGGCACTTTACGGCGCGTGGCACGATTTCGACGCGGTCGCGCCCACGGGCGAACGGATGACTGCCAACATCGTCGGCCCGATCTGCGAAACCGGCGATACCTTTGCGACCGACCGGGAATGCGATGCTGTCGCCTCGGGCGAGCTGGCCGTGTTTCGCACCGCCGGGGCTTATGGCGCGACCATGGCAAGCTCCTACAATTCGCGCGGGTTCGTGGCCGAAGTGCTGGTCGACGGCGACCGGTTTGCCGTGGTCGCCGACCGGATCGATGCCGCTGCGATCATGGATGCTGAACGGGTGCCGGAGTGGCTGGACTAGAAAGCCTGCCGCTGTTCCACCGCGTTCGCGGAACGCGCGTGGTGCTGGTCGGCACGGGGACGATGGCCGATGCCAAGCGGCGACTGATCGAGCGCGCGGGCGCATCGTGCTGCGCCGAAACCGAAGCACATCACGCGCGGCTCGCGTTCGTGGCGCTGGACGATGACCGGGAGGCCGAAGCGGCGGCCCGCCGGCTTAGGGCGCGCGGGCTGCTGGTCAATGTCGCGGACCGGCCCGACCTGTGCGACTTTACCCTCCCCAGCATCCTCGACCGGGATCCCGTGCTGATCGCGGTCGGGACAGCGGGCGCCTCTGCTGGCCTGGCCAAGCAATTGCGGCTGCGGCTGGAGCGGATCCTGCCTGCCTCGCTGGGCGTGCTGGCGGAAAAACTGCGCGAGAGCCGCACCGCGATACGTCAACGCTGGCCCGATGGAGATACCCGGCGCCGCGCGATCGACGCTGCGCTGTCCGAAGGGGGCGCGCTCGATCCCTTGCGCGAACATGATGGGCAGGCGGTCGACCGGTGGCTGGCGACGGACGAGATGGCGCAGCCGGGCACCTGTGCCGACATCGTGCTGACAAGCAATGACCCCGATGACCTTACCTTGCGGCAGGCACGTTTGCTGGGCGAAGCCGATGTCGTGCTGCACGACACCGATGTTGCGCCGGCGATCCTTGCCCGTGCCCGGGCCGATGCCGAGCGCCGCCCCTGGCCTGCGCAAATTCCGGCCGCGGGTGCCACGGTCATTCTGCGCCGCGCCGCCAAGCCTTTCTGACCCGCCGATCAGGCGACCGAGGTCGTCTTGGGATCGTGCTGATTAGATACGAGCTTGGAAGCTTCGCTTTCCAGATCGGCGAAATAGCGGGCCATTGCATCGGCCGCCTTGTCAGTCAGCGCGATGAAGGCGCGGCGGCGGTCCGTCTCGTCTTCCACCCGTTCAAGAAGACCTGCGTCGATCATCTGGCCGATCCAGCGGAGCGCAGTCGTGGGCGGAACGCCACTGGCGATGCACAGGCTGGTCACCGACACGCGCAAGTGTTCGGCCCGCGCCGCAGTCAGGTCCAGCAGGATGTCCCACGCGGGATCGGCGAACAGCGCGCTGTCGAAGTATCGGCTGCGCATCTGGCGGTGCCGGATGATCCGCCGAACCAGCCGCGGGTCGGGGAGCGGCGGCCGCGCCCGGCGCAATGCGCTCGCGCCGCCATCGTCCCGGCCGAAACCATGGAATGCGCTGCCCGGCGTCTCGAAACGGAAAGCAGACCCGTCGGCGCTGGTTGCAGGATGGCCGAGCCGCTCCAGCCGCTCGGCCAGCTGGCCCACCTGTTCGGTCAACCGGAGCAACGTCAGACGGTCATCTTCGGAAAGGTCGCGCAGGCGCGCGTTGGGTTTGCCTGCCATTATCCGCCCCAACACCGCGGCACGTTCCCCGCGTGAGGGGTCGACGAGAATTTCGGGGCGGGACTGGTCGAGGCACCCGAACACCGCGTCGAGCGAACCCCGACTGGTCGCCACCACCAGCTGCGCACCGGCACGGGCCGCGCGCATGTCGATCCGCGCGAGCGCCGCCAGGCCGCCGCCGCGCGCATCGGGACAATCGACCAGCACCACGTCGCCCAGGGGCCGAACCTCACCACCATCGCCGAATTCGGCCAGACGGCCAGCATGGAGCACGTAGAGCCCGGCCCCGGCGCAATCCTCATGCCATTCGGCCAGCAGCGCAGGCCGGTCGGACAGGATCGAAACGGAAAGCGCAAGCTGGACATCGCCAACCGCCTGATATGCGAAATCGGTTAGCGCCATAACTCGCGACTCCTACGTATTGCTACGAACAGGAGTAGAACAAATAGTGATCATGTCAACACCCAGCCTGGCGCGGCGCTAATCCACGAACGGGTCGCGAACCAGGATCGTGTCGTCCCGTTGCGGACTGGTCGATACCAGCGCGACGGGCGTTTCGATCAGCTCCTGCACCCGCTGGATGTACTTGATCGCCTGCGCAGGCAGATCGGCCCAGCTGCGGGCACCGGCAGTGGTTTCCTGCCAACCCGCCATTTCTTCCCAGATCGGCTCCACCGCGGCCTGGTCGGCGGCATGGCTGGGGAAGTAGTCGAGGATTTTACCGTTAAGGCGATAACCGGTGCAGATCTTCACCACATCGAACCCGTCGAGCACGTCGAGCTTGGTCAGCGCAATGCCGGTTACGCCGCTGATCGCGCAGCTCTGGCGCACCAGCACGGCGTCGAACCACCCGCAGCGCCGCTTGCGCCCGGTCACGGTGCCGAACTCGTGGCCGCGCTCGCCCAGCCGCTGGCCCACCTCGTCGTCGAGCTCGGTCGGGAACGGGCCGCTTCCCACGCGAGTGGTATAGGCCTTGACGATCCCCAGCACGAAGCCAGTCGAACTGGGCCCAAGGCCGGAACCCGCCGCCGCCGTGCCGCTGACGGTGTTGGAACTGGTGACGAACGGATAAGTACCGTGATCGACGTCGAGCAGAACGCCCTGCGCGCCTTCGAACAGGATGCGCGCGCCGGCCTTGCGCACCTTCTTCAGCCGCTTCCACACCGGCTGCGCATATTGCAGCACCGACGGGGCGATTTCGCGCAAGTCGGCGAGCAGCACCGCGCGGTCGATGGGCGGCTGGTCGAACCCGGCCCGCAGTGCATCGTGATGCGCACACAGGCGGTCAAGCTGCGGCTCGAGGTGATCGAGGTGAGCAAGGTCGCACACCCGAATCGCGCGGCGGCCGACCTTGTCTTCGTAAGCCGGGCCGATGCCGCGACCGGTCGTGCCGATCTTGCCCGCGCCTGCCGCCGCTTCGCGCAGGCCGTCGAGATCGCGGTGGAGTGGCAGGATCAGTGGGCAGTTGTCGGCGATGGCGAAATTCTCTGGCGTGATCGAGACGCCCTGCCCCTCCAGCTTGGCGATCTCGGCTTTCAGGTGCCACGGATCGAGCACCACGCCATTGCCGATGATCGACAGCGTGCCGGTGACGATGCCGCTGGGAAGCAGGCTGAGCTTGTAGACGTTTTCGCCCACCACCAGCGTATGGCCGGCGTTATGTCCGCCCTGAAAGCGGACCACGGCATCGGCGCGGCTGGCGAGCCAGTCGACGATCTTGCCCTTGCCCTCATCGCCCCACTGGGCGCCGATCACGGTAACGTTGGCCAACTGGCGTTCCTTCGCTGCAATCCGGTTTCGCTGGGCGCAGCCTGCCGCGTGTCACACGTGTCACACCGTCCAGGGGGCCAAAACCCGCCGCCCGCAAGCGGCCTCGCCGGGGCGGCCCTATGGCAGATCGGGCGCGGGTAGGAAACGCAACATTTGCTACCCCGGCAACTAGAGGACTCTCGTCGCGCTGCCGGGATAGATTGGCCCGGCGGGGCATTGTGCTGATGAAAGGATGGTGCCCCCGATGACCGATTACCCGATGCTGCCCCTCAACGACGATCGCCGCATGCCGCTACTCGGGTTCGGAACATGGCAGGTCGACAACGACCGGGCGGCCGAGGCGGTCAAGACCGCGATCGAGACGGGGTACCGCCTGATCGACACCGCCTGGATCTATCGCAACGAACAGGGGGTCGGCACGGGCCTGGGCGGGGCCGATCGTGGCGACGTCTGGCTGACCACCAAGGTCTGGAACGACGATCAGGGGCACACGAGCGCGCTGCAAGCCATCGACAAAAGCCTGTCATTGCTGGGCCGCGATAGCGTCGATCTCGTCCTGATCCATTGGCCTTGCCCGGACAGGAAACTGGCAGTCGACACCTGGAAGGCCCTGATCGAGGCGCGGGACGCCGGCAAGACGGGGTCGATCGGCGTATCCAATTTCCGCGAGGAAGACCTGGACGAGATCGTCCAGGCGACTGGCGTTGTGCCCGTCGTCAACCAGATCGAATTGCACCCGGCCTTCCAGCAACGCCGCCTGCGGAGCGTTCACGACGAAATGGGCATCGTGACGCAAAGCTGGTCCCCGCTCGGCCAGGGCGGCAGCATGGAAAACAGCGTGATTGCGGAAATTTCGGAAGAAGTCGGGCAACCGGCCGCAGCCGTGATCCTGCGCTGGCATATCCAGCACGGGTTGTCTCCGATCCCCAAGGCAACCGGACGCGCGCATATCGAGGAAAACTTTGCCGCGCTCGGTTTCGCACTGGACGACGATCAGATGGCGCGGATCGACGCGCTCGATCGGGCAGATGGCCGCATCGGACCGGACCCGGTCGAATTTTCCTGACGGGGCAACGGCCGGGTTTCGGCCGAAGGTGATACCGGGTCAGGCCAGCCGCGCTGGCTCGGTTCCGACAAGCCGGTGCGTGCAGCCCAGCGCTGCCGCATCCTCGCCCTCGCGCAGCGATGCCACCGTGCGCCAGCCTTCTGCGCGCAGCTTGGCCGCCACCGCGCGGTCGTGCCCCAGCGGCAGGTACAGCGCGCCGCGCTCCTCGGGATCGTCCAGCGTGTCGACCAGCGGATCGAGGTAGAGCGAGAAACCGGTCGCCGGTTCATCCGTCCCGCCGATGGTGTAGGTACCGCCGCGGCCCAGTGCGCCCCGCGCGCCCTCCGCATAGAGCGTGAAGCCGAACCAGCTCTGGTATTCGAAGCCGTGGCGTTCGGTCGGGTCCAGAGTATTGCGCGCACTTGCGCCGATCCGTGCAGCAATCCGGCGCAACCCGTCGATGCGGCTGGCGAGGGCGCCGCCCGCATCAATCGCGGCGATCCGCGCGATCGCTTCCTCGAACGGGCCAGCGGCGTAAAGCAGTGGCAGGTAAGCCGCGCCGCCCGCATCGCGCAGGGCGCCTGCATCCTTCATGTCGAGCTCGCGCCGCACCGCGTCGATCTGGCTTGCGGCGAGCGGGAACGCTTCCGCCGCGAGCGTGTCGACCAGGTCCGGCAGGGTAAAATCGACCGAAACGCCGCGCGCACCCGCCGCCTCCAGCGCCTCGACCGCCAGCGCCACGATTTCGCCCGCCGCCTCGGCGCTGTCGCTGCCGATCAGTTCGGCGCCCAGTTGCAGCTTCTGCCGCGCGGGGTCCAATTGGTCGGCGCGGATCGTCATCACCTCGCCCGCATAGGCGAGGCGTAGCGGCCGCGGCGCATTCGCCAGCGAGGTCGCGGCGATGCGGCCGACCTGCACCGTCATGTCGCTGCGCAACGCCAGCGTGCGCAAGCTGGCCGGATCGGTGAAGCGGAACATGCGGCGCGAGCTGACGCCCTGCATCCGCGTGGCCATCGAATGTTCGAATTCGACCAGCGGCGGACGCACGCGGTCGTATCCGTTCATGTCGAGCACATCGAGCGCGCCCCGCATCGCGCGCGTCATCAGCGCGGCTTCCGGGGGCAGGCGGTCGGCAAGGCCTTCGGGCAGGAGATCGTCGTCAGTCATATGGGCGGTCCCCTGCCCCAAGCCCGGTCAGAACGCCAGCGGCATGACCACCTTCACGCCTTCCAGCGCGCAGGCGGCCTTGACCACGGCTTCGGGAATCGGCTGGTCGACGCTGAGCAGCAGCACCGCTTCGCCACCCGCCTCGCGCCGGCCGAGATGGAAGGTGCCGATGTTGATGCCGTTCTCGCCCAGCAGCGTACCGATCCGGCCGATGAAGCCGGGTGCGTCCTCGTTGACGATGTAGAGCATGTTGCCATCAAGCTCCGCCTCGATCCCGACGCCGAAGATCTCGACCAGCCGCGGCGCGCCTGCACCGAACAGCGTGCCGGCAACCGAACGGTCGCCCTGCGCCGTGCCCACGGTGACGCGGATCAGCGTATGATACACGCCTTCGCGCTCGTGCCGCACCGAACGCACGTCGAGGCCGCGCTCCTTGGCCAGGAACGGCGCGTTGACCATGTTCACGGTGTCTGAATAGCGCTTCATCAGCCCGGCCAGCACCGCGCCTTCGATCGGCTTGCCGCTGAGGCCTGCCGCCGCGCCTTCACGCTCGATGCTGATCTGGGTCAGGTTGCCGTGGGCGAGCTGGCCCACCAGGCTGCCAAGGCTCTCGGCCAGCTTCATGTAAGGCTTGAGCTTGGGTGCTTCCTCGGCCGACAGGCTCGGCATGTTGAGGGCATTGGTGACACCGCCATTGACGAGGTAATCGGCCATCTGTTCCGCCACCTGGAGCGCGACGTTGACCTGCGCCTCGGTCGTCGATGCGCCCAGATGCGGCGTGCAGATGAAGTTCGGCGTGCCGAACAGCGGGTGATCGGCCGGGGGCGGTTCCTGCGCGAACACGTCGAGCGCGGCGCCGGCAATGTGGCCATTGTCGAGCAGGTCCTTCAGCGCCTCCTCATCGATCAGCCCGCCGCGTGCGCAGTTGACGATACGCACGCCCTGCTTGGTCTTTTCGAGGTTCTCGCGGCTGAGGATGTTGCGCGTCTGATCGGTCAGCGGCGTGTGCAGCGTGATGAAATCCGCCCGCGCCAGCAGGGTGTCGAGATCGACCTTCTCGATGCCCAGCTCGATCGCGCGCTCTTCGGTCAGGAACGGGTCGAACGCGATCACCTTCATCCGCAGGCCCAGCGCACGGCTGGCGACGATCGAACCGATGTTGCCCGCGCCGATCAGGCCCAGCGTCTTGCCGGTCACTTCCACGCCCATGAAGGCATTCTTGGGCCAGGTACCGGCCTGGGTCTGC
Organism: uncultured Erythrobacter sp.; assembly: GCA_963529855.1. Lineage (GTDB taxonomy): Bacteria > Pseudomonadota > Alphaproteobacteria > Sphingomonadales > Sphingomonadaceae > 34-65-8. The sequence continues at coordinate 181,190 of CAURZK010000004.1, read as the reverse complement.
GTGTCTGCCGCAGGAAGCTGGCGAGCGAGCGCCATGATCAGCGCGATCGCGTGCTCTGCGGTGGTGATCGAATTGCCGAACGGCGTGTTCATCACCACGACGCCCTTGGCCGAAGCCGCGGGAATATCGACATTGTCGACCCCGATACCAGCGCGGCCGACCACCTTGAGATTGTCGGCGGCTTCCAGCACCGCCTTGGTCACCTTGGTCGAACTGCGGATGGCAAGCCCATCGTATTCGCCGATGCGGGCGATCAGCTGGTCCGGCGTCTCGCCGGTGATGACGTCGACCGCGCACCCGCGCTCTTCGAAAATGCGCGCGGCATTGGGGTCCATCTTGTCGGAAATGAGGACTTTGGGCTTGGTCATGTAAGTTCTCCGTGTGCCCGTGCGACGCAGGGGCCTCAGTCGGAATTCGATGAGCTGGCGGCGCAGGAATGCCGCCATTGCGAAAGCGCGCTTACGCCTTGAGGCTGTTCCAGGCCCAGTCGAGCCACGGGCCGAGCGCCTCGATATCGGCAGTCTCGACGGTCGCGCCGCACCAGATGCGCAGGCCCGGCGGGGCGTCGCGATAACCGGCGATGTCGTAGGCGGCGTCATGATCTTCGAGCAGCTTGGCGAACTTCTTGATGAAGTCCGCGTCCGCACCCTCGACGGTCAGGCAGACGCTGGTGTTCGAACGGCTGGCCGGATCGGCTGCGAGATGGCCCAGCCAGTCGCGCGCCTCCACAATCGCGTTCAGCGCCGCCGCATTGGCATCGGCGCGCGCTTTCATCGCGGCGAGCCCGCCGATCGACTTGCCCCATTCGAGCGCGAAGATCGCGTCCTCGACCGCCAGCATCGACGGGGTGTTGATCGTCTCGCCGGTAAAGATGCCCTCGATCAGCTTGCCGCCTTTGGTCATGCGGAACAGCTTGGGCATCGGCCAGGCGGGTGTGTAGCTTTCCAGCCGCTCGACTGCGCGGGGGCCGAGGATCAGCACACCATGCGCGCCCTCGCCGCCAAGCACCTTCTGCCAGCTGAAGGTCAGCACATCGACCTTGTCCCAGTCGATGTCTTGCGCGAACACCGCACTGGTCGCGTCGGCGATGGCGAGGCCCTGCCTGTCATGCGCGATCCAGTCCGCATCGGGCACGCGCACGCCGCTGGTGGTGCCGTTCCAGGTAAAGATAACGTCGTGCGACCAGTCGACCTGGTTCAAGTCGGGCAGCGCACCATAATCGGCGCGGATCACGGTCGGATCGAGTTTCAGCTGCTTGACTGCGTCGGTTACCCAGCCTTCGCCGAAGCTCTCCCATGCCAGCGTGGTGACCGGGCGCGGGCCAAGCAGGCTCCACATCGCCATCTCGACAGCGCCAGTGTCGGACGCGGGAACGATGCCGATACGGTGGCTCGCGGGGACTTCCAGCACCTCGCGCATCAGGTCGATGCAGTGTTGCAGGCGCGCCTTGCCCAGCTTCGAGCGATGCGAGCGCCCGAGCACTTCGGTGGCCAGTTTTTCGGCGGACCAGCCCGGCGGCTTCGCGCAAGGGCCGGAAGAAAAGAACGGGCGCGCGGATTTGCGCGCCGGCAGGGTAAGCTCAGTCATGTAGTCTCTCCTTGCAGAGAGCACGCGCGGCGTTGGGACCGCGTGGCCCGCCGGCGGCAATAAGGTTGCGCAGTAACGAGTCAAGCGCGGATAAAGTTGCATACGTAACCATGTTTGCGCACGCGCAGCCGTGGCCTCTCGCCAAGCCGGACATTCGTGCCTAAGGCCGGGGCGATGGAGCCTGCCGACCTTCGCATCGCCCTGTTCAGCGGCAACTACAACTACGTGCGCGACGGGGCCAACCAGGCGCTGAACCGGCTCGCAGGATACCTGTTACGCCAAGGTGCGGCGCTGCGTGTCTATGCGCCTACCACCGATACGCCCGCTTTCGCGCCGACCGGCGATCTGGTCAGCGTGCCCAGCGTGCCGATCCCCAGCCGGTCCGAATATCGTTTCCCTCTGGGCCTGTCGCGCGACAACCGCGACGACCTCGCCCGGTTCGCCCCCAACCTGATCCACACATCCTCGCCCGATCCCACCGGCCATGCCGCAGTCAGCTGGGCGCGCGAGCGCAAGCTGCCGATTCTCGCCTCGGTCCACACGCGTTTCGAAACCTATCCGCGCTATTACGGCCTGGGTTTTACCGAGCCGCTGCTGGAAGCGATCATGCGGCGTTACTATCGCCGCTGCGATGCGCTGGTGGCGCCATCGCAGTCGATGGTCGACACCCTGCGCGAACAGCGGATGCACCGCGACATCTCGATCTGGTCGCGCGGGGTGGACCGGACGGTGTTCTCGTCCGAGCGGCGCGACCTCGCATGGCGGCGGGCGCAAGGCATTGCCGATGCCGACGTGGCGGTGGTTTTCCTGGGGCGGCTGGTGATGGAAAAGGGGCTCGACGCTTTTGCCGACACCATGGCCGAACTGCGCCATCGCCGCGTCGCGCACAAGGTGCTGGTGATCGGCGAAGGTCCCGCGCGCGAATGGTTCGAGACGGCCCTTCCCGGCGCCATCTTCGCCGGCTTTCAGACTGGCGAGAACCTCGCCGGCGCGCTGGCCAGCGGGGATGTGTTCTTTAATCCGTCGATCACCGAAACCTTTGGCAACGTCACGCTGGAAGCAATGGCATGCGGCCTGCCGGTCGTCGCGGCCGGGGCAACCGGTTCATCCAGCCTGGTCGTTGACGGCACGAGCGGGCGCCTGGTGCCCTGCGCCAGCCCCGCCGCCTTTGCCGATGCGATCGCGCCCTATTGCATCGATCCCGCCTTGCGCGCCGCGCATGGCCGCGCGGGCGAGGATCGCAGCAAGAAGTTCGACTGGGACTCGATCAACCGCACCGTGATCGACACTTACCTGCGGTTGATCACGGAAAAGCGCGGCTAGCGCAGGACCCCCGCTGCCCGCTGACGAATGGCATACCACAGCGAGCCGAGCGTGATCCCCCAGATCGCGATATCCAGCGGTATGCTCTGCAGTCCTTCCGGCACGACGCTGACCGCGTAGCTGAAATAGCTCGTCCCGATGAGACCGATCACCGAAATGGCAAATGCCGTAACCGCGTGGCGCGAGCGCATCAGCAGCAGGATCGACCCGAGCAGGCAGAACCACACCCCGATCGCCCACACGGCATCGGCCCAGGCGGGAAAGGTGTCGAAATAAGCGATCTGATCGGACGTCATGCCCAGCGTCGCAAGCTGGCCAAGCTGGGTCATCGTATAGCTGACCGTGCCAATGGCATTCCACAGCAGCGTGATGATGCCGACGGCCCACAGATGCCACGGCGCGCGTGATCTTGCTTCGTCCATGATGTCTCTCCCCCGGGTTTTATCTCCCGGGATCAAGAATATCACCGGCGACGCGCGCCGCCAACGCCGATCACAGCCGCTCGATCTTGCGCGCCAGTTCGTCGACCAGGTCCACGATCTCGCGCACGGTATCCTCGTCGAGCCGCCCCGATCGGGCCCGGTGCTTGAGCACGCTGGCAAGGTTGCCGACCGCGCGGAACATTTCGGGCGTGGCGTAAGCGCGGCGATGTTCGCCGTGACTGGTCAGGCGCTCCATCAGCTCGGCCACCTGCTCGGCCCGCTCGGCAAGTTCCCCCCGGCCGGCCTCGGTCGCTTCGTAGAGCTTGCGCGAATCCTCGCCCGGCACGGCGCGGATTAGGCCCTCGTCCTCCAGCAGAGCGAGCGTAGGGTAGAGCGTTCCCGGGCTCGGCTCGTATGTGCCGTGAGTCAGCGCCCCGATCGCCTTGATCAATTCGTAGCCGTGGCGCGGTTCGTCCGCAATCAGCGCCAGCAGGACCAGCCGCAGTTCGCCCGAACCGAACATCCGGCCCCGCCGCTTCGGCCCCCCTTCACCAAATGGCCCACGCGGTCCGAACGGACCCTTGGGCCCGAACGGTCCGGCAGGCCCGAACGGGCCATCGGGACCAAACGGGCCGTCCGGTCCGAACCCGCCCCACCCGCGCCCGCCGCCCATCATGGCGATGAAGGGCCAGGGATTGCCGCGCCGCCCGCGCGATCCGCAACTGCGATACATGACGCTATCCTTTCCGACTCGCGATAGGTCTAAGATATATCTTGAACCGGTTTTGCAAAGTCCCACCTGCAATTTTTTCATGCCATGCCTATCTCCGTGGTCATGGCCGACCTGTTTGCCGACGAACTGCCCGCCCCGCCTGCCAGCGAGCCGCGCGAAGATGCGCCGCTGGCCGACCGCCTGCGCCCGCGCGACCTGTCGCAGATCATCGGGCAGGACCACCTGACCGGGCCTGAAGGTGCGATCGGGCGGATGGTCGCGGCGGGCAAGCTGTCCAGCATGATCCTGTGGGGGCCGCCCGGTACCGGCAAGACCAGCATCGCGCGCCTGCTGGCGGACGCGGTCGGGATGCGGTTTGAAAGCGTCAGCGCCGTCTTCAGCGGTGTCGCGGATCTCAAGAAAGCATTTGCTCTGGCCGACAAGGCGGCCTCTGCCGGGCAGCGCACGCTGCTGTTCGTGGACGAGATCCACCGTTTCAACCGGGCCCAGCAGGATGGCTTCCTGCCGTTCGTCGAACGCGGCACGGTAACGCTGGTCGGCGCGACGACGGAAAACCCCAGCTTCGCGTTGAATGCCGCGTTGTTGAGCCGCGCGCAGGTGCTGATCCTCCATCGGCTCGATTTCGCCGCGCTGGAGAGACTGCTCGTGCGCGCCGAAGAACTGGAAGGGCCGCTGCCGCTGACAGCGCCCGCGCGCGAGGCACTGGTCGCCAGCGCCGATGGCGACGGGCGCTTCCTGCTCAATCAGGTAGAGACGCTTTACAACGCGCGCCTGTCGCAGCCGCTCGATCCGGCGGGCCTCGGGGCATTCCTGCAGCGCCGCGTGGCGGTGTACGACAAGGACCGCGAGGGGCATTACAACCTCATTTCCGCGCTGCACAAGGCGGTGCGCGGGTCCGATCCGCAGGCGGCGCTCTATTACCTCGCGCGAATGCTGACCGCGGGGGAGGAGCCCCGCTTCCTCGCCCGGCGTCTGATCCGCATGGCGGTGGAGGATATCGGCCTTGCCGACCCGCAGGCGCTGACCCAGTGCGTCGCTGCCAAGGATGCGTTCGAATTCCTCGGCAGTCCGGAAGGGGAACTGGCGCTGGCGCAGGCCTGCATCTACCTCGCCACCGCACCCAAATCGAATGCGGGCTATGTGGCGTGGAAGGGTGCGGCGAAATCCGCGCGCGAGACCGGCAGCCTGATGCCGCCAGCCAATATCCTCAACGCGCCGACCAAGCTGATGAAGGACATCGGCTACGGGGCCGGATACACTTACGATCACGACGCCGACGAAGGGTTTTCCGGCGACGATTACTGGCCCGAGGAAATGGAACCGCAGGCCTATTACCAGCCGGTCGAACGCGGCTTTGAACGCGAGATCAGGAAACGGCTGGAATACTGGGACAAGTTACGCAGCGAACGGCGTGGCCAGGTTTAGCCATTTCCTCGCGATCGACTGGTCGGGCGCCGCAGGCGAACGGCATCGTGGCATTGCGCTGGCACTGGCGCACGCGGGCGGGGGGCCGCCCGTCCTGGTGCAGCGCGGCAAACCATGGTCGCGGGACGAAGTGCTGGCGGTGCTGTGCGACCTTCCCCACGACACGCTCGTCGGGATGGACCTGGGTATCTCGCTTCCCTTCGCCGATTGCGGCGCGTTCTTTCCCGGCTGGGCCGACAGTCCGGCCGATGCGCCCGCCCTGTGGGCCCAGATCGAAGACATCTGTGCGGCCGATCCGCATCTTGGAGCCACGTCGTTCGTCGACCACCCGAAACTTGCTGCATACTTCCGCCGCCATGGCGGACGACAGGGCGCGCATTTCGGCTGCGACGGGGCAGCGCATGGCCGCGGGCGTTTCCGCCTGACCGAACACGCGCAGGCCGCCAGGGGCTGCAAGCCTTATTCGAACTTCAATCTCGTCGGCGCGGCGCAAGTAGGTAAATCGAGCCTGACCGGAATGCGCATGCTGCACCGGTTGCGTGGGCGGCTGCCCGTCTGGCCGGTCGATCCCCTGCCTGCGCAGGGCAGCGTCATGGTGGAAATCTACACCACTCTCGCCGCACGCGAGGCCGGGCGCAGCGCCTCGCGCGCCAAGATGCGCAGCTATGCCGAACTGAACGACGCGCTCGGCCTGCTAGGCTCGCCGCCGGTAATCGGCGACGGGGCGCTGGACGATCATTCTTCCGACGCGCTTCTTGCCGCAGCATGGCTCCGCGCGGTGGCCGACGACCCCGCGCGCTGGAATCCCGGCGCGCTTACGCCCGAAATCGCGCGAACCGAAGGCTGGACATTCGGCGCAACCTGAACGAAAGGCGCGGTTCCTATCTGCCCCAAGCTTCGCTATTCGAGGGCAGCAAGGCCGGCTTAGCTCAGTTGGTAGAGCACCTGATTTGTAATCAGGGGGCCGCGGGTTCGAATCCTGCAGCCGGCACCACTCACCCCCGACCGCGGTAACCTTGCACGCCCTGATCGGGTACCCACAGCCCTTCGGGCGCGGCACCGGTTTGCCAGAACACGTCGATCGGGATGCCGCCGCGCGGGTACCAGTATCCGCCGATACGCAGCCAGCGGGGTTGCATTTCCTCAGCCAGTCTCTGCCCGATGCCGACGGTCACATCCTCGTGAAACCCCGCGTGGTTACGGAACGAGCCGAGAAACAGCTTGAGGCTCTTCGATTCGACGATGCTTTCGCCCGGCGCGTAATCGATCACCAGGTGCGCAAAGTCAGGAGCGCCGGTCACCGGGCACAGCGAAGTGAATTCGGGCGCGGCGAAGCGGACCAGGTAAAGGGTCCCGGCGCGCGGATTGGGGACGTAGTCGAGCACCGCCACCTCGGGCGAGGTGGGCAGCGCACTGGTCTGGCCGAGATGCATCGTGGCAGGTGTGTCGCTCATGCCGCGCATTTGGGCCCAACCGTACCCTTGCACAAGTCATCGCTGGCGCCGCCGCTTTTCAGCCCCTATTCAGCGCGCCCTCCCAAGGCCCGAAACCCGAGATGAACCGCCTCTCCTATTCCCTTGCCCTGTCGCTGATCGCGCTCGCCGCGAGCAATGTCCATGCCGCCCCCGCGCTGCGCGATTTCTCGCTGCCGCCTTCGACGCCCACGCCGACGCCCGATCCGCGTGTGCAGGGTCCGGTCGATCGCGAGGGGCCGGTGGTCCTGCGCCCGCGCGTGATCCCGACCGAAACGCCCGCGCCTGCCCCAACACCGACGTCCGCGCCGACCGCTGCGGCCACGCCCGCGCCGCGCGTCACTTTGCCCGCAAGAACCGCGCCGAGCCCAACGGCTGCAACACCGCGAAGCGCCGCGCCGACGCAAACCGCGCCCACCACCGTGCAATCCGCGCCCGTCGCTCCGGCAGCAGACGTGGCCGCCCCGCCGGTCGCGACGAGCGCTGCCGGAAGCGTGCTGGGCAACCTTCCCGCCCCCGCCGCACCATCCATTTCACCGCCATCGGCCGCAATGGCCGATAGGGGCGACGGCTTTGCGTTGTGGCCGTGGCTGCTTGCTCTGGTCGCGGCACTTGCAGCGGCGGCCGGGCTCTATTTCTGGCGCAACCGCCAGACGCAGTTGGCGGGCGTTCCCCAGATCGAGCTGCCCCCCGTGCCCCCGCGCGCGCCGGCCCCGGCCCCCGCTCCGAAGCCGATCGCGGCGCCCACACCCACGCCGAGGGCCGCCGCCACGCCGTCTGCCGCCATTCCGGCAGCTGCCGCGCCGCGCACTGCCGATTCGCCGCTGTCGCTGGAAGCGATGCCGGTTCAGCTCAGCCGCAGCCTGATGAACGCGACATTCGCCTACAAGCTCACGCTCGCCAACCGGGGCGATACGCCGATCGAAAATGTCGCCATCGGCGCCGATCTGGTCACTGCGCATACCAGCGTGCCGATGGAACAGCAGGTGTCCAGGAGCGACACGGAGCTGCCGGAAATGGGCCGCATCGGCTCGATCGCCCCGGGCGAAAAGGTCGAACTGCCGGGCGAACTGCGCCTGCCGATCAACGCTATCCGCACCGTGCGGCAGGGCAGCGCCCAGCTTTATGTGCCATTGCTGCGCGTGCGGGCCAGCGCGGCGGGCGTCGCGCCAAGTGCGCGAACCTTCATCGTCGGGACCCTGCCCGACGATAGCGCCAAGAAGCTCCAGCCATTCCGCCTCGACGAAATGCCGCAGACCTATCGCGCGATCGGCACCATGGCGCTGGATTAAGGCGAGGCCAGCAGACGCCCGACTGGACAGGGCCGCGCACCGGGCGCTACCTCCCCGGATATGGACATGCTTGTATCGACCGACTGGCTCGCATCGCGCCTTGGCGCGCCGGGCCTCGTCATTCTCGACGCCTCGGCACACCTGCCCGCGGCTGAACGCGACGTGGGGGCCGATTTTGCCGCCGGGCATATCCCGAGCGCGCGGCTGCTCGATCTCCCCAGCTTGAAGGACGAGACCTCGCCCGTACCCGCGGCCCTGCCCCGCGCGGACCAAATCGAGGCCCGGCTGCGCGACCTCGGCGTCGATAACGGCGACACGGTCGTGCTTTATGACGACAGCCGGCTGCGCACTGCCGCGCGCGCCTGGTTCATCCTGCGCATCGCGGGGGTCGTGAATGTCACGCTGCTCGACGGCGGGATGGAGAAATGGCGGGCCGAAGGGCGGCCGCTGGAAGCAGGCATGGCCGAGGTCGCGCGGGGCAACTTCACCATCGCAACCGACGACCGCAGCCGGGTGCGGAGCAAGGCCCAGATGCTCGCCAATCTCGACAGCGGGGCAGAGCAAGTGATCGACGCCCGGGACGCCGCCCGCTTTTCCGCAGCGAGCGAAGATGCAGTTCACGGCCTGCCAGGCGGACACATCCCCGGTTCGCGCCACCTGTTCTTCCGCGACGTGCTGGCAGAAGATGGCACGTTCCTGCCGCCAGAGATGATCCGCGCGCGTTTCGCGGATGCGGGGATCGACCTCGACCGGCCCCTGGTCGGCACTTGCGGCAGCGGAGTGACGGCATCCGTCCTGCTGTTCGCCGCCGAGCTGGCCGGAAAGCGCGACACCGCGCTTTACGACGGCAGCTGGAGCGAATGGGGCGCCGATCCCGCCACTCCCAAGGGATCGGGCGAACCGCGCTAGCATGGCCAGCGACGACGACAGCCTGCGCCCCGCGACCCGGCTCGTCACCGGTGGGCGGCGGCCGGAATGGACCGGCGCGGTGGTCAATCCGCCGGTCTGGCGGGCCAGCACGCACCTTTATCCGAACGAGGCGGCGCGCAAGAATGGCGGCAAGGCGAACGAGGACGGGCAGTTCTACTATGGACGCCGGGGAGCACCCACCCAGTGGGCGCTGGCCGATGCGCTGACACAGCTGGAACCCGGCGCGGCTGGAACCATGCTCTATCCCAGCGGCGTGGCGGCAATCGCTGCGGCACTGCTCACGGTCCTGCGGCCGGGCGACGTGCTGCTCGTCACCGACAATGCCTACGAACCCTCCCGCCAGATGGCGAACGGGTTGATGCGGCGCATGGGGATCGAGACGCGGTTCTTCGATCCGCTCGACCTCGACGGCTTTTCCGCGCATTTCTGCGAGCGGACCCGCGCCGTCCTGCTGGAAAGCCCCGGCAGCCTGACGATGGAGGTCTGCGACGTACCCGCGCTCGCAGCCATGACGCGCGACCATGGGGCAGTCTCGATCCTCGACAATACCTGGGCCAGCCCGCTGGGCTTTTCTGCGCTGGCGCATGGCTGCGACATTTCGGTGATGAGCCTTACCAAGCATATCGGCGGCCATTCGGACCTGATGATGGGTTCCGCAACCGCGGGTGAGCGCTGGTATCGCGCTCTTCGCCAGACGGCACAGGCGCTCGGGCAGGTCGTCGCGCCCGACGATGCCGCGCTGGCGTTACGTGGGCTCAGGACAATGGGCGTGCGGCTGGAACGCAGCACGGCCAGCGCGCTGGAAATCGCGCGCTGGCTGCACGGCCGGCCAGAGGTCGCCCGCGTGCTCTGCCCGTTCCTTCCCGGCGATCCCGGTCACGCGCTGTGGCAGCGCGATTTCTCCGGCGCCTGCGGCCTGTTCAGCTTCGTCCTCAGCCAAGGCGACGATGCGGCACGAGCGCGCTTCATCGATGCGCTCGAACTGTTCGGCATCGGTTATAGCTGGGGCGGGTTCGAAAGCCTGGTGATCCCGTTCGACCCGGCCCCGATCCGCTCGGCAACCACCTGGCCTGCAGACGGGGCGGGCCTTGGCGTGCGCCTCTCGATCGGGCTGGAAGATCCTGCCGACCTGATCGCCGATCTTGCCCGTGCATTCGAAACGATGGAGCGATCGTGACCCTGCCAGCCGAAGAAACCGCCGCCGACGGGCTGCGCGAAGCCGTGTCCGGCCGGAGCGAAGCGGCAGGCGGCGTGGTCGAGACGCTCGATTCCTGGGCGCTGAGCCTTGGCACCATGCGGGTGTCGGTGTGGGACATGCTGGTGGTCGCGATCGTGCTGGTCGCGCTGATCGTTACGGCTTGGCTTGTCAGCAAGGGTTCGCACCGCCTGCTGCGCCGCATCACCGGCCTTGGCCCGTCACAGCGGGTGCTGGGGGAAAAGCTGCTGACGATCGCAGTATGGGCAGCCGCGTTCATGCTCGGGATCGATCTGCTGGGCATCGACCTGACCGCGCTGGCGGTGTTTTCCGGCGCCTTCGGCCTCGCCATCGGGTTCGGCCTGCAAAAGACGTTCGGAAACCTGATCGCGGGGATCATCCTCTTGATGGACAAGTCGATCAAGCCGGGCGACGTGATCGCCATCGCCGATCAGGCCGGGGTCACTACTTTCGGCCAGATCCGCAAGATCGGCATCCGCGCGGTCTCCATCACCACCCGCGATCAGAAGGAATACCTGATCCCCAACGAAAACCTGATGATCAATCAGGTCGAAAACTGGTCCTACTCCAGCCGCAACGTGCGGATGCAGGTGCCCGTGGGGGTCGGCTATAATTGCGATATCGTGGCAGCGGAAAAGCTCATGCTGGAAGCAGCCCGCAGCGTGGAGCGCGTGCTGGACACTCCGCCGCCGACAGTGTGGCTCGACAAGTTCGGTGAAAGCTCGATCGATTTCGTGATCCACTGCTGGATCAACGACCCTGAGGAAGGGCTCGGCAATATCCGCAGCCAGGTGCTCAAGAAACTGTGGGCCCTGTTCAAGGAGCACGACATCGAGGTGCCCTTCCCCCAGCGCGACATCAATCTGCGCGGCAATGCGCAATTCGATCGGCTGGTCGCCGCCCTCGAACAGCGTGCGGAACAGCAGGAAAGCTAGGCTTGCCGCGCGGGAAGGCGCGATTTCAAAAACTTTCCTACAGCCGCTGACAAGCATTGTGGCTGGCGAGCGCGGGGTGCGGGGCGCATCTCGCCACGCATGGCACAACCCGGCACTGTCTTTCTCGTCGGCGCGGGTCCGGGCGACCCGGACCTGCTGACCCTGCGCGCCGCCCGTCTTATCGAGGGGGCAGCGATCATCGTTCACGACGGACTGGTCGACCGCACCGTTCTGGCGCTCGCCCACCCCGATGCCGAACTGATCTCGGTCGCAAAGAGCCGCGCCCGCCACACCCTGCCGCAGGACGCGATCAATGCGCTGCTGGTGCGCGAGGCACTGGCCGGCCGCGACGTCGTGCGGCTTAAGGGCGGCGATCCCTTCATATTCGGACGCGGCGGTGAAGAAGCCGAGGCTTGCCGCGCTGCCGGTGTCCCGGTCGAAGTGGTGCCCGGCGTGAGCGCCGCCAATGGCGCCGCCGCCGCCGCGCAGATCGCGCTGACGCACCGGGATGCCTCCAGCATCGTCAGTTTCGTCGCCGGGCAGTGCAAGGGGCTGGCGGAGCAGGATTGGGCCGGCCTGGCAGGCAAGGGCCGCACGCTGGTTATCTATATGGGTGTGACCACTGCGCCCCAGATCGCTGAAAAGCTGATGGCCGACGGCCTGGCCCCCGACATGCCGGTGGCCGTAATCGAAAACGGCGCGCGCCCCCAGATGCGCGTGTTGCGCGGCTTGCTGGCTGGCCTGCCCGATCTGGTCGCACGCGAGAACGTCGTCAGCCCGGCGCTGATCGTGATCGGCGAAGTTACGGCGCGCGAAGACGTTGCGCTCTCCACTCTGGCGCAGGAGGCAGCGCGATGAGAATTCTCACGGGCAACGATCTTGCCACCGGCGCCGTCACCTGGTGGGACGGCAACGGCTGGTCGCTTCACGTCGACGACGCGGTCGATGTTGGAGCGGATGAAGCCGCGATCCTCGCCCGCGAGGAAGCCGCGCGCCGCGTTAACGCCGCTTATGCCATCGACGCCACGCGCGATGGCGACCGCGTTCGGCCCGCCCACATCAAAGACCGCGTCCGCGCCCTCGGCCCGACCGTGCGCCCCGATCTCACCCTCAAGCCGGCCGATCCCGACATCGGCAACTGGGTCATCTGACATGTACCGTTACGATCAATACGACCAGGCGATGGTCGATGCCCGGGTTGCGGAATTCCGCGATCAGGCCCGTCGGCGCCTCGAAGGCAAACTGACCGAAGACCAGTTCAAGCCGCTGCGGCTGATGAACGGGCTCTATCTGCAGCTTCACGCCTACATGCTGCGCGTCGCGGTGCCATACGGCACGCTCGACAGTCGCCAGATGCGCGTGCTGGCCAATATCGCGGACAAGTACGACCGCGGCTATGGTCATTTCACCACGCGGCAGAACATCCAGTACAACTGGATCAGGCTGGAGGATGCGGGCGACATTCTGGCCGATCTGGCCGCGGTCGAGATGCACGCGATCCAGACGAGCGGCAACTGCATCCGCAACATCAGTTCGGATCACTTCGCAGGGGCCGCTGCCGACGAGCTGGTCGACCCCCGACCCTATGCCGAGCTGCTGCGGCAGTGGTCGAGCTTCCACCCCGAATTCAGCTACCTGCCGCGCAAGTTCAAGATCGCAGTGATCGCGTCCGACACCGATCGCGCGGCGATGAAGCTGCATGACATCGGGGTTCAGATCGTACGCAACGATGCGGGCGAGCTGGGCGCGGCCTTCTATGTCGGTGGCGGCATGGGCCGCACGCCGATGATCGCGCCGTGCATCCGCGATTTCGTGCCGCTCGACCAGTTCGTCACTTATGCCGAAGCGTGCCTAAGGGTTTACAACCGCTATGGCCGGCGCGACAACAAGTTCAAGGCGCGGATCAAGATCCTCGTCCACGAACTCGGCGCAGCAGAATACACCCGCCAGGTCGAGGAGGAGTTCGCGCACCTCCAGACGCTGAATATCGAGCCGCCGCTGGCCGAGCTGGACCGGATCAAGGGCTTCTTCCCCGACCCGGCTTTCGAAGCTGGCGCACCTGCGGAACTCGACCGTTCCGATCCCGATTTCGCCCTGTGGGTCGATCGCAACACGCACGCGCACAAGGCGACGGGCTATGTTTCCGCCGTCATCAGCCTGAAGCCGGTTGGCGGCATTCCAGGTGATGCCACGGGCGAACAGATGCGCGTCATGGCCGATCTTGCCCAGCGCTACAGCTTCGACGAGCTGCGCGTCACCCATACGCAGAACATCGTCCTGCCGCATGTGCGCATCGCCGATCTCCACGCGCTGTGGACCGCGCTCGATGCAGCAGGCCTGGGCGCGGCCAACCTCGACACCATCGAGGATATCATCGCCTGCCCCGGGCTAGACTATTGCAGCCTTGCCAATGCCCGCTCGATCCCGGTCGCGCAGCAAATCGCGCAGCGGTTCGCCGATGCCGGCAAAACGGCGGCACTGGGCGAACTCAAGCTGAAGATTTCCGGCTGCATCAATGCCTGCGGCCATCACCACGCGGGCCACATCGGCATCCTGGGCGTCGACAAGAAGGGGGTGGAAAATTACCAGCTCCTCCTCGGCGGCAGCGAGGCGGCGGATACCAGCCTCGCCAAGATCACCGGCCCCGGCTTCAGCGAGGCAGGCATCGTGGACGCGGTCGAGACCGTCACCGACGTTTACCTGCGCGAACGCAGCGATGGCGAGCGCTTCCTCGATACCTACCGCCGCATCGGCATGGAACCGTTCAAGGAGGCCCTTTATGGCTGATATTCTGGGCACCAGCCCCGACGAGGTGCAGTTCCGCTTTCGCGAGGACGAGCCGGTCGATCATGCCGCCGTGACGGTGGATTCGTTTCTTGAGCAATCCAACGCCACCGCCGTGCGGATCGAGCCGGGTGACGATGCCCGCGCGCTGATCCCGCACCTTGATCGGATCGCGCTGGTGGAGGTCAATTTCCCCGCTTTCGGCGACGGGCGTGGTTATTCCTCGGCACGCATCCTGCGCGAAGCAGGGTACACTGGCGAGCTGCGCGCGGTGGGCGACGTGCTGGTCGATCAGGTCGCCTACATGCGCCGCTGCGGGTTCGATTCCTTCGCGCCCGACGCGCGGCTGGATGAAGATGATGTCGCGGCTGCGCTTGCCCGCTGGCCCGCAGTCTACCAACCGGCGGCCGACGCGCGCGTGCCGATCTGGCAGCTGCGCCATGAATGAGATGCGGGCGATCGACCGGATCGACACCGGGCCCCGGTATTCGGAAGCCGACGCGATCCGCCTGAACAGGATGTTCCGCGGCGCCGACACGCACGAAATGCTGCGCGCCGTGATCGAGGACGGGCTGGCCGGCGATCTTGCCGTCGTTTCGAGCTTCGGCGCGGAAAGTGCTGTCCTGCTTCACCTGATTGCCCAGGTTGACCCGTCGGTTCCCGTGCTGTTTCTGGAGACCGGCAAGCATTTTCCCGAGACGCTGGCATACCGGGATGCGCTGATAGATCGCCTGGGCCTGACCAACCTGATCAACCTCTACCCCGATCTGGGCGAACTGGAACTGCGCGACCAAAGCGGTCTGCGCTGGTCTTACGATCCCGACGGCTGCTGCGAAATCCGCAAGGTCCGCCCACTGGCGCGTGCGCTGGCCGGCTACGATGGGACATTCACCGGGCGCAAGGCTTTCCAGTCCGCGACGCGCGCCAACCTGCCCCGGTTCGAAATCGACACCTCCGATGCCGAAGGGCGGCTCAAGATCAATCCGCTGATCGACTGGAATGCCGGGCAGATCGACGCCTGGTTCGAGGAACACGACTTGCCCCGCCACCCGCTGGTGGCGCTAGGGTACCCTTCGATCGGCTGTTCGCCCTGCACGCACAAGGTGGCGCCGGGTGAAGACCCACGCTCTGGCCGGTGGAAGGGCTGGGACAAAACCGAATGCGGCATTCACGTGCCGCTGGGCCCGGATGGCGAGCTACCCCCGGGTTACGATCCCGCCTTCTGACCTAGCGCAGCCATTGCTGTTCGCGGTACCAGCGCGCCGTATCCTTCAGGCCCGCTCGCGAAGGAATGCGCGGCTGCCACACCGCATCGGGCACGCGCCGCGCCCGGTCGACCACCCAGTCCGGATGGCTCATGTAACCGACCCGGTCGGGTGTCAGCTTGGCTTTGTCGCCTCTCAGCATTCGCTCCATGCGCGACAGGCCGCTGAGCATCGGCTTTGAAAGATGCGGTACCCAGGGTTTGCGGCCGACCGCCCATCCGATCGTGCGCGCGAGTTCGCGGTGGGTCCAGCCGCCTTCCTGGCCATCGTCGGGTTCGAAAATCCGTTGGCTGACCGCTTCGCCGCCCGGAACCAGCGCGACGAGCAGTTCTGCCAGGTCGTGCACATGGATCAGCGAGGTCCGGCCCGGAGGTGGCATTGGCACGACGCCCAATCTTGCGGCCGCCTGGAACAGTTCGAGCATGTCCTTATCGCGCGGCCCGAACACCGCGGGCGGGCGCACGATGGTCCAGTCGAGCGCGCTGGCGGCCACGATCCGCTCCGCCTTGGCCTTGGACGCGCCGTAAGCCGACAGCTCGGGCTCGCGCGCGGCAAGCGAAGACACGAACACCAGCCGGGGCACGCCAGCCGCTTTTGCAGCCTCGATCAGGTTCAGCGTACCGGCGACATTGGCAACTTCGAAATCGGCCGGGTCGGGCGAGCTCGTCAGCCCGGCGATGTGGATGATCACGTCAGCCCCATCGACCAGCCGATCGAGTGCAGCCCGTTCACCCAGCGCACCGGGGATCCAATCGACGAGAGGCCGCGGGTCTGCCGGCACCTTTCGTGCCAGCGCGCGGGCCGGATGCCGGCGTTGATCCAGCACGTCGAGCACGGCCTGCCCGACGAAACCGGTCCCGCCGGTCAGGGCAATGGTCCGCGTATGAGTCACAGCAGCACCATATGGTCCCGGTGGATCACCGCCGCGCGCGGGGCATAGCCGAGCTTATCGCTTTGCGCTTCGGCCTTCAGGCCCTGGATCGCGCGGCATTCGTCCGCCGCATATTCGACCAGTCCCTGCGCCAGGCGTTCGCCCTTGGGCCCGTGAATGGTGACGAGATCGCCGCGCCGAAACGCGCCGTCCACTTCCGTCACCCCCGCGGCGAGCAGGCTCGCGCCTTTTACCAGCGCCGCCGCGCAACCGGCATCGACCGTGAGAACGCCGGCCGGGGCAAGCCGCCCGCCAAGCCAGGCCTTGCGCGCGCCATCGGCCCGCTGCGGCAGGAACAACGTGCCGGTTTGCGCGGTCAGCGCAGTGGCAATGGGGGCCTGGTGCGTCCCATTGATGATTGCCAGCGCGATACCCGCCCGTTCCGCGATCTGGGCCGCCTGCAGCTTCGACGCCATGCCGCCGGAACCCAGGCCAGATGAACTCTCCGCGCTCGCCATCGCGGTGATCGCAGGGGTTATCCCGGCAACGCGGTCCACCAGGGTCGCCCCGTCGGCGCGCGGGTCGCGGTCGAACAGGCCATCGACGTCAGACAGCAGCATGACCGCATCCGCCCCGGCCGCCTGCGCCACGCGTGCGGCAAGCCGGTCGTTATCGCCGAAACGGATTTCCTCGGTCGCGACGCTGTCGTTCTCGTTCACCACCGGCACCGCGCTTGCCTCGAGCAGTCGTTCCAGCGTGGCCGATGCGTTGAGATAACGGCGCCGATCCTCCAGATCGCCGATTGTTACCAGCATCTGCGCTGCGATCATCCCTTCGCCGCCCAGCGCTTCGGCCCACAGCCGCGCGAGCTCCACCTGGCCAACGGACGCCGCCGCCTGGGCATCCGCCAGGCTGCCCCGTCCTCCGCGCGCCATGTTAAGTTTCGCAGCGCCCAGCGCGATGGCGCCGGAACTGACCACGATGACCTGTGCGCCGCCGCTGCGCAGCGCCGCAATGTCATGCGCCAGCGAAGCGAGCCATGCCGTGCGGGGCGCGCCGCGCTGGACGAGCAGCGACGAGCCGACCTTGACCACAAGGCGGCGCGCGGCGCGCAAATCGTTGAGTTGATCGATCCCGGCCATGTGCCTCGCCGTGTAGAAATCTCGCCGCCGGTCAAGCCCTAGATCGGCGACCATTCTCCTGAACCATCGTCGGGCACGTCCTCGACCTCGCTGCCCTTGGTTTCGGTCGCGGTTCGATCGGGGAGGAATGGCAGGACCGCGTCGAGCAGACGCTCGATCCCGGCCCCGGTCGCGCCCGATACGCCGAACACTTCGGTTGCACCGGCCGCGCGCAATTCGGCGGCGAAGCCTTCGACCAGTTCAGGATCGGCCAGGTCGATCTTGTTGAGCGCAACCAGCTGCGGCTTGTCTTCCAGGCCTTCGCCATAGGCGGCCAGTTCATCCTCGACGATCCGCATGGCCGCCGCAGGGTCCGGGCCAGTTATGTCCACGAGGTGGATCAGCACCCGGCACCGCTCGATATGGCCCAGGAACCGGTCGCCGATGCCGGCTCCGTCAGCAGCGCCTTCGATAAGGCCCGGGATGTCGGCCAGCACGAATTCGCGCGCGCGGTGGCGGACGACGCCCAGCTTGGGCACCAGCGTGGTGAAGGCGTAGGCACCCACTTTCGCCTGTGCGTTGGAAACCTGGTTGATAAAGGTCGATTTGCCCGCGTTGGGCATGCCGAGCAGGCCCACGTCGGCCAACAGTTTGAGCCTCAGCCAGACCCACATTTCCTGCGACGGGATGCCCTGCTGATGCTGGCGCGGCGCGCGGTTGGTGCTGGTCTTGTAACTGGCGTTGCCGCGCCCGCCCATTCCGCCTTCCAGCAGCACGACGCGTTGGCCGACCTCGGTAAAGTCCGCCAGTACCTCGTCCTTGTCCTCCGACAGGATCTGGGTTCCCACCGGAACCTCGATCACCAGGTCTGGGGCGGAAGCACCCGTGCGATCCTTGCCCATCCCGTGCCCGCCACGTTGCGCCTTGAAGTGCTGGGTATAGCGGAAGTCGATCAGGGTATTGAGGCCCTGCACCGCGACGAACACGATGTCGCCGCCCTTGCCGCCGTTGCCGCCATCGGGGCCGCCGTACTCGACGTACTTCTCGCGCCGGAACGACACCGCGCCCGGCCCGCCCGCGCCCGACTTCAGGTAAATTTTGGCTTGGTCGAGAAAATGCATTTTCTATTTCGCCTCAAACGCCGGCAGCCGCATGGGCGGCTCTGGCTTCCGCGCCAATAGGCGCGGCGGCCGGTCGGCCTTGCGGTCAGCTGATCGCCGACCGGATTAGCGCTCTACCGATATGCAGAGCAAGGTTTGCTCGACCCAGTTTGGTCCCGCCGGGACCGCAAGGACGACCGCCCGTCCGCAGCAGCGCGGCTGCAGCCCGTGTGAGCGAGGAAGTCGCGCGCGCAGATGCGCGTGCGCAAGTCAGAATGACCAGGTTTTTGATATCATCAAAAACCTGGTGGAGCCGAGGGGGATCGAACCCCTGACCTCGTCATTGCGAACGACGCGCTCTCCCAGCTGAGCTACGGCCCCGTTCCAGGTTTGCTACGCGCGCGAGCGATCCCGCGCGAAGACCGCGCCCTTTAGCGGATGGCTCACGCCAAGCAAAGGGCAAATCGGCCCCGTTATTCCCCGCCGTCGGGGCGCGGCGGCACGGCCTGGACGACCGGCTGACTGACGGTGGCCGACGGCTGCGCGGCAGTCGTTGCGGGCAAGGTCACCACCGGGGGAAGCTGCACCACCGGCGTGGCCGCCGCGGACGAGGCACCCGGATCGACGTCCTGGATCGCCTGCGGCATCGCCCCGCTGGCAGGCGGCAGGGCGACCAGTTCGGTGGCCGGAGCGAATACCGTGGGCGGCGGACCGTATTCGGCGTCCCACGCGGCCACATCGGTCCGGTACTGTTCGAATGCCCGATAGAACCCTTCGAACACACCTTCGAACCGGCTGAGCGCATTCAGCGCAAAGGTATCGAGCTGATCGGGTTCGACCAGCAGCGATTCATTGGCGATCGTCAGCGCGGTCGCACAGAAGCTGTCGTGGGCGGGCGGCAGGGCGAAGTAGTTATAGACCTGCGTCATGTAGGTATCGAACGCGGCGCGGTAAGTCGCGGCGCCCAGTTCCTTGCGATAGGCAGCCACAACCGCATCGCTGGTGCGGCGCAGCTTGCGTTCGTGCCGCTCCAGCAAGCCGGAATAGGCCGGCAGGATATTTGCGTATTGCGGTTCGAGGCAGTTGAGCGCCGCGACATTCAGCGCGGAGCGGAAGTTCCACGTCGTCTGATCGGTCGACAGGCCGTAATTGACCGTACGGCGAATGCCATCGGGGCCCAGCGGCGGGATGAACATGTTGGCGACTGCGTTGCCCGGCGGGACCGGCCGCGGCGGGATGACCTTGACCGGCGGGGGCGGCGGCGGCGGGGGTGGAGGCGGCGGCGGTGTCGCGCAGCCCGCCACAAGTACGGCCAGCCCGGTCGCAACAACCAGACCCTTGATAGTAACCCTGTTATTCCCGGCCATCAGCCGAAGCCCTCCTCAAGCACGGCGCGAACATGCGCCGCACATGCTTTCGCTTGCATGAAGCAAACCCCTAACGCGTGGGAAGCGCAAAGAAAATGCCCGGAGCGCGCTGGGCACTCCGGGCACGATGAACCGAGTCCTGCGTGCGATCACTCGCACGCGGTGCTCGCTTGCGGGTTACTCGCGATTACCCATGAAGCTGAGCAGGAACTGGAACATGTTGATGAAGTCGAGGTACAGCGTCAGCGCACCGAGCACGACGGCCTTGCCGGCGAAATCGGTCCCGCGCACGTACTGGTACTGCTCCTTCAGGCGCTGGGTATCGTAGGCGGTGAGGCCCGCGAAGATTAGCACGCCGATGAAGCTGATGGCGTACATCAGGCCCGGCGACTGCAGGAAGATATTGATCACGCTGGCAACGATCAGCCCGACCACGCCCATGATCAGGAAGCTGCCGAAGCCGCTCAGATCCTTCTTGGTGGTGTAGCCATAGAGGCTGAGGCCGGCGAACGCAGCCGACGTCGCGAAGAACGTCACCGCGATCGATGCGCCGGTATAGACGAGAAAGATCGTCGACAGCGACAGGCCCATCAGGGTCGCGAAACCCCAGAACATCGCCTGGAGCGTCGTCTTGCTGAATTTGTTCGCGCCGAAGCTCATCGCGAAAACGATCGCGAGCGGCGACAGGATGACCAGCCACATCAGCGGGCTGCCAGCCATGCTGGCGGTG
The DNA here is from genome assembly GCA_963529855.1 of uncultured Erythrobacter sp. Lineage (GTDB taxonomy): Bacteria > Pseudomonadota > Alphaproteobacteria > Sphingomonadales > Sphingomonadaceae > 34-65-8. The sequence goes on along the minus strand of CAURZK010000004.1, from coordinate 160,617 downwards.
AAGCCGGAATTGGCGGCCAGCATCGCGACGATGCCGGTCAGCAGCACGCCCGAGGTCATGTAGTTGTAGATCGACAGCATATGCTTGCGAAGGCCCGCATCGAACGTCGTGCGTGCCTGAACGTCGCCATATGCGCCCTGCGCAGCCCCGAATCCCGTCTGGGTGGGGCGGGGTTCGTTCCAATCGGCCATTTCGGTCCAAGCTCCTCAAGTCGCGGCCAACCGGAATAGGGGCCGCGTTCCCCGCAATATCGGGGCGATGAGACATATTTACAAGCGAAACCGGACCGGTACTCTTGCTGGCCGTTAACCGTTGCCCCGAGCCGCGCGCCCCAGCTCCACACCGCGATCGCGGGTCGCGCGCAGGCACTGTTCCAGAAGAGATTCCAAGGCCTTGCCAGTATCGAGCACGTCAAGGCCGCGCTGGGTCATCCCGCCGGGGCTGGCAACCTGCCGCGCCAGATCCGCCGGCGAGCGGTCCGAGCCCGCTGCAAGCAGTGCCGCGCCTTCCACCATTTCGCGTGCAATCTGACGGGACTGGTCCGGATCGAGGCCCAGCCGGACGGCTGCCTCGGCCAGCGCATCGATGAAGCGAAACACGAAGCCCGGCCCCGATCCCGCCAGCGCGGTGACCAGTTCAAACTGACTTTCACCCTCCAGCCAGTGGGCGCTGCCCAGATCACTCGCCAGATCGGTCGCCTGCGCCTGCCGCGCTACGGACAGATCGCTCCCGGCCAGTATGTTGGGCGACTTTCGCAGCGCCACTGCGAGGTTGGGCATCAGCCGGACGATACCGTCGGCGCGCGGAAACAGGCGTGCCAGGCTCGCCAGTTCGACCCCGGCAAGGATCGAAACGAGCATTGTGCCTTCGCCCACCAGCGGCTGCGCGATGGGCGCAACTTCCGCCAGCATCTGCGGCTTTACGCCCAGAACGACGGCATCGAAGGGGCCAGCCGGCAGATCTGTATGAAAGGCGACGCCCCCGGGCGAAGGTTTTGGCCGGGGGTTGTAGATCGCGAAATCGCCCGGCGGACGTCCGGCGGCGAGCCAACCGTCAAGCATGGCTGCCGCCATGTTGCCGAAGCCGTAGAGCAGTATCATGCCCGGCTAGCTAGGCCTCGCCCGCCGCATCGACAAGCGCGGCGTCGAGCGCGTCGCGTGGGCTCTTGTCCCCCCACAGCACGAACTGGAACGCGGGGTAGAACCGGTCGCATTCGTCGATCGCGTTCTCGATCAGTGCCTGGGCCTGGCCGATACCCAGCAGCCCATCCGCGCCCAGCATCGCGCCGTGACGGTAAAGCAGTACGTTGCCGCTCGACCAGATGTCGAAATGGCCGAGCCACATCTGTTCGTTGACCAGCGCCAGGAGGTCGTTGGCATCGCGCCGCTTGTTGTCGGGCACGCGAATGTCGGGCAGGCACAGGAGCTGCAGCACGCGGTCGTCCGACCGCCAGATCCCGCGCAGCTGGTAGGTCGCCCAGCTCCCCTTGATCTCGCCCGAGATTTCCTCGTCCGAAAGGTACTGGCACGGCCAACCGTGCGCGTCGAACAATGCCGTCAGCATGTCGAGCGGTGCGGCATCGTCACCCCCTTCGTGGCTGTCGTTGCCCACTCTCATGTCGCCTTGTTCACCGTGCGTCCCATCGCCACCGGATGTGCCGCGCCCGGCGGTAACCATGCAATCGCAGCGTGGCCAGACGCTGGGGACAAGTGGACTTGCCTGTTCAAACCCTGTGCAAAAGCAGTGGCTGCCCGGCCCCGCTCCGCGTGCGCCGATCAGCGAAGCCGTTCGATTTCCTGGCCGGGATCGCTGGTAAAGGTAAAGGCATCGACGCCTTCCTTCTCCAAAGCGGCAACGGCTTCGCGCGCCGCGCGAATGGAATCGTATGGCCCTGCAAGCAGGCGATTGGCCTGCCCCCACTTGGTGACATGCGGCTCCATCTTTCCAAGGACTGCCGGAGCTTCGCGCGCAAATCGGCGCCAGTCGAATTTCAGCGCGGCCTTGTCGCGGCCGGTGGCGATCTGAACCCAGTGGCGGCTCGGATGCTTGGGTGGCGGCGGAGGGGGCGGGGGTGGAGGGGGCGGCGGTGCTGCCTCCGGTTTCTTCACGACTTCGCGAGGCGGCTTGATCGCGGTGATGTCCACCGCGACGGGGTTGCGCGATACGGGGGGCGCGGCGCTGGCGGCCACGAATTCCGCGAATGCATCCGCCACACTGGCCGATGGCGGCGGTTGCGGTGGGGACGATGGCGCCGATGGAAGCGGTGTCGTGCTTGGCAGGGTAATCGCCGCGTTGGCCGGTGCAGCCGTGCTCACAGCGGCGCTGCCGGCGCCGACCCGCGAACGATCGAAGCCCGGCTGCACGGTGGCCGCGCCCGCCGGGACAGGCTCGATCGACGCCGGGGGCGGAGGTGGAGGAGGTGGTGGTGGTGGGGGCGGCGGCGGCGGCGGCGGTGCGGCCTGCACAACCGGCTCCGACACCCGCGTAATTTGTACTGGCGGGGGTGTGGTGGCTGCAATCGGCGGAAGTTCACCCGGCCGCTCGGCAGCCTGCTGAGGTGCGACCGCGATCTGCACCGGTGGCGTCGCCGGCACTGCCGTGGTTCTATTCTGCTCGGCACTCCGCGCGTCAGCGACGCGGTTGTTGGCGCGGCCCTGCCGGCGTTGCGAGGCAGGCACTTCCTCGCGTACGGGGGTGGCAGCGCCAAGTGGCGTGCCCGCCGGGGCCAGCGCGGCATCCGCCGTACGTACGCCCTCCGTCCGGCCGCTGTAACTCGCGATCCGCGGGTCATCCCGCCCGATCTGCGCCGCGCGCGGGAATATCCCGAGGTTGGCCGCCGCCGCCTGTTGTGACGGGGTGAGGCGGCGCATATAGCCCAGATAAGGCTCGAGGCGCGCGGCCATGTCGGCCGGCATGATTGCCTTGGCGATCGCTATCGCCTCGCGTTCCTCGCCAAGCACTGCGAGGCCGAATGCGCGCACACGGTAGGCAGCCAGGTCCTGTCGTTCTAGCAAGGGATAGAGCGTCCGTTCGAACGCCTCGCGATTGCCCTGAATCGCCTGGCTCAAGGCCAGCCGACGCCGGACTTCGTCGCCATCAGGACCGGACAATGCGCGCGAATATTGTTCCTGCGCTGCGGAATTGTCGCCCACCAGATCGTAGGCGAGGCCCCGGTCGCCCGCCACGGCCACTGACGAGGCACCGGCCTGTTCGGCCTCTGCATAGAGCCGCAGCGCCTCGATCGGTCGTTCGGACCGGACATAGGCTGTCGCAAGGCCCACTTTTACCCGCGGATTGGTTGGTTCCAGTTCTTGTGCGCGGCCGAAGAACCCGATCGCCGCGTCGATGTCGCCCAGCGCGAGCGAGGCAAACCCTGCCTCGAGCAGCGCGCCCATGTCGCGCGAATTGCTCGCCAGACGGCGCAGGGCAGCGTTGAGATCATTGGCGGCGGGCGGCGGCAGGGGCTGTACGACCGCGCGCCCCTGTGCCTGTGCCTGAGCTGCCGTAACGGCGACAAACGCCGACCCCCCGGTCAAAGCCGAAGCGAGAAGCAGACTGGTGGCGATCGATCGGGGTCGCATCGTTTCCGTGTACGAATTTTCCCAACGCCCCGACGCCAGCCGCCGGGGGTCGGACCATGGCAGCGCCCGGTTTACCTAGGCGCGAACGGGTGAACCTCGCCCGAACGCGCCCCGGCCGCTACTGATTGTTCTGCCGCCCGAGGAAGCGGGGGATGTTCAGCGATCCGCCACCGCCGTTGCCGGCATCGTCGTCATCGTCGTCTTCATCTTGCGTATGCGAACCGCGGGAAAGGTTGGCCATGCGTTCGAACAGCGTGCTGCCTGCACTGCCCCCGCCCGTGCTGCCACCAGAGACAAGCCCGCGCCGACGGCCCATCCCGCCCGGCTGGACCGGCTGGTCCTGTTCCGCAAGACGATCGGCGTCGAGCAGCAGCTCATCCTGCCCACCCGGCGCCGCGCGAGGGGTTTCCTCGGTCGCGTCGGCAGGCACGGCGCCTGACAGGTCGATCGGCTGCTTGCGCCGCTGCGGCTCGCCGCCCAGTTCGTCCCAATCGTCGCGGGCGGCGTTGTTACCCGCAGGGCTGCCGAAGCTGTGGTCATGGCCCGGATTTGCAAACGCGTTGCCATTGGCATCGTCTGGCGTGCCCCCGCCGTCGCCGTCGCGCGCATCCTGGTCGTCGTTGCGCAGGCCAGCCAGCGGATCGACGATCCCCTCGACATCGCTGTCGTTTTCGTAGCCCTCTTCACCGGCCTCGTCGAACCCGGCGAGCGACATTGGCTCCGCCGCGACCGGCGCGGCGGCAGGCACGTAGTTGTCGTCTCCAGTCGCAGCCTCGCCCGGCAGTTCCAGCACAGGGCGCTTGGGCGCCCGGCTCGCGCCAAGGCGCAGGGCGTGGCGATCATTGTCCTCGCGAACAATATTGCCGCCTTCGATCCCGGTGGCGACGACCGAGACGCGGATCTTGCCGTTCAGCTCGTTGTTGAACGCCGAACCCCAGATGATGTTGGCATCTTCATCGACCAGTTCGCGGATGTGGTTCGCGGCCTCGTCCACCTCGAGCAGCTTCATGTCCTCGCCGCCGATGATCGAGATGATCACGCCCTTGGCGCCGGCCATGCTGACCCCGTCGAGCAGCGGATTGGCGATGGCGCGTTCCGCCGCTTCGAGCGCGCGGTTCTCGCCTTCGCCCTCGCCGGTGCCCATCATCGCCTTGCCCATTTCCTCCATCACCGACTTCACGTCGGCGAAGTCGAGATTGATGAGGCCGGGCATGACCATGAGGTCGGTGATCGAGCGAACGCCCTGCTGCAGCACCTCGTCAGCGAGTTGGAACGCCTCGCGGAAAGTCGTTTCCGCCTTGGCGACCAGGAACAGGTTCTGGTTGGGAATGACGATCAGCGTATCGACGTAACGCTGCAGTTCCTCGATCCCGGCTTCCGCCGCGCGCATGCGGCGGGTGCCTTCGAACAGGAACGGCTTGGTCACGACACCCACGGTCAGCACGCCCTTGCGGCGAGCGGCCTCGGCGATGACCGGCGCAGCGCCGGTGCCGGTGCCGCCGCCCATGCCGGCCGCGATGAAGACCATGTTCACGCCTTCCAGCGCGTTTTCCAGTTCCTCGACCGTTTCCTCAGCGGCGGCCTTGCCCACTTCGGGGCGGGCACCGGCGCCAAGGCCACCGGTGATCTCGGGCCCGAGCTGGATGCGGGTCGGCGCAGGCGAGGAATTGAGCGACTGCGCGTCGGTATTGGCGACGATGAAATCGACCCCTTCGATTTCGGCGCCGATCATGTTGGCGATCGCATTGCCGCCAGCTCCGCCCACACCGATCACGGTGATGCGGGGACGCAGTTCGTCCGATGCGGCGGGGCCGATGCTAATGCTCATGTAAGTTCCCTCCTGGGGGCGTAAGACATGCAGTGACGCGTTGTGGCAATTTGGCACAAACCGAATCGGCGGTGCATAGGGAAATACCGCTTATCCACAGTGGTTAACCGGCGTAAGTCTTTATCCACGATCCGTGCTCTTCATCAGAAGTGCTGCCGCATCATTTGCCAGACGCGCAGCGCCAGCCCGCGGCCGGTATGGCGGACGCTCTGCTGGAAGCGCGATCCGACCGAACGAATGTCCACCGGATCGGCTGCGGCATAGAGGCAAAGCCCCGCCAACGTTGCAAATCCTGGCGTAGCGTGCGCTTCGGGCAGGCCGCGCAGTGCAGGGGGTTTGCCCACGCGCACCGGCCGGCCCAGCGCACCTTGCGCGAATTCGGCGATCCCGGCCAGCTCGGCCCCGCCGCCGGTGAGCACGACCTGCCCACCGCGTGCGCCGGAATAACCCATGTCCTTCAAAGCTTTGCCGATTTCTGCCGTCAGCTTGCCCAGTTCGTCGGTTATCACGGAAACCAGTTCGGCGCGCGGAATACGGTTGCGATCGTCAGCGCCGCGCGCTGTGGGCCCGCCGGTTGTCTCGCCCGGACCATCGACCGGCACCATCTCGCTGTGGTCGCTGCGCGCCGCGATCGCCGACCCGGCCACGCATTTCAGCCGTTCCGCCTGGAACCGCCGGATGCCGAATGCCGAGGCAATCGCGTCGGTGATGTCGGTCGAACCCATGGGGATGGAGCGCAGCGCGCGCAGGATGCCGCCGGAATAGATCGACACGTTGGTCACATCGCCGCCGATCTCGATCAGCGCGGTACCGAGGTCACGTTCTTCGGGCGAAAGACATGCGTGGCCCGCGGCGATCGGTGCGGCGACGACCGATTCGACCTCGAGATGCGCCTTCTGAACAGCCTCGATCAGGTTGGTGACAGGCGCGCCGTCGGCCAGCATCACGTGGACCGCCACGCCCAGCCGTTCGGCGTGGAGGCCTTTAGGATTGGCAACCCCATGCGCGCCATCAAGGGTGTAATGCGCCGGCTGCGCGTGCAGCACCATGCGCCCGTCGGGCTGGATACCGTCGCGCGCCGTCAGCAGCAGCAGTTCGATATCCTCTTCCTCGATCCGGCGCCCACCGATGTCGACCTCGACCTGCGCGACCTGGCTGGCGAGCCCCGCGCCCGAACAGCCGACCCAGACGCTGGAAACGCTGGTCCCGGCCTGCTTCTCCGCCCGTTCGACCGCGTCGCGGATGGCATAGGTCGCTGCGGCCATGTCGGTGACGTAGCCGCGCTTGATCCCCTGGCTGGCGCGGTGGCCGGACCCGAGCACGACCATTTCACCGGTTTCGGAAATGCCCATGACCATGGCGGAAATCCGGAACGATCCGATGTTGATCGCGCCATAGACCTTGGAAATGCGCGGAACAGCCATCACTCGGCTCCTTCGGCGGCGGCAGCCTTGGCCGCGGCCATCTGTGCGGCGCGTCCGGGCACGCGCATGATGACCCGGTCGGGAACGCGCATGTCGAACCGCGCCACCTTGCCGCCGAGCAGGCGGTTTTGCCCGTCGAGCCGCGCGAACGTGACGAGAGCCCCCGCCGCCTCGGCCTCGCCCTGCGGCAAGGCAACGATCTGGTCGGTCTTGAAGGTCAGGTTCCAGCGGCGATTGCCGACCCATTCGGCAGCAGCCACTTGCGGTTTGAGCGCAGGCGCGGCGTCGAGCAGCGACGAAAGCGCCTGGACTTGACGCGCGGCGCCCGGCCCTTCGATCCGCAGCATGCCCTTGGCATTGGCTGGCGAAATCGGTTCGAGTTCGGCCCCGGTCTCGTCGATCAGCACCAGCCGGCCAGGCTTCTTCAGGGCAGCATGGGGGGTGCGCTCGACCACGTCGATCCGCAGCGTGTCGGGGAGCTGGCGCGAAACGCGCGCATCCTTGACCCACGAAAGAGCCAGCAGTTCGGTCCGCAGCGCCTCGACATCGACCAGCGGCATTGGTTGGTCGCGACGAGCGAGTGCACGCTCATAGACCTTGAGCTCGTTCATGCGCTCCACCCCGGTCACCGTAACGCGGCGAACCTCGAACCCGGCGTCGGATGCAAGCACGCCAAGCTGTGCCTGCGCCATCGCGGGGACCCCGGCCATGCTTGCGACAAACCATGCAACCGTCGCGGCAATCCCCAGCACCAGCGCCAGGAATACACGCTCCAGCTGTTCCTGCGTGAACGGCAGCACGGCAGCCACCGAGCCGAGGAACGAGCCTGTCTTCGCCTTTGCCCGCCGTGCGGTCTGCTGGCGGCCCTGTGCCGCCGCGACGCGGCGCGCGGCCGGTGCCTTACGCTTGATCGTTGCCATTCGCCCCTGCCCCGTTGCTGCCGTGGACCCGCAGCGCCTCGGAAACCAGCGCCTCGACCAGGTCCTCGTAACTCATGCCGCAATGCCGCGCCTGTTCCGGCACGAGGCTGAGCGGCGTCATTCCGGGCTGTGTGTTCGTTTCCAGCACGAACAGCCCTGCCTCGTCCTGTTCGTCATCCCAGCGCAGGTCGGTGCGGCTCGCCCCCCGGCAGCCGAGCACCTTGTGGGCGCGCAGGGCGTATTCCATACACAGTGCGGCGATATGTTCAGGGATGTGCGCCGGGCAGACATGTTCGGTCATCCCGTCGGTGTACTTGGCGTCGAAATCGTAGAAGCCGGACTTGGGCACCAGTTCGGTTACCGTCAGCGCGCGCGGGCCTTCGGGCCCGTCGATCACCGCCACAGTCAGCTCGCGCCCGCGGATGTATGGCTCGGCGAGCAGCTGCGCGAATTCCTGCCACGGCCCCTTGGCATCGCGCGCGATCGGGTTGCCGTAATTGCCCCCTTCGGTGACGATCGCGACGCCGACCGAGCTGCCTTCGTTGACGGGCTTGAGCACATAGGGGCGCGGCAGCGGGTCGCGCTCGAACAGTTCTTCGCTGGCGACGATCCGGCCGCCCGGCATGGGCACGCCGTGGGGGACGAGCGCCTGCTTCGTCAGCTCCTTGTCGATCGCAATGACCGAGGTGGCGAGGCCCGAATGGGTGTATGGCACGCCCATCAGGTCGAGCATCCCCTGCACCGTGCCGTCTTCGCCCGGTACGCCGTGGAGCGCGTTGAACACGACATCGGGCGCGGCTTCGGCAATGCGTGCGGCGACCTGCCGGTCCATGTCGATCCGCGTGACGCGATGTCCGCGTGTTTCCAATGCCTTGGCAACGCCCTCGCCGCTCATCAGCGAAACTGGCCGCTCGTTCGCCCAGCCGCCCATCAGGACCGCAACATGCAGGGGGGCAAGGGAATTCATGGACGACCTACTCGTTGGATTTCCCACTCGAGCGCCACGCCCGAATGCGCAAAGACCCGGCGGCGGACTTCTTCGCCCAGGTTCTCGATATCGGCGCTGGTGGCAGTGCCGGTGTTGATGAGGAAGTTGGTGTGCTTCTCGCTCACCTGGGCGCCGCCGACCATGAGGCCGCGACAGCCCGCTTCGTCGACCAGTTGCCATGCCTTGCGGCCGGGCGGGTTCTTGAAGGTGGAGCCGCCGGTCTTGGTACGCAGCGGTTGAGATGCTTCGCGGGCGGCCGCAATCCGGTCCATTTCCGCCCCGATTTCAACGGGATCACCGGGTACGCCTTGCAGCCGGGCGGATACGACCACCGCGCCATCGGGAAGCGCGGAATGGCGGTAGGTATAGCCCAGCTCCGCCAGTTCCATCCGGGCAAAGGTGCCATCGGCCAGCATGACGTCGCAGTCGAGCAGCACGTCGGCCACCTCGCGGCCGTAGGCGCCGCCGTTCATCCGCACGAAGCCGCCAACGGTGCCGGGAATGCCGCGCAGGAATTCGAGGCCCGCTATACCAGCGTCGCGTGCAGTCGATGATACGAGAATGCCGCTTGCACCCCCGCCGCAGCGCAGCACGTTGTCGCCTTCGCGCGCTACCCCGCTGAATTTCTTGCCCAAGCGCACGACGACCCCGGGCACGCCGCCGTCGCGCACGATCAGGTTCGACCCCAAGCCGAGTGCCATGACATTGCAACGACCCTGCAAGCGTTCCATGAACAACTGCAAGTCTTCCAGATCGGCAGGCTCGAACAACCAGTCGGCTTTGCCGCCGGTCTTGAACCAGACCAGTTTCGCCAGCGGAGCATTCGGCGTTAGCGTGCCGCGTATGCCGTCGGTCGCGACCGGCGCTGCCATCGCGCCTTCCACGTCGCAGCGCGGGGCCATGCCGCCGCCGTTCCAGCTTTCGCCCATCTGGTTCATGCCGCTTCCCGCGCAGCGGCAATCGCTGGCGCGAGTGCGGCGGCCCATTTCGTGATGTCGCCTGCACCAAGGCACACGACGAGGTCGCCATCCTCGATCTCGCCCGCCAGCACGCGCGCCAGTTCCGCCTGGTCGACAACGGTAGCGGCGGAGCGGTGGCCGCGCGCCTTCAGGCCCGCGACCAGAGCGGCGGAATCGACACCTTCGATCGGTTCCTCCCCCGCGGTGTAGACCGGGGTGACGTAGACCTGGTCCGCATCGTTAAAGCAGTTCTGGAATTCGTCCATCAGATCGCGCAGCCGGGTGAAGCGATGCGGCTGGGCGACCGCGATCACCTTTCCGCGTGCGCTTTCGCGGGCGGCGGAAAGCACCGCGCGGATTTCGACCGGGTGGTGCGCGTAATCGTCGATCACCCGCGCGCCTGCAACCTCACCGACTTTGGTAAAGCGCCGCCGCACCCCGCCGAACTGGGCGAAACCGCTGCGGATCACCTCGTCCGAACAGCCCATTTCCAGCGCCACAGCAATTGCGGCGAGCGCGTTTTGGACATTGTGGCGCCCCGGCATCGGCAGGCGCACCGCGGCGATCACCCGCTCCTCTTCGCCGCGCTGGCGCACCACGACATCGAATTCGTTGCCGCTGTCGTAGGGGCGCACCTCGGTGCCGCAAATGTCGGCCTGGGGCGAAAATCCGTAAGTCACCACGCGCCGGTCGCGGACCTTGCCGATCACCGCCTGCACTTCCGGGTGGTCGATGCACAGCACCGCCGCGCCATAGAACGGGACGTTGTGGATGAACTCGACGAAGGCATCCTTCACCCCGTCGAAATCGCCGTAATGGTCGAGATGTTCGGGATCGATGTTGGTGACGACCGCGATCGTTCCGTCGAGCCGCAGGAAGCTGCCATCGCTCTCGTCCGCTTCCACCACCATCCACTCGCTGTCGCCAAGCCGGGCGTTGGAGCCGTACTGTTCGATGATCCCGCCGTTGATCACCGTAGGGTCGATGCCGCCTGCATCCAGCAGCGCCGCGATCATGCTGGTTGTCGTCGTCTTGCCGTGCGTTCCGGCGATCGCGACGGTCTGCTTCAGCCGCATCAATTCGGCGAGCATTTCCGCGCGGCGCACCACCGGGATGCGGTTTTCGAGCGCGTAGGCAACTTCGGGATTGGTCCGCCGCACCGCAGTCGAGGTGACGACCACGGCCGCGCCCTCCACATTCTCGGCCGCGTGGCCGATCATCACCGCGATCCCGCGCGCGCGCAGACGCTCGATCGTCGGGCTTTCGTTCACGTCGGAACCCTGCACGGTGTAGCCGAGGTTGCGCATTACCTCGGCAATGCCGGACATGCCGATGCCGCCGATGCCGACGAAATGGATCGTGCCGATGTCGGTGGAAACGCCCTTCATTCCGCCGCATCCCGTGCCAGTGCGCCCTGCCCGCTCGGCTGCGCTTCCACGCCGGTCACGCGGATCACGTCCATCAGGGCTTCCCCGCCGAAGCTTTCGACGAGGTCGGCCAGATCGCGGACTGCATCGGGACGACCGCAGTTCCATGCCGCATGGGCGGCGGTGGCAAGCGTATCGGGCCGCTGCGCAAGGACCTGGATCTGCTTCGCCAGTTCCTTGGGCGTGAAACCGGCCTGCCGGATCATCCGCGCCCCGCCTGCCTTGACCATCTCGCGCGTGTTGGCGGCCTGGTGATCGTCGGTCGCGATCGGCAAGGGCACCAAAATAGCCGGACGGCCCACCGCGGTCAGCTCGGCAATGGTCGAGGCACCCGCGCGCCCGATGAACAGGTGTGCATCGGCCAGCCGCGCCGACATATTCTCGAAATAGGTGCCCAGCTCGGCCGGGATGTCATGGCTGCGATAGCGTTCGCGAACGGCCTCGAGATCCTCGGCCCGGCACTGCTGGGTAACCTGCAGCCGCTGGCGCAGCGCCGGCTGCAACATGGCAAGCCCATCGGGCACGACCTCGCTCAGCACGCGTGCGCCCTGGCTGCCGCCGGTAACGAGGACCTTGAGCAGGCCGTCTTCGGTAAACGGCGGGAATTCCTCCTCCCGCAGTTCCAGAACTTCTGCGCGGACGGGATTGCCGACCAGATGCACCTTGCCTGCGTGTTTCGGCGCGAGGCGCTGAACTTCGGGATAAGCGGTTGCAATGGCATCGACCCGCCCCGCCAGCAGGCGATTGACCCGGCCCAGAACGGCGTTCTGTTCGTGCACCAGGCTGGGGATGCGAGCCGACGTTGCCGCCAGCAGCGCGGGGAGCGCGGGATAGCCGCCAAAACCGATCACAGCACTCGGCTGGAAGTGTTCGAACAGGCGCAGCGCCATCCGCCGCCCTTCCAGCACCGCGCGCACGCCTGCAAACCAGCCCAGCGGGTTCTTGCCGAACCGCCCGGCGGGAAGGACGTGGGTGGGCAGGAAATCGGGCTTCCCCGGAATTTCCGCGCCGCGCGCATCGGTGATGAGCGCCACATGATGGCCGCGCTCGGCCAGCTCCGTTGCCAGAGCAAAGGCCGGGATCAGGTGTCCGCCGGTACCCCCGGCGGCGAGAACATAGTGGCGCGAGGGCCGAGGTGCGTGCTGATTCATGGCCGCGCCCCTTCGCGTTTTGCCAGCCGTTCTTCAAGCAGCGCGCGCAATCCTTCGCCATCCCGGCTGAGAAACGGGTTGCGCCGCGTCACCGCCAGCAGCAGCCCGACGGCAAGGCACACCGCAATGGTCGATGAACCGCCGTAGGAAACCAGCGGCAGGGTCATCCCCTTGGATGGAAACAGCTGCAGGTTGACGAGGATGTTGATGAATGCCTGCCCGCCGATCTGCGTCGCGAGGCCCGCGGCGGCCAGCAGGATGAACAGGTTATCCTCGTCCGCCAGCCGCACCAGCACGCGCACGATGATCGCGAGATAGAGCAGCACCACCACGGCGCACACGATCAGGCCGAATTCCTCTCCGATCACGGAAAAGATATAGTCGGTGTGTGCTTCCGGCAGGTTGAGCTTGCGCGTGCCCAGCCACATGCCCGTGCCGGTCCAGCCCCCGGCCAGCAACGTCTTTTCGGCGAGGTCGACCTGGTCGTAGGCAGTCCCGCCGCCGAGGAAGGAATCGATGCGGTGGCGGGCGTTGTCGTAGAAGATGTAGAACAGGGTCATGAACCCCATGCCCGCCGCGGCAAGGCCGCCGACCCATTTCATGCTGATGCCGGACAGCAGCATGACCACGAACCACACGCCCGCAAACAGCACTGCGTCGCCCAGGTTGGGCTGCAGCATCAGCAGCGCCCCGACCAGCCCCATTGCGCCCGTCGCCAGCGACATGACGGGCATGTTCGGGTCGCGCAGACGCCAGGAAACGATCCATGCCAGCAGCAGCGCGAAACCGGGCTTCAGGAATTCGGATGGCTGGAAGCGGAAACCGATGTCGATCCAGCGCTTGGCGCCGTTGACTTCGTGCCCGACGAAGGGGACCAGCACCATCAGCGCGACCATTCCGCCCGCCAGCAGGATGCCGAGCCGCCGGGCGTTGTCGGTCGACAGCATCGATGCGCCGAGCATGACGACCAGCCCGACCAGCTGCCAGCGCAGGTGTGCCCAGTAGAAATAGAGATCGGGCAGCGTGACTGCACTGGTCGACAGGCGCCGCGCGCTGGCAGGCGATGCAGCGGCAACCGCTGCCATGCCCACCGCCATCAGCGCCAGGATCAGGAACAGCAGCACGCGATCGACCTCGCGCCACCAGATCTTGATCTCGGTCATGCGCGAACGGCGATAACGTTCGGGCGTGGCGGCCCGCTCCCCCAGGCGCGGGATGTAGGGTTCGGCGTTCATGCGACCGGGCCTTCCATGTCGCACAGGTCCTCGGGCGGGTTATCGCCGACGAGCGCCGTGACGATATTGCGGAAATGTTCGCCGCGCCGCTCGTAGTCGCGGAACTGGTCGAAGCTGGCGCAGGCAGGCGACAGCAGCACGACATCGCCCGGGCGCGCGGCGGCGGCGGCGCGCTGCACCGCCTCGCACATCAGCTCGCTGCGTTCGACATGCAGGTGCGGCTCGAGCAATTCGGCAAAGCGCGGGCCCGCCTCGCCAATGGTGTAGGCAGCCGCGATATTTTCCAGATGGCTGGCGCAGGCGCCCAACCCGTCTTCCTTGGGCAGGCCGCCCACGATCCAGTGAATGCGCGGCGCACCGCCATTGATCGCCGGGTCCGCGCCGAAGGCATCGAGCGCGGGGGCAGCGGAATCGGTGTTGGTCGCCTTGCTGTCGTTGACGAACAGCACCCCGCCGAAGGTACCGACCCGCTCCATCCGGTGCGGCAGGCCGCGAAATGTCTCCAGCGCCCGCTGGCAGACGTCGGGGGCTACGCCCAGCTCACTTGCAACGGCGACCGCAGCCGCGACGTTTTCCAGATTGTGCGGCCCCTGGAGCGAGGGCCAGCTGTGCTGCGCATCGCGCAGGGATGCGTAATCCACGCAGCGTGCGCGATGCGCGGGCCGCTTCGCCCGCTCTTGCTCGCAGGCGGCGCGGGTGGTTTCGTCGCGGCAACCGAACAGCGCGAGCGCTGCCGCATCCTGCATCGCGAACAGTCGGGCCTTGCTCGAGGCGTAGGCTTCGAAGCTCTCGTAGCGGTCGAGGTGATCGGGCGTGACATTGAGCAGGACCGCGATTTCGCATGCGAGGCTCTGCGTCAGGTCGATCTGGTAGCTGGACAGTTCCAGCACATAGACCCCGCCCTCGGGCAGAGCTTCCTGCGCCAGGATCGGCAGGCCGATATTGCCGCCCATCAGGGCAGGCACGCCGGCAGTTTCGAGGATGTGGGTGACCAGCGCGGTGGTGGTCGACTTGCCGTTGGTGCCGGTGATCCCGACGACCTTGTGCGGCGGCAGATCGGCGCGGGCCTGCGCGAACAGTTCGACATCGCCGATAACGGGAACGCCATAACGCGCGGCGTGCCCGACGATGGGGTGCGTGTTGAGCGGGACGCCGGGCGACACGACCACGCCGGCAAAACCGGTCAGGTCGGTTTCCATCGGATCGGCCAGGGTGGCGCGGCCGGCCAGCTTGTCGCGGGCGACATCCTGCCGGTCCCACGCGATTACCTCGGCACCGCTCGCCAGCAGCGCCTCGGCCGCGGCGAGACCCGAGCGTGCCAGACCCAGCACGGCGTAGCGTCTGCCGCTGAAGGCGGGACTGGTGATCATCGAACCTTGAGCGTTGCGAGCCCCATAAGCGCCAGCACGATGGCCACGATCCAGAACCGGATCACCACCTTGCTCTCGCTCCAGCCGAGCTGTTCGAAGTGATGGTGGATCGGGGCCATGCGGAATACCCGCTTGCCGGTCCGCTTGAACCAGAACACCTGAATGATGACTGACAGCGCCTCGACCACGAACAGCCCACCGACGATGGCGAGGACGATTTCATGCTGGCTGGCGACCGCGATCGCGCCCAGTGCGCCGCCAAGGGCAAGGCTGCCGGTATCGCCCATGAACACGGCCGCAGGCGGTGCGTTGAACCACAGGAAGGCAAGCCCCGCCCCCATGATGCCGGCGCAAAGGATTGCCAGTTCGCCCGCGCCCGGCACATGCGGAATGCCGAGATAGGCGGAATAGTCCGCGCGCCCGACAAGGTAGGCGATGATGGCGAAGGTACCCGCCGCGATGATCACCGGCATGATCGCAAGGCCATCCAGCCCGTCGGTCAGGTTGACCGCATTGCCCGCCCCCACGATCACGATCGCGGCAAAGATGTAGTAGAACGGCCCCAGCTCGAACCCGAGGTTATTGAAGAACGGCACGTAAAGGAACGTATTGACCTCGCTCACGATGATGAACGACGCGATTGCGGCAACGACGAATTCCAGCAGCAGCCGGACCTTGCCCGACACGCCGCGATGGCTGGCCTTGGATACCTTGTCGTAATCGTCGAGAAACCCGATCAGCCCGAACCCGGCGGTCACGGCCAGACATGCCCAGACGAACGGATTGCGCAGGTCCATCCACAGCACCATCGACAGGACCAGCGAGGTGAGGATCATCAGCCCGCCCATCGTCGGCGTGCCGCGCTTGGCGAGGTGGGTCTGCGGCCCATCCTCGCGGATCGGCTGGCCCTTCCCCTGCCGAACGCGCAGCATGTTGATGAAGCGCGGACCGATGAACAGGCCGATCAGCAGGGCAGTGAGCAGGGTCGCCCCGGCGCGGAAGGTCTGGTAGCGGACGAGGTTGGACAGACCCTCGAAGTTCAGCCACTCGGCGAGCAGATAGAGCATTCAGCCGTCCCGACCAAAAATCAATTCCGGCCCGCGAAATGGGCCACGAGCCTGCCGAGCCCGATCGAATTGGACCCCTTGACCAGGATCGCATCGCCGGCGGTGATCCCGTATTCCTCCAGCGCCGCGATTGCTTCGGCAGGTCCATCGCAATGCGCGAAGCTCATCCCGCCCGCAAGCGCCGCTGCCCCGCCTTTCCCCAAGTGACGTGCAAGCGCGCGCATCTCGTCGCCCACCAGCACCGCATGGTCGACTTTCGCTTCGGCCAGCGGCTCGGCCAGCTGGACATGGAAACCTTCCGCGAAATCGCCCAGCTCGCGCATGGATCCCAGCACCGCGATCCGTCGCGTTGCCGGGGTCTGGCCCAGCTGGCGCAGGGTGGCGCGCATCGAAGCCGGGTTGGCGTTGTAGCTTTCGTCGATCAGCAGCGCCTTGCCGCCGGTCGCAGCGATCATGTTGCGGGCGCCGCGGCCCTTGAGGCCGCCCATCTCCGCCAGCGCCAGCCCTGCCGCGCCCAGATCGCCGCCGGCCGCGCGAACCGCCGCCATCACGGCAAGCGCATTGGCGATCCAGTGTTCGCCCGGTTCCGCGACGGAAAAGCACAGCCGCGTATCGCCCATGTCCGCCGTGACCAGCGATCCGCCGTTCGCCGAGGGGATTGCGTCGAGCAGACGCACATCGGCATCCGCGCTGCGGCCGAATGAGACCACCTTGGCCCCCGCCGCCAGCGCCGCTGCGCGCAGACGTTCGAAATGCGGGCTGTCGGCGGGGATTACGGCAGTGCCGCCGTGGACCAGCCCGCCAAATATTTCAGCCTTGGCATCGGCAATCGCTTCCTCGCTGCCGAGGTTCTCGATGTGCGCGGGCGCGATGGTCGTGACCACTGCGACATGCGGGCGCACGTGCCGGGTCAGTCCCGCGATCTCGCCCGCATGGTTCATGCCCATTTCGAACACGCCGAAACGGCTGCGTGCAGGCATCCGCGCCAAACTGAGCGGTACGCCGACATGGTTGTTGTAGCTGCGCACCGAACGATGCGCGGCGCCCCGGCTGCCCCGTTCGAGCGCAGCGAAGATCGCTTCCTTGACCCCGGTCTTGCCGACCGAGCCGGTCACGCCGATGCGCACGGCAGCGGCACGGTCGCGCGCGGCATGGGCCAGAGCGTGGAGCGCGGCGGTCGTATCGGTCACAAGCACGTGCGGGTAATCAACCGGCCGGTCTACCAGTGCCGCCGCCGCGCCATTGGCGAATGCCTTGTCGATGAAGGCATGGCCATCCATCGCCTCGCCCCGCAGCGCCACGAACAGGTCGCCGCTGCGCACGTCGCGCGAATCCATTTCGACGCCCGAAACCTGGAATTCGCCCGAAGCCACGCCACCGGTCGCCCTGGCGATTTCGGCTGCCGACCACAGCGCCAGGGGCAGGGTGTCGCGGGTCGTGACCGGCCAGGAACGCAGGGCTGCAGTCAGGCTCATGCGCCGGCTCCCACACTGGCGGCGCATTCGCGCGCGACCTCGACATCGTCGAAAGGCAGAACCTTCATGTTCTCTCCGGACCCCACAATCTGACCCTGTTCATGACCCTTGCCCGCAACGAGCACGATATCGCCTGCACCGGCTTCCGCGATGGCGGCCGCGATCGCCTCGCGCCGGTCGCCGATCTCGCGCGCTGCCGCGCCGGCGCCCAGCAGCACCGAACGGCGGATGACCGCCGGATCCTCGCCGCGCGGGTTGTCGTCGGTGACGATGACCATGTCCGATCCCATCGCGGCTGCCGCGCCCATCGGTGCGCGCTTGCCGTGATCGCGGTCGCCGCCAGCGCCCAGCACGGTTATCAGCCGGCCCGTCACATGCGGGCGCAGCGCGGCAATCGCCGCTTCGATCGCGTCGGGCGTGTGGGCATAATCGACATAGACCGGCGCGCCCGAAGCTGCGATCGCCGCCCGTTCCAGCCGCCCGCGCACCGGCTGCAGCCGGGCAATGCCATCGAACACCGCCGCCGCATCGCCGCCCGTCGCCAGCACCAGGCCCGCTGCGACCAGCGCGTTGGCGACCTGGTATTCACCGATCAGCGGCAGGCGCAGCTTGCGTTCCTTGCCATCGTGCTCGAGCACGAGTTCCTGCCCAAGCTGGGTCGGCGTACGGGCGAGCAGACGGATGAATTCCCCCCGCTCGCCCACCGTGAGCACGCGCAGGTGCCGCACCCGCGCATGCTCGATGGCCCGGTCGGCCCACTCGCTTTGGCCGGTCCAGACCACCAGGCTTGCCCCGTCCGCCACGACCTCGTCGACGAGACGCATCTTGGCGGCGAAATAGTCTTCCATCGTCGCGTGATAATCGAGGTGATCGCGCGACAGGTTGGTGAAGGCGGCAGCGGCAACCGGCACCCCTTCGTTGCGATACTGCGACAGGCCGTGGCTCGACGCCTCGTACGCGACGTGGGTCACGCCTTCGCGCGCGAGGCCCGCCATGTTGGCGAGGAACGTGACGATGTCGGGCGTGGTCAGGCCGGTCGATACGCTCTCGTCCGGCGTGGTGACGCCCAGAGTGCCGATGCTGGCGGCGCGTTCGCCCGCCATGCGCCACAACTGGCGAGTCATCTCCACGGTCGAGGTCTTGCCGTTGGTCCCCGTCACCGCGACGATGGTTTCGGGCACCGGGCGGAAGAACTGCGCGGCGAGATGCGCGAAGGCCCGGCGCGGGGCGGCGTCGGCAATATGGAGCGCGCCTTCCACTTTCGCTTCGGGCCGGGCGACGACGGCAATCGCGCCCGCGGTGATTGCGGCCTCGATGAAATCCTCACCGTTGACGGTGGCACCCTGGAAGGCGCCGAACACAGTGCCTGGCGCGACCTTGCGGTGATCGATGGCAAAGCCGGTCACCTCGCCCTCGCCGTGCTCGGGCCGACCGGCAGCTTCGAGAAGCCGGGCAAGATTCATTTTTGCGCCTCGGGCAGCAGGGGCTTGAGATCGCTCACGTCGACATCGCGCTGTTCGTCGGGCAGCACGCCCAGCAGCGGGCCGATGCGGGGGACCAGCCTGCCGACGATCGGCGCAGCGTTCCACGCGGCGGTGCGCTGGAACGAGCTGGCGGTGGTTCCTTGCGGCTCATCCAGCATGGTCAGCACGACATAGCGCGGGTTGTCCATCGGGAAGGCGGCAGCGAAGTTCGAGACGAGCAGCCGCTGGCTGTACCGCCCGCCGACCGCCTTTTCCGCGCTGCCCGTCTTACCGCCGACGCGGTAACCCGGGGCGTCACCCTTGCGCCCGGTGCCATAGAGCGAGATCAGGCGCAGCAACTGGCGCATGCGGTAGCTGGTCGATGCCTTGAATACCCGGCGGCCCTGCGGCACTTCGCTCGGCTTGAGCTTGCGCAGGGTCGAGGGGCGCCACACCCCGCCATTGACCATCGCGGCATAGGCGCTGGCCAGGTGCAGCGGGGTCACCGACAGGCCGTGGCCGAAGCTGACCGTCGCATTGGTCACCCGCGCCCACTTGCCCTGCGGCCAGATCGGCGCGCCCGTCGCGGGAAGCTCGATCTTGGGCCGTTCGTGCATGCCCAGGTCCATCATCGTCCGGCGCAGGCGTTCCGGGCCCAGCTCGTCGGCGATCTGGCCGGTGACGATGTTGGACGAATGGATCAGCGACTGCGGCATGTTGATATATGCGCCCAGCGGGTGGCTGTCGCGGATCTGGTGGGGGCCGAACCGCAGCGGCGTGCTGGCCTGGTACATACGCCCGAAATCGCGCACCGTGCCTGCATCGATCGCGGCAGCGACGACGATCGGCTTGAAGGTGGAGCCGAGTTCGTAAACCTCGCTCGTCACCCGGCTGAACATGTTCTTCGCGCCGGCGGGGTCGATGTGGTTGGGGTCGAAGTCGGGCAGCGATGCCAGCGCGATGATCTCGCCCGTGTCGACGTCGAGCACCACCCCGCCCGCGCCCGCGGCATTGGTCGCCAGCATCCCGCGGCGCAGTTCGTCTTCCAGCGCGCCCTGCACGCGCATATCGATGGAGAGGGCGACGGGCTTGGCGCGGGTGGCTTCGCTGGAGAGGTGATCGTTCAGCACCCGCTCCATGCCGACCTGGCCCTGCCCGGCGGCATCGACGTAGCCGAGCACGTGCGAGGCCAGCGAGCCTTGCGGGTAATGGCGTTCCTTCTCGCGCGGCAATTCCAGCGCCAGTTCACCCAGTTCCTGCACTGCATTGGCTTCTTCCGGCAGAACCCGGCGGCGCAGATAACCCTTCTGGCCCGAGGCGAGCCGATCGGCCACTTCGCCCTCGTTCAGGTCGGGGAAGATGCGGGCCAGCTCAGCCGCGATTTCCCTGGGCGAGCGGACCAGGGGGTTCTCCGGATCGCCCAGCGCAGCGGGATTGTACCACAGCGAGTAAGCGGGGAAAGCGCGCGCCAGCGGCACGCCGTTGCGATCGGTGATTTCTCCACGCGGGGGCAGCAGCGCCTCTTCCAGCGAGGTGATCGACACGGCCCGGTCGCTCATCCCGAGGAAACCGATCCGCGCGACCGCGACGACCGCCACCAGTGCGAACACCGCGGCGACCATCACGACGCGCAGCTGCGCCACCAGCAGTGAACGGCGCCGGTACGTGACGAGGTCCGCGCGCCCGGTCGCGATCGCGGTACGATAGGTCAGGGCGTTCATTGCGCGACCCGCGCCCCGGCGGAACCGAGCGGGTTCTGGCGCGCCAGCCGTTCTGCCAGGGAACCCGCCGACAGCTTGTCGCGCGGCGGCGCGGCAGCTTCGTCGCCGTCGTCGTCCTCTGCTTCGCCAACCGGCTGGCCCGTGACGGGAGAAACCATGGCGAGGAGGCCCGCCTCCTCTTCCTGCGGCGCAGCACGCGCGACACGGATCGGCTCGGGCGCACCGATGCCGCGCTCGATCCCGAGCGAGGCGAGCTGGCGTTCGTTTTCGAGGTACTGGTCAGCCGACGGGGTAAGGTAGCCGTATTCCACGCGGTTCCAGTTGCCGAGCTGCTGCTGGCTGGCGCGGGCCTGGAATTCGGTTTCGAGCACCAGCTTTTCGCGTTCCAGCGCGATGATCTGCCGTTCGGCCAGCGCCACGCTGCTCTTGACGGCGTTCACCTGGAAGGTGAGCGCGGCGAAGAGGGCAAAGCAGGTCGCCAGCACGACAGCCCAGCCGATCTGGCGCAGACGACTACCAGGTACCATCACGCGGCCTCCCTTGCTGGCGCTGCGGTGCGGACCGCGTGGCGCAGGGTCGAGGAACGCGCGCGCGGATTGCGCGCGATCTCGGCTTCGGACGGGCGGATGCCCTTCGAAATGGCAGTGAACACCGGCTCGGGCTGATCGGCCGCAGGCAGGTAGCGCGATCCCGACGAACGCACCCCGGCATCGCGCAGGAACCGTTTCACGATGCGGTCCTCGAGGCTGTGGAAGCTGACCACCGCCAGCTTGCCGCCGCTCTTGAGCAGGCGTTCCGCGGCGGCGAGGCCGGTTTCCAGTTCGTCCAGTTCGCCGTTCACGTGGATGCGGATCGCCTGGAAGCTGCGCGTGGCCGGATCCTTGGGCGCGCCCGGACGGTGCCCCAGCGCCTTGCGGACGACCTGCGCCAGTTCGCCAGTGGTCGACAGCGGCCGCGCGGCGACGATCGCGCGGGCAACCCGGCGCGACTGGCGTTCCTCGCCATAATGGAACAGCACGTCGGCGATCGCGCTTTCGTCGGCCGTGTTGAGGAAATCCGCCGCGCTTTCGCCTGACTGGCTCATCCGCATGTCGAGCGGGCCATCGGCGGAAAAGGCGAAGCCGCGCGCCGCCTGGTCGAGCTGCATCGAGGACACGCCAATGTCCATCGCGACGCCATCGACTTGCGCGATGCCCACTTCGGCGAGTGCGGCGACCATTTCGGAAAAGCGGCGCGGGTGCAGGACAAGGCGCGGCGGCTCTGCCTGCGCCTCGGGCCAGGCGCGCCCTGCGGCGATCGCGTCGGGGTCGCGATCGAAGGCGTGGACGGTGGCACCGCGTTCGAGCAGCGCGCGGGTGTAGCCGCCAGCCCCGAACGTCGCGTCGACGATCACATCACCGGGCTGCGGATCGAGCGCGGCGATCACTTCGTCGAGCAGGACGGGGATGTGCGGGGCCGCGCTCATTTCGCCGCCTTCGCCGCGGCCTTGGCGCGGGCTTCGGCTTCGAGCCGGCGACACCGGGCGCGCATGAACGCCGGACCGCTTTCGTAAAGCGTCTCGGGCTTGAAGATCACGATGTGGTCGCCGACCGAGTGCCAGTAGAGCGCGTCATCGAATCCGAAGGTGTCGACCAGGTCGGGTGGCATGGTAAACCGACCGCTATCGTCGAATGCGACCCGATCGAAGGCGTTGAGCTTCGCTTTCCACATCAACCGGTCGAACGGCTGCCCCGCCTCGCGCGCATCTTCGCGCGCCTGCTCGATCAGGGCATCGAAATCCTTGCGCCGCGACAGGCCGAAAGCACTGGCACATTCCCATTCCGGGTGAATGTCGAGGCAGATGGTCTTGCCATCGCTGGACGCCTTCAGATCGCTGCGGAAATCGACGGGCACAGCGAAACGGCCCTTCTCGTCTTTCAACGAGAAGCCGTAGCCACTGAAACCTTCGAATTCCCCGTCCGCCACTTCGCCCCGTGCCCTCGCCCCTGCGAACGGCAAGACTTCCCCGCTGTCGCCAACGCATGTGCGCTTGCGACACGAACCGCCCCGGCGGATCGCAACAGCAAAAGTCTTGCCCGATGAAAGAAAGCATTAACTCTCTCGCATCGGGGATGAAAGGGGAAAATTGGGGATGAGTGGGGTTTCTGTGGATTAACCGAGCGATTCAGGTGGTTTCACGCCCTCCATCACCCGGTCTTTCGCCTTCGGAACGAGGTTCTACATCCCTGTTTCCCGCCCCATCCCCGGCCCGCCCCCGCCGCGACTCGCCTTGTCCCGCGTCATCCCCGGCTGGCGCAGCCGCTGTCGCCGCCAGATTCGCAAGCAGGCGCTCGAAAGCCGGCGCGCGCGACGCTTCTTCGCCGTGCTCATCCTCCAGCAGCGCCGCATCCGCGATCACCACCGCCTGGCCTGCGCCGATCGTGCAGCGGGCAATCAGGCCCTGCGCTTCGATCTGGCAGCGGCTGTCGAAACCTTGCGTGGGGCGCAGACGGCCCGGCAGGTTTACCGGCAGCTCGACATCACCCGCGGCAACGGTCCGTTCGCCTTCCGCCTGCTCTTCGAGGTATTCCAGCTCCAGTCCCCAGCGCGACAGGATCGGCGAAATCAGCACCACGTCCTGCGGGCGTCGCCGGTCGCCGAATGCGAAGCGGGAATGGGCAGTCAGCATCGGATCGGCGAACAGCAGCACGCGCCCGCCCGCCCGCACCCATTCATCCAGCGCCACGTTTTCTTCCGCCGACAATGCGCGAGGCTGGGCCATCAGCAGGAGGCGCAGTTTTTCCAGCCCTGCCCCGTCGGTCAGCGTGTCGAGGGGCACCGGATCGAAGTGCCGCTCAATCGCTGTGCGCGTCCACGGCGCCTCGCCCGGCTCGGCCAGCATCTCCTCCACCCCGGCCGCCTCGTTCCAGTAGATCGGCAAGGTCGTGAACAGGCCGATAGGCGGCTTCGGGCCAGGTTCTGCACTGGGCGAGCCGCCGCACGCCGCGATACCCGCGACCAGCAGCACGGCAAGCGCACGCCTAGCGTTGCGGAATGCGGTCATCGCCCCGCTCCGGAAGGATAGCGGGTTCCTGTGGCGCAGGGGTGGGGTCGGCTGGCAAGTCGGGAACAACCCCAGCCTCGGCGAGCGGATCGTTCTGGGGCACGGCGCTCGGCTCGGCGGCGATCGTGGCAGCGGCATCGGGCACGCTGGTCGCATCGGTCCGGTTGGCCTGTTCCATGATGACGTTGGCCAGCCCGATCATCAATATCATGGCGCCCAGCCCGACGATCCCGATCTGGAGCCGCTGCAGCGCCTGCGCGCGTGTTCCGCCCAGTGGCTGCGCCTCTGGCTCGGGCCGGGGGGTTCGGCTGTTCAGAAGCTTGCGGAAGCTGCGCATCGTCGCCACGCTATCCCAACCCGCGCGCCAGTCAATCCGCGGCAAGCCAGTCGAACACCGGCAGCCCCTTCTCGCGCAACCATGCGGGATTGTAGAGCGTCGACAGATATCGGAAGCCGGTGTCGCACAGGACGGTCGCGACGCGCGACCCCTTGCCCAGCTGCCGGCCCAGAGCGACAGCCCCGGCAACGTTGATACCCGACGACAGCCCCAGACACAGTCCTTCCTCGCGCAGCAGCCGCTCGACCCAGGCGAGGCCTTCCTCGTCCGAAACACGGAACTGGGTGTCGATCGGCGCACCTTCGAGGTTGGCGGTGATGCGGCCCTGCCCGATCCCTTCGGCCACCGAAGTGCCTTCCGCCTTTAGCTCGCCAGTGGCGTAATAGCTGTAGAGCGCCGCGCCGTGCGGGTCGGTCAGCGCGATGGTGATCCTGTCATCGCGTTCCTTCAGGCCGAGGCCGACGCCCGCGATCGTCCCGCCGGTGCCCGCCGCGCAGGTGAAGCCGTCGATACGGCCGTCCAGCTGCTCCCACAGTTCGGCCGCAGTGCCTTCGATATGGGCCTTGCGGTTGGCGGTATTGTCGAACTGGTTGGCCCAGACCGCGCCCGGGGTTTCCTCAGCCAGGCGCCGGCTGGTGTGAACGAAATGGCCAGGGTTGGCGAACTTGGTCGGCGGCACCAGCACCAGCTCGGCACCAAGCGCGCGTAGCGTCGCCATTTTTTCCGCGCTCTGGTTGTCGGGCATGACGATGATCGTCCGGTACCCGCGCGCATTGGCGACCAGAGCCAGGCCGATCCCGGTGTTTCCCGCTGTCCCTTCGACGATGGTTCCACCGGGGGTCAATTCGCCGCGCGCCTCTGCATCGCGAATGATGCCGAGTGCGGCGCGGTCTTTTACGCTGGCACCGGGGTTGGCGAATTCGCACTTGCCCCAGATTTCGCATCCGGCAGCCTCGCTGGCACTCTTGAGCAGCACCAGCGGCGTATTGCCGATCAGATCGAGCGTGTCGGAGAAGGGGCGCGTTATGTTCATCTTGGCCGAGTTAGGCGCAGCCCCCCGCGCCCGCAACGAAGTTCAATCTTCCGGTGCGATAGTCACTTTGAGACCGTCGAGGTCGGCGCTGAAGGGCAACTGGCACGACAGGCGCGAATTGGGCGCACGGTGATCGCTCGATTCGAGCAGGTCGTCCTCGTCCTCGCTCATCGCCGGCAGGCGGTCGGCGAATTCGGGATCGACAAGAACATGGCACGTGGCGCACGAACAGCACCCGCCGCACAGCGCCAGCAGCTCGTCAAAGCCATTGTCCCGGATCGCTTCCATCACGGTCAACCCTTCGGCCACTTCGATGGTCGATGCCGCCCCTTCGCGGTTGACGACGGTCAGCTTGGGCATGATGTGCAGTTTCCCTTGTCGTGTGTCGAACGGACGACCTCTCGGCGCGGGCTGCTAGGCAATGCGCCGAATTTTGGCAAGGCGGGAAAAGGAACGTTCATGGGGATCAGCCAGGCTGCGATTAGGGAAGGGATCGACGCCGTGGCGGCGCGCGAACCGGCCTTCGCACGGGCGCTCGACCGGGCCGGATACCCCGAGCCACGGATCCGGCCGACCGGGTACAAGACGCTGCTGCGCACGATCGTGGGCCAGCAAGTCAGCGTGGCTTCCGCCGCGGCTGTGTGGCGCAAGCTGGAAGCGGAACTGGGGGAAGACATGCCCCCTGCAGAACTGCTGGCGCGCGATTTCGATACCTTGCGCGCCTGCGGCCTTTCGCGGCAGAAACAGGGCTATGCCCGGTCCTTGTGCGAACTGGCGGAAAGCGGCGCGCTCGATTTCGAAAACCTGCCGGCCGACGACGAGGAAGCCATCGCAGAACTGACCCGGATCAAGGGGATCGGCCGGTGGTCGGCCGAGATCTACCTGCTGTTTGCGGAAGGGCGCCCGGACATCTGGCCGGCTGGCGACCTGGCCGTTCAGGTCGGGCTGGGCAAGATCCTGGACCTGGCCGAACGTCCATCGGAAAAGACCGCGCGCGAACTGGCCCAGCCGTGGCGCCCGCATCGCGGCGCGGTGGCGATTTTCACGTGGCACACCTACAACAATCCTGCCCTGTAGGTCGTCCGTCGAAAACTCGTGACGCTGGGGTGCGGGCGGGCTAGTTTCAAAAGCGAACTTTAAAGGGATAGGGGGACGATTCCATGACCAAGTTGACCATTGCGCTGCTTGCCGCCACCGCGCTCGTGCTGCCGGCGGCCGCCGCAGCGCAGGACCACAGCCATGCCGGACACCAGATGACCCAGACCAAGGAAGCCGCCCCCCTGATCCCGCGCGAGGACCTGTTCGGCAATCCCACCCGCGCGGCCGGCCAGATCAGCCCGGATGGAAAGTGGCTGAGCTGGCGCGCGCCCAAGGATGGCGTGATGAACGTGTGGATCGCGCCGGTTTCCGATCCGTCGGCGGCCCGGGCCATCACCAATTCGACCGACCGCCCGATTCCCCAGTATTTCTGGGCACCCGACGGCAAGAGCGTGCTCTACATCCAGGACAAGGGCGGTGACGAGGATTACCTGCTCTATGGCGTCGATGTGGCAACGGGCGCGGAAAAGACCCTGACCCCGTTCGAAAAGACCCGCATCCAGCTGGTCGGCGCATCGACCACGATCAAGGACAAGCTGCTGGTCGGGGTGAACAACCGCGATCCGCGGTTCCACGACGTCCACATGCTCGATCTCAATACCGGCGAACTGACGCTGGTGATGCAGAACGATGCCTATGCCGGGTTCCTGGCCGACAACAACCTGGCGCTGCGCATGGCGGTGCGGCCGAACGCGGCCGGCGGGATGGACTTCTTCCCGATTGTCGATGGCGAGGTTGCGGAGGCGCCGAGCGAAAGCACCGGCCTGGAAGATTCGCTGACCACCAGCCCCGCCGGTTTCACCACCGACGGCAAGACGATGTACTGGATCGACAGCCGCGGCCGCAACACCGCCGCGCTGATCGCGCAGGATGTCGCCACCGGCGAAAAGCGCGTGATTGCGCAGAACGACAAGGCCGACATTGGCGGGACGATGAACGACCCCAAGACGGGCGAGGTGGAGGCGTACAGCTTTACCTACCTCACCACCGAATGGACGGCGACGGATCCGGAAATCAAGGCATCGCTCGACTGGCTGGACAGCCAGTTCGAAGGCGACTTCGGTGTCCAGTCGCGCACGGACGACGACAGCAAGTGGGTGGTGTGGAACGATCCCGTCACGGCACCGACCAAGGCCTATATTTACGATCGCAAGGCCAATGCGCTGACCGAATTCTACACCGGCCGCCCCGACCTCGTCGGCGCGCCGCTGCAGAAGATGCACCCGGTCGAAATCAAGAGCCGCGACGGCCTCACCCTGCCCTCGTACCTCACCCTGCCTGCCGGGACCGATCCCGATGGCGATGGGGTGCCCGATGCAGCCGTGCCGATGGTCCTGCTGGTTCACGGAGGACCGTGGGCACGCGATGGTTACGGGTTCAATTCGTACCACCAGTGGCTAGCCAACCGTGGCTACGCGGTCCTCAGCGTCAACTTCCGCGGCTCAACCGGGTTCGGCAAGGACTTCGTCAATGCCGGCAACCTGGAATGGGGCAAGAAGATGCACGACGACCTGATCGACGCGGTCGATTGGGCAGTCGCGCGCGGGGTGACCAGTGCCGACAAGGTGGCGATCATGGGCGGCTCGTACGGCGGCTATGCCACGCTGGCCGGCCTGACTTTCACCCCCGACAAGTTCGCCTGCGGGGTCGACATCGTCGGTCCTTCGAACCTCGAGACGCTGCTCGCCACCATCCCGCCCTACTGGGCGCCGATGGTCAGCCAGTTCCACGAACGGATGGGCAACCCGGGCACGCCTGAAGGCCTCGCCCTGCTGAAGGAACGCAGCCCGCTCTATTCCGCGAACAAGATCA
This sequence comes from uncultured Erythrobacter sp., assembly GCA_963529855.1. Taxonomy (GTDB): domain Bacteria; phylum Pseudomonadota; class Alphaproteobacteria; order Sphingomonadales; family Sphingomonadaceae; genus 34-65-8. The sequence goes on along the minus strand of CAURZK010000004.1, from coordinate 132,685 downwards.
AGAAGCCGCTGCTGATCGGCCAAGGCGCCAATGATCCGCGCGTCAAGCAGGCCGAAAGCGACCAGATCGTCGCAGCGATGAAGGCATCGAACATTCCCGTGACTTATGTCCTCTATCCGGACGAAGGGCACGGCTTTGCCAAGCCCAACAACAACATCGCGTTCAACGCGGTGACCGAGAACTTCCTCGCCACCTGCCTTGGCGGCAGGGCGGAACCGATCGGCGACACGGTCAAGAACTCGACCGCGCAAATCGTGGAGGGCGCGCAGCACGTGAAGGGTCTGGGCGACGCGCTCGGCGGTTGACGTAAACGTCAATCGGGTGAACACATGGCCGCGCGGAGTTTCGACTCCGCGCGGCTTGTTTTTTGTCGGTTGGGGAGATTGGGCGTGAGCGGCAAGAAGGCGATATTCGTCACCGGCGGTGCATCGGGCATCGGGCGCGCGATCGCGCAGCGGTTTGCACGCGAAGGCTGGTTCGTGGGCCTCGGCGATGTCGATGCTGCCGGCATGAGCGAGACGGAACGACTGTGCGGCACCGGGTTCACCTACAGCCACCTGTTCGACGTGCGGGACCGGGCCGCGTGGGACGTGGCCTTATCCGCCTTTGCCACTGCCGCAGGCGGGCGGATCGACGTGCTGGCAAACAACGCAGGCGTGCCGCTGGGTGGATCGCTGAGCGACAACACGCCGGCAGAAATCGAACGTTGCCTCGACATCAACCTGAAGGGCGTCCTGTGGGGCGCCCAGGCGGCCCTCCCCTGGCTCAAGCAGACCGCACCGGGCAGCGCGCTGGTCAACACTGCGAGCGCGGCGGGCATATACGGCACCGGTGGCGCTTCGGTCTATTCCGCGACCAAGTTCGCTGTGCGCGGCCTAACCGAAAGCCTCGATGCCGAATGGGCGGAATATGGCATCCGGGTCGCATCGATCTGTCCCAGCTTTATCGAGACCCCGCTGCTCGATCATGCACCTAACCAGGGTTCGAACGAGTCGATCCGCCAGCGCGTTGCCAGCGCGGGTCTGGAACTGACCAGCGCCGATGAAGTCGCTCAGGCGGTATGGGACGCGGTCCACGGCGACAAGCTGCACTGGATAGTGGGCAAGACTGCCCGCCGGATCGCCTTTGCCGCGCGCTGGATGCCGGGAAAGGTCCGGAAGCAGGCGCGATCGCTCAGTCGCCCGTTGGGGAGGTGATTGTTTGTGTTTCAGCGCCGCTGAAACGGAGCGGCACCGGCCGAACTCGGCAAAGCCGAAGCCAATCCTAAACCAGCTTGCCGATTGCCTTGGCCAGCCGCGTGTCCCGGTGGGTGAGGCCGCCCGCATCGTGCGTGGTCAGTTCGATCGTCACCTTGTTGTAGACGTTCGACCATTCCGGGTGGTGATCCTGCTTGTCGGCCAGCAGGGCCACGCGGGTCATGAACCCGAACGCCTCGTTGAAATCGGCAAACGTGAACGTCCGCGCGATCGCTTCGCCGCCGCGCGCCAGTTCCCAGCCGGGTAGTGCCTTGAGCCAGTTGTCGCGGTCTTCTTCGGTCAGTTTTTCGAGCGTCATGATTGCCTTCCTTGTGGGCGCGCGCCCTTTCGCCTAGTCCGCTGGCCCATGCAAGCTTCACTCGCCGCGACGGACCTTGCCTGCCGCCGCGGCGACCGCGTGCTGTTCGCAGGGCTCAACTTCTCGCTCGGGCCGGGCGAGGCGGTGCATGTTACCGGGCCCAACGGCATCGGCAAATCGAGCCTTTTGCGCATCGCCGCCGGGTTATTGCGTCCCTTTGCCGGAACGGTGGCGGTCACAGGCAGTCGTGCCCTCGTCGACGAACGCCCCGCGCTCGATCCGGAAGTGCCCCTGTCGAACGCGCTGGATTTCTGGGCCCGCTGCGACGGCATAGGCGCCGATGCGCGCGATGACGCATGCCAGCGGATGGGGATCGGCACCCTTGGCGACGTGCCGGTGCGTTTTCTTTCGACGGGGCAGAAGAAGCGGGCGGCCCTTGCCCGCCTCCTCGGCCAGCGGGCATCGCTTTGGCTGCTTGACGAGCCATTGAACGGCCTCGACCTTGCAGGCCTGACGCTGGTCGAGGAGCTGGTTGCAGAGCACTGCGCCAGTGGCGGGATTGCGCTGGTCGCCTCGCACCAGTCGATCGCCCTGCCCGGTGCGCGCACACTTGCGCTGGCGGACTACGCGGCATGATTTTGGCGCTGCTCCGCCGCGATCTTGCGATGCTGCTGCCGGGCGGCCCGCGCGGCGGATCGCTGCTGCCACTGCTGTTTTTCCTTGCCGTGGCGATGCTCTATCCGTTCGCGGTGGGACCGGACGCGCCGCTTCTGGCGCGGACCGGCGGTGGGGTGATCTGGGTCGCGGCACTGCTCGCGGCGATCCTGCCGCTTGACCGGCTGGTTGCGCCCGATCTGGAATTGGGCGTGTTCGACCAGCTTGCCCTGCGCGGCGTCAGCGAGGAAGCGGCGATGGCGGTGCGGATGGTCGCCCACTGGCTCGCCTTCGCGCCGCTGCTGCTGCTGGCCACCCTGCCTGCTGCCGCACTGCTGGGGCTTGAGGGCGAGACGGTGCGCCTGCTGCTGCTGGGTCTGCTCGCCGGTACGCCGGGGCTCGCCGCGATCGGCGTGGCCATTGCTGCGCTGACCGCCAGCCTGCGCGCCAATGCTGCGCTGTCGGGGCTGATGCTGGTTCCGCTGGCCGTTCCGATCGTGATTTTCGGCGCAGGTACGCTGGCGCGCGGCGACCTCAGCGGCGTCGCCTTTGCGGGCGCGCTCAGCCTCGCACTGGTTGCCCTTGCCCCCTTCGCGGCGGGGGCAGCAATCAGGTCAGCGCGTGAGAATTAGCATTACCGCAGCCCAGGCTGCAGGACGTTGCGCGCACCGATTGCTGTGCGCAATCAATATGGCGGCTTGTGCAGTCCGCGCGTGCTTTCGGTGAAGATCTCCACCCCGTTCTGGGTCAGACCGATCGAGTGTTCGAACTGGGCCGACAGCGACTTGTCCCGGGTGACTGCAGTCCAGCCATCGCCCAGAACCTTGGCCCAGGGCTTGCCCAGATTGATCATCGGCTCGATCGTGAAGAACATGCCGGGCTTCAGCAGCGGCCCGGTGCCCGGGCGCGATGCGTGGATCACCTCGGGTGCGTCGTGGAACAGGCGGCCCAGGCCATGGCCGCAGAATTCGCGCACCACGCCATATCGAAACTGACTTGCATGCGCCTCGATCGCGGCGCCGATATCGCCCAGCCGCGCGCCGGGCCGCGACGCTGCTTCGATCCCCAGCATCAGGCATTCGTAGGTGACCTCGACCAGCCGCCTGGCCTTGATCGACGGTTCGCCCGCGAAGAACATCCGGCTGGTATCGCCGTGCCAGCCATCGAGCAGCGGGGTCACGTCGATATTGACGATATCCCCGTCCTTCAGCGCCTTGTCCGCCGGAATGCCGTGGCAGATCACGTGGTTGATCGAAGTGCAGCACGAATGGGTATAGCCGCGATAGCCGAGCGTCGCGGGTACAGCGCCAGCATCCAGCATCATGCCGCGCACCTTGTCGTCGATCTGCGCGGTGGTGACGCCGGGGGCCACGAACGTGGTCAGTTCGTCGAGGATGTCGGCTGCCAGCCGCCCGGCCTTGCGCATCCCGGCAAAGCCATCCGGCCCGTGCAGCTTGATGGTGCCGTCGCGGTAGACGGTCTGGTCGCTATCGATCACCTGATATTCGGTCATGCCCCGCATGTAGCGATTGTGCGCGCGAATTGCGAGCAGTCAGCGCGCCTGGCTGAACGCCGCTTCGTATTCCGGCTTCACCGCTGCCAGGACGCGGGCATCGACCGGGAAGTCGAGTTCGTAAGCCCCTTCGGCATAGGGCCCTGCCACGTAGGGGCCATACCAGATGCCGATCCGGTCGAACGTGCGGCCATTACTCGATCCGACCAGCACTGTAGCTTCGTCCGTGCCGGGGCAATCGTCGAACAGGTCGCCGCTGCCGCCCACGACCGGCGCGCCGCGCCGCTTGGCCCGTTCGGCATTGAGCGCGTCGCACAGCCGCCGGCCCAGCGCCGTATCGAGATCGGCAAACATGGCCGCGCCGTTCATCGCACTGCCCGCTTCGCGGTCCCACACCAGCGATTCGACGCCGTACATGCCGTGCGCGCCGCCCGAATAGGTGGCGAAATCGCCTGACAGGCTGAGGAAGCGGGGGACGTCTGCAACCACACGCCATTCCATCTGATAGCTGTGCGGGCGAAACTCGATCCCCTCGCCCGCCAGATCCGCCTGTTCCGCTCTCGTCGTCTCGGCCAGTTCTGCTTTCACCTTGGCGGCGCGCTGATCGAGTTGACTGGCAAGGGCGGGAATGGCACCGACTGCGCTCGGCCAGGCGTAAGCGAATGAATAGAGGTCCGTCTTCTCTTGCGTCTTGCGCGCGCCGCCAGCCTCTGCACTGGCTTCGGCAGTGGCTGTCGCCGCCTGGCCGGTGCCCAGGTCCTCGGCCACCTCGTCCGCGGAAGAGCAGGCAGCCAGCGCGAAGGTTGCGGCGAGAGCGATGAGGCGAAACGGCATTGGATTTTCTCCCGCGAATGGCGCTAGGGCTGGAGGCATGAGCAAACAGATCGACCTGATCCAGCCCGACCGGGGGCAGGATGCCATCGCCATCCACCTGGTCAACAAGGAAGGCTTTGCCGACTGGGCCAAATCGCTGTCTGCCGGGCAGCGTGCGGCGCTGGCGGCGCAGAAGTTCGACGGCAGCGGCTATCAGGTCGGGATCGTCCCCGATGGAGACGCGTGGTTCGCCGTGGGCGGCGTGGCCGACCCGGCAAGCCTGTCGAGCTGGTGCATGGCGCGCCTGGCCGAGGTGCTTCCCGCCGGAACCTATCGCCGTGTCCAGGGAGAGCCGGGCCCTGCGCTGTTCGGCTGGCAGACGGCGCAGCACCGCTTCACCCGTTACAAGGACGATCCCGCCGCGCAGGGCCCCCGCGTTCTGCTGACGAAGGATGCGAAGGCGATTCCTGCCGCGCTGGCCGAAGCGCGTGCAACCGACTGGGTGGCCGATCTCGTCAACACTGGCCCTGAGGAGATGGGCCCGGCCGCGCTGGAGGCGGAGGCGGAAAAGCTCGCCAAGCGGCACGGCGCGGCGATCAACGTGACCCACGGCGATGCGCTGGAACGCGATTATCCGATGATCCACGCGGTGGGCCGCGCCGCCGCGCGCCATCACGCGCCGCGCCTGATCCGGCTGGAATGGGGTGATGAGGCGCATCCGAAGGTCGCCATTGTCGGCAAGGGCGTTTGCTTCGATTCGGGCGGGCTCGACATCAAGCCCGCATCCGGCATGCTGCTGATGAAGAAAGACATGGGCGGCGCCGCGCACGCACTGGCGCTGGCCGAACTGGTGATGGATGCCAGGCTGCCGGTGCGGCTCCACCTGCTCATCCCGGCGGTCGAGAATGCGATTTCGGGCAATGCCTTCCGCCCCGGCGACGTCCTCAAAAGCCGCAAGGGCACGACTGTGGAGATCGGCAATACCGATGCCGAGGGACGCCTGATCCTGTCGGATGCATTGACCCGCGCGAGCGAGGACAATCCGGACCTGATCCTCGACTTCGCCACGCTGACCGGCGCGGCGCGCGTCGCGCTGGGGCCAGACCTGCCTGCCCTGTTCACCCGGCGCGACGAAACTGCCGCCGATCTGGTCGCGGCGGGCAAGGCAAACGATGACGAATGCTGGCGCATGCCCATGCCGGAGGCATACCGCGAATGGCTTGCCTCCGACGTGGCGGATACTAACAACGCCCATCCCAACGCCTTTGCAGGCGCAAGCGTGGCGGCCCTGTTCCTCGACCGGTTCGTCGGGGACGGGATCGACTGGGCCCACTTCGACACGTTCGCCTGGCGCCCGGCGGCCAAGCCGGGGCGGCCCAAGGGCGGCGCAGCCTATGGCCTGCGCGCGGCGTTTCACATGCTGCGCACCCGTTACGGACAGGGCTAACCTTGCCGTAACGGCGTTCAGGCTATAAGCGCGCGCAACTCAAAAATGCGGGGTATCTTTTTCACCGTGAGCGCGAAGCACGAATACGAAGTGCCGACACAGCAGCTGTCGCTGAGCGGACCGGTGTCACGGCCCGAGGCGACGCGGCTGCCGATCCGCGGCGATCTGGCGCATGTCGCGCTCGCGGACCGATATCTGGTGGCGCACTATGTCGTGCCGCAGGTCCGCCTGACTGCCGAGGACGCAACGCTGCGCCGCTCGCCCCGCGCCGATGCCGAGAGCGTGGGGAATTACCCTGCCGGCACGGAATTCGAAGTGCTGGACTGCGCGGGTTCCTGGGCTTGGGCATGCATCGGGCCGGAGGGGCCGACCGGCTACCTCCCGCTGTCCGCTCTCGCCAAGTAAGGCTGGCACGTGACGCACAGCGTCTTCATCGATGGCGCCGCGGGAACCACCGGTCTCGAAATCCGTGACCGGCTGGCGGGCCGCAGCGAGTTCGAACTGATCGTGCTGGACGATGCCCGCCGCAAGGACGAGGCCGCCCGGCGCGAGGCGCTCAACGAAGCGGACTTTGCCGTGCTGTGTCTGCCAGATGACGCCGCGATGGAGGCCATCGCGCTGATCGACCCGTCCAGCAAGGTCCGCGTAATCGACGCTTCCAGTGCGCACCGCGTGACGCAAGGCTGGACTTACGGATTTCCCGAACTGGTCGGGCGCGATGTGGTGGCACGGGCGACCCGCGTCAGCAATCCGGGTTGCTACCCCACGGGTTTCCTCGCGCTGATTGCGCCGCTGGTTCGCGCCGGATTGATACCTGCGGACTGGCCCTACACCGTCTACGCGGTCAGCGGATATTCGGGCGGCGGCAAGGCGCTGATCGAACGGTTTGCGCGCGAACCCGATCTGGCCTTCCGCACCTACGGCCTCGACCTGACGCACAAGCACCAGGCTGAAATGAAGCTGCACGCGGGCCTTGCGCATGACGTGATCTTCGCCCCGTCGGTTGTCCCCGCCTATCGCGGAATGGTGGTCGAAGTGCCCCTGCACCTCGGCGCAATGCCCGGCAATGTCACTGCGGACGCCCTGCAATCCGCGCTGCGCGAATACTACGCCGGATCGCGCGTGATCAGGGTGGAGGGCGGCGGTGATCTGCCCGAACTGCTGCTGCGCGCAGACCAGCCGCCGAGCGATGCGATAAACCTTCATGTCCGCGGCAACGCCGAGGGTTATCACGCCCGCCTGATCGCGGTGCTCGACAACCTCGGCAAGGGGGCAAGCGGAGCGGCGGTTCAGTCGCTCAACCTGATGGCCGGGCTGGACGAAACGCTCGGACTTGCTCTGCCTGCCTAATATTTAGGCAAGCACTGGACTCCGATTAAGCAGCCGGGCCTGTATGAAACGACGCGTTTGGCCCTGCTGCGCCTGAGCAGCACTTGGCACGCTTCTTGAACCTGCGCGCGTATCAGACATTGTGCCGGCCTGGCGGGATTGCCCCGCCCGTGTCGGCACGGGGCGCAGGAACAGGCCATGAAAAAGATCGAAGCGATCATAAAACCCTTCAAGCTCGACGAGGTGAAGGAAGCGCTGCATGAAATCGGCGTGTCCGGCATCACCGTGACCGAAGCCAAGGGCTTTGGTCGGCAGAAGGGGCATACCGAGCTTTATCGCGGCGCCGAATACGTGGTAGATTTCCTGCCCAAGGTGAAGCTGGAGGTGGTCGTCAGTGACGCCATCGCCGAACGCACTGTCGAGGCGATCGCCGCCGCCGCCCAGACAGGCCGGATCGGCGACGGCAAGATTTTCGTTTCCAGCATCGAAAGCGCGCTCCGCATCCGCACCGGCGAGCGTGACGACGACGCGATCTGATCCACCCACATTCCGTTCAAGAAAAGGGAAACCACATGTCCAAGGCCAAAGACGTCCTCAAGCTGATCAAGGACGAGGAAATCGAATGGGTCGACCTGCGCTTCACCGACCCCAAGGGCAAGTGGCAGCACCTGACCATGGTGTCGCGCGTGCTGGGCGAGGACGAACTGGAAGATGGCCTGATGTTCGACGGTTCTTCGATCGCCGGGTGGAAGGCGATCAACGAGAGCGACATGATCCTGAAGCCGGATCTGGAGCGCACCTACGTCGATCCGTTCAGCGATTCGATGCTGATCGTCTTCTGCGACATCGTCGAACCGTCGACCGGTGACTGGTACGCGCGCGATCCGCGCTCGACCGCCAAGCGGGCCGAGGCGTACCTCAAGACGACCGGCATCGGCGACACGGTCTATGTCGGGCCGGAAGCCGAGTTCTTCATGTTCGACGACGTGCGGTTCGAAGACGGTTATGCCGGATCGGGCTATGCAATCGACGATATCGAGCTGCCGACCAATACCGGCAAGGAATACGAGAGCGGCAACATGGCGCACCGCCCGCGCGCCAAGGGCGGCTATTTCCCGGTCGCCCCGGTCGACAGCGCCGTCGACATCCGCGGCGAGATGGTCTCGACCATGCTCGAAATGGGCCTGCCGTGCGACAAGCATCACCACGAGGTTGCCGCCGCGCAGCACGAATTGGGCCTGACCTATTCGACCCTGGTCGAAACCGCCGACAACATGCAGATCTACAAGTACGTCGTGCACCAGGTCGCCCATGCCTATGGCAAGACCGCGACCTTCATGCCCAAGCCGATCAAGGCCGATAACGGCAGCGGGATGCACACCCACATCTCGATCTGGAAGGATGGCAAGCCGGGCTTCGCGGGCAACCAGTACGCTGGCCTCAGCGAAGCATGCCTCTATTTCATCGGCGGCGTCATCAAGCATGCCAAGGCGCTCAATGCCTTCACCAACCCGACCACCAACAGCTACAAGCGGCTGGTCCCCGGGTTCGAGGCGCCGGTGCTGCTGGCCTATTCCGCGCGCAACCGTTCGGCATCGTGCCGCATTCCCTATGGTGCGGGCGACAAGGCGAAGCGGGTGGAATTCCGTTTCCCCGACGCGATGGCCAACCCCTATCTCGCCTACTCGGCGTTGCTGATGGCCGGGCTCGACGGGATCCAGAACAAGATCCACCCGGGTGAGGCGATGGACAAGAACCTCTACGATCTGCCGCCCGCCGAACTGGCCGACGTGCCGACCGTGTGCGGCAGCTTGCGCGAGGCGCTGGAATCGCTCGAGGCTGACCACGAGTTCCTGCTCAAGGGCGACGTGTTCTCGAAGGATCAGATCGAAGCTTACACGGAACTGCTGTGGGAAGACGTCATCCGGCTGGAAACGACGCCCTGCCCGGTCGAATTCGACATGTATTACAGCTACTGATCGCCAGCGCGGTCAGTCGACAGGGGCGTCCGGGAAACCGGGCGCCCCTTTTCATTAACCTATTCGCACAGCCCCGCCGCGCGCCTGGCAATGCCCCCCAGCCCCTTGCACTTGGGCTTGGCCGGTTTCGCCGGTTCCGCCCTGTCCTGCGCCGCGCGGCCGCCCATCATGTCCATGTCCATGCCCAGCATGACCATAGCGGTCGAGCGGAACCGCGCGCGCGCGATCCAGTCGGGCTGCCAGCCCGCGCGGGCGTTCGCAGGGCGTGCGGGATAGGAGAAATCGCGCTGCGGGCCGAAGGCGGTCAGGTTTGCCATCGTCATCTCCCCACCGGCAGCCTTCACCTCTGCCGGGACGGTACATTCCTGGCGGCTCGGCGGCAGCACCGTGCGCGCCTCGACCAGCCGCGCGACCGCGGCTGGCGAAAGCCAATCCCACAACGGGCCGCCGAATGCCTGCGTCGCGGACGAGGCCCACCATACGACATCTCCCGTTCCCCCGCCGCGCTCCATATCTTTGGCCGAGAACGCCCAGGCATAATATCCTGTCGCACCCGGAACCGCGTTCCAGCGCATCGCGTAGGCGCCGCTCGGCAACGCGTTGGACTGGACCTGCAACGGGGCCATGAAGTCGGTATCGAGATCGAAACCGATGTCGGGCGAGTATGTCCCCGAAACCTTGTGGCTACCGCGCAGCGAAGCGCGCGGCGGGACCGGCCGGGGCCGGTCCGCATTGGGCCATTCGCCGTAAGTCGTGCTGTTGGCCTGCGTCACTTCCCAGTCGTCGGGCAAGTTGAGACCTTGCGCATAGAGCCCGGGCGGCACTTGGCCGCGCGCGACCCGGGCGAAGTCGATCACGACCGGCTGACCCGGCCCAGCCCGCTCCCCGCAGCCCCAGAACAACAGCAACCTGCCGCGCGGCATTTCCATGCCCGGCGGCATTGCTTCGGCGGCTTGCCGGGGCGGAGTGACGAGGGGGACCGAGGCGCCCATGCTCATCCCCGCCGGCAGGAAATGGTCGGCCTTCGGGGCACCGCTCGGCGTGCGGATCGATCCAAGCTTCAGCAGCAACTCACGAGCTGCGCCCCCGCTTTCGCCCCGCAGCATCGCCATTGCCGCGCCCATGCCGCCGCCTGCGCCCATGGCGCCCATGCCGGAGATCGTTCCCGCGTCCATCGTGTAGCGGGCAATGGTGCGGGTGCTTTGTTGCTGCGTGGATGCCGGCATTGCCAGTGCCATGCCGATCGCGGCGGTCGCCACGCCTGCGCGCCAAGTCCATCGATTCACGTCGATACCTCCCCTTCAGCGAGTGGTTTCGACCCGAAATGCAGATCAATGCTTGTCGCGGCAAAGTATCGCGGCGCGCGCAGTCAGTCCAGTTTCATCATGCCGCGGCGGGCGACCCCGATAAAGGTCGCAAGCAGGAATCCGCCGAACATGAGGGACAGGAGGTCCAGCGGCCCGGGGCCGGCGGCAAGCCCGGTCGCCTGCGCTGCGGCCCACAGTGCAAGTATGACGAATACCGCATATCCGAACAGAGCGCTCGCTTCCTGCACCATCGCGCGCATCAGTTCGTCATAGAGCCCCCATTGCCGCCACGTGATCAGGCTGGTCACGACGAATGTTCCGGCAAACAGCCAGAACGCTGCACCCGGCGGCACCGGCCCCGCGCCGGTCGCCGCGAATACCAGCAACAGCAAAGACACACCGATCAGACCGCAACCGATCCCGCTGCCAATCAGCACAGCACGCTGATCCATCAGGTCGTCGCGGTCCTGAACGTTGAGCAGCCTTGTGCCGGCAGCGGGAAACATTGCACCAAGGCCCACCAGCAGGCCCATGAGGATGTAGATCACTGCCACACCCGCCGCCACGATCGTGGAGGGGCTGGGTTCGGGCAGATTCTGCCCTTCCAGCAGCCACAGCACGGCAACCATGCCCCCCGCCCCGCTGATGGCCCCCAGCACCATCTGCATGATCAGCTTGCCGCGCTTGCCCGTCGCCGGGGTTTCCACCTGGGTCATGTCATTCCTCCGGTTGCCAGTCGTCGATAAACAGGTCGGGCACCGCCACGGCAAACAGCTTGGCCATGCGCAGCGCCAGCGGCAGACTGGGATCGTACTTGTCGGTTTCGACCGCGTTGATCGTCTGCCGCGAAACACCGAGCTGCCGGGCAAGTTCGCCTTGGCTCCATCCCTTCCGCTCGCGATGTTCCTTCACACGGTTATGCACCGACTCACCTTCCTGCCTGTCAAGAATCCTTTACTGTAAAGAGCTCTTGTCAGTCAAGAGCTCTTTACAGTCCGGTGGAAAACCAGCGCGAATTCATTTTCCTACAGCCTGCCCCCCTGTCTAATCACGGCGCCTCGATTTTGACCGCGAGGAGCCAGGACATGCAGCGCAAGTTTGTTTTCGACGCCGTACGCCGGATGCTGGGCCGCGGCTTTCGAGCAATCGAAGTCGCGGCACTCGACGAAGCTATCGATGAGGCATTGCGATGCGAATGCGGCAGCGGCGATCCCCTGCGGATCGGGACCGCGGGCATCGCACTCATCAAGCAGTTCGAAGGTTGCGCGCGGCGGCGGGCTGACGGCTTGATCGAGGCCTATCCCGACCCGGCTACCGGCGGCGCGCCCTGGACCATCGGCTGGGGCGCCACGGGGCCGGGGATTGCACGCGGCGTCTTATGGACCCAGACCCAGTGCGATGCCCGGCTGGAGCAAGACCTTGCCCGCTATGGCGCCGAGGTTGCCGCAGCACTCGCAGGCGCGCCGACCAGTCAGCATCAGTTCGACGCGCTGGTCAGCTTCCACTACAACACCGGGGCCATTGGCCGCGCGACGCTGACCCGCCTTCACCGCGCCGGTGAATTCGCGGCGGCGGCAGTTCAGTTCGCCCGCTGGAACCGCGCCGGGGGCAGGGTATTGGCAGGCCTAACGCGCCGGCGCGCCGCTGAAACGGCGCTTTATCGCGGCGCCGAAAAAAAGCTTGCTCCTGCGTGAATATCAACTTCGGAACTGGCGCCCGAGAACGGTCGTTGAGGCGCGCAAAAGGAGCAATTCCATGCACAAGCTGATATTCGGCGCCGCCACTCTTGCCCTGGCGGCAGGCATTGCCAATGCACAGCCTGGCAAGAATGAAGACAAGGGCGGCGGCAATGATCGCCCCGTCGCCGAACGCGGCCACGACCATGGTCAGGGCAAGGATCGGAACAACGACCGTGGCCGCGACAGTGCGGGTCAGGCCGGGAACGAGCGCGGCGGACCGCCGCAACGTGCCGAACGGGGAGATCGCCCAGCCCGAACGGAACAGCGTGCCGAGCGATCGGACGACCGGCCAAGGCCGGCGGTTCGCGCAGAACAACGGCAGGTGGACGAAAGCGACGATCGCCGCGATCGGGCAGCGGAACGCCGCGCGGAGCGGCAGCGCGAACGCCTCGACGACCCGCGCCCGTTCGAGCGCGGCTCTGCGCGCGAACGAGAACGCGAGCGCGTGGTGTTCGCCCGTATGGGCCGCGACAGCCGCAGCGTCTTCGAAGGTTGCCCACCGGGACTGGCCCGCCGCGATAACGGCTGCATTCCGCCGGGTCTCACCCGCCAACAGTGGACGCAGTACCGGCCCGCCTATTTCGGTTATCCTGCCATCGAAGAGGGTCGCTATTATTACGATGATGGCTATCTGTTCCGGCTCGGCACGGGTGACAGCATCGCAGGGTTCATTCCCCTGCTCGGGGGCGCGCTCGGCATCGGGCAGATCTGGCCCAGCTTTTACGAGCCTGCCCCGTTGCCGCCCTATTACGTCGAATATTACAATCTCGGCAGCGATCCGGAGTATCGTTACGCCGACGACGTGATCTATCGCGTTGACCCGTCCGATTCCGCGATAACGTCGATCGCCGCACTGTTGACGGGGGACACGTTCGCGGTGGGTCAGCCGATGCCTGATGGGTACGACGTCTACAACGTTCCGTACAGCTTCCGTGACCGTTACAGCGACACTGACGATGCCTATTACCGGTATGCGGACGGTTACATTTACGAGGTCGATCCCACCACGCAGTTGATCGCCGCAGTGATCGAGCTGGTCGCATGAGCGGCGCTGACTGGCGCGCACCGTCCGCATTGTTTGCCGCCACGCTGAGCCTGGGCGTTCTTGCTGGATGTTCGGACGATCAGGTGACCGAAACGACGGAGACCGGTGCCTCGCGCGAGACGTTGGCGACGGCGTTGGCCGAAGCGGAAAATTTTACCGACGCGTCGACCGCGCTCAACGAAACCGGGCTCGCCGCGGTGTTTGACGGCCCCGGCAGCTATACCCTGCTGGTGCCTGACGACGCGGCATTCGCCGCATTGGGTGCCGCGCGTGAACGGATCATGGCGGAGGACCAGCGTGCGGTGCTGGTCGCCCTCCTGCGCAATCACATCGTTCCCGGGCAGATCGATGTCGAATCCGTGCGTCAGGCGATCGCCGCCAAGCAGGGCGCCGTGCGGATGCGCACGCTGGGTGGCGGGTCTGTCGCGTTCTCGCTCGAAGGCGAGAAACTGATCGTCGCCAGCGAAGGGCAGGAGGCAAGCGTCGACACCGGCAAGCAGGTTATTGCCAGCAACGGGACACTGTTCCCGATTGATGCCGTCCTCGTCCGGCCGCCAGCAGCTCAGTAATCCCGGCTGATCTCGGCGCTCACGCTTTCGCGTCCGATGGTCGAGATCGAGCCGAGCAGTGCAAGCCAGCTGGTCACGCGGAATTCGACTTCCGTGGCGCTGTAACCGCGCCCGTCGGTGATGATCTCGACGTAGAAACGCCGGCCGATGTTCTTGCCCAGCGCGACGCCAGTGCCACGGCCCAGCGCCGCATCGGCGCTGACGATACGCAGCCGGTCAAGCCCGATGGCGCTACGCAGCCGGTTGATCGGGTCCATGCCCGACCCGCCGCGCAGGCTCGCCACAGCTGCCCCCAGCTGCAGCGCATCCGTAGTGGACAGTTCGGTGATTGATCCACCGAACAGCAGCTGGGCGAGAATTTCCTCTTCCGGCAGCGATGGCGACGACTGGAAGCTGATTTCCGGCTGGAGCGCACTGCCGCGAACCTCGACCCTGACGTCGAGCCCGTCGCGCTCGCTTTCGGCGACGATGTCCAGCCTGGGATCGAGTGCAGTGTTGAGGTCGAACACGATGCGCCCGCGGGTCAGTTCGAACCGGTTACCGGCAAAGGTATAGTCGCCGCGGATCACCCGCGCCTCGCCGCCGACGCGCGGATCGTCGGTCGTGCCGCGCAGGCGGACGTTGGCGCTCCATTCGCTGTCGAGTCCCATGCCGTCGACGTCCACCCTGCTCGGCGCGCGCGCGTCGATCAGGTAGCGCCACGGCTCGCTTGCCGCGCGGCGCGGGGCAACATCAGCGGGCAGGTTGATCTCTCGCGTCCGGATCCGGGGCAGCTGTTCGGCAGAGGCCGCGCTGCCCAGCCGCCAGCTCGACCGGTCGACTAGCACGCGCCCCGCAATCGTGCCGCCGATGCCATTGGACACCATCCGCAGCGGCCCGGTGACCGTTGCCGACAACCCGCGCGCATTGAGCAGGCGGGCCTGCTTGGCCGACAGCTTGATGTCGAGCCCCGGCCCGCGCTGGCCAAGATTGCTGAGGTCGATGTAACCGCTGCCGGCCACCGTGCCTTCACCCGCAGTGCCGGTGAACCGGGTCAGCCGCAGGCGCGAGCCCGAGAACGTTCCGCGCACGGTCGCGTTGCGGATGTCCGTTCCCGACAGACTGCTCTGGAGGCGCAGGCTGTTGCTCGCCACCGAACCGCGCACTTGCGGATCGGCCAGAGTCCCGGTCACGTTGGCGGCGATCGACACCGGCCCGGTCAGATCGAAGGCGTCGACCGCGGCAAGCCGCCAGAGCGCATCCGCCGGACCGCCGTAACGAAGCTGCGCAAACAGATTGCCGCGCCGCAACCGGTCGGCAAGCGCGCCCGATGCCGGCAGGTTGGTGATGCGCCCTTGCAGGCGCCCGCGGCGCGTGCCGCCTTCATCGATCGCTGCACGCGCTTCCAGCCGGCTGGCGGTGAGCTGTGCGACCAGTGCCAGGTCGACCGGGCGCGATGACAGGACCAGGCCCGAACGGGTCAGGTTTTCGACCTTGACCCGGGCCGAACCGACCGGGACCCCGCCCGCCGTGGTGCGATAGTCCACCAGTCCGGAAATCCTGCCGCCGACACCCAGATCCGCGACCGCCAGGTCGAGCAAGGACAGCGGCATTCCGGCCAGCTGCATCTGCAACGCCGTCTCGCCGCCGCCGAACTGCCCTTCGACCAGCGTTACCCCGTCGCCGTAGTTGATCTGGCTGCGTTGGAGCGTCCAGCCGCCATCGTTCTGGCGCAGCAGCACGGCCCGGCGCGGCATGGTGATCCGGCGCCCGGCGAATTCACCCCGTGCCGCCACCGCCACGCGGCTAGGCGCGACATTGGCGTTGAGTTGCATGGCGAACTGGCTGCCCCGCCGCCCCGCGACCGATGCCGTAACCTCGCCGCTGCCGTTCACCAGCTTGGCAACCGCGGCCACGCGACCCAGGAACAGGTTCCCGTAGCTGACTCCCTGGGCAAAGATGCTGCCCTCGACCGTGCTGCGCCCCTCGACCAGCAGCCCGCTGCCGCGGATCGTCGCCCTGTTGAGCGCGATCGGCGTTTCACCGCCGAAGCTGGCGTTGTTGGCTGTCAGGTCGACATCAAAGGCTTGCCCTCCGCCGCGCTGGCTGAGCGCGATCGTCCCGTCGAGGCCGCCGCCCGTCAGCGCGAGCGTGCCGCTGGGGCCTGCGTCGGTAAGCAGGACATCGCCCGTGACGGTGGTCTTCCACACATCGAGCCGCTGGACCGCGATCCGCGTTGGCCCGCCTGCCGGGGCAAACAGGCCCAGCGTTCCATCGAACGGGCCCAGCAGGGATTGTCCTTCGGTTTCGATGCTGAAGCCATCCCGAGTCGGAGCAATCGCAACGCGCACGTCCTTGAGCCCGGCAGCAGGAAGCGGATCGGCAAACACCAGCACTGCGCTGGGTCCTGCATCGTCCAGCGTCGCGCTGACGGTAAAAGGACCGTAATCGACATGCCTGCCCCGTCCCGCCAGGCTGGTGCGCCCCTGGTCAATGCTGCCGTCGAGAAACAGGTCGAGCTTGGCCGCGTCGACACTCAGGTTGCGGAAGGTGAGCGGACGCGCGCCGCCCATCCCGACCCCGCCGCGAAATGCGATCGCCGGACCGGCGAGATTGGCGAGCGTTGCATTCGTTACGCGCGGGATACGTCCAATGATCTCCGCATCGAGCGACCACGGCACATTGTTGCCCACCCGAAAACGGATATTCGCGCCCGCGTTCACCGTGCCTACGTTTTCGAGCGGCAGGCCGTTGAGAGTAACCGGGCCGGCCAGGGCATAGGCCCCGGTCGCGGTTTCGCCCCTCAGGGCCAATCTGGCATTTGCACCGGGAAAATTGACCGCGAGATCGTTCGATTGAAGGCGGGTACCTGCATAGGTCACAGTCGCTGTCACCCGGCCATCGACCAGGCGGGGGTCAAGCAGCGTATTGCCCGTCTCCACCCGCGCGACACGCGCATCGAGCGGCAGCATCCAGCGGGTGCCGTCGAATGTCGCCTCGCCAGCCTGCTCTATCCCGGCGATGCGGGTTTCGCCGCTGACCAGCCGTTCGATGCCCAGGCGATGTTCCACGGTCAGATCGCGGAATGCGCCATTCAACGTGACTGCAGCTACCGCGCCTTCCAGCCGCAAGTTTGGCCCGAACAGCGCCGGATCATTCAGCCGCGCCGCCAACTCAAGCTCGTCAAAGGCGTTGTTTGCCAGGTCGATCGTACCCGAACCGGCCCCGTTCACCCCACGTGTGCGCAATGCGAATTCGCCGTCCAGCACACTGTCCTGCAGGGTCCCTGTCGCTGCGAGCGAGACGGTGGGACCGAGCGTTCGGGCAAGCAGCCCATCGACGGCGCCAGCGGGGTAAGCCTGCCCGACAATTCGATATTGCCCGGCCCGGTTGCCGAGCCTGAAGGCAGAGAACACCTCGCCATCGCGGCGTACGACCAGCGCTCCGCGCCAGGCGCGCCATGTTCCATCGCCCACGATGCGCGCGGAATACCCGGCGTCGGCCCCGATCATTTCCGCCAGCACACCGCCTTGCGGCGCTAGATAATCGAATTCGACATCGAACCGATTGCCGTCAGGCTCGGCATCCAGCAGCAGGTCGATCCGGTCGCGGCTGCCCAGCCTGCCCTCGGCATCGAGCAGCACCCGGCCTGCACGAATGTCGGCCTTTGCCGTGAGATCGATCCGCTGCGCCCGCTCGCCCGCGACGCCAGGCGCCACCATCAGGTTGTCGATCACGAATTCGTCGATGCGAATGTCGAAATTGGGCAGGATCGGGGCGTCTGGGTCGCCCGGCAGCAATTCGGGCATGCGCAACAGGGTGCCGCGCCGCGCAGTAAACTGGCGCACGTCGAGCCCGCTGGTCAGCCAGCTGAGCGGACGCCAGTCTATTTCCGCATCCGGGATGGTCAGGAACGGCCCCTTGGGATCGGACAACACGACGTCGTGCAGGCGCGCGCGGCCGTAAATATTCCCCTCGATCCGCCCGATTTCAATTCGCAGGCCAGAAGCTGGCGCGACCTTGGCGATCTGGTCTGTGATCCAGCGCTGTCCGATCGGGCTGTTCAGCACCACCAGCGCCAATACGATCGCGCCGACCAGCGCCGCGATCGTGACGCCCAGCCACTTGCCCGCGCGCATCATGGGCGAACGCCGTTCTTCCGCCACGGGCTGGTCCACTGCGGCGTCGACCATCAGAAAGCTTGCCCCAGGGATACGTAAACCGCGATCCGGCTGTCGTTCGGGCCCGGATTGATCGGCGTCGCGACATCCAGCCGCAGCGGGCCGAAGCCGGTGGCATAGCGCACGCCAACGCCCGCGCCGATCTTGATACTATCGAAATCGGGCGTGGCGCTTGTCCCCACGGAACCTGCATCGACGAACGGCACCACCGAAACCGCGCCGTCGAGAAAGCCGGTCTTGATCCGCGCCTCGAGCGCCAGTTCGACCAGAGAGCGACCGCCGGTCGGCAGACCGAGCGCATCGCGTGGGCCGATCGCCTGGAAGCCATACCCCCGGACCGAGCCGCCGCCGCCCGCGTAATAGCGGCGCGAGGGCGCGATATTGGCAAGGTCGGTACCCGGGATGCTGCCGAACCGCCCACGCCCGGCCATGATCACGTTCCCACCGATCTGCTGGTAATACGTCGCATCGACCTGGCTGCGCAGATAGAAGCTTTCCGTTCCCAAGGTACGCGACACTTCCGGCGACAGGCGCCCGCCCAGGCGGAACCCCTTGGTCGGATCGAGCAGGTCGTCGGACGTGTCTATCTGCGCGAACAGCGGGATCGCCCCGACGAAATAGCGCTGGCGCGGCACGGCCAGGTCCCGGGCCATTGCGGGCCGTTCATCCGTGGCGACCGCTTCCAGGCCGAAGCTCCAGCTGAACGGTTTCTGGAACAGGAGAGTCGAAAGCCGTTCGAACGTGCCGATAACCGATACAGTGCGCGCGTCGACTGCGTCGGTGTCGATGGTCGACCCGAAGGCGTCGAGCGTCAGCACCTTGTCGCGGCCAGTGAAATTGTTCTTGCGGAAAGTAACGCCGACCAGCTGCTCGCGCGTACCAGCGATGCCGCGCAGGCGCAGCATCCCTTCGGGTGGGAACAGGTTGCGATGTTCCCAGCTCGCCTCGATCCGGAAGCCTTCGCCTGATCCATAACCGATCGCCCCTGCAATCGTGCGCAGGCGGGCGGGGGTCATCTGGACATCCATCGCAACGGTGCCCGGCTGGTCGCCACTGGGCGGCGTAACTTCGCGCGGCTTGACCGTGACGGTGGATACCAGCCCCGTGGCGACGACAGCCCGCCGAAGGTCATCCTCCAGGCTGCGCTTGTACGTATCGCCCGGATCGAAACGGGCGATACGCGACAGGTGCCGCGCGGACAGGAAGTCCGGCATATTGCTGGTCACTTCACCGAAGGCGTATTTCCCGCCCGGGCGCACCGCCATCGTCAGGTCGCCTTCACTGCGGGCGTGATCGATCAGCAGTTCGGGCGCATCGATCGCAGCGAAGGGGTACCCGCTTTCGCCCAGCGCACGATCGAGGTCGAATTGTTCCGCCACGATCTTGAAGTTGTCGAGCGGATCGCCGGTGCGGATTTCGAACGCATCGCGCAGTGCCACCGCGTCGGGTGCATTGGCGAGGTCGCCCAGGGCAATCGCGCCAAATCGATAGCGCGCGCCCGGGATGATGTCGAAACGGACCTTGGGCAGCGCGCTGGCGCTATCCTCGCCCGGCTGGATCCCGCCGATCGAACGGATGACCTGGCCATCGTAATAGCCGTAAGCGCGCAGCAGTTCGCCCAGCAACTCCTCATCGGATCGCGCCCGGGCAGCCAGCTGCGCGATATTGTCCTCGTCACCCAGTTCCTCGATCGCGGAGAGGCTTTCGAAGCGGTCGAGGAACTCCGTGCGCAGCGGGAAGCGATTGATGTCCGACGGGAAGGCGATCGTGATCTGATCATCGACCTGTTCGAGCACGGCATCTTCCAATGCCAATTCGGCATCGGTTTCCAGCTCGGCAAATTCCACATCGGCTTCGGGTGTGAGCTGCTCGATCGGTGGCAGCTCGATGTCATCCGGCCATTCGATCGCCATGTCGGGCAATTCGTCGAGCGGCGAATCGGGATCGAGCTCCAGCACTTCCTCGGCCACGGGATCGGGTGTGTCCTGCGTTTCGGCCCAGGCATCGAGGTTGTCGACTGCGGCGTCGGGGATCAGTTCTTCGAGCTCGGGGCTCGAAGTGCGGTCCTGCGCCATGACCCCCGTGGCTGCAAAGGCCAGTATGCTGACAAACGCGAGGCCTGCGGCCCGCAGGCTAATCGGCGAGGCGATACTGTTGCTGCGACCCGTCCTTGCCCAGCTCGGCAGGGCCGCGCAGCGGAGTGCGGGGGCGAGCGACGGCATTGGCGATAAGCGCGTTCTGCTCGTCACGCGAGACCCGATGCCAGCCATCCCGCTCGAGCCGTTCCATGGGCCGATAGCGGATTTTGTATTGCATCCGTTCGGAACCATCGACCCAGTAACCGAGATAGATATAGGGCAGCCCTTCGGCTGCGGCGCGGCGAATGTGGTCGAGGATGATGTAATTGCCAAGACCTGACCTTGCCTCGTGTTCCGGGTCGTAGAAACTGTAGATCATCGACAACCCGTCGCCTTGGCGATCGGTCAGGCAAGCACCTACCAGGCGACCCGGCCGCGACCCTTGGGCGGGTTCCCGATATTCAACGACATAACTCGATACGGGGGAATGTTCCACCATATCTGCAAAGTCCATGTCGTCCATCGACGCCATGCCCCCGCCGGGGTGCCGGGAGCCGAGATAGCGCTGCAACAGGTCGAATTGCTCGCCAGTCGCCCAGGGGCGGCATTCCGTCGTTACAAGATCAGAATTGCGGCGCAGATTGCGAGCCTGGGTCTTCGACGGTTCGAATTCGCCAGCAACCACGCGCACCGATACGCAGGCCTGGCAATCGAGGCAGGACGGGCGATAGGCCACCGTCTGGCTGCGCCGGAAACCGATCCGCCCCAAAGCCTCGTTAAGCTGTTCGGCGTTCGGGCCCTTGAGTTCGGTGAACACCTTCCGCTCCGTCCGGCCGGGCAGATAAGGGCACGGCGACGGGGTCGTTACGAAAAACCTGGGAAAGCGTACGGGGGCCGTCACGGTGATGACTGATCCTCTCGCCCGGCTGGAGTCGGGTTTGTTGGTGTCGAACGCCGACTATGCCCGCACCGGCGCCCCGGTAAAAGGGTTTTAACCATATTGCACGGTTATCGATTAGTTACTTTGCACAGATGGGACACTGCGCGGCCGATCCGTTAACGCCGCCGGATCAATCCAGTTCGACCTGGCTGACCGCATAACCCTCCCGGCGCAGAGCCGAAACCAAAGCGGCCAACTGATCGGCATCGCGTGCCTCGCACTCGATGTCGGTGATCAGGCCTTTCGCCGGCAAAGTGGTGAAGATGCGCTGGTGATAGATTTCAATGATATTGACCTGATGTTCGTTGAACTCGCGCATCACCTTGAACAGCGCGCCGGGCCGATCCTGCAATGTGATCCGCAGCCGCGCCAGCCGACCCGAACGAGCGAGATCGCGCAGCAGGACGTTCGCGAGCAGGCGGGTGTCGATGTTTCCGCCGCACAGCGTCAATCCGATGCGGCGGCCGGCGAAGCGTTCCGGATGAGCCAGGACTGCGGCAAGGCCAGCCGCGCCAGCGCCTTCGACCACGGTCTTCTCGATCTGGAGCAGCAGCGACACCGCCTTTTCCAGCTTGTCCTCCTCGACGAGCAGTATCTCGTCGACCAGTTCGCGGATAACCTCGGACGTGAATGTGCCGGGTGCTTTGACCGCGATCCCTTCAGCCAGGGTATCGCCGCCGCACGCCATGTCGAGCTGCTTGATCCGGGCAAACATTGACGGGAACAGCGCTGCCTGCACCCCGACTACGTCCATTTCGGGCTTGAGTGCGCGGGCCACTGTCGACATCCCCGACATCAGCCCGCCCCCGCCGATCGGCACGACCATGCAGTCGATTTCGGGCGCGTCCGCAAGCATTTCCAGCGCCACCGTTCCAGCCCCTGCAGCAACGCGCGGGTCGTCGAACGGGTGGACGAAGGTAAGCCCCAGCTCCTGCTCCAGCTTGCGGGCGTGGGCATAGGCTTCGTCGAAGGTTTCGCCTTCCAGGACGACATTCCCGCCCACGCTTTCCGTCTGCATGATTTTCACTGCGGGGGTGGTGCGCGGCATGACGATCGTCACCGGCACGCCCAGCCGGGTCCCGTGGTAACTGAGCCCCTGCGAATGATTGCCCGCCGATGCCGCGATCACCCCGCGCGAGCGCGTGGCCGGGTCCATCATCAGCAAGGCATTGAGCGCCCCGCGTTCCTTATAAGCGGCGGTGAACTGCAGGTTTTCGAACTTGAGCCAGATTTCGGCGCCCGTAATCTTCGACAATGTGCGGCTATGCAGCGTGGGCGTACGGACCACCGCGTCACCAATCCTGTCCGCAGCCGCGCGGATATCGTCGATGGTCAGTGTCGGCGCTGTGCCGGCGTTCGAAACGGGTGCGGTCGATTGGCTCATTGCGCCGAGCGCCGTAGGGGAAAAGCTGCCGCGTTGAAACCTGCCATCGGCGAACGGCCGACAAAGATTTGCTTTGACGGTGAAACTGCGCAAGTCGTGCGCACCAAGGCTGCAGCGCGCGGCCGCTTGCGCCATCGGGAATAGGGAACGCACATGAAATCGATCGCTCTTGCACTTCTGGGCAGTGCTGCCGCGATGCTGGCAGCGCCTGCCGCCGCCGACTCGCTGATCGACAACGTTCAGGGCATCGCACTCGACGAAAAAGGAAACGTCGAACGCTTCGTTGCCTTGTGGATCGACGACGACGGGCGGATCAAGCAGCTCATCAAACGCGGCGACAAACGGCCCAGCGACGTGGATTATCGCACCGATGGCAAGGGCGCATTTCTGATCCCGGGGCTGGTCGACGCCCATCTGCACGTCATGGGGCTCGGCTTCACGGCCATGACGCTGGACTTGTCCGACACGACCTCGCTGGCCGAAGCGCAGGCCCGGATCGCAGAATACGCGGCAGCCAATCCGGGGCGGCCGTGGATCATCGGGCGCGGCTGGAACCAGGAAAAATGGGGGCTGGGCCGGTTTCCTACCGCCGCAGAACTCGACGCCGTGGTGGCGGATCGCCCGGTCTGGCTCGAACGGGTCGATGGCCATGCGGGTTGGGCGAACAGCGCTGCGCTGCAGCGCGCCGGGGTGACTGCCCAGACTGCAGATCCCGCAGGCGGTCGGATCGAACGGGTGGCCGGATCACGCGCGCCGGCCGGGGTTTTCGTGGATGCTGCGACCGAACTGGTGACGAAGGCCCTGCCCGCTTTGCGCCCCTCCGATCGCGACTTCGCCCTCGTCAAGGCGCAGGAGCTGCTGCTGTCGCAGGGAATTACCGCGGTGGCCGACATGGGCACCACGATCGAGGATTGGCAGAGTTTCCGCCGCGCTGGCGACAGCGGCGCGCTCAAGCTGCGGATCATGAGCTATGCGGCCGGAACCGATGCCATGCAGCTGATCGCCGGGCCGGGCCCGTCGCCATGGCTGTATGACGACCGGCTGCGGCTCAACGGGGTCAAGCTCTACCTTGACGGCGCACTCGGATCACGCGGGGCATGGCTCAAGCAGCCGTACGCGGATGCGCCGGGTAACACCGGGCTGCCACTGACTTCATCGACGCAGCTTCGCAACACCATGAGCCGCGCTGCGCTCGACCGGTTCCAGATCGCGGTTCACGCTATTGGCGACGCAGCCAATGCCGATCTGCTGCACGCCATCGACGAACTGTCTGCGACCTATACCGGCGATCGGCGCTGGCGGGTCGAACATGCGCAAGTGGTGGATCCAGCGGACATGCCGCTGTTCGGGCGCAACGGGATCATCGCCTCGATGCAGCCGGTCCACCAAACCTCGGACCGGGTGATGGCCGAAGCGCGGCTCGACCCGCCACGGCTGGACGGTGCCTATGCGTGGAACACCATTGCGGCAACCGGTGCCAGGCTGGCGTTCGGATCCGATGCGCCGGTTGAATCCCCCAATCCATTTGCTGGACTTGCTGCAGCGTTCACGCGGCAGGATGCCGATGGCCAGCCGTTCGGCGGGTGGCGACCCGAACAGCGGGTTACTCGCGAACAGGCGTTGCTGGCTTTCACTCACCACGCGGCATTCGCCGGGTTTGGCGAGGATCGGTTCGGACGGCTGGCGCCGGGATTGCGCGCCGATTTCGTGTTGGTCGACCGCGATCCTTTGCTGGCCACCCCGGCCGACCTGCGGCAGACGCGCGTGCTGCAGACATGGATCGGTGGCGAGATGGTATTTCAGTCCGAACCGGTACGGCAGACCGGACGATAGCCGTCAGCCCGCGCACCGGACACATCCTGTCGCATAGTAGTTGAAAGTCCTGCCAGTATTAACTGTTTGGCAACTGGAACTCTGCCAACGGCCCCGATGGAGCCAAGCGGTTTGGTTTCGATTGGGTTGATACTTACAGGGAGTTGCGTAGCTCAATCTGACGGAGACTGGTGTTGCAAGCCGTGTTTGCCTACTTTTTGTCGCCTAAAGGCAGAGGGTTGGCTGAGCGGTCCGCGACAGACTTCGTATGGATGAAATTGTGACTTTCCGGCAACTAGTGACGCTTTTTGAAACAATTATGGGGTTGTCACCCCGCCGCATCGGCCCTAGTGAGGGCCCCGAGTTCCAACCAAGTATAGAGCTCCAAGGAGACGATTCGATGAAGTTCCGTAATCTGCTTGCCGCCACGGCCGCTGTTTCTCTGGCTGCCACGCCGGTCATCGCCAGCGCGGCGCCGGTCGCGGAGCGCGCTGCTGCCCCCGTCGCTGGTGAAAGCGAAATGGGTGGTGGTTCGGTGATCCTCGCCGTTCTGGCCGCTGCCGCGATCATCGCCGGCATCATCATTGCCGCCGACGGTGGCAACGACGACGATCCGATCAGCGCCTGATCGATCCGAACTCGAATACGAAACGGGGCCTTCGGGCCCCGTTTTTGTTTGTGCCGTAGATCAGATTGGGCCAGCGGGCCGCCGGTTGAGTAGACGTGGATGGGCCGGTTGCGGGCCTCGCTCGACCATAAGAATCCCCCGGCCAAAGGTCCGGAAGCGACGCTCAGAGCTGTTTGTTCGATGCGACGGGCACATCGCCCGCCTCAGCTTTCGCCGCGTCCGCCGGCGCTTCCCGCCGCTCGGTAAGCCACATCACGATTAGCGCGCTTTCGAACAGCAGCACCAGCGGCACGGCCAACATCAGTTGTGAAATGACATCAGGCGGAGTGGCGATCGCGGCGACGACGAACGCCGCGACGATCATGTACCGGCGCGCACCCACAAGCTGCGCCCGGCTGACGATCCCAGCGCGGTTGAGCAGAAGCAGCAGGACCGGCAGCAGGAAACTGATCCCGAATGCCAGGATGAACTGCATTACCAGGCTTAGGTAATCCCCCATGGCCGGCAGCGCTTCCTGACGCAGCCCGCCCGCCGTTCCTTCGAAGTCGAGGAAGAAGCGGAAGGCCGTCGGCATCACGACGTAATATGCAAGAGCCGCGCCGCCGATGAACAGGATCGGTGTGGCCAGCAGAAAGGGCAGGAATGCCTTTTTCTCGCGCGCGTACATTCCGGGCGCGATAAACGCCCACAGTTGGTTGGCGATAATCGGAAAGCTCACGAAGAAAGCCGCAAACAGCGACACCTTCAGTTCGACAAAGAACGCCTCGTACAGCTTGGTGTAAATCAGCGTGCCTTCGCCCGGCGGGAAGGCACCTGTCAGCGGGCGGACCAGAAACCCGAAGATATCGTCGGCAAAGGCGAAACAGGCGACGAAAGCCACCGCCAGCGCCACCACGCATCTCACCAGTCGCGCGCGCAGTTCGATCAGGTGATCGAGCAGGGGCGCCTGGGTATCGTCAATGTCTGAAATGCGAAGAGCCATCGATCGTCCTCAGCGCGGGGCGCGCGGCGGCAGCGGCAATTGCGGCTCGTCACCTTCGGCGCGTGGCGCCTCGGCAGTGCGCGCTTCGGCCGATGCGGCGGATCGCCCTTGCGCTGGTGCTGGGGCTGGGGCTGGGGCTGGGGCTGGCGCGGCGGTCTGCTCTGCCGGGTATTTGGCCATGATCTGCGCGTTCTGTTCGGCCCATTTGCGCTCCATCTCCTCCATTTCCGCATCGCGGATCATGGCATCGACGCCTGCGCGAAAATGACCGGAAACACGGCGTATCTTGCCCATCCAGCGGCCCGCCGTGCGCAGGGCTGCGGGCAGATCCTTGGGCCCGATTACCACGACCGCGACGATCACGATCAGCAGCAGTTCGGTGGCGCCGATATCGAACATGGCCGATTATCAGTTGCTGCGGTCGACCGGGTCCGCCGGGCGAGGATCGCGCGCCGCTTCACCGGCAGGCTTGGCTTCGTGCTGCGGGCCTTCGATGCGCGGCGGCGGCGCCTTGCCCTCGTCCTCGTTCATGCCCTGCTTGAAGCTTTTGATGCCCTTGCCGAAATCACCCATGATCTCTGCCACGCGCCCGCGCCCGAACAGGACGAGCACGATCAGCAGAACGATCAGCCAGTGCCAGATGGAACCGAAACCCATTGCAATTCTCCGTCGCCGGTCGCGCAACGCGCCGGAAGTATGCCGTCAATCTAGGGCATGGCCGGCTGCAATGCCAGCGTCGTCGGGGCTTTCTTCGGCAAGCGCAGCGAACGCATCGTCAACCGGATCAAGCAGCCCCGCCGCGCGAAGCTCGTCGATACCGGGCAGATCGCGGCGAGAGGCGAGGCCGAAATGGTCGAGAAATTCCGGCGTGGTCGCATAGATTACCGGCCGGCCTGGCACTTCGCGTCGTCCCGCCACGCGCACCCAGCCGGCCTCCATCAGCACGTCCAGCGTACCGCCCGACGTCTGCACGCCGCGGATCGATTCGATCTCCGCCCGGCTGACCGGTTCGTGGTAGGCGACGATCGCCAGCACCTCGGTCGCGGCGCGCGAAAGGCGGCGGACCTGCTCTTTCTCCCGGCGCAGCAGGTGGGCGCAATCGGCGGCGGTCTGGAAATGCCAACGCCCCGATCTTTCGACGAGGTGGACGCCGCGCTCGTTATAATGTTCTGCCAACTGGCCGAGGGCCGCGTGAATTTCGCCGGCGGCCGTATCGCCGAGATAAGCTGAGATTTCGTCCACGCTCATCGCATGTTCTGCGGCAAACAGCATTGCCTCGATCGCGCGCTCGAGCTCGCCCGGTCGCCCGGTCATGACGACATCCGGCGCAGTCGTAGCGGGCCAAACACCTCTTCCTGCGCCAATTCCGCCTTGCCGAGCCGGGCCAGTTCCAGCGCGGCTACAAAGCTGGAAGCGAGCGCCGACCGGCGCAGGCGCGGCTCCGCATAAGGCGGGAGGAATTCCTCAAGGCGCATCCAGTCGAGGGATACGCCCAGCATCGCCGAAACACGGTCGAGCGCACTTTCGAGTGTCATCACCGGCCGGTCGCGAACGATGTGGATGGCGGGTGCGGTGCGTGCCTTGACCTGGCCATAAGCCTGGACGAGCGCATACCAGTCGCACCGCCACTGCACCTTGCGGTCGATCCGCAAGCCTTCCGGTGCCCCGCGCAGGAAGACGTCGCGTCCGATCCGGTCGCGCGCCATCAGACGCGCCGCCGCCTCGCGCATTGCACCCAGGCGCTGGAGCCGCAGCTGCAACCGGAGCGCCAGTTCCTCGGGGCTGGGATCCTCCTGCTCATCGCGCGGGAGGAGCAGCGCGGACTTGAGATAAGCCAGCCATGCGGCCATCACCAGGTAATCGGCCGCCAGTTCCAGCCGCAGCGCTTCGACAGTGTCGATATAGCCCAGATACTGGTCAACCAGCGCCAGGATCGAAATCTGTCGCAGATCGACCTTCTGCCGCCGGGCAAGATCGAGCAGCAGGTCGAGTGGCCCTTCCCACCCGTCGAGTTCCAGATAGAGCGCGGCTTCGTCAGTCGGCGCAGCGCCGGGGCCGTTCCAATCGTCGGCTGCGGCCTCCTGCGCCGAGAACAGGAGCCCGTTGTCGTTCAAACCGCAGCTCCGACCAGTGCCAGAAGCTCGTCCCGCTTCGCCAGCAAGGCGGCTTTACGCTCCGCTCCCTCCGCAGCGATCGAGGTTTCCGTAAGTGCCCGCTCCAGCCGAACCCTCCCCTGCTCTCCAAGCGCGGGCAAGCGGGCCGCCATGGCAGTCATATCCTCCATCTTCGCCCAGCAATTGAGTACAAGATCGCAGCCTGCCGCGATGGCCCGTTCGGCGCGTTCGGGTACTGTGCCGGAAAGCGCCTCCATGTCGATGTCGTCGGTCAGCAACAGGCCATCGAAGCCGATTTGCCGCCGGATGACATCATCGATCACGATCTGCGACAAAGTCGCGGGATTTTCGGTGTCCCACGCGGTGAACAACAGGTGTCCGGTCATCCCGATCGGCGCATTCTTCAGCGCGCGGAACGGGGCAAGGTCCACCTCCAGTTCCGCGGCGCTCGCCGTAACGGTTGGCATTTCCTTGTGCGTGTCGGTACTGGTCCGCCCGTGTCCGGGCATGTGCTTGACGCAGCCCGCAACCCCGGCACGCGCCAGCCCGTCGAGGATTGCGCGGCCCAGGGCAGCCACCTGCATCGGCTCGCTGCCAAGCGCGCGATCGCCGATGACGTCGTGCGCCCCGGGCTGGCGCACGTCGAGCGGGGGATGGCAGTCGACGGTAATGCCCGCCTCGGCAAGTTCGATCCCCAGCGCCTCGGCATTGACGCGCGCCGCCTCGATCGCGCTGGCAGGAGCGAGCGCATAAAGCGCATCGAACGCCTCGCCTGCGGGAAACCCCGCCCAGTGCGGGGGTCTGAGGCGCGCGACCCGGCCACCTTCCTGATCGATGCACACGAACAGGCGATCGCGCCCGTGAATTTCGCGCAAGGCGTCAGTCAACGCGCGCAGTTGCACCGGATCGACGCAATTGCGCCCGAACAGGATGTAACCGGCCGGATCGGCCTCTCGAAAAAAAGCTTTCTCGTCAGCGGAGAGGGTCGCTCCCGCCAGTCCGAATATCGCGGGCGTCATTGCAGAAGATTCGCAGCAACCCGGGCGGCCTGCAACCCTTGCTGGCCGCCCCGGTGTGGAAATCGGGTCAATCCTTGACCTGGCAGGCGATCCCCTGGCTCTTGAGCGTCGCGCACAGAGACCGGGCTGCCGCGGCATCGCCCGCGACTGCCTGGAGCCGGTAGACCGTGCCCGAATCGATCTGACCTTCCATCACGCGGTGGCGCACGCCGCTCAATGCGTCGGTCTGGCGGTTGAGCGTCTCCCAACCCCGCTCTGCACTTTCGCGCGAAGAAAACGCGCCCACCTGGATACCAATGCCGCTCGGCTGTGCGGCTTCGGGCGCGCGCGAACCGGCCGCATCAACGCTGGGTCGCGGCGCCGGTGCCGCAGGCGCCGTGGCAAGACGGCCTTCCTGCACTTGCCCCTCGCCCACACCGGGCGCGACATCGCCGGTTCCGGCAAATTCCTTGCCGCCGGGATCCTCCGGCCGTTCCTTGAGCGGCCCCGGTGGCGCCTCGATCGTGCTGCCATCAGCAACCATATCGCTATCGGGCCGATTGCCCCAGTACCACAGCCCCGCGAGCACGACGCCGATCGCGACCAGTCCGCCGAGCCCGAGCAGAACCATCTGCCCCAGCCCCGCGCCAGTGTCTTCATCCTCGTAATCGTCGGTTTCGAGCCACGGCAGCGATCTGCGATCATCGGCCAGTGCCAGTTCTTCCCCCGAAAGATCCTGCCGGGCAGCATCCGTCACACCCGGGTCGTAATCGTTATCCGGCTCGCGCCCGTCGGTCCCCTGCGATGCCATCGTCACATCTCCTCCACCGCCTCGACACCAAGCAAAGCCAAGCCGTTACGGATAACTTGCCCGATCTGCGTGGCAAGGAAAAGTCTGGCACCGGTCAGCGCTGGATTCTGTGCCACGATGAAACGCTTTTCCGGATTGTCGTTGCCGAGATTCCAGTATGCATGGAAGCCGGCGGCCAGGTCATAGAGGAAGAACGCGACCCGATGCGGCTCACGCGCCTGTGCGGCAGCTTCGACAAGCCGCGGGAACTGCGCCGCCTGCTTGATCAGCGCGAGTTCCTCGTCTCCAAGCTGCTCCAGCGCCGCGTCCGACGGCGCAAAACCCTCGGCAGCCCCCTTGCGCAGCGTCGAGCTGATCCGGGCATGGGCATATTGCACGTAGAAAACCGGGTTGTCTTTCGACGCCTCGACCACTTTGGCAAAGTCGAATTCCATCTGCGCTTCGGGCTTGCGCGTCAGCATGGTGAAGCGGACCACGTCCTTGCCCACTTCCTGCACGACATCGGCCAGCGTCACGAAGGTTCCGGAACGCTTTGACATCTTGACCGGTTCGCCGCCGCGCAGAAGCTGGACCATCTGGACCAGCTTGACGTCGAACGGGATCGGCTTTCCCTGCCCCTCGCTCAGCGCCGCAACCGCGGCCTTGATCCGCTTTACCGTCCCGGCGTGGTCGGCGCCCCAGATGTCGATCAGCTCGTCAGCCGATTGCGCCTTCTGCATGTGATAAGCGAGGTCGGCGCCAAAATACGTCCATTTGCCATCGGACTTGCGGATCGGCCGATCCTGATCGTCGCCGAACCGGGTCGATCGGAACAGCGGCAATTCCACCGGCTCCCAATCGTCCGGAGTCTTGCCCTTTGGCGCTTCGAGCACTCCGTCATACACCAGATCGTGCTGACGCAGCCAAGCTTCGGCAGCCTCCGGTTTGCCAGCCTGCTGCAGCTCAGCCTCGGAACTGAACAGGTCGTGGTGAATGCCGAGCAGGGCAAGATCGCTCTTGATGACGACAAGCATCGCGGCCACGGCCCGCGCCCGAAACAGGTCCAGCCATTCGCTTTCCGGCGCCGCCACGTAACGATCGCCGAATTCGGCCGCCAGTGCTGCGCCGACCGGAACCAGGTAGTCACCGGGATAAAGCCCTTCAGCGACCGGGCCGACATCCTCGCCCAGCGCCTCGCGATAACGGTGGTGCGCGGAACGGGCGAGCACGTCGACCTGTCCGCCCGCGTCGTTGACGTAATATTCGCGCGTCACCGGATGCCCGACAAACTCCAGCAACGCCGCCAGTGCGTCGCCCACTACCGCGCCGCGGCAATGGCCCATGTGCATCGGCCCGGTCGGGTTGGCCGAGACGTATTCGATGTTGACGCGCCGCGAAGCGCCCTTGTCGCTGCGCCCGTAGTCGCGTCCCAGCGCGGCGATCGCGCGCAGTTCGTCCAGCCAGGTCGTATTGGCCAGTCGCAAGTTGATGAAGCCCGGTCCGGCGATTTCTGCCGCCGTGATGGCGGGGTCAGCTGTAAACTTCTCGACCATGAGCTCAGCGAGCGCGCGCGGATTGGTCCGCGCCTGCTTGGCGAGCACCATCGCCGCGTTGGTCGACAGATCGCCATGCGAAGGATCGCGCGGCGGCTCCACGGTGACCCCGGCGCGGGGGCAATCGCGCGGCAGATGGCCCTCCAGTTCGAGGGCGTCGAGAACCGCGTCGACCCGAGCGGCGAAGGCGGCGTGAAGCGTATGGGGCTGAGACATGGCGCGCGACTAGCGACCTTGCGAAAAAGCGCAAGGTCGCGAGGCTGCCAGGTCAGCGGGTGACGTTGTAAGTCAGCTGCTGCTCGGTAAGCTGGAAGCCGACCAGCATCTCGAACGTTGCCCGGCTCAGCGCGGCGCGCACAGTAGGATCGGCCAGCGGGTCGAGCGCGGCATCCGCATCGCCCGCGCGGCGGCGACGCGTGATCTGCTCGCGGATTTCAGGCGGCAGGGTCGCTTCGGCCTTGTTGACGAACGCGCCGGCACGGCCGCTGCCCTGGGCACGCTCCTGCCCATCGGCGAAATCGATAACGACTGTCCCGACCCGCTTGGTCTGCACCGCCGAACCGCCCCGCAGGACGGTCGAGAAGAACGGCAGTTCCACCCGGCGTGCGCCGCGCGTATCGGTGCGGCGCGCCAAAACGTCGAAAGTCGCCTCGGTATAGACCCGTTCGCCCGAATCGTTGCAGGTCGAACGCAGGTTGGTCAGCGCAGCAGTCACGTCGATATTGGCCGCAGTCGGAGCCGCCGCCGGATCGCGGAAAAGCGTCACGTCGCCCGTATAATCGGGCACCCCGACAGCGGGGCACGCCGTGCGGATCGCAGTGATCCCGACGCCCTGGTCGACCACGAGGTCGCCCGGGCCCGCACAGCTGGAAAGCGCCATGGCAACGGCGGCGGCACACAGCAGCTTGCGGCTAGAAGTCATGAAAGCGGGTCCCTCGAATTCGTCTTCGGCCGCCCTAGCGGCGGTTGCGGCAAAGCGCTAGAGGCGGGTGCATGAACGCTCCCTTGCAGTCCCCCGCCAAGTCCGGCGACCGTCTCGCGCTGACCGTGCTGATTGCCGCGCCGCGCGGATTTTGCGCCGGCGTGGACCGCGCCATCGAGATCGTCGAGCGTGCGCTCCAGCGCTATGGCGCGCCAGTCTATGTCCGGCATGAAATCGTCCACAACCGTTACGTGGTGGAAGGGCTCAAGGCGAAAGGCGCGATTTTCGTCGACGAGCTCGACCAGGTGCCCGATGGTGCGCCGGTGGTTTTCAGTGCCCATGGCGTGCCCAAATCGGTACCTGCCGAAGCACAGCGGCGCGGGCTCGACTACCTCGATGCCACCTGCCCCCTGGTGAGCAAGGTCCACCGCCAGGCTGAACGCCAGATCGAAGCGGGCCGGCACATCGTTTTCGTCGGCCATGCCGGCCATCCCGAGGTGATCGGCACCATGGGCCAGGTCCCTGCCGGCGCCATGACTCTGGTGGAAACGGTCGCCGACGTGGACACGCTGGCATTTTCGCCTGACACCGGTTTGGCCTTCCTCACCCAGACAACACTGTCGGTCGACGACACGGCGGAAATCGTAAAGGCCCTGCAAACCCGCTTCCCCTGGATCGTCGCGCCCAAGGCTGAAGATATCTGCTATGCCACTTCGAACCGGCAGGCCGCGGTCAAGGCGATCGCTCCCGGCAGCGATCTGGTGCTGGTGATCGGCGCCCCCAACAGTTCAAACTCGCTGCGGCTGGTCGAGGTCGCCGAACGCTGCGGCACCAGTGCACGCCTGATTCAACGCGCGGCCGACATCGATCCGGCCTGGCTCGACGGTGTCGGGACGCTGGGGCTTACCGCCGGTGCCTCCGCACCCGAAGAACTTGTCCGCGAGGTGATCGACCAGCTCTCGGTCTGGCGTGACGTGGAGGAACACACGCTGGTCACGACCGAGGAAAAGATGGTGTTCAAGCTGCCCCGCCAATTGGCCGACTGAGCCGGCTGCGGGTGGCCGTCTACACCCACCTCGGGGCCGATGCGCTGGCGGACCTGATCGTGCATTACGACGTGGGCGAGCTGCTGTCGGCGAAAGGCATTGCCGAAGGCATCTCAAATTCCAACTGGCTGATCGAGACAACCGGAGCGGGCGGGCAAGGCGCACGTTTCATCCTGACGATGTACGAACGGCGCATCGAGACCGGGGACCTGCCATTCTTTCTCGGCCTTCTCGACCATCTGTCGGCCAAACGCTGCGCCGTGCCGCGCACGATCCACGACCGGGCCGGCAACGCCTTCCGCATGGTTGGGGACAAGGCAGTGGCGCTGATTGAATTTCTACCCGGGATCTCGGTCGATTGCCCCACGGCTGAACAGGCCCATGCAGTTGGCGCGTCACTCGCCGCCATGCACGTCGCGGCGCTCGACTTCCCGATGTGCCGGGCCAATGCTCTGAGCCCGGCCGCCAGTCTGGCAGCCCTGCATCATGCCGGACCGCAGGCCCTCGCCATGATCGACCGTGATCTACCTGCGCTGCTGCCGGTCGCGGAAGGGATTGCGAGCGCGTGGCCCGTGAGTCTGCCGGGTTCGGTCTGTCACACCGATCTGTTTCCCGACAACGTCCTCATGCTCGGGAACCAGGTTTCCGGGATGATAGACTTCTACTTCGCCTGCAACGAAACGATGGCCTACGATCTGGCGGTGACGCACGCGGCGTGGAGTTTTACCCGGGATGGCAGCACGCACCTTGCAGAGATCGGCCGCGCGATCATCGCGGGTTACGAAGCGGTACGCCCGCTTGGGGTGGACGAGCGCGCCGCCATGCCAGTGCTGGCGCAGGGAGCCTGCCTGCGGTTCGTTGCCTCACGGGCCGAAGACTGGCTCGACACCCCGGCCGATGCCATCGTCACGCGCAAGGATCCGATGGATTTCGCCAGGCGGCTGAGTTTCTACGCCAAAGCGGGCCGTTCCCCCTTTGCCACGGGCGCGTGAACGGGCAACAGGCGGCCGATGAAACGAGTCGAGATTTTTACTGACGGGGCATGCAAGGGCAATCCCGGCCCGGGCGGCTGGGCCGCCTTGTTGCGACTTGGCCCGCACGAGAAAGAACTGTCCGGCGGAGAGGCCGACACCACCAATAACCGGATGGAACTCACCGCCGCGATCCGCGGCCTGGAAGCATTGACCGAAGCGTGCGAGGTGGAGCTTTATTCCGACAGCCGATACGTGCTCGACGGCATCACCAAATGGGTCGATGGCTGGCGCCGTCGTGGCTGGATCAATGCCAGCAAGAAACCGGTGCGCAATGCCGACCTGTGGCATGAACTGATCGACGCGGTAGCCAAGCACAAGGTCGCCTGGCACTGGGTGCGGGGCCATAATGGCCATCCCGAAAACGAGCGCGTCGATCGGCTCGCCTGCATCGAGGCCGAACGCTTCGCCCGCGCCCGCAAGGGCTAGCGAAACCGGTCCGGTGCGTAGCGCGCCGGATCAAGCCTTTCGGTCATGGCATCGCGGGGTAAACCCAGCAGGAGCTGCGCACCGAGGCGCGCCGCGGCGGGCGATGTCTGAATGCCATAACCGCCCTGCCCCGCGAACCAGAAGAAACCATCGCACGCAGGATCGAAACCATAGACGGGTTTGCGGTCGGGCGCGAAACTGCGCAAGCCTGCCCACTTGTGTTCGACCGCCTCGACCCGCCAGTCCACGACCTGTTCCAGCCGATCGATCGCTTCGGCAACCGCCAACTCCTCGGGCGCGGCATCGCATGGGAGGCTCGGCTCCTCGTCGTGCGGGCTGAGCCAGATGCGGCCACTTTCGGGACGGAAATAGAAGCCGCCGGCGATGTCCAGTACCAGCGGCAGATCCTCCGGCGGCGCGGGCGCTACCCGCAGCTGGGCGACGGTTCGGCGCAGCGGCTGGATCCCGATCGGCGTCCCCCCGGCTGATGTCGCTACCTCATCCGCCCACGCCCCGGCCGCGTTCACGATTATGGCGGCCTGGTAAATTTGGCCAGCCGCGGTGGCGATGGCCCACGTGTCACCGACCCGCTGGGTTCCAGTTACCCGCGTCCGCGTGATCAGTGCTGCCCCTGCCGCTCTCGCCAGGCGGAGATAAGCGGCGTGAAGTGCAGCCACGTCGATATCCGCGCAGGCCGGTTCCCACACTGCGCCGGTCCAATCCGGTTTCAGTCCCGGGACGATCGCCGCCAGCTCTTCGCGATGGAGCCGTTCGAGCGTGGCACCCGTACGGGAAAATTGCTCGACAAAATCGTCCAGCGCGGCAGCTTCCGAAGCACGTCCGATATAGAGGGCGCCCCGGCGCGACAGATACCCGTTCTCGCGGAGGTATGGTCCGGATGCGAGCGTCAACGGAACGATCTCCGGCCCGCCGTAGCATTCCTCCCAGAACGCGGCGGAGCGCCCCGTAGCGTGGTATCCCGGCTGTTCTTCCGCCTCCAGCATCACGACGCGGGCGTGGCTGGCCAGTTCGGCTGCAATGCTGGCACCCGCGATGCCCGCACCGATCACTGCGATGTCGTAATGAGTGCCTGACATCATGATACCGGGGCTGTCCGATCGAGGAATTCCGCGATCGCTGCCATCGCCCGGTCGCGCACGGGATCGACCTCGCGCAGGATTTCGTGCCGCGCCTCGTCGCCGAACGCCAGCAGTTCGCCCTTGGGCAGGCGTGCGGCTGCGCGTTCTATCGGCGCCATGCCGACCAGCTTGTCGTTGCTGGTAGCAATCAGCAGCACGGGAGTATCGATCGCCTCGAGAACGCCAGGCCGGTCCAGCGCCCGCATCGAAGCGTAGGCGCGTTCCACCCATTGCCAGCTCCCCGGCCCCATCACCAGTTCCGGGCGTTTCTCCCGCCACCACAATTCGTCGGCATAGCGATCGGCATCATGAGTCAGCAGATCGATCCGCGAGGCGGGCATCTCGCCGGGCTTCTCGCTCCATTTCCATGCTGGGCGTCTCGGATCGCCCAAGCGCCGCATCAGCCATGCCACAGCGTGCAGCATCCCCAAGGGCAACGATGGTCCGGTGAAGCCAAGCATCGGCGCGGACAGCACCATCGCATCCGGATCGACCTGCCGCTCCGCCAAAGCGCGCAAGACGAGATGGCCTCCCATCGAATGGCCTACGAGCACATGCGGGCCCGGGTGGGCGGCTTTCCAGTCGCCCCAGAACTGAGCGAGGTCGTCAATCCAGTCAGCGAAATCGCCGACATGGCCCGTCACTGCGTCATTGCCCAACCGGCCCGATCCTGCCTGACCGCGCCAGTCCGCAGCCGTCACATGCCAGCCCTGATCATGCCAGTCGGCCAGAGTTTCGAGGTACTTCTCGTACGCATCCCCGCGGCCGGGCAGGAACAGGATCGATCCCCTTTGCGGCGCAGTCGCGGGCCAGTCGATCCGCCGCAGCACGAACCCATCGTGGGCCGTCCACCGGCTTTCGACAGCATTGGCCGGAATCGATCGGCGATCGAACGCCGGGCGGTCATTACCACCGGTACGTGTGTGCCTAATATCAGCCTCCCGGCGGTGGTTACCGTTTGGTAAGTGATGCACTGTAGCACTGGCCAGCGAAGGGAACTTCGGGGGCAAGATGCTGGACGGCTATCTCCACTACGGGCTGCTCTGCGGCTTGGCAATTGCGCTGGTCGTTGCCGCTTTCACCGACATTCGCCGGCGTCAGATCGACAACTGGCTGACCGCCGGCATTGCTATCGCGGCACCGCTTTACTGGTGGGCTGCGGGCGTTTCGCTCTGGCCAGGAGTAGGGATTCAACTGGGCATTGCTTTTGCAACGCTGATCGTTCTCGCCGGGTTTTTCGCCATGGGCTGGATGGGCGGCGGCGATGTCAAACTGCTGACTGCCATGGCTCTGTGGATCGAGCCCGGGCCTTATCTGCAACTGCTGATCGTGATGGCGCTTGTCGGCGGCGTTCTGACCGTGATCGTCGGTGGGTGGCACATCGCCCGGCATCAGCGAGACCGCGTGGCCATCCCTTACGGCGTTGCCATCTCGGCCGCCGGCCTCTGGGTGCTCGGCGTCCACTACCTGCCTGCTGCCAGCGCAACGCTGCAGACGGGGTGAACCCGATTTTAACCAGTCTGCGATTAACGACGAAAACCATATCCCGCCCGCAACATAGGTGGGCCGAACAGGGGGGCTTGAACAGCCATGGATAGGAAGAAGCTGGTTCTGCTATTGGGGGCGCTGATCATCGCGATCGGAACTGCGCTTGCCGCGCGCAGCATGTTTGCCGGCGCTGCTACTCCCGAAGCTGAGGCTGCCGCGCCGATTCCCGTCGGACCCAAGGTCCTGGTCGCCAACCGCGCGCTGCCGGTGGGCACCATCATCACGGCCGATGCCATCGGCTTCCAGCAGTGGCCGGAAGATCTGGTTCAGGACGCCTATTTCCTCGACGGGGAATCCGACATCAGCAAGCTGCTGGGCACTGTCGTGCGCTTTCCCATCACCGCAGGCGAACCCGTGACGCAGGGCTCGCTGGTCGCTCCGGGCGACAGCGGCTTCCTCGCCGCGGCGCTTGGTCCCGGCATGAGGGCCGTTACGGTTCCTGTATCAGCCAACACCGGCGTTGCCGGCTTCGTCTTCCCCGGCGACCGCGTGGACCTGGTCCTGACCCAGACGGTCGATGGCGCGGACGGGCAAGCGCTCAAGGCTGCAGAAACAATCCTGCGCAACCTGCGCGTGCTTGCCACGGACCAGTCCACCGAATCGACCACCGACGAGGAAGGCCGTACCGTCGTCCAGGCGTTCCGCACCGTCACGCTCGAAGTGACACCCAAGATCGCGGAAAAGGTATCCGTCGCTCAGACCATCGGAACGCTCAGCCTCTCGCTGCGTGCGATCGCCGACAATCAGGGCGAACTGGAACAGGCGATCGCAGCGGGGGACGTCAAGATCCCCGACAACGCGACCCCTGAACAGGAAGAGGCGCTGCTGCGCCGTGCGATGTCGCGCCCCAACGATAAGGGGACGACGTACGTCACCGGCGGCGATGTCTCCCGCTTCCAGCGCAGCTCGATGCCCGCAATGCGAGCCCCGGCCAGCCAGAATTACTCACCACCGCAGGGCGGACAGCCGGCCGCAACGGTTACCACCACGACCGTTGTGCCCGCCGGCCCCGTCGTTCGCGTTTCGCGCGGCAAGACCGTGACCGAAGAACCGGTCGGTCAGACTGGCCGCGTGCTCCAGTCCGCTAACGGCGGCGAGCGCTGAGGAGGTGACAATGGAACGCCACGAAACCGCGCCGGCCGCCGCCAGCACCTGTGACTTCAAGCCGAGGGGCAAGATCATGACACGCCGCTTTTCAGCCGCCGCGCTGCTGGCGAGCCTGGCCACTGCGCCGCTCGCGATGATGCCCGCGAGCACCGCCACCGCACAGACGGTCGTACGTCCTGCCCAAAGCATCGTCCTTTCGATCGGGCGCGGAGAGCTGGTTACCGTTCCTGGCAACATGACAGACGTGTTCGTCGCCAACGATTCGATCGCGGACGTCCAGATCAAGTCGCGGCGCCAGCTCTATGTGTTCGGCAAGACTGGCGGCGAAACGACCGTGTATGCCAGCAACGCGGCTGGTGACGTGATCTGGTCGGCCAACGTGCGCGTAGGATCGAACATCGACAGCGTCGACCAGATGCTGGCGCTGGCCATGCCCGAAGCGAAGATCGCGGTGGCCACGATGGGCACCAACACCGTCCTTCTGACCGGCACAGTCGCCGCGCCCGAAGACGCGGCCGAGGCCGAGCGGCTGGTGCAAGCCTTCGTCGGCGATACCACCAATGTCATCAGCCGCCTGCGCATGGCCACCCCGTTGCAGGTCAACCTGCAAGTCCGTTTTGCGGAAGTCAGCCGATCGCTGGTGCGCGAGATCGGCGGCAGCCTGACCAGCTTCGACGGTTCAGGCGGCTTCCGCTTCGGGATCGGCAATGGCCGACCGCTGGCAACCGGCGAATACCGACTGGACGGCCCTCTCGGAGTAGGGGCCGGCATCCAGAACCCAGCTACGGTCTTGCCCGACGGCACTCGCATACCCGGACCTGGCGTTAAGACCACCGGAAGCGGGGGCACAATCGCGGGACTTGGGCGCCTGCTCGGCCTCGATCTTCTCGGCGCTCTCGATCTGGGCGAGCGCAGCGGTCTCGTTACCACGCTTTCCCAGCCCAATCTGACTGCCCTTTCAGGCGAGACAGCCGAATTTCTTGCCGGCGGAGAATTCCCGATACCGATCCCTCAGGGTCTTGGCACCACGGCGATCGAGTACCGCAAATTCGGCGTCAGCCTTGCCTATACCCCGACGGTACTGGCCAATGGCCGCATCTCCATTCGCGTGCGACCGGAAGTGTCGGAATTGTCGAGCCAAGGCGCGATTACGCTGGGTAGCATCCAGATTCCTGCACTGACCATTCGCCGCGCCGAGACGACTATCGAACTCGGCTCCGGCCAGAGCTTCATGATCGCAGGCCTGATGAGCAACAACGCCCAGACCACGATCGACAAGGCACCGGGCGCCGGTGACGTGCCGATCCTGGGCAACCTGTTCCGCTCCCGCTCGTTCCGCAAGGGCGAGACCGAGCTCGTGATCGTGGTTACGCCCTATCTCGTCAACCCGGTCAACGACGGCGATATCCGCCTGCCGACCGATGGCTATGCCGCTGCCAGCGAGCTGGAGCAGCTGCTGGGTTACCAGCAGAATTCCGGCAAGGAAGGCGACACCCGTCCGCGCGCAACCGCGGTCGACCGCAGCGGCGCGCCGCCTGAGGTTTCATCAGTTGATCCTGTCGCCACCCTGCCGAACAGCGCGCAGCAGCCCCGGCGCCGTGCCGATCGCCGCAACGGCGACGGCAAGCCCGTTGCCGCCGCCCCCGGCTTCAGCCTCAAGTGAGAAAGGTCGTCACGATGCCTATCAATCGCAAAATTGCCGGTGCTGTCGCCATCTCGCTGGGTCTGACGCTGTCTGCCTGTGGCGGGATGCCGACCAACCGCACGCTCTATTCGGTCAATCAACCTGTGGTAGAGCGCACCAATTACACCCTCGACCTGCGGAGCGATGGCGGCGGCCTCGGCTATGCCGAGGCCCAGCGCCTTGACGGCTGGTTCGAGGCGATGGGCCTTCGTTACGGCGACCGGCTAGCGCTCGATGATCCGATGATGAGCGGCGCAACGCGCGACGCGGTGGCCGAACTGGCCGCGCGCCGGGGTATTCTGCTGAGTGAGGGCGCGCCGGTCACCACCGGCCAGGTCGCACCCGGGTTCACCCGGGTCGTCCTTACCCGGTCCAGCGCGCATGTGCCCGGCTGCCCCAACTGGTCGGCAAAGTCGGACATGAATTACAACAATGCCACCAGCCCGGGCTACGGCTGCTCGGTCAATGGCAACCTCGCCGCGATGGTCGCCAACCCCGAAGATCTGATCAACGGGCAGAAGGGCACTGGCGAAACTGTCGTCGCGACTTCGAACAAGGCGATCGACAGTTATCGCGATACCGCGCCGACCGGCGAGGGCGGCCTCAAGCAAGTCAGCTCGGACGAATAAGGGGGATTTCGGCAATGAACGCGCCTTGGAAGCCTAACGGCGGTAACCGCGATCCCTTCGCCGCATTTATCTGCGACGAGGCCGCGCTGGACATTCTGCGTCCAGTCGTAATCGAGATGGGGTGGCAGCCCGAAAAGTGCGCCAAGGGCGGCCTGCGCAACGCAGTGCAGTCGCTCTCGGTCTCGGCCAGTCCGAATATCCTGCTGGTCGACCTGTCGGAAAGTGGCGACCCGCTCAACGATATCAACGCGCTGGCGGAAGTTTGCGAGCCGGGCACGGTCGTGATCGCGATTGGCCAGGTCAACGATGTGCGCCTTTATCGCGACCTGCTGGGCAGCGGTATTCACGATTACCTGCTCAAGCCGCTGTCGGCCGGGCAGCTCCGTGATGCTCTTAATCAGGCGCAGGCAATCTTCTCTGCCCCGCGCACGAATGACCACGACACGGCGAAGCGCCACATTTCGACCGCTGTAGTAGGCACGCGCGGCGGCGTTGGTGCATCGACGCTGGCGACCTCGCTCGCCTGGACGTTCAGCACGGACCACAAGCTGCCGACAGCGCTGCTCGACCTCGACGTCCATTTCGGAACCGGCGCACTCGCACTCGACCTTGAGCCGGGCCGCGGCCTGACCGATGCAATCGACAACCCAAGCCGCATCGATGGACTGTTCATCGAACGTGCAATGATCCGCGCGAACGAGAACCTGGCGATCCTGTCGGCCGAGGCTCCGATCAACTCGCCGCTGATGACCGATGGTTCGGCCTTCGTCCAACTGGAGGAGGAATTCCGCCAGGCGTTCGAGATGACGGTCATCGATCTGCCGCGAAACATGCTGATCAACTTCCCACACGTGCTGGCTGACGTGAACGTCGTGCTGCTTACGGCGGAAATGACGCTCGCTTCGGCCCGCGACACGATCCGCATCCTGTCATGGCTGAAAACCAACGCGGCTCATGCCCAGACCTTCATCGTGGCCAACAAGGTCCAGCCGGCCGGCAGCGAGATCAGCAAGGCGGATTTCGAGGCATCGATCGAACGCGGGATCGATTTCACCATCCCATACGATTTCAAGGCCTCGTCGACCGCAGCCAAGCTGGGCCAGACGTTTGCCGAGGCAAACCGATCGGCCAAGGCGAGCGCCGTGATGCGCCAGATCTCCGAACGGGTGATGGGCGCCAGCGAGGAGAACGCCGACCTGGGCGAGCCGGCGCGCAAGTCTCTGCTCGGTGGGTTCGACCTCAAGTCGCTCCTGGCGAAGAAGGAAAAGAAGGCTTCGGTCGCGATACCGGCCGAATGATCCAGGCGGCGTGGCCGCAG
This sequence comes from uncultured Erythrobacter sp., assembly GCA_963529855.1. GTDB lineage: Bacteria > Pseudomonadota > Alphaproteobacteria > Sphingomonadales > Sphingomonadaceae > 34-65-8. Next base: position 90,444 of record CAURZK010000004.1, on the reverse strand, counting down.
TCGCGCCGTCAGGCATCGAATGTTTTTTAGGAAAGGCGGGACAAGGGCATGAGCATTTTTCAGCTCCTGCTGTTCGGGGCGATGCTGATGACCGCGATGGTCATGGTCTACGTGGCCCTGAGCGGCCCGTCGCCGGCGAAGGAAGGCCAGCGGCGGCTCAGCCAGCTGCGCTACCGCCATTCGGAAAGCACCGACGCAAAGGTCGAATCGCAATTCAAGAAGGCGGTCGCCCAGCGCCGGCCCAAGATGTACAAGGTCGCGGGGTCCGGCTCGAAACTGGAGGCGCTGGCCGGGCGGCTCGATCGTACCGGCAAGGGCTGGACGATCACGCAATACATGTACGCATCGCTGGGCATTGCGCTGGCGATTACCGTAATCATGTTCCTGCGTTCGGGAGCGCCGCTCCTCTCCCTTGCGGTCGGCATGGCGTTCGGCGCCGGTATCCCGCACTTCGTTGTCGGGTACTTCACGCGCAAGCGGACGAACCAGTTCAATGCCAAATTCCCTGATGCGATCGAACTGCTCGTGCGCGGTCTTCGCTCGGGTCTGCCCGTGACTGAAACGCTGTCGGTGGTGGCACAGGAAATCCCCGGCCCCGTGGGGCAGGAATTCAAGGGGGTTGTGGAGCGGATCAAGATCGGCCGCACGATGGAAGAATCCCTTCAGGACACAGCCGATCGGCTGGGTATTCCGGAATTCAACTTTTTCTGCATCACCCTGGCGATCCAGCGGGAGACGGGCGGCAACCTGGCGGAAACGCTTTCCAACCTGGCCGACGTGCTGCGCAAGCGCGCGCAGATGAAGCTCAAGATCCGCGCCATGAGTTCGGAATCCAAGGCATCCGCCTATATCGTCGGGTCACTCCCGTTCATCGTGTTCGCGATGATCTGGTGGATCAATCCTGGCTACGTCGGGGGCTTCTTCACCGACGACCGGCTGATCGTGACCGGCCTTGGCGGGCTCGTATGGATGAGCATCGGCGGGTTCATCATGGCCAAGATGGTCAGCTTCGAGATCTGAGCGGGAACGGAACGACACCATGATGAACCAGCCTGCCGGCCCCACGGTTTTCGGTTACGACGTGATCGTCGTCGGCACGCTGCTGGCCGGCGTAGCGGCCTTGGCGATCATGTTCGCGATCTATGCGGCGGTCACAGTGAAAGACCCGATGGCCAAGCGCGTAAAGGCACTGAACGCGCGGCGCGACGAGCTCAAGGCAGGCATCGTCAAGTCGACCTCGCGCAAGCGCCAGAGCCTGGTCCGCAAGACCGAGCAGACCGAAAAGATGAAGGATGCGCTGGAGAACATGAAAGTTCTTCAGCAAAGCCAGATCAACGAAATCCAGCAGAAGCTGGCTCACGCCGGCATCCGCAACCGCGAGCTGGCGGTCTACGTTATTGCTGGCCGCATCGTGCTGCCGGTCGTGCTCGGCGTGGTCGGCTTCACGATGATCTACCTCATCAACTACTTCCCCGAATGGGGCGGCATGAAGCGGGTCGGGGCCATGGCCGCCCTGCTGTTCCTTGGCTACAAGGGGCCTGAGCTTTACCTCAAGAACAAGGCCAACAAGCGCACCGATGCCATCCGCAAGGGGCTGCCCGACGCGCTCGACCTGCTGGTCATTTGCGCCGAGGCTGGCTTGACCGTCGACGCCGCGTTCAACCGCGTCGCGCGTGAACTGGGCCGGGCCTATCCCGAACTGGGGGACGAATTCGCCCTGACTGCGATCGAATTGTCCTTCCTCAGTGAACGCAGGCTGGCATTCGACAATCTCGCCCACCGTGTCGACCTCGATGCGGTGCGCGGCGTGGTCACCACCATGATCCAGACCGAACGTTATGGCACGCCGCTGGCGTCGGCATTGCGCGTGCTTTCGGCGGAATTCCGCAACGAACGCATGATGCGCGCGGAGGAGAAAGCAGCGCGCCTGCCTGCGATCATGACCGTGCCGCTGATCCTGTTCATCCTGCCGGTGCTGTTCATCGTCATTCTCGGGCCCGCGGCCTGCTCGATCAACGACGCGTTTTCCGGCGGCGGCCCGGGCAACAACTAGGGGCCGCCCTCGCCCGCCTGCTCGCGCACCTTGGCGAGCAGCGCGGCAAAGCCAACGCGTTCCTCGTCCGTCAGGCTTGCGAACAACCTGCGTTCCATCTCGAGCGCGAGGGGCACGATCTCGTCGTACATCCCCCGTCCCGTTTCGGTCAGCGCGATGTGATGCGAGCGACCGTCGCGCGCGTTGGGTTCGCGCACCAGTAGGCCCCTTGCCTCCAGCGTCTTGCACGCGCGGTTGACCGCCACCTTGTCCATCACCGTTGCCGCAGTCAGCGCCCGCTGGGTCTGCGGGCCGGCATCGCCCAGCACGGCCATGATCCGCCATTCCGGGATCTTGAGCCCGAACCGGCTGCGATAGACCTGCGCGATCCGGTCGCTGACCGCGTTCGATGCGATCGATAGCTGGTATGGCAGGAACGCGGCCAGCCGAAGGGCTTCATGTTCATCAGGCATCGAACTGGTTTCTAGGGCAACCGGTTGGGCTGGCAAGATGCCGCTGGTTTGTGCCGCCCAAGCATCACGCGAAGCCGGGCTCGTCCCACCATGGGTAGAAATCCGGCATGTTGCCGCTGACCGTGTCGGGATAGGCTGGCGCGCGTTTCTCGAGGAAGCTCTGCACCCCTTCGCGCGCATCGGCACTGCGGCTGAGGCGGTAGATCGCGCGGCTGTCCACGCGGTGCGCCATCATCGGGTGTTCCATGGCGGACAGGCGCCACAGCATCGCACGGGTCATCGCGATCGAAACGGCCGAGGTGTTCTCGGCGATCTCGCGCGCCAGCTCTCGTGCCGCGTCCATCAGTTCCCCCTGCGGATGCACAGAACGCACCAGTCCCTTGTCCAGCGCCTCCTGCGCGCCAAACAGGCGCCCCGTCATGCACCATTCGAGCGCCGTCTGCATGCCCACCAGCCGCGGCAGGAACCAGCTCGAGGCGGCTTCCGGCGTGATCCCGCGCCGGGCGAACACGAAGCCGAAACGGGCGTTGTCGCTGGCGAGGCGCATGTCGAACGGCAGCTGCATCGTGGCGCCGACGCCCACGGCCACGCCGTTGCATGCCCCGATCAACGGCTTCCTGGAGTTGAACATGCGCAGTGTCAGCCGCCCGCCGCCATCGCGCACACGCGGGTCGGACAGGTCATCGACCGGGTTGGGGTCGGAGAACACGTGCCCGCCACCTTCTGGCGTGAGGTCGGCACCCGCGCAGAAGGCCCGGTCGCCGTGTCCGGTCACGATCACGGCCCGCACCGCATCCTCGGCATCGGTCGTGTCTAGGGCGCGGATCACCTCGTCCATCATCACCCGGGTGAAGGCGTTCATCTTGTCCGGCCGGTGAAGCGTGATCGTGGCGATGGGGCCATCGATGTCGAGCTTGATCTGGGTGAATTCGGTCATCGAGCCTCTCCTCCGGCCAACGCTTGCGGCAAGGCCGTGTCACACTTGTCACACTGTCCTGAGCCGAAAAAATCCGCCGCTTCCCACCACCAACAATTGCTGGCGCGAAGGAGGCGGCGGATCGTCATGCTTCGATCCTAACCCGGTTTGGCCGGTGTAGGAAAATCGTTTGGTCCCCTCAACGCGGCGCCATCCGGATGCCGCCGTCGAGGCGCACGTCTTCGCCATTGAAGTAACCGCATTCGATCATCGTCACGGCCAGCTTGGCATATTCGGCCGGGTTGCCTAGCCGCTTGGGGAACGGGACCGAGGCGGCCAGCGCTTCCTTCACCTGCGGCGGGGCGGCGTTCATCAACGGGGTGTTGAAGATGCCCGGCAGGATCGTGTTCACACGGATCCCTTCGTTCATCAGATCGCGCGCGATCGGCAGGGTCATGCCGATGACGCCGCCCTTCGACGCGGAGTAGGCAGCCTGACCGATCTGGCCGTCTTCGCCCGCAACGCTGGCGGTGTTGACGATCGCGCCGCGGTCACCGTCCTCGCTCAGCGGGTCGAGCGTCATCATGCCCGCCGCCGACTTGGCGATGCAGCGGAACGTGCCGACGAGGTTGATCTGAATGATCCAGTTGAACGCATCCAAGGGGAAGTGCTTGATCTCGCCCGTATTGCGATCACGGCTGGCTGTCTTGATCGCATTGCCCACGCCCGCGCAGTTGACCAGGATCCGTTCCTGGCCGTGCGCCTCGCGCGCCTTGGCGAAGGCGGCATCGACCGAAGCATCGTCGGTGACGTTGCATTCGCAGAACACGCCGCCGATCTCGGCCGCCACAGCCTTGCCCTTCTCTTCCTGCAGGTCGAAAATCGCGACCTTCGCGCCCTTGGCCGCCAGGGCCCGGGCGGTCGCTTCGCCCAGACCGGACGCGCCGCCGGTCACGACGGCAGGAGTGTTTGCACCGATTTCCATGTCAGAATCCTCTCAGGATGATGTGATCAAATCACCTCGACGCCCAAAGTGCCTCGAGGTCTAAAGTGCTTCGATGCCTAAAGGGCCTCGACAATCGTGACATTGGCGACGCCGCCGCCTTCGCACATCGTCTGCAGGCCATATTTCTTGCCCCGCGCGCGCAGGGCATGGACCAGTGTCGCCATCAATTTCGTACCACTGGCCCCGAGCGGATGGCCGAGCGCGATCGCGCCGCCGTTGACATTGAGCCGTTCCGGGTCCGCGCCTGTATGCTTGAGCCAGGCGAGCGGCACAGGGGCGAACGCTTCATTCACTTCGAACAGGTCGATCTGGTCGATGCTCATGCCGGCGCGCTGCAATGCGCGATCGGTGGCGAACAGCGGTTCTTCCAGCATGATCACCGGATCGCCCGCGGTGACAGTGAGATTATGGATGCGGGCAAGCGGGGTCAGGCCATGCGTCTTCAGCGCCGCTTCCGATACCACCAGCACCGCACTCGAACCGTCGCAGATCTGGCTGGCACTGGCGGCGGTAATCGAACCTTCCGGGTTGAGCAGCTTGACCGATGCGATGCTTTCCAACGTCGCATCGAAGCGGATGCCTTCGTCCACGATATGCAGCTCGCGCCCTTCGGGCGTCTCGATCTCCACCGGCACGATTTCGTTCTGGAACGCACCGGCATTGGTGGCGGCAATCGCCTTTTCATGGCTGGAAAGCGCAAACCGATCGAGATCGTCCTTGGTAAAGCCGTGCTTCTTCACGATCATTTCGGCGCCCATGAACTGGGACCACTGGATGCCGGGGTATTTCTCCTCGAGCCCGGGCGATTTGTAGTTCCCCAGCCCTTCCTTCATGTGGAACATCGCAGTCGATCCCATCGGCACGCGGGTCATGCTTTCGACACCGCTGGCGATGACAATGTCCTGCGTCCCACTCATCACCGCCTGCGCGGCGAACTGGATTGCCTGCTGGCTGGAGCCGCACTGGCGATCGATGGTGACGGCGGGCACGCCCTCGCCCAGGTGCTTGCTTGCAAGCACGGCGTTGCGGCCCACCTGCATGGCCTGTTCGCCGCCCTGGCTGACGCAGCCCATGATCACGTCGTCGATCGCCCTGGGATCGACGCCCGTGCGCTCCACGATAGCATCGAGCGATTTCGCCGCCAGGTCGACCGGATGCACCCCTGCCAGCCGACCCCCGCGCCGGCCACCCGCCGTGCGCACCGCATCCACGATATAGGCCGTCGCCATCGCCGCATCTCCCCAGCTTTCGATTGCGCCCGGCCTATGGTGAGTTTCCGTTTACGTCAAGCGCAAGGGGCCGTTTCCCTCCGCGCCTTGCCAAGTTGGCGCGGGGCGGCGTAATGCTTTGCCGATATGGCGCGCCACGGTCGGGGTCGATGAAAAAGCTGTTCGAAATCAATCCGGATATCGATCGGAACGCCTGCGCCCAGCGCTTTGCGCGGCACGGCCGGGTCCAGGTACGCGACGTCCTGACCCGCGAAACGGCGGAGGAAATCCGCACGGTAATGCTGCGCGGAACGCCCTGGAGCATGGCAGTGCTGACCGGGGAATCCCGCGCCAAGCCACGGACGTTCCGCCATCACGAACTGGCCACGCCGGCCGGTGCGCAGGAAGTGAACCGGGCAACCATGGCGGCGCACGAGGCGTCGTCCACCGGCGACTATGCGTTCCGCTACGCCCACTATCCCATCGTCGATGCCCTGAACGAACGGTGGGAGCCCGACGGACCCTATGAAATCCTGCTGGAACATCTCAATGCTCCCGATTTCCTCGGCCTGGCGCGCGAGATTACCGGGATCGGGGAACTGGTGAAGGCGGATGGGCAAGCAACCCTGTTCGCGCCCAACCACTACCTCGGCCGCCATAGCGACAGCCACGTGGCAGAAGGTTGGCGGGTGGCCTATGTCCTCAATCTGGCGCCGGACGACTGGCATCCCGACTGGGGCGGGTATCTCACCTTTCTCAATGACGATGGCGATATCGTCGAAGGGTTCCGGCCACGGTTCAACGCGCTCAACCTGTTCGCGGTGCCCCAGACGCATCTGGTGACCTACGTCGCCCCGTTCGCACCGGTCGGCCGCTTCGCGATCACTGGCTGGTTGAGGGATCGGTGAAGCAATCTGCGCAGGCCTATCGCCAGCAAGCTCATGCGGCCCTGTCGAGCGGGGACGCGACTAGGGCGGAACAGATCTATCGCGAGGCACTTGCAGCCTGGCCGAGCGATCCGGGCCTGTGGAATGGTGCAGGCAATGCAGCGATGCGCGGCAACGACCCGGCACTTGCGGAAAAACGATTTGCCGAGGCCGAGCGGCTCGATCCCGGCAATCTGGAATATATCGTCAACCGGGCAATCGCCCTTGGGCAGACCGGGGAAACTTCCCAAGCGCTCGTTCTGCTGGAGAGCTGCGAAAACACGGCGCTGCATCGGCGGGATGCGCGGTACTGCTCGGTACGCGGGGGCCTGCTGCGCGATATTGGTCGGCTGGGCGATTCAGCCCGGTGGTACGATGCCGCGCTTTCCTTCGATCCGCGGCGGCCAGTTGCTGCCAGCGGCCGCGCGCGCATCGCACTGGAACGGTCGGAGCCTGATGCGGTGGCGGCATACGACCATGCGCTGGCGCTGAATCCGTCTGATCCGGAACTGTGGCTTGGTAAAGCGCAAGCCCTCGACGCTGCAGGTCGGGCAGCCGAAGCCCATGCTATCGTCGAAGCGCTGGTGGCACAGGCGCCCCACTGGGTGGACGCGCTGCGGTTTCTCGCTCAGTTGCGCCATGGCGCGGGCGACCCTGATTATGCCGCGCCATTTGTCGTGGCCGAAGAACGCATGCCGGCTGACGCTGCCATCAGGGTTGCCCACTGCGCCGTGCTGGCCGGCGTCGACCGCTTCGCACAGGCTGCCGATGTCGCCGCCCGTGCACGCGCGACCTTTCCGGGCGACGAACGCTTCGCGATGATGGAAGCGATCCACGCCGGCGAAGCGGGCGACTGGGACCGGGCCGACGCAATCTGGCTTTCCATGCAAACGAGCGGACCTCACCGCGATCTGCAGGAAGCACGCCACTGGCTGCGAGCACGTGATGCGAACCGCGCCCAAGGCCTGCTCCAACGCGCGATCGCGGCGTTGCCGGGCAACGTTTCGGCCTGGGCCCTGCTGGGTGTCGCTTGGCGGATGCTTGGCGATCCGCGGGCCGCGTGGCTGCACGAGCAGGAAGGGCTCGTCCAGTTTATCCCCTTGCGCGATGCGGAGACGCTGCTGCCTATCCTCGTTCCAGCGCTCCACAGCCTGCACGACGAGAGCGCAGCGCCGCTTGGCCAGTCTCTTCGCGGCGGGACGCAGACACGCGGCGGCCTGTTTGATCGGCACGAGCCAATATACGCGCAGCTGCGCGATGCCGTAGTGGCAACGCTGGAAGATTACCGCGCTTGCCTGCCAGCAAAGGATGACGCGCATCCGCTGCTCGCGCTGCGCGATGCCGAATGGCGCATCGCCGGATCGTGGTCGGTGCGCTTGGCAGGCGGCGGCGATTTTCACACCTCGCATGTGCATTCGAACGGCAAGCTATCTTCGGCGCTCTATCTGGACGTTCCGGCTGAAGTGAACCAAGCCAATCAGCCCGGTTGGTTGGAGATTGGCCGGCCACCAGCCGATCTTGGGCTCGACTTGCCACCACTGCGTGCGATCCAACCGCTGACCGGACATCTCGCACTTTTTCCAAGCACGCTTTATCATGGCACCCGTCCCTTCGGCGCTGGGACGCGGTTGACAGTCGCATTCGACGTCGACGCGCCCAAGGATTAACGGGTTGGCTACGGAACATCAGCACGCGTGGGATGCCTTTTGGGCAGGGCAATCCGGGGGCAATGGATGCTTGCCGGGCAGTTCCCTTTCGCTGGAAAATGCGCAACGCAAAGCCTGGGCGGAGTTTGCCCGGACAATCACTCGCAAAGGGCGCGTGCTGGACCTCGCCACCGGGGACGGACGCGTCATGCGATGGATGCGCGAGGCGCGAGGGGATCTCGACGCGGTCGGGGTGGATCTGGCCAAGGAGCTTCCGCCACCGCCCAAAGGCACAAAGGTCCTCAGCAGCGTGGATATCCGCGCGCTTCCCTTTCCTGATGCCTATTTTCCTGCGGTCGTCAGTCAGTTCGGGCTGGAATATGCCGAGCCGGAGTCTGCAATCCGTGAATTGCGCAGGGTCTTGGCGCCGTCAGGCAGGGCCGCCTTGATGACGCACCGCCTGGATGGGCCAATCCTCGCCTACAGCCTGGCACGACAGAAGCAGATCTACTGGGCGATCGAAGAGGAAGACTTGCCCGGCAGAGCGAAACGCAGCCTTCTGCTGCGACAGAGCGGAGTGGCCATTGTTCCGCCGGTCGTGGCCGAGGCGCCGCTGCGGGCGGCGCAGCGTTTCGGCCAAGCCTCGGCAGCGTGGGAGATTGCGGAGGCTTTGCGACGGACATTGGCTTGGGGTGTCAACGACAACCCATTGCGGGTCGGCGCTGCAATCGATGCGATCGCGACGCAAGCACGCCATGAAATCGCGCGTATCCACGCACTCGAACAGGCATGTCTGCGCATCGACGATGCCGAAACCTTCGCTGCCACTCTGCGCCAGTCTGGCCTTGTCCAGACCAATTGTACGCCCTTGCACGAAACAGGCACAAAGTCCGCCTTTGCAGACTTCCGCATCATTCAGCACGATTGAACGTCGCTTACCGGGGTAAAGAAGAAGGGCGGCGTCCTCACGGACGCCGCCCCCCTTTTTTGGCGTTCCGATCGAAATCAGAAGTTCATGTTCACCGAGACGAAGAAGTCGCGGCCGATCACGTCGTAAACACCCGGATAGGTGTTTGCCTGTTCGGCGTTCGAACCGATGATCGGCGGATTCTTGTCGAACAGGTTGTTGACACCCATCGTCAGTGTGAAGTTTTCGTTCACGTTGAAGCCGAAGGCGAGGTCGAACAGGTCGTAAGCTTCGAGTTCTTCGACGAAGTAATCCGTATCGTCGTCGTCATCCGAAACCTTGCCGACATGGCGCCAGCGCAGGGTGGTGGTCATCGGACCGTCCATCCAGGACAGGCGGCTCGACCACTTCCACTTCGGCGTCGGGTTGCCGCAGTTCAGACCGAACTTGCCGGCGCACTCGACAACGTCGTCGGGCAGGTCAACCAGCGGTACGAAGTCGTTCTCGTCGGAATAGTTTCCGAGGAAGAAGAACCCGAGCCGCGACTCGCCCTCACCCCAGGCGCTGAAGCCGATCGAGGTGCTGTAGTCGAGCTGGAAGTCCCAACCGCTGGTCGTCAGACGAGCCAGGTTCTGGTTGTTCGCAGTGACCACGAACGGAGGACCCGAGATCACACCCTGCGAGTCGCGCGAGATCAGCCCACAGATGGCGCTGTTGGCATCCCGGATCGTGTTGTAGCACAGGTTGAGGATGTTGTTCACGCCGCCACCGGCCACCGAAATCGCGTTGTCGATTTCGATGTCGTAGTAGTCCAGCGTGATGTTCAGGCCCGGGATGAAGCTGGGACGCAGCACCACGCCTGCGGTGAACGTGTCAGCAACTTCTTCCTGGAGCGCCGGGTTACCGCCGAACGCGCCCTGGATCTGGTCGTTGGGCTGGATGAACTGCTGGAACACGTTGGCCGACGGCACGCCCGTGGCGATGCAGAGATCGCGCAGGGCCTGCGTACGGTCAGCAACCGCCGTACGGTTGCTGCAGGGGTCGGTTGCGGGCGGGAAGCCGACCGACTGGCCACCAAACAGTTCCTGCACGTTCGGTGCACGAACAGCGCGCTGGTACTGACCGCGGAAGGTGATGTCCGGGATCGGCGCGAATTCGGCGCCAGCAAAGTACGACCACACGCCGCCAACTGCCTCGAGCGAGTAGTCGGAATAGCGCGCACCGCCGCTGATTTCGAAGCGTTCGATGAAGTTGTCCTGCACGATCGGAATGCGCAGTTCGCCGAAGACTTCCTTGGCGTCGTAGCTGCCTTCGGTGGGCTGGCCGGCGTTGAAGCCAACAACGTCACCCGACGACAAAGCGGTATCGGGAATGAATTCCGCCGCCATGCTGCGCCATTCGACACCAACTGCGAACGCGACCGGATCCGACGCCCAACCAGTGGTGAAGAGCGGGCCCGAAATGCTGCCCTGCGCGACCTGAAGGGTCGAGATGTCAGTGTTCTGCGCCAGGATCGAGATCTGGTTGACGCACGAATCGCTGAGCTGATTCTCACCGAAGACGTTGCAGGTGCCGTTCGCCGCGAGACGCGTGAACGCCGAACGCGATACGTTACCTTCCTGGATCGAACCATTCCGGGTGCGAGCGTACGAATAGTACAGATCGTACTGGAGGGTGTCGGTCAGGTCGCCCTTGATGCCGCCCAGTGCACGGAACGCGTTACGCTCGTCAGAAACGTTGCGCGAAGCGATCCCCGTGGTGCGGGTGTTGACCTGCAGACGGACCTGGCCTGGCGCCAGAGGTGCAATGGTGGTCGAACCAGTGGTCTGCGAACCGAACGGGTTGGCACAGACGCCGGTCGGGTTGGTTGCCGAAACGGCGGCACAACCCGGCGTCGCAGCAGCAGCGATTGCAGCCTGCTGGCGTGCGGCGATCAGCGAAATCTGCTGGAAGTCCGCAGCCGACACGAGCGGCTGGATCGCCGACAGCGTGAAGTTGACGTTCTGCGTCAGCGGAGTGGCTGCCAGTTCGTTCTCAACGCGGTTGTTGATGAACGCTACTTCGGTGTACGCGGTAATGCCGTCGACCACTTCGTACGAACCGTAACCACCCAGCGACCAACGCTCTTGCGGGACCATCAGGTAGTTCGCCGGCGCATAGTTATAGGCGTTCGCTGCAGTGTAGGGCGTGCTGGTGCCCGGCGTACCGAAGAATGCGCCGAAACCAGGGTAGTTCGTGCCTTCCGCAATCGGGAAACAGCCAGCGTTGCGCGGCGGCTGGCCGGTGCCACCGCAGCTTGCACCCTGGCCGATGGCCAGCGTCGAAGCGGCAACGAAGCGGCCCTGCGGTACGCCCGCCGAACCACCGCGAACCAGCGCGGTGCCGGTCGCGTTGTCGTTCAGAGCGAAGGTCGAGAATTCGCGATCGCCCTGGAAGATGCTGCCACGCTTGTAGTACTCAGCATAGGCGGTCACGTTACCGCGACCATCGGCGAAGTCCGCACCGACAGCGACGTAGGTGTTGTAACGGGCGCCGTCACCCTCTTCGGTGATCGCGTACTGGCCGCCAACGGTCGCACCGTTCAGGTCGTCGCGAAGACGGAAGTTGATGACGCCTGCAAGCGCGTCCGAACCGTAAACGGCGGATGCACCACCGGTCACCACATCGACTGCGTCGAGCAGGAACTGCGGGATGGTGTTGAGGTCGACGATCTGGCTGGCATCGAAGAAGATGTAGCGACGGCCGTTGACCAGCACGAGGTTGCGGGCAGCACCCAGACCGCGCAGGTTCAGCGTCGCAACGCCGCCACCGGGGTTGTTCGAGAACGCGGTCGTGCCCGGCACGACCTGGGGCAGGGTGTTGATCACCTGCTCGACGTTCACCGCACCCGACAGCTTGAATTCCTCGTCCTGAACGACAGCCAGCGGGCTGGTCGAGGTCAGGTCGCGGCGCTGAATGCGCGAACCGGTAACGACGATACCTTCAGTGCCCTGGCCAGAATCGGCGTCGGCTGCAGTCGTTACGGCGTTTTCCGGGTCGGTATCCTGCTGCGCATAGGCGGGCGCAGCGAACACGGCCGAAGCCATGATCGTGCCCGCAAGCAGCGAGACCTTATTGAATCGGTTGGACATTCCAATCCCCTTGCTCATGAGCACCCCCTTGGCACCCATCCAAATTATTAAGACTTCGAGCTCTGCCCGAATATGCGCGCGTCTAATTCAAGCGCCCGGCACGCCGCAATCCGCAGTGTCAAAACTGCCTCCGTATCTGAATGACTGTGGCATTACTGTGACAGTTGGCGGATGGTCCTCGTTATGCCACTTCTGCCTGCGAAAACCGGTAAAACAGGGATGTTGCCGATGCTTCCGAGACTTACCTGCAGCGCGCTCGCCAGACCGGCCCTCGCGATTGCCCTACTTGCTATAAGTAGCCCGGCTGCAGCGCAGGACGAGGACGCTCCGGGTCCGGATCATCTCGCGGCCCTCAAATCCTGTCAGGCTATGACTGACGACGCTTCGCGTCTGCAGTGTTTCGACCGTGCCGTAGGGACCGTGCTCGCAGCGACAGAAGCCGGGGACTTGCGCCTGATTGACCGCGAAGCGATGCGCGATACGCGCCGACGCCTGTTCGGGTTCTCGCTCCCGCGTATCGGGCTGTTTGGTGGAGGCCAGGGCGACGAGGAAATGGAAGTCCTGGAATCCACCATCACGAGCGTTCGGTTCCAGCGCAGCGACGCCTTCACCTTCAAGATCGCAGAGGGCGATGCAACCTGGCAGGTCACCAACGCCCCCGCCCGCCTGCGCCGTCCTGAAGTGGGCGACAAGGTGGAATTCAAGAAGGCCTCGATGGGAAGCTACTTCATCCGCATCGACGGCCAGATAGGCGTCAAGGGACAGCGCATCCAGTAATCAAGCGCGGGACTGCATCGCAGAACCACATGTTGCCTGATCGCAACAGTCGCATGACTATCACTTGGTGGAATCAAGAGCGGCGTTGATCGCCCTCCCACCTTAACGCATTCATCCGCATTCCTTTTCGCACCTGGGCGTGCGGAAAGGTTGCGTCAGATGATCCGCCGAACCCCCTGGTCCGGCAATTCTCTTGCCCCCCCCGGAAGTTTTCGAATGAGGTACATTTCTTTGAACAGCGCTAATCGGACCGCAAGTCGCGGCAAGAACCGCCTTTTTCTGTCGGTCGGTGCATCGGCCATCGCGCTGGCGGGGCTCAGCGTCCCCGCCGCAGCGCAGGATGAGCAGGCTCCTGCCCAGGAGACTGCTGCTGCGGAGCAGGAAGCCATCGTCGTAACCGGTTCGCGTATTGCGCGCCCGGAGATCGACTCGCCCAACCCGGTTATCTCGGTGACCAGCGACACGATCCAGCAATCCGGCCTCACCAATCTCACCGACCTGCTCGTACAAAACCCGGCGCTGATCGGTTCGAGCACCACTGCGGACGCGGGTGGCTCGACCGCGCTGTTCGGCGGCGTAGGCGTCAACCTGCTCAATCTGCGCAATCTCGGCACCGATCGCACGCTGGTGCTGGTGAACGGGCGGCGACACATCTCGGGCATTTCGGGCTCGGCGGCCGTCGACATCAACACCATTCCCAACGCGCTGATCGACCGGATCGACGTGCTGACCGGCGGCGTGTCGGCAGTTTACGGCGCCGACGGCGTTTCGGGCGTGGTCAACTTCGTTCTCAAGCGCGACTTCGAAGGGCTCGATGCGCGCTTTCAGTCGGGTATCTCCTCGCGGGGCGACGCGTTCAACGCTTACGGCTCGATCACCGGCGGCACGAACTTTGCCCAGGATCGCGGCAACATCGCGCTGAACTACGAATACAACCGTGAAGACCGCGTGCCGGGCAACGCTCGCAAGACTGGCCGGGTGGGCGAATTCTGCAGCCTGGTGCGCAACCCGCTCGACTTCCCGGACGATCCGAACATCTTCGACCGCGTCGTCACCTGCGATCTGCGCTATGCCGACAGCTCGCGCAACGGCGCGGTTGACGCCGACATCGACTTCACTCCTGATTTCCAGGGCAACGGCCAGGCCTACGATCGCGGCCAGGTACTGCCTCAATCGGGTGGTCTGACGATCGGCGGCGACAGCACGCCGCTGGCCGGCTACCAAGGCGACCTGTCGCCGGAGACCGAGAAGCACAACGTCAACCTTCTTGGCAGCTTCGAATTCAGCCCGGCACTGCGCCTGTTTACCGAAGCCAAGTACGTCAACACGAAGAATTTCTCGTTCGCACAGCCGTCGTTCGACTTCTTCACCACCATCCAGGCCGACAACCCTTTCATTCCGGCTCCGATCCGCAATGCAATCGTGTTTGGCCCGAATGGCCTAGAAGGTTTCGGCCTGCCCGCGGGCGTTCTCGTCAGCCGAGACAACTTCGACCTCGGCGTTCGAGGCGAATATGCAGAACGTGACACATATCGCGGCGTTATCGGGCTCGACGGCGCAATCAGCGACAACGCGCGATACGAGTTGTCGTACGTCTACGGTCAGACCCAGACTGACTTCCGTGCGACGAACTACCGCATCGAGGACCGCTATTTCGCAGCGCTCGATGCCGTTGACGAGGGACTGTTCCGCAACGGGGTTGCCAACGGGAACATCGTGTGTCGTTCAAATCTCGATCCCAATGCTCCCGACAACGACCCGAATGCCGGGCTGATTGGCGCTTCGACCTCGCCACTGACGTTCACGCCGGGCCCGAATAGCGGTTGCGTGCCGCTCAACATTCTGGGCGAAGGCGTTGCCAACCCCGCTGCGCTGGCGTGGATCAACGCCGACCTGCAGAACTCGGTTAAGGTCGAGCAGCATGTCGTCAGCGGCTCGGTCTCCGGCGACTTCGGCGCGTTGTTCGAACTGCCCGGCGGCCCGGTCGGGTTCGCGCTTGGCGCCGAATATCGCGAGGAAAGTTCGGAATTCCGCTCAGATGAATTGCAGCGGATCGGTGCACTCGCGGATCTCGCCCAGATTCAGGACGAGGACGGCAAATTCGACGTCAAGGAGGCTTTCGCCGAACTCAACGTGCCGCTGCTGCGCGACATGCCGTTCGCCGACATCCTCCAGTTCGGCGCCGCCATTCGCCTGTCGGATTACTCCACCGTGGGCCAGACCACGACCTGGAAGGTCGACGGGACCTGGGGCCCGATCCCCGACATCCGCTTCCGGGGTACTTACTCCGAAGCCGTGCGCGCACCGAACATCAGCGAGCTGTTCAGCCCGCAGAACGGCACGTTCGCTTTCATCGACGATCCGTGCGACCCGACCAATATTCCGGAAGGTTCGCAGTTCCGCCAGGCCAACTGTACGGCACTGCTGACCGGCCTTGGCATCAACCCCGCGACATTCAGCCCGACGAGTGACCCGCGCGCGACGGTCAGCTTGCCTGGTCGTGCCGGCGGCAATCCGGAGCTCGAGGAAGAGACCGCAACGACCTGGACGGCAGGCGTCGTGCTACGTCCCCGTTTCATCCCCGGCCTGTCGGTGACTGCCGACTGGTACGACATCAAGCTGGAAAACGCGATCAGCACGGCCACGGCGCAGGATCTCGTCGACCTGTGCGTTGACCAGCCCACGCTCGACAACCAGTTCTGCGAAAACGTGGGCCGCGATCCGGCTACCGGGTTTGTGAACGACTACCTGATCGGCCCGGCCAACGTCGCGCAGTTCCGCACCGCGGGTGCCGACTTCACCATCAACTACGGCTTCGAGCTCAGCCCGACGATTGGCGCATTCAACGTGCGCCTGGCGGGTGGTTACCTCGACCGGCTGGAGTTCATCCCGACCCCGGGGGCTGACGTGGACGTCGACCGCCTGGAAGCCAATGCGCCGAAGTGGAACGCGACGCTCGATCTGACCTGGCGTCTCGACAACTTCTCGATGAACTACGGCGTCAACTACTTCAGCAAGACGCGCCGTTACACGACCGAGCAGATCGAGGCGAACCCCGATCTGGTCGCGCCGGAGTTCGAGTTCTTCCGCGAGAAGTGGGAACACGACATCCAGCTCGGCTGGACCACCGAAGACGAACGGTTCCGGTTCTTCACCGGCGTCAACAACATCTTCGATCGTGAGCCGGACCTGGGCTCGCTGAACTATCCGGTGAGCTTCCGCGGGCGGTATTTCTACGCCGGCGCGCGGATCAACTTCGATCGCATCCCCGGCCTCTGATCGGCTCGGCACGCGACAACCGAAACTACGGAAGGGGCGCCTGTTCGGCGCCCCTTTTTCGTGCGCCTCGCCGATAGAGAGTACATCCGAATCGGACGCACCCGCCCCAAATGGCATCGTTATGTTGCATTACAGCAACCATCCCGGGCTATCGGCTATACTTTTCCGAAATTTATCGCCCCGGTAGCTTGCCCCGCCCGCCCCGCTTTGCTTGTATGCAGCATGGATCAGGTTCTGGTCCGCTCAAGGGGACGACTATCATGAACTATAAATTCTCGGGCGCCACTCGCGCGCGTGCAGCGCTATTTGCGAGTGCAGGTTGTGTGGCGATGGCCTTGATGACAGGTGCGCCAGCCGCGGCACAGGACGCCAACACTGGCCCAGGCGCCAGCACCGCTGCCGACGTTGAAGACGATGCCGGGGTAGCCACACCGATCGTCGTTACGGGTTCGCGCATCCAGCGCAACAGCAACCTTGATTCGACTGTTCCAATCACCTCAGTGACGTCCGCAGAAATTCTCGATGGCGGCGACCTGTCGCTCGGCGACGCAGTAAATCAGCTGCCCGCGCTGCGCGCGACCTTCAGCCAGGCGAACTCGACCCGCTTTATCGGGACCGCCGGCCTCAACCAGCTCGACCTGCGCGGCCTCGGCCCGACGCGGACCCTGGTATTGGTCAATGGCCGTCGCCACGTGACCTCTACCCCTGGCGACTTCAACGTCGACGTGAACACCATTCCGACCGACCTTCTGGAGCGGGTTGAGGTGGTTACCGGCGGCAACTCGGCGATCTACGGTTCGGACGCGGTCTCGGGCGTGGTCAACTTCGTTCTGCGTGACGACTTCGACGGGCTGCGCCTACGCGGCCAAGGCGGCGTTTCGGACCAGGGGGACCGCGGTTCGTACTTTGTAAGCGGCATCTACGGCAAAAACTTCGCCGACGGGCGCGGTAACATCACCGTTGCAGGGGAATATTCGGTCAGCAATCCGGTCTATTTTTCGGATCGTCCGGAGCAGACCGGCGCCTTCGCAGGGCCTCCGGGCTTCAATACCGTCGACACCGACATCCAGTGCTCGACTGATGCGAACGGCAATCCGATTCCCGGCAGCATTCCGTTCTGCGACCCGGCTGTTGTCCGCGGCTCCGACGGCATCGCGGACACCGCTTTCTTCGATGTTGGCAGCAAATTTGGTTTCATATCGTTGGGCGGAGCGGTTCAGACCAGTTGCGTCGGACGTTTGGCGCCATCAGCGTTCTTTTCTGCGACCGATCCTCGTTTCCTTGCCGCCCAGTCGGCCAACGACGCGCGCCGGGCTGCTGTTTGTACCGGCCAAACTTCGCCCACCGGCGGAGCCCTTTCAGACGTCTATATGTTCAATCCTGATGGAACCGTGGTGCGGGATCCGCTCACGAGCGACTTACGCAATATTGGAGGAGGCCGTTACGGCGGCCTGTCAGCCACCGGTGTTGAAGGGGCGATGCTTTTCCCGGGCCTAGAGCGCGCTTCGGGAAGCCTGATGGCAAAGTTTGAAGTTTCGCCGGCATTTGTGCCGTTTATTGAGGGGAAGTACGTTCGCATCACGGCGAACCAGACTTCAACTCAGCCGACGTTCATCAACTCCCGTCTCAGCCCTACATTCTCGATTAACAATCCGTTTCTGTCGCCCCAGGCACGTGCACAGATTGCGACTGTGATTGGGGTGAATACGACCCAATCGGTCAATCCAACGACGGGCGCTGCATGTTCCGGTCCGCCAAGCGCGACTTGCGTTGCAAATCCCAACTTTGGTCGGCCTCTAACAACGTTCTCGCTGTTCAGGTTCAATAACGACATCGGCACGCGTGCAGAAGATCACAAGCGTGAAACCTTCCGCATCGTCGGCGGTGTCCGCGGCAACTTTGGCGAGAACGAGAATTGGTCCTACGAAGTTGCGGGCAACTTCGGCCGCACGGAAACTTACTATGAAACCGGCGGGAACGTTCTGGTTGCGAATTTTAACCGTGCAACCAATGCTGTGCGTAACAGCGCCGGCCAGATTGTCTGCGCTGTGAATGCGGACGCGTCGACCACCAATGACGATCCGGCATGCGTTCCGCTCAACGTCTTTGGCGAAGGCGCACCATCGCAGGCGGCCCTCGATTACGTCCTTTACACCTCGTCGCGCGAAGAATGGGCCGAACAGCTTCAGTTCTCCGCCTTCATCTCGGGCGATTCGACCGGTTTCTTCGAATTGCCGGGTGGCCCGATCGGTGTCGCACTGGGTGCCGAATATCGCCGCGAAACGGCGTACACCGACTATGACGACGTCACGCAGTCGGGTGCAACCTTCCTCAACGCGTTCGACACGTTCGATCCGCCGGCTTACGAAGTTAAGGAAGCTTTCGGCGAAATCCGAATCCCGATCCTGGCCGGCACACCGTTCTTCGAGGAATTGACGATCGAAGGTGCGGCGCGCGTCTCCGACTATAACTTCTCGGACGACCTGGTTTGGGCGTACAACGCGGGTCTCGTGTGGTCCCCGATAACCGACATCCGTCTGCGTGCGGGTTACGCTCGTTCGGTGCGCGCACCGAACCTGAACAACCTCTACGCAACCCGTGCGGAAACCTTTGCCAACAACTTCAACGATCCGTGCGATCAGCGCTTTATTAGCCAGAACCCGAACCGGGCGGCACGCTGTGCCGAGGCAGGCATTCCCACGACGATCACGCTGCCCGATGGCCGTGTGGTGCCGTGGACGAACGCTCCGTCTTCGGGACTGTCTGGCTTCAACCAGGGCAACCCGGATCTGCAACCGGAAGAAAGCACCAGCTACACCATCGGTGCGGTTTTCCAGCCCTCGTTCCTGCCTGGGTTCTCGCTGACCGTCGATTACTACAACATCGAAATCGAGCAGGCGATTGCTGGCCTCACCGGCCAAGCGATTGTGAACCGTTGCTACGAGGACCCGAATACGCTGGACAATCCATTCTGCGCTGCGGTTTTCCGTCGCACGTCGACCGACCCGTACGTCAATTTCACATTTGACGGCCAAGCTGGTCGCCGGTTTGACGGTTTCCCCGAGATCGTCCTTCCTTTGGTCGGTCCTTCGTTTCTCAACCAACCGTTCAACTTCCAGTCGCTCAAGACCTCGGGTATCGATTTTGACGCCCAGTATCGCCGCGACCTGGGCTTCGCGAACCTGAACGTGCGTGCGATCGTCAGCTATCTGATCAATCGCGAACAGTTCGTGTTCATCAGCGAACCCGACCGTTCGGAGCGCCTGCACGGCACTTTGGGCGATCCGGAATGGCAGGGTAGCCTGAGCGTTGGCCTCGACTTCGGTCAGTGGGATCTCGATTACGACCTGCGCTTCATCGATCGCATGACCATCGGCGCTTGGGAGACCCAGTTCTCGCATCAGGGTCGCGAGCCGACCAATGCGGACGCTTTCCCGATCACCCACTACCCGCGCACGTTCTATCATGATCTGCGCGTGGGCTTCACGACGGAAGACGACTTCCGGTTCTATGTCGGTGTCGACAACGTGTTCGATCGTCTGCCGCCGTTTGGCCTGACGGGGACCGGTGCGGGCAGCGGCATCTACCCGGCCGTAGGCCGCTTCTTCTATGCCGGTGCGACGGTCAATTTCTGATCGTTTGACCGAATGAAATGAAAGGGCCGCCTGTCATGGAGACAGGCGGCCCTTTTCATTGGTGGCGGAGAGGACGAGTTTAACCGACGCTGATCACCAGTTCCCCATCCCCCTCTTCGACTTTCACCGTGCTCCCATCGGGCACCTCGCCTGCCAGCAGCATTTCTGCCAGCGGGTCTTGCACGTAACGCTGGACGGCGCGCTTCAGGGGGCGGGCGCCGTAGACGGGGTCGTAGCCTACCCGGCCGAGCCAGCGCAGCGCGGCGTCGCTGAGATCGAGCGTGATCTTGCGATCGGCCAGCAGCTTCTGCACGCGCTTGAGCTGGATCTCGACGATCGGTGCCATGTGTTCCTGGCCCAGCCGGTGGAACAGGATGATCTCGTCCAGCCGGTTCAGGAACTCGGGACGAAAATGCCCACGCACCACATCCATCACCTGCGGCTCGACGTCCTTCACGTCCTGCCCGTCGTCCATCTGCGCCAGAAACTGGCTGCCGAGGTTCGACGTCAGGATGATCAGCGTGTTCGAGAAATCGACCACCCTGCCCTGCCCGTCGGTAAGCCGGCCGTCGTCGAGCACCTGTAGCAGGACATTGAACACGTCCGAATGCGCCTTCTCGACCTCGTCGAACAGCACCACCTGGTAGGGGCGCCGGCGCACCGCCTCAGTCAGCACGCCCCCCTCTTCATAACCGACGTAGCCCGGAGGGGCGCCGATCAGGCGCGCAACGGCGTGCTTCTCCATGAACTCGCTCATGTCGATGCGGACCATCGCCGTATCGTCATCGAACAGGAAGCCGGCCAGGGCCTTGGTAAGCTCGGTCTTGCCGACGCCCGTGGGCCCCAGGAACAGGAAGCTGCCGAGCGGCCGGTTCGGATCCTGCAGCCCCGCGCGCGCACGGCGCACGGCCTTGCTGACCGCCTCGATCGCCTGCCTCTGCCCGATCACGCGCTTGCCGAGAAGCTCCTCCATCTTGAGCAGCTTGTCGCGCTCGCCTTCGAGCATCTTGTCGATCGGGATGCCGGTCCACCGGCTGACCACACCGGCAATATCGTCCTCGGTCACTTCCTCGCGCAGCAGGGCATTTTCGGAATGCTGCTGCGCATCGGCAAGCTGCCGCTCCAGTTCGGGAATGCGGCCGTAGGAAAGCTCGCCCGCCTTGGCGAGATCGCCCTCACGCTGCGCTTGTTCCAGCTCGATCTTCACCGCGTCCAGCTGTTCCTTCAGCTTGCTTTCCGCCTGGATCTTGTCACGCTCGTTCTGCCAGCGCGTGGTGAGCTCGCTCGATTGCTGCTCCAGTTCGGCAAGATCCTTGCGCAGGACATCGAGCCGATCCTTGCTCGCGCGATCGCTTTCCTTCTGGAGCGCCTGTTCCTCGATCTTCAACTGGATGATCCGGCGGTCGAGGTTCTCGATCTCCTCCGGCTTCGATTCCACTTCCATGCGGATACGCGAGGCCGCCTCGTCCATCAGGTCGATCGCCTTGTCCGGCAGGAAGCGGTTCTGGATGTAGCGATTGGACAGCTGCGCTGCCGCCACGATCGCGGCGTCGGTGATGCGCACGCCGTGGTGCAGCTCGTACTTGTCCTTGATGCCGCGCAGGATACTGATGGTATCCTCGACCGTCGGCTCGTCGATATAGACGGGCTGGAAACGGCGTTGCAGCGCCGGGTCTTTCTCGACGTACTTCTGGTATTCGTCGAGCGTAGTCGCGCCGATACAGTGCAGCTCGCCGCGGCTCAATGCTGGCTTCAGCAGGTTCGAGGCATCCATCGATCCCTCGCTTGCGCCCGCGCCGATCAGCGTGTGCATTTCGTCGATGAACAGGATGATCTGGCCCTCGGCACCCTTCACCTCGTCGAGCACGGCCTTCAACCGCTCCTCAAACTCGCCGCGATACTTCGCGCCCGCGATCAACGCGCCCATGTCGAGGCTCATGAGAGTGCGTCCCTTGAGGCTGTCGGGCACGTCGCCGTTGGCGATGCGCAGCGCCAGGCCTTCGGCGATCGCGGTCTTGCCGGTGCCGGGTTCGCCGATCAGGGCCGGGTTGTTCTTGGTCCGGCGTGCCAGGATCTGCACGGTGCGGCGAATTTCCTCATCGCGCCCGATGACCGGGTCGAGCTTGCCGTCGCGCGCGGCCTGGGTGAGGTCGCGGGCATAGCGCTTCATCGCGTCGTAAGCCTGTTCCGCGCCCGCGCTGTCGGCGGTACGCCCCTTGCGCAGTTCGTTGATCGCGGCATTCAACTTCTGCGCGTCGAGACCTGCATCCTTGAGCGCCTGCCCCGCTGCGGTGCCGGTGGCGAGGGTCAGCGCGACCAGCAGGCGCTCTACGGTGACGAAGCTGTCACCGGCCTTCTCCGCGATCTGTTCCGCCTGATCGAGCACCCGCACGGCATCGTTGTCGAGGCCGGGGGTCTGCTGCGCTCCGCCACCAGTGACCGCAGGGATCTTCGCCAGTTCGGCATCGATCCGCTGGACGGCATTGGCAGTGTCCCCGCCCGCGCGCTGGATCAGCCCAGCGGCCATCCCCTCCGGGTCTTCCAGGAGCGCCTTTGCCAGGTGCAGCGGAGTAATCCGCTGATGGCTCATGCGGATGGCGACGGTCTGCGCGCTCTGGAGGAAACCCTTGGCGCGGTCGGTAAACTTTTCGAGATTCATGCGTGAACCCTCATCCTCGTATTGCCGTCGCAATATGGTGTTGCATTATCGCAACACAAGCCCTCACCCGCACTGTCTCGTACGGTGTGTTAGCTGGATATAGAGGCTGGGATTAAGTGCGCGAGAGGGCGCGCGAAAATTTCTGCGCCTAGCGCGAAGCGGCCGTTTCCAGGCCGGGCACCAACACCGTTCGTCCGCCGCCGAAATCGTTGCGCACCACGATCAGGCCAAGCCGTTCGAGATGGTCGAGCAACCGCCGGATGCGGCCGGGTGAACTGGTGCCATAGACGCGGCCCAGTTCCTCCTCGTCAGGCCCCGGCAGCCCCTCGCTCGCGGCCTTGGCCATCACCAAGAACGGCGCAAGCACATCATCCTCGACCCCCTCAGCCAGCGCGAGACAGCGCGCACGCGCGGCGGTGTCGAGCGTGTCGAGCCGCGCGGTTGCAACGGCGAAACGGCGGCGGAAGCGGGTCATGTCGGGCAGCGGTCCGGCCAGCCGTTGCTGGCGGCAGCGCAGCAGGAACGTTTGGTAGAGCGCGCTTGCCGACTGGAACGTACTGCCGTCCTCTTGTGCCAGAGCAAAAATCACCGCATCGATCCGCTCACCCAGATCGGGCAGATCAGTCACGGGCGCAGCGGCTGCCTCGTCCTGCCGGGCAATCGTTTCGACCAGTTCTTCAGGGCAAGGCGCGGGGGGAGGTGGCGGCGGGGGCGCAGGGCGCGCAGCCTCGCTCGCAAGTTCGCGGGTCAGCAGTGCTGCCATATCGGCGGGGGCGGCATCCGGCAGCGGCATCAGACCTTCGGCCCGCGCCTTGACGCCCGACCGCACTGCACCGATCCGCACCGACACCGGCAGTCGGCTGATCGCAGGGCCCAGTGCGAGGAAATGCCCGCGTTCAAGTTCCCGAATGCGTTCCGCCTGGCGCCGCTCCATGCCGAGGAGGTCGGCCGCGCGCACCATGTCGATGTCGAGAAAAGTGCGCCCCATCAGGAAATTGGACGCTTCGGCCGCGACATTCTTGGCGAGCTTCGCCAATCGCTGCGTCGCGACAATCCCGGCAAGGCCCCGCTTGCGGCCGCGGCACATGAGGTTGGTCATCGCCGACAGGGTCATCCGGCGGGTATCCTCGGCGATCTCGCCTGCGACGGCGGGCGCGAACATCTGCGCTTCGTCCACCACCACCAGCACCGGGTACCAATGTTCGCGCGGGGCATCGAACAGTGCGGTCAGGAACTGCGCAGCGCAGCGGATCTGCTGTTCGACCTCCAGCCCTTCAAGGCTTAGCACCACCGAGGCGCGATGTTCGCGGATGCGCCGTGCCAACGCCTCGATTTCTGGCGGAGAATAGGCCGCCCCGTCGATCACCACGTGTCCGAACGGTTCGGCCAGCGTAACGAAATCCCCTTCCGGATCGACCACGACCTGCTGCACCAGGCCTGCGCTTTCTTCCAGCAAGCGGCGCAGCAGGTGCGACTTGCCGCTGCCCGAATTGCCCTGGACGAGCAGACGCGTGGCGAGCAGTTCCTCGATGTCGAACTGCACCGGCTTGCCGCCCGCGTCATGGCCGATGGTGATCTGCGCTGTCACGGGCCGCTCGGTAGCGGGCCGAATCCCCTGCCCGATAGGGGCCGGGCCAAGTTATCCCGCGCGAATCGCATCGCCCCTTGCCCTTGCCAACAGGGCCGCTAGCGTGGCGGCAAGGAGAGGCAATTTCATGCGTAAATGGTTCGCGCGGCTTGGTTTCGCGCTTGGTGGCCTGCTGCTAGCTGCATTCGTCGTGCTGGCAACCTGGGAACCGTTTTTCGCCAAGCGCGGCGCCGCTCCGCCCGCCCGCACTTATTCGGCAGAAATCATTCGCAGCGAATTCGGGGTGCCGCATATCTACGGCCGGACCGATGCCGATGTCGCTTATGGCGTGGCAATCGCCCATTCGGAGGACGATTTCTTCACCTTGCAGGATGTTATCGCGATGGCCCGCGGGCGTTATGGCGCGATCGCGGGCGAAGACGGCGCGGCCGTCGACTATGTCTATCACTTGCTGGATGCGCGCGGCACTGCCGACCGGCATTACGGCAACCTTCCTGCCGATACCCGCGCCCTGTTCGAAGCCTATGCCGCGGGCCTCAACCAATACGCCGCCGAGAACAAGGGCGAGGTAAAGCTGAATCGCCTGTTCCCCGTAAATGGCAAGGACGTCGCCGCCGGGTTCGCGCTGCGCCAGCCGTTTTTCTTCGGGCTCAACAATGTGATCGAACCCCTGGTGGCGGGGAAGGACCTCTACCCCGAATTCGGACCGCCGACCGCTCCGGCCGGCATCGACACCGCCCCCAAAGCCGAACCGATCATGGATGACCTGCCGCCCGCCCGCCGCGTGTCGCGCCGGGCGCTGCCGGTCCACATGGGCGAGGATGGCGCGCTCGCCGGGTCGAACGCTTTTGCCATCGCGCCGCAAAAGTCGGGCGACGCGGTTACGCGGCTTGTCTCCAATGCACACCAGCCGTGGCGCGGCGGAGTGGCGTGGTACGAACTGGTGGTCCAGAGCGGCGAAGGATGGCATTTCGCCGGGGCGAACTTTCCCGGCAGCCCGTTCCCCTTCCTCGGCCACAATCGTGATCTGGGTTGGACCAACACGGTCAACCGGCCCGACATGGTCGACGTTTACAAACTGGAACTGGACGAGAGCGGCACTCGGTATCGGCTCGATGGCAAACGGCTGCCGCTGCAGTCCAGGACCGTCACCTTGCCCGTGCGCATGGGGCCCGTGGTCCTGCCGATCCGGCGCACCGTTCACCGCAGCATCCATGGCCCGGTAATCGTCAACGATCGCGGCGCTTTTGCCATCCGTTACGGAGGCATGGATTCGATCGAGCAATTGGACGCCTATTACCGGCTCAACAAGGCGCGCAGCTTCGATGAATGGCGCGCACAGCTCGCCCGCATGGCGATCCCCAGCACCAATTTCATTTACGGTGACAAGGCGGGCAATATCGCCATGGTCTACAACGCGGCGCTGCCCAACCGGCCGGTCGGGCCGAACTGGCGCGGGATATTGCCCGGCAATCAATCCGCGCTGATCACGCGCGGCACCGTGCGGTTCGGCCAGATCCCGCAGATCATCAATCCGGCCAGCGGATGGATCTTCAATGCCAACAACACGCCCTTTTCTGCGGCCGGGCCCGGCAGTGATCTCGACGAAGGGGATTTCCCGGTCGAACTCGGCATCGAAACCAAGAGCACCAACCGCGCCCGCCGCGCCGCGAAACTGATGGCCGAGGCTGAAGTGATCGACCGCCCCACGCTGGAGGCGATCAAGTACGACACCGGTTACGAGCGCAGTCATTACGTCGCCGACCTGTTCGAGGCGATTGCCGCGCTGGACCTGCGTGGCAATCGCGACCTCCAGCGGGCCCAGCGCCTGCTTGCCCGGTGGGACTATGACGCCGACGGGGTCGGCAGCGCGGATGCACTTGCCCTGCTGATGATCAAGGACTTCATGTCGGCCGAATACAACAACAAGCCTGCGCCGGACGTGCGCGAACACCTCGAAAAGCAGGTCGCGCATCTGAAGCGTCATTTCGGCCGGATCGATCCACCGATGTCCGCGCTGTTGCGCCTGCGCCAGGGGCCCGGGCCCCATGCCGTCGACCTGCCGCTGGATGGCGGCAGCGACACCTTGCGCGCTTCGACAAGCTGGGATGTGGACGACGACGGCCGGCTTGCCGTGCGCCATGGCGACAGCTTCGTCATGTTCGTCGAATGGGCACAAGGACGCCCGGTGCGCAGCGAGTCGGTCCAGCCGTTCGGGGCTGCGACAACCCGGCCTGGCAGCCAGCATTACACCGACCAGGCGGCATTGTTTGCGCGCCACCAGTTGAAGCCGGTTCACTTCTGGCGCGCTGATGCGCTACGAAATGCCGTTCGTCGAAAAACCGTCAGCAGCCGCTGATAATGGCATACCGCCTTCGGGCAGATTTCGTCTTGGGGACATAGACATGCGTATGAAGTTCGCCGCCACCAGCCTGCTCGCTCTCGCCCTCGCTGCGTGCCAGACTACGCCGGGCGAGCCTTTGGCCAGCACAGGCGCCAGCACCGGACAAGCCGCGCCGGTTGCCGAACTGATCGAAAGCGTTTCGATCCCATACCAGCAATTCAAGCTCGACAATGGCCTGACCGTGCTGGTGCATGAAGACCGCAAGGCGCCGGTGGTGGCGGTGTCGGTGTACTACGGTGTCGGTTCCAAACACGAGCCCGATGGCAAGACCGGCTTTGCCCACTTGTTCGAACACCTGATGTTCAATGGCAGCGAGAATGCGCCGGGCGACTTCTTCGAACCGCTGCAGCAGATCGGCGCGACCGATTACAACGGCACGACGTGGTTCGACCGCACGAACTATTTCCAGACGGTACCGACCGGTGCGATCGATGCTGCGCTGATGCTGGAAAGCGATCGCATGGGCTATCTGCTGGGCGCGGTGACGCAGGAGAAGCTGACCAACCAGATCGGCGTCGTCCAGAACGAGAAGCGGCAGGGCGATAATCAGCCCTATGGCCTGGTCGAGTACGAACAGCTCGAAAATCTCTACCCCTCGGGCCACCCTTATCACCACTCCACGATCGGCTCGATGGACGACCTGTCCAGCGCCACGCTGGACGATGTGAAGCAGTGGTTCCGCGACAATTACGGCCCCAACAACGCCATCCTGGTGCTGGCCGGCGACATCGACGTTGCCACGGCACGCCAGAAAGTGACCAAGTGGTTCGGTGCGATCCCGTCCGGACCGGCAATCCGCCAGGTCGAAGCGCCCGTGCCCACGCTGCCGGCAGCCGCCGAAAAGACGATTTATGACCGCGTGGCCTCCCCACGCATTTACCGCATGTGGGCCACCCCGGGCCTCGACAACCCCGATTACCTGCCCCTGGCCATGGGCGCGACTGTACTGGGCGGGCTTGCCAGCTCGCGGCTCGACGATGCGCTGGTGCGCGAACAGAAGCTGGCCGTACGCGTGGTCGCGCGGGCCGAAACGTTCGCCCAGGCCGCGCAATATGTCGTCTATGCCGACGCAGCACCCGGAGTGGACGCGGCGACGCTGGGGGCCGCGCTGGACGCCGAAATCGCCAAGTTCGTGGCCGAGGGCCCCAGCTCAGACGAGCTGCAACGCGCCACCACCACCTATGCATCAGGCATGATCAAGGGTCTGGAACGGGTCGGCGGCTTCGGCGGCAAGGCCCCGACCCTGGCCGAAGGCCTGCTCTATTCGAACAATCCGGCGCACTACAAGGCCGAGCTGGACCGTGCTGCAGCGATGACGCCCGCCCGCGTTCGCGAGGTCACTGCCAAGTGGCTCGCCCGCCCCGTCTTCGCGCTCACCGTCGAACCCGGCGAACGCAAGGAAGGCGGCGAGAACCGGGGCGGGTTCCTCACCGGCGACGGCGGCTCGGGCCTGGCCGGCCCCGCGTTTTATTCCAGCCCGCTATCGATGCAGGTCGCGACCGGCGTGGCCGAGGCTGATCGATCGCAGATCCCGCCCGTGGGTGAGCTGAGGCCGCTCGATTTTCCCGAGATTGAGCGTGCCACCCTATCCAATGGGATGCAGGTCTACTTCGCCCGCCGCGATGCGGTGCCGGTGGTTTATGCCCGGGTCCAGTTCGATGCCGGGTTCGGCGCCGATCCGGCCGGTAAGGCGGGCCTGCAGTCGATGATGCTGCAGGTCATGGACGAAGGGACGACCGAGCTCGATTCGACCGCGCTGGCGATCGCCAAGGAACGGCTGGGTGCAAACCTCGGCGCTTTCGCGAATGCTGATACGACTTCGTTCGCACTCGACGTACCTTCGGCCAACCTGGCCCCGGCGTTCGAACTGATGGCGGATTACGTGCGAAGCCCGGCCTTCCGCCCCGACGATCTGGAGCGTGTACGCGCACAGCAGCTCACCCGCATCCAGAACGAGCTCAACAACCCCAGCCAGATCGCCACGCGCACGCTGGCGCCGATCCTGTTCGGCGAAGCGCACCCGTATGGCCTGCCCCCGTCGGGCACCGGTACTGCCGCGGTTGCCAAGGCGCTGACCGCGCAGGAACTTCGCGATTTCCACCAGACGTGGATGCGGCCGGACAAGGCACGCGTGTTCGTGGTCGGCGACACGACCCTGGCCGAAGTCACTCGCCTGCTCGAGGCAAGCTTCGGCAACTGGCAGGCACCGGCCACGCCCGCGCCCAGCAAGACCTACGATGCACCGATCCCGGCGCAGACATCGCGCATCGTGCTGGTCGACCGGCCCAATTCGCCGCAGTCGGTGATCGTTGGCGGGCGCGTGCTCGATCGCAAGGGTACCGATGACCTCCTGATCCTCAGCTCGGCCAACGAGGTCTTCGGGGGCAACTTCCTGAGCCGCATCAACACCAACCTGCGCGAAACCAAAGGCTGGTCCTATGGCGTGCGCAGCATCGTGCAGCAGCCGCTCGATCGCTCCAGCCTGCTGATCTTCGCGCCCGTCCAGGCCGACCGCACCGGCGATTCGATCGTCGAGCTGCGCAGCGATCTTGCCGCATTCACCTCCGGTCGCGGAGTCACGGCAGAAGAACTGACGCGCCTCATCAATGGCAACGTTCGCGAACTGCCCGGCCGGTTCGAAACCAGCGGCGATGTGCTGGGCGGGATTGTCGATATTGTCACCTACGGTCGTCCCGATGATTATTACGAGACGCTTGCAGCGCGTTATTCGGGCCTGACTGCCAGCGGGCTCGATGCAGAGGCACTGCGCGCGCTGAAGGGTGATGACCTCGTGTTCGTCGTCGTGGGCGATGCCAAGGTGGTGCGTCCGCAGCTCGAAAAGCTCGGCTTGCCTATCGAGGTTCGCAGCGCGCAATGAGCTTGTTGACATCAATGTAAGTAGACGCGAGACCCGCGCCACCAATCAAAGGAGACAATCAATGTCTGTTGCCGGTAGCTACGAATGCGTGACCAAGACCCCGATGGGCGACCAGAAGAGCACCTTCACCGTCATCGACAACGGTGACGGAACGTTCAGCGGCAAGAATGCCGGCACGCTCGGCTCGATGGATATCGAGGACGGCAAGATCGACGGCAACACGCTGACCTGGAAGATGAACATGACGGTGCCGATGCCGATGACGCTGGAAGGGACCGCGACGGTCGATGGCGACACGCTGACCGGTTCGGTCAATGCCGGTGCGTTCGGTTCGATGGCGATGAGCGGCACCCGCACCGCCTGATCGCGTCACTGCGACAAATGAAAAGGGCGCCGGAAGCAGTTCCGGCGCCCTTTTTCGTCTGTGCTGCGTGTGAAGGTTACCCGAGCTTGGCCTTGAGCAGGTCATTCACCACCGCCGGGTTGCCCTTGCCCTGCATGGCCTTCATCGTCTGGCCGACGAAGAAGCCGAACAGCTTGTCCTTGCCACCGCGGTATTCAGCGACCTTGTCGGCGTTGGCGGCGAGCACTTCATCGATCACCGCTTCGATCGCGCCAGTGTCGCTCTGCTGCTTGAGACCTTCAGTCTCGGCGATTTCGGCAGGAGCGCGGCCGGTCTTGAGGACGATCTCGAAGATCTCCTTCGCCTGGCCGCCGCTGATCTCGCCCTTGGCCTGCATGTCGAGGATCGCAGCCTGCGCTTCGGCAGTGGCGTGTGCCGGATTGCCCTCGTCACCAAGCGCATTGATCACGCCCGGCGCCACCGAGAGCGACCAGTTGGCAACCTGGGTGGCGACATCGCGCTCGCTCTTGCCGATGCCCGCCGCTGTCGCGGCAAGCAGCGTTTCGAACCGGGCGAAAGTCTCGACCTCGGCAGTAAGCTCGCGCGCGTTGTAGGGGGTGAGCCCCAGTTCCTCGATATAGCGGCGACGCTTGGCGTCCGGCAATTCGGGCAGGCTGGCGCGGCATTCATCAAGGAAAGCATCGTCCAGTTCCAGCGGCAGCAGATCGGGATCGGGGAAGTAGCGATAATCGTGCGCGTCCTCCTTCGACCGCATGGAGCGGGTCGTGCCCGTGCCGGGATCGAACAGCCGCGTTTCCTGCACCACCTGGCCGCCGTCCTCGATCAGGTCGACCTGGCGGCGCGCCTCGTGCTCGATCGTCTGCATGACAAAGCGGACGGAATTGACGTTCTTGGTTTCAGTGCGGGTGCCGAATTCCGCACCCGGCTTGCGCACGCTGACGTTGACGTCGGCGCGCATCGAGCCTTCTTCCATATTCCCGTCGCACGACCCGACATAGCGCAGGATCGCGCGCAACTTGCGAACATAGGCCCCCGCTTCAGCCGGGCTGCGCATGTCGGGGCGGCTGACGATTTCCATCAAGGCCACGCCGCTGCGGTTCAGGTCGACATAGGACATGGTCGGATGCTGGTCGTGCATCAGTTTGCCCGCATCCTGTTCGACGTGGATGCGCTCGATCCCGATGACCTTGTCTTCGGGAATGCCCGCCTTCTCGTCCGCCTCGATCGTCAACGAACCTTCGCCCACCAGTGGATGGTAGAGCTGGCTGATCTGGTACCCTTGCGGCAAGTCGGCATAGAAGTAGTTCTTGCGGTCGAACCGGCTCCACCGGTTGATCTGCGCCTCGATCGCCATGCCTGTGCGCACCGCCTGGCGGATGCACTCGCGGTTGGGCACCGGCAGCATCCCGGGCATTGCTGCGTCGACCAGGCTGACCTGGCTGTTCGGCTCCGCCCCGAACGCGGTAGAGGCGCCCGAAAACAGCTTGGCATTGGAGGTGACCTGCGCATGGACTTCGAGGCCGATCACGACCTCCCACTCGCCGGTTGCGCCCTGGATTCGGTAAGTGCTCACCACCAGATCTCCGGTTTGGCGTTGAAGTTCGCGCGGCTTTCGAGTGCCAGCCCGGCGTCGAGAACGCCCTGTTCGTCGAACGCCTTGCCGATCACCTGCAGGCCCAGCGGTAGTCCGGCTTCGTCGAGCCCGGCGGGCACGCTCATCGCGGGTATGCCCGCAAGGCTGGCCGGGACGGTGAAGACGTCATTGAGATACATCGCCAACGGGTCGCTCAGCTTCTCGCCCAGTGCAAAGGCCGCGTTGGGCGCGGTGGGGGTGAGGATCACATCGCACTGCGCCCACGCCCGTTCGAAATCACGGGCGATCAGCGCGCGCACCTTCTGCGCCTGATTGTAATAGGCATCGTAAAAGCCCGCCGAGAGCACGTAGGTCCCGATCAGGATGCGGCGTTTGACCTCGTCGCCGAACCCGGCAGCGCGGGTAGCGGCGTACATGTCCTGCAGCCCGGCCTTTTCGGGCAGATCGCGCAGGCCGTAACGCACGCCATCGTAGCGGGCGAGATTGCTCGATGCCTCTGCCGGGGCGACGATATAGTAGGCGGCCAGCGCGTACTGCGTGTGGGGAAGGCTGATCTCGACCACCTCGGCGCCGGCGTCCTTCACCCATTCGATGCCGCGCTGCCACAGCGCGTCGATCTGCGGGTCCATACCTTCCATGCGGTATTCGCGCGGGATGCCGACCTTCTTGCCGCGCAGGTCGCCGGACAAGCTGGCGGCCCATGCCGGCACCGGCAGGTCGAGGCTGGTCGAATCCTTCGGATCGAAACCTGCCATCGCTTCAAGCATGATCGCGCAATCGGTAACGTCGCGCGCCATCGGCCCAGCCTGGTCAAGGCTGCTGGCGAAGGCGACGACGCCCCACCGCGAACAGCGACCGTAAGTGGGCTTGATGCCCGCAATGCCGGTCAGCGCCGCAGGCTGGCGGATCGAGCCGCCGGTGTCGGTGCCCGTCGCGGCGGGCGCGATGCGCGCAGAAACTGCCGCTGCGCTACCGCCCGACGAACCGCCGGGCGTCAGGTCGGCATTGCCGCCGTCGCTGCGCCGCCAGGGAGAAATGACATTGCCGAAATAGCTGGTCTCGTTGGACGAACCCATGGCGAACTGATCGAGGTTTAGCTTGCCCAGCATGCCTGCGCCCGCTTTCCACAGGTTCTGCGAAACGGTGCTTTCGTATTCGGGCTTGAATCCTTCCAGAATATGGCTGGCAGCGGTGGTCTGGACGCCCTTGGTGGCGAACAGGTCCTTCATGCCGATCGGCACGCCTGCCATCTTGCCCAGCGGCTTGCCTGCGGTGCGGTCGGCATCGACCTTTTCGGCGGCGGTGAGCGCATGGTCGGGTGTCGTGACGATAAAGGCGTTAAGCGCGCTCGCACCCGCGACTGCGGCATTGAACGCCTCTGCCACTTCGCGCGCGGTGAATTCGCCATTGGCAACACCGTCGCGGATCGCGCGGATGCCCAGGTTGGTCAGTTCGCTCATTATTCGATCACCTTGGGCACGCCGAAGAAACCGTGCTCTGCTGCAGGCGCATTGGCTAGGATCGCATCGCGCTTGCCGCCAGCGGTAAGAGGATCGGCATCGACCACGTCGTCACGCAGGCGCAGCGTGTTGGGAATGACCGCAGTCATCGGCTCGATACCGGTGGTATCGACTTCGCCCAGTTGTTCGACCCAGTCGAGAATGCCGTTCAGTTCGGGCACCATGCGTTCAAGCTCTGCATCATCCATTTTGATGCGCGCCAGCGCAGCGATTTTCGCCACGGTGGTCTTGTCGACGGACATAGGTCCATCCCCCTCGGTTGCAGGTTGTAATTGGCGGCGGCGCTAGCAGCGCTGCCGCCGGGCTTCAAGCAAGCGGACTTATTGCTGCGGCGCAGGCTGCATCGGCACGTTCGGTGCCGGGGGCGGGGGAACGGCACCAGGCGCTTCACCTGCGCCAGCCCCGGCTCCGTTACCCGGCCCGGCGCCAGGGGCCTGCTGCATCTGCATCATCTGCTGCAGCACTTGCAGGCGTTGCTGGAATTCCTGCTCGCCCATGAAATCGACCAGTTCAACTTCGAAGATCAGGTCGGAGCCAGGCGCGATGC
Source organism: uncultured Erythrobacter sp. (assembly GCA_963529855.1). GTDB lineage: Bacteria > Pseudomonadota > Alphaproteobacteria > Sphingomonadales > Sphingomonadaceae > 34-65-8. The sequence continues at coordinate 56,954 of CAURZK010000004.1, read as the reverse complement.
CTGAATTGGGCGGCGGCTGGTCCCCGTATGCCTTTTCAGCGGGAATCTCGACCAGATACTTGCCGCCCTTCTGCATCCGGCCCGCCGCCTCGCGGAAACCGGGGACGATGTTCTGCATGAACAGCGGGCTGCCTTCGGGGAAAATGCCGTCGACCGGGATCGGCGGCGGCGACCATTCATCGAATACCGTGCCATCGGCGAGCTTGCCGGTATACTTGGTGAACAATACGTCGCTGTCGCCCGGGTTTGCACCCGTGCCCGCCTGAACTTCCTCCACCGTGACGCCGGCCGGCACAGCCGCCCAGGCAATTCCTGCACCAAGCACCACTGCCGCCACCACGCCGAGCCACAGCTTGGTCAGCGAGCCCTTGGCGATGGGCTGGATGGGAACGCGGGTCACTTCGGCCATGGGTGGGTCCTGGATATGCAAAAGGGCACGGAACTGAATTCCGCGCCCTCTTGGCTCAACCGTGCTGTGGGTTCAAGCGCGCTTATTTCGCGCCGTCACGTTCCATGCGCTTGCGCTCCAGCTTGCGGGCGCGGCGCACGGCAGCAGCCTTTTCACGGGCGCGCTTCTCGCTCGGCTTTTCATAGTGGCGGCGCAGCTTCATTTCGCGATACACACCTTCGCGCTGCAGCTTCTTCTTGAGCGCGCGTAGGGCCTGGTCGACGTTGTTATCGCGAACGATGATCTGCATAAAATCCACTACCTCACAGCAAAGCCGCAGAGCCCGCACCTGCGCGGGGTTGCGCCATATGGTATCGACGAAAATTGGGCCGAATCCGTCAAGGACCGGCTTGAACCGGGGCGCGCCTAGTCGATTCACGGCAGGTTGGCAACCCTTAGGGTGGGTTTCCAGCAAGGGCCGGAACGTCTAGGGGGCAGCGAATGGCCACCCTACCCGCCTATTCCGCCACGCTGCACGTCGCCCTTGGCGGCGCTTTGGGTGCTGTGCTGCGCCACCAGATGGGGCGCGGGATGACTCAAGCGTTCGGCCCGCAGGCGATGACAGCCTTTCCCTGGGCCACGCTGGCAGTCAACGTGATCGGCAGCGTCGCTATGGGCGTCCTGGCAGGCTGGCTCGCCCGGCATGGCATGGATGGCGAGCGCTGGCGCCTGCTCGTCGGGGTCGGGCTGCTTGGCGGGTTCACGACGTTTTCCGCCTTCAGCCTCGAACTGATGCTTCTGATCGAGCGCGGGCAGGTACTGACGGCCCTGACATATGCCATGATTTCCGTGCTGGCAGGCCTCGCCGGGCTCTATCTTGGCCTAATCGCATGGAGATTGGCCGCATGAGCCAGGAAGTTCGCCAATTCACGATTGCCGAAGATGATGACGGTATCCGCCTCGACCGCTGGTTCAAGCGGCATCTGCCACAGGTCGGTTTCGGCACAGTCAGCCGGTGGGCTCGAACCGGCCAGATCCGGGTCGACGGTGGCCGCATCAAGCCGGAGGATCGTCTCGCCGCAGGCCAGGTCCTGCGCGTGCCCCCTGGCGGCGAGGATGACGCGCGCAAGCCCCGCGCCCGCAAGCCGCTGACCGAAGAGCAACTGGCCGAGGCGCGGGCCATGGTGATCCGCGAGACGCCATCCGCCATCGTGCTCAACAAGCCGCCCGGCCTTGCCACGCAGGGCGGCAGCGGCACCTTCCGCCATGTCGATGGCCTGCTCGATGCCTTTGCGCCGGGCGAAGACGATCCGCGCCCGCGCCTCGTCCATCGGCTCGACAAGGATACCAGCGGCGTCCTGCTGATCGCGCGTACCCCGGGCAGTGCCGCGCATTTCTCGAAGAAGTTTGCCGGGCGCAGCGCCAAAAAGATTTACTGGGCGCTGGTCATGGGCGTGCCGGAAGTGCGCGAGGGGACGATCGATGCTCCCCTTGCCAAGCAACCGGGCACGGGCGGCGAGAAGATGCACGTCGACCACGAAAACGGGCAACCGGCCAAGACGAAGTACCGCGTGGTCGACAAGGCGGGCGACAAGGCCGCCTGGGTCGAGCTGGAGCCGCTGACGGGCCGCACCCACCAGCTCCGCGTTCACCTGGCCGCGATGGGCCACCCGATCGTGGGCGACGGCAAGTATGGCGGACGCGATGCATTCCTGACTGGTGCGGTCAGCCGCAAGATGCATCTCCACGCCCGCCGCCTGATCATCGACGAACCTGCAGTCGGCGGGAAGAAGAGCGGCAAGCTGGACGTGACTGCGGACCTGCCCGAACATTTCGCCACGTCTCTCGAACAGCTGGGGTTCGATGAAAACGCCAGCGATGCCGCACCGGTACGCGACGATCCGCCCCCGCGCAGCCGCGAGGAAAAGAAGCAGGCCGCGCGCCAGCATGCCAAGCAATACCGCAAGGCCCGGCGCGGTGAACGTCGTGGGCGCGGCGCCGCGCCATCGGCCAAACCGGGTGCGCCGAAAGGCCGGCGCTGATGCACCCCAACCCGCTGTTTCGCAGCGACGACCGGGCACTGCTCGAAACCCTGATCGACGAGATCGGCTTCGGAATGATTTTCGCAGCCACGCCCGATGGTCCGCGCGTCGCCCACACGCCCGTACTGCGAACCGCCCCTGACCGGCTGCAATTCCATATCGCGCGCGGCAATGCACTGACGCGCCATCTTGACGGTGCGATCCTGCTGGCGGTCATCAACGGTCCAGACAGCTATGTCAGCCCGCGCTGGTACGAGAACCGCGCGACCGTGCCGACCTGGGATTACGTTGCGCTCGAACTGGACGGGCGTGCCACGCGGCTGGACGACGAGGCGCTCGACGCCTTGCTCTACGAGTTGATCGAACGGCACGAGAGCCGGCTCGGCGGCGATCGCTGGAGCGCAGCCGAATCTCCGCCGCAACTTTGGGACGACCTGCGGACGGCCATTGTCGGGTTCGAGCTGGAAATCCTTGCCTGGCGCCCGACGATCAAGCTCTCGCAGAACAAAAACGCAGCCGAACGGGCCAGAATAGCCGAGGGACTCGAAGCAGCAGGATCGTCTGCCCTCGCCCGGCTGATGCTGGATCTCGCGCCGTGACCGTGCGCCTCGCCGTGTTCGACTGCGACGGGACGCTGGTCGACGGCCAGGCCGCCGTGTGCGAGGCGATGGAGATAGCATTTGGCCAAGCCGCGCTTGCCCCGCCACCGCGCAGCGCGATCCGCCGGATCGTTGGCCTGAGCCTGCCCCAGGCCGTCCGCGAACTGGCGCCCGGCATCGTCGAAGAGCCGCTTCGCGCAGTGGTCGAAAACTACAAGCTCGCCTTTCGCCAGAGCCGCCTCGACGGGAGGCTGGAGGAGCCGCTGTTCGCGGGCATCCCCGAATTGCTCGATCGGCTCTTAGCTGCCGGATGGACACTGGGGGTCGCTACCGGTAAATCGGATCGAGGCCTTCAGTCCTGCCTCGCCGCCCACGGCATTGCCGACCGGTTCGTCACACTGCAGACGGCAGATCGCCATCCATCGAAACCGCATCCCGCCATGCTGGAGGCCGCTCTGTTCGAAGCGGGCGCGCAACGAGGCGACGCAGTGATGGTTGGCGACACCGTGTTTGACGTCGACATGGCGCGCGCGGCCGGGGTCCGCGCAATAGGGGTGGATTGGGGTTACCACGCTGCCGACGAACTTCACGAGGCCGGCGCGGAACGTGTTTTCTCGACCCCGGATGAATTGGGAGACTACCTCGCGTGACCAGGGATCCAGCGTTCAAGTTTTTCCTGCTGATGCAGCTCGGCCGGCTTGCAGGGGTTGCACTGGTCATCTTGGGACTGCTCGCGATCCAGCGGCAGGTCGATCTGCCGGAATGGACCGGGTATCCGCTGGTCATCGGGGGAATGGCGACCTTCTTTCTCGTTCCCCGCCAACTCGCCCGGCGCTGGCGGAGCGGCGAGCGATGAAGCGATTTTACACCGATGTGGCAACCGAGCCGTGCGACGGCGGTCACCGTGTCACACTCGACGGGCGGCCCATCCGTACACAAGGCGGATCCGCACAGGTTGTCCCGACCAAGGCGCTTGCCGAAGCGCTGGCGGCCGAATGGCGCGCGCAAGGTGAGACGATCGATCCTGCCGCCTTCGCGTGCCGCGACATGGCCGACTACGCGATCGACCAAGTGGCGAAAGACCGCGCCGGCATGATCGATACGCTGCTGGCCTATGCGGAAACCGACACCCTGTGTTACCGGGCCGACCCCGATGAAGCGCTCTATCGACGCCAGCGCGAGGTGTGGGAACCGCTTCTCGCCGCATTCGAAGCGCGCGAAGGCATCCGGATGGAACGGGCCAGCGGCGTCATCCACCGCGCCCAGCCGGCCGAAACGCTCGCCAGGTTGCGAGCGCGGCTGGAAGCGCAGGACGATTTCGCCCTCGCTGCACTGCAACCGCTGGCCTCGCTGGCCGCGTCGTTGTCAATAGCGCTCATGGCGCTGGAACGGGACGCGGACATTGCGGCGCTGTGGCAGGCAGCCAGCCTCGAGGAACTGTGGCAGGCCGAGCTATGGGGCCATGACGAGGCGGCCGAGCAGCGCCGCACCCGCCGTGGGCGCGATTTCGCTGCTGCTGCCGAATTTGCGCGGCTGGCCCGCGCGGGCTGAACTTCAGCTACCTGAAACCCATGCCGCCACCTGGCCGGCCACATCGTTGGCAGCGCGGTTGAGAGCATCGCCCACAGGCGCAGCTTCCGCCGCCACGCCCGGAATCACGCTTTCGAACCGGCGTGTCTGCACGCTGTCGCCCGCGCCGCCGCGCACGGCGTCGAACCGGACGACGACCGAGCCCGTGCGCGCGTCGTAGCCGAAGTCCCGCAGGGTCCCCTGGACCTGGACGGCCGAACCGACTGCCAGGTCATCTCCATCGATCACCAGGCGGCCCGTGCGCGAACGGATCGTTTCGGCCAGCAGCCGCTGGAACAGGCGCGAAGGCCTCTCCACCCACACTGCATCCTTGAGGTACGCGACCTGGGTGTCGTCGATCTGAACCGGCACACGGGTGACGGAAAGCCTTTGCGGCGCGCCCGGCTCGATCACCGCGATCGCGCTCTGGGTGCTGCCCTGCGCGGAATAACCTGCTTGCGGCGAGGCAGTCGCAGTCAAGGTCAGCAGGCTTTCCGGCGGGTCTTCTCCAAAGCTGATGCACCCGGCAAGCGCGCCGGCCAAACCGGTTGCAACCAAGATTTTGACCAGTTGCGCCATGGATCCGCGCCCTTTTCCAACGATGTTCATGGTTCGTAATCCGGCAGTTTGGGACTGCCGATCAAGCCGCTGGCGCCTTCGGTCTGCAGCCGCTCGGTCACTTCGCGCAGCGCCTTGCTAGTCGCCTGAAGATCCTTGAGCGTCGCTTCCGCCGCAGGCAGCGTGGTTTCGGCCAGTTGCCGGGTCGCGGGCCGCGCATCTTCCAGCGTGGCCGAAAGTGAAGTCGCCGCGCTGTTTGCCGATTGCAGCGTGCGGCGCAGTTCCACAGCCAGCGATGCACCTTCCTGATTGAGCAGGCGGTCGGTCGAAGCCGTCACCTTCTCGAACTGGTCGAGCGCCTCGCCCGCCTCGCGCAAGGTAACCTGCAATTCGAGCAGCGTACGCTCCATCTGCGGCGTCGCATTGGCGAGGTCGGCGGTCATGCGATTGGTGTTGGCAAGGATGCCCGAAATCTGTTCCTGATTGCGATCCGACAGCAGCAGCGATAGCCGCTCGGTCAGGGTTGCCAGCCGTTCGAGCAGCAGGGGGGCGTTGGCGAGAATTTCGTTGAACCCGCCGGCCTTGGGCGGAATGACCGGGACCCCGGCAGTGCAGGCCGTCGTCTCGCACGTGATCGGCGGTTGCCCGCTGCGCGCACCGTCAAGCAGGATGGTCGAAACACCCGTGAACGAACCCTGGATAGTGGCGGCGGTGCCAACCAGGATCGGCACCTCTTCCTTCACCGCGATGCGCACCCGCACGAATTCCGGGTCGTCTTCCGAAAGCACGATTTCCTTGACCTGGCCCACCGGCACGCCCGCGAAAGCGACCTGCGAACCCTTGGCCAGGCCAGAGACCGACTGCTTGAAAAATATGTCGTAATCCTTGGTGCTGCCACGCCCCAACTGGGCCAGCCAGATGATGAAGGCGGCCAGGGCGGCGAGCAGGATCAGGGTGACAACCCCCACCCAGACATGATTTGCGCGTGTTTCCATTCGCTTGTTCCTATGCCCCGGCTTGCGGTTGGTTGTCCAACGCTTTGCCGCGCTCGTGGCTCGCCTGGGCGGCGCGGCCGCGCGGGCCGTTAAAGTATTCGTCGATCCAGGGATGGTCGGTTTCGAGCAGTTCCGGGATCGTTCCTACCGCAATGACTTTCTTGTCGGCCAGCACCGCAACCCGGTCACAGATTTCGTACAGGGTATCGAGATCGTGCGTGATGAGAAACACGGTGAGGCCGAGTGTCTCTTTCAATTCGCGGGTCAGCCGGTCGAACGCGGCGGCACCTATGGGATCGAGCCCGGCCGTCGGCTCGTCGAGGAACAGCAACTCCGGATCGAGCGCCAGAGCACGGGCGAGGCCGGCGCGCTTCTTCATGCCGCCCGACAATTCGGCCGGGTACTTGTTGATTGCCTCTTCCGGCAGACCCGACAGGAGCACCTTATAGCGCGCAATCTTGTCCATCAGATCAGGCGCGATTTCAGGATAGAACTGCTTCAACGGCACTTCCACGTTCTCGCCCACAGTCAACGTCGAGAACAACGCGCCGCCCTGAAACAGCACGCCCCAGCGATTGCGCACGCCCAGCACTTCTTCCGGATCGCCATCGGTCAGCGAACGGCCGAATACCTTTACCTGCCCCTCGGCCGGCTGTTGCAGCCCGATGATCGATCGCATCAGCACCGACTTGCCTGTGCCGGACCCGCCGACGACGCCAAGGATTTCGCCGCGCCGCACCTTGAGGTCGAGCCCGTCGTGCACGGTCTGGTCGCCGAAGCGGTTGACCAGGCCCTTCACCTCGATCGGGTACTCGCCGCGAAACCGCTCATGCTTGTGCGCGGCTTCGATCACGGGATCGTCGTGTTCGCTCATCCCCAACCCACCTCGGTGAAGAACACGGCGAAAATCGCGTCGAGTACGATAACTGCGAAGATCGCCTGGACCACCGCCTTGGTCGTGCGCAGGCCCACTTCCTCGGAGTTTCCTTCCACCTGCATGCCCTGGTAACACCCGGCGAGCGCGACGATCAGGCCGAACACCGGCGCCTTGATCAACCCGACCCAAAGGTCGTGGATCGGCACCACTTCCTGAATCCGCATCAGAAACGTGAGGAACGGTATGCCCAGCATCAGGTCGCCAATTACCGCGCCGCCGATGATCGCCATGACCGAGGCGTAGAAACCCAGCACGATCATCATGAACGTGCAGGCCAGGATGCGCGGGATCACCAGCGCTTCGATCGGGGAGATGCCGATCGTGCGCATCGCGTCGACTTCCTCGGTCAGCTTCATCGTCCCGATTTGTGCGGCAAAAGCGCTGCCCGATCGGCCCGCAACCATGATCGCGGTCATCAGCACGCCCAGTTCGCGCAAGGTGATGCGCCCCACCAGGTTCACGGTCAGCGTTTCGGCACCGAACTGGGACAGCTGGACCGCGCCCTGCTGGGCGATCACGATACCGATGAGGAAGCTCATCAGCCCCACGATCGGCAATGCCGTCACGCCGACCAGTTCGAGTTGATGGACCAGCGCCTTGCCGCGAAAGCGTGAGGGGTGGCGGATCAGCGATCCTGTTGCGATCAGGATCTGGCCCAGGAAACCGACCACACCGCGCACGCCGCGACCGTAATCGATCGTCGTGGCACCTATCTGGCCGGCAACCCGCTCGAACAGCGGCGGTCGTGGGGCGGAGATGGCAACCGGCTCGTCAGTGCGCCGGATTGCCTTCATCAGCCGCTCGGCCCGCTCGCTCGCGCCATCAATTTCGGCTTCGCATTTTCGCGCCAGATCGCACGCCACATAAGCGCCAACCGTGTCGATTTCAGTGACCTGCGACAAGTCGACGACCTGGTATTCGCCATCGAGCCCCTGCAACTCGCGATCGATCGTGCCGATAGTCGAGACGAGGTAAGGCCCTGAAAGAACGAGCTTCGTTCTTCCGTTCTCGCCCTCCTCGAGCCGGTATTGCGCCCCATCGCTCATTGCCGGTTCGTATGGATGCAAATCACCGGCGCGACAACCCACCATCGCCCGTGTTGCACCGCAGCGCAGCCGCTGGCATGGGCTGGGGTCTATGACCAATGAACTTGCCAAGACATTCGACCCCGCCGCCATCGAGGCAAAATGGTATTCGCATTGGGAGACGAACGGCCTGTTCCGCCCGGAGCGGCCGGACGCAGCACCATTCACGATCGTCAATCCGCCGCCCAACGTCACCGGCAGTCTCCACATCGGGCACGCGCTCGACAACACGCTGCAGGACGTCGTCGTTCGATACGAGCGCCTTCGCGGCAAGGATGCGCTGTGGGTGGTGGGCATGGACCATGCCGGCATTGCGACGCAGATGGTGGTCGAACGTCAGCTTGAGGCACGGCAGGACAAGCGCACCAACTACAGCCGCGAGGATTTCGTGGCGAAGGTGTGGGAATGGAAGGACGAAAGCGGCGGGGCGATCACCGGCCAGCTGCGCCGCCTGGGCTGCTCGATGGACTGGGGCCGCGAGCAGTTCACGATGGACCCGCATTTTACCCGGGCAGTGGTGAAGGTATTCGTCGATCTTTATAACCAGGGCCTGATCTATCGCGACAAGCGTCTGGTAAACTGGGACCCGAAGCTCAAGACCGCGATCAGCGACCTCGAGGTCGAGACCCACGAAGTCAAGGGCGGTTTCTGGCACTTCCGCTATCCCCTGGCCGATGGCGTCACGACGTCGGAAGGCGCCGATCACCTCGTGTTGGCCACCACCCGGCCCGAAACGATGTTGGCCGACATGGCGGTCGCGGTCCATCCCGAAGACGCGCGCTATGCCAGCGTCGTGGGCAAATATGTAATCCTGCCGATCACGGGTCGCCGCGTGCCGGTGATTGCCGACGAACATGCCGATCCGGAACTGGGTTCGGGTGTGGTCAAGATCACCCCAGGCCACGATTTCAACGATTTCGAGGTGGGCAAGCGCGCCGGGATGAAGCCGGCCGAAATGCTCAACATGCTCGATGTGGAAGGCAACGTCTGCCAGACCGCGGACGAATTCGTGCCGGACGAATTCCTTGGCCTCCATCGCTTCCGCCGCGACGGCGTGGACGGTGCGCGCGAACTGGTCGTGGCACGGATGAAGGAACTGGGCTTCCTCATTCCGTACGTCGACAAGGATGGTGCAGAACACGACGCGGAACCGCGCACCATCGCCACTCCATTTGGCGACCGCGGCGGCGTGGTGATCGAGCCATGGCTGACCGATCAGTGGTACGTCGATGCCGAAAAACTGGCACAGGCACCCATTGCCGCGGTGCGCAGCGGCACGATCGAGATCGTCCCCAAGACTTGGGAAAAGACATTCTTCAACTGGATGGAGAATATCCAGCCGTGGTGCGTCTCGCGCCAGCTGTGGTGGGGCCACCGGATTCCGGCATGGTATGGGCCCGAAGACACGTGTTTTGTGGCGCGTGATGAAGCCGAGGCTGAACGGTTGGCAATTGAATGGGCCCAAGCTCAGGGCCTAGCTTCTCCCCAAGTTGTTTTTCTGGACACCACCTCAGTCCGGGTTGGGAACGAGACTATAGGATGGACTTCGACAACTGAGAACGTCGGGGCCAACCCAATTACTCCAAACACCGTAGTGCTACGTCGAGACGAGGACGTTCTCGACACCTGGTTCTCCAGCGCCCTTTGGCCGTTCGCAACGCTGGGCTGGCCGGATCAGACCGATCTGCTGGCCAAGCATTATCCCAACGACCTGCTGATTTCGGGGTTCGACATCCTGTTTTTCTGGGATGCGCGGATGGCGATGATGGGGATGCACTTGCTGGGCGAGGCGCCGTGGAAGCGGCTCTATCTCCACGGGCTCGTCCGCGCGCCCGATGGCGCGAAGATGTCCAAGTCCAAGGGGAACGTGGTCGATCCGCTTGGCCTGATCGACAAGTACGGCGCCGATGCGCTGCGGTTCTTCATGGCAGCGATGGAAAGCCAGGGCCGCGACATCAAGATGGATGAGCGCCGGGTCGAAGGATATCGCAACTTCGCCACCAAGCTGTGGAACGCGGCCCGGTTCTGCCAGAGCAACGGGATTTACGGCGGCATCGGCGATCACGCCGGACCGGGCGTTGTTCCCGAGCTGGCGGTCAACAAGTGGATCGTGGGCGAAGTGGTCGAGACACTGGCCGCGCTCGACAAGGCAATGGCTGACCTGCGCTTCGACGCGGCGGCGAACACGATCTACCACTTTGTGTGGGACCGGTTCTGCGATTGGTACCTGGAACTGATCAAGGGGAACATCGACGAGGAGACCAAGGCCGTCGCCGGCTGGGTACTCGACCAGATCCTCGTCATGCTCCACCCGTTCATGCCGTTCGTGACCGAGGAACTGTGGGCGAATCAGGCGGACCGCGCCGATTACCCCCTCATCACGGCAAAGTGGCCGGAGCCGGCTGCCAGCGTCGATGAAGCAGCGAAGGCAGAGATCGACTGGCTGATTGCGCTTACTGGCGCAGTGCGCGGAGCGAGGAACGAACTTGGGATTTCGCCCGGCGCGAAGCTGGCGGCGTGGTGCCCCGATCCGAGCACCCTCGGCAAGGCGGTGACCGAAGCCAATCGGGCCGCGATCGAACGGCTTGCGCGGTTGACACCGATCCACTTCGGTGAGGCTCCGGCAGGGGCGGCCATGCAAGTTTCTGCTGGCGAAGACGTGTTCGTTATCCCGCTCGAAGGGGTGATCGATATCGCGGCGGAACGGGCCCGGCTCGCCAAGGCTCTCGACGCATCGGCCAAGGAAGCGAAGTCGCTCGAGGGCCGCCTTGCCAACCCCAGTTTCGTGGAGCGGGCCAAGCCGGAAGCGGTCGAGAAGGCCCGCGCGGACCATGCCCATCATGCGGCGGAAGTCGAGCGGTTGACGGCGGCCTTGGCGCGGTTGGGGTAATGCAGATGTGGGCCACGCGATGCCCCTGACCCTTGCGACCCAGGCCCCGGGGGAGCCTGAAATCTTCGCCTCGCTGCAAGGCGAGGGGCCAAGCGCAGGGCGGCCGGTCACGTTCGTGCGTCTGTCGCGCTGCAACCTTGCCTGCGTGTGGTGCGATACAGCCTATACCTGGCATTTCGAAGGCGACGCGCGTCCTCACCGTTCGGGCGAGACATTCGAGCGCAAGGCCAATCAGGTCACCCTCGATGTGGCCGAGATTGCGCGCCGGATCGAGGCGTTTGCCCCGCGCCGGCTGGTGGTAACGGGCGGCGAACCGCTGCTGCAGGCACCGGCGCTGGCGGAACTGCTGGCGTTACTGCCGGATCACTCGGTGGAAATCGAAACCAACGGCACCGTGGCCGCCCCGCCTCGCCTCGACGTGCGCATCGATCAGTACAACGTCAGCCCCAAGCTGGCGCACAGTGGCAACCCCGCGGAACTGGCTCTCTTGCCGGACAGGCTCGATGGTTACGCGACCGACAGCCGCGCTTTTTTCAAGTTCGTCATCGCCGCGCCTTCCGACGTGGACGAGGTTTTGGCCTTACAGGCGCGCTATCGCTTTCCCGCTGAACGCGTGTTCCTGATGCCCGAAGGGACCGACAGCGCCACGCTGCGCCAACGCGAAGCGTGGCTGGCCCCCCTATGCCTCCAGCACGGCTTCCGCCTGTCGGACAGGCTGCATATCCACCTCTACGGCGATACCCGCGGAACCTAATTCCCCTGGCTGCGCCAGCGCTGGACGACGCGGTAGACAGATTCTTCCTCGCCCCCCGCCTTGTTCCACAACTGCACGAAGCTCGGGTCTTCGGAGGCCGGGCGCTTCACTTCCTCGAGGTTGTCGAAGCTGACACGCATCGGGATCGCCACGCCTTCGCCGCAGATGATGCACTCGCGGTTGCGCAGCGCGGGGATGGAATCGAGAAACCCGCGCGCGCCTTCCGGCATGGCTGCCTTCACGAACGCCTGGTCGCGGTCGTTGTTCAGGCGCATCGAGATGATCGTGCCGCACTGCGACAGGACGCCTTCGGCCAGATCGCTGGGCCGCTGGGTGATCAGGCCCAGCGAAATGCCGTATTTGCGGCCTTCCTTGGCGATGCGGCTGAGAATGCGGCCCACACTGGAGCCATCGGCGTTCTTCTCGTTCGGCACGTACCGGTGCGCTTCCTCGCACACCAGCAGGATGGGCCGGGTCTGTTCCTCACGCCCCCAGATGGCGAAATCGAACACCAGGCGGCTCAGCACCGCTACCACCGTGCTGGTAATGTCCGATGGCACGCCGGACACGTCGATGATTGCGATCGGCTTGCCCTCGCCCGGCATGCGGAAAATCTTGGAGATGAATTCCGCCATCGTGTCGCCGACCAGCATGCCTGAGAACATGAACTGGTAACGCGGGTCGCCCTTGACCTCGTCCAGCTTCGTTTTGATGCGCATGTAGGGCGCGCTGTTGGTCGCCTTGTCCAGCTTGCCCATCTCGTTCTGGATCTCGTTAGCGAGGTCGGAAAGGAGATAGGGCACCGGGGAATCGACAGTGATCTTGCCGAACGTCTCAGCCAGCCGGTTGCGCTGGCGTGCGCGCAGCAGGCACTTGGCCAGGATGTCGGCATCAATCTCGCGATCGTTGCCGTGGCTGGTCAGCAGGATTTCGCAGTGCTCTTCGAAATTCATCAGCCAGTACGGCATCTGCAGGTTGGAAACGTCGAGGATCAGGCCGTTGTTGCGGAACGCGGCGGAATATTCGCCGTGCGGATCGATCATGACCACGTGCCCTTCGGGCGCGGCCTCGCAGATGCGATGCAGGATCAACGCGGCGCTGGTCGACTTGCCGGTACCGGTCGAGCCGAGCAATGCGAAGTGTTTTCCCAGCATTGCGTCAATGTAGATGCCGGCGCGGATGTCCTTGGTCGGATAAACGGTGCCGATCTGGATATTGGAGCGCCCGTCGCTGGCGTAAATCTGGCGCAGATCGGCCGTGGTCGCGGGATAGATCATCGCGCCGGGGATAGGATATCGCGTGACGCCGCGCCGGAACCCGTTGATGCGACCGGTCAGCTTCTCTTCATTGCCTTCGCCAAGGAAATCGATGTTGGCCAGGATGCCGCCCGCGCGACGGTCCTGCCGCTGGTTGCGCACGCTGGCAAGCAGCCAGGAATTGCCAACGCGGATCTTGACCTGACTACCGACTTGCCCGGCCAGCGCGACAGAGGGATCCTCGTCCGCCATGCACTGGTTCAGCCGTTCGATGTCGAGCGCGATCTGCGACCCGGACCCGGCGATTTCCAGCACCACGCCAATCGGTTGAAGGGCGTTGTCGGATTGCCTGTCCGACTGCTGGGTCGACGACGTCGCGGTGCGCGATGCTGCCGGGGCCGGCGACTGATCGGCGACCCGTGGATTGAAATCGTGATTGCTGAAGTCGCTCATTGCGAGTGACATCCCCGTCGCCTGTCCAGCGTCGAGACCTATGCCGATGGGGTTAAGATCGGGTCAACAAGCAGGCCCCAGGTGCCTCAAATCAAAGCGAACAGACGCCCCGCGATCCAGCCCATGCCGATCGACATCAGCACAGCGAGCAAGCCGTAAAGGAAAGCCTGCTGCTGCGAAAACTGCTCGATGAAGCGTTCAAAGCCCACCTTCTTCACCTCGACCTCCGCAATGGCAGAGGCAATCACTCGCCCACGTGCAATCGCAAAGGTTTCGGCAGTGTAAGTTCCGGTCTGGACGTTCGATGGCAGTTCGATGCGCGCCTGATACAGCACCTGTTCGCTGATCTTCACGCCATTCATGTCTTGCTTGTACAGGCCCTGCCGCCCGCGCAGATCGACCAGTCCGTGTGAAAACCGGCGCTGTTCCTCTACGTCGATCATTCCCGAAGGCGACAGCTGGATGAAATCTGTGCCAAGCTCGTAGATCGCAGCGGTGCGCTCATCGACGATGTCCTCGATCGGTGCGGACGATGCGACGGCGAAGAATGACGGCGCCGAGCGGAAGGCGGTGCTTTCCGCATTGACCCAGATCCCGGCTACCCGCTCTTTCTCGCGAACCCGGATCGGCGTTGTCGGCCCCTTGAGGACCACGACGATATCGTACTGCTCTCCCGCACGCTGGCCCTGGGGGTCGAGGATTGCGCCAAACAGGAGCAGTTCGGTCCCGGTGAAACCCTGGCGCACCTGCACCTCGCTTTGCGAAACCTCGGGTACGAGGATCGGATCGCGCTGAGCGGACAGGAGCAACAAGGCAACGAGGATGAAGAGCCGCTTCACAGCCCGACCACCGTGTAGATTTCGTCGGGTCGGTAGAACAGGCCCGAAAACATCCGTAGAGCCACGCCCAGCACGATTGCTGCGAGGACCAGGCGCAACACTTCCGGCTTCGCTTTCTGCGCCAACTGCGTCCCGATCTGCGCGCCCGAGACCGACCCGACCAGCAGCAGCGCGACCAGCACCAGATCAACGGCCTGCGTGGTCAATGCGTGCATCATCGTGGTCGCCATGGTGACGAACAGGATGTTGAACAGCGAAGTGCCTACGACCACACCCGCGCTCATGCCCAGGATGTAAAGCATTGCGGGCACCAGGATGAAGCCCCCGCCCACCCCCATGAGCATGGTCAGTGCGCCGGTTGCAACGCCCAGCAGCAGCGGCGCCAGCGGCGAGATGTAGAGCCCGGAACGATAGAATCGGTAGCGCAGCGGGAGTGCCGTCACGAGCGGATGGTGCCGCCGCTTGGGCGCCTTTGGTGCCACCCCGCCCTTTGGCGGGCGCAGCGCGTCGATCGCCTCACGCGCCATCAGCGCACCGATCGAGCCGAGCATGACGACGTAAAGGATACTGATCACCACGTCGATCTGGCCTATCGACTGGAAGAAACGGAACAGCAGTGCGCCGATCCCGGACCCGATCACCCCGCCCCCGACCATGATCAGGCCCATCCGGTAATCGACCCCGCCGCGCCGGCGCTGGGCCAGCACGCCCGATACGCTGGCCCCCGTAATCTGGGTCGCGGCCGAAGCAGCAGCAACTGTTGGCGGAACACCGTAGAAGATAAGCAGCGGCGTGGTGAGGAACCCGCCGCCGACGCCGAACAGGCCCGACAGCAAGCCCGTCAGTGCACCCAGCCCGACGATGACCAGCCCGTTGACCGAAAGATTGGCAATCGGAAGGTAGACGTCCATCGCCGAGCCCTATCGCACGAGCCACGGCGATTAAAGATGAACGGGTTCAGAATCCGGTCGATAGTGTGATTGCCGGCCCTGCTTTCGGCAGGGCATCGCCCGCGGCCCTGATCCGGTAATCGATCGCCAGTCTAGCCGCCGCCGTCCCGATGCGAAGATCGAGCATTGCGGTAGGGCCGACGTCAATACGCTCGGCGCCGCGTTGAAGGCCGCCCCACGCCCCTCCCCCAATGCTGAGCGACGCCCTCTTTGTGCTTACAACGTCGCGCAGGAACCGCGCCTGGCCATCGGCAAAGCCCGTCGCTTCGCGGCCGCCGACGTAACCCGCCTGGACATAAACCTCGGCCCGGGCCCCGGCGCCAAGGGCTAGTGTGGGAAACTCACTCACCAGCATTACAGCAGGGCGGATTATCGTCCCGACTGGTCTTTGCGACAGGCGCGCCTCGGCCATTAATGCGACAGGCATTCGCGCCAGTGGGCGCGCAGCAATGCCCAGCGCGGCGTCACGCTCCCGCCCGTCGCCTAGTGCTGCATTGACCCGCAAGTAAGCGTGTGCGGGCCGCACGGCGCTCCCATTCAGGCGATACCGAACCACTGCCCCTGCTTGGCTGGCGCCATAAGTCGGGAGGATAGGTCCGTCCGCACGCGTCCCCATGTCCCCGCCACGCCCCAGCACCCAGGCATCGAGCGACCAGCGGCCTGGCCTTGCAGTCGCCATTGCTGTGACAGGCGTGATGAGCGATCTATCAGCGATGCGCGGCGAGACGATTTCGTCACCGCCAAAAATCAGGCGATGGTTCGAGTTTTTGCCAATCAACGGTGCGGACGGCACAGTCGGCAGCGGCTGTTGCGGCGGTTGTGCAACTGGCGGCTTGCCGGGTTCCTGCACGGCGGCAACCAGTATTTCCAGCCCGCCAGTGGGCACCCCTGCCCGATCTTCCGAAACGACCTGTTTTGCTGCGACGACGGCCCCACGCGGCTCCGCCAACGTTTCCACGAAGGCCGGCAATTCGATCGAAGGGTGGAAAGGAGTTTCCCAAAGTACCACGCGCGCGCCAACCCACAGCAGCAGGACAGCCAGCAAGGCCATCAGCGGCGCTCCCGGTTTGCGTGCCGACAAGGTCAAACCGGCGCGCTCGCAAGTTTGAACGTGACAGGATGGGAATCGTGCTCGGTCTTGTCCCACACGGCCGCATGTCCGCGCAGGGTTTGGATATACGCTGCCAGTGCCCGCCGCCCGGCTATCATCGCGATGACATTCGTCACGGGAATGCGCGCCACCGCCCACAGCCCTTCCCGCCATCCATATTCTCGCGCGGTGAAGCCGAACCGCATGAATGTGCGCCAGATCAGACTGGCGAAATTGGCCGCCAGAACCCCCACCACCAGCGGCGAAAGCGCTATCGGCTCGCCCAGCCCGACAAGGGTAAGCACCCAACTGAGCCCGAAGACAAGCAGCAGCAGGTAAGCAACCGCCAATACGAGCGAAGTCAACGGGCCCCGACGGTCGCGTAGCCGCATCCAGAAATCGGTCGGATGCGCGCGCCAGCCGAGCCGATCCCAGCTCTGGAACGCGATCCCGTGAATCCACCGGGTCTTCTGCCGCACTGCCTGCTCGATGGTTGCAGGAAAATAGGCCCGCGTGGCAACCAGCCTGCCGCAATCCGTACGGTAGCGCAGGAACCGCGACCTGCCGCCGGTCGAACCGATGCCGACGCCAAGCTCGTAGTCTTCCGTCAGGCAATCGGCGGCAAAGGGGTTGCCTCCGTTTTGACGGGCCAGCCCTTCCAGCGTTGGCCGCGCCAGAGCACAGCCCACACCGGCGAGCGGTACGCTCGCCCCCAAGGCGTCGCGCACAAGCATGGTCTTGCCGTGCGCTTCGGCGAATTCCTCGAGGTAATGGCTGCCGATCCAGCGCGATTGAGCCTGCGGCATCGGCAGGACCGGCAATTGCACCATGTCCGCCCGGGCAATGGCCCGGTCGAGCAGTGGCAAGGCGGCAGGATCGACCATGTCTTCCGCGTCGTGCAGCACGACCATACGCGCACAATGCCCCTGCCGCGCCTCGTCAATCTCCAGCGCGCGATAGAGGCGGTTCAGGCAATCGGCCTTGGTGGTCGGCCCGTGCCGATCATGCACGACAATGCGCAGCCGCCGATCGCCGCCCGCCGCCGCACTGACCGCCGCCAGCGTAGCGAGATCGTTGGGATAGCAGCCCACGTAAAGGCGCAGGCTATCTTGCCGCCAGACGCTCAGCAGGTACCTGACCGTAGTTCCGACGACAGCAGCCTCGCCCCAGGCCGGGATGAACACCGCCGCTTGGCCTTCCAGTGTCGCAGCGTTGGCAAGATCATCCGGAACCGTGTGTTCGCGCGCGCGGCCCGTCAAACGCAGCCACAACCAGACAAGGTCGACCACGAGTTCGTCGAAAGCACCAACGAGGAAGAAAATCGCAGCAAAAAGAAGCAATTCGTGCTGCACCAGCACGAGCCATTCGAACGCCGAGAACTGGCTTGATTGCAAAGGCGCGACCCCCCGAAAAGCTGATTAACCACAATGTTGCGCCCTTGCAACGGACAAACATTTCGGGGACTGAGGCTGGATGGCTGACACCGCAAATTCCCCGCTGAAATCTTTCTTCGCGCCCGTGCGGGCACTGTTCGTGGGCGATGCGTCGGCAGGAATATTACTGATCCTGGTGGCCGTGGGCGCAATGGCAGTCGCCAATTCGCCCCTTGGCGCGGCTTACGACGACCTGTTCAACGGCAAGCTGGGCTGGACCCCGATCCCAAAGCTCGCCAGCCTTCACTACTGGATCAACGACGGGCTGATGGCGGTGTTCTTCTTCGTCGTGGGGCTGGAAGTGAAGCGCGAATGGATCGAAGGGCAACTGTCCAGCGCGGAACAGCGCAGGTTGCCGATCCTGGCGGCAGTCGCGGGCATGGTGGTGCCGGCTGCAGTCTACTTCTTCTTCGTTGGCGATGCCGACCCGCAACTCGCGCGCGGCTGGGCCATTCCTGCAGCGACCGACATCGCCTTTGCCATGGGTGTTCTCGGCCTGCTGGGTAGCCGCGTTCCTGCGTCGCTGCGCCTGTTCCTGCTGACTGTCGCGATCGTGGACGATATCGGCGCAGTGCTGGTGATCGCGGTCGCCTATACTGCCGACATCGAACTTGGCTGGCTGATTGGCGGACTGCTCGTCGCGGGCGCCATGTACGCGATGAACCGGGCCAAGGTCACGGCGCTATGGCCCTATCTGCTGCTGGCGCTGGTGCTGTGGTTCCTGGTGCTCAACTCCGGTGTCCACGCCACGATTGCCGGCGTCGTCGCGGCGCTAACCATACCAATGGTTGGCAAGGACGATGATACGATGCTCGAACGACTTGAGCATACCCTTGCACCCTGGAGCGCCTATTTGATCGTGCCGATCTTCGGGTTTGCCAATGCTGGGGTGAACCTCACCGGCATCGGGACGGAAGGCCTGCTGGCGCCGCTCCCGGTGGCGATTGCGGCGGGGCTGTTCCTTGGCAAGCAGATCGGCATTTTCGGCGCGGTCTATGCTGCCGACAAGATCGGTTTCGCGCCGCGACCCCACGGTGCGCGCATGGCGGAAATTTGGGGCATTTCGCTGCTGTGTGGGATCGGCTTCACAATGTCGCTGTTCATCGGCGAGCTGGCCTTCCCCGGAAATCGCGAGCTGATCGACGAAGCCAAGATCGGCACCCTGTGTGGTTCGCTGATCTCGGCGATCGTCGGGTATCTCATCCTGCGCCTGACCACCAAGCCGACCGACGACCGGCGCGGCCTGGTGGAGTGAGGCCTTACCAAGTGCCGGTATTGGGCATGCTGGCCCAGGGTTCCTGCGGCGGCAGATAGCCTTCCTGAAGCAATTCGACCGAAATGCCATCGGGCGAGCGGACGAATGCCATGTGCCCGTCGCGCGGAGGGCGATTGATGGTCACGCCGGCATCCATCAGCCGCTGGCAGGTGGCGTAGATATCGTCGACCCGGTACGCCAGGTGACCGAAGTTGCGCCCGCCATCATACACTTCGGCAGGGCTGCCATCTGCGGGCGGCCAGTTGTAAGTCAATTCGACCTCGGCCACCCCTTCCTGCCCGGGTGCGGCGAGGAAGATCAGCGTGAACCGCCCCCCTTCGTTATCGAACCGGCGAACTTCCTTCAGCCCGATCATTTCGAAGAATGCGACCGTGGCATCGGGGTCGGTCACGCGGATCATGGTGTGAAGGTATTTCGCCATTGGGAGGCCTCATTCAAAAACGGTTCATCGATATATTTGCACAATTCGTCGCATCGTCGGACGGTGGAGGACTGAGCGATGAAAGAGGATGATGTGGCGCTGCCCGGCGCCGACACAAGGAATTTCTGGCGTGACCCCGCAACCCTTCGCTGGTTCGGAACGGCGGCCATTGGTGCGTTCGGGCTGATCGTCGGGGGATATCTGCTCGGCAACGGGCTGCTGCGCGCAAAGGAGGCGGAGCGTGCGGTGACCGTCCGCGGTCTGGCCGAACGCGACGTCACCGCGGATCTTGCGACCTGGACGATCAGCTATTCGGCCACGGCTGGCACGTTGGCCTCGGCCCAGGAAAAAGTGCGCGCCGATACCAGCGCCATCGAAGCATTCTTTTCCGAGCTCGGGTTCCCGGACGAAGCGCTGCAGCCGACCGGCGCGAACGTCTCGACGACGACGATGTCCGACGGGTCGACAGTCTACACCGTGCGCCAGCGTCTCGCGCTGCGCACCAACGACATCGCGCGCGCCCAGCGCGCAGTCGCGCGCCAATTCGAACTGGTCAACCGCGAGGTGTTCCTGGAAGAGGGGTCGGGGATGGCCTACACCTTCACCGGGCTCAACGACATCAAGCCGGCGATGGTGGCGGAAGCAACCAAGGATGCGCGCGCCGCGGCGGAACAATTCGCCAAGGATAGCGGCGCCGGGTTGGGCGCCATACGCGATGCGACGCAGGGGTATTTCACCATCGAGGGACGCGACGGCGAAAGTGCCAACTGGGGCGTTGCGGATTCGCCGTACAAGAAAGTTCGCGTGGTCACCACGGTCGCCTTCTCGCTGACCTGACATCGACCCGCGCCTGCGCGCGCGGGTCGATCAACCGATCAGAAGCTGGCGCTCAGCGTTACCACGACTGCATCGTCGACGAAGTCATAGGCCGGCGGGGCAATGTCGCCCTCTGCCCCCACATAGGCCACGCCCAGAGTCAACGGCCCGCCGATCGCTGCCTCGGCTCCGATCGACCAGTCGAACGCCTTGCTGTCGTCGGTGAAGGTGAGGAAGCCGTCGGTATAGCCCAGGTGCCCGGTCAGCGTAACCGGCGTGCCGGGGATGGCGGCGCTGACATCGGTGAAGAGGTAAAGGTTGTCCGTCCCGCCGAGCGAATCCTGCTCCGGTGCATAGGCCACGCCGAATTCCGCCCCGACCGGACCAAGCGTCGTCGAGAGCGAGCTGTAGAATTCGACATAGTCGAAATCGCCAGGCCCGGCATTGGGATAGAGGTACCCGATCACGCCGACGTCCAGTGCCAGGCCATCGGTCAGACTGCCGCTCCAGCCGCCATAGACATCGACTTCGGTGTGACCGAAGCCGACGGTGTCCTCATCGATCGAAGATCCCCAGGCCCCGACATAGAAGCCGGACGAATGGACCACGTCCACGCCGCCCTGGACAGCAATATCACCGCCGGAGAGATCTACGCCGCGAAACCGGTATTCACTGACGAGGGCGGCATTGCCGGACAATTCGA
Organism: uncultured Erythrobacter sp.; assembly: GCA_963529855.1. Classification (GTDB taxonomy): domain Bacteria; phylum Pseudomonadota; class Alphaproteobacteria; order Sphingomonadales; family Sphingomonadaceae; genus 34-65-8. The sequence continues at coordinate 35,900 of CAURZK010000004.1, read as the reverse complement.
ATTCGCTGGTCGATTCGGCCTCGTCCTGCGCGAACGCGGGGCTCGCGGCGGCAGAAAGAGTGAAAAGAAAGGCGGCCGCAAGGCCGCGGATGGACGTGAGCATGACAAACTTCCTTGGGTTTGAGTGTGCTTCGTCCCACCTGCGCATCTACCGGCGCGCCTCGTTTGCTGTGCGCCCTCGGGTAAAAGCGCAACAAAGGTGCACAATCATGCTGCATCGCACAAGAGAAATTGCTGCCGCCTGTTGCGCAGGCCCGGCGAATGTTGAATTTGCGCATCACCGCATACCAAACCCGGCCCGGCCCGGCGGTTGAACGCGCGGCCCGGCAAGCCTATGCGGCGGCGCTGACAATCCCTAAATTCACGCAGACAGATGTTCCAACCGCTACGCCAACTCTTCCGATCCCGCCGCGAGGCTCCGAAACCTGCGCTTCCCGCGGGTGAGCGCGCGTACGTGGTCGGCGATATTCACGGGCGTCTCGACCTGTTTGCGCCGCTTGTTGAAGCGATCGACGCCGACGATGCAGCAGCGCCCACCCAAGGTGAGACCACGGTCATCCTTCTGGGCGACCTGATCGATCGCGGACCGGAAAGTGCGCAAGTGGTCGATCTTGCCCGCCAGTGGCAGCAGCGCCGCCGCGTCCGTATCCTGGCGGGCAATCACGAGGAAATGTTCCTCGAATCGTTCAACGATCGGTCGGTTCTGCGCCAGTTCGTGCGCCACGGTGGCCGCGAGACGATCCTGAGCTACGGGATCGACGAGGATATCTACAACCAGACCTCGCTCGAGGAACTGCAGGACCTTATCCACCAGGTCGTACCGAAGGCCGACCGAGAATTCCTCTCCTCGTTCGAGGAATACGTCGAGCTTGGCGATTACCTGTTCGTCCACGCCGGCATCGCGCCCGAAGTGCCGCTGTCCGACCAGCAGCGCCACGACATGATCTGGATTCGGGACTCCTTCCTGCGCTACCCCCACGCGCATTCCCACGTGGTCGTGCATGGCCATACGATTTTCGACGACGTCGATGAACAGCATAACCGGATCGGGATCGATACGGGTGCTTTCAGGACAGGCAAGTTGACCGCGCTCGTTTTGGTAGGCACCGAACGCCGCGTCATCCAGGCCGTCGAACAGAACGGCGCAATCACCATCCACAACAGGGGCTGATCTGCATGAAAATCGCGATGGTTGGATCAGGCTATGTCGGCCTGGTTTCCGGTGCATGCCTGGCGGATTTCGGTCACGAGGTCGTCTGCATCGACAGGGACCAAAACAAGATCGACGCGCTCCATCGCGGGGTCATGCCGATTTACGAGCCTGGCCTCGACACGCTGGTCGATACCAACGTGAAGGCGGGTCGGCTGTCGTTCACCACCGACTTTGCCGAGGGCATCCGCGGTGCGAAAGCGATCTTCATCGCCGTGGGCACGCCCAGTCGCCGGGGCGATGGTCATGCCGACTTGTCCTACGTCCATGCTGTCGCCCGCGAAATCGGCGAGAAGCTGGCCGGCGATGCAGTGGTGGTGACAAAATCAACCGTACCCGTTGGCACAGGCGACGAGGTCGAGCGCATTCTGGCCGAAAGCGGCACGAAATACCGGATGGCCGTCGTCTCCAATCCCGAATTCCTGCGCGAAGGCGCTGCCATCGGCGACTTCAAGCGGCCCGACCGCATCGTCATCGGGACCGAGGACGAGTTCGGGCGCGAAGTGATGCGCGAGGTCTATCGCCCGCTGTTTCTCAACGAATCGCCGATCCTTTTTACCAGCCGCCGGTCGAGCGAGCTGATCAAGTACGCCGCCAACGCTTTTCTCGCGACCAAGATCACCTTCATCAACGAGATGGCGGACCTGTGCGAAAAAGTGGGCGCGGACGTGCAGGACGTGGCGCGCGGGATCGGCAGCGACAAGCGGATCGGGTCGAAGTTTCTCCATGCCGGGCCCGGCTATGGCGGTTCGTGCTTCCCGAAGGATACGCTGGCGCTGCTCAAGACTGCCGAGGACTACGACAGCCCGGTGCGGATCGTTGAGGCGGTCGCGAACGTCAACGAGAGCCGCAAGCGCGCGATGGGTCGCAAGGTGATCGAAGCGCTGGGCGGCGCCGGCGAGGCGCGCGGCAAGAAGGTCGCGCTGCTCGGCTTGACCTTCAAGCCCAACACTGACGACATGCGCGACAGCCCGTCGATCGCCATTGCCCAGGCGCTGGCCGACAGCGGCGTCGCCCTCGCCGCCTACGACCCGGAAGGCATGGAGCAGGCAAGGCCGCTGATGCCGCAGGTCACGATGTGCGACAGCCCCTATGCCGCGATCAAAGGTGCCGATGCGGTGGTGATCGTGACCGAATGGGATGCGTTCCGCGCGCTCGACTTTGCCCGGATCAAGCAGATTGCCAAGGCGCCGGTGCTGGTCGACCTCAGGAACATTTACAAGCCTGCCGACATGAAGGCCGCCGGGTTCACGTACGTCAGCGTCGGCCGGGGGTAATTGCCAGGGGGCCTGTAAGCCGGGTTCTGTCTCGCGGGCGGTTTGCCGTAAGGCACCAGCCCCGCGAGGGCAGCCATTCATCTAGGCCGCGGATCGCTCCGCGGCTCCAGCAGCCAACCCGGATCCTCTGGGGCGAAGCACCCTGTCTCCGAAGAAACGCGGGATCCCTATTCGGCCTTGCTCCGGGTGGGGTTTGCCATGCGGGCGCTGTTGCCAGAACCCCGGTGCGCTCTTGCCGCACCCTTTCACCCTTGCCTGTGCTCCGGATGGAGCCATCGGCGGTCTGCTCTCTGTGGCACTTTCCCTGTGGTTGCCCACGGCGGGCGTTACCCGCCACCCTTGCTATCGTGGAGCCCGGACTTTCCTCGAACGCATGCGCGCTCGCGGCTGCCCGGCCCCCTGGCGCCCGCTATCTAGTCCGTCCCTGGTCGCGATCCAAGAGCAATCGGAACAGGATCGCCCGGACCTGCCCGTCGATCTCGCCATCGATCCGTTCCGGGCGCCAGCGCCGCTGGAATGCCTCGACCGCCTTGCGCCCGTCCGTGATGTCGTAACCGAACCGTTCCAGCGCGAGGTAGAACGCCGCGTCGTTGTCGAACGGGTCGCCCTGCTCCAGTTTGTCGGGCCGCGGCAGGCACAGCTTGTACTGCGCCAGCCGGTCCCACGGGAACAGCTCGCCCGGATCGACCTTGCGCGCGGGCGCGACATCGGAATGACCAACCACGTTGGCGCGCGGAATGTCGTGGTCACGCACGATCCGGTGGAGCAGCGGCACCAGCGCATCGATCTGCGCATCGGCGAACCCGCGATAGCCCAACGCATGGCCCGGATGGTCGAGCTCGATCCCGATACTGGCCGAGTTCACGTCCTTGTGCCCGCGCCAGTACGATTGCCCGGCGTGCCAGGCGCGCTTGTCTTCCGGCACGAGGCGGATCACTTCGCCCGCTTCGGTAATCAGGTAATGCGCGCTGACCTTGGCCTCGGGGTCGCACAGGCGGGACAGCGCGGTCTCGACCGGCTTCATTTCGGTATAGTGGAGCACCGCCATGGTGATCGGCAGCGCCCGCTCGTCGAAGTTGGGCGAAAGCTGTTCGCGGTGGACCAGCTCGTCGGCCATCAGCCGATCAGGCCCTCGCCAGCGGGCAGCACCGCGCCAAGGATCAGGACGCCGTCGCCAAGTTGGTACTGGAGCCCGCCCCCGCCCTGTTCCGCCAGTTTCGCAATAAGGTGCGCAGGCGCCGTTCGGCTGGACAGTTCGTCCGCGCCCAGTTCGCCCTGTAGCGCGCGGCCGATCACCTCGTCGAAGGCGATCTTTGGCCCGGTCGCGCGAACCACGATCTCGTGTGCCCCGTCGCGCAGTTCCGCGCCAAGATCCAGCGTGCCGCCGCGCACCAGCGCCTCGATCCCGATCTGCGCGAAGTTGAGCAGCACCTTGACCGCAGGCTTGGGCATCCTGACCTCTTCCAGCGCCCAGTGAATCTCGATCCGGCGCGATTCGCCCACCAGCGCCTCGACCAGCGCCTTGGGTTCGGCGACATCGACGTATTCGCCGAAGCCGCCCGCCGCGCCGAATGCCAGGCGGAAGAACTTGAGCTTGTCGGTGCTGATTTTCGCGCTCTGTTCGAGCAGTTCGAAGCACCGCTTGCGCATTTCAGGGTCGCGCTCGGTCGCGAGCAGTTCGAGCCCGTTGCTGAGCGCGCCAACCGGCGAGAGCATGTCGTGGCACAAGCGCGAACAGAGCAGGCTGGCGAGTTCGAGCGCGTCGTTATCGTTCATTGAAAGGGCACCCAATCCCGAGCCGTGTCACACATGTCACACTGTCCTAGAGCAAAAAAATCGCCGGGCCACCATGTGTTGCACGATGTGGCAAGGCGGGAGGCGGCGAATGGCATGGCGCGGTCCTTAACGCTCGTTCACCAAGTAGGAAAGCGGCGTGAACCCCGCCTCGCCGTCGCGCCAGAACGATACGTCGCCCGCTGCGACGATCGCCCATACCCGCCCGTCGCGGCTGGCCGACGCGAGGTCGGTGGCGGATGGTCGGGCCCGCCCGTTGGGATGCGAATGGTAATAGCCGATCACCCGGTGCGCGCCCGCCCGCTCCGACCGGTGGCAATCGATCAGCACCCGGGGATCGATCTCGAAATGCGTGAGCGGCTCCGGATGAACATTGGCTGCGGGTAAAACGGCCGCGATCCGCATGCCTTCCCCCAGCAATATGCCGCAGCATTCCCCGGGCGCCGCCCGCGCCGCTTCGGCCAGCAGGGCGTTCACAACGTCGCTTGAGAGTTCGACCGTCATCGCGCATGGCCCTTACCATGCCGCCCAGCGAAATCATCACCGGAACACTCGTCGGCGGCCAGCGGCTGGACAAGGCCCTGGCCGAGGCATCGGGCCTGTCGCGTGAACGGGTCAAGGCGCTGATGGCCGAAGGCCGTGTCACCGTCAGCGGCAAACCGGCAGCCGGCGCTTCCGCCAGGACCAACGATGGCCAGCCGTTTGCGATCACGGTCCCACCTGTCGCCGATGCCGCGGCGCAGCCGCAGGACATCCCGCTGGTCATCGCTTACGAGGATGCGCACCTGATCGTGATCGACAAGCCTGCCGGGCTGGTCGTCCATCCGGCGGCAGGCAATCCCGACGGGACCCTGGTCAACGCGCTGCTGCACCATTGCCAGGGGCAACTTTCCGGCATCGGGGGGGTCGCGCGGCCCGGGATCGTCCACCGGATCGACAAGGATACGTCCGGCCTGCTGGTGGTCGCCAAGACCACGCCTGCGCACGAAGGGCTGGCCCGGCAGTTCGCCGAACACACGATCTTGCGCCGTTATCTCGCGGTTTGCGCCGGGCACCCCAGTCCGCGTGATGGCACGATCGAGGGCCGGATCGGGCGGTCCGATGCCAACCGCAAGAAGATGGCGATCCTGCACGACAAATCGCCGCGCGGGAAACACGCGGTCACTCATTACCGCACACTGCAACAGCTCGATAACTGCACGCTGATCGAGTGTCGCCTGGAAACCGGGCGCACGCATCAGGTCCGCGTTCACTGCGCATCAATCGGTCATCCGCTAGTGGGTGATCCGGTCTATGGACGCACCCCAAAGACACTTCGCCCAGTCCTTGAACGGCTCGGCTTTGCGCGGCAGGCGCTGCACGCCGCGACGCTTGGCTTCGTTCACCCCGTCACCGGCCAGATGTGCGAATTCCACGCCGACCTGCCTGCCGATATGCAGGAACTCATCGATGAAACCGCTCGTTGAAATCGACGAAACGCGCTGCAAAATTCAGCGATTTTGTGTATAGAGAATTGTGTGGCCCGAACGGTCGGATGCCCAGCAGGGGTCTGCCAAGCGCGGTCGACACGGAAAGGTTAGGGTAGTAGTGAGCAACAACAAGGCATTGAGCGTCCCGGCGCTCGGCGGTGAGCAGAGCCTCAACCGCTATCTCTCCGAAATCAAGAAATTCCCGATCCTCACGCCCGAGCAGGAATACATGCTCGCCAAGCGGTTCGAGGAGCATGCGGATTCGGAAGCTGCGGCGCAGCTCGTAACGTCGCACCTGCGGCTGGTTGCCAAGATCGCCATGGGTTATCGCGGTTATGGGCTGCCGGTCAGCGACCTCATTTCCGAAGGCAACGTCGGGCTGATGCAGGGCGTCAAGAAGTTCGAGGCCGATCGCGGCTTCCGCCTGGCGACCTACGCCATGTGGTGGATCAAGGCGAGCATCCAGGAATTCATCCTGCGCTCGTGGTCGCTGGTGAAGATGGGCACGACCTCCGCGCAGAAGAAGCTGTTCTTCAACCTGCGCCGGATGAAGAAGAACCTCGACGCTTACGAGGAAGGCGATCTTCATCCCGATGACGTGACCAAGATCGCGACCCACCTCGGCGTGCCCGAGCAGGAAGTGGTCAACATGAACCGCCGCATGATGATGGGCGGTGATGGTTCGCTCAACGCGCCGATGCGCGGCGGTGAAGACGGTACCGGCGAATGGCAGGACTGGCTGACCGACGACCGCCCGCTGCAGGACGAAACCGTGGCCGAGGCGGAAGAGGCCGAGGTGCGCCACACCATGCTGCTGGAGGCGATGGACAGCCTCAACGAGCGTGAGAAGCACATCCTGACCGAACGCCGGCTCAAGGACGATCCGCAGACGCTGGAAGAGCTGTCGCAGGTCTACAACGTCAGCCGCGAGCGCATCCGCCAGATCGAGGTGCGCGCGTTCGAGAAGCTGCAGAAGGCGATGATGCGCATCGCCGGTGACCGGCTGCTGCCGGGGATGGCCTGACTTAACCTGCCGCGCCCTGCGTACCCTGCCACAGGGTGCCGGGCGCGGCGGTTACCTTCCGGCGGGATTCCCAAGCCGGACATTCACCGCTAGACCCGCGCCATGCTGCGCATTTTCAGGTTATTCGCCAAGCTGGCGCTGGGTTTCATCGGCCTGAGCCTGGCTTTGGTGCTGCTTTACAAGTTCGTGCCGCCGCCGGTGACGGCGACGATGCTGATGGATGAGAACGGCATAACCAAAGACTGGGAATCGCTCTCGAACATCAATCGCAACTTGGTGACGGCGGTGATCGCCGCGGAAGACGGCAAGTTCTGCAGCCACGACGGCTTCGACCGCGAAGCGATCGAGAATGCGATCCAGCGCAATCAGCAGGGTGGCAGGATTCGCGGCGGGTCGACCATCAGCCAGCAGACCGCCAAGAACGTGTTCCTGTGGCAAGGCGGCGGTTACGTTCGCAAGGGCTTCGAAGCCTGGTTCACGTTCCTGATCGAGAAGATCTGGGGCAAGCGGCGGATCATGGAGGTCTATCTCAATGTCGCCGAAACCGGGATCGGGACCTACGGCGCGGAGGCTGGGGCGCAGCGTTATTTCAACCATCCCGCAGCCAGCCTGACGCGGGACCAGGCGGCCCGCATGGCCGCTGCCTTGCCCTTGCCCAAGCAACGCTCGGTAGTGAACCCGACCGGCTTCACGCGCCGCTATGGCAACACGATCGCTGCGCGAATGGGTGTCGTCAGGCGTGACGGGCTGGACGCCTGCGTCTACAACTGAGCCACATGGGCGGGGCGCACTCTCATACGCACGGGCATTCGCATGGCCACGGGCACTCGCATGGCCACGGGGCTGGCCACGGCCGTGCCTTTGCGATCGGCGTCGTGCTCAACCTTGCGTTCGTGGTGGTGGAGGCGACCTACGGGTTCCTGTCAGGCTCGATGGCGCTGGTCGCGGACGCAGGGCACAACTTGTCCGACGTGCTCGGCCTGCTGCTCGCCTGGGGTGCAGCCACGGCGGCGCGGCGGCCAGCTTCGGGCCGCTACACTTACGGCTTCAAGAGTTCGACCATTCTTGCCGCCATGGCCAATGCCGGGCTGCTGCTGGTAGCGATCGGGGCGATCCTGATCGAAACGCTGAACCGTTTTGCCGAGCCGCCTCCGGTGCAGGGCCGCACAATGATCGTGGTTGCGGGGATCGGGATCGTCATCAACGCGGCTACCGCACTGATGTTCATGCGCGGGCGCCACAGCGACCTCAACATCCGCGGCGCGTTTCTGCACATGGCGGCCGATGCGCTGGTATCGCTGGGCGTTGTGATTGCGGGCGTGGCCATCCTGCTGACGGGGGCGCAGTGGATCGACCCGCTGACCAGCCTGGTGATCGTCGCGGTCATTGCCTGGGGCACCTGGGGCCTGCTGCGCGACAGCGTGAAGATGGGCCTGCTGGCAGTGCCCGATGGCATCGACCAGGCGGAAGTGCGCGCCTACCTGGCTGCCCTGCCCGGCGTTTCGGCGATCCACGATCTCCACATCTGGCCGATGAGCACGACTGAAACGGCCCTGACATCGCACCTGATCATGCCGGGCGGGCACCCGGGGGACGCTTTCCTTCACGACATCGCGCATGATCTGGAAAGCCGCTTCGGCATCGCTCATGCGACGATCCAGGTCCACCTGACGCCGGATGGCCATCCGAGCTGCGTCCAATGAGCGAGGCCGCGCGCACCCGGCTGATCGCATCAATGCGGCGCCTTGCCGAAGGGGACCGTTCCGCGCTGGAAGAGATCTATCGCGCCACCTCGGCGAAACTTTACGGCATCTGCTACCGTATCTTGGGAGACAGCAAGGAGGCCGAAGACGCATTGCAGGACGTGTACGTCAATCTCTGGCGGCGGGCGGGCCGTTACGACCCCGACCGGGCAAGCCCGATCACGTGGCTGGCGACATTCGCCCGCAACCGCGCGATCGACCGGCTGCGCAGCGGCGCGGCGCGGCGCATGTCGGCCGTTCCGGTCGAGAGGGCAGCGGACATTGCCGACGATGCACCGACAGCCGACGCCTTGCTGATCGACGCCGAACGCAGCGCCCGCATCCATAACTGCCTCGCCGCGCTGGACGACAAGCCGCGCCGCGCCATCCGGACCGCGTTTCTGGACGGCCGCACGTATGCCGACATTGCCGAACAGGACGGTGTGCCACTCGGCACGATGAAAAGCATGATCCGCCGCGGCCTCGCCAAACTTCGGGCATGCCTGGAGGCTGGGGAATGACCGACGACCAGGCATTGGCGGCCGAATATGCACTCGGTCTGCTGACCGGCGAGGATCTGCTCGCGGCCAAGGCGCGCGAGGCGGCTGACCCGGCGTTCGTTGCCGAGGTTGAGCGGTGGCGCACGCAGCTTGCCCCGCTGCTCGACGAAATACCCGAACGCCTGCCGCGCGCGGAACTGTGGGCGCTGATCGAACGCGAGGTTCAGAGCGACACCGGCGGCGAGGTAATCGCGCTGCGCCGCGCAGTCCGCCGCTGGCAGTGGGTCGGCGGGCTGAGCGCGGCGGCCGCGGTTGCTCTCGCCTTCCTCACCCTGCCGGTCATGGTCGATCGTTCGGCCGCACCGGATGCGCCGCAAGCGCCCACGCCGCTGGCCGCCAACATGCCGATCGAGGGCACGCCGCTGCGGCTCGACCTTACCTACCTGCCCGACAGGCGCAGCCTGCTGGTCACTGCGGTGGGTCTGACCGCCGACGGCGTCCACGACCACGAGATCTGGCTGATCCGGACCGACGGAGAGCTGGTTTCGCTCGGCGTGGTCAATCCGGGCGTCGTCCAGGCTCATAGCGTTCCGGCCGCGCTTGCGCCGCTGATCGACGACGGGGCGCGCATCGTGCTCACGCGCGAACCGCTGGGTGGCAAGCCGGAAGGCGTCGATGCCGGCCCGGTTGTGGCCGAGGCGAGTTTCGCCACCATCTGAAAATTTTTTCGCGCGGCCATGCATCCGCGGGCCAATCGCATCCGTAACTCAGGTCGCAAGCAGGACGGGGCTTGTGACCAAACAGGAGTTTACGATGCAGATGTCAAAGTCTCTGAAAGCCGCCGCCCTCGCCTCGATCGCGGCAATGGGCAGCTTCGCGATGGTCGCGGGCGCTCCGGCCCTGGCCCACAATCACAAGATGGCGGAAAAGGGCCAGCCCAACATCGTCCAGGCGGCGCAGGGCACTGGCGTTCACAACACGCTGGTCGCTGCGGTGACTGCCGCCGGCCTGGCCGAAACGCTCTCGGCCCCCGGGCCCTATACCGTGTTCGCGCCGGTCGATGATGCCTTTGCCGCGCTGCCTGCCGGGACCGTCGACACGTTGCTGAAGCCGGAGAACAAGGGCCAGCTGACCACGATCCTCACCTACCATGTGGTAAAGGGCCGCGTCCCGGCGGCCGCGCTGACCCAGGCGATCCGCCAGGCCGGCGGCACTTACACGATCGAAACCCTGGCTGGTGACACGCTGACCGCACGCCTTTCAGGTAGCAACATCGTGATTACCGACGGCGCAGGCCGCCAGACGCGCGTCACCCAGGCTGACGTGAAGACCACCAATGGCGTGATCCACGTGACTGACGGGGTATTCCTGCCGGGTTAAGCTCAAGCCCCAGCCACGCGTAGCCGGTAGTCTCCCCCCTCTGCGCCGGCTGCGCAATCGACCCCGCTCGGCAGAACAACTGCCGGGCGGGGTTTCGATTCGGAGTTTCGGTAAAGGGTGGCGGCCCTCAGGCCGCCGCCTCCTTCTCGCTCTTGCCACCGTGGACCCTGATCGGGTCCTTGCGGCCTTCGACCACGTCCTTGTCGACCACGATCTCGTTCACCCCGTCCATGTCGGGCAGGTCGAACATCGTGTCGAGCAGAATGCCTTCGACGATCGAGCGAAGGCCGCGTGCGCCGGTCTTGCGCTTGATTGCGCGCTCCGCAATCGCGGTCAGGGCGTCGTCGGTGAAGGTCAGCTCCACGTCTTCCAGCTCGAACAGCTTGCGGTATTGCTTGACCAGCGCGTTCTTCGGCTCGCTCAGGATCTGAACCAGCGCGGGCACGTCGAGATCGTGCAGCGTGGCGATCACCGGCAGACGGCCGACGAATTCGGGGATCAGGCCAAACTTGAGCAAGTCTTCCGGCTCGCTCTTTTCCAGCAGCTCGCCCACACGGCGCTTGTCCGGGTCGGCCACATGCGCGCCGAAGCCGATTGACCGCTTCTGCAGGCGGTCCGCGATGATCTTGTCGAGGCCCGCGAAGGCGCCGCCGCAGATGAACAGGATGTTGGTCGTGTCGACCTGGAGGAATTCCTGTTGCGGATGCTTGCGCCCGCCCTGCGGCGGGACCGAGGCGGTGGTGCCTTCCATCAGCTTGAGCAGTGCCTGCTGCACGCCCTCGCCGGACACGTCGCGCGTGATGGAGGGGTTTTCCGCCTTGCGCGTGATCTTGTCGATTTCGTCGATGTAGACGATGCCGTGCTGTGCCTTGTCGACGTTGTAGTCGCTGGCCTGGAGCAGCTTCAGGATGATGTTCTCGACATCCTCGCCCACGTAACCCGCTTCGGTCAGCGTGGTCGCGTCAGCCATGGTGAACGGCACGTCGAAGGTGCGGGCCAGCGTCTGCGCCAGCAGCGTCTTGCCCGACCCGGTCGGGCCGACCAGCAGGATGTTCGACTTCGCCAGTTCGATTTCGGCGGTCTTGTTCGAATGCTTCAGGCGCTTGTAATGGTTGTGAACCGCGACCGAAAGCACGCGCTTCGCCCGGTCCTGCCCGATGACGTAATCATTGAGCTTAGTGAAGATATCCATCGGCGTCGGGACTTCGCCTTCCTTGCGGCCCGTCAGCCCCGCCTTGGTTTCTTCGCGGATGATGTCGTTGCACAGCTCGACGCATTCATCGCAGATGAACACGGTCGGGCCGGCGATCAGCTTGCGGACCTCGTGCTGCGACTTCCCGCAGAAGCTGCAGTAAAGGGTGCTCTTGCTATCGGTTCCGCTCAATTTCGTCATATCCTGGTACGTCCCAAGGCCTTGATGGCCTTCACCCTAAATGGGGATTCGACCGACTCTAAGGCCGGATGGGCATTAATCAACACACTCGCGGCATAGCAGGCGCGGCTTGCCACAAGCTGAAACGGCACGGTTGCCGAAATGCTACGCCTGGCGTCCCGCTGCGGGGCAACGAGGCAACGCGGCAATTATTCCGGCGCGCCGCCCGAACCTTCCGCGTCCGCAGCCGCTTCCGACTCGGGACGCGATTCGAACACTTTGTCGACGATGCCGAACTTCAGCGCTTCGTCGGCTTCGAGGAAGGTGTCGCGATCCATCGCCTTCTCGATATCGGTCAGGCTCTGTCCGGTATACTTCACGTAGAGATCGTTCATCCGCTGGCGGATGCGCAGGATCTCGCGCGCCTGGATCTCGATATCGCTGGCCATGCCGCGCGCGCCGCCGCTGGGCTGGTGGACCATGATCCGTGCATTGGGCAGCGCGATGCGCATCCCCGGCTCGCCCGCGGCCAGCAGGAAGCTGCCCATGCTGGCGGCCTGGCCGATGCACACGGTCGAAACGCGCGGCTTGATGTACTGCATGGTGTCATGGATCGCCATGCCGGCGGTTACGACACCGCCGGGCGAATTGATGTACATGCTGATCGGCTTGCTGGGATTCTCGCTTTCGAGAAACAGCAGCTGGGCGACGATCAGCGATGCCATGTTGTCTTCGACCTGGCCCGTCACGAACACGATGCGTTCGCGCAGCAGGCGGCTGAAGATATCGAAGCTGCGTTCGCCACGGCTGGTCTGCTCGACCACCACCGGCACCAGCGCCCCGGTCACCGGATCGTGGGTGAACTGGCCCTGGGTTGCGTGGCCGGTGCCGTTGAACAGATCGATCATGAAATTCCCTCGTGTATGAAGTCGAGCCGCTATGTCGCGATAGCGGGCGCGATGTTCAAGGGCATTAACCGCAAGCATTGTGGAGCGCTTGCGCAGACCGGCGCAGTCGCGCAGATTGCGCGCATGAAATCCTCCCGCATCGCATTCGCCATCGCTTTGATCTCGCTACCACTTGTGGCGGTCCACGCGGAACAGCAACCAGGCGAAAGGACTGCAGTCATCGCGCCAGAGCCGATCGATTTGCCCATCCCCTGGCAGCCGGCTGAATCGGCCGCCGAGGCACCGCTGATGCGTCAATTGATCGCGATCAGAGACCACGAGGAAGGGCCCGAAGGCATCAATGCGATCATCGCGCTCAACCCCGCCGCGCAGCGGGATCAGCGTGCCGCGATCGCCGCGCGCTTGCCGCTTGGCGGCCGTACGGTGCTGGTGAAGGACAATATCGAAACGCGCGAATTGCCCACCACCGCTGGCAGTCTGGCTCTGGCGAATAACCGGACGGGCCGCGACGCGCCGATGATCGCGCGGTGGCGCGCGGCGGGCGGTGTTGTCTTGGGCAAAGCCAACCTCAGCGAATGGGCCAATATCCGCAGCAACGATTCGACCAGCGGCTGGAGCGCGGTGGGCGGGCTGACGCGCAACCCGCATGCAGTCGACCGCAATGCCTGCGGCAGCTCATCCGGCAGCGGGGCCGCGATCGCGGCGGGCTTCGCCTGGGCGGCGATCGGTAGCGAGACCAACGGTTCGATCACCTGCCCCGCCAGCGTCAATGGCATCGTCGGGTTCAAGCCGACCGTCGGCCTCGTCAGTCGAACTCACGTCGTGCCGATCAGCGGCACGCAGGATACCGCCGGCCCCATGGCGCGCACGGTGGCGGATGCGGCCCTGCTGCTCAATGCCATTGCCGGGAGCGATCCCGCCGACCCGGCCACCACCGAGGCAGACCGGCGCAAGACCGATTTCACCGCCGGGCTCTCCGCCGCCTCGCTCAAGGGCGTGCGCATCGGGGTGCTTTCGGGCCAGATCGGCGACCGGGCCGACGTCCGCGCGCTGTTCGAAGCAGCGGTGGCGGATATGGAGCGGGCCGGGGCTGACGTGGTGCGGATCGACTATGCCTGGCCGGATGGCTTCTGGCAGCGCGTGCTGCCGGTGCTGCTGTTCGAACTGCGCCGCGACATGAATGCCTATCTCGCCACCCTGCCCGATCCGGCGATGCCCGACACGCTCGCCGATCTGGTCGCGTTCAACCGCGCCAACGCCGCCACCGAACTGCGCTGGTTCGACCAGGACCTGTTCGAGCAGGCTCTGGAGGCCACCGACGAGGCGGCCTATCGCGCCGCGCTCGAAGCGAACCTCCAGGCAACCCGCGCGGAGGGGATCGATCGATTGATGGCAGAGCACCGCGTTGCCGTGCTGGTGGCCCCGACCGCCGGTCCGGCGTGGACCACCGATCTCGTCAATGGTGACAATTTCGGCGGGGGAATCGGCGCGGGCTCGCTCGCCGCGATCGCAGGCTATCCGCACCTCACCGTCCCGATGGGCGCGGTCGAGCGACTGCCGGTCGGCATCAGCTTCATGGCCGGCAAGTGGCAGGACCACGCCGTGCTCAAGGTCGGTGCCGCCTACGAACGGGCGAGGACGGCCAAACTGCCCGCGCCTTCGCTCCAGCGGTGGCAGCCGGAACAGCGCTGACCAACGAAAAGGGGCGGCAGGTCCTGAACCCGCCGCCCCTGTAAAAAGCCCAACCGCTGGCGGTGCTTACTTCTTGGCTGCAGCCTTCTTCGCCGGTGCCTTCTTGGCAGCGGGCTTTTCGGCCGGATCAGCCTCGGCCTTCTTCGATGCAGCCTTCTTGGCCGGTGCCTTTTCGGCCTTGGCATCGTCCGACTTGGCAGCATCCTTCTTGGCGGCGCCCTTCTTGGTCGCGGCCTTCTTCGGCTTGGCTTCCTCGGTCTGCTCTTCAGCCTCGATCGCGGCTTCGAGTTCCTCGCGCGTCACTTCGCGGTCGGTGATCGTCGCCTTGTCGAACAGGAAGTCGACGACCTTGTCCTCGTACAGCGGCGCGCGCAGCTGGGCGGCAGCCATCGGGTCCTGCTGGACGAACTGGACGAAACGGTCCTGGTCTTCCGGGCGATACTGCTGGCGCGCCTGCTGGATCAGCATCGACATTTCCTGCTGCGTCACCTCGACGCCGTTCTTCTGGCCGATTTCGGACAGCAGCAGGCCCAGGCGCACGCGGCGTTCGGCGATGCGGCGATAATCGTCCTTCTCCGCCTCGATCTCCTTCATCGCCTTGGCCGGGTCCGCATCGCGTGCAGCTTCCTGCTGCAGCTGGGCCCAGATCTGGTTGAATTCGGCATCGACCATTCCAGCAGGAACGGCAAAGTCGTGGCCCGCGGCCAGCTTGTCGAGCAGCTGGCGCTTCATCTGCGTGCGGGTCAGGCCATTGGTTTCCTGCTCCAGCTGGCCGCGCAGCAGACCCTTGAGCTGGTCGAGGCTTTCGAGGCCGAGGTTCTTGGCGAAATCCTCGTCAATCGTGGTTTCGTCAGCCACCTTCACCTGCTTCACCTTGATGGCGAACTGGGCGTCCTTGCCCTTCAGGTTTTCAGCCGGATAATCCGCCGGGAAGGTGACGGTAATGGTCTTCTCGTCGCCCGTCTTCACACCTTCGAGCTGTTCTTCGAACCCGGGGATGAACTGGCCCGAGCCGAGTTCGAGCGCCGCGTCTTCGGCCTTGCCGCCGTCGAATTCGACACCGTCGATCGAGCCGGTGAAATCGATGATCAGTTGGTCGCCGGTCTGCGCCTTGCGCCCCTTGGGTGCGTCCTTCCAGCTCTTCTGCTGGCTGGCAATGCGCGCGATCGCCTCGTCCACCTGGGCATCGGAAACGGGAACGGTCAGGCGCTCAAGCTCAAGCCCTTCGACCTCGGGCGCGTCGATTTGCGGCAGCACTTCGAGATCGACAGTCAGCACCGCGTCCTTGCCCTGGTCGTAGCCATCGGCCAGCGCGACCGAAGGTTGCATCGCAGGGCGCAGCTTCTCGTCGCGGATCAGCTTGTCGACCGATTCGCGCAGCACGTCATTGACGGTCTGCGCGTGGAGCTGTTCGCCGTGCATCTTGCGGACCAGGTTCGCCGGAACCTTGCCGGGGCGGAAGCCTGGCATCTTTACCTGCGGTGCGATCTTCTTCACCTCGGCCTCGATGCGCGCATCGATGTCGGCTGCGGGAATGGTGACCTGGTAGCCGCGCTTGAGGCCCTCGTTGGTGGTTTCCTTGATCTGCATGATGCGAACTTTGAACCTTCTGATGGAAAATCGTGCGTCGTTAGCCGACGTCCGGACCCTGCGCCGGGCGGGGGAATGGTGCGGGCGAAGGGACTCGAACCCCCACATCTTGCGATACTGGTACCTAAAACCAGCGCGTCTACCAATTCCGCCACGCCCGCAACCCGAACGAAGCCGCGCGCGGGAAACCCCACGCGAACAGGGGAGCGCCCTTATAAGCGCACGGACCAAAGGGCAAGCGGCGATGGGGCCCAGGAACATGGGGCATCGGCCGAACGTTGGCCCAGTGAAAGGAATTGCCCATGGCCACGCAGCCCGATCCCGCCCCCGACACTGTCGAACCAGCCGCGCCGCCGGAAGCCCCGCCGTTCGAAGCGCCGACGGAAGCACCCGATTCGCAACCGGACGAGATCGAGCCGCCGGTGCCCGATCACGACAATCCCGGCCGCGGCCCGCTCGAGACCCCGCCCCCACCTGATTGATGTTGCGAGCCGGAGCGCGCGGCACTAGGGGCGCGGGCATGAGCGACGAGCAGACCAACGACACCCCGCCCGACCGCCTGTCGGTCAATCCGCGCAGCGAACATTTCGACGCTGACCTGCTTCAGCGCGGGGTGGGCATCCGGTTCAAGAACCGCGTGCGCACGGATATCGAGGAATATTCGATTTCCGAAGGCTGGGTCCGGGTCCAGGCGGGCAAGGCCGTCGATCGCAAGGGGCAGCCGCTGACCATCAAGCTGACGGGCCCAGTCGAAGCCTGGTTCGAAGACCTGGGCGAAAACCCGCCGGTGGCGAAGGTCGGCTAGCTGCCGTAACGCGCAAGCGCGGCGTCGATCGGATCGCGCCGGGGCGCCTGTGCGGCCTGAGTGGCCCGTCTCGCAGTGCGATCGGGTGCCCTGACCACTGCGTTCGCGGCAACCCGTTGCGGCGCCGCAGTCGCGTCATACCCGGCAAACGCTGCAAGGAACCTGCGCGAAGGGTCTCGCACCGGCGCGGGTGCGGTTACCGGGGTCGTGACAGCGAGTTGCGGCTCGGCCAGGCGCGCCCTGTTGCCATATATGAAACCATGCACCGGCCATTCCGTCGTGCCCAGCCCGCCGATCGGATCGTACCAGACGCGGACCTGGCTCCAGTCGTTGCCTGGCGAAACATCGACGGCGCGCACATTGCGTTCGATCTGTCCGCGTCGTCCGCCGATCGGCGACCAGTTGGCGTGATCGAGCAGGACAGTTCGGCTGTCGATCACCTGGCTGACCGCAGCGACATGTCCCAGGGTCATGTTGCGGTAGGGCACGAATGCCATGACTGCCCCCACCCGCGGCGTTTTTCCGCGTTCGTAGCGGCCCTCGGCCTGCTGCCACCAGGTCCGCGCGTCGCCGTAAATCTGGATGCCGGTCAACTGGCGCGCATAGGGCACGCATTGCAGATAGGGCGCAAGTTCCAGCACCGCCGGTTGATCCGCCGGCTGCCGGGCCTGGCCCACCGCTGCCGCACAGAACGCCAGCGCAGTGGCCGCGATCGCTGGAAATGTCCCCCTCATGATTGATGCAGGGTGCGTGCACGCGGTTTCCCCCGGCCTGACAATCATGGTTAACCGGATTTAACCGATCGGGCGCTGTCGGCCGTTTGTCTTGCCAAACCGCCCGCCAACCGCCACCTGCAGGCGCGAGCATCCCATGAAACCGCAAGTCATCATCATCGGCCGCCCCAATGTGGGCAAATCCACCCTGTTCAACCGGCTGGTCGGCAAGAAGCTGGCGCTGGTCGACGATCAGCCCGGCGTGACCCGCGATCGCCGGATGGGCGATGCCGAGATCGCGGGGCTCCAGTTCACTGTGGTCGACACGGCCGGGTGGGAAGACGACGATCCCGACAGCCTGCCGGGCCGGATGCGCAAGCAGACCGAAGTCAGCCTGGAAGGCGCGGATGCGGCCATGTTCGTTTTCGACGCGCGCGCGGGCCTGACCCCCCTCGACGAGGAAATCGCCCGCTGGCTGCGCAGCCAGACCGTGCCTGTGGTGCTGGTCGCCAACAAGGCTGAGGGGCGCCAGGGCGAAGCGGGCGTGCTCGAGGCATGGTCGCTCGGCTTCGGCGAACCCATCGCGCTTTCGGCTGAACACGGCGAAGGTATTGCCGATCTGTTCGGGGGATTGTGGCCGATTATCGGCGACCGTGCCGATGCTGCCCGCGATGCAACGATCGCCGCGCGCCAGCAGGCCGAGGACGACGACGAAGATGCACCTCTCGGCCCGCTGAAGCTCGCCATTGTCGGGCGGCCCAACGCGGGCAAGTCCACCCTGATCAACCGCCTTCTGGGCGAGGACCGGCTGCTGACCGGGCCGGAAGCGGGGATTACCCGCGATTCGATTGCGGTCGACTGGCAATGGCGCGATCCGCGCAACGGCGAAATCCGTGAAATCCGCCTGATCGACACGGCCGGTATGCGCAAGCGCGCCAAGGTGACCGAAAAGCTGGAAAAGCTGTCCGTCGCCGATGCCAAGCGCGCGGTCGATTTCGCCGAAGTCGTCGTCCTGCTGCTCGACGCGACCAAGGGACTGGAACACCAGGATCTGAAGATCGCGGATCAGGTGCTGCAGGAAGGCCGCGCCTTGATGATCGCGATCAACAAGTGGGACGTGGCTGAAAACGCCAGCTCGCTGTTCAACGGGATCAAGGGCGCGCTGGAGGAAGGGCTGGCACAGGTCCGCGGCCTGCCGGTGCTGGCGGTCAGCGCAAAGACCGGCAAAGGGCTCGATACGATGCTGGGTGCAGCATTCGAGCTGCGCGATGCATGGTCGAAGCGCGTACCCACGGCTGCCCTGAACCGCTGGTTCGACGATGCGCTGGAAGCGAACCCGCCGCCGGCGCCCAAGGGCAAGCGGATCAAGCTTCGCTATATCACCCAAGCCAGCACACGCCCACCGCGGTTCGTGGTGTTTGGCACCCGGCTCGAGATGCTGCCCAAGAGCTACGAACGCTATCTGGTCAACGGCATCCGCGCAAAGCTGGGTTTCGACGCGGTGCCGGTGCGTGTCGTGCTCAAGAGCGCCAAGAACCCCTACGCGAGCGACTGATGCTGGACCTGCTGCTGTTCGACAACCCGACGCTGGCGTCCGAACTGGTCGCCCGCACATCCAGCACCGCGCGCGTCCAGCAGATCGTCCAGCTCAGCCTGTCGCCCGCTTTCCTGCTGGCGGCGATCGGCGCGATCATGAATGTCATGGTCAGCCGGCTGGTATGGGTGGCGGCGCGGATCGAAAAGATCGAATTGCGGATCGAGGATGGCAAGGCCGGGCGCGAGCAACTGGAACTGCCGATCCTGCGCCGCCGCCGCATCGTGGCCCAGCGCGCGGTAATGTTCAGTACGGCAGCAGCCGTGACGATCTCGATCGTGATTGCCCTGCTCTTCATCAGTGCGTTCATCACGCCGCAGATCGGCACGCTAACCGCCATTGCCTGGATCGCGACGATGGGATTCCTGATCCTGGGCCTGGCGCATTTCCTGCTCGAGACGCGGCTCGCCGCGCGCGCGGCGAAAGACCGGACCTGACGGTCGCGGCTCTGGACAGAACCGGGCCCGGTCTGCCAACGCATGACAGGTCCATGACAACAAAGAAGAAGCTGTTCCGATGGAATTGAACGAGGCAACGCGCCTGGTCCTGCTCGACTGGGAAGTGATGGCGCGGCTGGGCGCGGCTGCGGTGATCGGCGTATTACTGGGCCTCGATCGCGAGATACGTGGTCATGCGGCAGGTATCAGAACCCATGGCCTGGTGTGCTTCACCGCTGCGATGATGACTGTATCGATGATCGCCCTCTACAACCAGGTCGGCAGCGAGAGTACAGATCTGCTGCGCGTGTTCGAGGCGACGGGTGCCTTCATCGGCATCATCGGGGCGGGGCTGATCGTGTTCAGCCGCGGCCGGGTTCACAACCTGACCACTGCCGCCCACATGTGGCTGGCGGCTGTGATCGGGATTGCCTGCGGTGCAGGACAATGGCCGCTGGTGGCGATAGGCGGTATTTTCAGCGTAGTGATGCTGACCGTGCTGGGCCTGCTCGAACCGCGTATATTCCCGCGTGACAAGCGCATCGGGCAGGACGAGGCCGACGGCGATGACGCGGATAAGGGAGAACCCACCCTCGATCCGCGTCGCCAGCCTCGGTAGCGGTTATTCCCCTTCGCCCGCCGGCTTGCTCTGCAGCTGGACGTAGTTCTGCAAGCCCATCCGCTCGATCATCTCGAACTGGGTTTCGAGGAAATCGACGTGCTCTTCCTCGCTTTCGAGGATGCGCTCGAAAATTTCGCGACTGACATAGTCGCGCACGCTCTCGCAGTGCTGGATGGCGTCCTTGAGCAACGGGAGAGCCTCGTACTCCAGTGCCAGATCGGCCTTGAGAATCTCCTCGACCGTTTCACCAACCTTCAGCTTGTTGATCGCCTGGAAATTCGGCAGCCCGTCGAGGAAGAGAATGCGCTCCGCCAGGACGTCGGCATGCTTCATCTCGTCGATTGATTCGTGCCGTTCGTATTCCGCCAGCCGGGTAACGCCCCAATGGTTCAGCACCCGGTAGTGCAGCCAATACTGATTGATCGCGGTCAGTTCGTTGGTGAGCGCCTTGTTGAGGTACTCGATGACCGTTGCGTCGCCCTTCATGGCGTGTCTCCTGATGCGGTTTGCTTGACGGCGATTATGCGCCGCCAGCCCCCTGAAGACAAGGTCGCTAGGGTCAAAAAATGGCGGAATTCCGCCATTTGCGAGCGATTTGCGTTAGCCGGGAATCAAGCTGCGCGGACGGCCAGGAAGCCGAGTTCGCGCTCTTCCTCGATCAAGGCATCAGCCTCGACCAGGCATTGGCCGCAATTGGGCTGCTTGCCGAGCGCAGCATAGACCGCGGCCGCGTCGCCATCGACCCGCTGCGCCGCACGGCGCAGTTCGCATTCCCGAATTGCGTTGCAGATGCAGATGTACACCAGACGCTCCTGCGAGTGATTCGCAGCGCCAATTTATGCGAACGGTTCTCACTATCAAGCTATTTAACGTCGCAGGGGAAACACCCGGCCGTAAGTCAGACAGCGCCACAGCCATTCCAGCGGCCCATAGCGAAATCGCGCCAGCCATGGTTTCGACCAAGCGAGCATCACCACCCACGCCCCCACCATCACCAGGTAGAGTTGCGGCCGCCCAAGTTCACCGAACAGCCCCAAACCCCAGCCGTGAAACACCAGCATCATCAGCACCGAGGTGCCAAGATAGTTGGAAAAGGCCATCCGCCCAGCGGCACTGAGCCGGTCGGCCAGCCAGCCGCGCGCATGACCGCCCCAAAGCGCGAGCAAGGCAGCCAGCCCCAGGATGACAGGCAGACGCGGCATGGGGGACAGGCCGGCGAAGGCTGCAAGCGTGGCCCAATAACCAAGATCACGATCCAGCGCCCACATGGCGATCGGGATCGTCAGTGCTGTTCCCGCGATCACGCCAGCCCACCCCCATCGCCGCACCTTGCGGGGGTCGAGCTCGCCCCAAAACAGGCCATAACGGTACAATGCCATGCCGATCAGGATCAGCGGCAGCGTCTCGAAAGCGAAGAACAGCAACATGGCCCAGGGATCGCCAGCATGCTCTGAAATCCTGTGCGACACGAATTCACTGTAGCTGCCTTCGCGAATGATTTCGGTCTCGAGACGTCCATCCTCCAGATCATCTGCCATCTGTTCGGCCATGCTGCTGCGCATTTCCGCGAACTGCGGCTGATTACCTAGGCTCGTCTCCGCAACGAAATAGGGCAGCGACATCATCCCGAGATAAGCCACCGCCCCGGCAGCATAGCCGAGCAGACCGACGACCAGCAGGGAACGGCGCGGCGCGCGCAGCAGCAGCGTCGCCGCAAAGCCCGTAACTGCATAAAAGATCAGTATGTCGCCCTGCCAGATCAGGTAATAATGGATCATCCCGAAGATCAGCAGCCAGAACAGGCGCCTGATCTGGAGCCATCGGCTCGCCCCGCGCGCCCACGCCTTGTCCATGAACAAGGCCATTCCCGCGCCGAACAGCACGGTGAACAATCCGCGCATCTTGCCATCGACCAGCACGAACTGGACTGCCCACAACGCGTCGGAAACCGGACCGTGCGGCACGGTGAAGGCATCGGGGTACATATAGGCCGAAAATGGCTGGCCGAAGGCGACGATATTGGCGGCGAGGATCCCCAGAACTGCGATTCCGCGAATGAAATCAAGGCTGGCGACCCGCTCTTCCGCCTCCACCGGCAGCAGCATGTCTGGCGTGCCCAACCGGGGCTCCGCGGAAGAATTGCCGTCGCTCTGCATGTCTCGCCTTCGTTATGGCTGGCGGAACGACCTGCCGCGAGCGTGATGACGTTTATCGCGTCACGATGCAATTCTGCCCTGCACGCTTCAGGGCGGCGCACGCGTTTTCCGCCGCTTCCCGGGTGACAAAGCCCCCCGCCTGCAGCTTGGTCAGCCGCCCTTCAGGCACGAGCAGCCGCTGCTTGCCGGCCAGCGCCGGGTTGCCTGACACCTGCTTCCACAGCCGTTCGGCATTGCCTGCCACCCCGAAGGCGCCAAGCTGGACGCGCCAAGCACCGCTCGATGTCGCGGCTGCTGTTGGCACCGCAGTCGGCGAGGCGGACGGAGCAGACGTTGGATTGGGTTTTGACGGGGGCGTGGGCGCCGGGTCAGTCGGGCGCGGAGACACTGGCGGTGCCGCGCGCGCCTGCTGCGGCCGGGCGAAATCCGCACCCGCGCTGGCCGGGCTCTCCGTCCCCGTGACCCGAGCGGCCTCTGCGATGGCTGCACGCGCGGCGGTGATGGCGGGCGCGGGCGTTGCCGATCGCGGCATGACGGCATCATCCTCCACCGCGGCGCCCAAGGTCAGGTCGGCAGCAGCGAATTGCTGCGCCCGGCGGGCGTCGGTCTCGCGCTTGATCTGCTGCGCAAGGGTCTGCGCCGCCTGTCGCTGCGCCAGCGGGATGTGGCTGTCCATCTGCTGCAGGGCAGCGGGCGCCTGCGGCAAGCCGGCACCATTGGCCAGGGTCATCAAGGCGTAGGCCCGGACCCAGTCGCGCGCGACGAGATCGCCGTTGAAGTGGGCGATGCCCAAGAGGTATTGCGCGCGTGGATCGCCGCGCTGCGACGCCGCCTGGACGTAAGGCATTGCCTTTTCCCGGCGGCCATCCTGAAACAGCAGCAGGCCATAATTGTCGGCTGCTTTCACGTGGCCCTGCGCCGCGGCCTTGGCATAGAGGATTTCGGCTTGCCGCTCGTCGACCGCGACCCCGCGGCCAAGGCGATAGGCCTGGGCGAGGTTGAACTGCGCGTCGGCATCTCCGGCGGCAGCGGGTTGGCGCCATTCGCGGATCGCAGCGTCGTAATTGCCGCGGGCCCATGCCTCCACCCCGGCGCGGACGTCGGCCTGTGCGGGCGCCGATGCCGCCAATATAGCCGCGCCGAGTGCAACTGTCGTCGCCAGCGTGCGTGTCCTGCTCGTCATAACCACGCCCTTCCCGCTCCTGCCCATGCGAGAGTGACATAGTGAACGCCCCGTTAGCAAAAGGTTTCTGACGCTGGCGGCGCCATTTCGCGCAATCCCGCCGCCCGGGCATTACCGCCGCTTACAGGCGCTTAACCCAAAATTAGGGGTATCCTGCGATCCCACTAGCCAATCCCGCGCGGATGCGGGGCAACAGCATGGGTTTTCCAGGGGGACCAGCCTTGCGAGTTTTGGCTTTGGCATCGCAGAAGGGCGGATCGGGCAAGACGACCTTGTCCGGCCATCTCGCCGTACAGGCGCAGCGCGCGGGGGCGGGACCGGTCGTGCTGATCGATATCGATCCGCAGGGCTCGCTCGCCGACTGGTGGAACGAGCGCGAGGCGGAATTTCCCGCTTTCGCCCAGACGACTGTCGCCCGCCTTGCCAGCGACCTCCAGATTCTGCGCCAGCAAGGCTTCAAGCTGGCCGTCATCGATACGCCCCCCGCCATCACGCTGGCGATCCAGTCGGTGATCGGGGTTGCCGAACTGATCGTGGTGCCCACCCGCCCCAGCCCGCACGACCTGCGCGCCGTGGGCGCAACCGTCGATCTGTGCGAGCGCGCAGGCAAGCCGCTGGTGTTCGTCGTCAATGCCGCCACGCCCAAGGCCAAGATCACGTCGGAGGCGGCCGTTGCGCTCAGCCAGCATGGTACCGTCGCGCCGATCACCCTGCACCACCGCACGGATTTCGCAGCCTCGATGATCGACGGGCGCACGGTCATGGAAGTCGATCCGCAGGGCCGCAGCGCAGCCGAAGTCGCCGCGCTGTGGAATTACGTCGCCGACCGGCTGGAAAAGAACTTCCGCCGCACCGTATTTGCCGCGCCTGCCGCGATGGCTCAGGTCGCTGGCACCCATCGTCCCGCAGGCGGCTTCGGCCGCCGCGTGGCGCAGTAAGGTCGGGGCGAGAGAACCCGGGCCATGAGCGAACCCACCTTCGCCTCCCTCAATCCTTCGCTGCTTGCACGCAAGGGCGGCGCGAAACCCGCGATGCGCCCGCAAAATGCGTTGATCCCCCAGTTTTCCGCGCCCGCCGAACAGCTTGAGGATCTGGGCTGGAACGACATGGGCGCCGCCGAGGAGCCGGAAGGCAACGTCGTGCCGCTTGCACCGTCGGAAAACGAGGTCCGTCGTCGCCAGCGACAGCTTGCACGCCGGATCGAAGCAACGCCGGAAAACCCCGCACCGCGCAGCGCGCCGGCTCGCGGCAAACGGGCCGCTTTCACTCTGCGCCTCGATCCCGAGCGCCATCTCAAGCTGCGGCTTGCCTGCACGCTCAACAACCGCAGCGCCCAACAACTGGTGACCGAGGCGCTGGATCGCCTGATCGCCGACATGCCCGACGTCGCTTCGTTGGCGGCGCAGGTAAAACAGAACTGACCGGTCCGAACAGGGGGACGACCAAATGACCCGAACCGCATCGAAGAGCCGGATGATTGCCCTGGCCGCGACCACGGCCCTCGCCTCGCTGGCGCTGGCAGGCTGCGCAACCGGCTCCGCCCCGCGGGCCGACCTGTCGGCCAGCAAGGCGCAGCAAGCGCTGGAAAAGGGACGCGGCACCAGCGCCGTTACGCACGCCGAAGCGGCCGTGTTGGCCGAACCGCGCAACGCGTCTTACCGCGCGGTGCTTGGCGCCGCCTATATGGAAGCGGGGCGTTTCCAGTCCGCAGCGACCAGCTTCGACGACGCGCTCGAACTCGGTGATACTTCGCCGCGCACTGCACTCGGCCTCGCACTCGCGCAGATAGCCGCGGGCGACAGCCAGGGCGCGATCAACACGCTGGAGGAATGGCGCGCCGATCTCGATCCGGCCGACGTGGGGCTGGCAGTCGCTTTGGCCGGATACCCTGAACGCGGCGTCCACATCCTCGGCAATGCGCTGCGCAACGGGCAGAACACGCCCAAGGTGCGCCAGAACCTTGCATATGCCTATGCTCTGCACGGCGAATGGCGCGCGGCGCGGCTGATGGCCGCCGAAGACGTGCCTGCAGACCAGCTTGACGAACGAATCGGCGAATGGGCGCAATTGGCGCAGAACGGCAATGCTCAGACGCGTGTCGCCGCGCTGCTGGCCGTGCCGGTGGTTTCCGACAGCGGCCAGCCGGTCGCACTGGCATTGCACAACAACCCCGGCACTGAAGGCCTCGCGCTGGAAGCTGCGAGCAACGCTGGTCCAGCCACCGATCTGGCCTGGGCTCCGCCGCAAGGCGAATTGCCAGCGCTGGCTGCCGCCGCGCCGCCTGTGGCGCAGCCTGTCGTCCAACCCGTCGAACAGCCTGCTCCAAGGCCCGCTCCTGCACCGGACAATTTCGCTGCGGCGTTCACAGCACCGGCCGCGCCCCCCGCACCCAGCAGCGCCGCACCGGCCCAGATCGCTGCCGATGCCGTGCGCTTCGCGACGGCTCCGGCGGTGCAGGACGCACCTGTTGCCCGCAAGACCGAGCCTCGCCGCAGTGCCAGGGTTGCGCCAGCGCCTTCAGGCAAGGCCGCGCATGCTGGCACGCATCTGGTACAGCTCGGCTCGTTTTCGAGCGAAGCGAGCGCCCGCCGCGCCTGGGACATCTACGCCAAGCGTTATCCGCAGCTGACCGATCACGACATGGTCATCACCCGGGCGGTGGTGCGCGGAAAGACCTACTTCCGTGTTTCCGCCGCTGGTTTCGGCCGCGACGCGTCGCGTTCGATGTGCGCGAAGGTCAAAAGCGGCGGTAATGGCTGCATCACCTGGGCTGCCAACAGCCCGCTTCCCGGCGCCGTTGATCGCGGCGTACGCATGGCCTCGCGCTGACGCGCCAGCCGCACCAGTTTACCAGTCCTCTCCTTGCCCCTCCCCGCAACGGGAGGGGTTTCTTTTTCAGCTGAGCGCAATCCCGCCCTTGTAGAGCGCGACGACGCGACCCTGGGTGGGCTGGCCATCGAACGGCGTGTTGCCCGCAGTCGCGGCCATGCGCTCGCTGCTCACCACCCACGGCTTTTCCGGATCGACCAGCGCGATGTCGGCCTCGGCGCCGATCTCCAGTACCCCTGCCCGCACACCAAGCAGGCGTGCCGGGGCGCGGGCACACAGGTCGAATGCACGGGGCAGGTCGATTACGCCATCGCGTACCAGCGTCAATGTCATCGCCAGCAGGGTCTCGGCGCCCGCCATGCCCGGTTCTGCATCGGCAAAGGGCAGGCGCTTGTCTTCCGGCCCGCGCGGATCGTGACCAGAGGCGATGACGTCCACGGTCCCGTCGCCGATCGCCTCGATCACAGCCTGTCGGTCGTCCTCGCACCGCAGCGGGGGCGAGAGACGCGCAAAAGTGCGGAATTCCGCCGTCGCAAGATCGGACAGCATGAAGTGCGCCGGCGTGACCCCGCAGGTGATTGCCAGGCCGCGCGCCTTGGCCACGCATACCAGCGCCAGCCCGGCACGTGTCGTAACCTGGCGCAAATGGAGCCGCGCTCCCGCCATCTCGGCCAATGCAATATCGCGCGCGATCGCCAGTGTTTCGGCTTCGGCCGGGGCGTTGGGCAGGCCGAGGCGCGTTGCCATCTCCCCCGCGGTTGCCACCGCCTCTCCCGCCAGACCGCCGTCTTCGGCGTGGGCGACAACCACCATGTCGAGCATCGCGGCATAGCGAAGCAGGCGCAACATGACGCCCGAATCGGGGATCCAGCGGCGCCCGGTGGCAACCCCGCGCGCGCCCGCGTCCTTCATCAGCGCCAGTTCGGCCAGTTCCTGCCCGCCCAGCCCGCGCGTCGCCGCGGCGAGCGGGTGGACCCACAGGTCGGGCTTGCCGCTGCGCGCGATGTAGGAAACGCGGCTGGGCAGATCGAGCGTAGGGGACTGATCGGGCATCAACACCGCGCGGGTGATGCCACCGAAGTGAAACGCCGGCTTGTCGACTGCGAACACACCGAAATCGATCAGGCCCGGCGCTACCAATGCGCCGCGCGCGTTCAGCGTCTCGTCCCCGTCTTCGGCAGCGATGTCGCCCACCGCAGCGATGCGGCCGTCCACCAGTCGGATCGCGCCGGGTACCACACCACTTGGGGTGACCAGCTTGCCGCCAGTAATAGTCAGCGGGCGATCCTGTCTCATACCCACTGCCCCCCGTCGGCTTCCAGGTTCCACCCGGGAATTTCACGCGCAGATCGGGTCAGGACATCGAGGCAGGCCATCCGGATCGCCACGCCCATTTCGACCTGGCGGGTGATGATCGAACGATCGAGCATATCGGCCACCTCGCTATCGATCTCGACCCCGCGGTTCATCGGGCCCGGGTGCATGACCAGCGCATCCGGCGCGAGCCGGTCGAGCCGGCGGCGGGTCAAGCCGTAGAGGTGGTGGAATTCACGCGGCGATGGAATGAACTGCCCGCTCATCCGCTCGCTCTGCAGCCGCAGCATCATCGCGACGTCTGCCCCGCGCAATGCATCTTCGAAATTGTAGAATGGCTGCGCCCCCATCGCTTCGATCCCCTGCGGCATCAGGGCAGGCGGCGCGCAGACCCGGACACTGGCGCCCAGCGCGGTGAGGCACAGGATGTTCGATCGGGCTACCCGGCTGTGGAGGATGTCGCCGCAGATCGTCACGGTCAGCCCGGTGAAGTCGTCTGCGGCCTCGCCGCGCTCCTCCAGCGCATGGCGCAGCGCCAGCGCGTCGAGCAGTGCCTGGGTCGGGTGTTCGTGCTGCCCGTCGCCCGCGTTCAACACCGGGCAATCGACCTTGTCCGCGATCAGGTCCACCGCGCCGCTCGATCCATGGCGGATCACGATCGCGTCCGCCCGCATCGCGTTCAGCGTGATCGCGGTATCGATCAGCGTTTCGCCCTTCTTCACGCTAGACTGGGCGGCGTGCATATTGACGACATCGGCACCCAGCCGCTTGCCGGCAATCTCGAAGCTCAGCAGCGTGCGCGTGGAATTCTCGAAGAAGGCATTGATGATGGTCAGCCCGGCCAGTTCGTCGCAATGCTTGCTCGGCTGGCGGTTCAGTTCGACCCATTGTTCCGCTTCTTCAAGCAGGAACAGGATTTCGTGCCGCTCGAGATGCGCAATGCCGAGCAGGTCACGATGCGGAAAGGCGCGCCGACCGGCCGGAAAGCGGCCCGCCGCGCTGGATGATCCCGTCGCTGCCATTAAAGGCGAGCACTTGGTCGAGCGAGGTCGGCCGGTCAAGCGGTTTCCGGTGGTATCGGCGCGGCATCGCCCCTACGTACCGCTGGAATGCATCGGTGGGGACGAACATGAGTTTCGCAGGCAAGGTCTGGCGGTTGCTGGTCGGGGTGAAGGACGGGTTGAGCCTGGTCTTCCTGCTGCTGTTCTTCTTCGCGCTCTATGCTGTGCTAACCGCACGGCCCAGCCCGGCGCAGGTTCGCGAAGGGGCCTTGTTGCTCGAACTTGATGGCGTGATCGTGGAAGAACAGGCGGCAATCGATCCGCTTGGCATCCTGCTGTCTGGCCAGCAGCCGATCACCGAGTTTGAGGCGCGGGACCTGGTTCACGCCATCGACGCTGCCGCGGATGATGCGCGGGTCAAGGCTGTGGTCCTCGATCTCACCCAGTTCCTTGGCGGGGGGCATGTGCATCTGCGCGAAGTCGGCGATGCGCTGGAGCGCGTGCGCCGGGCTGACAAACCGGTGCTCGCCTATGCCGTCGGCTATGGCGACGATGCCATGATGCTGGCCGCCCATGCCAGCGAGGTGTGGGTCGACCCCCTGGGCGGCGCGATGATCGCCGGCCCCGGCGGCTCGCAGCTCTATTTCGGCCAGCTGCTGGAAAACCTCAACGTCAACGCCCGGGTCTACAAGGTCGGCGAATACAAGAGCGCGGTGGAGCCGTTCCAGCGCAGCGACATGTCGCCCGAAGCGCGCGAGAATTACGAGGCGCTCTATGGCGCGCTGTGGGAAGAATGGCAGGCGACCGTTGCCAAGGCGCGGCCCAAGCTGCAGCTGGCACAAGTAACGCGCCAGCCAGTCGAATGGATCGAACGCAGCCGCGGCGACCTCGCCAGCGCCGCCCTTGCGGCGGGCCTGGTCGACAAACTCGGCAGCCGCGTCGCATTCGGCGAGCGGGTCAAGCAGATCGCGGGCGAAGACCCGTGGAACGAACGCCCCGGCGCCTTCGCGCATACAACTTATGACGCCTGGCTGGCCGACAACGTGCGCGACACGACCGGCAAGGCGATCGGAGTGGTTACCATTGCCGGCGAAATCGTCGATGGCGAGGCGGGCCCCGGCACAGCTGGCGGCGACCGGATCGCAAAGCTGCTCGATGAAGCGCTGGACGATGATCTTGCGGGGCTTGTGGTTCGGGTCGATTCGCCCGGGGGCTCGGTGCTCGCATCGGAGGAAATCCGCCGCGCCATCCTGCGGCACAAGGCGAAGAAGATTCCCATCGCGGTCTCGATGGCCAATGTCGCGGCCAGTGGCGGATACTGGGTGGCAACCCCAGCTGATCGCATCTTCGCCGAACCGGAGACGATCACCGGCTCGATCGGCATTTTCGCCGTCATCCCGACTTTCGAGAACGTCGCGGAGGAAATCGGTGTCGGTGCAGATGGCGTGCGCACCACCCCGCTTTCCGGCCAGCCCGACCTGATTGGCGGGTTCACGCCGGAAGTCGATGCGATCCTGCAAAGCTCGATCGAGAACGGCTACGACGATTTCCTCACCCGCGTCGCACAGGCACGCAACCTGACCAAGGCGCGGGTCGACCAGATCGGCCAGGGTCGGGTCTGGGATGGCGGCACTGCCCGTCAGATCGGCCTCGTCGACCAGTATGGCGGCGTCGAAGATGCCCTCGCCTGGGTCGCCGAACGCGCCAAGCTGGGCGATGGCGAATGGCACGCCCAGTGGATCGGCGACGACGTACAGCCTTACGATACGCTGATCCGGCGCCTCGTCGCGGGCGATTCGGCCGAACGCGCCGGGGGCGATCTGTTCGCAATGGTCGCGCTCCGCCAGCAGGCGCTGACTGCACAGGTCGCGCGCGATCTTGATCGGCTGCTTTCGGTACGCGGCATGCAGGCCTACTGCCTCGAGTGCCCACCGTCGCCGCGCGCGCGCGCCATGGAGAGCACCGAGCACGGATGGTTTGCCCGGGTGGTCCGCTTCGTGCTCGACTGATCGTAGTTCTATTGTCGCTTGCCTTGCGGCGCTGCAGGTGGCAAAGGCCCGCCCCTGCCGTAGAGGCGGCCATGAGGCCCTCCGGCGGGCGCGTAGCTCAGTGGTAGAGCACACCCTTCACACGGGTGGGGTCGCAAGTTCAATCCTTGCCGCGCCCACCATCTTTTCGACAATCCGGAATAGATGGCGAAATTGTCCAGGAATTTGGGAACGTCAACAACTCGCCTGCCTGTAGGCAAGCAGCGGCGGCGGGCTCTGCGCTCCGGCTTGGAAGCACCCCACCTGAGAAGATTGGCGTTGCCGAAAATCTGCGACAGGTCTGGCCGGCAGGCTGATCCTTTCAGCGGAAGCATCCCTGTAGGTCGATCGGCTGCTGGCGCGCACGCGGCGAAGCAATTGGCTCGATAGCGGGGGATCAGAACCCGAGGCCGATCCGCACTCCCACCCGGGCGTCAGGCGCTTCGCGCGACAACCCGGCACGGGCATCGAGGCCCATCTGAAGGCGAGGGGAAAGGCCCGCCTCCAGGCTTACGCCTACCGACTGTTGGCCGCCGATATTTGTCGTGGCTGCTTCCTCGTAACTGTAAGCCACTGTAACCGAACTGGCATCGCCGAGGAGGACGTGGTTCCCCACGGTGCCGGCGATAGTGTTTTGCACATCGAAACCCTCGGGCTCGCCGATGATGGTATAGCTGGCAGTGGCGAAGGGGATCATTCGGCCGAATTGGCGCGAGACCTGGCCGGTTATCCCGTAATCGACCTCTCCCGTTCCCAGAGCATTGTCGCGTGAAGCGGTGGGGACCTTCAGATTGCCGGCGATGGATGCATTCATGCCGCCGATCGGGAAGAGATATCCGCCCTGAACAACCAGATCGCCGATCCCTTCACGGGTGACCTGGCGGGTTTGAAGGGATGGCTGGGCAAGCAGCGGAGTGCCAAGGACGCCGCCGTTACTGACGATCAGCTCCTGCGGCGCGGTGGTGATGACATAGGGAATCGCGGTGCTGAGGAAGAATTGCCCAGAACGCGCGGAAAATCCCCCGTTAACGGACACGGTTTCGTATTCTTGCCCATCAAACTTCCCTGAGACAAATTCCGTGCCGGCGAGCAAGGTCACGTCGATCCGGGAATCCGGGTCGACATCGGAGGCTGCTGCCGTCTCCTGCGCCGTTGCTGGCACACTCAGGGAAATCAGTACCAAAGCGAGCTGCGCGGTCCGCATGGCCGTTCCTGTTTCAATTACGGTGATGTTGTTTCGCGGTGAGGCCGGACCGCGGGTGCGATCCGGCCTTCGTGTTGCCGCGACGCCGGATTATTCTGCGCTGGTCGGTTCGGCCGGTGTCTCGGTGGCAGCTGAACCACTGGCCTGGCCTGCGATCAGGAGCGAGCCACTGGTCGTCAGGCTGCCGGCAGGGATCGAGGTGAGGCCGTTCTTGGTCTCGACCACAATCCGCCGCACCTCGCCGCCGCGCGCCGCAACGATATCGCGCACGGTGCCGAGCTGCTCGCCCGAGGGAAGCTGCACAGGCATCCCCGGAGCGATGGCAAACGAACCTGCGCCCTGCGCTGCGCCGCTGCCGGCAAGCGCCAGAAGGCCGCTGTCAAATGCGCCTGTACCGGAGGCAGCGCCGTTCGCCGAGCCAGCTACGCTGCCAGCCTGCCCTGCTGCACCCGAAACCCGCTCGCGTGCGGAGCCGACCGTCGCCGATGCTGCATCGCGCGCCGTCGAAGCTGCCGCGCGCGCAGCACCCGTCACTGCATCGGTTCCAATGAGCTGAGCATTGGCATTGCTTGAGCCCGATGCGCCAGCAGACCCTGATGCGGCGCCCGCTGTATTGCCTGCAGGGGTGCCGAGCAGCTGACCCACAGTTGCCTCAACGCCTGTCTCCACGCTGCGATCTACGGCAACAGCGCCGTTCCTGCGGTCGACATTCTGGCTGCCGCGGGTGGTGGCATCCTGGCGCACAGCGGCACGGGTGGCCGAGCGCACTGTCTCATTGGGAACGCGTAAAGTAGAATTCAGCGTGCCGTTCAGCGTACCATTGAGGGTCGACTGACCCCCGCCACCAAGAAGCTGGGCGTGGGCGGGCATTGCGATCATGGCAAGTGCCGAGGCAGTAAGCACAAGAACTTTCATCTTCCGTTCCTTTCCGTTCGCGGATGCACGGGGGCGGTGCATCCGCTCAAAAGAACAACGGGTGAGCCGAAGCGCTTAATCCATCGAACCGCGGAAAAGCGGTCAGCGCCCGGTGCAGGCGGCGCAAACGAGGCCCCTGCCATAAGTGTTGTCGGCGCCTTTGGGGCCTAAATCGATTGCCTCCTCGTCCAGTGCGCGGCGCCAGTTGTGCCCCTGCCCGATGGCCCGTGACACGCGAGCTGCAACCAGTGGCGTCGCGAAGGAAGTACCGCGCAGCCTGATGCGCTTGCCCCTGGCGTTGCGGCCGTAAATGTCCGCGCCCGGCGCGGCGTAATCGAGGTGATTTGCCCGCCCCGCCTCGATCAGGGCCCGGCGCTTGCCATCCACCCCCGTGACCGCGACGACACCTTCATAGGAGGCCGGATAGGCAGGCGGGGCAGCGGGTCCATCATTGCCTACGGCAGCCACCACGACCACGCCCTTGCGCTGCGCTGCGCCGATTGCTCTTTCGAGCAAGGCATTGCGTGGCCCCACCAGGCTGATCGTTATGACCTTGCTGCCGCGTGAGACCAGCCATCCGAGGCCCTTTGCCATGGCCAGCGCGTTGCCGCCTGCCTTGTCGGTGCCATAAACGTCCGCGACCCGGATGGTTTCAGCCCCCGCATGGAACAACAGGGATGCGACGGAACTGCCATGATGGCTCGGATAGGGCGCGCCTTGAGCAAACCCGCGCGTTTCCGCGACCTTGATTGCCGGACCCGGCCCGCCGTCAATCATGCCGACGGGCGCCGCCCTTCCAGCGGAACCCTGCCGAGCTGTTTCGATGATGGCGCCGTCGCCCTGACCCGATTGAAAATGAAGGTTGTCGGCACTGATCTGCGCCTGCGGCAGGAGCCGGGACAGCGTTCGCTGCGCTTCTGCCAGGTTCATGCCGGTGGGGACGCCAAGACGGACCAGGGAAAGATCCAGTCCCTCGACCTCTTCCCGCGACAGGATCCTGAAGCCGGCCTCCACGGGACGGAGAAGATCACCGGTTGTGACATCCATTACCAGCAACTCACCGCGCCGCGCTGGTGCGCCCATCGCATCGCGTTCGATCAAGTCGGGATTGTGCCGAACAAGCCGATCGACAGCGCGCAGCCGGTCACGGGCCAGCTTGTCCACGAGGTGCGCCACGTCGGCGTGCGTTTGCTCCAGCGTTCCGAGAGTTTCGTTCACGATTGATCCCACTTGCGGGACTTTTATGCGCGGCAGCGCCAGCTGCGCGGCCAGCGGCGCGGCAATCAAGGCCAGTCCGACGCAAATGAGGGAGTGAAAACGCATCAAGGTGTCGCTGATCTGCCGAAACGCATTAAGCATGGATGAAACGCAGCCCCTCGTCCGTTTAATCCATGGAAGGCAGAGACGCTGAACACATCGTTCGAGACAGACTTGCTGGCATTGCTGCCCCGATTGCGCCGTTTCGCGATCGGGCTGTCCGGTAATCCGTCCGACGGTGACGATCTCTGCCAGATGACGATCGAGCGTGCGCTCGCCAACCGGACCCGCTGGGCAGACGGAACGCGGCTCGACAGCTGGATGTACCGGATCATGCGCAATATCTGGATCGACGAAGGTCGCAAGACGACCCGCAGCCGACAAACCTTCGTGGCTGAAGACGTCGGCATCGGGTTGGTGGCCGAGGGTGCGCAGGAAGCTGTGGTCGGTCTGGCCGAGGTTGATCGGGCGATGCAGCTTCTCCCCGAAGCCCAGCGTGAGGCCGTGCTGCTGGTGATGGTGGAAGGCTATTCCTACAAGGAGGCGGCCGATATCGTCGGCTGCCCGGTCGGCACGCTCAATTCCCGCCTCGTGCGGGGCCGTGACGCGCTCATGGCAATGCTGGGAGAAGCCTCGTGACCATTTCGCGCGATGAGATCGCAGCATTTGCCGACGGAGAGCTGTCGGGCGAGCGTGAGGCCGAAATCGCCGCTGCCGTAAAGGGTGATATCGAACTTGCCCGGCAGGTGGATCAGCACAGGATGCTGAAGGCGAAGCTTGCCGGCCACTACGCGCCGATCGTGGATCAGCCTGTGCCCGACCGGCTTGCCAGCTTGCTTACCAAACCGGCACCGGCCGACGTCATCCAGTTTGCGGCCTTCCGCCAGAAACGCGGAACCTGGCAAATGCGGCGATGGACCTGGATGGTCGGCCCGGCGCTGGCTGCATCCTTGGCGCTTATCCTGTTCCTGCCAGACGGCGGCGACAGATCGGCAGGCTATGCGAATGGGCAGCTCGCCGCGGTGCTGGACGCACAGCTGGTTACCAGTCAGTCACCGTCGGAGGATACGCGCATCCTGCTTTCGTTTCGCAACAAGGAAGGCCTGTATTGCCGCGCTTTCAGCACCGCCGCATCGGACGGGATCGCCTGCCGCAACGACGAGGGCTGGAAGCTGGAAACACTGGGCAATGGCCGCGAGCGAGCGTCGACCGACTACCGGATGGCTGGCGCCGACGGCACCGATGTTCTCGCGCTGGCGCAGGAAATGGCTGCCGGCCCCGCGCTTGATGCCGATGGCGAAAGGGCGGCGCGCGCACAGGGATGGCGTTGATCGCCGCCCGTTGGGGTGCGCCCGGCCCAGCGCCATGGAATTTGCGCGGTTGCCAGCACGGTCGATACGGTCGGCTGACTGCGATCATCCCGGCTCGCCCTGATAAGTCTATGGAATTGGCGTTATTGCTTGAACGAGCGTTACAGTGCGCCGAGCGACTGTAATCAGTTGGCCCGTCTTGCAGGCCAAGGCAGTTGGCGCAAAACTCTGTCGGCCGAAGAGTGCGAATACGAGGGGCCAGCACCCCGTCAACGTAATGGGGACAACCGCACCGTCGTTAACTTAGCGGCGCCGGCCATGACGAACACGAAGCCTGTCGGTACAAGCTGCATAAAACGGCAGATTGGCCACGAACGCGAAGTAGCGTCCAAATCGCGTTACCGCGTTACGCGACCGCACCGCCCTTCCCGACACACAGGCGGTCGGGTATTATGACGCCAGGACCGATCCGTAGTGACCATGGGCAAAGGCAACGCCGTTTGCGTCCATGCTGGGTTCAACACGCCGCGCGCCTCGCTGTGAGGGGCGAGGCTGGTATGTATTGGTATATTTGT
>CAURZK010000003.1:0-373759 GCA_963529855.1 uncultured Erythrobacter sp. | reverse complement strand
CGCCGCCCCCGCCGCCGCCGCCGCCGCCGGCTTGCAACTCGGGCCCGTACATCGTGTTCTTCGAGTGGGACAAGTCGGACGTCACGCCGGAAGCGGCGACCATTCTCGACAACGCGGTCTCGGCTTACCGGAACTGCGGCATGGCTTCGGTCATGCTGGCCGGTCACACCGACACGTCGGGTTCGCAGCAGTACAACGAAGGCCTGGCTGAACGTCGTAACGCGTCGGTCCGTCAGTACATCACCGGTCGCGGCATCCCCGATGCTCGCATCACGGCGGAAGGCTTCGGCGAAACTCGCCTGCGCGTTCCGACTGCCGACGGTGTTCGCGAACTGCAGAACCGCCGCGTGGAAATCACTTACGGTCCGGGTTCGGGCATGTAAGTTTCGCGACAGCGAAAACGAATACGAAGGGGTCGGAGCAATCCGGCCCCTTTTTCGTTGGGTATCCATCAACGATGGAGTTTCCCGATGTCCTATACCCCTCGTCTCCGCCACGCCGCATTTGCCGCCTGCGCCGCATTCGCTGTGCCGGCCTGCAGCACCATGGCCGATTTGCCTGAGGAACGGGTTGGTTCTGCCACGCTGTCGCTGGCCAGCGGGGTGCCCGCAGGCACCGTCCAACTGTTGGCGCGCGAAGATCGTGTGACTTTGGTGGTGGCAGCCACGGGTCTATCGGAAGGTGAGCACGGCTTTCATCTCCACACGACTGGCGCGTGCCGTCGTCCCGATTTCAGCTCTGCCGGTGGCCATCTCAATCCGCTTGGTCGGACGCACGGCAGCCTGTCAGACCGCGGCCCGCATGTTGGCGACATGCCCAACCTGACGATCCGCGCAGGCGGATCGGGTTCAGCCACCGTCGATCTGCCCGGCACCCGCGCCCAGATCGAGGAATGGCTGTTCGACGCAGACGGTACTGCCGTCATCATTCATGCCCAGCCCGACGACTATCGCACCGATCCCACCGGCAACGCGGGTGCACGGATCGCTTGCGGCGTCATCGAACGAAGCTGATCGCTAGACAGGTTCTCCGGCGGCGCGCGCGCGTTCCATCACGCTAGCGCCCGCCCGGGGCACCAGTTTCAATGCCGCTAGCAGTAGGATCGTGCCCAGCGGCACCACCGCCAGCGTACTCAGCACACCGGCCGAAAGATCGTCGCCGTTAACGGCCGAAACGTATCCCGCCATGAACGGCCCGATGCCCAGCCCGATCAGCGTGGTCGCCAGAAAGAACGTCGCCGTGGCGACGCCGCGCATCCTTGGCAGGACAAGTGCCTGGCTGCTCGCTGCTGCCGCCCCCAGCGCGGATGCCGACAGCAGCTGGGCAACGAAGCTGGCAACGTAGAATACGGTCTGTGTCGTGCTGTTATAGGCCACAAGCAGTGCCGGGACAGGCGCGACGAGGCCGAACAGGATGACCCAGACCCGGCCATTGGCGCGGCGTTCGAGCAGCCAGTCCGCCATCCGTCCGCCCGCGATTACGCCCAAGAAGCCGGCCACCGCGGATGGCGCACCAAGAAACCAGCCGAGTTCGCTCTTGTTTGCGCCCAGCGCGCGCTCTGCAAAAGGGGCGCCCCAGTACGACGCGGCGTAACTGACGAATGCCACTGTGCCGTAACCGATGATGACGGTCAGGAACGCCGGCGAACCCCACGTGAGCCGGAAAGTCGGCAAATCGCGCGCCCGCAGGGCGAGTGCCCAGCTGAAGACCGCGTAGTAGCCGATCCCGAGAAACAGCCACTGGTCGGAAATACCCGGCACCAGGGTGGAACTTGCCGGGACCAGGCGAGACAATTCTATTGCGGCAATGGCGAAGAAGGCCAGCCCGGCTAGATTGGCGAACAGTGCGGCTGGCCCTCGCATCGCAGCTCCAACGATAGTGAACGGCGGGATCACCTGCAGCAGCTCGTCGACAAAACCCTTGAAAGGGCGCGGATCTTCCGCTGTCGGCAGCCCATCGATCGCGCCCCGGATGGGTTCGCGCAAGGTGAGGACCCATAGCGCCAGCAGCAGGCCGGGAATACCGACGGCAAGGAACGCGGCTTGCCACCCGACAAGCCCCAATGGCCCGCCACCCGGATAGGCCCGGTTCCAGTTTTCGACCACCAGCCCGCCGATCAGCAGGGATACGCCACCCCCGAGATAGAGCCCGGAGGAATAGATCGCCAACGCCGTCGCGCGAAGTCGGGCAGGAAACCAGTCGGAAATAAGCGAATAGGCGGACGGGCTGGCAGTCGCTTCACCCACGCCCACCCCGATCCGAGCCACAGTCAGCGTCGCCGCATCGCGGGCAAAGCCGGACACCGCAGTCATCGCCGACCACAGCGCAAGGCCAATACTCATCAACCGCACACGCTTCCAGCTGTCGGCCAGCTTGCCCAGCGGAATGCCGAACAAGGCGTAGAACACGGCAAAGGCCGTACCGTAAAGGAAGCCAAGATAGTCGTCGCCGACGTTCAGGTCAGCCTTGATGTCGTTGGCCAGGATCGACAGGATCTGCCGATCGATGAAATTCAGCACGTAGACAATGACCAGCACGCCGAGCGCGTACCAGCTGTAGGGCGGGACCTTGTCGGTTACCTCGGGCGCTGCTGGTTGGCCATCAATCCGCGCTTCGCTCATACTTGATCCCGTCCTCGATCCCTGCCTCTGCAAAGCCCTTCTGCCGCAAGCGGCAACTGTCGCATAGCCCGCATGCGCGTCCATCCGCAGTCGGCGCATAGCAGGACCACGACATCGCCGTGTCGAGCCCGAGCCGGTCGGCCTCGCGGGCGATATCGGCCTTGCTCATATGCTGGAGCGGAGCGTGGATATTGAACGGTACGCCCTCGACCCCCGCCTTGGTTCCCAGGCGCGCCATTTCGGCAAAGCTGGCGATGAATTCGGGTCGGCAATCGGGGTAGCCGGAATAATCGAGCGCGTTCACGCCAATGAAGATGTCGCGCGCGCCCAGCGCCTCCGCCCAGGCCAGCGTCAGCGAAAGGAAGACGATGTTGCGCGCCGGGACATACGTTACCGGAATTTCATCATCCGTCACGCCGGCCATCGGCACCGCGATATCGTCGGTAAGAGCCGAACCGCCGAACTGCCGCAGATCCAGGGGTAGCACCACATGGCGCTCGGCGCCTAAGCGTGTCGCTATCCCGCGCGCAGCCTCGATTTCGATGCGGTGGCGCTGATTGTAGTCGATCGTAAGAGCGTTGATCGCGAAGCCTTGCTCGCGCGCGATCGCTGCAGACACCATCGAATCGAGCCCGCCCGAAAGCAGGACGACGGCACGACGGGTTATGGACGGATTGGCCATGGTTCCGTGGCGCTAGTGCCAATTGCGCAGGCGAGCAATGGCTCGCCGCATGCCTGCGTCAACGGCAGGTCCCGGTGCGGCGCGCCTCGGCCGTGAACTGGAACGGTCGGCCATCGGCAATGCCCTGGCTTTCGATCTGGACCAAAGTGTCCGATTCCCGCCTAATGCTGGTTCGGCCGTACCCATTGCCGGGGCAAGAGTACTGCACGGTCACGGCCCCGGCATTGTCCTCGACCACGTAACGGCTGCAGCCGCCCTGGCGATGGCGCAGCTGGATCAGTTCCTGGCCGCTGCGCAGGCAAATCTTGCGCTGCTCACCCCCGTCGCGTGGCCGGATCTGCCATTCGCCCCGTTCCAGCCGGTCGAGCATTGCGAGAAAGCCGCCCTGAGCCACGGCAGGTGCGACCGCCAGCGCGGCTGGAAGCAATGCCCCCGCCATCAGCACTGCGACCACTTTCTTCCCAGCTTCAGGCATTCACTTTACTCCGCGTCACGACTTTGCTCGCTCCGTGCACCCCATAACATTAGATACGATGAACGGTTCCTTGTCAGCGATGAAACGTTCTACGCTTCAATCTGGAACAAGCGCGAGCAAAATGCGCAGTCGACCATGATACGCCCTTCGTCATCGCGCATTGCGTCGCGTTCGTCCGCAGGGAACCGTTCGATAACCGAGCGATAATGCTCGACCGTGCACCGGCATCCGCGCCGCAGCGCTGCGCCCGGATCGACGCGAACTTCGCTCTCCTCATGGAACAAGCGCCAGGTCAGGGCTTCGAGCGAAAGCTCCGGGTCAAGCAGCTCGTCGTGCCGGGTGCTGCCGGCCAAAACGGCGACGTGCTCCCATTCCGCGGCATCTTCCGCCGTGTGGAGCCGTTCCCCGCCCTCCTCGCCATTGGGAAGATGCTGGGCGAGCAGCCCCCCCGCCACGCAGCCATCGACACCAGAACGGGCCGCCACCCTGATCAACGTCGGCACCTGTTCAGACTGTGCAAAATAGGTTTCACACGCCTCCGCCAGCGATTCCCCCTCCAGCGGAACGATGCCTTGGTAACGTCCGCCGCCACCGGCAAGGTCGAAGGTAATGGCAAGATATCCTTTGCCGAACAAAGCGTACAGCGAAGGGTTCGAGCCAAGTTCGCCGATGCGCGCCTCGTCGAAATCGACATAGCCCCGCAATTCGCCGGCCCGGTAATCGCATACCAAAAGACGCACGACGCCATTTTCGGTCTGGGCCTGCATCGTCATCTGGCCCTGTTCGTCTTTCAGCAGGCTTCCGATCAGGGCAGCCAGCACCAGCGCTTCAGCCAGAAGATGCTTGATCGGGGCGGGATAGCAGTGGGCCGACAACACTTGGTCGGTAACGTCGTCCAGCCGTACGACGCGGCCACGCGCATTGCGGCCGGGCACGGTGAAGGCGAGAATGCGGTCGGAGTAGGTTTCGCTCTGGCGATCGGTCAGGTCTGGCATCGCGCCCATATGGGCGCGGAAAGCGCGGAAATTAAGCCCCTGGCCCGCGCTCGGGAACTTCTAGAGCTTGCCCAGGCACCAAAGCAGGATCGATTTTTGCGCATGGATGCGATTTTCCGCCTCGTCGAACACGACCGATTGCGTCCCTTCGAACACCCCCTCGCTCACTTCATCGCCGACATGGGCAGGCAGGCAGTGAAGGAAGATCGCATCCGGTTTTGCGCGCGCCATTAACGCCTCGTCGACCCGGTAGGGCTGCATCGCGGCCAGTTTTTCGTCAGCATGTGCCTGACCCATGGAGACCCAGGTATCCGTGACCAGCACATCGGCCCCTGATGCGGCGGCGGCGGCATCGTTGGTCAATGTTACCGTCGCCCCTGCAGCACGCGCCTGCGCGACGAATTGCCCATCGGGTTCGTATCCGACCGGCGTCGCCACGCGGACATTGAACTTGAACAGTCCGGCCGCCTCGAGGATCGAATGCAGCACGTTGTTGCCATCGCCCATCCACGCCAGTTCCAGCCCCGGCAGCGACTTGCCCTGTTCCAGGATAGTCTGCAGGTCGGCCACGATCTGGCATGGGTGAGACCGGTCGGTCAGCCCGTTGATCACCGGCACATCGGCGTGACGCGCCATCTCCTCGACTTTCGCATGATCGTCGGTGCGGATCATGATCGCGTCGACCATCCGGCTTAGCACGCGCGCCGTATCGGCAATGCTCTCTCCCCGCCCCA
Organism: uncultured Erythrobacter sp.; assembly: GCA_963529855.1. GTDB lineage: Bacteria > Pseudomonadota > Alphaproteobacteria > Sphingomonadales > Sphingomonadaceae > 34-65-8. The sequence goes on along the minus strand of CAURZK010000003.1, from coordinate 368,252 downwards.
GTTGGCTCGACGCCGAATCGAGGATCAGCGCCGATCCGCCCAGTTGGCGCATGGCGATGTCGAAGCTGACGCGCGTGCGGGTCGAACTCTTTTCGAAAATCATCGCCAGCACATGGCCGGCAAGCGGCGCGTCCGCATCCGGCCGGCCACGGGGCCAGCCGCGCCGCGCCTGCTTGCGCGCATATGCATCGCCGAGGATCGCCGCGAGCGCATCGGTGTCCGCGTCCGACAGGTCGAGAAAATCGCGAACCGTCGGGGCCATATCGCGTGGAGCGGTGCCGCTCACCCTTCTGCCACCTCGAAATCAGCCGCACCCGCCGAAAGCTTGTCGAAGAATTCGTCGATCTCGGCATCGCCGACAACGAGCGGCGGCAGGACGCGCAGCGTATTGTCGCCTGCCGCGACGGTCAGCAACTGGTGCTTGTCGCGCAGGTGGACATAGAACGGACGGCTTTCGACCTTCATCTTGATGCCCAGCATCAGGCCCTTGCCACGGACGAGTTCGAACAGTTCGGGATAATTGCCGATGAACTGTTCGAGCCGGGTCCGGATACGTTCGCCCTTCTCGGTGACTTCGGCAAGGAATTCCTCATTCGCGACTGCGTCCATTACGGCCGTGCCCGCCGCCATCGCCAGCGGGTTGCCGCCATAGGTGGAGCCGTGCGTACCGAAGCCCATGCCGCGCGCGGCCTTTTCCGTCGCGAGGCATGCACCCAGCGGGAAGCCGCCCCCGATGCCCTTGGCAGTGGCAAGGATGTCCGGCGTCACGCCGTAGTGTTCATAGGCGTAAAGCTTGCCTGTGCGTGCGACGCCGCACTGGACTTCGTCAAGAACCAGCATCAGGTCGTGCTCGTCAGCCAGCGCACGCAGGCCCTGCATGAATTCATCCGATGCCGGGCGGATACCGCCCTCGCCCTGGATGGGTTCAACCAGGAAACCGGCCGTATTGGGACCGATCGCTGCGCGGGCACCTTCCAGATCGTCGAAGTCGACATACTTGAACCCGGCCAGCAGCGGCATGAAGCCCTTGTGCATCTTATCCTGGTTCGATGCGCTGATGGTCGCCATCGTGCGCCCGTGGAAGGCGTTCGTGAAGGTGATCAGCTCGTACCGGTCCTCATTGCCGGCATGCTGGTGATAGGCGCGGGCGGTCTTGATCGCGCATTCCACCGCCTCGGCGCCCGAATTGGTGAAGAACACGGTATCGGCAAAGGTCGCATCGACCAGCCGCTGGGCGAGCGCCTCGCCCTGCGGGCTGCCGTAGAGATTGGAAACGTGCATCAAGGTTTCGGCCTGCCGCTGGATCGCGCCGATCAGCCCCTTGTGGCTGTGGCCCAGCAGGTTGACGGCAATGCCGCTGGCAAAATCGAGGTAACGGGTGCCGTCCTCGTCGATCAGGTGGCAGTGATCGCCGCGCACCGGGCGTACCCCGGACCGAGGGTAAACAGGCATGAGCGGGGTGATCGACATTTCATTTCCTCGAGGATTGCGGGGTTACAAACGACAAATGGCGGCCCTGGTGGAGCCGCCATTTGCCGCGTTTTGGATGTCCCGCCAAGCCAGTGCTTAGGCCCTGCGGGGAAGAAGAGCTGGTCAGTCCTGAACGGGCACCAGATTGACCGCCGAGTGCTTGCCTCGTCGATCGACCTCGATATCGAACTGGTAACGCTCGCCCTCGTTCAGCGCCGACAGGCCCGAACGCTCGACTGCACTGATGTGCACGAATGCGTCAGGCTGGCCGTCGTCGCGAACGAGGAATCCGAAGCCCTTCATCGAGTTGAAGAACTTGACCGTACCTGTCGCCTTCTCGCCGGTCAGCTCGCGCTGCGGCGCGGCCGGAGCGCGTGCTTCGACAGCAATGACATCGCCGACGATCTGCAGATCCTGCGCCGACACCTTGCCGCCGCGATCGACCAGGTTGAATTCGAGTTCCTGACCTTCAGCCAGACCTTCGAGGCCCGCACGCTCGACTGCGCTGATGTGGACGAATACGTCCTCACCACCGCCATCCTGCGCGATGAAGCCGAAGCCCTTCTGTCCATTGAAGAACTTTACGGTGCCCTTGCCGGTACCGACGACCTGTGCGGGCATGCGGCTGAAACCGCCGCCGCCGCCGCCGCCGCCACGCGGGCCGCCGCCGAAGCCGCCGCGATCGCCACCGCCGCCGCCGAAGCGACCACCGCCGCCCCCGCCGCCGCCGTAACCACCACCGCCGCCGCCGTATCCGCCGCGGTCGCCGCCGAACCCGCCCCGGTCACCGCCGAAATTGCCGGGCGAGCCACCAAACGGGTCGAAATTGTCTTCCCCGAAACCGTCGCGCTTGTCGCGGCCCCGGCCGCGGCGCCCTTTGTCATAACCCATAAACCGTCAGATACCTTCGTCGGACCGCCCTGATTCCAAAGCTTTACCGGCGCACGGGCGGGCATGCACCCCGGTCAGCGCGACGGATGGCGTCGACAACGCCCCCTCCGCAATCCCCCTCATAGCGCAGAAAAGGCCCGCGCGCGAATGAATTAACACCCGCGCATTGCGCAGTAGGCCTTTGTGTCATTTTGGCATTGCAAGGCGCTTGCCAGCGCGATCCGATCCGGCCAATGCCCGAAGCATGGATATCGTCACGCTTCTCTCCGATCCCGCCACCTGGGCCGCGCTGCTCACGCTGATCGCGCTCGAGGTCGTTCTGGGCATCGACAACCTGATCTTCATCGCGATCCTGTCCAACAAGCTGCCCGCGCATCAACAGCAGCTGGCGCGGCGAATCGGCCTGTCGCTGGCGCTGATCATGCGTGTCGGCCTGCTGTTCCTGATCGGCTGGCTGGTAACCCTGCAAACCCCGCTGTTCGACCTGGGGATCACGGGTTCGCCGAACGAATATGGCAAGCCGAGCTTCGAAACCGCCTTTTCCGGCCGCGACCTGATCCTGTTGGCAGGCGGCCTGTTCCTGCTGTGGAAGGCGACGAAGGAAATCCACCACTCGATGGAACCGAGCGATCCGTCGGGTGACCTGCTCGACAAGACACCCGGCATTGCTGCGGCGGCGACAGCCACCTTCGGAGCGGTGATCGTGCAGATCGTGCTGATCGACATCGTGTTTTCCGTCGATTCGATCCTCACTGCCGTGGGCATGACCGACGACATCCCGATCATGGTCGCTGCAGTGATCATCACCGTTGCCCTGATGATGGTCGCCGCCGATCCGCTGTCGCGCTTCGTCGAGAAGAACCCCACCCTTGTAATGCTGGCGCTGGCGTTCCTGGTGATGATCGGACTGGTGCTGATCGCCGACGGGTTCGGGTTCAAGGTACCCAAGGGCTACGTCTACGCCGCGATGGCATTCTCGGTCGGGGTTGAACTGCTCAACATGATGCAGCGCAATCGCCGCATGCGGGCTGAAGCCGCGCGGCAGGCCGCGCAATGAGTCAGTTCCGCCGCCTTTCGGATCAGGTCTTTGCCAGCCCGCAGATCGCGGTCGAGGACCTGGCCGCAGCGAAGGCGGCGGGGGTTACCCTCATCATCAACAATCGCCCCGATGGCGAATCGGACGACCAGACCCCCGGCGCCGATATCGAAGCGGCGGCCCGGGCGGCGGGTATCGATTACGTGGCCATCCCCGTGGGCGGCGCCGGGTTTGGTCAGCCGCAGGTCAGTGCCATGGCTGGCGCCCTCGACAGCGTTGGCGCCAGTGGCAAGGTTCTCGCCTATTGCCGTTCCGGCACGCGGTCCACGCTTCTGTGGGCGCTGGCACAGGCGCGTGCGGGCCGCGATTCCGAAGAAATCGCTGCCGCTGCGGCCGCTGCCGGATATGATGTCGGGCCAGTCCGCCCGGCCATGGACATGCTCGCCGCCGCCGCGCGCGGCTGAAGCCTTCGCTAGCGGCGATAATCGAGTGGCGGTGCGCGGTCGCCAAGCAGCGAGCGGTATTCGTAACCCGGACCGCGCGAAGCGTCGAATTCCGCCCGAGCCGCAGCGCGCAATTCCGGATTGGTGAACAATTCCGCCGCCGCCAGCGCCATCGACTTGGCCGCCACCTGCGCGCCCTTGAACCCGATCGTCGTGCCGCTCGCCGCCGCGCTTTGCCAGCTGTGCGACGATGTGCCCGGGACCCAGGTAGCAGTGCGCACGCCAACGGTCGGCGTCGCCCACGAAACATCGCCGACATCGGTCGACCCATAGCCGAGCGACTTTTCATAAGGCTGGATCGTGCCTGCGCTGGCAAGAGGTTCAGCCGCTTCACCCAGCGACTTAGCCAGTTCCTGCGCAAATGCAGTTTCTTCGGCGGTGTAGTTCACCCCGCCAACCTGCCGCAGCTTGGCATCCATCATCCTGGCCAAGGTTTCGTTGACCAGCAACGGGTTGTTGCCGTGGATGATTTCCCATTCGACCTTCGTCCCGGTGCCCAGCGCCGCCCCGCGCGCGGCATTTTCCAGCCGCGCCCACATCGCTTCCACCTCCGGCGTTTCCGAATGCCGGACGTAATAGAATACCTCGGCGAAATCCGAGACAACGTTCGGGGCGCTGCCCCCTTCGGTAATGACGTAATGCATGCGCGCATCCATGCTGGTGTGCTCGCGCATCATGTTGGCCATGATGTTCATCGCTTCGACCCCGTCCAGTGCCGATCGGCCCATCTCCGGCGCGGCAGCGGCGTGGGCCGACTGGCCGCGGAAGCGGAATTTGGCCGAACGGTTGGCGAGCGAAGTCTGCGCCGCGGCGCTGTTCTCGTCGTCGGCATGCCAGTGCAGCGTGAAGTCGACATCGTCGAACAGCCCCGCCCGGACGAGGTAGACCTTGCCCGAACCGCCTTCTTCGGCCGGCGTGCCGTACAGGCGGACCCGGCCGGCCGTACCGGTCTCCTCCAGCCATTGCTTGATCGCGATCGCCGCGGTCAGCGATCCTGCGCCGAACAGGTTATGCCCGCAGGCATGGGCAGCCGCTTTGCCGTCTTCCTGGCGCGTTGGCGCATCCGATTGGCTGATCCCGGGCAGGGCATCGAATTCGGCCAGCACGGCGATGACCGGGCCGCCGCTGCCCCATTCGGCGACGAACGCTGTGGGGATGTCGGCCACACCCTTGCGCACCGTGAACCCCTCCTTGGCCAGTTCTGCCTGCAACAGCCCGCTCGAGCGGTCCTCCATGTAACCGAGCTCGGCCCAATCCCAGATCTGCCGGGCCACGCGCGCGGTACGGTCGTACTGCGCATCGACCAGCGCGGCCGGATCGGGCGCGGCCGGGTTTTGCATCGCTTGGGCGGAAAGCGGCCCTGCCAGAACAAGAGCGAGCGGCGCAAGCATGCGTAAGGTCATCGAATTCTCCCTGATCGGACGCACGTTATCGCCCCGGACAGGTTCGGCAAGCCTCGACGACAACTGACATCTGTGTCAGTAACGAGTTATGGCCATGCTGCTGCAATTCGGCGGATCGCTGGTAGCCATTCTGGCGCTCTACTGGCTTGCCCGGCGACTGGGGCTTGGCGGTGATGCCCGCATCCTGTCCGAAGACGAAGCGCGCGCGCTGGCGGAAGAGGCCTGTTGCGGCTTCGAACCGCGCGAGATCGCGCTCGACCGGGAAGGCCGTGGCGCCCTGCTGCGCGATGACCAGGGCCGCATCATGGTGCTGCGCCGCCACGGTGCCCATTTCGCTTCGCGCCTGATGGGACCCGGTACACCAGCGCGGGTCGACGAAGATCGGATCACGCTCGATCCGCTTGACCGGCGGTTCGGCACTGTCACTCTCGATCTGGGATCTGCCGCGCACGATTGGGCGGACCGGGTCGGCGGGGGGGGCTGAGCCCATGCCCGATTTCTCCCCCACCGAGCTCGCCGTGCCGGGTTTTGTCGCGCTGGTACTGCTGGAGATGGTGTGGGCGTGGAAACGCCGGCCGCATGCTTACGAACCGCGCGATACGCTGACGAGCCTCGCCTTCGGACTGGGCAGCACGGTGTCCGGCCTGCTGTTCGGCGGCTTGTTCCTGCTGCTGTTCATGTGGGTATGGCAGTTCCGCCTGCTCGACGTCCCGTGGACGTGGTGGGCCTGGGGCCTGTGTTTCGTGCTCGACGATCTGGCCTATTACTGGGTGCACCGGTTCGGGCACCGGGTGCGCTGGTTCTGGGCCAGCCATGTGAACCATCATTCCAGCCAGCACTACAACCTGTCGACCGCCCTGCGGCAGAGCTGGACGGGCTTTCTGACGCTCGGCTTCGTATTCAAGCTGCCGCTGGTCCTGATCGGTTTCCACCCCGCGATGATCGCGATCTGCGCAGGGTTCAACCTGATCTACCAGTTCTGGATCCATACCGAGGCGATCGGCAAGATGCCGCGCTGGTTCGAAGCGGTGATGAACACGCCCAGCCATCACCGGGTCCACCACGCCACCAACCCGCGCTACCTCGACCGAAATTATGCGGGGGTGTTCATCGTGTGGGACCGCCTGTTCGGCACGTTCGAGCCGGAACGTCCGGATGAGGAGCGGATTCGCTACGGCATCGTGAGGCAGCTGGGCAGCTTCAACCTGTTGTGGGCAGTGTTCCATGAATGGATCGGCATCGCGCAGGACATGCGCCGTGCGCCGTTGCGGCACAAGCTGGGATACCTGCTGGGCGAACCGGGGTGGACGCACGACGGCAGCCGCGAGACAAGTGACATGATCCGCGCCCGCTGGCTCGACCGCGAACGGCGCAGGCGGACAAAACAAACGGAACCTGAGCGGAGCGAAGCCGCCTGATCATTGAATCCTTTGGGAGAGGGACATGGAAACGTTCGATTACGTCGTCGTCGGTGGCGGCAGTGGCGGCAGTGCGGCGGCCGGACGACTCGCCGAAGATGGCACACACACTGTCTGCCTGCTGGAGGCGGGTGGCCACAACAACACCATGCGGGTCAAAACGCCTGGCTTCATGCCGTTCCTGCCCGACGCGGTGAATTACCGCTACGAAACGGTGCCGCAGAAGGGATTGAAGGGCCGCGTCGGATACCAGCCGCGCGGGCGCGGGCTTGGCGGATCGAGCGCGATCAACGCGATGGTCTTTATTCGCGGCAACCGCTGGGATTACGACAACTGGGCCGCGCTTGGGTGCACCGGCTGGGCTTACGACGATGTGTTGCCGTTCTTCCGCAGGGCCGAGGCGAACGAGCGCGGCGCGGACGCATGGCATGGTGCCGACGGGCCCCTGTTCGTTTCGGAACAGAACTGCGCCAACCAGGCCAGCCGAGATTTCGTTGAAAGCGCCGCCGCGCTGCAATTGCGCCGCAACGATGATTTCAACGGCGAGCGGCAGGACGGCTTCGGGCTGTACCAGGTGACCCAGCGTCGCGGAGAGCGCTGGTCGGCTGCGCGCGCCTATGTCGAACCGATGAAAGGCAGTGCCAATTTCGCCGTAAAGACCGGGGCGCTGGTCGAGAAGCTGGTGATCGAAGATGGGCGCGTTGCCGGTGTCGCCATCCGGCGCGGGCGCAAACGCGAGATCGTTCGCGCGCGGGCCGGTGTGATCCTGTCCGCCGGAGCATTCAACAGCCCTCAGATTCTGATGCTTTCGGGCATCGGCCCCGCTGCCCATCTCAAGGAACACGGCATCGACGTGATTATCGACAAGCCCGCGGTCGGCAGCGACCTGCAGGATCACGTCGACTATGTCTCGAGCTGGGAGACGAAATCGCGCGTGCCCCTGGGCGACAGCTTCGAAGGCACGCTGCGAATGGTCAAGGCGATGATCGAGCACCGCCGTTCGCGTACCGGCATCATGACTACCTGCTTTGCCGAAAGCGGCGGGTTCTGGACCGTCATGCCCGATGCGCCCGCGCCCGACGTGCAGTGGCATTTCGTGCCCGCCATGCTGGAAGATCATGGGCGCGAAAAGGTGAAGGGACACGGCATTTCGCTCCACGCCTGCGTGCTGCGGCCGGAAAGCCGGGGCACGGTGCAGCTGCGCAGCAATGATGCGGCCGAGGCGCCGCTGATCGATCCGAACTTCCTCGACGATCCGCGCGACATGGCGGTGATGCGCGAAGGCGTGCGCCTGTCGCACCGGATCGCGGACACGCCGCCGCTGCGCGATTACGGCCTGACTGACCGCCATCCGGTCGATCTGGCCGATGACGACGCGCTTGACGACCTTATCCGCAGCCGTGCCGACACCGTTTACCACCCGGTCGGGACCTGCCGGATGGGATCGGACGATGCGAGCGTGGTCGACCCCACCCTGAAGGCGCGCGATGTCGACGGCCTGTGGATCGCCGACGCCTCGATCATGCCCCGTCTCGTTTCGGGCAACACCAATGCGCCCAGCATCATGATCGGCGAACGCTGCGCAGACTTCGTCAAGGCGGCCACGCGCTGACCTGGCGCAGTCGCGTCGCCGCTCTCAAGCGCGATGTGCTGGCCTTGTTGCTCGCCGGGCGCGATCCGCGCACACCGCTTCTGGCCAAGGCGCTGGCCGGTGCCGTCGCGGCCTATGCGCTCAGCCCGATCGACCTTATTCCCGACTTCATCCCCGTGCTGGGCTTGTTCGACGACCTGCTGATCCTGCCCGCCGGGATATGGCTGGCGCTGCGGCTGGTTCCGCCCGAAGTGCTGCTGGAGTGTCGCGAGCGCGCCGCCGAACTGGCGAAGCGCCCGGTATCGACCCGTGCGGCAATTGCGATTGGGGCGATATGGCTGGCCGCGCTCGGCCTCTTCAGCTGGTGGCTCACCTGTTAGAAAAAATGGGCCGGAGCGTTGCTCCGGCCCTGAAAGGTGGTGTTCGCAGGAGGAACATCGGTAGGCGGACCGGGGGAGAGGAGAGAAACCCCGGCCCGCCAAACTGGTCAGTAGTTGTAGGCGCGCTCCCCATGCTCGCGGATGTCGAGCCCTTCGGTCTCCACATCGGCGTCGGGGCGCAGGCCGATGGTGTACTTGAGCGCCAGGAACAGCACGGTGGACACGACGCCGGTCCACAGCACCGTGGTGCCAACAGCCCAGATCTGCGTGACGATCTGACTCGCCATGTCGTACTCGCCCGCCACGGCGACCGCAGCGGTATAATCGATCCAGCCCTGCCCGCCGAGCGCCGGGTCGGCCACAATGCCCGTTCCGATCGCGCCGACGATGCCGCCGACCGCGTGGATGCCGAACACGTCGAGTGTGTCGTCATACTTCAGCGCGTTCTTGATCGTGGTGACGAACAGGAAGCACACGCCCGATGCGGCCGCGCCCAGGATAATCGCGGTGCCGGGATGGGCGAACCCTGCTGCAGGCGTAATCGCGACGAGGCCCGCAACGACGCCCGATGCCGCGCCCAGCAGCGAAGGCTTGCCATGACGGATCTGCTCGATCACCGCCCAGGCGACGCCAGCCGCCGCCGTGGCGACGAAGGTGTTGACGAAGGCGAGCGCGGCAAAGGCATTCGATTCGAGCGCGGAGCCCGCGTTGAAGCCGAACCAGCCGATCCACAGCAGCGAGGCACCGATCATGGTCATCACCAGGCTGTGCGGCGGCATGGGTTCGTTCTTGAACCCAAGCCGGGGACCGATGATCAGGCAGCCGATGAGGCCCGCGATGCCGGCATTGATGTGGACCACGGTACCGCCGGCGAAATCGAGCGCGCCCCAGCCCCACAAAAGGCCGGTGTCGTCCGGCGCGGTCGGCAGGAAGTCCGGGCCGGCCCAGTACCAGACCATGTGCGCGATCGGGAAATAGGCGAGCGTCAGCCAGCCGACCACGAACAGGATCAGCGGCGTGAACTTCACCCGCTCCGCGAATGCACCCACGATCAGCGCCGGGGTGATGCAGGCGAAGGTCATCTGGAACATCACGAAAACGAGTTCCGGCAGATAGACCCCATTCGAGAAGGTTGCCGCCAGTGTGGTCACATCCACGCCCTGCAGGAACGCCTTGTCCAGCCCGCCGAACAGCTTGGGGAACGGCGTACCGGTGGAAGTAAAGGCCATCGAATAGCCCCACGCGAACCACACCAACGCCGCGACGCAAACGATGGTCAGCACCTGCATTAGCACGCTGAGCATGTTCTTGGTCCGCACCAGCCCGCCATAGAAAAGCGCCAGCGCGGGCACCGACATCATCAGGACGAAGGCGGTTGCAACCATCATCCAGGCAACGTCGCCCTTGTTGACCATCTCGGCTGTGGGTTCGAACACGGCCGGGGCCGCTGCGACGGCATCCTGCGCGATCGCGGCGGTGGCGGCGAGCATCGAGGCGCCCAACGCACTGGCCGCCAGGATAACTTTACGGATCATGGGAATGCTCCCTTTGTCAGACGCGGCGCTCACAGTGCTGTCTCGCCGGTTTCGCCAGTGCGAATGCGGGTCGCCGAAGCGAGCTCGAAGACGAAGATCTTGCCATCACCGATGCTCTTGGTGCTGGCAGTGGCGGTGATCGTTTCGACCACCCGCTCGGACAGGTCGTCGGCAACGGCGACTTCCAGCTTCACTTTCGGCAGCATATTGGTCGAATATTCGGCGCCGCGATAAATCTCGGTCTGGCCTTTCTGTCTGCCGAACCCCTTGACTTCGGACACGGTCATCCCGGCGACCCCGATCGCGCCCAGCGCCTCGCGAACCTCGTCGAGCTTGAACGGCTTAATGATGGCGACGATGAACTTCATCGTTCCCCCCTGAGTGGCGCCGGACGCTTCGCCGGCTTCGCACATGCAGCAAAAGCCGTGCCAATCAGGATCGGCGCGAAATATCTGAGCGACGACGACCCAATTTCCGCAATCTTAGATCATCTTCTGCCTAAATTTTGGGCGATGATTACTTTTTGTGCAGATTTAACTCGGCAACCACTGGCAAATGGTCCGATGCTTGCGCCGCTGTCGCTGAATGGTGGACGCGATGGCCGGAACAGAACCAGTCATGCGATGTGACCACGCGGTCGAGGCAAGCGAGTGGCTGCCGACTAGGGAAGCTGCGCCCGGTGTCCAATACCTGCCAGGTTTCGCCGAATTCGCGCATCGCCCCACTTTTCAGGCCCCACTGGTTGAAGTCCCCCATCAACACGGTCGGGCAACCTGGGTCGCAGGCGCCGATATGGCGCAAGACCGCGCGGATCTGGTCGCGTCGGCGCAGGCCAGACAGATCGAGGTGCATCCCGATTACCCGGACCCGGCGCCCATCCACCAGGATATCGGCCCGTGCCGCGCCGCGCGGCTCGAGCATAGGCAGATGAAGCGCCTCGGCCTCGACCACCTCCAGCCCCCGGCGCACAAGGATGGCATTGCCATGCCACCCCAGGCTGCGCGGGCGCCGCGCGACATCGGCCGCATGCCATGGCGAATCGTCGAGCAGTGCCCGGTCGATCACGCTGGCGCGCTGGCCTATCCGGCGGTCGACTTCCTGTAACGCGATCACATCCGCGTCGATTTCCCGAAGAACGCTGAGAATGCGTTCGGGATCGCGTCTGCGATCCGTCCCCACGGCCTTGTGGATGTTGTAGGTGGCGAAAGTAAGCTGCACGCGGGTGGGTAACGCGCCCTATTCGGAAACGGTCCCCGCCTCGCCCACGATATAGCGATCGGTCGCGCGGGTCGGCAGTCCGTCGATGCTGCGGGTCCGCTTGCTCATCTTGGCAGCCCATTTTTCCGGGTCGGCCTGCGCGTGGTATTTGACCAGCGTTGCGCGTGGCCGCTCGAATGCCATCAAGGGAACGCCCCAGCCGCAGCTGGTCTGCACACTTTCAACCGCCACGTCGAAGATCTGGCGCGTCCCCGGCAGCACCGTGAAATGCGCTGCCAATTCCGCGAACTCGGCGTCGGCGGGCAATACCGGCCTGCCGCGCCCGTAAATGCGCAGGATCAGCGCGGGCTGTTCCCAATTGCAGAACATGATTGTGATGCGGCCGTCGGCCAGCAGGTGTGCATTGGTTTCGTTCCCCGACCCGCCAAGGTCGAGCCATGCAACCTGGCCCGGCCCGAGTACGCGAAAGCAATCGAGACCCTTCGGGCTGAGATTGATCCGAGCGCCTGGCGCAGCCGTCGCGACGAAGAAAACCGGCTGCTTCGCGATCATGGCGACATGATCGTCTGTCAGCGTGTCGGTGAAATCGGCCATGCACGCTGGATAAGCGGCATGAAGCCGGATGTCACCGCTCCTTGGTCGCGGAGAAAACCAAGTCGGGATTCTTTTCCTGCTGGTAGCCGACGTCCCACGGACTCTTTGCCATGAACACCAGGTCCCCATCGCGGTCCTTGGCGAGGTTGGCGCGGTTGAACTGGGCGAAGGCATCCTGCGCCGCTTCGCTACCCTTCAGCCAGCGCGCCGTGGCGAACGGAGAAGCTTCGAGCATGGCCTCGACCTTGTATTCTGCCTCCAGCCGGCTGACGAGCACCTCGAGCTGCAGCTGGCCTACCACGCCGACGATCCATTGCGCGCCGATCTCCGGGTAGAACACCTGGATCACGCCTTCTTCGGACAAGTCGTCGAGCGCCTTGCGCAATTGCTTGGTCTTGGTCGGATCCTTCAGCACCACGCGGCGCAGGATTTCTGGCGCGAAATTGGGCAGGCCGGTGAAGCGGACCTGGTTCTTCTCACTCAGCGTATCGCCCACACGCAGCGTGCCGTGGTTGGGGATGCCGATGATGTCGCCCGCTTGCGCCGTGTCGGCCAGCTCGCGATCCTGCGCGAAGAACAAGATCGGCGAATGGACCGCGATCGGCTTGCCAAGGCCACTCGGCGTCAACTTCATGCCGCGCTTGAACGTGCCCGAAACCATCCGCATGAACGCGATCCGGTCGCGGTGGTTCGGGTCCATGTTGGCCTGGACCTTGAAGATGAACCCGGTGACCTCGTCGCGCTCCGGGCTGATCTGCTCCTCGCCCGCGGGCTGGGGACGCGGCGGGGGCGCGAATTGCGCGATCGCATCGATCAACTCGGTTACGCCGAAGTTCTTGAGCGCAGAGCCGAAATAAACCGGGGTCAGGTCGCCGTTGCGATAGGCCTCGAGATCGAATTCGGGATAGCCGACCTGCGCTAGCTCGATGTTTTCAGCGATATCGGCAGGCAGCGCGGGATCGGCATCGCGCTGACCGTGAAACTCCTTCGACGGCCCTTCCGGCCGAGCGACCGTGCCGCTGGCGAAATCGAGCACGCCCTGAAACTCGCCGCCCATGCCCACCGGCCAGGCCTGCGGGCTGACGTCGAGCGCCAGCATGTCAGCGATCTCGTCGAGCAGCTCGAACACCGGCCGCCCTTCGCGGTCAACCTTGTTGACGAAAGTGATGATCGGGACCGAGCGAAGGCGGCACACCTCGAACAGCTTGCGCGTCTGCGGTTCGATCCCCTTGGCCGCGTCGATGACCATGATAGCGGAATCGACAGCCGTCAGTGTGCGATAGGTATCCTCGCTGAAATCCTCGTGCCCGGGTGTATCGAGCAGGTTGAACGTGATGCCGTCACGCTCGAAGGTCATCACGCTGGAGGTGACAGAGATCCCGCGTTGCTGTTCGATCTTCATCCAGTCCGAACGCGCCCGCCGCGCCGCGCCGCGGGCCTTGACCTCGCCGGCAAGGTGGATCGCGCCGCCGGTCAGCAGCAGCTTCTCGGTCAGTGTGGTCTTGCCCGCGTCGGGATGCGAGATGATGGCGAAGGTTCGGCGGTTGGAGGTCATGTCAATCTTGTGTTCGCGCGACGCGGAAGCCGGCGAAATCCTGGTTGACCGGCATCAGCTCGATCCGGTTGATATTGAGATGCGGGGGCAACTGGGCGATCCAGCAGATGGTATCCGCGATGTCCTCGGCAGTCATCGGATTGACCCCGGCATAGAGCTTGTCGCTGGCCTCCTGGCTTCCCGTGCGCACCACCGTAAACTCGGTCTCGACCATGCCCGGCTCGATGCTGGTAACCCGCACGCCGGTGCCATGAAGGTCTGCCCGCAGCGCCAGAGTGAAGTGGTTGGCGAACGCCTTGCTGCCCGCATAGACGTTGCCGCCGGGGTAGATGTAACTGCCTGCGACCGATCCGATCGCGATGATTGCGCCCTTGCGCGCGATCAGTCCCGGCAGCAGCAGCCGCGTAACCGTGACCATCGCTGTCACGTTGGTGTCGATCATCGTCTGCCAATCGGCCAGGTTCGCTTCCTGCGCAGGCGAGAGCCCCTGCGCGAGGCCCGCATTGTTGACCAGCAGGTCGATGTCGCGAAATCCCTCAGGCAGCGCGGCAATAGCCGCATCGAGCGCGTCCCTGTCGCGCACGTCGAAGACCGCAGGATGAACCTTGTCCGCGCCTAGTTCCGCGACCAGCGCATCCAGCCGCTCTGCCCGGCGCCCCGTGGCGACGCAGCGCCACCCGCTCGCGACAAGTGCGCGCACGGTTGCCGCGCCGATGCCTGCGGTGGCGCCGGTAATGAATGCCGTCTTCATCCGCGCAGCTCGGCGCCGAGTTTCGCCGCAGCAGCCACCACCTTGTCCGAAATCGCCTTGATCTCAGCGTCGGTGAAGCTCTTGTCCCCCGGCTGGAGGATTACCTCGATCGCAATCGATTGCCTGCCTTCGGGCACGCCTGCACCTGCGAAAACGTCGAACACCCGGGCCGCCACGATCGACCCCTTGTCCGCCCCGCGAACGGCGCGCACCAGATCGCCGGCGGGAAGATCGGCCGGGACGAGGAAGGCGAAATCACGCGTCACTGCCTGCAGGGCGGGCGGTGCATAGGTGGGCCGCGCGAACCCGGCGGACTTCTTCGCCGGGATCGCGTCAAGGAACAGTTCGACCGCCATTACCGGCCCGTCGATGTCGAACGCCTTGAGGGTGGCGGGGTGAAGCGCGCCAAACCGGGCAAGCACCGTCTTGGGCCCGAGCCGCAGGGTACCCGACTGGCCGGGGTGGAACTGCGGCCCTGCATCGCCCATCACCTGCATGTTGGCGACCGGCGCGCCGGCAGCTTCGAGCAGCGCCAAAGCTTCGGCCTTGGCATCGTAGGCGTCGAAATCGGTGGCCCGGCCATGAGCCCATCCGCGCGGCGTATTCTCGCCTGCCAGGATCACACCCAGCGTCGGGCGTTCATCGCTCGCGCCATGCCCGCCGCGCAGATAGCGACGACCGATCTCGAACAACCGGCTCCCCGCCGCGCCGCGATCTGCATTGCGTTTGGCCGCCGACAGCAGGCCAGGCAGCAGCGAGGGTCGCATGGCCTTCATGTCCTCGCTGATCGGGTTGTCGAGCACCCACAGCGCGCCGGGGCCATCAACAAACTGATCGGCTTCGGACTGCGGCAAGAAGGACCACGTGACCGCTTCGTTCAGGCCGCGCGCGGCCGCTGTGCGGCGCAACCTGCGCTCCATCAGCTGAAGCGGGCTGGCCGTGGGTTTGGCCACGCCCTCGGCTCGCGGCAACGGCGTGCTCGCGACCTTGTCGAGGCCATGGATGCGGACGACTTCCTCCACCAGATCGGCAGAACCCTCGATGTCGTGGCGGCGGCGTGGGCAGGTCACCTGCCAATCCGCGCCGACACGAAAATCGAGCGCTTCCAAAATCCGCCGCTGTTCCGCTTCCTCGATCGCTACTCCGCCCAGGCGCTGGGTAGCCTTCGGATCGAACGCGATCACCTTGTCGTCCGCCGGTGGCCCGCCCGCACGAACGATCTCGCTTGCCGTCCCGCCGCAGGCCTCCAGAATAAGCCCGGTGAGCAGTTCCAACCCGGTGTCGAGGAAGTCCGGATCGACCCCGCGCTCGAACCGGGTGCGTGCATCGCTGGCAAGCCCCAGCCTGCGCCCGGTCACGCCGATCCGCGTCGGATCGAAATAGGCGATTTCGAGCAAAACGTCCGTCGTGTCGGAAGAAACGCCGGAATGCTCGCCGCCCATGATCCCGGCGATATCGTGCACGCCGCTTTCATCGGCAATCACGGTCATCGCGCTGTCGAGGGTATAAGTCTTTTCGTTGAGCGCCAGCACCTGCTCGCCATCGCGCGCGCGGCGCGCCACGACGGCCCCGGTCAACTTCGCGAGATCGTAGGCGTGCGCAGGGCGGCCATACGCCAGCATCAGGTAATTGGTCACATCGACCAGGGCACTGATCGGCCGCTGGCCCGCGGCGATCAGCCGGCGCTGCATCCATGCCGGGCTGGAACCGTTGGTGACCCCCGTGATCGTACGGCCGAAAAATGCCGGGCAGCCTTCCAGATCGTCCGTGCGGATTTCAGCAGCACATGCGCCGTTCGCAGAGAACTGCGGCACGGCAATCGGCTTGAGTGTTCCCAGCCCCGCCGCCGCGAGGTCGCGCGCGATGCCGTAAACACCCATGCAATCGGGCCGGTTGGGCGTGATGGCGACCTCGATCACCGGAGAGGCGCCATGATAGTCGGCAAAGGCGGTGCCGATCGGCGCATCTTGCGGAAGTTCGATGATCCCGTCGTGATCGTCACCCAGTTCGAGCTCGCGCGTCGAGCACATCATCCCGTTCGATTCGACACCGCGGATCGCACTCTTGCGCAGTTCCATCCCGTTGGCAGGAACCACGGCGCCGGGCAGGCCGAGCACGCCCAGCATTCCCGCGCGTGCATTGGGCGCACCGCACACGACCTGCAGCGGATCCCCATCGCCGGCATCAACCGTGAGGACCTGGAGCTTGTCCGCATCGGGATGGCGCGTGGCCGTGAGGACTTTCGCAACGCGGAAGCCCATCAGCCGGTCGGCCGGGTCCTCGATACCTTCGACCTCGTGCCCGATCGCATTGAGCGCTGCGGCGATCTGCGCCACCGTTGCCTGCGTATCGAGATAGTCCTGCAGCCATTCGAGCGAAAACTTCATGCCCGCGCTCCCACACCGGCGGACAGGGTAGGCTGGTCGAGATGTGAGAAGCCGTAATGGGCAAGCCAGCGGCCGTCGCCATCGAAGAACGCGCGCAAATCGTCCATCCCGTATTTGAGCATGGCGAGGCGATCGACCCCGACGCCAAAAGCAAAGCCTTGCCATTCGGCAGGGTCGAGGCCCGCGAATTCGAGCACGCGGGCATTGACCATGCCGCTACCGAGCAATTCCATCCACCCATGACCCGGGGCATCACCGTCGCCGCCCAGCACGCGCCGCCCGCCGACATTCTGCCAGCCCACATCGACTTCAACCGAAGGCTCGGTGAAAGGGAAATAGCTTGGCCGCAGGCGCAGCACGATGTCGTCGCGTTCGAAAAACGCCTTGAGGAACGTCTCCAGGGTCCACTTGAGATGACCCAGATGGATGCCGCGATCGATCACCAGGCCTTCGACCTGGTGGAACATCGGCGTATGCGTTGCGTCGCTGTCGCTGCGATAGACCCGGCCCGGCGCGATGATGCGCAGCGGCGCGCCTTGTTCGACCATGCTCCTGATCTGCACTGGCGAGGTATGCGTCCTGAGCAGCATCTTGCGGCCTTCGGCATCCACGTCCGGAAAATAGAACGTGTCGTGCATCGCGCGGGCCGGGTGCGTTTCGGCCATGTTGAGCGCGGTGAAATTATGCCAGTCGTCCTCGATCTCGGGCCCGGTCGCGACCGAGAAACCGAGGTCGGCAAAGATTTCCGCCAGTTCGTCCATAACCTGGCTGACCGGGTGGACGCTGCCGCGCGGCGCATCGGGCGCGGGCAGTGTGAGGTCAAGACGTTCGCTGGCCAGTCGCCGCTCGAGTTCGGCGCTTTCCAGCGCATCCTTCCTGGCTGCTATGGCATCGGCGACCGCCGCACGTGCAGCCTGGATCGCAGGCGCCTGCGCGGTGCGTTCGTCAGGCGACATGGCGCCCAGCGTCTTGAGAGCGAGGCTGATCCAGCCCTGCTTGCCGAGCGCCTCGACACGCAACGCCTCGACCGCCTCGGGCGTGGAGGCGGCAGCGATCGCGGCGAGGGCCTGGTCCTTGCGAGTTTCCAGTTCGGTCATCGGGTGGCCCGCTAGCGGTAAATGCGCTGCAAGGCAAAGGTGCTTAGCCGGGCGGGTCGAGCGTCTGCGCAGCCGATCCGTGGACGCGCATCCGCTCTCGCATGAAAGCGGCGATGACCGGGTGGTCCTGCGCGGCATATTCGCTGGGTGTCATGCCCAGGAATTCGCGGCTGTCGCGAACGAAATGGCTCTGATCGACATAGAGCGCGTCGATCGAACCAGCCCATCCGAGCGAAGGGTCGAGCATGAACTGCGCCAGACTTCGCATGAAGCGCTGGCGGCGCAGCAGCTTCTTGGGGGTAAAGCCGAAGGCGCGGCAACACACCCTCTCCAACGTACGCTGGTTGAGACCGGTTCGCTCGACCATCTCGGCAACGTCGACCAGGCTGGGGTCGACCAGAACTTCGTGAATAGCGTGAACGCGGGCATCCTCCGGCATCTTGCGAGGGGTTTCGCGGCGGAAGAACCTGATTATCCGGGCCAATTCGTCCTCTTCGCGCGCCGAATCGCAGGACAGCACCTGGGCGAGTGGCAGAAAGCGCTGGAACGCCGGTTCGCGGTACCCGTCGAACACGCGGTTGGCCATTTCATGGGCCGGAACCGACATGAATGTTGCCCAGCCCATCGGCAGAAAACCGACGCCCCACATGCGCAAGGTCGGCAAGGAAAATTCGACCGGCTGGCTGCTGGGCCCCATCGCCGCGAAGTCGGTGCCGGTTACAGCGGGGCCGGTGCCGATCCGGCTGGTCATTCCCGGCCGGTCGAAGAACCGCACTCCGCCCCATTCCGGCTGGAGCGCGTCATGCACGGGTCCGTCGGGGCAGAAGAATTCCGCCCGATAGAATGTCGTGAAATACCGCCTCAGATCCTCGGGCGGTTCGTGGAACCGCACCGAAATCTCGCACTCGCGACCCATCCGCCATCCTTGGCAAAGTTCGATCCGTGCGACCCGAATTCGCCCTTAATGCCTCGCCCGCAAAAGAAAAGGGCGGCCATTGCTGGCCGCCCCTTAGAATTTCCTAGCGATGTGTCGGCTCAGGCCGGCAGCGCCTTCTTCGCCTGGGCGATGATCGCAGCGAATGCAGCGCCTTCGTTCATGGCGAGATCGGCCATGACCTTGCGGTCCAGTTCGATACCGGCCAGCTTGGTGCCGTGCATGAACTGCGAATAGGTCAGGCCTTCGGCGCGGACCGCCGCGTTGATACGCTGGATCCAGAGCGCGCGGAAGTTGCGCTTCTTGATCTTGCGATCGCGGTAGGCGTACTGCCCGGCCTTTTCGACCGCCTGGCGGGCGACGCGAATGGTGTTCTTGCGACGACCGCGATAGCCCTTGGCCTGTTCGAGCAGCCGCTTGTGCTTCTGGCGCGTGGTGACGCCGCGTTTAATGCGAGGCATGTTCCGTTACTCCTTAATCGCGATCAGCCGAGCCCGTAGGGGGCCCACTTCTTCACCGTGCGGCTGTCGGCTTCCGACAGGACGGTGGTTCCGCGGTTGGTCCGGATGTACTTCGCATTGTGGCTGATCAGGCGGTGGCGCTTGCCAGCGACCCCGTGCTTGACCTTGCCGGTGGCGGTGATCTTGAAACGCTTCTTGACCCCGCTCTTGGTCTTCATCTTGGGCATTTTCATCTCCTGGTCAGAGACACGTCGAGCCAGCCCTGGCAGCCCTTCCAGCCAGGCCGGCACAGCAATGCGTGTCGGTGAAGCGGGCGCCACTAGCGAAATACAAGCGAATTGCAAGTCAAATGCAAGCGGAGTGCTAGTCGGCGTAGATCATCCTCACACTCATTCCGCCATCGACCACGATTCGCTGGCCAGTCACGAAGCCCGCCCCCGGCCCGGCCAGCCATTCGACCGCTGCGGCGATGTCCTCCACCCGGCCGACCCGCCCGGCGGGATGCTGGTCCTGGTCGATCGCGCGGTGTTCAGCTTCGGTACGGTGCTGCGCCTTTTGCCATGGTCCAGTCTCGATCCAGCCCGGCGCCACTGCATTGACCCGGATCTGCGGCCCCAGCGAAACGGCCATCGCGTGGGTCAGCGCGTCAAGCCCGCCCTTGGCCGCGGCGTAGGCGAACGTTTCCGGCTCCGACTGGCGCGAGCGGGTCGAGGAAATGTTGACGACGCTCGCGCCCTCGCACCGGCGCAGCAGCGGCAGGGCTGCCCGGCTGCACAGGAACGCGGCGGTCAGGCTGGCGTCAATCCATCCGCGCCACGCGGCAAGCTCCATCGTTTCAAGTGGACCGGAATAGGGGTCGGCAAGCCCGGCATTATTGACCAGGCAAGTGAGCGGCGCACCGTCAAGCCATGTCTCGATACGGCCAAACGCGCGCGCGACTTGCGATTCCTTCCCCACGTCGCACACCGCAGTGAGGCAGCGTGCGCGCGGCAGCAATGCGGCAAGCTCGGCCAGCGCGGCCCGGTCGCGGTCGAGCGCCGCGACACGCCAGCCCAGACCATGGAAATGAAGCGCCAAGCCGCGGCCAATGCCCGCGCCCGCGCCAGTGATCGCAATGACAGGTTCGTCCATGCTGGGCCAACGCCGGGCGCGGCCAGTGGTGCCCTCAACGCCGGCGACGCTCGCGCCAGCGTTCCGAACCCCACCGCGCGACCACGGCGTCCACGCGCGCTTTGGCGCTTCCCGACAACGAGCCATAGAGGGTGCAGCGGCTCTGTTCGACCATGCACGCCTCGCCGGTGTCGAGGCGCAGGCTGGTCAGTTGCCCGCCCGGCCCCGCCAGCCCGATCGCGGTCGGCGTATCGAGTGGGCCAATGTGCATGAAGGGGGGCGCGGCCACAGGCTGGGGGGCCTCGCCCCGAATGGCCGCGGCGATTACTGCCCGCAGGTCCGCGAGGGCCAGTGGCCCTTGTGGCAGAACGCCGGGGCGGTTCGCGACCAGCAGCGTGCCGTTCTGACGCGCGTTGATGACGTGGCCGTGGCCGAGGAATCCCTGTTCGAACAAATCCTCGCCATGGTCGCCCGTAACGAGCAGCAATGTATCTTCCCATACGCCCCCGGCCTTCAGCCGCGCCACCACTTCTCCCAGCCAGGCATCGGCATTGGCAACCGCGTTCCAGTACGTCGCCTGAACCTCGGCGGCGCGGTCCGCGCCGATCTGGCTGCGCGGCAGCGGGTGGGCCGCAACCCGTGCCGGGATACCGTCGTGATGATAGGGAAAGTGCGCTGACTGGAAATTGAAATAGACGAAATGGGGCATATCCCAGGCCGCGCGGCCCAGCGTGCGGTCGAATTGCGCCAGCAGGTGTCGTTCGTCGACGATCAGCGATCCTTGTGCGGCAAAATCGAAGGCGCGTTTCTCCCGCAGCGTTTCCGCATCGACATGAACATCAGCCGAGGCCCGCATGGCCACGGTTTCGGAAATGCCACCGAAATCTTCCGGCTGGCCTGAGAACACTCCGATCCGGTAACCGCTCGCCTTCAGATCGGTGAAGAGAGACGGATTGCCGACACGGGGCGCGAGTTGGCCGGAAAAGATGGACTTCAGCGATTCCGTGGTGAAGCCGACGTGGCTGTAAACCGGGCCCGCCGATGATCCCGCGGCCGCCAGTGCTTCCAGATTGGGCGCGACCGGGCGGCCGTTCATCCGTTTGCCGAGCACGTCGCCGCGCGTCGATTCGAACACCACGACGACCAGGTGCGGGCGCTTGCCGGAAAAGGTTTGCGCAGGCAGGGCCGCAGGCAGCGGCACCAGTTGCAAGTCACCGCCGTAACCGTCCTCGTCGATGCCATTACCCGGAATATCCAGCGCCAGCGGATGGCGCGCGGCATCGAAAGGCGCGCTGTCGTACTGCACGCCGAACAGGCCGTAATCATCGCCGTCGAAATCGGTCATCCGGTCGAGCGCGCGGCCCAGCGCCTGCCAGGCGAGCGTGCGATTGAGGCCGAAGGCCGCGTCGCTGCCGGTGCGCGGGACCGCGATGGCGATCATCACAAACACGAACGCGGCGACAAGCCAGTGACGGGGCCTGGGGCCGCGCGCGCGTGCCATGTCCGTAGGCAATACCCGGCGCAGCAGCCGCCAGACCAGCCAAGCGGCCAGCCCCGCCCCGGCCAGCGCCATCAGCGCCACGCCGATTTCGCTGAGGCCGTACTTGATCGCATCGACCATGCTGCCGCCGCCCAACTGCTTGAGCAGCGCAAAGCCTACAGCGTCGCTGAAATAGGAATGGAGTTGATACTGCGCCGCCAGCAGGCCGCAGAACAACGCACCATTGGTGAGCGTGAACACGAATAGCGCAACCCACCCGGGCCGCCCCCGCGCAATGCGGCAGGCCAGCGTCCATCCGGCCAGCGCGACGATCGCCTGCGCGGCAAGATATCCGGTCAGGAACAATGCCAGCTCACCCGGCGTGTCGACCGCACGCGACTGGCCGAAGCCGCCGGTGAACAGGCCATACTTGCGATCTGCCAGTGCCAGTTCGACGAGCGAGACGAGCGCGACCACGGCCAGCGGTGCAAGCGCGGCAAGGCGCAGCAGTGGCCCGCGCCCGCCTTGCAGGCGATCGTCCCGGCCCGGGCCGGTTGCTGGTGCGGCAAGGGTGGCCATGTCACTCCCGGTTTTTCGACCGGTCGCGTTTAACCCCGAGCGTTTAGGATTTTCCTAAGCGACGGGAATCAGCCGTGCATGGCTTCCAGCACGTCTTCCAGGCGGGCGGCGTCGCCGATCGCCAGCACCTCGCCAGTGCTTTGCGCGTGCAGCGGTTCGCCATTCCAGTCGCACATCGTTCCGCCCGCGCCCTCCACCACTGGCACCAGCGCGGCGAAATCGTGCAGCTTCAGGCCCGCTTCGCACACTAGATCGACATGGCCCGATGCAACGAGGCCGTAATTGTAGCAATCGCCGCCGTACACGATCTTGCGTTCCGCCACCGCCTTGGCCAGCGCCATGAAGTGATCGACTTCAGTCCCCGTGAACAAATGGGGCGAGGTAGTCGCCAGCACTGCATCGGCAAGTTCGCGGCAGGCGCGGGTGCGCGCAGGCTTGCCATTGAAAGTCGTGCCACCGCCGATCGTGCCGACCCAGCGCTCGCCCGCGACCGGCTGGTCGATCACGCCCAGCACCGGCCAGCCGTCCTGCACAAGAGCGATCAGCGTTCCGAAGATCGGGCGTCCGGCGATGAAACTGGTGGTCCCGTCGATCGGATCGAGCACCCATTGCCGGGCTGCACCTTCGCGCACGGTGCCATATTCCTCGCCCACGATGCCGTCGCCAGGGCGTTCCGCCTCGATGATCGCGCGCATGGCCGCCTCCGCCGCCCGGTCGGCTTCGGTCACGAAACTGCGATCGGCCTTCTGCTCTTCGGCCCAGTCGCTGCGGAAAAGGGGACGGATGGCAGCACCCGCCGCATCGGCGAGACGGTTGGCGAAGGCGATTTCGGCTGAAGTTGGCATAGCCGTGCCCTGCGCAAGCGCGCGGCCCCGGTCAAGCACGCGTTCGGAATCGCTTGACCGACATGGCCCTTGTCAGGTTACCTGCCGTTATAACGGGGAGCACACCACCGGCATGGACTCGATCGGGCCAGACGGGGATACCCAGCGTCGCGGGCAGTCGCCCCAGTCGGGCGTCTCGATCGGCGGCGTGCCGCTCTCGTTCAACCGCGCCCCCGCGCCCGATCTGGCACCCTGGGTTGCCCGGCTCGTATCGGCAAAGATCTTCAATCCGCCCGGCACCGTCCTATCGTGCGGAATGTGCAACGACCTTGCCTATGCCCGCGTGGTGTTCGACGCCGACTGGACCGCGGCGACTGCCACCGGCCACCACACCTATCGCGACGAGGCGCTGTTGTTCGGGCAGCACAGCAAGTTCATGCCACTGACCTGCACCGGCCATGTACTGTCGGCCGGCGTCGGGCTGCGCGCCGGCGCGATTTACGCGCTGACGGGTCGCCGCGCCGATACCGTCGTGGACCGGATCGAGGAGGTCGACCCCTTCGGCCTGCTCCAGCGCGACTTGCGCGAGGTCTTCACGGCGGAGCGATCGTGCGAGGATTGGAGCCTGGCGATCGAGGAGGCGCTGCGCCGCTATATCGAGCGCATCGACCCGCCTGTCCCGGACCCTGTTTCAGCCGCTTTCGAGCATGCAGCGTTCGCGGACCCGGGGTTATCGCTCGCCGAATTCGCGGACAGCCAGGCTGTAAGCCTGCGCCAGTTCGAACGGATCGTGCGGCGCGATTTTGGCCTCACCCCCAAAAAGGTTCTCCGCCGTGCCCGTGCGCTCGATCTGGCCGCGCAGCTGTGCGGGGTGGCGGACGATGCCGAAGGCGACGAAATGATGCTGCGCTATTTCGACCAGTCGCACCTGATTCGGGAATTCGCCGCGTTCTTCGGCGTGACCCCGCGCGAATTCCGTTCGCGCCCGCGCCCATTGCTGACCATCACGCTCGAACAGCGGCAAGCCCGGCGGCTGGAAGAACTGCAAAGATTACAACCAGGCTCGACAGCACCATGGCGTGCACGTTAGCCATATCGGGTGGTGTGACCGCTATCACGGATCGCGCGGGGGGCCACATGGCATCGTGACTTTCGGGTCGCGACTGACAGGGGTCGTCTGAGATGGACGGTATAGAGGGGCAGTCCGCGTCGAGCAGTGTCGCGGACGCGAGAGCACCGGGGCCTGGCGACAGGCCAGCCACGATCAATCGCGCCGCGGGGCCGGCGCTTTCCCCATGGGTCGCGCGGCTGCACGTCGCATGGATCAAAGCGCCCGACGATCATGCGATATCCTGCGGGCTGGTTGCCGACACCGCGAGCCTGCGCGT
This sequence comes from uncultured Erythrobacter sp., assembly GCA_963529855.1. Lineage (GTDB taxonomy): Bacteria > Pseudomonadota > Alphaproteobacteria > Sphingomonadales > Sphingomonadaceae > 34-65-8. Next base: position 343,647 of record CAURZK010000003.1, on the reverse strand, counting down.
ATTCCTGGAAGCCGACACGCACGTGGAAACGCGCGACGGGCCGCAGCGGCACGGCCGCGGCGTGACCTTTTTCGGGCCGCAGTCGCGCCGCATGCCGGTGATGATCCATGGCAGCTTCGCCACGGTGGGCATCGGCTTTCGGCCGGGTGCCTGCCACGCGCTGCGGGCAATCGCGATCGAGGATATTCTCGACCGCGTCATTCCGTACGATCAGATGGGCGGCAACAGCGAACGACTATTGTCGCGTTTTGATGGCGTGGACGATCCGAATGACTGGCTCGATATCCTCGAACGGACGATGGAGCGCGCCATCCTGACCCGCGAGCCGCCCCGTCCCGACGAAATAGCCACTGCGTTCGACCGGGCCGCGTTCGAAAACCCCAACCGCCAGATCGCCGACATCGCAGCCGAACTCGGCTGCACGCGCCGCACGCTGGAGCGGATCGTGCGGCGCGACTTCGGCATGTCGCCGAAGAAGGTCCTGCGCCGGGCCCGCGCACTCGACATGGCGGCGACACTGCACGGCGTGGCCGACGCGCGGGAGGCGGCCGAAGTCGCGCTGCGCTATTACGACCAGTCGCACCTGACGCGCGACTTCGTCACGTTTTTCGGCATGACGCCGCTGCAGTTCATCCAGACGCCACAGCCCTTGATGACCAATACGCTCGAAATCCGGCAGGCGCGGCGGCTGGAGGAACTGAACCGCATTCGGCCGGGCGAACGTTACCCCTGGCGCGCCGGCAGGTAATCACCGCCCGGCAAAGCCGGCTGCCATCCTAGTCGAACAGGCTGGAGACCGAGCTTTCATCGGCGATCCGGCGCACCGCTTCGCCAATCAGCGGGGCGACGGTGAGAATACGGATCTTGTCCGAATCGAGCGCCGCATCCGTTGGTCGGATAGTGTCGGTGATCACCAGTTCGGTCAGCCGGGATCCATCGACCCGCGCCACCGCTCCGCCGGACAACACACCGTGCGTGATATAGGCGGCGACCGAGCTGGCGCCCGCGTCGAGCAGCGCCGCGGCGGCGTTGCACAGCGTGCCGCCCGAATCGACGATGTCGTCGATCAGGATGCAGTGACGGCCCTTTACCTCGCCGATAATGTTCATGACCTCGCTCTCGCCCGGCCGGTCGCGGCGCTTGTCGACGATCGCGAGCGGCGCATTGTCGAGCCGCTTGGCCAGCGCCCGGGCGCGGACCACGCCGCCAACGTCGGGCGACACGACCATCAGGTCGCGGTCGCCGTAACGGGCCTGGATGTCCGCTGCCATCACGGGTGCAGCGTAGAGGTTGTCGGTCGGGATATCGAAGAAGCCCTGGATCTGCCCCGCGTGCAGGTCGACCGCGAGCACGCGGTCAGCGCCCGCCTGGGTGACCAGATTGGCAACCAGCTTGGCAGATATCGGCGTGCGCGGGCCCGGCTTGCGGTCCTGCCGGGCATAGCCGAAATATGGCACCACTGCAGTGATCCGCTTGGCCGACGCGCGCTTGAGCGCATCGATGCAGATCAGCAGTTCCATCAGGTTGTCGTTGGCCGGGAAGCTGGTCGGCTGGATCACGAACACGTCTTCACCGCGCACGTTCTCGTGGATTTCGACGAATACTTCCTCGTCAGCGAAGCGGCGCACGCTGGCATCCGTCAACGGCATCTCGAGATAAGCCGCGACCTCTCGCGCAAGCGGCAGGTTCGAGTTGCCGGACATGATCTTCATCGCGCGAATCCCCGTGGCTGGATGCGCCACCGCCTCTAGGCGGCTGTCACGCGATTGCAACCGGCGGGCGTGCCTTTTGCCCGGTCACTCGTCAGTACGGTGCTCGCCCTTGATCCAGCGGACCGTGCCGCTGCTGGCGCGCATGACCACGCTTTCGGTCGTCATCACGCCGCCGCGCAGGCGCTTTACCCCGTCGAGCAGCGAGCCCGAGGTAACCCCCGTCGCCGCGAAGATGCAGTCGCCGCGCGCGAGGTCTTCCAGCTTGTAGATGCGGTCGAAATCCTCGATCCCGCAGCGACGCGCCCGCGCCTTTTCGTCTTCGTTGCGAAACACCAGCCGTCCATTGAACTGGCCCCCGACGCAGCGCAGGGCCGCCGCGGCGAGCACGCCTTCCGGCGCGCCGCCCTGACCCATATACATGTCGATGGTGGTGTCGGGGTTGGTGGTAGCGATTACCCCCGCCACGTCGCCATCGCCGATCAGGACGACGCCGCAGCCCAGTGCGCGCAGTTCGGCGATCAGGTCGGCATGACGGGGCCGGTCGAGCACGCACACGATCACGTCCTTGGGCTGGACACCCTTGGCCGCGGCGACCGCGTGGACATTCTCGCTGACGGATTTTTCCAGGCTGATGACGCCTTCGGGGTAACCGGGGCCGACCGCCAGCTTGTCCATATAGGTGTCGGGCGCGTTGAGCAGGCAACCTTCTTCCGCCGCCGCCAGTACTGCCAGCGCGTTGGGACCGGCCTTGGCGGTGATCGTGGTGCCTTCCAGCGGATCGAGCGCGATGTCGATCTTCGGTCCGCGGCCGGGAGCGCCGCCCACCTTCTCACCGATATAGAGCATGGGCGCCTCGTCCCGCTCGCCCTCGCCAATCACGACGGTTCCGTCCATGTAGAGCGTATCGAACGCGGTGCGCATTGCTTCCACGGCGGCAGCGTCGGCGGCCTTCTCGTCACCGCGGCCGATCAGCCGGGACGCGGCGATCGCCGCCGCTTCGGTGACGCGGACCATTTCGAGCACCAGCACGCGGTCGAGAACGTTGGATTTGCTCGGCTTGTTCATATCGGATTCAGCCCTTCTGGTCAGCTTGGGCGGCGCTTTAACAGGGAGCGGGCGAATGTCGAGGATGGTCGGGTTGATTGCCCCGCTCCTGATTGTCGCCGCCGGCCCGCTCGCTGCGCAGGATGAACCAAGGATCACGGCCGAACAGGTGATCGAGGCAGCTGAGGAAGCCTATGGCCCGGCCCGGCCGCGCCCCCGCTGCGGCCCCCAGACGGGCGGCGAAATCGTGGTCTGCGGGGTCGACCCGGATCAGGAACAGTTCCGCATCCGGTCGGACCGCGATGCACAGGACGACTACGCCCGCGAAACGATGTACAAGAACGACCTTCGCCCGCCGGATGTCGCCGGGCCAGGTATCTTCCGCGGCCCGGCGACGGTTGGCGGCCTGTGCATTCCGGGCCTGCAGAAATGCCCGCCGCCCCCGCCGATCGTGGTCGATTTCGCCGCGCTGCCCGAGGCACCCCCGGGTTCGGACGCCGACCGGATCGCACGCGGCCTGCCGCCCATTGGCAATGACGAAGGAGACCCTGCACAACCGGACGCCACACCCGATCCGGCGGCACCCGACTGATCAGGTCACGCCAGTATCTGCATCGTCAATGGCGGCGCGGTCAGGCTGTCCGAGCCGCGCAACAGGTCCAGTGCGTGGGCGACGTTCTTTTCCGGGCCTTCGTGCGCGACCATGGCGACCAGCACCTCGCCCCCTTCCGCCACCCGGCCTTCCTGAATGAGGCTTTCGATCGAAACGCCTCCGTCGCGCATCGCGGCGGTCATTTCGGCCAGCACACCGGGCCGGTCCTTGACGGTGAAACGCAGGTACGTGCGCCCCGTCCGGTCGCCCCCGGCCGCCGGGGCCATCGGGACGAGTTCCGCGACCGGGACCGAAAACGGCGCCCCCGCCTCGCCCCGGGCAATGTCGATGAGGTCGGCGACGACTGCGCTCGCAGTTGGTCCGTCCCCTGCCCCCGCGCCCTGAAACAGCAGGCGGCCGGAAAAATTCCCTTCCGCCACGACGGCATTCGTGGCGCCGGTCACATGGGCGAGCGGATGACCCTTTGGCACAAGGCATGGCTTGACTCGCTGCAGCAGGTGCAGCGCGCCATTGCGCCCTTCGCAGTCCGCCATACCGACCAGCCGAACGACATAGCCGAGGCGGTCAGCCTGGGCGATGTCAGCGGCCCGAACGCGGGCGATGCCTTCGCACTCCACGGCCCCGAAATCCATGCGCGCACCGAATGCGATGGCGGCGAGGATCGCAAGCTTGTGAGCGGCGTCGATACCTTCCACATCGAAAGTCGGATCGGCTTCCGCATAACCGAGCCGCTGCGCTTCGGCCAAGGTCTGGCCGAAGTCCGCGCCGGTTGCTTCCATGGTCGAGAGGATGTAGTTCGAAGTGCCGTTAAGCACCCCATAGATCCGCTCGATCGCGTTGGCAGCCGTGCCTTCGCGCAGACCCTTAACCACCGGGATCCCGCCCGCGACCGCTGCCTCGAACTTCAGCGCCGCGGCAGCCGCCTCCGCCGCTTCGGCAAGCTCAAGGCCGTGATGTGCGATCATCGCCTTGTTCGCAGTGACCAGCCCCTTGCACGCCGCGATTGTCCGGCGCGCCAGTGCCAGCGCGGGGCCATCGGCGCCGCCGACCAGCTCGACCACCACATCGATGTCGCTACGCTCTGCCAGCGCAGTCATGTCGTCGGACCATTCAAACCGGGCGATATCGACGCCGCGGTCGCGCCCACGGCTGCGTGCGCTGACCGCGACAATCTCGATCGGGCGACCCGCCCGCGCGGTGACGAGCGCTGCATTGGTATCCAGCAGCCGGATGACCCCGGCCCCCACGGTGCCGAGACCGGCCAGCGCAATGCGGAGCGGTTCAGCCATCTGTGCGAAGAACGTGCGGGTGGCGGGCGGGAGACGGGCGTTTCATCGCCCCGCCCTTAACCCGCCCGCACAGACCGGGGGAACCAGATTGTCTTGGCGCGCTTCTAGTCGCCGTTTCAGCGCTACGCCCCCAGGGCGCGATTGCGCGGGCAGGGGCCGAGCTGTTCCTTGACGAAACGGTAATCGTCCACGGACCGGGCCCGGGCAGCAGGATCGCTCGACAGGCTCGCCTCGCGCGGCAACTCGTCCGGCAGGAAGCAGGCGAGGCGATACCACGCCAGTGTGTCGCGCGCCGGCGGGCGGGCCGACTGGTCGACGATCTCGCTCCACGACACGCCCCATACAGGGGTCATGTTCGGGCGCCGGACGACTGTAATCGACACTGGCCCGTCGGCGCGGGTGCCGATGAAGAACTGGGTTTCCGATTCGCCCGCGAGATTGCCCGCAACCGACAGTGCCTCGCGCACCGTGGTGACCGCAGGCGGCGCGTCAGGTTCCGCCAGTTCGGCAAGGATCGGGCGCAGGCGCGTTTCGAGCTCCACACTCCAATCGAGCTGGGCATGGGGCGCGACCAGCGCAATCTCGCCCGGGCGGCTGTTGGCGGCGCGGGTGAACAACAGCACTTCGCGCTTACGCAGTTTGGGGGCCCGGCCGCGTGCGTCTGTCGGCAAGTCGACGAGATAGCGCAGCTTCCCCCCGATCGGCGCCGCCCCAGTCAACAGGGCAACGGTGTCTGCCTCGATATAAAGACGGACATGGCCGGGGGCGAGACCGGGCGCTCGCTCGGGCTCGACAGTCGCCTGCTTGCGGATACGGGCATGGATCACCGCCGCCGCAGGATCGGCCAGGTCGACAAGGTCGGCATAAGTCGGGCCGGAGGGGGCCTGCGCGATCGTGGCAGGTGCCTGCGCCATCGCTGGCAGGGGCGCAGCAACCCCGGCGGCAATGAGCGCAAAAAGGAAAGTGGAGCGAGCGTTCTTGATAACCATCATTGTCTCGTAATCGACCTTCCCGCCGCCGCAAAGCCGGCATTCCCGAATACGCAAATTGTTGCGGTACGGCGTGAATCCCGGCTTAACCGATAAAGCGTTTGCGAAGGGGTTTCATCGCAGGTAAGGACCGGATCGCCTAGGATACTACATAATAATCTTTCCGGGCGGGTCCGGAGCCGGGCAATAATCGGCCCCTGGCCCGGCAACCAGGGTCGGCGAAATTCCGGCGACCCGACAGGGTGGACAGTCTAGGATTCTTTCTGGAAAGGTCGATTGGCCTTGCCACAAGGGGAATTTGCCGGAATCCGTTCCGGCCTGTGCAATGGAGTGATGCAACTGAATGGCTTATGCTGACCAACAGATGAGCGGCAATCGCGTTGTCGCGATCATCATTGTGGCGCTGGTCCATGTGGCACTCGGGTACGCGCTGATTACCGGCCTCGCTTACGACGTGGTCAACAAGGTGGTCGAACGCGTTACTACGGTTGACATCGAGGAACCGCCGCCGCCGGAAGAGGAACCACCGCCGCCGCCTGAGCAGGTGCCGGAAACCGTTCCGCCGCCGCCGGTCGCGCCGCCGCCGCCGATCAATATCGCGCCGGCCCCGCCCCCGATCCGGACCCAGCCGACGATTCCGCCGCCCGCTCCGCCGGTGCTGCGCGTACCGCCGCCGGCTGCCGCTCCCGTCGGGCCGCCGCCGCCACCGCCACCGCCGCGGGTTCAGCCCAAGTCTGCATCTCCGCGTGGCAATCCGGGCAGCTGGATCACCGACGCCGACTATCGCACCAACTGGATCAACCGCGAATACGCCGGCACGGTGTCGTTCTCGGTAACCGTTGGCCCCGATGGCCGCGTTTCGGGTTGTTCGGTAACCGGCGGTTCCGCGCCGCAGGAACTCAAGGATGCGACCTGCAGCCTGATCCAGCGTCGCGCCCGCTTCAACGCAGCCACCGACGGCGAAGGCGAACCTACCACCGGCACCTATTCGAACGCGGTCCGCTGGCAGATTCCCGATTGATTTTTCGCCCCGCCGCCACGGCATCGTGCGGCGGGGCCTGACACCGTATTTAGCCTATCTCTGAGAGGACACTCGCAATGATTACTGAAATTCTCGCAGCCGCAGGAGGCGAAGCTCCCAAGAACCAGTTCGGTTTCATGGAAGCCATGAACCAGGGCGGTCTCATCGCCTGGTCGATTTTCGGCATCCTGGTCATCATGTCGGTCGGGTCTTTCTACATCCTGATTACCAAGTGGCTTGAACAGCAGAAGATCTTCAACCAGTACAAGAAGGTCCGCGGCGATTTCTGGCGCGCCGGCACGCTCAACGACGGTCGCAACAAGCTCGACAAGAACAGCGCCTGGCGCCAGCTCGTCGACGACGGTCTCGCTGCCGAGGAACAGCACGGCAAGATGACCGACAGCCTCGAAGCGCATGACTGGCTGCACGGTTCGCTGGCCCGCTCGGAAGCCTCGATCAATTCGAAGCTCGCCGGCGGCCTGCCGTTCCTCGCCACCGTGGGCGCGACCGCACCGTTCGTCGGTCTGCTCGGTACGGTTATCGGTATCTACCGCGCACTGATCAACATCGGCATCGAAGGTTCGGCATCGATCGACAAGGTCGCCGGCCCGGTTGGTGAAGCGCTGATCATGACCGCGATCGGTCTGCTCGTCGCCGTGCCTGCGGTGCTTGCCTACAACTGGCTCCAGGCCCGCAACAAGCGTATCGCGGAACTGCTGTCGGGCTTCTCGACCGACATTCTCGCGAACATCAACTCGAAGGGCGCGGTCAAGCCCGCGATCATGACGGCGACCTCGACGCAGCAGGCTGGCAAGGCCGCTGCTCCGGCCGCTCGTCCGGCCGCGACCGTTCCCCCCAAGGCCTGACACCGGACATGCGGGGCGGCCAAGATACCGGCCGCCCCCGCCACCCGATTGCAAGTCTCAGGATAGGATAAGCCAATGGCAATTTCGACAGGAGGCGGCGGCGCAGAGACGCCGATGTCGGACATCAACACCACGCCCCTCGTGGACGTGATGCTGGTTCTCCTGATCATCTTCCTCATCGCGATCCCGGTCGCGATCCAGCAGATCGAAAACCTCGAAGTCCCGGTCATGGTTTCGACCGAATCGGACAACAAGGTCGAAAACCTGCTGATCACCGTCACCACCACCGACGAGCAGGGTCGCACCGGCAGCACCGAGCGGACCGGCTACACCGGCGCAACCCGCGAAGGCGAGTGCCGCGTCTACATCAACAATACCACCCCGGTGACGTCCGAAGAGCTTTACGACCAGGCGTTCAACCGCCTGGACCAGATCGTTCAGCGCGCCGGCGGCCCCGAGGCGATCATGGCCGAACCCGAGCTGATCCCGCAGGTCCACATCCGTGGCGACGTCGACGCCCCGTGGCGCTGTGTGGCAGGCACGATCTACAACGTGCAGGCGGCTGGTTATCCGACCGTCGGCTTCATTTCGACCCCGGTCGATCCGAACGGCTAAGCGCCGCTCGCGCAAGCACACCAGGAGTACAACACCATGGCAATGTCAGGCGGCAAGGACGATGGCGCCCCGATGATGGAAATGAACACGACGCCGTTGATCGACGTCATGCTCGTGCTCCTCATCATGTTCATCATCACCATTCCCGTTGCCACCCACTCGGTCGACATCGACCTGCCGGTTCCCAATCCGAACCCTCCGCCGGAAGACATGATCGACCCGATCCAGAACAAGATCGTCCTGACCCAGGACGGCCAGATTCTCTGGAACGGCACCGCGATCAACGACGGTGAGCTGGTCCGCAATCTCGAGGCTACCCGGGCAATCCAGCCGGAACCCGAGCTGCAGTTCGAGCCCGAGGCTTTGGCGAGCTACGACCTTTCGGCGCGTGTGCTCAACATCATCAAGGGATCGGGCGTGACCAAGTTCGGTTTCGTGGGCAACGAAAAGTATCGTGTGTTTGACAAGTAAGTCGACCACCCGCACAAAACGAAAAAGGGGCGGAGCGATCCGCCCCTTATTATTTGCCTCCCGCTCGTATCAATCCGACCGATCGCACTGATCTGCCCCGTGGCTGCAGAGATTGCCCGATCCCGGATCGCATCAGCAACAAGGTCATGATCGATGCCGCCGATCGGATTTGTGGATCGGCACGGTGATGAGGCAGCACAACTCGCTGCGCTGCTCCAACTGACCCGCAATCTGCCCCCTGAGCCAGAGCTTCAATTCGAACCGGTCGCCGCAGCCAGTTACGCCGCTTCGGCGCGGACGATGAATACGATCAAACAGTCGGGCGTGACCAGGTCCGGTTCCGTCGGGAACGAACGGTACCGCCGGTTCGCCAGCGCGCAATAACGCGGGCTAATGGCCTTCCGCCGGCGGGTCGATCCGCATCGCTTCGCCGGCAAGACCTTCTGCCTCGAGCAGCAGTTCATCGTCGACCGCACCTTGCGGCATCGCCTCCCGCCCGATCATCGTCATGACCGGCACTGCCAGCGGGCTGACCCGATCGAGCTCGACATGCACAAGCTGCTCGGCCGACCGTTCCAGCAAGCTGGCAAGACGCCCGACATCAGTCAGCCGCTCGCGCGCGTCGGCCCAGGCCGCTTCCAGCAGGACATGGTCCGGCTCGTACTTGCGCAGCACATCGTAAATCAGATCGGTCGAAAACGTGACTTGCTTGCCGGTCTTGCGCTTGCCCGGGTGCTGGCGTTCGACGAGCCCCGCGATTACCGCGACTTCGCGGAAGGCGCGGCGCAGCAGGTGCGATTCCTGCACCCAGTCGACGAATTCGTGCGCCAGGATATCGGGCGAAAGCAGCGGCGCCGGATCGCCCACCGGCTTCAACCCCCACACCGCAAGCGAGTAATCGTTGGCGACGAAGCCGCCCGGCATCAGGCCGCGGTCCTCCATGCGCCGGGTGATCAGCATCCCCAGGCTCTGGTTCGCGTTCCACCCTTCAAAGGTATAGTAGACGCTGTAATGCTTCTTGGCATGCGGGAAGCTTTCAACCAGCAGCTCACCCGGCCCCGGCATGCGGCTACGCCAGTCCTGCACTTCCAGCCATTCGCGCACGTCGTCCGGAAAGCGCGCCCAGCTTGCGCGGTCAACCAGCATGGCGCGGACCCGGTCGGCCAGATGCGTGGTCAGGGGCAGGCGCTGGCCGCCATAGCTGGGGATCGTGGCCGATTTCTTGGCCGCGCGCACGATCACCTCCATATCCTTCACCTGTTCGACTTCCAGGCTCATCCCGGCGAAGAAAAACGTGTCGGCGGGTGAAAGCGAGGCGGCGAATCGTTCCTCTACCTTGCCCAGCTGCCTACCGTTGCGAAAGCGCACGGTCAGCATTTCGGAATCGACGATGATGCCTGCGTTCATCCTGTGGCGCGCGGCATGTTCGGGGTGGGTCAGCCGCCACACGCCCTTCTTGTCGCGCACGATTCGCTTGAATCGGTCGTAGGCGCGCAGCGAATAGCCGCCGTTTTCGACAAACCCCAAAACCCGCTGCCAGACCTCTTGATCGACCCATGCATAGGCCAGGCTGGAGCGGATCTCTGCGAGCAGCTCATCCTCGTGAAACGGCGCAGCGCAGGCGCAGGCCATGACGTGCTGGGCCAGAACGTCGAGGCCGCCGGGGCGAAAATCCTCGCCATCGCGCTGTCCCTGATCGACGGCATCCTTGGCCGCGGTCGCCTCCAGAAATTCGAACCGGTTGCCTGGCACCAGCATGGCGCGACTTGGCTGGTCGAGCCGGTGATTGGCCCGCCCGATCCGCTGGAGCAGGCGGCTGGAGCCCTTGGGCGCGCCCATCTGAACGACGCAGTCGATGTCGCCCCAGTCGACCCCCAGATCGAGGCTGGCGGTGGCGACCAGTGCGCGCAATTCGCCCCGGGCCATCGCGCCTTCGACCTTGCGCCGCGCTTCCTTGCTCAAGCTGCCGTGGTGAATGCCGATCGGCAGGTTGTCGTCGTTGATGTCCCACAGCAACTGGAAGACGAACTCCGCCAGGAAGCGGGTGTTCGTGAAGACCAGCGTGGTCCGGTTCTTGCGGATCGCCTCGTAAAGCTGCGGAATGGCCCAGCGCCCTGCATGCCCGCCCCAGGGCACGCGTTCCTCCTCGGGCAGAAGGATCTCGACCTCGGCCGGCGCGCCCGCCTCGCCTTCGACCAGTTCGACCGCGTCGATCTCGCCCCACGGCGCCAGCCATTCCCGAAATGCCTCCGGATCGGCAACAGTGGCGGACAGTGCGGCGCGCTGCATGCCGGGCGCTATCGCCTGAAGCCGCGACAGCGCCAGCGCCAGCAGATCACCGCGCTTGCCGGTGGCGAAGGCGTGCACCTCGTCGATCACCACGCGCTTCAGCCCGGCGAACATTTCGAAGCTGTCGGGATAGCTCAACAGCAGGGAGAGCGATTCGGGTGTCGTCAGCAGTACGTTCGGCGGCTTTACCCGCTGGCGTTTCTTACGGTCGGAAGGGGTATCGCCGCTGCGCGTCTCGATCCGGATCGGCAGGCCCATCTCCTCGACCGGCGTGAGGAGATTGCGCTGCACGTCGTGCGCCAGCGCCTTCAGTGGCGAAACGTAGAGGGTGTGGAGGCCTTCAGGCGGACTTGCCGCCCGACTCGGGCAGAAATCGGCCAGCGTGGGCAGAAACCCTGCCAGCGTCTTGCCTGCACCGGTATCCGCCACCAGCAGGGCGTGTCGTCCGGCGTCGCTCGCCGCGAGCATGTCCGCCTGGTGCCGCCGCACGCGCCAGCCCCGCCCCGCAAACCAGGTATCGATTTCGGGCGGGATGTTCGGCGACGTCATGCGGACCTGCTAGGTGGGGCATGACACACAGCGCCGCAAGCGCGCCGGCGTTCCGGTGGCGATCGGACAGGCGGCAATCCGCCTGCAGGCAATGATCAATCCGTGGCCGATGCGCTGGCCTAGCCATCACGCAAGGCCTGCGCGCGGGCCATGCCTTGGCTGAGGGTCGACGCGTCGAGGCCGGTCAGCTCTGCCAGCCGCTCGCGCTGCTGGGCGGACAGATCGTCGTAAGCGCGGCGCGGGGGCAGGTCGGCGGTTGCTGCCTTCATCTCCTCCGCCAGGGCGGCAAATTCCGCCATCATCCCCGGCATCGCCTGCATCGCCGCGCCCATGATGCGCGGATCGCTGGCCAGGGTGTAGGACTTGCGGGCATAGCTCGCGCCCGAGGGTGTGGCAAAGAACGCGGCGACATCGGCCAGTTCGGTCGCGGTGAAATGAACGGCATATGCCTGCGCCATGCCATCGCGCATGGCCGGCTCCATCGCAGTCATCGCCTTGGTCATGCCGGTTTTCATGATGGCGAATTCACGCTGGCGCCGCTCGGTCCAGGCGGGGTCGAGGATCGCGGCCGCTTCGCGCGCCTGTTCCTCGGTCAGGTCGAGCGCGCCTTCATCAAGACCCACTTCCTTGGCAACTTCGCCAGCGGACGGTTCAAGCCCCATCTTCATCAGCGGATCGAGGATGCCGCCGAACATCGACTGCATCATCTCGCCCATGGTGCCGGGGGGCATCATGCGATCGACCACCAGCCGCGCAGCCGGAAGCCGCGCTTCTTGCTCGGCAGTCAGCGGTTCGGCCGTGAACATCGCCGCCAGCGCGGCCATCGGGTCATCCGGCGGCGCTGCGTCCTGAGCGGACACGGGCATTGCGGCCAGCACAGCTGCGGCGCCCGCTGCAAAAATCATCCTGCCGATCATGCCCCGCCCCCTCTTTCTTGCGGTTAGTGCCCCACGCTCTCGCCGCGCTCAAGCCCGCTTGCCTCAAGCTGCGCATCGATCTGCGCGAGAAGACGGTCGAGCCCCGCCTGGCTATCGCTTTCCGCGCGGGCAACCAGCACGTCCTGCGTGTTGGACGCGCGCAGGAGCCACCAGCCGTCTGCCGTGGTGACGCGGACGCCATCGGTATCATCGACCGTGATGCCGCTTGGCGCATTGGGACCGCCCAGCCGCGCCTTGACCTCGTCGATCGCGGCGAACTTGCGGCTTTCGTCGACCTGGAAACGCAGCTCCGGCGTGTTGAGCATGGCCGGCATCGCGCCGCGCAATTCGGTGACCGAACGGCCCAGCCGAACCGATGCCGCGATCAGCCGAACCCCGGCATAAAGGGCATCGTCGTAGCCGTAGTATTCGTCGGCGAAGAACACGTGGCCGCTCATCTCGCCTGCGAGCGGCGCGCCAGTTTCCTTCATTTTGGACTTAATCAGCGAATGCCCGGTCTTCCACATGACCGGCTGGCCGCCGTGCGCGGTAACGTGTTCGAACAATGCCCGGCTGGCCTTGACGTCGGCGATCACGGTCGCGCCGGGATGCCGGGCGAGCACGTCTTCGGCGTAGATCATCAGCAGCTGATCACCCCAGATTACCCTGCCCTGCCCGTCGATCGCGCCGATCCTGTCGCCGTCGCCATCGAATGCCACACCGAAATCGAGGTTCTTGTCCGCGACCAGTGCGCGCAAGTCCGCCAGATTCGCCTCTACCGTGGGATCAGGATGATGATTGGGAAAATTGCCGTCGACGTCGCTGTAAAGCAGGTGATGCTCACCCGGGAGCCGGGCCGCGAGCAATTCGAGTGCCGGGCCCGCTGCGCCATTGCCCGCATCCCAGCCGATCCGCAGGTCCGCCAACGCGGCCTGATCCAGCCCGGCGAGGGGCGCAAGCAGGCGCTCGACATACGTTTCGAGGATTTCATGATGCGAGGCGCTGCCGTTGCCGGTTTCCCACTCACCCGCCGCCGCGATCCGGCCCAGCTCCTGGATGTCCGCGCCGAAAAACGGGCGGCCCTGAAATACCATCTTGAAGCCATTGTAATTGGCGGGGTTATGGCTGCCGGTTATCTGGATGCCGCCGTCAACGCCTTCCAGTGAGGCGGCCGCGAAATAGAGCATCGGCGTCGCGCCGAGGCCGATCGTCACCACGTCGCAACCACTCGCGGTCAGCCCTTCGACCAGGGCGTGCTCCAGCATCGGCGAGCTGACCCGGCCATCGTATCCGACCGCCACCGTTTTGCCGCCCGCGCGCCGCAGCAGGGTGCCGAAGCTGCGCCCGATGGCGCGCGCATCGTCCGCGCCAAGTGTTTGGCCGATGATCCCGCGAATGTCGTATTCGCGCAGGACCGTGGAATGGAAATCATGGGTCATCTGGGGAGAGCTTTCACTGGCCGTCGGGTAACTGGCCGAGCAGCAGGTCGCGTGCGGCATTGGCCTCGTGCACCTGCGCATTCGTGCCACCCCGATCGGGGTGGACCATGGCGAGGAGGCGCCTGTGGGCCTCGACGATATCTTCGCGCCGGGCGCCTTCGCGCACGGCGAGCAGGCGGCGGGCCCTGGACAGTGCCTGATTGCGCATCGATCGCGGCCGCAGGTATTGCCAGGGCCATTTGCCCAGCAGCCAGCGGCAGACAACCGAGACGACCGCCGCCAGGACGATCCAGCGCATCATGCCGCTTCGAATTCCGGCGCGGCGGCATTTTCCGGCAAGTGCAATCCGGCGACGAGGCCGCGCAGTTCCTGCCGCGCGACGAGGTGGCTGGTGCCGAGTTCCCCAAGGTGCCCCTTGTCCAGCAGAGTCAGGCCCGATGGGAACAATTCGCGGTAGATCACGCGTTCGGACAGGCCGCGCGCGACACGAAAGCCTGCGCGCTTGGAAAGTTCTTTCAGCGCCTTTTCGATGCGGACCATATTGCGTGCCTCGACGTGGCCCGTCCGGTTGCGGACCACGACCCAGTCGATTTCCTGTCGCCGTTCGAGCGCGCGTCGCTTGCGCGTTTCCCAGATCAGTTCGGCATAGAAGCTGAGGCGGCGCACCTTGAACGTTTCCGCATCGACTTGCCCGATCAGGTCGAAATCGACGAAGCTGTCGTTGAGCGGTGTCACCAGCGTATCGGCCTCGACCGCGGCATGGCGGGCAAAGGGATCATCGCGGCCGGGCGTGTCGATAACCAGGAAATCGGCGTCCTTACCGAGCTGGTCGATCTGCGCGTCGAGCTCGGCCACGCTGTCGCCGCGGAACACCTCGCACTGTGCAGTCGGCAGCGCGATCCCCCGCCGCGCGGCGGTTTCCGCACGATTTTCGAAATAGCGGTGCAATGTGCGCTGGCGGGGATCGAGATCGAGCGCGGCCACTCGCGCCCCGCGATAGGCGAGCGCGACCGCGACGTGGACCGCAGTGGTCGATTTCCCCGTGCCGCCCTTCTCGTTGGCGAAGGTGATCCGGTGGGGGCGCTTCATCGACAAGGGTTGGCTTTCCTGCTGTTGAATCCAGACCCGCGAGGCGTCTAACTGCCCGCGGTCGCCTTTGTTTCTATCGGAGCGCTTTTCGCCGTGCAAACCGTCACCTCGCTCGACATGTTGAGAAAAGCGACCGCCCCGCTTCGGGCACACGGCGAAACACTGGCTTTCGTGCCTACGATGGGCGCCTTGCACGAAGGGCACCTGACGCTGGTGCGCGAGGCAAGAAAACACGCCGACCGCGTCGCGGTATCGATTTTCGTGAACCCCACCCAATTCGGCGCGAACGAGGATCTCGACGCCTACCCCCGCCAGCTGGCAGAGGATTCGGCCATGCTTGAGCGCGAGGGTGTCGACCTTCTGTGGGCGCCCACGCAGGACGCCATGTACCCAGATGGTTTCGCCAGCACGATTTCCATCGCCGGGGTTAGCGAAGGGCTATGCGGCACTGTGCGGCCCGGACATTTCGATGGCGTCGCGACCGTGGTTTGCAAGCTGTTCAACCAGGTCCGGCCCGACCTGGCGCTGTTCGGCGAAAAGGATTGGCAGCAGCTCGCCGTGATCCGCCGCATGGCACGCGATCTCGATCTGACGGCGCCCCATGTCGATGCCATCCTTGGCGTGCCGACGGTACGCGAGGCGGACGGGCTCGCGCTGTCGAGCCGCAACCGCTACCTCTCGCCTGCCGAGCGTGCTGCCGCAGCTGCTCTTCCGCGTGCGATGCGCGAAGCAGTCACCGCGATCGAAGCGGGCAGGCCCGCCGAACCTGCCCTGGCAGATTTGCGCGCGGCCTTGCTGGCAGCGGGATTTACCAGTGTCGATTATGCCGAGCTTGTTGATGCAGCGTCGCTACGTCCGATGGCCCAGCTTGGCAGCGACCCCGTCCGGCTGCTGGTCGCGGCACGGATTGGGGGGACCCGCCTGATCGATAACCTGCCCCTGGCGTGCGGTTGACTGGCGTTCCGCTTACGATTCGGTAAACTTGAGCTACGTACGAGTCGGGTCGCGATTGCGAGGACAGCGCGATGCCCCGGGCGAACGGCGAATTCTGGCTCCTGCTTGACGAGATTTCGCGCGCGCGCGGGGTCGAGCCCCTGCGCGCCGCCATCATGAGTTCGCTCGCCGCGATCGGGTTCACGGCCGCCTATTTCATCGCGCCGGTATCGGTCGATCGACAAGTCGGCCGGCAGCTCTTCAACATCGGTTTTCCCGAAAGCTGGGAGCGCCGTTATCGCGAGCGCTTCCGCCTGGTCGACCCCATGCCTGATTTCGCCTTGCGGTATGAACGGGTCTTTCGCTGGTCCGACCTTCTCGACCAGATCGAGCTGCCAGCCGATGAGGCCCGCTATGTCCGCCTGATGGCGCGTTACTCGAGGCTCGACGGGGTCGGCGTCGGCTGCTTCGGCCCCCAGGCGCGGTGCGGGTTCATGGCGGCGGGCCGACCGTCCGACAAGGATGCCCTGCGCTATACCAACCTGCTCCGCGTGCACACGATCGGGCAATTGTCGTTCCTGCGTTATGCCGAACTCGTCCGTCCTTTCGACACTGACGCGCCGGCATTGTCGCGGCGCGAAATGGACGTGATGCGTTGGCTGGCCGGCGGCAAGAGCAACTCGGTCATCGCCGAAATCCTCGGCATCCAGAAAAGTTCGGTCGATGTCTACGTCCGTCGCATCTTCGCCAAGCTCGGCGTCAGCGATCGCACCACCGCCTCGGTCCGGGCGCTTGCACTGGGACTGATCGTGGAAGGTTCGACCGACTTCGCCCAGCAATCTTCCGGCTGACCAAGCCGTCAATACGTGTTGTCCCGCAATCAAACGACATGCGACCTTTCGAAGGACGCTTTAATGCTTGTTCGTCCGAGAGGTGCCTTCGCGCTTTTCGGGTCGCACCGGTCGGGCATGCCGCATATCGACGGCATGCCCGGCTATGCTTTCCCTAGCGCCAGCTGCCGACTATGCCTGCCGGGATGGTAATGCGGATGCGGGGTTGACGGCGACTTCAATGATTTCCCTGATCGCAAGACTTGCCCTGGGCATTGCACTGATCGTGGCAAGCGTCATGAGCGTGCTCCATGCGAAGGGCATTGCACCGACCACCCTGCTGGAAACCTGGGCTTTGCGAGCGGATATCCGCGAACTTGGCGCGCGTTCCGACATAAATCTGGGGCTGGCGACTGGCCAGGCGGTGCGGCAGGTCGGTGGCCCCGCCCTCGCCCAGACAATCCGCCTGTCACGCGACCGCGCCCGCAGTGCGGGGACCCATCCCGTCCCTCCGGCGATAGCAGATGCTCTTAAGCCGCACTTCCCGTCGATCGCGTTCGAGGAAATTCGCTGGCAGGCCGCCAGCGGCAGGCCGGACCTGGGAACCGCACTGACCCGCTGGTACATGCGCGAAGGCGCAGTGGTCCTCGACGACGTAATCGTGTTCACTTCCGCACGCACCACTGCAGACCTGCGCCTGTGGGCCCACGAACTGACCCACGTGATGCAATACCAGGAACTGGGCGTCGACGGTTTCGCGCGCGTCTACATCACCCGCTACGCCGAACTGGAGCATCAGGCAGAAAGCAACGCCCAACGCATCATGGCTGAGCTACGCGAAGAAGGCGGCAGGGAGGAATGATGGAGCGGGTAGCGGGATTCTGAGCCGCTTTACCCACAAGCTGAACACCGCAGAAAACCGTCGTTTTCTAATTGCGTAAAAACCCTGGTAGTCCGCTATGTGGGAAGGTCAATGTCACGTTGGCTCGGCGCCTCGCGACCCCTTTGAATATTCTACGTGAAGTTTTTTCCGTGTCCGGTTCTGTTAACTGGGCTTGTTGCCGCTGGCTCTGACGCGGGTCCAAACCGCAGGATGTCGCGCAGAGACATGACTGTTGCCTCACTTCCGAAAACCTAAACTTGAGCATGGCCGAGAGCATGATCGAGCGAGGCTCGACACTACGACAACCGCAGTTTGGTTACTTGCCCACCCACCCAGTAGCACCAGCACCAGATTCCTTGATGTAGATGGTCGTATTTGCTGCGCCGTCGGTCCTGCGCCAGCTGGATCCAACGCCCGCGTTAAATTCTGGGGCACCGGAACCAACGTCATCGACGAGGATCCCTGAACCATTGACTGTCATATAATGAATGGCGGCCGTGAGTTTTGGGACCTCAGCGCGAAATGTATTATTCGAGGCCCGGTTGCCCGACGAACTTCCGGCTTCCCACACACCGACCAGCACAACACTTTTTCCCCAAGCTGCAAGCGCAGAGATGGAATTACCATTGACCTCGCAGGCTGAGCAGTTGCTCAAGGCAATTCCGGCAAGTTGGACCTCACTTGCGGAATCATGTTCAAGACGCGTCTGATTTTGAACTACACTTGCACCATGTAGATTGACGAGTTGAATGCCATGGGAAGCGCTTTTGGCCACCGCAGAATTCGAAGAAATAATTGTGCCATGCGCAGTGCAACTCGCCCCGCCTGCAAGCTGGATAAGGCCACTCTGATTTATTCCCACGCCAACGCACGTGTTGCCGAGCACTTGGTTATCGGTAAGGTCGGTGCAGTTCAATCCGCCCAGGCGAATGAGGTTAGCCGATCCCATCCCGGTGATCTCCATCGTATTGCCTGATACGATATTGCCGCGCACGACCGAACCGAGCGAAGTCATTAGATTGATGACCGCCTGATCCGTGCCCGTCTCTCCCTGCACGATGTTGTTTGCGACGATGCAATGTACCGGATCGCGTAAGCTGATGCCTACCTCATCGGTAAATGTGCCCGTGCTCCCCCCTGTTGTAATCGAATTGCCACTGACGACATGGTAACCACCTGATAGGGCGATCGGCACTTGGCAGTTGATGAAAACATTACTGGTGACGGAGTTGGCATAGTTTATGCCCGCCCCATAAACGCCATGGTTCCAGCAGCGATAAAAATTATTGCCTGTGATGATGATGCCCTGCGACCGGGACGATTCTCCATAATTAGCGATCAGAATGCCTTGCACACATTCGGCGATGTCGTTCGACTCGATGATAAAATTGCCTTGGCGGCCCCTCGCTGCGGCGTCAATTATGATGGCCGCGTGCGAGACTTCTGTCCCCGTAAATTTCGTAGCCGGGAAATTGCCTTCGATCATCATCTGCGACACTAATGCACCCTCGCACTCGGAGAACATTATCCCGACCTTAGGTACGTTCGAAATTTTACCCCCGAGCACTTTGCAGTTGTTACCCGTGACCCAGATCACGCCGTAATTCGGCGTTGCATTTATCCCGTCAAATGTCGCCGGAGCAGTGAAATTTAGACCTTCAAGCGTAACATCATCGCCGCTGATTTTCAAACCTATCATGGTGGGGGTCGAATAAGTAAATCCCGCTCCGTTGCGAAAAATCAGCCTCGTCTTGTCGTGTGAAACAGTGACCGTGCTCGTAATCGCCATCGTACCGTCAAACACTATGTCCATGCCAGCATGCGCGTCGATAACCGCCTGCACAATAGCAGTGTCGTCGGTCAACGCGTCGGCTGCCAGATTCCATTGTGAAGCGTATACCACCCGACCGAGAGGTTTCTCCGGGCTTCTTTCAGTTGCGGTAGTGCCTGTTTGGGTGAGTACAAGAAGCGCTGCGCTCCCCCCGGAGGCCAAAAGGTCACGTCTCGTACAGCCCATTTGGAGAAATTCCGGTAATTCGTGGGTTAGGGAATGAGCGCCTCGCCTAGGTCGAGTTCGTCGGCCCTGCTTCTCTCTTCAACCCGATGGTTTCGCAAATCAGGGGTATTATAGTGGTAGTCCTGCACGTTGTAATCCCAAACGGGAGCTGCCGGTAATGGGTCGTTAACGTCCATTGGGCAGCGGGCCGCGTCCCTGGACGGAGGGTTAACAGGGGATTGGTAAGCGATCAGTTGTATCGATATGCTCGACCAGTTGGTTCGGCCAAATGTTTCGGCTCTCTGCCTCGCCCTTGCGGGTTGTCCGCTTTACCCTTAGTCAGGGGACGATGAGCAGGAACCTTGGTCGTATCAGTGTCCCGCTTTGACGCCAACAAATGCCAGTTTCGGATAGTGTCTCAGTTTGAATTCGAGGCTCTAGTCAGCTCCTCGGGCTTCGATATGATCCAACGTCCGTCGCGAAGCCGCTTCCTCGGGCGCACGCAATGGCGGCATACGCTTACAAAGCGTCGCCCATCGGCATGGGCGCAACCTCTCGATCGCTTATGAAATCCGAACAGATAAAAATCAGCATAGCCCCAACCCCACCCCGTTTTCTAGAGCTGGGCCACCCGCGGCGCCCCGACCGAGGACAATGCCCACCCCCCATACTACCGAGCATGCGCTGGTCCACGACGGGATCATCGACAATTTCAAGGTACTGCGCGAAGAATTGCGCGGCGCCTTCGCGCTGGCGATCGCTTTCCGCAGCCATCCCGAAATGCTGATCGGCGCGCGGCGCGGCTCGCCGCTGGTGCTGGGCTATGGTGAGGACGAGATGTACCTCGGCTCCGACGCGCTGGCGCTGGCGCCGCTGACCCAGCAGATCGCCTATCTCGAGGAAGGCGACTGGGTCGTGCTGCAGCGCGAGAGCGTGGCCATCTATGACGCCGAAATCGCGCCGGTCGAGCGCGAGGTGACCACCTCGGGCGCCTCGGCGGCCTCGGTCGAGAAGGGCAATCACCGCCACCTCATGCCAAAGGAGATCTTCGAGCAGCCGACCACCGTGGTCGCGCAGACGCTGGGCTCCTATCTGCGCCAGGCGGACAATTCGATCGCGCTGCCGCAGTTCGACTTCGACCTCTCCAGCATTCGCTGGGTGACCATCGTCGCCTGCGGCACCTCCTATTACGCGAGGATGGTCGCAAAATACTGGTTCGAGCAATTCGCGCAAGTGCCCGTCGATATCGATGTCGCCAGCGAGTTCCGGTACCGCGACCCGGTTCGTAAGGAGGGCGGGCTGGCGCTGCTTATCAGCCAGAGCGGCGAGACCGTCGACACGCTTGCCGCGCTGCGCCATTGCAAGGCCAATGGCCAGACCATCGCGGTAGTGGTCAACGTCGCCACCAGCAGTATGGCGCGCGAGGCTGATCTGCTGCTCCCGACCCATGCTAATCCCCAGATCGGGGTCGCCTCGACCAAGGCCTCAACCTGCCAGCTTGCGGTGCTCGCCGCGCTGGCGGCGCATATGTCGGTCAGGAAAGGGCTGATGGACCGCGAACAGGAGGGCGACGTGGCCGCGCATCTGCTCGAAGCGCCCGCCACGCACAACGCCGCGCTATCGCCCCGGCGCTCGATGTGCTGTTCCTCGGCCGCAGGCCGGACTTTCCGCTGGCGCTCGAAGGCGCGCTCAAGCTCAAGGAAATCAGCTACATTCATGCCGAGAGCTATGCCGCAGGCGAGATGAAGCACGGCCCGCTCGCGCTGATCGACGACCAGGTCCCGCTGGTGGTGCTGGCGCCCTCGGGCCCGCTGTTCGAGAAGACCGTCTCCAACATCGAAGAGGTTCGCGCGCGCGGTGGGCAGGTGGTGCTGATCTCGGACGCGGATGGTCTGGCGCAGGCGGGCGAAGGCTGCATCGCGACCATCAAGATGGCCAGCGTCCACCCGCTGATCGCGCCGCTTGTCTATGCGATCCCGGTGCAATTGCTCGCCTATCATGTTGCCTGGATCAAGGGTATCGAGGTCGACCAACCGCGCCATCTCCCCAAATCGGTGACCGTGGAGTGATGGCGTTTCGAGCGATTAAGGAAATTCTTTGATGGCAGAGAAAAAACGCACCGTCTCTTCATCTCGAGTCCGCGACGCCGTGGCAGGCGACTTGCCGGACGTCGTTCGGGTTCACCAGATCGCTTTCAAAGGTTTCTTCCTGGATCGCATGGGGCCCCGATTTCTTCGGGCCTATTACGATGCGATCCTCGAATATGGTCCGGCGATATTCCTAGTGAATATCGCCGAGAACGATGAGCTCGACGGTTTTGCCGTCGGCTTTCAAGATCCCGAGGCGTTCTACGACCACTTCCGCTCTCGGCGGTTGCGGTTGTTGCCAATCATCGCGCTAGCACTCCTGCGCCGCCCCTCGCTGTTCGTCGAAATCGTGCGCAACACGGGTCGCGTAGCTGCCACCGGCAAAGGCGCCGCAAGCATTGTCGAGCTCTCTTCAATCGCTACAAGTCGTTTGGGGACCGGCATCGGATCGCAGCTGTTGCAGGCATTTTGCGACCGAAGCCGGGGCCTTGGCGCGAGCGAAGTCACGCTGACCACCGACCGCGACGACAATGCCCCGGTGGTGAATTTCTATCTTCGGCATGGCTTTGAAAAGCGAGGAATCGAACTACGTGGCGCGCGGGTCCTGCAAGTGATGGCGCTCGATCTCTCGAGCGACGGGTAGTCGTCAGCGCCGACTGATCGCCGTGAGATGATTGCGCATGGCCAAGGGAAAGACCTCAGGTTCCACCCACCTTAAAGCCGTCCGCTGATCCGTTCTGGTCGGATCGAATTTCAATCCGAATGGCACGATCAAAATGGCGGCTGCTGTGCGCAAGATGTAGGCGATATCGCTGAAGAAATTTGCACGCTCGAGATAGGCGCGCTCGAGCGCCAGCTTGGCGGGCAACATCCGCTCGACATAGGACTCCTCCGGGCGCAGCGGGTCGATCAATTCGTCTCCATAGCTGTAGCCGAATAGAGCGCCGACGCTGGTCAAGCCGGGAGCGACTCCCAGCGTTTCGCGCATCCAGTCGGTGTAATGCGTGGCCACGATTACGTCGGATTCGGGGCGAGGTCCGACGATCGACATCTCGCCGCGCAAAATGTTCAGCAATTGGGGGAGTTCGTCGATCTTCAACAGGCGGATTACCCGACCAAGCGGGAAAACGCGGCTGTCCCCCGGCGCCGTGATCTCGCTTTGCCCCGCGGTTCCCACGGTCATGGTCCGGAACTTGGCCATTCGAAACGGTTCGCCACCTCGCCCGATCCGGCTCGCATGGTAGAAGATGGGGCCCGGAGACGAAATCGCGATCGCAATCGCAGCGAAAAGCCAAAGAGGTGCCGAGAGAATCAGCGCCATGCCCGAAAGCACGATGTCGAACAGCCGCTTAGCCATCGCGCATGACGCTGCGAACCGCATCGATCACTTCGTTCTGTTCATCGTCGGTCATCGCCATGAACAGGGGCAATGACACGCACCGATCGAAATAAGCGTCTGCCGCCGGAAAGCTGCGGCCCGCGCAATAGGACGACCAGAACTGCATTTGATGAAGGGGGCGGTAATGAACAGAAGTGCCGATCCCGCGCTCGCGGAGGGCCGCGATCAGCTCGTCGCGATCGACCTTCGAGCTGGATGCGACTTGGACGATGTATAGGTGCCAGCTATGGGTGTCGCCCGGCGCCGGGTGCGGCGGCAACGTCAGCGGCAGTTCGGCCAAAGCGGTGTCGTAGCGCGCTGCCAGCGCAGTCCGCCGTTCCGCAAAATCCCGGTGGCGGGCCAGTTGAACGCTACCAATCGCCGATGCAATGTCGGTTAGGTTGTACTTGTATCCAGGGGCGACCACGTCATACATCCAACTCGCTCGGGGATCTGTGAACCGGTTGAAGACGTCGCGATCAATGCCGTGCAGGCGCATGATGCGAGCCCGGTCAGCGAGTTCGGCATCACGGGTCACCAGCATTCCGCCTTCGCCGGTCGTCATGGTTTTGTTGGCATAGAAGCTGAATGCAGTCGCGTCGGAGCCGGTCATTCCGACCGACTGGCCGCGATGGCTTGCTGGCAGCGCATGCGCCGCGTCGTCGAGGATCTTGAGCCCATTCCGGTCCGCGATTTCCCGCAGTACTGTCATGTCGCACATGCGTCCCGCGAAATGGACCGGCATGATCAAGCGCGTTTTTCCGCTGATTGCAGCTTCCACCGCTTTCGGGTCGATGCACAGCGTTTCCGGATCGCAATCTACGAACACCGGGGTAGCTCCGACATAGCGCACAACCTCAGCCGTTGCGGTGAACGTCAGGGTCGGCACGATTACCTCGTCACCCGGTCCGATGCCGAGCGCATCGATCCCAAGGTGCAGTGCAGCGGTCGCGCTGTTGACGGCGAGCGCATGGACCCCGCCGCCAATCGCTTCGGCGAACTGTTCCTCGAACTCGCGGGTCTTTGGACCGGTCGTAAGCCAGCCGGACTTTAAACACTCTACGACCGAGGCGATTTCGTCTTCGCCGATCGATGGCCTAAAAAACGGTACGGGCATTGTTCCCCCAGGATGGCAGCACGCAACCCCCACGGGCGCAGACGCCGCTTAATCGCTGTCGCAATGCTTGACTAGGTGCTGCTTTCCCCCTCGCCACGCGTTCGACGGCGAAACCGTTCGATTATGCCGACCGTGGCGTCGACGCCATGGCGAAAGGTCAACCGGCGGTCGTAGAATTCGCGGGCGCGTTCGCCCATCTCGGCTCGCCCGGCAACGCCCCGATCGGCAAGAGCGCGGATCGCCTCAGCTAATGCCTGCGGGTTCTCGGGTTCTACGGCAATTCCGGCGCGGGCTTGCGCCACCAAGTCGGCGGCGTTCCCCTCGACGGCCATCAAGATAGGGCGTCCAGCATAAAGATAGGCTTGGGTCTTCGACGGTACGGTGATCGCGAACAGTGGGTCGCGCGCGAGATGAACCAGCAGCGCGCCCGCTTGGCGAAGGATGTCTTGGACTTCTTGGAGCGGCACTCGCGGCAGAAACCGCACATTGTCGATCCCCTCGTCGGCGACGCGGGCCTTGAGGCGCTCAACGTCGACCCCGCCCCCCATGAGGTAGATGCCGATATCGGGGCGCTCCGCCGCCAGGGCTTTCGCTGCTTCGAGAACGGAGTCGAGCCGCTGCATCGCGCCCATGTTGCCGGCAAAGAGTAGAGTAAACCTGTGCTCGGGAGCGAACGGCGAGCTAGCGGACAAAGCCGCGGCACCGCCGCCCAGCGGTTCAATTTCGTCCGCCCAATTGTAGATGACGGTAATTTTCTCCGCTGGCACGCCGCGCTCGACCAGCGTATCGCGGAAGCCGGGCGACAGCACGACGATGTGATCGACGTGGCGATAGAGCAGCTGGCAGAACCATTCGACTACCCCGATCAGCCTGCCGTTCTGCATCATCCCGGCAGCGCCCAGCGAATCCGGCCACATGTCTTGGATATCCACCACCACTGGTATGCGCCTCAGCCACTTGACCGCGATCGCAGCAAGCCCCGCAGTCAGGGAAGGGTAGTAAACGTAGATTAACTGCGGTCGGCGACGGAAGAGCAAATAGCCGAAGGAAGTGATCGTGAAGCTAAGATAGGAGAGGATTCGCCTTACCGCACTACGATCATGCGACGGATAGGTTGCCAGGCGAACAACTCTCAGCCCGTCCTCGATGCTGCGGCAAATTAGCCGAATCTTGTAGCCTTCGTAAACCTTTCCGCCCGGATAGTTGGGGAATCCCGTGACAACTTCGATATCATAGCCAGCATCGGCGAGGCCGTGAGCGAAACGGCTTCCCTTGAAAGTAGGCTCGGGCGTGTAAAGCTGGCTCAGGTAGACGATGTCGGCGGGAGTCTCAGGAGATGGTTTCACGCTTGATTCTCCTTTAGCGCTATGCGCGCAGGCCCACCCGCCACCCACGACGGTGCAGAGGGCAGATGGGTAACTTAAAAAACAACGGGATTTTCTCGGCGCCCACGGTCGATTACCTAGCGCCCCCATAGCGGGGCTGCTTCGCAAATGCCAAGCCAAGCGCCGCATTCACGGCTCTCAAAGCCGACAGAGTTCTCCACCAACGGGCAAGTTCGCGCCGGCGATTTTTGCGGGGGGGGGGGGGGATTCTAAGCTCCAGGCCTTGCGTAGCCTTATCGTTGGAGCGGTTGTTGACCCATGTTTGGCGGGCGGGTAACGCCCGCGCAAAAGCACACTTCGAGGCAATTTTCGCGTTGCCCGCCCGGAGTGGTCGCAGCTAACTCGGCTTTAGGCCAGTGAAAATCACGGGTGTTCTTGACAACCACGCATCGCAATTTGGGAATTCTTAAAACCATGACGACGGGCAGAGTTCTGATCACCGGCGGGACCGGATCGTTCGGCAAGACGATGGTGCACAATCTGCTCCAGTCGGGCGCAGGCGAGGTCCGCATCTTGAGCCGCGACGAAGAAAAACAGGACACTTTGCGCAACCAGTTACGCGATCCGCGAGTGCGGTTCTATATTGGTGACATCCGTGACCGGGAAAGCGTCGATCGTGCCGCAGATGGGGTAGACAGCATATTTCACGCCGCCGCCTTGAAACAGGTCCCTTCATGCGAATTCTTTCCGATGGAAGCGGTTCGTACCAATATCATCGGATCGGAGAACGTGTTGCGCTCGGCAGTGGCAGCCGGGGTGCGCAGCGTTGTTTGCCTTTCTACCGACAAGGCTGTTTTTCCTGTCAATGCGATGGGTATGTCCAAGGCAATGATGGAAAAAGTCGCCCAATCCATCGCCCGTTCGCTGGGGCCTGATGCCGATACGATCATCTCTATGGTCCGATACGGAAATGTCATGTGCTCGCGGGGATCGGCAATACCTTTGTTCATCAACCAGATCCGTAACGGCCGGCCGATCACGGTTACGGAACCCAAGATGACGCGCTTCCTCATGCCGCTACGGGATTCCGTCGCGCTTGTGCATCATGCGTTCGACAATGCCCGGCAGGGCGATCTGTTCATCCGCAAGGCGCCCGCATCGACAATTGAAGACCTCGTCACCGCGCTCAAGGAACTGTTTGAGGCCCCCGAACACCCGGTCGAGGTGATCGGGTGGCGCCATGCCGAGAAACTATACGAGACGCTCGCGAGCGCTCAAGAACTGGTGAGCAGCGACGACATGGGCGATTACTACCGCATCCACATGGATTCGCGCGATCTCAATTATCAGGCCTATTTCAGCGAGGGTGATCGCGATACCGTGCGGCGCGAGGATTATCATTCACACAATACCAAGCAATTGACGGTGCCGGAAGTGAAAGACCTACTGATGTCGCTCGTGGAAGTGAGCGATGCCGTGACGGCTTGGAAGGCTGGCTCGCGATGAAAATCGCAATCACCGGCGCGTCCGGGCTGTTGGGATGGCACACTGCGGCACGCCTTCATGCTCGAAATTGCGCCGCCCAGTTCGAAAACTTACTCGAGCCTTTTGATATTGTGGCGATCGACCGCACGGTCTTTTCCGATCCTCAATCTCTGGCTTCGGCGCTGGCCGGTGTCGATGCCGTGATCCATTTTGCGGGGGTCAACCGCGGCACGCCGGAGGAAGTCGAGGCTGCCAATCCCGCGCTTGCTCAAGCGCTCGTCGCGGGTTGCCAAACGGCCGGGGTGACGCCGCACATCATTTATGCTAATTCGACCCATGCCGCCGACGAGAGCGTTTATGGACGATCGAAGCGGGTCGCCGGCGACATCTTGGCGCAGTCAGGGGCAGCGTATACCGACCTGGTTCTGCCCCACATATTCGGCGAAGGAGCCAAGCCCGACTACAACAATGTTACCGCTACCTTCATCGATCGGGTCATCACGGGCCAGACGCCTGAGATGAACCCGGAAGGCCGGGTCGAACTGCTGCACGCAGGCGCGGCGGCCGAGATCGCGATCGCTGCGGTCGAACGGCGGGAAACTGGGAAAATCTATCCTGAGGGCCTGCCAATGTCGGTTGGCAGCTTATTTGAACGCATTTCCGCATTCCATTCAGCCTATTCTTCCAACCTGTTTCCTGATCTGAGCGACCCGTTCGACGTCGCATTGTTCAACGCCTATCGCTCGGCCCGTTACACCGATCGTTCGCCCATACCCCTCATATTGAATACGGATTTACGGGGCAGTCTTTTCGAAGCATCGCGTTCCAGCGGCGGGGGAGGACAAACCTTCCTGAGTTGGACCTACCCCGGTGTCACGCGCGGCAATCATTTCCACCTCCGCAAGATAGAGCGCTTTCTGGTGGTAGAAGGTAAGGCGCTGATCCACATTCGCCGGGTACTCGGAGACGAAGTGTGGACGTTTCGCGTGAACGGCGATCAGCCGGCGGCCGTCGACATGCCGACCTTGCATACGCATAGCATCGAGAACATCGGCGACCGACCCTTGCTGACCCTGTTTTGGACCAATGAAGTGTTCGACCCGACCGCCCCAGACACCTATGCCGATCCTGTTCTGGAAGGCCGCTAATGCATAAGCTGAAGGTTATGACGATTCTGGGCACACGGCCAGAGATCATCCGCCTCTCGAGAGTGATGGCTCGGCTCGATAATTACTGCGACCATGTCATCGTTCATACGGGGCAGAATTGGGATTATGAGCTCAATGAGGTTTTTTTTGAGGACCTCGGAGTGCGGCGCCCCGACCATTTTCTGGGTGCAGGCGGCGGCACCTTGGGGGAAACGCTTGGCAAGATTCTGAGTCAGAGCGAACGGGCTATCCGCGAAGAAGCGCCCGATGCTGTGCTAGTACTTGGCGATACCAATTCGGCGATCGCAGCCATTATCGCGCGGCGGATGAAAGTGCCCGTCTACCACATGGAGGCGGGCAACCGGTCCTTCGACCGCAATGTGCCGGAAGAGACGAATCGCAAGCTGGTCGACCACATTTCCGACTTCAACCTGGTCTATACGGAACATGCTCGGCGGCACCTGCTGGCCGAAGGGATCCAACATCGCCGGATCTATCTAACCGGATCGCCTATGCGCGAAGTCCTGGATTTTTACCGCCCGCAGATCGAGGCCTCGGACGTGCTGACTCGGCTGAAGCTCGACCCAAAGCGCTATTTTATCGTCTCACTGCATCGTGAAGAGAACGTCGACAGCAGCGAGCGCCTCGGTTCGCTCATCGCAACGTTGAATGCCTTGGCCGAATGTTACGATTTCCCCGTTATCGTCTCCACTCACCCACGAACCCGCAAGCGGATGGATGAACTCGCCGCCTCGCTCGACGAGCGCGTTCAGTACATGCAACCGTTCGGATTTCACGACTATAATCATCTGCAGATGGAATCATTCTGCGCGATTTCCGACAGTGGCACGATTGCCGAAGAGGCCTCGATGCTCGGGTTCGCGGCCGTCACGCCACGTGACGCGATCGAACGGCCAGAAGGGCTCGATGTCGGCTGCATTCTCATCACCGGGCTAGATCACGACAACATGCTCCGCGGCATTGATGTCGTGACCCGGATGTTTGCAGAGCGCGTGGCCTCTGGCGCGGTCCATCCCATTCCTCAGGACTATACGATCGACAACACGTCCGAACGGGTTGTGAGTCTGATCCTTGGTTCCGCCAAACTGTCGAACAGTTGGGATGGCATTCGAACCAACGATCTTGGGTGATGATCGGGAGGAATTTTTGAGTTTATATAATGCGACCTTCTGTCGACCGAGCAGGCAGCGTTCCCCAGACCGAGCCGGTTAATTGTCGGAGCGCGTATCGCATTTGCGCAACGTGTCGTTAGGGCTGAACACCTGTCATCGTGTACCAGCGCGCAAAGTTAAACCATCGCCATAGCTGCCATGAGAACGGTTTGCGTCCTTCGATGATTGAATCGAACGCCGCGATCAGGTGCTTGCCCTTCAAGAATGGCACTTCAGCGACGTCGCGATGTAGAATTTCTCGCAGTTGGGGTGCGAGTGCGGTAAGCCATTGCTGCTCGGGGGTGGCAAATCCTACTTTATCGCGCCGATCTAGGATCGCGTCGGGCACGATCCCGCGCATCGCGGCTCGAAACACCGATTTGGTCTCGCCGGTCGGCGAAATAAGATACTCTTCGGGCAGGCCAAGCAGCAAATCCGCCATTTCGTTGGTGAGGAACGGTACCCGGCTTTCCACCGAGAAGCGCATCGAGCTTCGATCTGCGTGTCGCAATAGGGCAGGAAGTCCACGCTCTTGCAGCGAATGCGCCAAGTGCTCGACAACGCGGCGTCCACGGTTGTCCGCACTTCGAACAAGACGTTCTTCCTCAAATTGTATCCCGCGCGCCTGGAACGCTCCGACATCCAGCCAGTCGGGCTGAAAATCGCGCCCAAACAGCTTACGTGCTTCGGCGTATATTCCATTGGGAAGGACAACCCGTCCTAACTCCAGCATTGCCATAGGATAGCTTCGCGATGGCCAGTCCGACCAGCCCCTTGCGAAGCGATGCGCGGCGGTCAGCCCGGAGGTCTCGATAAGGCTTAGGAGGCGCGACCCCGGATATCCCGTATATCCGGCAAGCAACTCATCAGCTCCCTGCCCGTCGAGAGTTACGGTGACGCCGCGCTCCCGCGCGAGGCGAAAGACACAGTATTGCGCGTAAATACTGGTGCTGCCGAAAGGCTCTCCCTGCGCAATCAACATATCGTCGAGATCGCGAAGCAAGTCCTGTTCATTCGTTTCAACCTTATGCACCCTTGCGCCGACATGCGCATTGACGAGGTCGACCCATTTCTCCTCGTTCAGCGGCGTCCCGGAGGCGATGTAGCTGAAGGTGTTAATATCCGCATCCGGCTCGACGAGCCGCATGGCACAAACCACTGCGGAAGAATCGATGCCACCCGACAGCGCAGCACCGATGGGTACGTCGCTGCGTAATTGGTGTCTAATCGAGCCAAGAAAGGATTCGCGCACAGCCTCCGCCGCGGACTCGAAGGACACTTCGCTTTGTCGAGCAAGCGAAGGCTGCCACCACTTTGCAACCCGTATGATGGCGCAGCTTTCGATATCGAATTCTATCAATTGTGCCGGAAGCAGATGGCGCACCTCGGCCACGAAAGTCTCGTCGTTGCTGTCGTAATCCCCATGAACCAGATAATCGTAGCAACGCTGCCAATTGACTTGGGGCGGGGTCCCGCGCAAGGCGACCATTGCGGCATGCGTCGAGCCGAACAGGAATGCATCAGGCTTGATCACATAAAAGAACGGTTTGATGCCGAAGGCGTCGCGGCAGCAGGTTAATCGATTGTTTTGTCGGTCGTGGACGGCGAACGCAAACATACCGTCAAGGCGAGGCAAGCAAGCTTCCCCCCAGATCATCCAGGCACGGAGCAACACCTCCGTATCAGATGAGGAAACGAACCGCTCGCCCCCGGCCTCGAGCTCAGCCCGCAGTTCGCGGTAATTGTAGATTTCACCATTGAATATGATTGAAAATCGTCCGTCAGCACTCCGCATCGGTTGGCGCCCCGCCGACGTCAAGTCGATGATGGAGAGACGGGTGTGGCCTAGAGCGAGTGCGCCGTTGCCAATGGATTCAATCACGGATCCACGGTCATTGGGTCCCCGCAGCCTGAGGCACTCCAGCGCATCGCCCAGCAAGCGTTCGGCAGCCCGCGGCCGATCCTTCCAATAAGCGCCGACAATTCCGCACATAAAAACTCCAAAGATTCTGATCAGAGAGTTGGCGTGACCGGTCCGACCGGATGCCTCGCCGCGCGCACCGACAGCGCCAAGTAAATACCGTACAAGACGAGCTCATTGACAACCAAAGCCATTAGCAAACCCTCGAAATCGAGCCAGCGCGACGCCAAGAAAAGCGTCGCTGCGGTGGTAACGAAATAACTGGATTGCCAAGCCCCCAATAAGGGAAGGCGGTGGGTCAAGATCAAGACGGAGGAGACCGGGCTGGCAATTACACGGAAAATCACAGGCAACAGCGCCAATAATAGAAAGCCAGTGTCGGTCCGCCACTCATTTCCGATCAGCAACTGGAGCAGAGGATCGCCAATCAATATGACGGCAATCAGCACCCCCGAAGCCAACCCGCCCATAGCGAAGGCGAAGCGCCGTATCAACGGCGTAACCGGCTCGGCGGCGCGGAAATGATCCCCGGCGTATTTCATGAAAACCTGGCTGCCTGCCATCGCCACCAGCGCCAATGGAGCTCCCAACAGGCGCTGGACCTGGGAATAGTTACCCGCCGCTTCGTCGCCATAACTCGATGCAATCACCAACAATGGCAGCGCCAATGCCAGAGCATCGAGCAATGCCATCGGCATCGATATAGCGGGGAACCGCCACAGCCGTTTGGTGATACGCCAACTGCTCCGCCATCCTCGTAGGAAGGGGACCCTCCAGACCAATCGGATAGCGACAAGGCAAGCAACCGCCCATCCGACAGCCATCGCGAGCGAAAGTTCTTTGATCACGAGCAGCGCAGTCAGGGCGAACGCCGTCGGCTGTAGGATCTTCATTGCGGCGACAGTAGGAAACGCCCCCAGCCTGGTGCCAAGGGCCATTCCGACTAAGGCCAGACCTTGAAACAGCGCAATCGGTCCAATCAGCAGGAGTTCGTTTAGGTCGAAGGGCATGGCACTGCCCCAAGGCAGCGCCAATCCGAATGCCAACACAGTCAGCGCCAGCGGAACCACAAAAATGGGCAGCAGAAAGCTGGAACGGGTCAGCGCGTTCACATCTTCATCGGCTGCGCTCACGACCGCGAGATCGAAACGAAGCGCAGCGACAGTGGCGATTATCCCGGCGATCGAAACGACCACGGCGAAGGTTCCGAAGGAAGACGGACCAAACGCTCGTGCCAGAAACGGCATAGCAATCAAGAGCAACAGGTGGCCGCCACCAATTCCCCCCAATGCCACAAGCAGATCTCGACGGATCACCCTTCTAGCGCCCGGCGTGCTCTCGCCCCGGATCGCAGCAGCGGACCGGAACCAACCGGAGCGACGATAAATTTCCTTCAACCAGCGTCTTGTGTACATCCGCCGGACCGTTGCCACGAACGCTCGGCTTAGCAACCGACACTCCGTCAATCTGATGGGACCGCGTTGTCATGGACCCAAACGGCGATGTCTAGTTTGGCTTGCCAGTTCACGGAGTCGATCGAAAAGTGGAGCGGCCAAAAGAAACACGATCAGACCGCCAGCGCTTAAAAGCGTAGTAAAAACCGATACGTTGGCCAACGCCATCACAAAGGGCATCAAAGACAAAGAAGCGAAAACGATATCAACACCCCTCATAAGAGAATTCATGACGACAAATATGAGCCCGACCACAATTCCGATTATTACAACACCCAAGCTGCCACCCGCAGCTATTCCATCAGTAGACCAAAAACTAGAGTTCGCACCTGCATTTCCGTTACCAATTAGATAGTAACTCAGCTCGACGCTTAAAGGCTCTTCGTATGGGTAATCGACAAAGTAAGAGACAATATTGATATGCGAGAAAAATGTATAGGGATTATTTACAAAAAATTCGGCGTAGAGATTAGTCAACATGCCTTGCACTGCAATTCCACGCATAATAATCACGCTAGTCCCGATCATTAGCGGACCTTCCAACACAGACCCCAAAAGTAAAAATAACAGCGCCCCTATTGCCAACGGCCCAACCGCGATCAACATGAGCATGGTGGGCCTTCGAAAGGCACCGAGCCGGCTCAAGACATATACAAAAAAGATAATAGCATAGATAAAAATCGTTATCTTTGCAGCCGTAATCAAATAAATTACTACCAGGCTGATGACCGGAGGAATTAAATAAAACCTATTGCCACTGTAGAATGCTGCAGCAATCAATAATGGCGCGAGCGCATAAGTTTGCCAAAGCACGATATAGCCAAAAATGAACCCCGCCTCGCCGATTGAAGCGTTTTCTCTTTGGATGTAAATATCATCGAACCCAGCGAGGCTCATAATGCCATAAAAGCGCGCCACCAATACGGCTGAAAAAATGAGACAAACCGTGGAAAGGAAAGAGGGGCTGGCGATGCCGCGCAATGACGGGAGTGCCATCTCTCGGATCCGAAAAAATCTCGGAATTGTACTCAATAGCAACTGAGATGCTAATAGTGAGGCAATCAGGATTTCTGCGCCGTTATCCCTCAGTGTTCCAGATTTAGCGATAGTGATTATGGCGGGAACATATATCAAAATAAATATGCTCCATGAGCAGAAATCAGAGGCTACTCTAATTTTTCCTGGCAGTCCCATGGCAGCCAAAACAACTGCCCCTATTCCCAGACTAATTACGAAGAGACTATCTTCGTAATTACGAAAACCAAAGTACTCAAATTGTGGAAATAGGTAAACTTCGTATACAAAGTTGTAGAGAAGTGCATATGTTAGAGCAGCGATGGCGCGACCAAATGCCGGAAAGATTGTGGGCGCTCCACCTCCTTGGTCAGCAGGTTGGGTTTCTGAGGGCGGGGGGCTTGAATGCGCCTCGCTCGAGCTATCTGCGTAGCTCACCGTTCGAGAACTCGGTGCGCGAGCATGCGATAGTCCAGCATCTCCATGGCAAGCTCCTTCGACCGGATCCCCATCAATAGTAGATTCTCGGACCCGGCGGCAATCAAAGCTTGCTCAATATCTTCTTGGGTTCGAACGAGCCAACCATTGTCCCGTAAGTAAGGCACATGCGCGGGCTCGTCGTGCAGAATGACGGCGCAACTGCAGCACAAACTATGCTGCATCGTAGCGGACTGGGTTCCGGGCTGCAGGTAGATATCGGCCGCACACAGCAATTCATGCAAGTCGCCCGACTCCTGCCAGCCCATGAAAGACACACGGGAATCCGCGGCGATGAGATCGCGGCACTCTTGCTCGATGTCGCTTTGCAGCACACCGGCGATGAAGAGCTTTAGCCGCTTGTCGGGAACCGCCGCCAAGGCCCGCAATGTCTCTGGCAATCGCTTGGCGCCACCTTGTTTCCCCGACTGCACGATCATAATCTCGTCATCACCTAGCCGCAATTTCGCCCGCGCTCGCATTCGAAGGGCCGAATACTCGTCGGGATCAGGGACCGTTCCCCCCAAGGGATAGAACTCGAGGCGCTCGCGGGGAACCCGGTAGGTTCCGGCCGCAAACTCCAGGACGGATAGCGATACGCACAGCAGCGGCCCCGACGCCCGCATCGCGCGGCGCAAGATGGGCCGGTAATAAAACCCGTGTAACAACACCCTCGAGACCCAGCTTCGCGCGCTGTTCACGGCATCGGCGTGGCTGTCGATGTGAAACACAACATGGGGATGATTGCGAGCATAGCGAGAGACGGTCAGCATCTCGAAGCCAGCGATACCGTGGAACATTATCACGTCTGGTGCGATCTCGTCGAGCAGGCGTCCGACACCGGGATGCAACCGGAGTTTGCGCATCGCGGCATGGGGAAGGAATCGGCGATAGGGCAGGCGGATCACACGCGCGCCCTCGACGCCCATATAGTCGTCCGGCTGGGTATAGGTGACGCGCCCATTGGCATTGAAGGTTTCGGTAGAGGCGATCACCACAACCTCGTGCCCGCCAGCCACGTGTCTGCGAACAAGTTGATTTTCCTGATACAATTGATCGTCGGCAAAATAATTCGCCAAACAGATGTGTACGATCTTCAAACGAACTTCTCCTGAGGCCGCACAAGCGAAGACGGTGCCACGATCCTCCTTCGCTCAGCCACCAACCGCTTGCTGGACAGCCTTAATGACCCGATCCTGCAAGTCGGCTTCGAGATAGGGATGCATGGGCAGGCTTAAAACTTGTTCGGCCGCCCGGTCGCCATGGGGAAGACTCGCCCCGGGGTCCGCCACGGCCGGCTGCCGGTTCAGTGGAAGCGGGTAGTGGACAACCGATGGAACCTCGGCTGCCTTGAGTCGTGATTCAACGCGCTCCCGGTCCGCCACGCGGATGGTGTACTGCGCCCATGCGGTCACCCGATGGTCCGGTATCGAGGGAGTGTCGATGCCCGCCGGGCCGAACGCCTCGTCATAACGCGCAGCGACGCGTTGGCGCGCTTGGATCTCGTCATCCAAAATTGCTAATTTCGGCAACAGCACCGCGGCTTGTAACGTATCGAGCCGACTGTTGACCCCCACCCGGACATGGAAATAGCGCCGCTCCTGCCCATGGCGAGCAATTTGGCGCAGCGTTGTTGCCAACCCATCGTCCGAGGTAAATATCGCGCCGCCGTCGCCGTAGCAGCCCAGCGGTTTCGACGGAAAGAAACTGGTACAGCCGATAAGCGATAGGTTGCAGGATTTGCGTCCGGCGTCGCTGCCGCCAAAACTCTGGGCGCCGTCTTCGATCACGGGAATTCCGCCTTCTGCGGCAATCAGATTGATTGCATCGAGGTCCGCCGTCTGTCCGTATAGCGAGACCGGGATGATTGCCTTGGTGCGCGGCGTAATGGCCGCGGCCAGTCCGGCAGGATCCATATTGAACGAGATAGGGTCGATATCGACATAGACGACCTTGGCGCCTAACAGCACGGCAGCTTCAGCCGTCGCAATGTAACTGAAGCCCGGAGTAATCACTTCGTCGCCTGGTCCGACCCCCAATGCCATCAGTGCAATCTGCAATGCATCCGTCCCATTGGCGCAGGTAATGCAGTGCTTCGCGCCCGTATAGCTAGCCAGGCGCTCTTCAAGCTCCCCGACTTCTGGGCCCAGAATGTATTGCCCGTGAGCGAGGACACGGGCGATCGCCGCATCTATTTCCGGCTTCAGTCGCGCCTGCTGGGCGGCCAGATCAATGAAAGATATCACGTCGAAGGGTCCGAGTGGGTCATTTCAATCCGCCTCAAGATGTCATTCGTCAGCGCATACCTGTCACCCGTATGGGGGCATTCGCATTCCGAACTTCCCGTCAGAGGCAAGTCGAGTTGTTCGCCAAAAGCGCTCATCCAACCGATATGGCGTGCGGGTACGCCGACCATTAACGCAAAATCGGGAATATCTCGCGTCACGACAGCACCAGCCGCGACAAATGCGAACTCGCCTATCGAGACGCCGCACACTACCGTGCAATTGGCGCCGAGGGTTGCACCCCGGCGGACCCGCGTCTCGCGGAACTCATCCTTGCGTTCTATCAGCGCCCTAGGGTTGTGGACATTGGTGAATACCATCGATGGTCCACAAAACACCCCTTCCTCAAGAGTGACATCATCATAGACCGAAACGTTGTTTTGAATCTTGCAGCGATCTCCAATCACCACCCGATTCCCCACGAAAACATTTTGCCCGAGCGAAACCTCCTCGCCAATACGCGCTCCAGAACAGACATGAACGAAATGCCATACTCGGCTCCGGTCCCCGATCTGCGCCCCCTCATCGACAATCGCGCTGGGGTGAATGATCGTGGTCACCGAGAAGCCTCGACAACAAACGGATGCACCTCGCCATGCGATACCACTGGCGCATTGCGAATATGCTCCACCGTTTCGATCGCGATCCTGTTCTCGTCGAGCCCGAATCCGCGGCCCGCTAGAATTTCCTCGTAGCTGCGGGTATGAAGATCCGTGAAACCGTCGGAAAACTCAATGCTCTCTCCATCGGCTTGGATGGCACGGAAAGTCCGCTTCCCCGCTTCCCGCTCGGCAGCAGGCACATCGTTGACATCGAGAGAAAGAAACCAGCGCACGCGAGCATGCTCGTATTCGAGGTAGCCTGCCGCCTTTGTGGGCGTATTGAGATGGACGACATTCTGCTGGAGCACACCATAAACAAAATAGAGCATGTCGAAAAAATGGACGCCGATGTTGGTGGCAATTCCGCCTGATTTCTGCTCGGCGCCCTTCCAACTGTTGAGGTACCAGTTTCCGCGCGAGGTCACATAGGTCAGATCGACGTCGGCCTTCTCGGCTTTGGGCGAAGCGGCCACTCGCTGCCGCAGATCGATGATTGCCGGGTGCAGTCTCAGCTGCAGGATTGTATTGACCTTGCGCCCAGTCGACACCTCGACCTTGCTCAAATCATCGATCTGGCACGAATCGAGCACCAGCGGCTTCTCGCAGATCGCGTCGGCCCCCGCGCGAAGGGCAAAGCGCATATGTGCGTCATGCAAATAGTTCGGCGATGCAATGGCGACGTAATCTATTCCCTGGCCGTCTCTTTGCTCGACGTCAACATGAGCCGAGAAACGCTCGAACTCTGTAAAGAAACGCGCATCCGGAAAGTGGCTGTCCAAAATACCGACCGAATCATTGATATCCAATGCCGCAATTAGGCGATTGCCCGTTTCACGGATCGCGATCATATGCCGGGGGGCTATATATCCGGCAGCCCCGATCAGCGCAAAATTCTTCACGTCTTTATCCTTCGACTAAGCGCGAATGTATCCTTCAACTAAGCGCGAACAACGTTATTCGCCGAGCGTTCGCGATATTTGCCTCTCGTATCTATGATAAGCTGAGCATTTTGCTTCAACATTTCGTAGTCGAACGAGGTGTGATCCGTCAGCAAAATTACCGCATCATACCCAGCAACCGCCAGAGGATCCAAAGCGATCGATTCCAAATCGAATTTATG
Source organism: uncultured Erythrobacter sp. (assembly GCA_963529855.1). Taxonomy (GTDB): domain Bacteria; phylum Pseudomonadota; class Alphaproteobacteria; order Sphingomonadales; family Sphingomonadaceae; genus 34-65-8. The sequence goes on along the minus strand of CAURZK010000003.1, from coordinate 305,517 downwards.
CTCACGCATCTTTGGAAAAACTAGAACATTAGGATCGCTATAATGAACCTCCGCCCCCCATTCGCGAAGCAATTCCATCACAAATACGGAAGGACTTTCACGCATGTCATCGACATCCCGCTTGTAGGCAATCCCGCAAGCCAGGATCTTTGCGCCGCGCATTGACTTATTGCGATCGTTTAACGCGCGAACCGTCTTGTCCACTACATATTGCGGCATACTGGCATTAATCTCACCGGCTAGTTCAATGAATCGGGTATGGACGCCAAATTCTCTCGCTTTCCAAGTCAGATAAAAGGGGTCGATTGGAATGCAATGTCCGCCAATACCCGGCCCAGGATAATACGCAGTGAACCCAAATGGCTTAGTAGCGGCTGCGTCTATGATCTCGAATACATCGAGACCCATCGCGTCGCAAATGATCTTAATCTCATTTACTAAGCCTATATTCACAGACCGATGAATGTTTTCGAGTAGCTTAACCATCTCTGCAGCGCGCGTCGAACTGACCGGGACGACGGTTTGAACAATCGCTTCGTAAAGAGCCACGCCGCTGCGGAGGCAGCTTTGCGTCAAACCACCGAGTACTTTCGGTATCGTCTGGGTATGAAAAACTGCATTCCCCGGGTCTTCGCGCTCTGGCGAATATACGAGAAAGAAATCCTCCCCTACCGACAGCCCGACGCGCTCCACATAAGGTAGCAAAATTTCATCCGTGGTGCCGGGCCAGGTCGTGCTTTCAAGAGCTAGCAATTGCCCTGCTCGCAAATGAGGCTCGATCGATGCCATTGTGGCTTTCACGTAGCTCAAATCCGGTTCCCGGGTCTGGTTGAGCGGAGTTGGTACGCAAATGACGAGCGCGTCGCATTGCGACGTCAGCTCAAAATTTGTCGTCGCGTGAAAACCGGCCTCGCTCATCGTTTCGATGGATGCGTCAGCAAGGTGCCGGATGGGGCTTTTGCCCTCGTTGAGCGCGGCGCAACGCGCGGCGTCGACATCGAACCCAATAACTTTGAACCCGGCACCGCTACAGGACAAGGCCAGAGGAACGCCGACATATCCTAGCCCGTAGATTCCAATGGTTAAGGAGCGATCTTGAACGCGGTCGATGAAGCGCGCTGCCAAATCTTGCACTATCTAAATTCCTGCTAATTACGGGTGTGCGGCGCGTTTAGGCAAACTGTGGTTCGTATGCAATGACAATGCAAGGCAGGGCGATGAGCCCGGCCTTGTCTTGCCAAGATGCTTCTGGCGGATGGTTGGCAGATCGTGCTAGTGCTAATTCGCCACCATGTGGGTCGGTACATAGGGTGCAAATTTGGCAGTTTGTCCACATGAAGAGACGGCCGAGGGAGGCCGAGGGGAGACGCCGAGCTGCTTGGCAACGGGGCCCCTCGCGCGCCACACAGCCGCGATGCCGGCGCATTCATTACGCTAACAACCATTCGGCGTCGAGCCTACCTTGACTCAAACCAAGACCACCGAGCCCGGGCTTCTTGGCGTTTAAAATCGCTTCCGATACATCTGCTCGTCATTCGGAAAAGCGCGAGACCATCGCTCCCGGGAAGTAACTTGTTATTTAACCTGCAAAGCTGGTCCGACCGATCGGGATCGGAGCCATAAGGTTTTGCAATTTGCCGGAAAGATCGCGCACCCGAGGATCGGTAAAACGGAAATACCATTCTTTATTGGCCGGCCCGATCCCATGTTCGGCGCTAAATGTACCGCCGTATTCTTCGACGCAGGTTGTGAAAATCTCTTCGCGGACCCTTTGGCCCACCGCCGGATCGAGAGGTCCCAGCGCATGCGGCCAAACACAGTTGAAATGCAGGCCTCCATCACCGATATGTCCAAAGTCGTGGAGCACCAGTTGAGGTGTCCCCGTGGCCAATTGGTTTCGCATCGCATTGCGAAAGCGCATTACGTCTCCGCGCTTTAGGGAGATGTCGCAGGCGACCACTGTTCCAGTAGCCCGCAAGCCATCGGGTATTGCATGGCGGATCGCCCACAGGTTATTGCTACGACCGATGATCGCATCGCGGATGCTGCCGTTCTCCAACTGCGGCATGAGCGCCAAGCCGAGTTGTTCTTCTAACCAATCTGCTCCCAGCGACTCTCCGCCTGACAGCTCGACTAGAACACAATATGACGGAGTTCGTCCTGCAAACGGGTTCCTCAGTCTCGTGACATGTCGGATTGCTGCGTCAAACGCGTTTCTCGACATCCCTTCGAACGCCGTTAAGAGAGGCCCGAAGCTTTGTTCGAGCCGGATCAGAACTTCCAGTGCCTTTTCGGGCTCTCGGAGCGCCAGCAAGGCGGTGACAGCGTTCGTCTGCACGGGCCAGAGCGCAAGCGTAGCGCTGGTGACCACGCCCAATGCTCCCGAACTGCCAACCACCAACTGCTCGATTGCAAGGGTGCTGTTGTCCTTCCACAGGGGGGAGCCAAGCGTCAATATGTGCGGCTCCTTTTCCGCTGTAACCAATTCCAGGGCCATCACGTTGCGTCGGACATCGCCATAACGTAGGAACCGCGCGCCCCCCGTATTGGCGGCAACCATTCCACCGATCGACGGGTCAGCACCCAAATCGATTGGGAAGAATAGCCCGTAAGGAGCCGAAGCTTCATTAAGTTCTGATAGGAGCATCCCTGCGGCCACTTTCGCAGTCCGATTGACAGCATCGATGATGGGAGCCTTTTTGAGCCGGTCGAGGCTCAGCACCAACTGCGCCCCGCTTTCATCAGCGATACCGGCTGCTACCAACCCGGTCCGCCCACCCTGAGGAACAACCTTCAAGCCAGCCGCGAAAGCAATTCGCAAGACTTCAACCACTTCGCAGGAAGTAGCCGGTCGCACTACCAACCCTGGACGGCCGAGCGTGCCGCGGCCGTCCCCGGCGTAGCTGGCGAAGTCTGAATCGGCAGTAAGGACCTGCGCACACCCTACAGCATGCCGTAGCTTGTCGAGAACCTCAGCAGAAAATTTCATGTGATGAATTCCTCGCGCATCCTGTAGGATCGTTTCGTCAATCGCGAGATGCAGGCGCGGTGCTTTGCAATTTGCTCAAGCCTTCACCAAGTTGCGACCGCAAGCGCCGAGCGTCGGCCATAAAACAATGCAGCCGTCAATATGGTTGCTTGTCGATTTTCCCTGATTGCGGGGCCTTTCGATTTAAAGCCATCCGGTTAGCGCGTACATATGCGCTCTCAATAAATACGAATGTCCTGATCGAAATTTTTGAAAACTGATAATAGTCGTGAAAAATCTCAGCCCACATCATTTGCGTATGCAGTTATTTTGAATATGTTCTTAGAATAAACAAATCTGTAAATTTCGACCTACTTACCAGAGAGCTTCGCACGAATTAATAGGGTTCGATAATCTGACATATATGGCAGCTTGACATGCGTAGGTCGCCGAATCATTTTCTTTGCCACACTTTTCGTAAAAAAGAGCAAACCATCGTGTCTTCGCCTCTCGATTTCAACAGTCTGAAAACCCGCGCGATCAAGATATTGCTTCATTTGAGATTCGCCGGCAAAAACTAGATGGTCGGGTAAACCCAGCGTGCCGCCAAAATCCTTGCGATCACTTAGATCGGCCAAATTCCCCGTCTCGATGAATACTTCACCACCGGGCTTTAATATAGATCTAATTAAACTCAGAAATTCGTTGAAATCGGGAATATGCGAGAATACATTCACAGTTGATACCACATCAACCTTTGGATAGTCCGGCGTTAAGAATGCTTCTTCTATGGATAGGCCGCGAGCTCGCGCCGCGCTCGCCTTTGGCTCCATCGGCTCCAACCCCTGGATCGTACTTCCTGCCGGAGCCAGTCTTTCCACAGCCTCGACGACTTCACCATATCCGGCGCCAACATCAAGCCAGCTAATTGCGCGACCGGATCGCCAAAAATCTTTGAACAAAGACCGAAGTATCTTTTCATAATAATCTACACGCCGAGGAATATGTCGATCCGTCACCACCAGAGTGGCAATTTCTTCATTATGTGCGCCGGTTTTTACCGCTTCCAGAATAAATTCAGGGGCAGGCCGAGGGTTTACAAAAAGAAGTCGGCAATTATCGCACCGGACGGCGCAAAAGCCGCGCTCATATGCCCACGGCCGATTATCTGCAGAACCACAATTTGGACAATCAATATTAACCAGTTTAACAACCATGTTAATTACTCAAAATTCTATCACTTAATTCTGCCAATATTATTCTCGCATTTAATGCAACAATAAAGCCGTAAAGGGCGCAGCCGTCACTCATTCGAAATCCCTATGACAGCTAAGTAGCTCCCGGTTATATTTTTCATGCGTCAACTATGAGGTCAACTTAAATGGGTGTGGCGATGAGGGGTGCCATTAATGAGGCCAGTCGCCCTAAGGCCTTTGCTCCATGGCTTCCCGGGAAGAAGCTAATGTCACTCGCTGTTTATGGGCATCAGTCGCACGAGGAGCAGAAAGAATGTCAATGTTTTTCGAGCGCGCGCTTAAGCCTGCCCCTCTCCTACGCCGGCCACGCCCCACATGGTCGCGAAGCGCTGCTTGGAGAAAACTTCGTGCTGGAGTTAGAGCGGTTTGGTGGTATTTGCGCCGCATCGGCGGGGTGGCGCATTTGCGTGGGATTTTTAACCCGTGACCTCGAAGGATCAAACGGCATGACCGGGTCGATCGATTGCCGCGGCATACGGGAGTATTGTTTCGATGGTTGATCTCTGGAAATCGACTGAGGCTCACATAATTCGCGCCATGCATTGGCTTTTGCAACTCAGTCGAAGTACAAAAACCGCCTTGCTCATGAGTGTCGATGCGGCTCTTTGCATCATCTCGGTATGGATATCTTTTTCGCTGAGGCTCGGAGTTTGGGACCTGTCGAGTCCTGCCGTTGGCACAGTAATTGTCATCAGCCTAGCCGCGTGGCTTTTGATCTTCACAAGGAGGGGGCTGTACCGCTCTGTGTTGCGCTTTGTGGGGTCGCGCACAATGCTAGGTATTGCGGTTTCCACTTTGCTAATGTCGCTTGTGCTGTCGGCTTTGTTTTTCATCGCTCCAATTCAAGGGGTGCCGCGCACCATCGGCGTGCTGCAACCGATGATCTTTGCTTCATTGCTAGTGATCAGTCGTCTTTTCGCTCGCTATGCGCTGTTTGACCTCCTTAACCGGCGCGGCTTCGACGGATCGCCGAGCAACGTGCTGATTTATGGAGCAGGAGCAGCGGGTCGGCAGCTGGCAGTGTCGCTCACGCACGAGCCAGGCATGATCCTGCGCGGTTATATCGATGATGATGGACGCTTGTCGGGTCAGCATCTGGATGGTGTGAAGGTATATCACAGCCAAGATCTGGAAGCCGTTGTGCGACGATTGGAAATTGACACAGTCCTGCTAGCAATTCCGGAGGCGTCGAACAAACAGCGCAAGGGGATCGTACGTGCCTTTTCAGAGCTGCCAGTTCATGTGCTAACCCTGCCGGCAATTGGTGATCTAGTGGATGGTTCTATCTCGACCGAGAACCTTCGCGAGATTGAAATAACTGACCTTCTCGGTCGAGATCCCGTACCCCCCAATCATCTGCTACTGCATCGTACAATCACAGACCGTGTCGTGATGGTTACAGGAGCGGGCGGATCGATCGGAAGCGAACTTTCTCGCCAAATTTTCGCGCTGAAGCCTCGCTCGATCATTCTTGTCGAAATGACAGAGCACGCACTTTATTTGATCGAGAGCGAATTACGGGAGGCTAGGATGAACGGAGATATTCGTCATTCGACCGTAATCCACGCTGAGCTAGGCAACATCTCCGACGAACAGACAGTATATCGGCTATTCGAGCGTTGGAAGCCAGATACGGTTTTTCACGCTGCAGCTTATAAGCATGTGCCGCTGGTCGAAGAAAATGTGGTTGCTGGCCTATTAAACAATATCTTTGGCACTTTGCGGTGTGCGCTTCAGGCAAAGCGCGTTGGTGTGAAACACTTTATTTTGGTCAGCACCGACAAGGCCGTCCGGCCAACCAATGTTATGGGTGCCAGCAAGCGCGTCTGCGAAATGATCCTGCAAGGATTGGCAGCAGAATTTGGGCAAACGCGTTTTGCTATGGTTCGGTTCGGCAATGTGTTGGGTTCGAGCGGATCGGTTGTTCCCAGGTTTCAGCGACAGATCAGAGAAGGGGGGCCGGTTACGCTCACCCATCGGGATGTTACGCGATATTTCATGACAATCCCTGAAGCGGCCCAACTTGTAATCCAAGCTGGTGCCATGGCCGAGGGAGGTGACGTTTTCCTTTTGGACATGGGCCAGCCTATCCGCATTCATGATATGGCCCGAACAATGATCCAGCTATCCGGTCTAACTGTCCGTGATCAAGAGAACCCGGATGGCGACATCGAGATCCGCGAAGTTGGTCTCCGTAAGGGTGAAAAGCTCTACGAGGAACTTTTAATAGGGAACTCCGCGCAGCCGACCTCGCACCCCCGCATCATGCGTGCACTAGAACGCCATCTGCCTTGGCAGATCCTGCAGGAACAGCTTGCCACGATGGAGAGTGCCCTCGGCACTGGTCACCGCGCCAAAGCACTCGAAACTCTTTGTGCTCTAGTGCCCGAGTATAATGGCGAGCAGGCAACCCGTTCGCACGTCGCCTGACGGAGGCGCGCGCTCCTGAAATGTGACGTATTCAGTTAGAACCCGGCGTATTGAATCTATATTGAGTTATAGCCATTCAACCAAATTTGATGGTGAAAAGTATTTCCCAGTTTATTCATAGTTATTCGTCTTTCAAAAATTGGCTGAGCGAGTCTTACGGACTCGCTGAGGATTTGCTGCATGTTCATGCCGGATTACTCATTTTTTTCGGCGTAGCATTGCTTTTTCAGCGCCGGATGAGGTCGAGAGTTCCAATTGCAATTGTCTACATTCTCTCGATAGCCAACGAAGTTGTCGATGCAATGACACCCGGGAAGCCGGCTTCGCAATGGGAGCCGTTGATCGATATTCTGAACACTGTGGTTTGGCCCTCCCTACTTTTTCTGCTCGCGAGGCGCCAAATCAGACAAATTGCTTCAGATCGGTCCGGACTGGCCGCTGAGACATCGTCGCACAGTGCAGACGAACGCACGTAACCTTTCCAGTTTCGAGTAGAAGTCACAAAACTCAACCCGCGTGGTACGCTAGCTTCATTAGCAGGAACGCCCCTCCTGGAAGACCTACCTACCAGATTTTGGTCCCTCTCAATGGTGTGTGCGTTGCAGCTCCGCGCAAGAAGGCCCAGCCTGCGTTAGTGCGATTTGACTAAACGAAGCTATATGGCGTCTCGGCGTTGAACCGGAAATCGCTCTACTCCAATTTGGAAACTAAGCCCTAGTGCACACGCAAAGTGTGCTACCGAAAGGTCACTGTAGGCGGCAACCGCAGCCGATGGGGCAGTCCGCTCAATATTTTAACCGATCATGGAGCGGGTAGCGGGAATCGAACCCGCATAGCCAGCTTGGAAGGCTGGAGCTTTACCACTAAGCTATACCCGCGCTCCGGCTGTGCCACTGCCATCAAAGGCGCGCCGAGGTCAACACTCGATGCGGTCAATTGCCTTCGAAGGCCATTAACGCATCGACGGCAAGCCCGGCGGCGCGCAGCCGGTCGGCACCGCCGAGATCAGGCAGGTCGATTACGAACAGCGCGCGGTCGACCCGCGCGCCCGCCTGGCGCAGCAGCTCGGCCGCGGCGAGCGCCGTTCCCCCTGTTGCGATGAGATCGTCGACGATCACGACATTGGGCTCGCCGGCGACCGCGGCCGGGTCGATTTCCAGTCGGTCGGAACCGTATTCCAGTGCGTAGTCGATGCCCAGCACGTCGACAGGCAACTTGCCGGGTTTGCGCACCGGCACGAAGCCGATACCGAGGCGCACCGCGACGGCGGCCCCGAAAATGAAGCCGCGTGCTTCCATCCCCGCGATTCGCTCTGCCCCGGCTTCGCGCGCGATTCCGGCAAGATGTTCGACGGTATGTACCAGGCCCGGACCATCGCCGATCAGCGTCGTGATGTCGCGGAACATCACGCCTGGTGAGGGAAAGTCCGGAACCGTCCGGACCAGGGCCTTGAGTTCATCGGGGCTCATCAACGTCTCCTGCCGGCAAGCAAAACGCCCTCCGCGTGGCGTCACGCGAAGGGCGTCCTGCAACTTCTCGGAGCGGGCAGCTCAGTCTTTGCGGCGCGGCTTGATCGCCGACCAGATCTGCTGCTTCGACAGGTAAGCCAGCACCGTTGCGAACAGCAGGAAGATCAGCACCGCAACGCCCGTCTGGCGGCGCTGCTCCATCTTCGGTTCGGCTGTCCAGGTAAGGAAGGCAGAAACGTCTTCCGACATCTGCTGGATCGTCGGCGCCGGCGCCCCATCAGCGTAAGTCACCTGACCGTTGGCCGTGATGGGCGGCGCCATGGCCAGGGCGAGCGACTTGAAATAGGGGTTGTAATGCAGGCCCGGGCCAACTTCGAATTCAGGGAACTCGCGCGCCAGCTCGGCCGGAGGAGCGCGGTAGCCGGTCAGCAGCGAATAGACGTATTCGCTGCCGTTGTGCCGCGCCTTGGTGATGAGCGACAGATCCGGCGGGATCGCGTTGTTGTTCGCCGCCGCGGCTGCGATGGCATTGGGATATGGCGAAGGGAAGTAGTCGGTCGGCACGCCCGGACGCGTCGTGGTCTCGCCGGTGTCTGGATCGATGCCGGGCACAGTCCATTCGGCGGCGAGCGCCTTCACCTGGCCTTCGGTATAGCCGATCTGCGCGAGGTCGCGGAAGGAGACGTACTTCAGGCCGTGGCAGGCGGCGCAGACTTCCTTGTAGACCTGGTAACCGCGCTGCAGCTGCGCCTCGTCCCAGCGGCCGAGCGGGCCCGCGAACGAGAACCCACCTTCGGGTGCGCGGGCTTCCTTGTGGAATTCATATTCGGCCGATGGCGCCACGAACTTGCCATGTTCGGCAAGGGTGGAGAACGCCGGGCCGAGGCCGAACACCAGCGCCAGGAGGGAGACGCCGGCAAAGCCCAGGCCAACGAGGATTGCGATAAGACGGATCATGTCAGGTCTCTTTCTCTCGTCGTCAGACCGCGGGCGTGGTGTTTTCGCCCAGCACCGCCTTCTTGTCCGAGCCGAGCACGGCTTCGGTGATCGAGTAAGGCAGCGGTTCGGGCCGTTCGATCGAGGAAACGATCGGCAGGATCACGAGGAAGTGAAGGAAATAGTAGGCCGTCGCGATCTGGCTCAGCATGATGTACGGTTCCTCTGCGTGCGCGCCGCCGAGATAGAACAGCGCCACCATGCAGGGAATCAGGCCGAACCAGAAGAACTTGCGGAACAGCGGACGATAGTGGCCGCTGCGCACCGGCGACTTGTCAAGCCAGGGCAGGAAGAACCACACCAGGATCGATGCGAACATCGCCAGCACGCCCCACAGCTTCGCCGGCAGGATGAAGTCGAAGGTGAAGGCACGCAGGATCGCGTAGAATGGATAGAAATACCATTCGGGCACGATCAGCGCCGGCGTCGAGAGCGGGTTCGCCTCGATATAGTTGTCCGGGTGTCCCAGCGCGTTCGGCTGGAAGAACACCATGATCGCAAAGATGATCAGGATGACGCCCAGCCCGAAGCCATCCTTGGCCGTGTAGTAGGGGTGGAACGGAACGGTATCGCTCTCGCTCTTGACCTCGACCCCGGTCGGGTTCGACGAGCCCGGGATATGCAGCGCCCAGATGTGCAGAATCACCACGCCGGCGATGACGAACGGCAGCAGGAAGTGCAGCGAGAAGAAGCGGTTGAGCGCCGCGTTATCCGGCGCGTAGCCACCCAGCAGCCATACCTGCAGCGGCTCACCCACCAGCGGGATCGCGCCGAACAGTCCGGTGATCACCTTGGCACCCCAGAAGCTCATCTGCCCCCAGGGAAGGACGTAACCCATGAACGCGGTTGCCATCGCGAGGAGGAAGATGACCACGCCAAGCAGCCACACCATTTCGCGGGGGGCCTTGTACGAGGAGTAATAGAAGCCGCGGAAAATGTGCAGATAGATCACGATGAAGAAAAAGCTGGCGCCGTTTGCGTGCGCGTAACGCAGCATCCAGCCCCAGTTCACATCGCGCATGATGTGTTCGGTCGAGGCAAAGGCAACCTGCGCGTTGGCGGCGTAATGCATCGCCAGGATGACGCCGGTGACAATCTGCAACACGAGGAAGAACCCGGCGAGGACGCCGAAATTCCACATGTAGTTGAGATTGCGCGGCACCGGATAACCGGCGCCAACCGCGTTGTAGACGAGGCGCGGAAGCGGCAGCTTCTCGTCGAAGAACTTGGCGACCGGTCCGGCCGGTTCGTACTGCTTGGCCCAGGGAAAGCTCATGGTCTCTCTCTCGTTCCTCAGCCGACCCGGATCACGGTATCGGAGGTGAATTCGTACTCGGGCACCTCGAGGTTGGTCGGTGCCGGGCCTTTGCGGATGCGGCCTGCAGTATCGTAGTGCGAGCCGTGACAGGGGCAGAAATAGCCGCCGTATTCACCCTTGTTCTCGCCTTCGACCGCGCCCAGCGGAACGCACCCAAGGTGGGTACATACGCCCATGGTCACGAGCATGTCGCGGTGCCCTTCCTTGGTCCGGTCGGCCAGGGTCTGGACGTCGCGCAGTTCGCTTTCCGGAACGGAATTGGCAGCTTCGATTTCGGCAGGCGTCAGGCGGCGCACGAACAATGGCTGCTTGCGGAAGATCGCCTTGATCGTCTGCCCGGCTTCGATCGCGGAAACGTCAACCTCGGTAGTCGATTCCGCGAGCACGTCGGCCGACGGCGCCATCTGGCTGATCAGCGGATAGACCACCCCGATCCCGCCGACACCGGCAGCGCTGACCGCAGCGATGTTGATGAAATCGCGCCGCCGGACCCCACTTTCGCCGTGTTCGGCGACCAGTTCGGGCGATGCGGTGCCAGTCGTTTCAGTCATTTGACCTGCCTTGCCTAGCCTTCAACCCACCCGTTTGCGGGGCGGTAACACTCGTGAACAAACCATCGCCGATGCCAAGGATTTGCCCCCTTGCGGCGTGGGCCGGACACGCGCGAAAAGCGCGGCCAGGCGCCGGTTTGGGCGGCCTGTAAACGGGGGCGCCGCGTTTGCCAACCGCATTTTCGGCAACCGGGCGTGCACTTTCATGCAAGTGCAACAAGACTGATCTGCCGCCCATAACTCGGTTCGCCCGCGTGTGTCGCGCGGCGGAACGAATAGAACCGGTCCGGTTCGGCATAAGTATCCCGCGCCAGATCGTCGATTCGCGCAACGCCCGCATCAACCAGTCGCGCAGCCACATATGCCGGCAGATCGAACTGCCAGTGGCCCTCGCGCCCCGGAACGAAAAAACGCCCATGCTCATCGTCGAACTGCGCTCGGAAGCTGTCGTCCACTTCATAGCTGCGCTGGGCGATCGTCGGGCCGATCGCGGCACTGATTCGGGCTCGCCGGGCACCCAGGGCTGCCATGGCGGTGAGCGTGTTTTCCAGCACTCCACCATGGGCCCCGCGCCAGCCGGCATGGGCAGCGCCGATCACGCCAGCCTCCGCATCGGCCAGCAGTACCGGGGCGCAATCGGCAGTAACGATACCCAGAATAATGCCAGGCCGATCGGTCACGACAGCGTCGGCGTGCGGCCTCTCGTCCCGTGGCCATGGCTCGCTAACGATGACCGCCTCGGGCGAATGAACCTGGTAGGGCGCGGCCAACACTGCGCCCGGCGCGACCGCCTCCACTGCCATCCTGCGGTTGGTGCGAACCGCGTTTTCGTCGTCACCGGCGCCAAAGCCGCACTGCAGCCCGGAGACGGCCCCGGTGGAAATTCCGCCCAACCGGGTCATGAACCCGTGACGCACGCCAGCCAGCGCCTCAGAGCGGAGCGCCTCAACCAAGGCTGCGGCTGACCTGTTCGTGGGTGTCGCGCGACAGCCCGCCTGCAGTGGCGATTCGCTCCAGCTCAGCCCGCATCAGCGCGGCCCGAACCGGCTCGATCCGGCGCCAGCGGCCCAAGGCCGGGACGAAGCGCGCCGCGGTCTGCGCGTTCAGCGGATCGAGCGCGAGAATGAGATCGGCGATCATCCGGTACCCGGAACCATCGGCAGCGTGGAACGCACCCTGGTTGCCGGCGAAAGCCATGTAGAGCGCGCGTACGCGATTGGGATTGCGCAGGGTGAAGTCCGGATGCTGCGCCAGTGCGCGGACGTGCTCGATCGCCTGCGGGTGAAGGCTCATCGCCTGGAGGCTGAACCACTTGTCGACTACCAGCGGATTATCCCGGTAGCGGTTGTAGAAGTCGATCAGCCGGCCCGTGCGCGCTGCCGTCTGCAAACCGGTCAGCACCATCAGCGCACCCTGACGGTCGGTCATGTTGTCGGCTGCATCGTATTGCACGGCCGCCATGGCCGAGGCCCGCTCCGGCAAGCCCGCGGCGAGGTAGACCAGCGCCTGTGTCTTCACCTTGCGCGCGCCCTTGCCTGCGGCGTCGAGTGCGAACGGCACTGCTGCGGCGCGGGTATGAAGCGCAGTCAGCTCATCTTCCAGCGACGCGCCCAGCCAGGCCTTCAGCCCTTCGCGCTCGGCATGGATGCGGCCGGGGTCGGCGACGAGCTGCTGTTCGGCGATGTAGGCGTGGCTCGGCAGCATCATCAATTCGCCGCGCATCGCATCGTCGAGCGCAGGATCGCTGACGATGGAGGCGAGTGCATTGCGAATCGCAGCGCGCCCGATCGCGCGCGCATCTGTGTCCAGCCCGTCCCCGCTCGCGGCCACCAGGTGCCCGACGACCAGTTCCTGCATCGCCTCGTACCGGGCAAAGGCATCGTCGTCGTGCGCGGCGAGGAAGACCAGATCCTCGTGGTTCACGGTCCGCTCGATGGCGACGGGGGCGGAAAATCCCCGATTGATGGACAGAATGGGCGGCGCGGCGAAGCCTTCGAATGTGAAGGACTGCTCCGCCCGATCGAGCACTACCAGCTGTTCGCCGCGATGCGCGCCGGTGTCGCGGTCGAACAGGGCGAGTCGCAGCGGGATCGGCATCGGCGCCTTGATCGGTTGCCCGGGTGTTGGCGGGATCGTCTGGCGCAGGGTCAGGGTGGCGGTGCCCCCTGCATGATCGAGCGGAACCTCGACCCGCGGCGTACCGGCCTGCGAATACCACAGGCGGAACTGGCTTAGATCGAGGCCGGTGCCATCCTCGATCGCGCGGACGAAATCCTCGCAGGTCGCCGCTTCGCCATCGTGACGCTCGAAATAGAGGTCGCACCCGGCACGGAAACGCTCAGGCCCGGCCATCGTGCGCATCATGCGGATGACCTCGGCTCCCTTGTTGTAGATCGTGGCGGTGTAGAAGTTGGAAATCTCGCGGAAGCTGTCCGGCCTAATCGGGTGCGCCAGCGGGCCGGAATCCTCCGGAAACTGGACCTGGCGCAGGACCCGCACATCCTCGATCCGCTTGACCGCTTCGCCCTGCATGTCCTGCGAAAACAGCTGGTCGCGCAGCACTGTGAAGCCTTCCTTCAGGGACAGCTGGAACCAGTCCTGGCAGGTCACCCGGTTGCCCGACCAGTTATGGAAGTATTCGTGGGCGATCACTCCCTCGACCGCGTCGAAATCGCCGTCGGTGGCGGTTTCGCGGTCGGCGAGGACGTATTTCGTGTTGAAGACGTTGAGACCCTTGTTCTCCATCGCCCCCATGTTGAAATCGCTGACCGCCACCACGTTGTAGAGGTCGAGGTCGTATTCGCGCCCGAACGCCTGTTCGTCCCAAGACATTGATTTACGGAGTGATTCGAGCGCATGATCGGTGCGGGGCAGGTCTTCCGCCCGGACCCAGATGTTGAGCGTGACTTTACGCCCGTTCATCGTCGTGAACGCGCCGGAATTCGCCACCAGATCGCCCGCAACCAGCGCGAACAGGTAACTCGGCTTGGGCCAGGGGTCGTGCCATTCGGCCCAGTGGGTGCCGCCTTCGCCCTCGCCTGTCGCAACCTCGTTGCCATTGCACAGCAGGACCGGGAACTGCGCCTTCGCGCCCGACATGCGCACGGTATACGTGGACAGCACGTCGGGGCGGTCGGGGAAGAAGGTGATCCGGCGGAAACCCTCCGCCTCGCACTGGGTGCAGAGCATTCCGTTCGAGGCGTAGAGGCCCATCAGCTGCGAATTGGCGCTGGGATCGATCTCCGTCACGATCTCGATCGTATGTGCATGACCATGCAACGATACGACAAGGTCATTGCCATCCATCGACCATTCCGTGCTGACTTCGCCGTCTACCTTGACCGACAGTGCTGCAAGCCCATCGCCATTGAGCCGGATGGCGTCGGCGTGATTCCCCTTGGGATTGCGCGCAACCTCCAGCCGCGCCGTGACGCGGGTCCGGTCGAGCCCAAGCGCGAAATCGAGGTGCGTCGACGGAACCAGCCAGGGAAACGGACGATAATCCTCGCGCCGGATCAGCGGGGGGTCTGCCGGCATCGGGGCGGCGTCGGCCATTTCCGGGTTGCCGTCGGCGGTCGAAGGGGAGCGGGCGATGTCCATGCCTTAGGCTCTAGTCCCTTTCACTCGCGGGTCCAGCCGCTAGAACGCGCGCAATGGGCATGATGTTCGTTTTCGGCATGGGTTACTCCGCCAGCCGCGTGGCCGAGGCACTGCGCGCGCGCGGATGGGACGTTCGCGGCACCGGGCGCGGGGGTGATTGCGAATTCGCCGACGTCGACCGGGTTGGCGCGCACCTGGAGCGAGCGAGCCACGTTCTTTCCTCCGTCCCGCCGGATGAAGCCGGGGCGGACCCCGCACTGGCGCGTTACGGCCACCTGCTCGGCGCCGGCGAGCAGTGGCTGGGGTACCTGTCATCGACCGGAGTATATGGCGATACGGGCGGCGCGTGGGTCGACGAGACTGCGCCCACCGGCACGGGCCGGCGCAGCGCGCGGGCGGAAGCGGATGCGCGGTGGCTGGCACTGGGCGCGCGCGTATTTCGCCTGCCGGGTATCTATGGCCCCGGGCGCAGCGCGCTCGACCGCGTGCGCGAAGGGCGCGCGCACCGGATCGACCTGCCCGGGCAGGTGTTCAGCCGGGTCCACGTCGAGGATATCGTTGCAGGAGTGCTCGCGGCTCTCGACGCGCCGCCCGGTGCCTACAACCTCGCCGACGACCTGCCGACCAGCCAGAACGCCGTGATCGAGGAAGCCTGCCGCCTGCTCAAACGGGATGCGCCGCCGCTTGAGACCATGAACGAGGCAAACCTCAGCCCCATGGCGCGCGGCTTCTACGCCGAAAACCGCCGCGTCGCGAACGGCAAGGCGAAGCGCGTGCTGGGCTGGCGCCCGCGCTATCCGACTTTCCGCGAAGGCCTGGCTGACCTGATCTAGACTTGCCGCGCCCGGAGCGCGACGATCATCCCGAGCGTTCCCAGAACCGCCCCGCCGATCGCCAGTGCCGACCACTGGTATCCTTCGATCATGGTCGAGATCAGCATCGCGATCACGATCACCAGCACGCCGTTGTAGGCAGCCCGGCCCGGCCCGATCTCGCGCACGATGCCGTAGTAGAGCGGGAATGTGACGACCGATCCGGCCAAGGCCAGCCAGGCTGTTCCCGCCCAGTATGCGGGCGAGGTGGGAAGCACCGGCGGCCCGGCTGTGATCCAGGCCAGCACCGCATCGAACCCGGTGCCATAAAGCATCGCGAAGGCCAGCAGAGTGACCATGGGCTGTGCGCGCCCGGTCTTGTTGGCCTGCGCCACGTTGGCGATCGAGGCGGACAGAATGCCCCCGATCGTCAGCGCCACGCCCAAAAGCACGTTTCCTTCCAGCGGCGCGACCCGCGCTTCGTGGATCAGCAGCAGAGCGATGCCGGCGATCGCCACCGCGCTCCCCCACAGGAAGCGCGGGGTGACGTGCTGACCCAGCCACACCCGCGCAAGCATCGCATTGGGCACCATCAGCATTCCGAACATCACCGCCACCACGCCCGATGTCAGGTGCAGTTCGGCCCGGTAGACGAAGTTGAAATTGCCGCAGAACTGCGTCGCCCCGATCAGCAGGGCGAGCGCATGCCCGCCCCCGGTCAGGCGCCAGCCCTGCCGCATCACCAGCGCCAGCGCGAACATCGCCGGGGTAGCGAGCGCAAAACGATAGGTGACCGACCAGCTGGGCGGCACCTGGTCGATCTGCCCGGTGATCACGTACCAGGTCGAGCCCCAGATCAGCGCGACCACCAGGAAGGGGACCGCGATGCGCGGTCGCAGCAGCGCGTGTGGGGGCGCTTCGCTCACAGGTCCGCGATCGCCTGCGCCAGCGCGCGGGCATGGTCTTCCCGCGTGTTCCACGCGGTGACGAAGCGCGCAGCATCCGCCCCCCAGTCGTAGAACCCGAACCCCTGCGCGCGCAGTGCCTCGCGTTCGGCAGGAGACAGGCGCACGAACAGCTCGTTCGCTTCGACCGGATGCATCAGCCGCGCGCTGCATGCGCCCGCGATCTCCGCCGCGGCGGCATTGGCGGCGCGCGCATTGGCAAGCCACAGGTCGTCTTCGAGCATGGCAAGGACTTGCGCGGCCAGGAAGCGGCCCTTGCTCTGCAGGTGCCCGGCCCGCTTGCGGCGATAACGGGCGACATCGGCCAGCGCCGGATCGAAGAAAACAATCGCTTCTGCGCTCATCCCGCCGTTCTTCACGCAGCCGAAGCTCAGCGCCTGTGCCGGGCCCACGGCCTCGCCCGCGGCGCAGCCGAGAAATGCGACTGCATTGGAGAAGCGTGCCCCATCGACATGGAATGCCAACCCGCGTTCCGCCGCCAGCGCGCCTATCGCCTCCAGTTCATCAGGGCGATAAGTGCGCCCATATTCGCTCGCCTGCGTGACCGAGATCGCGTGCGGCTGGACCTGGTGGACGTCGTCGCGGATCGGGTCGATCACGGCGCGGATCGCATCCGGGGTCAGCTTCGCGCCCCCCGAATCCTCGGCGCCTTCAGCCAGCAGCAGCTTGGCGCCGTGGAGGTAGAACCCGGGCGCGCCGCATTCGTCGACCTCGATATGCGCTTCCTGATGGCACACCACGCCGCCGTGGGGCGGGCACATGGTGGCAAGGGCCAGGCAGTTCGCCGCGGTCCCGGTCGCAACCCACAGCGCAGTGCATTCACGCCCGAACAGGTCGGCGAATCGCGCATCGAGTTCGCGGCTGAGGGCATCGCCGTCATACGGCGCATCGGGCGCATCGGCGGCGCGCATCGCGTCCCACACCCGGGGGTGGACGGAGGCGGCGTTGTCGGAAAGGAATTGGCCGGAACTGGTCATGACCGGAACGGCCCTAGCGCGCTTTGCGTTGCAGGCAAGAAGGAGCTTGGCAATGGCGGTCGAAGGCATCGAAATCACCCATCACGCGGCCGGGGATCGCGGCGAATACCGCGCCAGCGTGCCGGGCAGCGAAGCGGTCAGCCGGTTGACGTGGAAGGCTCGCGGCGAAAACGTGCGCGTGGCCGACCACACCCTGGTGCCGCGCGGACTGGAAGGGCGGGGTATCGCCGCCGCGCTGGTCGATGCTCTTGTCGCCGATGCGCGCGCGCACGGCTTCCGGATCGTGCCGCAATGTTCGTACGTGGAGGCGAAGTTTCGCCGCAACCCGGACTGGGCGGACTTGCGCGCCTAGCGATTGAGCTGGGAATAATCCGTCGCCGTCACACTGGCGAGCAAGGCGCTGCGCAACTGCGCGGCGCGTTCCACGGGCACGCCGCGGATGGCGAAAGTGCCCCCGGCAAGGCCGAGATGCAGGGTGCCATAGCGGTGCCGGCGGGCCAGCGGGCCCTGGCGAA
The DNA here is from genome assembly GCA_963529855.1 of uncultured Erythrobacter sp. GTDB lineage: Bacteria > Pseudomonadota > Alphaproteobacteria > Sphingomonadales > Sphingomonadaceae > 34-65-8. The sequence goes on along the minus strand of CAURZK010000003.1, from coordinate 287,660 downwards.
AATCCACCGACTGCAATTTCACGCGCGGCGCGATGTCCAGCCCGGGTGCGAGCCAGCCCGAACGCGACAGCACCTGCCGCTGGTCCAGCGCATGACAGGTGTTGCGCCATGCGATGAATTCCCCCGCCACCAGAACGGCAGCAATTGCCAGCGGAATGGCGGCAAGCAGCGGATATCCCAATACGATCGGCACGGCTGTCAGCAGCACCGGTACGATGGCGGCCAGAAGTGCCGCATCGTTGCGATAGGCGCGTGACGCCTGGTGCCAGTCGCAGTCCGGCCCCGGCGGTTCGAACCCCGCCTCGCGCGCCACGGGCCACAGCTCGTCCAGCTTGCCGAAAGGTGCCACGACATGATTGGCCGCCCCGTCGTCCTGCGCGAGACTGACGAACTTCAGCCCGTGCCAACCCAGCAGGCGGCGCACGATGCGCGTGCCGATCCGCATCGCCTGGACCCGGTGCACCGGCATGACGACATCGGTGCGGGTCAAGAGGCCGCGCCGCCTGCGAAAGCCGCGCTCGGTTCGCTCCAGCACGAAGCCCCATTCGCGCAGGACCGTGCGGACAATGCCGGTGAGGAACCCGATCGCCAGCAGCGATACGGCCGCGATCGTGGCGCCGATGACCTGTGCCATCGGGCCCATCGCCGCGAGCCAGGCCCCCGGTCCCGCCAGCCGTTCCTGCCATTCGTCGAGGTCCCACGGATCGAACGGCAGGAGGAAATCGAACTGCTGCGTGACGCCGAAGATCACCGCCACGATTGCGAGGGAAAATTCGAACGCGCCGAAGGTCAGCACCCGGCGCGGATCCATCGCGAACAGGACCCGCGCTTCGTCGGCAATCTCCAGCTCCCGTGGAACGGCCGCCGGGCTTGCCTGGTCGCGGTGCCGCCGCACCAGATCGCGCAGTTCCTCGCCTTCCGCCTCGGCAAGGTACGTCAGCGCGATGTCGTCGGCCCCGCCCGCCCCCGTTTCGAACCGTACCGCCACGAGGCCGAACAACCGGGCAAGCAGGTTCTGTTCGAGACTGACGTCCTGAATCCGTTCGTAAGGCACAGAGCGCGCGGTGCGCGACAGGATACCGCTTTCGACGCGGATATCCTCGGCCCCGACATGAAAGGTCAGCCGGTGCCAACTGAGCCAGGCGATCACCAGGTTCCCCGTCAGCACCAGTGCCGCGACGGCCAGACCGGTCCACAGCAGTGGCCCCAGATCGCGCGCGACGTAGGTCAATGCGACGATCGCCGCGACCGACTGGCGCAGGCCCATGATGCCACTGACGACCAGCCCGGCTGGCGCGGTACGGCGCGGTGGGGCGATGGAGTGCTGTGCCGGTTCCGTCACAGCGTCTCGCGCCGGATATGCGCGCGAATCGCCTCGCGCATGGCCACGGCATCGCCATGCGCCAGCCCTGGCAAGTGAACGGAGGCATTGTGCGTGCCAGCCGTGTGCACCGTCAGCGTGGCCAGCCCGTAGAGCCGTTCGAGCGGGCCCTGGTCCACGTCGATATGCTGCACGCGGCCGAACGGCACCACCGTATCCGAACTGAACAGCAGCCCGCGCACCACGCGCAGCCGGTCTGCCCCCATGTCGTATCCCTTGGCATGGTAGCGGCGCAGCGGAACCCGCGCGACCAGCAGTGCGGCAATGACCAGCACCGGCCCGATGATCAGCCCGCGCGGCAGCAACTCGGCCATTTCCAGCACCCCTGCCCCGACTGCGACGGGAATGGCGGCAAGCGCGGTCTGGATGCGCAGCACCTTGACGTGCGCGGGATCGAGCGGGGTCAGCGCGGCCTCGTCAGGCGCCAGGCCGGGCGGTGGGGGAGTTTCCATGTGCCTTATCTGGCCAACACACCCGGTGGCGGCAAGAGACAATCGCAGATAGAGCGCCGCGCGCGTCCCGATCCCCGGACGCAGAGCGATATCACGACGGAGAGAACTGGTGCTGCTGGGGAGGATTGAACTCCCGACCTCACCCTTACCAAGGGTGCGCTCTACCACTGAGCTACAGCAGCAGCGTTCGCCCGGCCAGCCGGTGCGGGCCGTGGGCAGGCGCGCCCTATTGTCGCGAGGCGGGGGGATGTCAAGCCAAGCTTGAGCCGGGCGCACATTCGCGGCAAGGCATTTCGCATGAACGAGCCAACCGGCAACAATCTGTCGCGCGAGGAACGACTGGCGGCAAAGCTGCGCGAGAACCTGCGCCGCAGGAAAGCGCAAGCGCGCGACCAGCGGCAAGGGCCGCGCGAATCGGGGCCAAGCGGGGTTTCCAAGGACGAGCCCAGCAGCTAACGGCCTGTCCGGTCGGCAGCAGCTGGCCGGCAGCAGCAGGAGCCATTTTCCTTGCCAACCCTGATCCTCGTGCGCCACGGCCAGAGCCGCTGGAACCTCGAAAACCGCTTCACCGGCTGGTGGGACGTCGATCTGACCGACCAGGGCGTGGCCGAAGCCATCGCGGCGGGCGAGCTGCTGGCGGAAAAAGGCGTATTGCCGACGGTCGCCTTCACCAGTGTCCAGACCCGCGCGATCAAGACCCTGCATCTGGCGCTGGAGGCATGCGGGCGGCTATGGATCCCGGAAACCAAGGACTGGCGCCTCAACGAAAGGCATTACGGCGGGCTGACCGGGCTCGACAAGCAGCAGACCCGCGATCGCCACGGGGACGAGCAGGTCCACATCTGGCGGCGCAGCTTCGACACGCCCCCGCCACCGATGGAACACGGCACCGAGTTCGATCTCGCCGCCGACCCGCGTTATGCCGGGATCGACGTGCCCACGACCGAGAGCCTCAAGCTGACGATCGACCGGGTCCTGCCCTATTGGGACAGCGCGATCATGCCGCAGCTTGCGCGGGGCGAGACGGTGATCGTGTCGGCCCACGGCAACAGCCTTCGCGCACTGGTGAAGCACCTGTCGCGTATTTCCGACGAGGACATTGCCGACCTCGAAATCCCGACCGGGCAGCCAATCGTCTACGAATTCGACGGTGACATGCAGCCGGGCGAGCGGCGCTATCTGAAGGACGCGTGACATGGCCCAGGCGGGGGGAGCGCAGGTTGCGATCGTGATGGGCAGCCAGTCCGACTGGCCGACGATGCAATGCGCCGCGCAGGCGCTGGAAGAACTGGGCGTGGCTTACGAAGCGCGGATCGTGTCCGCCCACCGCACGCCGGACCGGATGTACGATTTCGCGCGCGGCGCCGAATCGGCCGGGTTCAAGGTCATCATCGCCGGCGCAGGTGGCGCGGCGCACCTGCCGGGCATGATCTCCGCCCTCACCCACCTCCCCGTGCTGGGCGTTCCGGTGCAGTCGAAGGCCTTGTCGGGGCAGGACAGCCTGCTCTCGATCGTGCAGATGCCCGCCGGTATCCCCACCGCGACGTTTGCCATCGGCGCGGCGGGCGCGACCAATGCCGGGCTCTATGCCGCCGCGATCCTCGCATTGTCCGACCCCGCGCTGTCGCAGCGCCTGAAGGACTGGCGCGCCGCGCGCAGCGATGCCGTGGCGGAGCGGCCGGAAGACTGATGACCACGCCCATGATTGCTCCCGGCAGCACGATCGGCATCCTTGGCGGTGGCCAGCTTGGCCGGATGTTGGCGATTGCCGCCGCGCAGCTCGGCTATCGCTGCATCGCCTATTCGCCGGAGAAGGATTCGGTCGCGGCCGAGGTCTGCGCCGATTTCTTCCCCAACGACTGGTACGATGCCGAGGCGCTGGCCGCATTCGGACGTGCCTGCGACGTGGTGACGTGGGAATTCGAGAACGTGCCCGTCGCGCCGCTCGCGCCGCTGGAGGGCAAGCTCGCCCCGCATCCGCGCGCGCTGGAAACGGCGCAGGACCGGGTGAACGAGAAGCGCTTCGTCGAGAACCTCGGCGGCCGTCCCGCACCCTGGCGCACGGTCGATTCGCGCGCCGACCTGATGGATGCGATCGAACGGATCGGCACCCCCGGCATCCTCAAGACCCGGCGCGACGGGTATGACGGCAAGGGCCAGTGGCGGCTGGCCGACGCGCGCGAGGCGGAAGGGTTCAACCGCACCGGCACCCCGCTGGTGTACGAAGGCATGGTCCAGTTCACGGCCGAATTCTCGGTGATCCTGGCGCGCGGGGCCGATGGCGCCTGCGTGTTCTGGGACAGTGCGGAGAACGTCCACGACAGCGGCATCCTGGCGCGGTCCACGCTGCCTGCATCGGCCATTGTGCTGGAACAGGTGCCAGCAGCGCGCGCGCTGGCGAAGCAGGTTGCCGATGCCTTGCAATACGTCGGCGTGCTGACGCTGGAGTTCTTCGCCACGGCGCAGGGGCCGGTATTCAACGAAATGGCCCCGCGGGTCCATAACTCGGGCCACTGGACGATCGAGGGCGCGGCGACCAGCCAGTTCGAAAACCACATCCGCGCGATCTGCGGCCTGCCGCTGGGCGATACCGCGACCACGGCCGCGCAGGTGGAGATGACCAACGTCATCGGCCCTGACGCAGCAACAGCGCATCAGGCTTTGTCCGACCCCGCCGCGCACCTGCACCTCTATGGCAAGCACGGCGCGCGCGAAGGGCGCAAGATGGGGCACGTCACCCGCGTGATGCGGGGATGACGCGCGAGATCTTTCTGATCTACGCCCGCGCCGCCAATGGCACGATCGGGCGCGGCGGGGCGATGCCGTGGCATATCCCGGCGGACCTCAAGCGGTTCAAGGCGCTCACCATGAGCAGGCCGATGGTGATGGGCCGCAAGACGTTCGATAGCCTGCCCGGCCTGCTGCCGGGCCGCCGCCACATCGTGCTGACCCGCAGCCGGAACTGGCAGGCCGACGGGGCCGAGGTCGCGCATACGGTGGAAGATGCGCTGGCGCTGGCGGGCGAAGGGCCTGTCGCGGTGATCGGCGGGGCGGAGATCAACGCGCTGTTTCTGCCGCTGGCCAGTCGGGTCGAGCTGACCGAAATCCATGCCGATCATTGCGGCGACACCGCGATGCCGCCGCTCGGGCCCGAATGGACCGAAACCGCGCGCGAGGACCACGATGGCTATGCCTTCGTGACGCTGGAGAAGCGCGTATGAGATGGCTCGACCACCGCGACCCCGTCCCGGCGCCCTTGCGCGGGGCAATCGTGGCGCTGGGCAATTTCGACGGGTTCCACCTGGGCCACCAGGCGGTGGCGCGCGAGGCGATCGAGTGGGCGCGCGCCGAAGGGCGGCCCAGCGTGATCGCGACGTTCGATCCGCATCCGGTGCGCCATTTCAAGCCCGATGCCGAACCCTTCCGGCTCACCACGCTGGAGCAGCGGCAGGAGCTTTACCTCGACGCCGGGGCCACCGCGATGCTGGTGTTCCATTTCGATGGCGACCTTGCCAGTACCAGCGCCGAAGATTTCGTCCGCGTGCTGTTGGCCGAGCGGCTGGGCGTGGCAGGCGTCGTCACGGGCGAGGATTTCACTTTCGGTAAGGCGCGGGGCGGCAATCGGGCGCTGCTCGAATCGCTTGGGCGCGATGTCGGGATCGCGGCGCGCACGGTCGCGCCGGTGATGGATGGGCGCGCGCCGGTTTCCTCCAGCCGGGTGCGCGATGCCTTGCGCGATGGGAACCCGCAGGAAGCCGCGCGGCTGCTGACCCGGCCCTTCGCCATTCGCGGGATCGTCGAGCACGGCGACAAGCGCGGGCGCGACATCGGCTATCCCACCGCCAACCTCGCACTCGAAAGCTATCTGCGGCCGCGTTACGGCATCTATGCCGTGACCGGGCGCGTGCTGGCGACCGGCGAGGTTCTGCACGGGGCGGCCAATATCGGCGTGCGTCCGCAGTTCGAGCCGCCCAAGGAACTGCTCGAGCCTCATTTCTTCGACTTTTCGGGCGATCTCTACGGGCAGGAAATCGAGGTGGCGTTTCACCACTTCCTGCGGCCGGAGGCGAAATTCGACACGCTCGACGCGCTGATCGCGCAGATGGATGCCGACTGCGCGGAGGCCAAACGCCTGCTCGCGCAAGCAGGATAGGCCGCCGAAACCCTAATCCACTTTCCTACAGCACCGGATTCCTCTAGCGGCGCTGGTTCCATGAACGACGCCCAGACCCCCCCGCACGACGCCAAGCGCGATTACCGCGACACCGTGTTCTTGCCGCAAACCGCCTTCCCGATGAAGGCCGGCCTGCCACAGAAGGAACCGGGCATTCTGGCTCAGTGGGAAGCGCAGGGGCTTTACCGCAAGATGCGCGATGCGCGCGCGGGGCGCGACAAGTTCATCCTCCACGACGGCCCGCCCTACGCCAATGGCGACATGCACATCGGCCACGCGCTGAACCACGTGCTGAAGGACATGGTCTGCCGCACGCAGAACCTGCTCGGCAAGGATGCGCCCTACGTGCCCGGGTGGGACTGCCACGGCCTGCCGATCGAATGGAAGGTCGAGGAGCAGTACCGCAAGAAGAAGCTCAACAAGAACGACGTGCCGCCGCGCGAATTCCGTGCCGAGTGCCGCGCCTATGCCCAGAATTGGGTCAATGTGCAGCGCGAGCAGCTGAAGCGCCTCGGCGTGATGGGAGACTGGGACAATCCCTACCTGACGATGGACTTCGCCGCCGAGGCGACCATCGTGGGCGAACTGCTCAAGTTCGCCGAAGCCGGGAACCTCTATCGCGGTTCGAAGCCGGTCATGTGGAGCCCGGTCGAGGAAACTGCGCTGGCCGAAGCGGAAGTCGAGTACGAGGACATCGTTTCCACGCAGATCGACGTGGCGTTCGAGATCGTCGAATCGCCGATCGAGGAGCTCAAGGGCGCCTACGCGGTAATCTGGACGACGACGCCGTGGACGATCCCGGTGAACCAGGCGATCGCTTATGGGCCGGAGGTTGAGTATGTGCTCGGTCAGGTAATGAACGGTCCAGCGGAAGATATCACCGCCGCTCGACGACTAAGCGAAACGAATCCTTTTAAAAAGGTGCTGGTCGCAAAGGAACTCGTCGCAGAGTTTGAAAAGCGGTTGGGTTTCAGCCTGGTCACGGTTGGCGAGAACAAAACCTACATTGGCTCCGAACTCGCCGGCACCATCGCCCGCCACCCGATGCATCATCTCGGCGGGTTCTACGCCGCGCTGCGGCCGTTCCTGCCGGGCGATTTCGTCACCACCGACAGCGGCACCGGCCTTGTCCACATGGCGCCCGATCATGGCGAGGACGATTTCGAGCTGTGCATGGCGAACGGCATCACGCCGCAGTTCGCGGTGATGGACGACGGGCGCTATCGCGACGACTGGGCCTGGCTTGGCGGGGATGACGAGCGCCGCCGCAGCGTGATCAACCCGGGCTTCAACGCGCCCGACGGCCCGATCTGTTCGGACCTGCGCGAAGCGGGCGCGCTGCTCGCCGCGAGCGCGGATTACAAGCACAGTTACCCTCATTCGTGGCGCAGCAAGGCGAAGGTGATCTTCCGCTGCACCCCGCAGTGGTTCGTACCAATGGACAAGCCGCTGGCGACTGGCGATTTCCCCGTCGCGGTGCCCGACGCGATCGGCGGCGCGATCGCCCCGTTCGTCGCGCCGGACCATTCCACCTTGCGCGAAACCGCGCTTGCCGAAATCGAGCGGGTGAAGTTCTATCCCGAAAAGGGCCGTAACCGCATCGGCAGCATGGTCGCGGGCCGCCCCGACTGGGTATTGAGCCGCCAGCGCGCCTGGGGCGTGCCGATCACGCTGTTCGTGAAAAAAGGCACCGGCGACTACCTGCAAGACGCGGGCGTCAACGCGCGTATTGTTGCCGCGGTGCGCGAAGAAGGGGTCGATGCCTGGGACGAGGCGCGCAAGGCCGAATTCCTCGGACCCGACTACGATCCCGACCAGTTCGAGATGGTCACCGACATTCTGGACGTCTGGTTCGATTCGGGCTGCACCCACGTCTTCACGCTGGAATCGGGGCGCTGGCCGGACCTGCAATGGCCCGCCGACCTCTACCTCGAAGGCAGCGACCAGCATCGCGGCTGGTTCCAGTCCTCGCTGCTGGAAAGCTGCGCCACACGCGGCCGCGCGCCTTACGACACGGTGCTGACCCACGGCTTCACCATGGCGAGCGACGGGCGCAAGATGTCGAAGTCGCTCGGCAACACGGTCGACCCGATCAAGGTGATGGAAACCTACGGCGCCGACATCATCCGCCTGTGGGCGCTGTCGGTCGATTTCACCGAAGACCACCGCATCGGCGACGAAATCCTCAAGGGGGTCGGCGACCAGTACCGCAAGCTGCGCAACACCTTCCGCTACCTCCTCGGCGCGCTGGAAGGCTTCGACCACGAGCGCGAGGCGGTCGACTATGCGCAGATGCCAGAGCTCGAGCGGTACATGCTCGACCGGCTGGTGCATCTGGACGCCGCGATCCGCGCGGCGATCGAGACCTACGATTTCAACGAATACACCCGCGCGCTGGTCGATTTCGCGAACGAGGACCTGTCGGCGTTCTTCTTCGACGTGCGCAAGGACCGGCTCTATTGCGACGACCCGGCGGGCATCGAGCGGCGCGCGTATCGCACCGTCCTCGACGTGGTCTTCCAGGCGCTGATCCGCTACGCCGCGCCGGTGCTGGTCTTCACCGCCGAGGAAGTCTGGAGCACCCGCTTCCCGGCCAATGAAAACGAGGGGCGCGGCAGCGTCCACTTGCTCGAAATGCATGACCTGCCATCCGAATGGCGCGACGATGCGCTGGCGGCGCGGTTTGCCGGCTTGCGGACATTGCGCGAAACGGTGACCGAAGCGATCGAGCCGCTGCGGCGCGACAAGACGATCCGCTCCAGCCTGGAAGCCGAAGTGACGGTCCCCGCAGGCGCAGTGCCGGAAGGCTTCACCGATGCCGACCTCGCCGAACTGTTCATCACCGCGACAGTGGCGCGCGGGCAGGGCGAGGGCGTGACCGTCACCCCTTCCGCCAACGACAAATGCGGCCGCTGCTGGCGCCTGCTGCCCGAAGTGCCTGAGGATGGCGCGCTGTGCGGGCGGTGCGAAAGCGTGGTCGAGGGGGAAATGGCATGAGCCAGGTATGGCGTAATCGCAGCATCGGGCTGGCATTGGCGCTGGCGATCTACCTCGTCGATCAGTGGCTCAAGGGCTACGTCGTCGATACGCTCGGCATGCAGCTGCACGAAACGCGCGAGCTGCTGCCGTTCTTCGATTTCACCCTCGTGCACAATTACGGCATCTCGCTCGGCATGTTCCAGGCGACATCGATGGAAATGCGCTGGATTCTGGTCGCGGTGACGGGCGGAATTGCGCTGATCGTGACCGTGTGGATGCTGCGCGAACGGCTGCTGGGCGAAATCCTCGGCCTGTCGCTGATCCTTGGCGGGGCGCTCGGCAATATCAAGGATCGGTACGAGCTTGGCTACGTGGTCGATTTTGCCGACCTGCATATTGGCGACTTCCGCCCGTTCATGATCTTCAACGTGGCCGATGCCGCGATCACCATCGGGGTGGTGATTATCCTTGTGCGATCCTTCCTCGTGCGCGAAAAACCCGCAACACATTCGAACGAACCGGCTGCAAATGCCGTGGAGAGCTGACATGAAGACCAAGGCGACCCTTATCCTCCTGGCGGGCGGCAGCGCGATGCTGGCGGCCTGCGGCAGCGGCGGCGGCATCCTGGGCCGCGAGCGGCCCGACGAATTCGCCGTGCAGCGCCAGGCGCCGCTGGTCATTCCGCCCGATTTCAACCTGACCCCGCCCGCGCCCGGCACGCCGCGCCCGGCCGAAGGCACTGCAGCCGAACAGACGCTGCAGGCCCTGTTCGGCGGCCCCGCCCCGCGCAGCGCCGTTGAAACCAGCGCGCTGGACCGGGCCGGCAGCGCCGAACCGGGCATCCGCACGAAGGTCGGCGATCCGGCGACCAACACCGTGGCGAAGGGCTCGCTGACCCGCGACATCATCGCTGCCCCGCAGGGCGACGGCCAGTTCGCGCAAGCAGTTATCCCGGGCTGATTTTTATGCGTGGGCGCATCCGCGCCCACATCCTCGGCGCGTTTCCTTCGCTGCGTTACGGAGCGCCTGCGGGCGCGCGGTCGCGCTTGCGATCGGCTGGTCGCCGAACGGATCTGCTCTCAATGCGATTGGACGGGACTGGCCCGGGCTGCGATCTGCGGCCCGCAGGCGCCCCATACCGAAGCGCAGGGAGTAGCGCCGAGGGCGCGCGCCCGGATGGGAGCGCGCAAGACCAAAACCCCTATTCCCGGCTCACCAGCAATTTATCGATCTTGCGACCGTCCATGTCGACGACTTCGAAGCGCCAGCCCTGATCGACGAAGCTCTCGCCTTCTTCCGGAAGGCGCTTGAGCACGGCGAGGACATAGCCTGCCGCGGTCGCGAATTCGCGGTCTTCGCCGTATTCGATGCGCAGCCTGTCCGCGAGCGCATCGGCGTTCATCGCGCCCGAGACCAGCAGACTGCCGTCGTCACGCTCGACCACTTCGGGCATGTCGCCCGGGTCCTGATCGCTGGCAAAAGTGCCCACGATGGCCGTCAGCAGGTCGACGGGGGTCACGATGCCGTCAAGGTGCCCGTATTCGTCGTGGACCATGGCCATGGCCACTTCCGACTGCTGCAGCACCCGCAGCGCGTCCATCGCGTCGAGCTGGTCGGGCATGACCGCCGCCTTGCGCATCAGGTCGGCAAGCACCACCGGTTCGCCCAGAACCATCCGTGCCAGGACCTCGCGCACCTTGACCACGCCCACCACCCGGTCGGTCGATCCGTCGGCAACCGGCAGCAGCGAATGCGGGCTGTCCTCGATCCGCTGCCGAATGGCCGCATCGTCGGCGTTGAGATCGATCCAGTCGAGTTCGATCCGCGGGGTCATCAATTCGCGCACCGGCCGATCGGCCAGGCGGACCACGCCGGTCAGGATCTGGCGCTGTTCCGCTTCGATGACGCCGGACTTGGTCGCCTCGGCAAAGATCATGTGCAGTTCCTCGGCAGTGACGTGGTCGCCGCCTTCGGGCTTGACCCCCAGCAGGCGCAGCACCAGCCGCGAGGAATTGTCGAGCAACCACACCAGCGGCGCGGCGGCGCGCGCGATGAAAGCCATCGGGATCGCCATTATCGAGGCGATTGGTACGGCCGCCCGCAGCGCGACCTGCTTGGGCACCAGTTCGCCCACGATCAGGCTGAAATATGTGGTCAGCGCGATGACCAGCGCGAAACCGGCTTCTTCGGTGTAGCGTTCAGGCACGCCCAGCGCCGCCAGCCTCTCGCCCACAGGGCCGCCAAGGCTCGATCCCGAATAGGCACCGGCGACGATACCGACCAGGGTAATGCCGATCTGAACAGTCGACAGGAACTTGCCCGGATCGGCGGCCAGCGCCAGCGCCGTTGCCGCCCCGCGGCTGCCGCGATCGGCCTTGCCCTGCAGGTGCGCGGGCTTGGCGGAAACGATCGCCAGCTCCGACATCGCGAAGATGCCATTGAGCAGGATCAAGCCGGCGATGACGAGGAGGTCGGTCCAGGGAAAGGGTGTCACGCCCCGACCGCTAGCATAAATCCCCGCAAGCGCTAGCCATCACGTGGCAACCGCGCAGGAACAGCCATCGCGGATCAGCGTTGTCGGGTTCGAGGCGCGGGTTGGGAGCGCCCGTCGCGGCACGCGCCGCGGATAACAAGCCAAAAAGGGGACTGACCCATGAACACGTCGCGTTTTCTCATTTCCGGCCTCGCGGCCATCTCGCTCGTCACGGTTTCGGGCTGCGTTACCGATCCGAACACCGGTGAACGCAAGGTCTCGCGCACCGCAATCGGCGGCATCGGCGGCGCAGCTGCCGGCGCGCTGCTGGGCGGCCTGATCGGCGGCAAGACCGGCCGCATCATCGGCGCAGTGGGCGGCGGTGCCGTCGGCGGCGTCGTCGGTTACCGGATGGACCAGCAGATCCGCGAACTGCGCGAGCAGACCGCCGGCACCGGTGTCGATGTCGATCAGGTCGGCGACGGCATTCTGGTCAACCTGCCCGACGGCGTGACTTTCGCCACCGGCAGTGCGACGATTTCGCCCGGCTTCCGCGCGGTGCTCGACGATGTGGCCGCAAGCCTCGTCCAGTATCCGAACAGCCTGGTCGACGTGTACGGCCATACCGACACTGTCGGTTCGGCTGCATCGAACCAGACGCTGTCGGAACGCCGCGCGCAGGCGGTTGCGAATTACCTCTCCACCCGGGGCGTGAATTCCGCACGCGTGCGCTGGATGGGCTTCGGCGAGACTTCGCTCAAGGTTCCGACCGGCGACAACGTCAACGAACCGTTGAATCGCCGCGTCGAAATCAAGATCATTCCGCTGACCCAGGCGGAAATCGACGCTGCGCGCAACCAGTAAGCGCGCCGGTTATCGGTACGAAAGGGGTCGGCGCCGCCGGCCCCTTTTTTCGTTTCATTGCGCCAGCATGATCGCCCGGTCGGCCAGATGCGCGACTGCATCGGCGTGAATGGCCGGTGCACTGACAAGCAGCCCGAACGCACGCGGATCGCGCTTGTTATAGCCCAGCGGCGCGCCGAAGGCGTCGGTCACGGCAGCACCCGCCTCGCGCGCGATCAGCGCGGCTGCGGCAATGTCCCATTCGTAACCCCAGCGCAGCGTCGCGACCAGATCGGCGCGGTCGTCGGCTACCATGGCCACGCGAAGGGCGATGGAATTCGGCTTTTCGACCGGGACCAGCATCCGGTCCACCTTGGCGAGCGAATCGGTGGGCACCCGTGCGCCTTCGAACCGGTCGCGCCGCGATGCGGCCAGCGGCTGGTCATTGAGCCACGCCCCCTGCCCGGCAACCCCGATCCAGCTTTCGCCGCGTGCCGGGGCTTCCAGCATCCCGATCAGCGGGCGCCCCGCACTGATCAGTGCAACCGAGACTGCCCAGCCGGCGCGTCCGCGAATGAAATCGCGAGTGCCATCGATCGGATCGACCAGCCAAATCAGCCCGCTGTCGAGCCGAACGGGGTCATCGACCGTCTCTTCCGACAGCCATCCGGCGGCAGGCAGCAACCGGCCAAGCTCGCGCCGCAGAAACGCATCGACCGCAAGATCGGCCGCGCACACCGGGTTGCCCGGGCTCTTTTCCCACGATTCGAGCGCATGCCCCGCCCCCGGCCAGGCATCGTGCGCCATGCGGCCTGCTTCGGCCACGATCTGGGCAAGGCGAAGGCGATCTATCATACCTTCACGGCATGCTTGCCAAAGCCGCACTTTTCAAGCGCGGCAATCCATGCTTAGGCCGCGCCGCAATCCCATCTTTCCAGCCAGAAGCGGAATTTCCCCGATGAACATCCACGAATACCAGGCCAAGGAACTGCTCGCGAAGTTCGGCGTCGCGGTGCCCAAGGGCATTCCCGCGATGAGCGTCGAGGAGGCGGTCGCCGCCGCCAAGCAGCTTCCCGGCCCGCTGTGGGTGGTCAAGGCGCAGATCCACGCCGGCGGGCGCGGCAAGGGCAAGTTCAAGGAACTGGGCCCCGATGCCAAGGGTGGCGTGCGCCTGGCCAGGTCGATCGAGGAAGTCGAAGCCCACGCGCGCGAAATGCTCGGCAACACGCTGGTCACCATCCAGACCGGCGAGGCGGGCAAGCAGGTCAATCGCCTGTACATCACCGACGGGGTCGACATCGGCAAGGAATTCTATCTCGCGCTGCTGGTTGACCGGGCCACCAGCCGCATCGCCGTCGTCGCATCGACCGAAGGCGGCATGGACATCGAGACCGTGGCGCACGACACGCCCGAGAAGATCCACACCCTGACCATCGATCCCGCGACCGGTCTGATGCCGCACCACGGCCGCAGCGTTGCCGCCGCACTCGGCCTGTCGGGCGACCTCGCCAAGCAGTGCGCCAAGGTGCTCGCCGGCCTTTACGCGGCTTTCGTCGGCACCGACGCCAGCCAGATCGAGATCAACCCGCTGGCTATCAGCCCCTCGCCCGAAGGCGACAAGCTGCTGGTGCTGGACGCCAAGGTCGGGTTCGATTCGAATGCCATGTTCCGCCACAAGGATCTGGCCGAACTGCGCGATCTGACCGAGGAAGACCCGGCTGAAGTCGAAGCGAGCGAATATGATCTCGCCTACATCAAGCTCGACGGGAATATCGGCTGCATGGTCAACGGCGCGGGCCTGGCCATGGCGACGATGGACATCATCAAGCTGAATGGCGCCTTCCCGGCCAACTTCCTCGACGTGGGCGGCGGCGCCAGCCGTGAAAAGGTCACGGCCGCGTTCAAGATCATCCTCAAGGACCCGGCGGTCGAGGGCATTCTCGTCAACATCTTCGGCGGGATCATGAAGTGCGACGTGATCGCCGACGGTATTGTCGCCGCAGCGAAGGACGTGAACCTGTCGGTCCCCCTGGTCGTCCGGCTGGAAGGCACCAATGTCGCGGAAGGCAAGGCAATCCTCGACAACTCCGGCCTCGCCATCGTCAGCGCCAACGACCTGGGCGACGCCGCCCGCAAGATCGTGGCCGAGGTGAAGAAGGCGGCGTAAGCCGCCGGGTTCAGGGTGCGGGCTGGCGCCGCTTGAAGCGGAAGACCAGCTCGTCCACCTTGTCACCCTCGCTCTTCATCCGCACGGCGACCAGCAGGCCGTCGGGCCCGTCGCAGCGGTAGGTGAGGCTGGCGAAATAGGCCGCGCACGGTTCGATCGACAGCAGCCGGAAGCGGACCATCGCGTCCTTTTCCTCCCACCCGGTCAGGTCGGGATTGAAGTGCTTCAGTTTGACCATGAGGCTGCCGGCCTCCTCGGTCAGGTACATGTGCTCGGTGAACATGATCGAGCCGTCGGCCTGTTCCTGCACGAACAAGCCGACCATGGTCGACCCGGTGGGCGGGAGCCAGACTTCCGATCCCTCCGCCCCGCCGATCCCCGTACCCACCCAGTCGCCCACCAGCCAGGCCGCCTCGGCAATGGTCGCAGGCGGCGGCACGTGCCCATCAGGAGCGGCGCGGGTTTCCTGCGCGGCGAGCGCGGGCGAAGCAATCAGCAATGGTATGGCAAGCAGGCGAGCGATCATGGCAATACCTCCCGGACCCGCAGCAAAGCTATGCCCGATCGGATCGCAGGTAAAGTCAGCCGCACAACTGGGGTTGACCCCGCGCGCCCGCGACGCGAGGGGAACATGGCCCACAGGGTTTCACGCGAGTCCCATCTACTTGACGTTTACGTAAACGCTAGCTAGGCGGGCGCCGCGACATTCGAGAGGAAGGATACCTTCATGAAGATCCTCGTGCCCGTGAAACGGGTCATCGACTACAACGTCAAGCCGCGGGTCAAGGCCGATGGCACGGGCGTGGACCTCGCCAACGTCAAGATGAGCATGAACCCGTTCGACGAGATCGCGGTCGAGGAAGCGCTGCGCCTGAAGGAAAAGGGCAAGGCGGAAGAAATCGTGGTCGTTTCGATCGGCCCGGCCAAGGCGCAGGAAACGCTGCGCACCGCGCTCGCCATGGGCGCCGACCGCGCGATCCTGGTCGAGACGGAAAACGAGGTCGAACCGCTGGCCGTCGCCAAAATCCTGAAGGCGATCGCGACGGAAGAAAATCCGGGCCTGATCCTGCTCGGCAAGCAGTCGATTTCGGACGACAGCAACCAGACCGGCCAGATGCTCGCCGCCCTGATGGGCCGGCCGCAGGGCACTTTCGCCAACACCGTCGAGGTCGAGGGCGACAGCGTCACTGTGAAGCGCGAGATCGATGGCGGGCTGGAGACAGTCAAGCTGGCGCTGCCCGCGATCGTGACCACCGACCTGCGCCTGAACGAGCCGCGCTATGCCAGCCTGCCGAACATCATGAAGGCGAAGTCGAAGCCGCTCGCGACCAAGACGCCGGCCGACTACGGCGTCGATACCGCGCCGCGCCTGACCACGCTGAAGGTCAGCGAACCGCCGGTGCGCAGCGCCGGGATCAAGGTCGCCGATGTCGATGAGCTGGTCGCGAAGATCAAGGCGCTCGGGATCGCTTGAGATCCTGGCAACAGGCGACTTTATCGCCTGAGCCGGACACACACATTCAAGGACTGAACACATGAAGACTCTGGTTCTGGTCGAACATGACAATGCCGCGGTGAAGGATGCGACGCTTTCGGCGGTGACCGCCGCCAGCAAGCTGGGCGAAGTTCACCTGCTCGTCGCCGGCAAGGGCTGCGGCGCGGTTGCCGAAGCTGCCGCGAAGATCGCGGGCGTGGGCAAGGTCCACGTGGCCGACGATGCCGCGTACGAGCACATGCTCGCCGAAAACGTGGCCCCGCTGGCCGCCGACCTCATGGGCCATCACGACGCCTTCGTCGCGCCTGCCACGACCACGGGCAAGAACATTGCCCCGCGAGTCGCCGCGCTGCTCGATGTGATGCAGATTTCCGAGGTCATCGGGATCGAGGGCGACAAGACCTTTACCCGTCCGATCTATGCCGGCAACGCCATCGCGACCGTTCAATCCAGCGATTCCAAGCTCGTCCTGACCGTGCGCGGCACCGCGTTCGACAAGGCTGCCAGCGAAGGCGGTTCGGGTGTCGTCGAAGCCGTATCCGGTCCCGGTGACGCGGGCCTTTCCAGCTTCGTCGGATCGGAACTGGCCAAGAGCGAGCGCCCCGAACTGACCAGCGCCAAGGTGATCGTTTCGGGCGGCCGCGCGCTGAAAGACGCGGCAACGTTCGAGGAAGTGATCATCCCGCTTGCCGACAAGCTCGGCGCGGGCGTGGGCGCGAGCCGCGCGGCCGTCGACGCGGGCTATGTCCCCAATGATTACCAGGTTGGCCAGACGGGCAAGATCGTCGCGCCCGAAGTCTACATCGCGGTCGGCATCTCCGGCGCGATCCAGCACCTTGCGGGTATGAAGGATTCAAAGACCATCATCGCCATCAACAAGGACGAGGACGCGCCCATCTTCCAGGTTGCCGACATCGGCCTGGTCGGCGACCTGTTCAAGCTGGTGCCGGAACTGACCGGGAAGCTGTAACGCCGGAAATATCGAAAAAAACTGGGGCGGCGCCGGACGGTGCCGCCCTTTTTACATTGCCGCTAACCCAGCAAACCGTCCACCGCGTGGATCGTCACGCCCACCAGCCCGCCCACCAGCGTGCCGTTGATGCGGATGAACTGGAGGTCGCGGCCGACGGCGCTTTCGACCCGGGCGGTGATCGTGGTGGCATCCCAGCGCTTGACCGTTTCGCTCACCAGGCGGACGATCTGATCGCCATAGCGCGTGGTAACGCCCACGGCAGTACGGCGGGCGAACCGGTTGACCTGTAGCTGCAGGCGAGCGTCCTCGCGCAGCGCGCCGCCCAATTCGCCCAGGGTGGACCCGATCCACCCGTCGAGCGCGCCATCCGGGTTGCGTGCACGTTCGATCAGGGCTTTTCTCAGCCGTTCCCAAACGCCCTGCCACCACGCAGCCACTGCCGGGTTGTCGAGCAATTCGCGCTTGAACCGTTCGACCTTCTCCTGTGTTGCGGGATCGTGGACGAGGTCGTGGGCGACCTTTTCCAGCCCTTCCTCGATCTTGTTGCGCAAGGGATGCTGCGGATCGACCAGCACTTCGGCCAGCAGGCGGTAAAGCCCGTCGAGCACCGAATTCGCCAGCCGTTCGTCGAGCCCGGTGAAGCGCAGCAGCGCGTTGGCGCGATCATGGATCATGGTGCGGACCATGTCCTCGTTATCTTCCAGTGTCAGGCCCGCCCATCGGATCAGGCTGTCCATCAGCGGCAAATGGCGCTTGTCGGCAATCGCGGCGCTGAGCATCTGGCCCAGCAGCGGGGCGATCTCGAGCTTTTCGAGCTGGACCTTGAGCCCGGCCCTGACCTGTCCGCCCAGCCGTTCCGGGTCGAGCGATTCGAGCACTCCGGCAAGCAGTTCTGCCGCGCCTGCGCCGATCCGGCTGCGCGTGCCCTTGCCCGGCTCGGCAAGGAAATCGCCCGCCGCGCGCGCCATGTTCATGGCCTGCATGCGCCGCGCGACCACCGCCGGGGTGAGGAAGTACTCACGCAGGAACTGCGCCATGGTGTCGGCGATGCGGTCCTTGTTTTCCGGGATAATCGCGGTGTGCGGGATCGGTATGCCCAGCGGATGGCGGAACAACGCAGTCACCGCGAACCAGTCCGCAAGGCCGCCCACCATCGCCGCCTCGGCAAAGGCGTGGACGTAACCCCATGCCGGATGCAGGTCGAGGACCTGGCGGGTGGCGAGGAACACGCCCGCCATCAGCACCAGCATCAGCGTGGCGGTGCGCCGCATCGAGCGTGCGCGATCGACCGGCAAGGCGGCCGGAACGGTGCGAGGTGCGCGCAGCCTCAGCCAGCCGGTGCGGTCTTGCGGGGTGGTTTCGTCAGCCTTCACTCGGCCGGTAACGCCTCACCGCCGGTTCGGTTCTCGTCGCCGGGCTTGTAGGTCAGGAACCGCGTGCGCAGCCACGGGCCCAGCCGCTTCTCCAGCCCATCGGCAAGACTGAACCCGGCCGGCACGATCAGCAGCGTCAGCAGGGTCGAGAGCAGCAGCCCGCCGATCACCACCGTTCCCATCGGCGCGCGCCAGGCCCCGTCGCCGCTGAGCGCCAGCGCGGTCGGAACCATGCCGGCAACCATCGCCACTGTCGTCATGACGATCGGCTGGGCACGCTTGCGCCCGGCGTCCATCAGCGCTTCGAGCTTGGGCACGCCAACCGCCATTTCCTCGATGGCGAAGTCGATCAGCAGGATCGAGTTCTTCGCCACGATGCCGAACAGCATCAGGATGCCAATGAACACCGGCATCGATAGCGGCTGCCCGATCGCCCAGATCGCCAGCAGACCGCCGAGCGGCGCAAGGAACAGCGAGGCCATATTGACCAGCGGCGAGACGAAGCGGTGGTACAGCAGCACCAGCACGGCGAACACCAGCAGGATACCCGCGAGCAGGGCCACGCCGAAGCTTTCCTGCATTTCGGCCTGCCATTCATCCTCGCCAACCGGGGCATTGGAAACGCCGGCGGGCAGATCCTTCATGATCGGCAGGTTCTGGATGGCGGCCATCGCGTCACCTTTGGCCACGCCTTCGCCCAGATCCGCGCCAACGAAGATGCGGCGGTTCTGGTTGTAACGCTGGATCGTGGTCGGACCTGAGCCGAACGAGATGTCGGCCACGCGCGAGAGAGGTATCGATGCACCGCTGGTGGTCGGCACCGGCAGGTTGCGGATGGTGTCCAGATCCTCGCGCGAATCCTGCGGCAAGCGGACACGGATGGGGATCTGGCGGTCCGAAAGCGAGAACTTCGCCGCGTTCTGATCGATGTCGCCCAGTGTCGCGATGCGGATCGTCTGGCTGAGCGCGGTGGTGGTAACGCCAAGCGTCGCAGCCAGGTCGAGGCGCGGCTCGATAATCAGCTCAGGCCGGCGCATGTCGGCCTCGATCCGGGGGGCGACGATGCCCGGCAGGGTCTTCATCTGCTCGACCAGCACCGCGGCGGTATCGTTCAGCAGTTGCGAATCGCTGCCCGAAAGCATGACCGAGATCGGCCGGCCGGTGCCGCCACCACCCTGGTTGGACTGGAAAGTAACCCGCGCGTCGGGGATGTTCTGGAACACCGGAGTGAGCTGGCGTTCGAATTCCTGCTGAGTCTTCACCCGGTCCTTGCGCAGGGTGATGAACAGGCGCGCGTTGCCTTCGTTGACGCGCTGCAGTGCAGCCTCGACATCCTCGTCCTCGGCCACGATCGCGGCGACCCGGTCGGCAACCGCTTCGGTCTGTTCCAGCGTGGTGCCCGGCACCATCTCGATCCGCACCCGGCTGAAGTCGCCATCGACGTCGGGGAAGAACTGGCCCGGCAGCGACGCGCCGACCATTCCGGTGAGGACCAGAGCGCCAAGCGCAATGCCGACCATCCAAATGCGGTGATCGCGCAGGCGCGCGCGGAACCGCTGCAGCCGGTAATCGAACCAGTCGGCATACCCGCCCCCGAACACCTTGGCGATCGCGGCGAACACCCGAGAAACCATCAAGGCACCGAGCCATCCGGCCATCGCAGCGAGGGCCAGCGCGATGAGCATCGCCGGCAGCGCGAACAGGAAAGCAAAGATGTTGGCCAGCGTCGCCGGCAGGAACGGGACCAGTTCCTTCCAGAAGGCCGTATCGGCCAGCTCTGCAATCCCTGCCCCGCTCAGCAGCATCAGCAGTCCGATCGCTCCTGCGACGGCAGCCGCGGCGACCAGCAGGAACATGATCGTGCCTGCGATCCCGTACCAGAAGCGGAACGGCGCCGGGGTCAGGCCCGCGCGCATGGCATTTGCGCGGCGCTGGTCAAGCGTCCAGGCGAGCATGGCGATGTAGCGATCCATCAACCGCCCCTCGCCGTGCGAAGCGTGCCCCTTCGCCTTGAGGAAATAGGCTGCGATCATCGGCGTAATCATGCGCGCGACCAGCAGCGACATCAGCACGGAGGCGACGACGGTCAGACCGAAGTTCTTGAAGAATTGCCCCGACACGCCGGGCATCAGGCCGACCGGCAGGAACACCGCGACGATCGAGAACGTGGTCGCGACCACCGGCAGGCCGATCTCGTCCGCGGCGTCGATCGAGGCCTGGTACGCGCTCTTGCCCATTCGCATGTGTCTGACGATATTCTCGATTTCCACGATGGCATCGTCGACCAGCACGCCGGCGACCAGGCCCAGTGCCAGCAGCGAAAGCTGGTTGAGCGTGAACCCGAGCAGATCCATGATCCAGAAGGTCGGGATCGCCGAGAGCGGAATCGCAAGCGCCGAAATCAGCGTCGCGCGCCAGTCGCGCAGGAACAGGAAGACGACGACGACTGCAAGGACGGCGCCTTCGACCATGGCCGCCATCGAGCTCGAATACTGCGCCTTGGTGTAGTCGACCGAAGTGAACAGGCGGGTGTATTCAAGGCCCGGCGTTTCCTCGATCAGCTTGTCCAGCTCCTCGATCACGCCATCATAGACGGTCACGTCGGAGGCGCCGCGCGCGCGGGTGATCGAGAAGGTGATGACCTGGCGCCCGTCGATCTTGCCGAGCGAGCGCACTTCGCCATAGGCATCGCGTACGTCGGCAACATCGGACAGCTTGATCGAGCGGCCACCACCGATCGCGACCTGGGTCTGCGACAGATCAAACGCGGTTTCGGCATTGCCCAGGACGCGAACCGACTGGCGCGAACCGGCGATTTCCGCCTGGCCGCCAGCGGCATTGACATTGGTCTGGCGCAGCGCGGAATTGATCTGGCTGGCCGTAACCCCGAGCGATTGCATCCGCGCCGGGTCGAGCGTGACCACGATCTCGCGATCGACGCCCCCGCCGCGGCCGACCTCGGCAATGCCCTCTATGGTCAGCAACCGTTTGGTAATCGTATCATCGACGAACCAGCTCAGTTCCTCGATCGTCATGTCGGGCGCGGACACCGCGAAATAGCCGATCGGCTCGGACGTGGTCTGCACGCGCTGGACCTGCGGTTCGAGAATGCCGTCGGGCAATTCTCCGCGAATCTGGTCGATCGCCGCTTTCACCTCGTTGGTGGCCTGGGCGACATCCGTGCCAAGCTCGAACTCGACGAAAGTGCTGGAACTGCCTTCCTGCGCGGTCGAATTGAGGTTCTTGACCCCTTCGACCCCGCGCGCCGCGGATTCGACCCGCTGGGTGATCTGGTTCTCGATCTCCGAAGGCGCAGCGCCAGGCTGCGAGATCATGACCATCACGGCCGGGAATTCGATGTCGGGCTGCTGCTGCACCTCCATCCGGCTGAAGCTCATCAACCCGGCGATGACCAGGCCGATGAACAGCACGATCGGAATGATCGGGTTGCGGATCGACCAGGCGGATATGTTGCGCAGACCCATGGTGCGTTACTTGCTCTGCACGGGACGAACCGTCTCGCCCGGGTTGAGGAAACCGCCCGCCCGCATCACCACGCGTTCGCGTCCGTTGAGGCCGGAAGCGACCACGATGCCCGATCCGGTCACATCGCCGATCGTCACCGGGCGGCGGACCACCTTGTTATCGGCATCGATTATGTAGACATAGCTGCCCTGATCGTCGGACATGATCGCGCTTTCAGGCAGGACCGGCGCGACCACCGTACCGCTGCGAATGGTCGCGGTGGCAAAGCCGCCCGGACGCAGTCCGGGCGCATAGGCGAGCGCGATCCGCACCGTACCCTGGCGATCCTGTTCATCGATGATCGGGGCGATCTGCCAGACCTGGCCGACGAACTTCTCGCTCGTTCCCACAGGGACGACTTCGGCTTCGACCCCGGTCGTAAGCCGGGCCAGTTCGGCCTCGCCCACCTCGGCCAGCAATTCCATTTCGCCGCCGCGCGCGATGCTGAACAGCGTTCCGGTGCCGCCACCGACCGTCTGGCCGGGTTCTACATTGCGTTCGAGCACCAGCCCGGCAGCCGGTGCGACCACGTTGAGGCGGGCATTGCGGGCAAGCAGTTCGCGATACTGCGCCTGTGCCACGCGGACGCGGGCAGCAGCCGCGTCGCGCGTGGCCGTGAGGCGATCGACATCGGCCTTGGAAATGAACCCGCGTTCGACAAGCTGAAGGGCGCGATCGAGATTGGCCTGCGCGAGATTGGCATCGGCCTGCGCGACCTGGATCTGCGCTGCGGCGCTTTGCGCCTGCTGCGACTGGACCGAACGATCGATGACCGCCAGGACCTGGCCTGCGCGCACCCACTGGCCCGCCTCGACCGGGACCGACACCACGCGGCCACCTTCGCCGACCACGCCGACGGGCATTTCACGGCGCGCGGCGAGACTGCCGGTGGCCGTGATCGTGCCTTCGACCGTGGTGCGACCTGGTGAAACGACACTGACCGATGGGACCTGCGCCCCTTCCGCCGGCGCGGCATCGCCGCCGCCACGCGTCAGGACATAGGCGAGCACGAAGATCGCCAGCAATACGCCCAGTGCAATCAGCCACCGACGCCGGTTCCGCGAAACCGGTCGATCAGCCACCTCGCCATCGATCTCCCGTGCGTATCCGTCGGCCGGGTCGGCCGTCACGGTCGATTCATAGTTCATCGCGCCATGCCCTTCATTCGCGCAGTGTATTAGACGACTAAATCACCGCGAGCAAGTGATACACTGGCCCGCGTTTCTGGGCAAACGCGCGTTCGACCGGCGACATGGGAACCCGACGAATGCGCCCTCGGAAAGCCGCTCGGAGCCAAACAGGGCGCTCCCAAATGCGTAAAGGGCGGAGCCGCTCGCGCGGCCCCGCCCTGTTCGTTGTTCAATTGCCTGCCCGAAGGCGGGCGATCAGCGCACGCGGCCGCGCTGAACCAGATTTACGATTGCGAGCAGAATGATGGCGCCGGCAAGCGCGATCAGCAGCCCGGTAAGCGAAAACGCCTGGACCGTACCCTGGACACCGAGCAGCGGCCCGGCGAGTGCGTTGCCGATCAGCGAACCGACGCAGCCCACGACGATGTTCCAGAAGATGCCCATCGAGGCATCGCGGTTCATGACAAGGCTGGCCAGCCATCCGGCAATGCCACCCACGATAAGCGCGATAATCCAACCCATTGCAGCATCCTCCTGTTTAGTGCCACCTGCGAGCCCTAACGGCCAACCGGCACTAGCGTTCCCCGCCTCTTTTGAGCGGGTGAGGTCAGCTTACTGCAAAATTGTCGATTTACCTATCCCGGGCTGCCCCGCGCCTGCTTTCAATACTTGAGCTGGCGCTCGTAGAGATCGCGGTAATGCTGGATGCGCGTGACGCGCAGGCCCTGCATGCCGGAACGATCAACCGCCCGCTGCCACGAGGCAAACTCCTCCAGCGTCAGGCCGTAGCGTTCAAGCACTTCGTCGATCGACAACAGGCCACCGTTCACTGCCGCGACGACTTCCGCCTTGCGGCGAACGACCCAGCGCTTGGTTTCGGGGGCGGGCAAGTCGTCGATGGTCAGCGGCTCGCCGAGCGGACCGATTACTTGGGCCGGACGGATTTTCTGGTTTTCGATCATTGCGTATCCCGGTCGGTCATTGCCGCTTGTTCTGTGGCTGGGAGGACAATGCCCACAGTGCCTTTTCCATCGACTAAACCGGGCTGGTTAACGCCGTCCTGCTTTGCGTTAACTGCGCATTCCGGCGCCGCGACCTGCCCCATCGCGAAGCGGGCGAAACTGCCGCCGCGCATGCGATTGGGGCCCGCCAATGCGTGTCGCAAATCGCGCGCCGCACCCAGGCGAGCGACGAGCTCGTCCCAGCCGGGCCTGCGCAATCCCCCACCGGTGAATTCGGCGCGATGCGCCGCACAAATGTTTCGTGCTTCGAACATGATGACGGTCATAAAGCCGGCATGGTCAAAATCGGGTAAAGCCGGAATTTACCACTGATTAGGATTGCCGGTTGTGCATTGCGCCGAGGCTGGCCCGGTTGCCGCTGCGCGTGTATGGGCCCGGCCAATCATGATTGCGCCTGCAAACTTCGCGCCCGGCCTCGATGCCGCGAGCCTGTTCGACCTGCCGCGCCCGGCGGCCCAATGCCGCATCGTGGTCGCGATGTCGGGCGGCGTTGATTCGTCGGTGGTTGCCGCGCTGGCCGCGGCGAGCGGCGCCGAAGTCATTGGCGTGACCTTGCAGCTTTACGATTATGGCGCCGCCACGGGCCGCAAGGGCGCATGCTGCGCGGGCGACGACATCGCTGATGCGCGCGCCGTCGCAGACCGAATCGGCATCGCACATTATGTCTTCGACCACGAAAGCGCCTTTCGCGAGGACGTGGTCGAACAGTTCGCCGACGAATATCTTGCCGGTCGCACGCCGGTACCCTGCATCCGCTGCAACATGGGGCCCAAGTTCACCGACCTGTTCCGCATGGCCCGCGAACTGGGGGCAGACTGCCTCGCCACTGGCCATTACGTCCAGCGAATCATGGGCGCGGCCGGGCCCAAGTTGCACCGTGCGCTCGATCCTGCGCGGGATCAGTCCTATTTTCTCTATGGCACGACCGAGGCGCAACTCGATTACTTGCGCTTCCCGCTGGGCGGCTTGCCCAAGCCCGAGGTGCGTCGTCTGGCCGAGGCAGCGGGCCTGCGAAATGCGGCCAAGCCCGACAGCCAAGACATCTGCTTCGTTCCCGATGGCGATTATGCCCGGATCGTGAAGGCGCTGCGCCCGGAAGGCGGGCAACCCGGCGCGATCGTCCATGCCGAGAGCGGCGCGACGCTGGGCGCGCACAAGGGGATCGTTCATTTCACTGTCGGACAGCGCAAGGGGCTGGAGATCGGCGGCCAGCCCGAACCGCTTTATGTCGTGGGAATCGATGCCGCGCGTGCCGAAGTTATGGTCGGCCCCAAGCGAATGCTGGCCGTCGGCGCCGCCGTGCTGACCCAGACCAACCGGATCGGTCCGATGCCTGATACCCCGCTAACCGCCAAGGTCCGCTCGCTGGCAAAGCCCGTCCCGGTCAGGATCGACGGGCCACTGGGCGAAGGAGCCACCACCCGGATCGTGTTCGGGGCACCCGAATATGGAGTTTCACCCGGGCAGGCGGCCGTGCTGTACGCGGGCGAGCGCGTGGTCGGCGGCGGCTGGATCGACGCGACCGAGCCTGCCGCCTAGCGTTCCCATTCCTCCAGCACGCAGCCGTACCCTTCGCGGTACGTGGCGGTGGTGCTGGAGATCAGCGGGAAGCGCGCCGTGACGCTCTTCGTCTCGACGTCTTGGGACAGGGTGACCAGTTCCATGCCCGCCAGCTTGTCCTTCCCGCAATCGTCGAGATCGCGCCCGCCGACGAATCGGCACGAGCATGCGACCCGCGCCGCATAGGCAGTCGAGACGCCGGAATAACCTGCGATCGGCGCGCGAAACCACCAGGCGGTGGCGGCGACCACCAGCACCAGGACGACCAGCCACAGCCTGCCGCGAACGCCCTTTCGGGTCCGGGAGTTTGCCCGAGTGTTAGCCATTGCCAAGCCGGAATCCTTGCGCGAGGGGAGCCGGATGCTGCCCCGGACGCGCCCCCTTATCGCCATGCTCGCGCTGCTGCCAGCCCTCGCCGGTTGCGATGGCAAACCAGCCGCACCCCCGCCGCTGAACGAGGCCGCGCGCGCAGCCGTGGCAGAGGAAGCGGGTGCGCCGAGCGAACAGCTTGCCCGGCAGGTCGACGATCTGTTCGTGAACGAGGCGCTTGGCGAAACACGGGCGGTAATCGTGATGCACGGTGGCCGGATCGTCGCCGAACGATACGCTCCGGGTTACGACCCCGAAACGCGCTTTGTCAGCTGGTCGATGGCCAAGACGCTGACCGCAGTGATGATCGGCATGCTGGTCGCGGATGGTCGCCTGCACCTCGACGAATCGCCGCCGGTGCCGCGCTGGCAACGCCCCGGCGATCCGCGCGGCGAGATTACGCTGCGACAGCTGCTCCAGATGCGTTCGGGCCTCGAGCATACCGAGGCAGGCGACCCGCCTTACGAATCAGCCGAGGTGCGCATGCTGTTCCTCGACGGCCGCGACGACATGGCCGACTGGGCAGAGGCGCAGCCGCTCGAATCGGCGCCGGGGTCGAAGTTCGAATATTCCAGCGCGACCACCGTAATCCTGGCGGACATCGCCGCGCGCGTGCTTACGGAGAGCGAGGATCCCGATCGCCGCCGCCGCGCAGTCGACGACTATCTGCGCACTCGGCTGTTCGCGCCGCTGGCGATGGAATCGATGGTGCCCGAATACGACGCCAGCGGCACGCTGATCGGCGGCAGCCTGATCCATGGCAGTGCGCGCGACTGGGCCCGGTTCGGCGATTTCCTGCGCAACAAGGGATCGTATCGCGGCAGCCAGCTGATCCCGCGCCGGTGGATCGAGTTCATGACGACGCCGAGCCCGCGCAGCCCGCATTACGGCGGGCAGACCTGG
The DNA here is from genome assembly GCA_963529855.1 of uncultured Erythrobacter sp. GTDB lineage: Bacteria > Pseudomonadota > Alphaproteobacteria > Sphingomonadales > Sphingomonadaceae > 34-65-8. The sequence continues at coordinate 260,841 of CAURZK010000003.1, read as the reverse complement.
CTCAATCGCCCGACGGGCGATGACGAGCACCCCCTGTTCCCCGACCGGGCACCCGAGAGCGTGTTCGCGGCGATCGGCCACATGGGGCAGTACGTGATCGTATCGCCCGAACAGAAGCTCACCGTCGTGCGCCTCGGCCATTCGGACGCGGCTGAGCGGCAAGTGCTGATGGGCGAACTGGCCGACGTGTTGGAACTTTATCCGAGGTAGAAACGGCCCTCCACCACGGTTACGCAGCCACCGCCCAGCCAGGCCTTGTCGCCTTCCAGCCGGCAAGCCGCATGGGCGCCCCGGCGCGAGGCCTGGAATGCCGTGAACGACGGGCGCCCCAGCCTCCCGGCCCAGAACGGCGTCAGCACGGCATGGGCCGACCCGGTGAAGCTGTCCTCGTCGACCCCGCCGCCAGGCACGAACACCCGGCTGACAACGTCGGTATCCCGGCTGGGCGCGGTGCAGATGAACTGGTCGTCGCCCAATGCCTTCAGGGCGCGGAAATCGGGGTCGAGCGCGCGCACCTCGTCCTCGTGCGCGAACAGGTACACGCCGTAGCGGTCCGGGCTCAGCCACACTTCCTGCGGCTGCGCGCCCAATCCGGCAATCGCCTCGGGCCAGTCCGCGCGTGTCGTCGCGATTGCCGGCAGGGCCAGTTCATAGCCTGAACCCAGTCGCCGCACTTCGAGCTGCCCTGCGCGGCGGGTGCGGAACGTGACGCGTTCCCCACCGTCGCGTTCGAGCAGGACGTGACCGCTCGCCAGCGTCGCATGGCCGCAGAGGCGGATTTCCATCGTCGGGGTGAACCAGCGCAGTTCCCAGTCCGATTCGCCGGTCGCGTCGGGCACGACGAAGGCGGTTTCGGCAAAGTTGTTCTCTTCCGCGATAGCCAGCAGGGTTTCGTCGGGCAGCCAGGCGTCGAGCGGGATGACGGCGGCCTGGTTGCCGGTGAACGGACGATCGGCAAAGGCATCGACGTGCCAATAGGGCAGTTTCATGGGGCAGGTTTCTCCAGTTTCTGGAATTCGTCGGTTTCGACCAGGGGATTGCCAGGCTCGTCGATGTGGCCTTGCGGGTCGATGTGGACGATCACCTCGGCATCCGGGAATTCACGCCGCACGTCGGCTTCCACCCGCTCGGTAATGGCGTGGGCTTCGCCGACGCTCATCGTACCGGGCAGGTCGACGTGGAACTGCACGAAGTCGCGCGATCCGCTGGAACGCGTGCGCAAGGCATGCAGGTTGGTCAGTTCGGGATGGCGCGCGGCAAGCGCGATGAAGCGCTGGCGTTTCTCCTCGGGCCATTCCTTGTCCATGATCTGGTCGATCGCATCGGCCCCGGCGCGCCATGCACCCCACAGCAACCAGCCGGCGATGGCGAGGCCCAGCAGCGGGTCGGCTTGGGCGAACCCAAGGAACTGGTCGAGCACCAGCGCCGCAATCACCGCCAGGTTGAGCAGGAGGTCCGACTGGTAGTGAACGTGGTCGGTCCGGATCGCGAGGCTGCCGGTGCGCCGGATGACGTGCCGCTGCCATGCAAGCAGTGCCACGGTCGCAACGATCGCCACCAGCGAGACCGCGATGCCCTCCCCCGCCGCTGCCGTCTCGCCGCCGTTGACCAGCCGCTCGGCAGCACGAAACGCGATTCCGGAAGCCGAGAGCGCGATCAGCATGACCTGGATCACCGCCGCCAGCGCTTCCGCCTTGCCGTGCCCGAACCGGTGCTGTTCATCGGCCGGCTGGGCTGCGATCCACACACCGACCAGCGTGGCGAGGCTCGCGACCAGATCGAGCGCGGTATCGGCCAGACTGCCCAGCATCGCGGTCGACCCGGTCCGCCAGGTCGCCCAGCCCTTCAGCACGGCCAGCAGCAATGCCACCCCGATCGAGGCATAGGCCGCGCTGCGCGTCAGCGAGGCGCGATCGGCGGTCATGGATAGAGCAGTGTGCTCGTCCAGCCTTCGCCCCCACCCTGTTCGGGACGCGTGAACAGGCGCCGATCGTGCAGGCGATTGGGCCGGTCGAGCCAGAACTCGATCCGTTCGGGCACGCAGGTGAAGCCGGTCCAGTACGGCGGCCGGGGCACCTCGCCCGCCCCCTTGCAGGCTTCGGCCAGTTCCTCGACCCGGTCCAGATAAACGCGCCGGTCGCTCAGGGGGCGCGACTGGTCGCTTGCCGCCGAGCCGACCTGGCTGACGAAGGCGCGCGAGTGGAAGTAGTCGTCGGCCTCTGCCGTGCTCACCTCCGTCAGGGGCCCTTCGATGCGGATCTGGCGGCGCAGGCTCTTCCAGTGAAACAGCAAAGCGGCCCGGGCATTGGCGCGGATCTCGTCGCCCTTGCGGCTCTGCGCATTGGTGAAGAAGGTGAAGCCATTGGCTCCATGTCCCTTGAGCAGCACCATCCGCACCGAAGGCGTACCATCCGGGGTTGCTGTCGCCAGCGCCATGGCATTGGGATCGTTCGGTTCGCTCGCCTGCGCTTCTGCGAACCATGCCTCGAACAGGGCCAGCGGGTCCGAATCAGGCAGTGCCGACTGGTCGTCTCTCATCGCTTCCATCCCTTTGCTGCCGCGGGCCGTGTCACACTTGTCACACTGTCCTGAGCCAGAAAAATCACCCCTGTGCACGGCGGCCCGATGCAGGGCGCAATCAGCATTTCACGGGCCAGTTCAGGCTTCATCGCCATCGCCCTATCGCGCGCGAAGCAGGTAGGAAAGTCTCGCCGCTTGCGCGCGCTCACCGTCTCACCTAGCTAACACGCCTATGGCCGATCCCTATGCAACGCTTGGCGTTTCGCGCAGCGCGTCCGAGAAGGACATCAAGAGCGCCTATCGCAAACTCGCCAAGGAACTTCATCCCGACCGCAACAAGGACAACCCCAAGGCGGCCGAGCGATTCAGCCAGGTCACCCACGCCTATGACCTGCTGAGCGATGCGGACAAGCGCGCGCGGTTCGACCGCGGCGAAATCGACGCCGACGGCAATCCGGCAAATCCGTTTGGCGGCATGGGCGGCGGCTTTGGCGGCGGTGGTTTCCGCGGGGGGCAGCAAGGTTTCCGCCCGGAGGATTTCCAGGGCTTCGGCGGCGCCGACGGGCCGGACCTGGGCGACATTTTCGAAGGCCTGTTCGGCGGCGGCGGAGGGCGACGCGCCGGCATGGGCGGCGGACCGGGTGGGTTCGGCCAGCGCCGGCAGGCCCCGCCCCCGCGCGGAGCGGACATCGGTTATCGCCTGCGGGTCGCCTTCGTCGACGCCGCCACGCGCGCCGACCAGCGCATCACCCTGGCCGATGGCAAGACGATCGATCTGAAATTGCCCGCCGGGGTCGAAGATGGCACGCAGATGCGGCTCAAGGGCAAGGGCGAGCCGGGGCCCGGCGGCGCGGGCGACGGGATCGTGACCATCGCGATCGACCGCCATGCCTTCTTCCGCCGCGACGGCGACGACGTGCGGCTGGACCTGCCGATCACGCTGGACGAGGCGGTGAACGGCGCCAAGGTCAAATGCCCCACGGTGGACGGACCCGTCATGCTGACGATCAAGCCGGGCACCGGCGGCGGCACCGTGATGCGGTTGAAGGGCAAGGGCTTCACGGCGAAGAACGGCCAGCGCGGCGACCAGCTCGTCACGCTGGAAATCCAGTTGCCGAGCGACCTTGCGGAACTGGCGCGGCGCCTCGACGGTTGGCAAGACACTGACAATCCACGCGCCGAACTGGGGGTCTGACCGGCCCGCCGCGATAGGAACCGCATGAGCGAGGCCGACCTGCCCGATCCCGAAGAACGCCGCATCCAGTCGCTGTCGCCCGAAGCACGGCGGCGGGAAGCACGCGCATTCGGCGCCAGGGTCCGCAGCCGCATGGGCCCGGGCACGCGTTTCTTCGATGTAACGAAGCGCGTGCTGGTGGGGGCCTTCAACGACGGCTTCATCCACGCCGGCAACCTGGCCTACATGTCGGTGCTGTCGATCTTCCCGTTCTTCATCCTGGGCGCGGCGATGTTTTCGCTCGTCGGGGAAGAAAGCGAACGTGCCGCCACGGTCAACGCCGTGTTGCTTGCGCTTCCGCCAGTCGTTGCCGAAGTGATCGCGCCCGTGGCCCGCTCGGTGGTGGAGGCACGCTCGGGCTGGCTGCTTTGGGCCGGCGGGCTGGTGGCACTGTGGACGGTGGGCAGCCTGATCGAAACAATCCGCGATATCCTGCGCCGTGCCTATGGCACGGAAGCGACCGCGGCGTTCTGGAAATACCGGTTGGTATCGAGTGGCATCATTATCCTGGCAGTCGTGCTGCTGATGGCCAGCCTGATCGCACAGGTCCTGATCGGTGCTGCGCAGGAAGTGATCGATGCTTACCTGCCGTGGTTCGACGACCTCATCTCCAGCCTGATGATTTCGCGTCTGGTGCCGGCCTTCGGGCTGTTCGGATCGCTTTACCTGCTGTTCTATACGCTGACCCCCAGCGCATATCGCAAGCGCCGTTATCCCAAGTGGCCCGGTGCCCTGGCGACAACGGCGTGGTGGGTCGCCGTCACGGTGGCGCTGCCCCCGCTGTTGCGGACCGTGTTCAGCTACGACCTCACTTATGGCGCGCTGTCGGGCATGATGATCGCGCTTTTCTTTTTCTGGCTGGTCGGACTAGGGATGGTGATCGGGGCGGAACTGAACGCGGCGCTGGCGGTGACTCCGGAAGAGGAGGAAAACCTGATTGGCCAATGGGACGACCGGGCCCGCCGCAAACGCAATGGTTCCGCGGCACAGAGGGAAGACGGAATATGAGCGGACTGATGGCCGGCAAGCGCGGTCTCATCATGGGGCTGGCCAACGACAAGTCGCTTGCCTGGGGCATCGCGCAGAAATTGCGCGAGCACGGCGCCGAGCTGGCGTTCTCGTACCAGGGCGAAGCCCTGAAGAAGCGGGTCGAGCCGCTGGCGGCCCAGCTTGGCAGCGATTTCGTGTTCGACTGCGACGTGTCCGACATGGCCGCGCTCGACCGCGCCTTCGCCACCTTGAAGGCCCAGTGGGAAACGATCGACTTCGTCGTCCACGCGATCGGATTTTCCGACAAGAACGAGCTGCGCGGCAAGTATGTCGACACCAGCCTCGACAACTTCCTGATGACCATGAACATTTCCGCCTACAGTCTGGTCGCGGTCACGCAGCGCGCGGCGGCGATGATGCCGAACGGGGGCAGCATCCTGACGCTGACCTATTACGGCGCGGAAAAGGTGATCCCGCATTACAACGTGATGGGCGTGGCGAAGGCTGCGCTGGAAACCAGCGTGAAGTACCTCGCCAACGACCTCGGGCCGCAAAACATCCGCGTCAACGCGATCAGCGCCGGCCCGATCAAGACCCTGGCCGCCAGCGGCATCGGCGACTTCCGCTACATCCTGCGCTGGAACGAACTCAACGCCCCCCTGCGCCGCAACGTGACGATCGAGGACGTGGGCGGCTCAGGCCTGTACTTCCTGTCCGACCTGTCGAGCGGCGTGACCGGCGAGACGCACCACGTGGATGCGGGGTATCACGTGGTGGGCATGAAGCAGGAGGATGCGCCGGATATCGCGGTGGGGTGATGGGGGCCCCTGCGAGAGCAGACGATCGTCTCCCAAAGCCACATGGTGGCGCATCCGACCAGTCCCGTATGCGGGACGGTTCACATGCCGTTCAGTGGTGCGCTCGCTTAAGAGATTGTGAAGGCTGGCCGCTGGCAGTACCTGCCGCGCCAAGCAGTGTCCGATGGTGGAAATTCTTGACTACTGCGCGTGGTCCTGACACTTCACCCCGCGCACTTTCCGATTGTATTTAAGCCTCGGATTTAAAGACATTTTCCTGATGCCGAAGTCTACTGCCCATCAAAAAACAGGGTTGTATGCAAGATTGAGACGTCCGGACTGGAGCCCCCAGTTGGTCGTTCTCGGTTTGTTACTTGTGCTCGTTTTTCTGACCGGCGGCAGTTCACGCTACGACGTTCCGCAATTGGTAGTACTGCGCCCGTTGGCGATATGCGCAGCAGGTTTTGCATTGGTCAGTTTCTCTGCCTCGCACTGGCGCACCTATCGGCCCCTTTGGATCCTGAGTGCCGCAGTTCTACTGCTGACGTCGGCCCACCTGATTCCGCTTCCCCCGGAAGTCTGGCGGTCGTTGCCCGGCCGCGAGATCGTGGCCGAAATTGACATGGTCGCGGGCCTTTCCGATCAGTGGCGACCGCTGAGCCTTTTTCCTGAAGGCACCTGGAACGCGCTGTTCGCACTCAGCGTCCCGCTGGCGGTGCTCCTACTTGCGGCGCAACTCGACGAGCGTGACCTGATGCGGGTGCTCGTTTTGATTGTGGGTCTTTGCCTGGTCAGTGGCCTTATCGAAGTCCTGCAAGCAGCTGGATCGGATATACGCTTCTATCGCATTACTGGGGGAGCCGGCGGCCTTCTCGCCAACCGTAATCACCAGGCTGCGCTGTTGGCCTGTGTGCTGCCAATGCTGGCGGCGTGGGCGCTTAGCAGTGAACGCGTGGGGCGGACGGCGCGGGCGCGGCACCTGGTGGCTGGTGCCATAGCTGTGACCCTGGTGCCCCTTATCATGGTCACTGGCTCGCGAATGGGCTTGGCAGTCGCGGCACTGGCGTTTGTGTTTTCTGGGTTAATGGTACTTCGTCAACGGCAGAGTGCGAGCGCCAGTCGTTACGCCCGATTGGCCCAGATTGCGATAGGGCTGTTCGCCGTCATCGGAATGGTCGCGGCAACAGTACTGGTCTCGCGCGATGTGGCGTTCGATCGCCTGACCGATGCGGGGGATGAGGCGCGCTGGCCGATCTGGAACAGCATCATCGGGTTTCTGTCGCAGTATCTGCCTTGGGGTTCGGGCATTGGTTCGTTCGTACCAGTTTACCAGATTCACGAAGACGCTGATATGCTGATGCCGCGCTACACAAACCAAGCGCATAACGACTGGCTCGATATTGCCCTGACGTCGGGCATTCCAGGCATTATGATTGCCTTGGCTGCGCTCGTGATGCTCGGTGTTGCAGCGCGCAGAGCCATATCCGCATCAGGGACGGCCGGGCAACTGCGCTGCGCTGGCCTTGGTATAATTGTTGTTCTGGCATTTGCCAGCCTGAGCGATTATCCGGTGCGCACCCCCATCCTTTCAGTCTTGCTGGCGATCGCTGCGATCTGGGCTTGTGCCCCGCCAAGCCGGCACAAATTATCGGAAAGCAAACGACTCGATGTCAAGGCCTGACCTTACCCCATTTCTTGGAGCCGCGCTGGCGCTCGGCCTGGCGGGATGCGCTTCTTCCGGTCCAACGATCGGCGGCGCCCCGGGCCTGAAAGTGGTGTCGGCTGACAATCTTCCGGCACCTACGTTGGCAGACCTCGCCGCCAACGAGCGGCCCTATCGCGTCGGACCGTTTGACGTGCTGATAATCGACGTATTTGGCAGCGAAGAGCTGTCAAAAAAGGAAATTCAAGTCGACGCCAGCGGCCGCATAACGTTCCCTCTAATCGGCACGATCGAGGCGGCTGGCAAGACGCCCGGTGAAGTCGGCGAGATGATGGCGGACCGGTTCCGCGGTCGTTTCATCCGCAATCCGCAAGTCACCGTAAATCTTAAGGAAATTGTCAGTCAGACGGTGACAATTTCCGGTGAGGTCAAAAAGGCCGGCGTCTATCCTATCGTCGGGCGGATGACGCTGATCAAGGCCATCGCGTCGGCCGAAGGATGGACCGAATTTTCCAAGAAAGGCGAAGTCGTGGTGCTGCGAACAGTCAATGGACGGGACTATGCGGCTCTTTACGATGTGCGCGCGATCGAGAAAGGCCAATATGCCGACCCCGAGATTTATGCTGACGACGTGGTGATAGTTGGCACAGCAGAAAGCCGACGCATCTTCCGCGACGTGCTGACCGCCTCACCGCTACTCGCGCCCGTGTTCCTGCTGCTCAATAACAACAACTGAGCGGAGACGAACCATGGCAACCCAGCTCGTAAACGGCTCCGATCTCAATCGTACGCGCGAAGCAAACGTCCTCCAAGCCGAGGATGGCGGCATCAATTTGCCCCCGATCCTGATCCAGTATTGGCACTCCGTAGTTCGTTGGCGCTGGTTGATGGCGGGGATCGTTGTCACCTGTGTGCTGGCGGGCGTTATTATCACGCTGCTGATGGCACCGCTCTATACCGCCGAGGCCCAGCTGCAGATTGACAGGCAGCAGAAGCAGATCACTAACGTCCAAGGGTTAGAAGCTGAAACTCCGACTCAAGATCTTGAATTCTACGCTACCCAATACGAGTTGCTCAGGGCTCGGCCGCTTGCAGAACGGGTGGCTTCGGAACTCAAGTTGTACGATAGCGATGCCTTCCTCGAAGCACATGGCATCGATCCGGAAAACTATTCGGAGGAAGGCGCCACCAAAACGGCCGCCGAACTGCGCGCCGAGCGCCGTCGTGACGTGGTCGATACACTGCTTGAATCTGTCGAGATTGCGCCAATCCGGTTGTCCAAACTGGTAGACATCAATTACACCAGCCGCGACCCTGAGCTGTCTGCGCGCATCGCCAATATGTGGGCTTCGGCGTTTATCGACCTTAGCATGGAGCGCCAGTTCGCCTCGACTGCAGATGCTCGAGCCTTCCTCGAAGAACGGCTGGCCACACTGCGCGAACGACTTGAAGATTCCGAAAAGCAAGTCGTGCTCTACGCCACGCAAACCGGCATTGTTTCACTCGACGAGGTTCGCGATCCAAGCGGCCGCGCTGTCGGCAACCGCACCCTGACTGGAACCACGCTTGAACAGCTGGCTCAAGAACTGAACACGGCAACTGCAGCGCGGATTGCCGCTGAAGCGCGCGCCAGAGGAACCGGCGGCAATACATCCGAGGCAGTAACTAGCTCCACGCTGTCCAGCCTACGGGCTCAACGCGCGGAAGCTGCCGCGGAATATGCCAAGATGCTGGTCCAGTTCGAACCTGAATACCCGGCCGTGATCGAACTGAAGGAACAAGTCGCCGCCTTTGATCGGGCCATCGCGGTTGAAACCCGCCGGATCGGTCAATCGCGCTCGCAGGAATATACCGAAGCCCTGGCACGCGAACGGGAGCTACAGAGCAAGGTCGCTGAACTCAAAGGCGAACTGAGCGAGCAGAATCAAGATAACATTCAGTACGCGATTTACCAGCGTGAGGCAGATACCAATCGCGAACTCTACGACGCGCTGCTGCAACGCTATAAGGAAATCGGCGTCGCCGGCACTGTAGGCGTCAACAATATTGCGGTAGTCGAACCCGCAATTGCTCCGGTTCTGCCGTCCTCACCTAACCTCGTGATCAACCTTGCACTCGCGCTGCTTCTTGGTCTGGGGCTCGCCGCAGCGACCGCGTTCGCTTTGGAACAGATCGACGAGGGCATTCGCGAACCAGGCCAGGTCGAACCGACACTTGGCCTGCCGCTGCTCGGCATCACCCCGGTGGTCGAAAGCGACGACGTTCTGGAGGAGCTCAAGGACGTCAAATCGGCGTACTACGATGCCTATTTCTCGATCCATTCAAGCTTGGCCTTTTCGACCGATCACGGCTTCCCCAAGTCGCTCGCCGTCACCAGCACGCGGCCGGGGGAAGGCAAATCGTCTACGTCGATGGCGCTGGCGACGATCCTTGGCCGAACCGGCAAGCGCGTGCTGCTGGTCGATGCTGACATGCGCTCGCCTTCCATCCACGGGTTCTTCGATGCGCCCAACACGATTGGCCTCAGCAACTATCTCGCCGGCGACGACGATTGGGGTGCGATGGTGCAACAGACCGATCGGGCCAATCTGTCGATCCTGTCCACCGGGCCGGTCCCGCCCAGCGCGGCGGAACTCCTGAGTGGCGACCGCTTCGCGGCCTTCATTGCAGATGCGCTGAAGCGTTATGACCATGTCGTAATCGACAGCCCGCCGGTGCTGGGGATGACGGATGCGCCGCTGATCGCCAGCTCGGTTGAAGCGGTGGTTTACGTCGTGCAATCTGCCGGGGCGGCCATCCGCGGTATTCGGGCCTCGATCAGGCGGATCCTGGTTGGCAATACCCACGTTTCGGGTGTTGTGCTGACCAAAATGGGTGGCCGTTCTTCCGGGTACGGATACGGCTATGGCTATGGCTACGGCTATGGCTACGATCAACGCTACGGCGAGGAAAGCGCGGGAGCGAAGGGCTAGTGGCGACTGGTGGTCGACGCGCCGTAAAAGCTGTTCTCATCGCTGCTGCGGCGCTTGCAGCGGCGTGGCAGGCATACGACTTCAGCATCATGCCCCTGCTCCGCGCGTCTTCCCCGGACATGGCCCTGGCGCGCGCACCTGACGACCCGATCGCCCTTTCCAAGCGCGTCCACGCCCGAACCGTGGAGGCAGGCACTTATGCCTATCGTGCCGAGGATGTCCGCGCTGCCCAGCAGTCGCTGGCGCACACCCCGCTCAGCCGGTCATCGATCCGCATCATCGGCATGGATGCAGCACAAAACGGTGACCGCGGACGGGCCAGGAACGCGCTCGAGCTTGCTCACCGGGTATCGCGTCGTGATCCTTGGACCGAAGCTTGGCTAATGGAAGATTCCGCCCGGAATAACGACTTCGATGGGATCATGCGCCATTATCATGCCGCCCTGTCGGTCAATCCCGAGCTGGCCCCGGCACTCAATCCCATGATGGTCAAAGCGACCGCGTTTCCGCCGGTTAAGAAACTGCTTCGCGGATATCTGCGCAACAACGCGCTGTGGACGCCGGGATTTCTTGAGCAGGCCGCCAACGAAGGCGCTTTGACCGACGTGGTAGACATCGTGCAAGCCGAAGCGCCGTTCCTTGGCGATGACCAGTATGCTCCCGCCATGGGGCGGATCGTCTATCGGCTCGCCGCAGACGGGCGTTGGGACGAGGCAATGCAGTTGGCAACCTCGGCTTGGGCGGATTTCGACCGTGCCGGGTTCGACGACCTCAACCCAAGCGAATCTTCGACTGACGAACGCCTCGGCAAGCTTGCATGGACCTTAGGAAATCAGGATGGCATTGAGACGTTTCTCGATGCCAGCGGCGCAATCGAGGCTACCCTCGAACCGCTCGCACGCGGCTTCATCGCCTCGCGCGATGTTCCTGTGCGTCGAGGGGGCGCATACGCCTTTATCCAGCGGATCGTTTTTGCCGACGGCGGAGCCAGTGCACGCCTGATGTGGGAGGCGCATTGCATCGCTGCATCGAATGGGGACGAGCGGAAAATCTGGGAGCAATCAATCCCGGTTTCCAGCTCGGCAACCACTTATAGATCGACCATTACAGTGCCAGCCGGATGTTCGCTGCTGTCGCTCAGGCTTTCAGGTCGGGGATCGGACGGAGAAGGGGCCGTCGGCGTACGGGTTTCCGATCTCGACTTGCGCAAGACCAGTTAAGGCCGTTCACCCCGCCAGTCGCAGCCCGGGTGCACTTTTGTCCGCCGCCATATCACCCCATATCCCCCGTGTGTCATACACAACCGCGCCGACGCGTTCCTCCGCTGGCACGGCCTTGAACACCTCGTGGTCGACCAGCACGATCATCACGCCGCAGTTTTCCAGGGCGTGATCGAGGTCGACCAGTTCAGCGCCGGTGCCCTCAAACTCGATCGGCAGCGTGGCGGCAAAGGGTTCGACGATCTTGATCCGGTCGCCGAAACGGCGCGCCAGGCGGGCGGCGATGAAGCGGGCCGGGCTTTCCCGGAAGTCGTCGATATTGGCCTTGAAGGCCAGCCCGAGGCAGGCGACCGTCACGCCGGGGTTTTCGGCAATCAATGCTTCGGCCCGCGCTGCGACATGGTGCATCTTGGCGTCGTTGACGCCGCGCGCTGTGCGGATGAGCGGCGATTGTTCTGGCGCGCCGTGGACGATGAACCACGGGTCGACCGCGATGCAATGTCCGCCCACGCCCGGCCCCGGTTGCAGGATGTTCACGCGCGGATGGCGGTTGGCGAGGCGGATCACCTCCCACACGTCGAGTTTCATCGTATCGGCAATCATTGACAGCTCATTGGCGAAGGCGATGTTGACGTCGCGATAGGCGTTCTCGACCAGCTTGGTCATCTCCGCGCTGCGCGCGTCGGTGGCGACGCAGGTTCCGCGCACGAAGCGCTTGTAGAACGCCAGCGCCTTCCTGGCGCAGCGCGGGGTGATGCCCCCAATCGACCGGTCGTTATGCGTCAACTCTTCCAGAATACGGCCGGGCAGAACGCGTTCGGGGCAATAGGCGATGGCGATATCGGGCGTATCGGTCGTAAGTCCGGGCAGCTTGAGATCGGGGCGCAGGCCCGCGATCAGGTCGCGCATTTCCTCGGTCGTGCCGACGGGCGAGGTCGATTCGAGGATCACGCAGTCGCCTTTCTTGAGCACGCCTGCAAGCTCAGTCGCGGCGGCCATGACGTAACTGACGTCGGGCGTATGTTCGCCATCCTTGGAAAATGGCGTCGGCACGGCGATCACGAATACGTCGGCAGGTTCGACCTGGGTCGCTGCGCGCAGCAGCCCGCGTTGCACCACGCCGCGCACCAGCCCGTCGAGATCGACTTCCTCGATATGAATGTCGCCCCGGTTGATCGTGTCGACCACATGCTGCGACACGTCGATGCCCACCACCGGACAATTGGCCCGCGCGATGATCGCCGCGGTCGGCAGCCCGATATAGCCGAGTCCGATGACGCAGACCTGGGGTTTGATGTCGCCCTGCATGAAATTCCCGCCGTTGGAGTACGAACGCATGCTAGCGAGCAGGGGTAAATTTTGGGGTAACGTTATCGCGCGAGCAGATCGACGATGCGCCCGGTAGCCTTGCCATCGCCGAAGGGATTGTGAGCACGGGCCATGGCTTCGTAAGCGTCAATATCGTCGAGCAGGCGCTCGGTTTCGGCGACAATCCGGCTGGCGTCCGTTCCCACGAGCCGCGCGGTCCCTGCCTCCACGCCCTCGGGGCGTTCAGTCGTCTCGCGCATGACCAGGACCGGCTTGCCCAGCGCGGGCGCCTCTTCCTGCACGCCGCCGCTGTCGGTCAGCATCAGGTCGCTGATGGCGATCAGACGGGCGAAGTGCGGATAGTCGAGCGGCTCGATCAGCGCGACGTTGTCCAGCCCGGCAAGTTCGGCGTTCATCACCGCGCGCACGTTGGGGTTGAGATGCACGGGGAAAATCACTGCGACGTCATCACGCGCGGCGAGGCGCCTGACAGCGTCAGCAATGGCGTGCATTCCGTCGCCGAAGTTTTCGCGCCGGTGGCTGGTCATGCCGATGATCCGTTTGCCTGCAAAGCGCGCTTCGAGCGTGGCGAGGCCGTGCGCCAGTTCAGGCCGCGCTTCGATGCGCGCGGTGATCCAGTGCAGCGCGTCGATGACCGTGTTGCCGGTAACATGAATGGCATCGGCCGCGACGTTTTCACGCCGCAGTGCCGCTGCCGCGGTTTCGGTCGGGGCAAAATGCACGGCGGCCATGGCGCCCACGATCTTGCGATTCACCTCCTCTGGCCATGGATGATGGATATTGCCGCTGCGCAGCCCTGCCTCGACATGGGCGACAGGGACCTTGCGGTAGTAGGCGGCGAGTGCTCCGGCCATCGCAGTGGCGGTGTCGCCCTGCACGATCACCCAATCAGGCCGCTCGGCATCGATCACCCGGCCAATGCTGGTCAGCAATGCGGCGGTAAGCCCGTCCAGCGATTGATCGGGCTGCATCAGGTCGAGGTCGTGATGTGGCAGGACACCAGCGATCTCGAGCACCTGGTCGAGCATGCCGCGATGCTGCCCCGTAACGCACACGCGCGATACGAAGCGCGGGTCAGCGTCCAGCGCATGGACGAGCGGGAACAGCTTGATCGCTTCGGGCCTGGTGCCGAAAACGGTGAGAATCTTGCGCGGCGAGGTCATGCTCGCCGCACTAGCGCAATCTGGTTAACGGTGCCTCAGCCTTCGGGCGGCTGCATGATCGGTTCGGCGTTGGGGCTGGGCAGAGGCGTTTCGCCGGGCGTTGCCTCGCCCCGTTCGCGCTCAAGCCGCTCCATGTATTCGCGCTCGATCGCCTCGACACGCGCCTGTTCTTCAGCCGCAGCGGAATCGATCGTCGCCAGCCGTTCGGCCCGGGCCGCCGCGATCAGTTCGCCAAAGCGAACTTCGGCGCCTTCAGCGCGGTCGCCGTACGCCTGATTGATTAATTGCTGGGTGCAGCCGGTGAACCCGCCCGCGCCCGCGGTGGAACATGAAAGCGTGCCAAAGGCGCCGATCATCTCCAGCTTTTCCACCCGGCGCGTCCACGCGGTGTTGGCTGGATCGTCGCTGAACCGCAGCGTCGGCGGAATGCGATAACGTTCCGCCTCTGGCAGACGCGCCACGACGCAGATCTCGCCATCCGGGCAGGGCGGCGCGGCATCTTCACCATAGACGATCGACATACGGACATCGTCGTCCTGGGTCACGGCCTCATCCTGCGCAGCCAGGGGCGCGACCGAAAGCACGGTGGTGGCAACGAGAGCGGCGAAAAGGCGGTTCATGGCGATATCCAATGGCTGTGCAGCAGCCCGGCATTAGGCGCAAGGGCGCGTGAACTCTATATGAAGCGAACGAGGCTGGCCCGCGGTTCCCGGGTCAAACCCGTTCCGACATCCTGATGGCGATGCGGCAACCAAGCCGGATCGCGCCCGACAGCAAAGGGTAGGCAGGCGCCCGTTCCGCCCCGGCGGCAAGTGCGGCGTCGCGGTGCTCGCGCTCATCCTCGCGGAATTCCTCCACCATCGCCGCCAGTTCGGGGTCTGCACCGCTGTCGGCCAACTCGTCGAGCTGGGCCGAGTAGTGCCGGTCGATTTCTTCCTCGACCGCGGCAGTGCAGGCCATGGCCGCTTCCGGCCCCAACAGCGCGGTGCCTGCGCCAAGCGCATACCCTGCCAGCGACCAGAAGGGTTGCAGCGCTGTCGGGCGAACCCCGCGCCGGGCCATCAGGGCGTCGAATTTCTCGCGGTGACCGGCCTCTTGCGCCGCCATGGCACGGATTTCGGCAGCCAGTGGATGCCGGTCGCCCATTACGGCAAGCTGCCCGGCATAGATGCGCGTGGCGCCGTATTCACCGGCCTGGTCGACCCGGATCATGCGATCGGTATCCTGCCGTTTCATCCGTGCTTCCTTTCACGTCCGAGCAGCGCGAAGATGGCAATCGCCGCCGCCACCGAAATCAGGAAATTCCAGCCCGCCAGCGAAATGCCGAACAGGTCCCACGGGGCTACGTCGCAGCGAATCAACGGCGCGGCGAGGATGTTCTCGAGCGCATTGCCGCTACCGCCGACGGTGGTTGCGCAACCCGTTACCCCTTCCCACCAGCCATATTCCACGCCAGCATGGAAGCCGCCGATCAGGCCCGATACCAGCATTGCCAGCGCAGCCAGTGCAACCCACAGGCGTTTGGGCTCTGCCACTGTCGACAGCAGTGCCAGCACCACTGCGGCGAAATGCGGATAGCGTTGCCACCAGCACATCTCGCACGGGTAGAGCCCAAACCCGTATTGCGACAGGTATGCCCCGGCCAGCAACAAGGCCGGGACGCCCAGCGCGAGCCGCTGGGCCAGCCGGCCCGATGGGGTCGTGATCATACCCCGCCCGCTCAGCTGCCGCGCCGCGCGACCGCAGGAGCGCTGGCCGTGCGACGCAGCGTCCGCAGCGCGTAGTCCAGCTGGAAGTCCTCGACCCCCTGCTCCTTGAGCTGCGCGGCGGTCAGCTTGAAGCGCGGATCGTCCAGCCGATCCTGCTCCATCTCCTCGTCCTTGAGCGCCGCTTCGTTGACGAGATGTCCGCGCAGGTCCGCCTCGCGCAGACGGAACTTCGCGCGCTTCTCAAGGTCAGGGTCAGAGAGCTGCGGCACTGCGATGTCGGGCTTGATGCCGCCTTCCTGCACCGCGTTCCCGGCCGGGGTGTAATAGCGGGCGGTGGTGAGCTTCAGCGCCGCCTCGCGACCGAGCGGGAGCAGGGTCTGGACGCTGCCCTTGCCGAAGCTGCGCTCGCCCATGATCACGGCGCGGCGATGATCCTGCAGCGCGCCTGCCACGATCTCGCTCGCCGAAGCTGAGCCGGCATCGATCAGGACGATCATCGGCACGTCTTCGGCGATTTCACCGCGATAAACGGATTCGGCATCGTAGAGGAGCGATTCGCCCTCGGCACGGCCGCGCTGCGAAACGATCCGCCCCTTATCGAGGAACAGATCGCTCAGCGCGACCGCCTCGTCGAGCGAGCCACCCGGGTTGGCACGCAGGTCGAGCACGAGGCCACCGACCCGGCCGCCGGCCTGGGTTTCAAGCGCCTTCCACGCGGCAAATACGTCCGCCCCGACATCGCGCGAGAACTCGTTGACGGTAATGACGCCGATATTGCCGCTCATCAGCTTGTGCGTGACGGGCTCCAGTTCGATCACGCCGCGCGTAACGGTGACATCGAAGGGCTCGTCGCGGCCACTGCGGAAGATCGTCAGGCGAATGCTCGTCCCGGCGGCACCCCGCATCCGGGCCACGGCTTCATCCAGATCGCCGCCGTAGATCAGCTCGCCATCGAGGTGGGTAATGTAATCGCCGGCCTTGATGCCCGCTTCCATCGCCGGGCTGCCGCGGAACGGAGAGATCACCTTGACCGCGCCGTCTTCCATCTGGACCGAGAGACCGAGGCCCGAATAATTGCCGTCGATCATCGTTTCGAGCCGCTGCAGATCCCCGCCATCGAGGTAGGCGGAATGCGGATCGAGCGATGCCAGCATCCCGTCGATCGCGCCGCGGAACAGCTTCTCGTCATCGACCGGCTCGACATAGCTCGCCTTGATGCGCTGGTAAACCGCCATGAGCTTGGCGAGTTCCGGCCCGGCACGCCCGTCGACCTGCGCCATGCCGGCGGTCGTCGCGGGAATCAGGGCAACCGCGGTAACCAGCGCGGCGGTATGAAGCAGGGCGGCGAATTTCATCTTCAGATGCCTCCTTGGGCTGCGCTACCTATCGCGCCGCCGGGCTTAATGCCAGATGAGGAATGACCGGGCGAATTCCAGAGGGCTTTATCGCACCTGCATCAACCTTATCATAATGCCACTGCCGTTAGAGCGGCGCCACCCTGCTGGAACGACATAGGTGATAACGTGCATGTATTGGTAACGGGTGCGGCAGGGTTTATTGGCGCGGCCGTTGCCCGCCGATTGCTGGGCCTGGGCTATACCGTCACGGGCATCGACAATCTCAACGATTACTACGACGTTCAGCTGAAGCGTGACCGGCTGGCCGGCCTTGTCGAGCATGGCGGCAGCGCGTTCCGCTTCCACGCGATCGATTTTGCCGAGATGCCCGCCCTCGAGGCAGCGATCGGGCAGACACGGTTCGACCGCCTTATTCATTTGGGGGCGCAGGCAGGGGTTCGGTATTCGCTCGAAAATCCGGCCGCGTATATCCGGTCGAATCTGGTGGGGCACGCCAACATTCTGGAAATCGCACGGCGCCGCGAAATCGCCCACACCGTCTACGCCAGTTCATCATCAGTCTATGGCGCCCGCGCCGAAACGCCGTTCAGCGAGACGGACCGCGCCGACCGGCCGGTTTCCCTCTACGCCGCAACCAAGCGCGCGGACGAACTGCTGAGCGAAAGCTACGCCCACCTCTATCGCCTGCCGTTGACCGGTCTTCGGTTTTTTACAGTGTATGGTCCGTGGGGGCGGCCCGACATGATGCCATGGATCTTCACGGCAAAGGTCCTCGCCGGGGATACGATATCCCTGTTCAATCGCGGGGAGATGTATCGCGACTTCACTTACATCGACGACATCGTCGATGGCGTGGTCGCCTGTACCGCCACGCCGCCGAGTGACGACGGCAACCCGAAACCGGGCGGAAGCATGGCGCCTCATGCCATCTACAACATCGGCAACAACCGCCCCGAACATCTGATGGATGTGCTGCGGGTGATCGAGCAGGCTTGCGGACGGCCAGCCATTGTCGAACTGCTGCCGATGCAGCCGGGCGACGTTCCCCGCACTTGTGCGGACATCGCGGCTATGCAGCGAGATTTCGGTTATCAGCCCTCCACTAGCATGGACGATGGATTTCCCGCTTTCATCGCGTGGTTTCGCGAATATCACGGCATATGACGATGCGGGCGGTCGCCCGGGCGCCTATAAGAGTTCGAGCGGATTGACCGGCTTGCCTGCGCGCCTGAGCTCGAGCGAGACGAGCGGCCGGCGTGGTGCGGCGACGCCGATCGGGGCGCCGCTGACGAGTTCGTCTCCGGCCGTCACGTCGATCCGGGCCATGCCCGTGACCAGGCTGGTCCAGCCGTTGCCGTGTTCCAGAATTACGATCCGGCCATAGCCGCGAAAAGGACCTGCAAAGGCTACCCGCCCCTGTGCGGGCGCAGTTACCTGGGCGCCCGGGCGAGGGGCGATCGCGATGCCCTGGCTCAGTGCGCCCCCGTCGAGCGCGGCGCCAAAGCCGGTGACGATGCGGCCGGTTACCGGCAAGGTATAACGCGACGGAGCGCCGGTGCCGGCGGCTTGGGGCTGTGACGTCACCGGCCGCACGGTTGTGGGATCGGCCGGGCGCAACACGGGGCCCGGCAAGGCAGCCAGTTGGGCCCGCAGGTTGCCGGCATCGTCCAGTTGCTCCACCAGCGAATCGAGATCGCGTGCCTGCTCTGCCAGAGCCAGGGCACGCTCCGCCTCGCGTGCGGCAGCACCGCCGACCCGGCGCGATTCGAGGCGCTGGCTCGTTTCCAGTGCGGCAAGGCGCCGCTGGCGCTGCGCAAGCTCTTCCTCGCTCCGGGCGAGAGCAGTGAGCGCCTGGCGCGCCTCCGCCTCCAGCCGCTGCCCGCGCGCGATTTCACCGCGCAGGGCGGCCGTGCGCGCGCGGACCTGGGGGATGGTGGTTTCGATCAGGGCACGCAAATAAACCGTTTCGCGCAGCGATCCGGGCTTGAGCGCCGAGAGCGCCAGCGGGCGCCGGGCGAGCTTCTGCAACGATGCCGACAGCCGCACCAGCGGTTCGCGGCGTTCAGCCAGCCGGCGCTGAAGTTTGCGGCGCTGCCCGTCGATCAGTGCGATCCGCGCTTCGGCTGCCGCCATGCCGGCTTCGGCCTGCTGGATGCGGGCAGCGAGCGCCGCCGCCTCGTGCGCGGTTTTCTCAGCCGCACGGGTCGCGGCGCGTGCCTCGCGCTCCAGCCGGACACCGCGCTGTTCGGCTTCGGCCGCCTGCGCCTGCGCACGTCTGAGCGCCGCGCGGGTACCGTCGACCTCGTCGAACAGGGGCGCGCGCTGGGCCAGCGCAGCGCCGGTCAGGGCCAGCGCGAGGCAAATGGCTACCGTGAATGTCCGGAGCGACGTCATGACAGCGTCACCCTGCCCGATGGTAGGGATGCCCGGCAAGGATCGTCGTCGCGCGGTAGAGCTGTTCCATCAGCATCGCGCGCGCCAGCAGATGGGGCCAGGTCGCCTGGCCGAAGGCGATCAGCAGGTCGGCCTTCGTACGCGCCTCGTCCCCATGACCATCGGCTGCGCCCAGCACGAAGCGTGCCTCGCGCACGCCTTCGTCGCGCCAGCGGCCCAGCACCGCAGCCAAATCCTCGGACGACAAGTTGCGGCCGCGTTCGTCGAGCAGCACCGTGCGCAGCGGCGCCGTTGGCTCCGCCACCTTGCCGCCGGTCTCGGGCAGTTCGGTCAGCCGCAGGGGCCACGCGATCCGTTTCTCGTACCGCGTGACCAGTTCAGCTTCGGGCGAGCGGCCTATCTTGCCGCGCGCAACCACATGGAGCAGCATCGGCGGCGAGCCCGCCGGTCAGGCCGATCCGGAGGCCGGCGGCGCGTCGCCGAAAGCCCACATGCGTTCCAGGTTGTAGAAGCTGCGAACCTCGGGCCGGAACAGGTGGACGACCACGTCGCCCGCATCCAGCAGGACCCAGTCCGCCGCGGGCAGCCCTTCGAGCCGGACCGGGCCGAACCCGGCCTGCTTGACCTTTTCAGCCAGTTTCTGCGCCATTGCCGCGACCTGGCGGGTCGAGCGCCCTGACGCGATCACCATGTGATCGGCGATGCTCGATTTGCCTGCAAGCGGGATCGAGACGAGTTCCTGTGCCTGATCGTCCTCAAGCTGGTCGATGACCAGTGCGTGAAGCGAACCGGGAACGGTAACGATGGGGTCGGCCTGGCCGGGGGTGCCATCATTCGGCGAAATCGGGTTGTGCGCCTGATTCATAAGGCGGGTGCATTGCTCCTGTGAATGGGGTCGGCGGCGAACGGATTGGCGACACGCGAATGGCGGGTCATGCGTCCGGGCCTGCGGTAATAAGGCGGCGGGTCACTTGGTCGCGGGGACGGCTGGTGCTGTAACGATCCGCCCAGTCAGGATCGGCGCGGCGAATGTCCGTCGCCGAGCGGCTGTCAGGGTCGAAACGCAGTATCACCAGTGCCGGCGCGCTCCTGTCGCTTCCGTCGGTCAATCCGGCCGGCGATGTACGGTATCGTCCGAGCCAGTCCATCGCGGGGCTCGCCATGGCATCATCGTCATAGCCCGGCCGCGCGATCACCGCAATCGGCATGGCTTGCGCGATTCCCTGCCAGTCCCGCCACAGGTGGAACTGGGCAAGATTGTCCGCGCCCATCAGCCACACGAACTGGCGGCGGGGGAAGCGGCGCTTCAGCGCGTGCAGGGTGTCGATGGTGTATCGCGTGCCCAGATCGCGCTCGATCGCAGTGACCTTGATCGGTGCGCGCTTCGCCTGTTCCGCTGCCGAGGCGACCCGTGCCGCAAGCGGCGCCATGCCGGCCTTTGGCTTCAGGGGATTGCCCGGCGAAACGAGCCACCAAATTTCGTCGAGGCCAAGCGCCTCGCGCGCAAACAGGCTGATGCGGCGGTGGCCACCATGCGCGGGATTGAAGCTGCCGCCCAGAAGTCCCGTGCGAATCGGAATCACGCGCGCGTCTGGCCGGTGCCGCGCACAAGCCACTTGTAGGTCGTCAGCCCCTCCAGCGCGACCGGGCCGCGTGCATGGAGCCGGCCAGTGGCGATTCCGATCTCCGCGCCAAGACCGAATTCGCCGCCGTCGGCGAACTGGGTCGATGCATTGACCATGACGATCGCCGAATCGACCTCCGCCAGAAAGCGTTCGGCGACGGCGTCGTCGGCAGTGACGATCGCTTCGGTATGGCCGGAACCGTAGCGGGCGATATGCGCCATGGCCGCGTCGATCCCGTCGACCACCGCGACCGAGACGATCGCGTCAAGATATTCGGTGCCCCAGTCCTGATCGGTGGCGGCCTCGACTCGCGGGTCGAGAGCGCGGGCGCGGGCATCGCCGCGCACTTTGCATCCCCCATCGAGCAAGGCGCCAACGATACCGGCTGCATCCGGGAATCGGGCATCGACCAGCAGTGTTTCCATTGCACCGCAGATGCCGGTCCGCCGCAGCTTGGCATTGACCGCCACTGCCCGCGCCATGTCGGGGTCGGCCGCTTCGTGCACGTAAGTATGGCAGATGCCATCGAGGTGAGCGAGCACCGGCACGCGGGCATCGGCCTGGACCCGCGCGACCAGATTCTTGCCGCCGCGCGGCACGATCATGTCGATCAGCCCGGCCGCCGCCAGCATCGCGCCCACCATCGCGCGGTCCTGCGTCGGTACGAGCTGGACCGCAGCCGCCGGAACCCCCGCATCGGCCAGTCCGCGCACGAGGGCCGCATGGATGGCGCGATTTGAGTGCACGGCCTCGCTCCCCCCGCGCAGCAGGACGGCATTGCCTGCGCGCACGCATAATGCCGCGGCATCGGCAGTGACGTTGGGGCGGCTTTCGTAAATGATGCCGATCATTCCCACCGGCACGCGCACCCGCGATAACGCCAGGCCATTGGGCCGCACCGCGCTATCGATCACCGCGCCGACCGGGTCGGGCAGACGCGCCACGTGTTCGACCGCGCCGGCGATCGCCTGCAACCGTTCGGGATCGAGCCACAACCGGTCGAGCATTGCCGGTGACAGCCCCGCCGCTTCGCCTGCAGCCAGGTCTTCTGCGTTTGCAGCGAGAATTGCAGCCGCATCGGCGCGCAGGGCATGGGCCGCACCGATGAGGGCTGCAGCCTTGGCATCGTCGCTCATGCGCGCCAACACGTGTTGTGCCCGGCGACCGGCGCTTGCCATATCGGCGATGAGGTCGGCCGGCGAAGGGATGGTGTCCATCAGATCGGCCTAGCAGGCAGAATCGATGCTGTCAGGAACCCTGACTGGGCGGCGCAAAATCCATTGGAGGGCGATTTGTTCCCTGTCTGGAAGCAAAAATTCCGAGATCGGTAACGATTCATCGCGCGACTCCATCGATTCGCCCGTTCGGAGGGGTATACGATTCGACTCCCACCAATGCTTGGGATAGCCGCCCCGCCCAGGACAAAAGCACGCACGACTATGGGGTCGCCGGTTTGAACATTCACAAGACCGTGGGCGGATGGACGGCCCGCCTCCGGGACTGGTTTCCCGATCGCGAATTCTTCATGCGATCGCAGGGCCAGGTCCGTTTTATCAAGATTTCCGCCAAGGTGCAGATGATCGCGGCAGGCGCGATCGCCTTGGCGCTGCTTGCCTGGGCAATCTCGCTCGCGGTCATCGGCTGGGCACAATATCGGGCGCAAAGCGATCGCTGGTCGTTGCTCGAGCGCGAGGCACAGGTTGCCCAGTCGAAAGAACGAGTAAACGCCTACCGCGCCAATCTTGGCGAAGTAACCGACGACCTGGCGCGGCGGCAGCAGTTTCTCGAACAGATGGTCGAGTCGCTTCCCGAAGACGTCACTGCAGACCACACGGTCAGCGATTCCTCGAACGAATCGAACAAGACCATCGACAAGGTCAGCGCCGTCATTCCCGAAGCGGCCAGCCTTGCCCGTATCGAGGCGCGCCAGTTGGCACTGGTCGAACGCCTGACCCGCTATGCCGATGCCCGCGCGACGCGCACGGCCGCTGCGATACGCGAACTGGGGCTGGACCCCAGCGCAATGCTGCGCGGCGCCGAACGGGAAGCGATGGGTGGTCCGCTGGAACTGCTCGCGACTGGTGCTGATGGCGATGTCGATCCGCGTTTCGAACGGCTCGGCCTCAGCCTTGCCCGGATGGCGGCGCTCGAACGGGGCCTCGACGGGATTCCGCAGGTTCGCCCTGCCGCGCTGGCTGCCATGACATCCGGCTTCGGTTATCGCCGTGACCCATTCAATGGCGCCGCGGCCCTCCATTCCGGTCTCGATTTCGCCGGGCCGATCGGCGCCCCGATCTATGCCGCCGCCGATGGCCGCATCACGTTCGTCGGCACGAAGTCGGGTTACGGCAAGGTGGTGGAGATCACGCACGGTAACGGCCTCACCACGCGCTATGCCCACATGTCGCGGTTCAATGCCTCGGTTGGCCAGAATGTTGGTGCCGGCGAAGTGATCGGCGCGATCGGCAATACGGGTCGGTCGACCGGCCCGCACCTCCATTTCGAAGTTCGCATCCACGGCCGGGCGGTCAATCCGCGGCCTTTCCTGGAGAATGCCCGCAATGTTCTCGAAGAAGCCCGACGCATCCCCGAGCGCGGCTCCGCGGCAGGAGCGGCGCGTGGCGAGCGGTAGTTTCTCGGTCATCGGTGCCGACGTAACCATTCGCGGCGATGTAACCGCCGCGACCGAATTGCACGTCGATGGCAATATCGAAGGCGACATCCAGTGTGCGTCGCTGGTGCAGGGCGAAGGCAGCGCGATCCACGGCGCAATCGTGGCCGACAGCGCGCGCCTCGCGGGGCGCGTAACCGGCAGCATCGAAGCCAAGGAACTGGTCGTCCTGCGCTCGGCTCGTATCGAAGGCGACGTGCACTACGACGCGCTGACCATCGAGCAGGGGGCCGAAGTCGATGGGCGGTTTGCTCACCGCGTGCCGGGCAAACCCCGCGCGGTCGATGCAGTGGCGATCGTCGCCGATCAATCCGACAGCGAACCGCGCCTTACCCTCGCCACCTGATCACCCTTCGGCGAACACCTCGCTCCGCAAGGCCTTGCGGTCGAGCTTGCCGATCATGGTCTTGGGCAGCTCGTCCCGCACCACGACGCTCGAAACGCGTTCGTGCTTGCCGATCCGCGCGTTGAGCCAAGCCTTGAGCGCGTCCCCGTCCGCCTCGGCATCGTCCTGCAGCGTCACGTAGGCGCGCGGCGTTTCACCCAGGTACGGGTCGGGCACGCCTAGCACCAGCGCTTCCTTGATCGCGGGATGTTCGACCAGCACGGCCTCGACCTGGCTCGGGAAAACCTTGAATCCGCCGACCGCGATCATGTCCTTGATCCGGTCGACAATGGTAATGAAGCCATCGGCGTCGATCTCGGCAACATCGCCAGTGCGCAGCCACCGTTCGCCGGCAATCTCGGCAAAGGCGCTGGCAGCCGCGTCCGGACGGTTCCAGTAACCCTGCATGACCTGCGGCCCGGCGATTACCAGCTCGCCCGGTTCACCCTCGGGCGCGAGACGCCGGGGATCTTCCTTGTCGAGCAGGATCACCCGGGTCTGGGGAATGACCTGCCCGATCGATCCCGGCTTGCGATGACCGACGTAAGGGTTGACCGAAACCACACCGCTGCTTTCGGTCAGGCCGTAACCTTCGACCAGCCGCGCGCCGGTTTCCGCCTCGAACTTCTCGCGCACGGGTGCGGGCAGCGGCGCCCCGCCCGAAATGCAGATGCGCAGCGAGGAGAAATCGGTGCGGGAGAAACGCGGGTGATCGAGCAGCGCCTGATACATCGTCGGCACGCCGGGAAAGGCGGTCGGCCGGGTGCGCTGGATCGTCTTCAGCACTTGCCCTGCATCGAAGCGCGGCAGCATAACGATGCACCCGCCTTTCGCCACCGTGCGGTTGAGCACGCAGGTATTGGCGAAGACGTGAAACAGCGGCAGCGCCCCCAGAATGACGTCTGGCTCGCTCCGGTCGAACGGGTCGATCGCGTCGACCTGCATCGCGTTGACCGACAGGTTCGCGTGGGTCAGCATCGCGCCCTTGGGCCGCCCGGTCGTGCCGCCGGTATACTGCAGCAGCGCCAGATCGGCTGGCACCAGATAGGATGGACGCGCGGCGCCGGCATCGCCCAGAGCCGCTTCCCAGTGCAGGACACTGGGCCGCGATGGAATTTCCGTCAGGCTCTTGCGCCCAAGCAACCGCAAGGCAACCCGCTTGATCGGAGGCAGCATTGCGCCCAGCCGCCCGACCACCAGTGTTTCGAGCGACGAGCGTTCGAGCACGTCGAGTGCAGTCGGCAAGAGGCTTGCCACATCGATGGTGACCAGGATCCGGGCGCCTGAATCCTCGACCTGCTGGCACAGTTCCTCTGCCGTATAGAGCGGCGAGAAATTGACCGTGATCGCCCCTGCCATCATCGCCCCGTAATAGGCGGACAGGTAAATCGGTACGTTGGGCAGGAACAGCCCGACGCGGTCGCCACGCCCGATCCCGAGGCGGGCAAGGCCGGCGGCAAAGCGAACAGCCTCGGCATGGATCGTGCGGTAGGTGTATTTGCGGCCAAGGAAATCGACCAGCGGCGCTTCTGGATGTCGCTCCATCGAACGGGTCAGCAATTCCGGAAGCGTGACCGGCTCGATCACGGTGCCCCATGGCAGGGGATGCTGATAGGGCGCGCTACTTACATCCATGTCAGTTGGATGGCGCAGCAGCGGCGGCCGCGCAAGAAAAAAGGCGCTCCCAGCCCAAGCCGGAAGCGCCCTTTCGCCTTGCGTTTCGCGATCTTGGCCGCCGATCAGGCCTCGCTGTCGGCCGCTTCGCCGGCGCGCTTGGCCACCAGCCAGGCGTCGGCTTCGGCCTGCTGGGCAGCTTCTGCAGCCGCCTTCTCGTTCGCGTCGCGTTCGGCACGCAATTCGGCAATCAGCTTGTCGCGATCGTTGGTTGTGCCTGGGGCCACACCTTCGCTTTCGCTGGTGCCTGCCTTCTTGGCCGCCTTGGCGACCACGGCGTCCAGTTCACGCTGCGAACACAGGCCAAGAGTGACCGGGTCTTTCGCCTGGATATTGGCGATGTTCCAGTGGCTGCGGTCGCGAATGGCAGCAATGGTGGTGCGGGTGGTGCCAATCAGCTTGCCGATCTGGGCATCGGTGATTTCAGGATGGTTGCGCAGGATCCAGGCAATGCCGTCGGGCTTGTCCTGGCGCTTCGATACCGGGGTATAGCGCGGGCCCTTGGTCCGGGTCACTTCGACCGGCGCCTTCTGCATCTTCAGGCGATAGGACGGATCGTCCTGCCCCCGCTCGATTTCGGCCAGGGTTAGTTCGCCCGAATGCAGCGGATCGCGCCCGGTGTACTTCGAGCCGGCGAGATCGTCGGCCATGGCCTGGACTTCGAGGATGTGGAGACCGCAGAAGTCTGCAATCTGGTCGAAGCTCAAGGCGGTGTTGTCGACCAGCCAGGTGGCGGTCGCGTGCGGCATCAGCGGGGTGGGCTGGGCCATGGAAATCTCCTGGAAAATATAAGGGCCGCCCCTTTCGGAGCGGCCGCGCGGCACGGATTTAGGGCATCACCCCGCTTTGGGCAAGCGATTAGGCGAGTGCGACAGGCTGATCCGCCACTACCAGCCCCGCGACGAACTGGTCGGTCGCCACCTCCCACCCGAAGGTGGAAGCGTGCGCGATGCATTCACGCGGCGCGCAGAATACCGCGGCGGCAATCGCCCGGTCGAGATTCTCGGCCAAGGCGCCGGTACTTGACGTCACGATATCCAGCGGGCCGGGCACCGGATAGGCCGCGACCGGCGTGCCGCATGCCAGCGCTTCGATCATGACCAGTCCGAAGGTATCTGTCCGGCTGGGAAATACGAAGACGTCCGCCCCGGCGTAGCATCCGGCGAGCGCGCGCCCTTCCCGCCGGCCGAGGAATAGGGCTTCGGGATAGCGCCTGCGCAAGGCTTCCAGCGCAGGACCGTCGCCGACCACGACCCGGCTGCCGGGATAAGTGCCGCCCAGGAACGCCTCGAGGTTCTTCTCTACAGAAACGCGGCCGACATAGAGCTGGATCGGACGTGGCAAATCGGCCAATTCAGGCGGCGGAGCCGCGTCAGGGCTGAAACAGGCAAGATCCACGCCGCGGCTCCAGTGATGAACCTGCCCTATACCCTGATCGCGCAGCTCGCGGCGGATCGAATCGGTCGCCACCATCACGCGTTCCGCCGGGCGATGAAACCAGCGAATGAAGCGCCAGAACACGCTTTCGGGCAATCGGGTGCGACGGGCGACATATGCGGGGAATTGCGTGTGGTACGCGGTGGTAAACGGTATTTTTTGCGCCAGGCAATGACGCCGTGCGGCGATCCCCAGCGGTCCTTCGGTGGCGATGTGGACGGCGTCGGGCGCGTAGTCGTCGATCCTTCGGCCTACTGTGCCGGGCGCGGGCAGCGCCAGCCGGATTTCCGGATAAGTGGGGCACGGCAGCGAACGGAACTGATCGGGCGACACAACCATGACCGCGTGACCGCGTGACGCCAGGTGATGGCACGTGGTCGTCAAGGTCCGCACAACGCCGTTTACCTGCGGCGACCAGGCGTCGGTCACGATCGCGATCCGTTCGGGAAACGGATGCACCGGTCCGTCGAAGGCTGGGAAACGGGCGAGCCGGTTCATGCGGCCTGCCGGGCGAGCGCAGCAGCGGCGTCGCGATTGCGGCGGGCGATTTCCTCCGGCCAATGCAGCAGTTCCATCCGCCCGTCGAAATGCTCGACCAAGGCATTGCAGCCTTCGACCCAGTCGCCGTCGTTGTAATAATCAATCCCGTCGAAGGCGCGGATTTCAGCCGTGTGGATGTGTCCGCACACGACCCCGTCCACCCCGCGATCGGCAGCGGCGCGTGCCACCACCTCTTCATAACGCGAGATAAACTCGACCGCGTTCTTCACCTTGTGCTTGGCGACTTTCGATAAGGACCAATAGGGCATCCCCAGCATGCGGCGGGCCAGGTTGACCCAGCGGTTGAGGCCCATGACCATGTGGTAAAGCGCGTCTCCAATCACTGCCAGCCAGCGGTGCGCCAGCATGACCGCGTCGAACTCGTCGCCATGCAGCACCATCAACCGGCGCCCATCGGCGGTTTCGTGGAATGCGGCGCGCGCGATTTCCACCCCGCCGAAGTTCATGCCCGAAAAGGGCCGCATCATCTCGTCGTGGTTGCCGGGGATATAGACGATTCGGGTGCCGCGACGAGCGCGCTTGAGAATGCGCCAGACCACGTCGTTGTGTTCGGGCGGCCAGTAGACTTTCTTCTTCAGTCGCCAGCCGTCGATGATGTCACCCACCAGGTACATCGTTTCACTATCGGTGTGGTCGAGGAAGTCTATCAGTAGAGCCGCGTTGCAGCCCTTGGTGCCCAGGTGCACGTCGCTGATCCAGATCGTGCGATAGCGCCGCCGCTCGTGACCGTCCGGCTCGGGGATCGCTGGGCGCGGCAGCGGCAACGTGGCAACGTTGGCAAAATCGGCGAATTCGGCGGGGAATGCTTCGGCCATGGGTGGCTCCGGAGGCAAGGTTCGTCGCCCCCGGCTTTTGCCAGCATATTGTGACCGTTACGCCGCAATCGCGTTACGCTTGCGCGACGGAAAGGCTGGTAATGTCAGCCCATCGTCACGAACCGCGGCAGGCTTGCCACCCGATCCAGCCACCGCACCACGGCAGGAAAGTCCGCGAGGGGGAAGCCGCCCTCCTCCGCCGTGTGGGTATAGGCGTAGAGCGCAATATCCGCGAGGGTCGCGCCCCGCCCCACGAACCAGTCGTTGTCGGCCAGATGCCGGTCCATCACTCGCAGCGCGTCGCACCCGGCGATCCGCTTGGGCATGATCTGCGCCCGCTGGTGTTCCGACAGGCCCGCCTCGCCCACGAAGCGGAGCCAGAACCGCAGCGTCGCGATATTCGGTTCGTGGTTGTATTGTTCGAAGAACATCCAGCGCAGCATGTCGGCCCGGTCGAACCGGTCAGTCGGCACCAGCGGCGTTCCTTCGGCCAGATACCAGCACGCCGCATTGCTTTCCGGCAGGAACCGGTCGCCCACCTGCAGCACGGGAATGCGGCCATTGCCGTTCACCTCGGCGAGAAATTGCGGAGTGCGCGTCTCGCCCGCCAGGATATCGTAATGCCGCGTCGCCAACGGCAGATCGAGCAATGCGGCGGTGAGCCTGATCTTGTAGCAATTGCCGCTGCGCGGATCTTCGTGAAGCGTGAGCCGCTCGGTCATCCATGCACCTCCAGCACGATCTTGCCGATATGATCGCCCGCCTCCATCCGCGCATGGGCGGCGGCAGCGTCGCCCAGCGGAAAGGTGCGGTCCATCACCGGGCGCACGGTCCCGTCGGCGAACAACGGCCAGGCGTTACGCTCGATCTCACCCGCCAGCAGCGCCTTGAAGGCGTCGGTGCGGGGCCGCAGGGTAGAGCCTGTCAGGGTCAGCCGCCGCGACATGATCACGGCCATGTTCAGTTCAGCCTTCATACCGCCCAGCACGGCGATGGTGACATGGCGGCCATCCATCGCCAGGCATTTCAGATTGCGGGGCACATAATCGCCCGAAACCATGTCCAGCACAACGTCAACGCCCTTGCCGCCGGTAAACCGCTGCACTTCCTCGACGAAATCGTTTGATCGATAATTGATCGCGAGATCGGCGCCGATTTCGCGCGAGGCTGCACACTTGTCCTCGTCGCCGCAGGTCGTGATAACGGTAAGACCAAATGCCTTGCCCAGCATGGTGGCCATCGTTCCGATGCCGCTGGTGCCGCCGTGGATCAGCAGGGTTTCGCCCTCGGTCGCCCAGGCGCGTTCGAACACGTTATGCCACACGGTGAACAGTGTCTCCGGGATGGCGGCAGCTTCGGCCAGGTGCATGTTATCGGGCACGGGCAGGCAATGACCCATGTTGGCGATGCAATATTCGGCGTAGCCTGCGCCCGAAACGAGCGCACAGACGTGGGCGCCGAGGTTGGTTTCAGGCACCCCTTCGCCAATCGCGACGATCTCGCCCGCCACTTCCAGCCCCGGCAATGGCGAGGCGCCGGGCGGCGGCGGATAGGTGCCCTGGCGTTGGGCAACGTCGGGCCGGTTCACTCCGGCATAGGCGACGCGGATCAGCACCTGGCCATCGCCTGCGACAGGTACCGGCACCGTGATCGGGCGCAGCACTTCGGGCCCGCCCGGCGCATCGAACCCGATCGCAATCATCGTATCCGGAAGTAGCCCCGTCATTCATGCCCCCTGTGGCAGCAAGGCGACAGCCCCCTTGCGCTCAGCGTGAACTAACCCCACCTCCGATTGACAGCAAGCCGCCCGGCTTGCGATGTTGCCGCCAGATGGACCTCGACGATCTTCCCCGCCCCCGGGGCGACGCCGCGAGCAAGCTCGCCGCGGAAGATCTCGCGCCCTATTCGCAGGACGAACTGGGCGAGCGGATCGAGCTGCTCAAGGCCGAGATCGCGCGGGTCGAGGCACACCGGGCCAAGGCTTCGGCACATCGCAGCGCCGCCGACGCGCTGTTTCGAAAGCCGGGCGCTTGACGGGGCCGGGTCGCAACTCTCCCGGGCGACCCCATATAGGTTTCGTTAACCACGCCCGTTCATATTCTCCCGCAAGGGGAATTTCGCCTTCAGCCAGGAAAGGCCGTTCGAATGCCCAGTTTCGCACAGAACCTTGAAAAGACGCTGCACGCGGCGTTGAGCCATGCCTCGGACCGGCGGCACGAATATGCGACGCTGGAACACCTGCTGCTGGCGCTGGTCGACGATGACGATGCCGGGCAGGTCATGAACGCTTGCGGGGTCGATCTGACGGAACTGGGCGAGGTCGTGCGCCAGTATCTCGACCAGGAATATCAGTCGCTGAAAACCGACGACGGCGCCGATCCGCAGCCGACTGCCGGATTCCAGCGCGTGATCCAGCGTGCGATCCTGCATGTCCAGTCGAGCGGCAAGGATACCGTGACCGGCGCCAACGTGCTGGTCGCGCTGTTTTCCGAACGCGACAGCTATGCCGTCTATTTCCTCCAGCAGCAGGATATGAGCCGGCTCGACGCGGTCAGCTATATCAGCCACGGGATCGGCAAGGGCGGCAAGCAGCTCGAAACGCGTACCCCCAAGGGCGCCGACGAAAAGGAAGCGCCCGCGAGCGAGGACAAGGCGGAAAACAAGAAGGAAACGGCGCTCGACCAGTTCACAGTCAATCTCAATGTCAAGGCGCTGGCGGGCAAGGTCGATCCGCTGATCGGTCGCGGGCCGGAAGTTGACCGGACCATCCAGATCCTGTGCCGCCGATCGAAGAACAACCCGCTTTATGTGGGCGATCCGGGCGTCGGTAAGACCGCAATTGCGGAAGGCCTCGCGCGCAAGATCGTCGAAGGCGACGTGCCGGAAGTGCTGCAGGACGCGGTGATCTATTCGCTCGACATGGGCGCACTGCTGGCAGGAACGCGTTACCGCGGGGATTTCGAGGAGCGCCTGAAGCAGGTCGTGAACGAGCTGGAGAACATGCCCGAAGCGGTGCTGTTCATCGACGAGATCCACACGGTGATCGGCGCGGGCGCAACCAGCGGCGGGGCGATGGACGCCTCCAACCTCTTGAAGCCGGCCCTTTCCAGCGGATCGATCCGCTGCATCGGTTCGACCACCTACAAGGAATTCCGCAATCACTTCGAGAAGGACCGCGCCCTGCTGCGCCGGTTCCAGAAGATCGACGTGAACGAGCCCACGGTCGAGGACACGATCAAGATCCTCAAGGGTCTGCGCACCGCGTTCGAGGATCATCACAAGGTCAAGTACACGCCGGAAGCGATCAAGACCGCTGTTGAGCTGTCGGCCCGTTATATCAACGACCGCAAGCTGCCCGACAAGGCGATCGACGTGATCGACGAGGTCGGCGCCATGCAGATGCTGGTGCCGCCGTCCAAGCGGAAGAAGAAGATCACCGCCCGCGAGATCGAACAGGTCATCGCGACCATGGCCCGCATCCCGCCCAAGAGCGTGTCGAGCGACGACAAGAAGGCGCTCGAAAACCTCGAGCGCGATCTCAAGCATGTCGTTTTCGGGCAGGACGCAGCGGTCGAGAAGCTCGCGACGGCCATGAAGCTGTCGCGCGCAGGCCTGCGCGATCCGGACAAGCCGATCGGCAGCTTCCTGTTCTCCGGCCCCACCGGCGTCGGCAAAACGGAAGTTGCGCGCCAGCTGGCCTCGATCATGGGCATCGAGCTCAAGCGGTTCGACATGTCCGAATACATGGAGCGCCACTCGGTCAGCCGCCTGATCGGTGCTCCTCCGGGCTATGTCGGATACGATCAGGGCGGCCTGCTGACCGATGCGGTCGACCAGAACCCGCACTGCGTGCTGCTGCTCGACGAAATCGAGAAGGCGCATCCCGACCTGTTTAATATCCTGCTGCAGGTGATGGATAACGGGCGCCTGACCGACCATCACGGCAAGACGGTCGATTTCCGCAACGTCGTGCTGATCATGACCACTAATGCCGGCGCCAGCGACATGGCGCGCCAGGGCATTGGGTTCGGCGACGTGTCGAAGGAAGACGCGAGCGAGGAAGCGGTCAAGCGCATGTTCTCGCCCGAATTCCGCAACCGTCTCGATGCGGTGGTGGCATTCAGCTACCTCGGCAAGGAAACGGTCGCCCGGGTGGTGGACAAGTTCATCCTGCAGCTCGAACTGCAACTGGCCGAACAGAATGTTCACATTCAATTCGACAAGGATGCGCGCGACTGGCTGGCCGACAAGGGTTACGACAAGCTCTACGGCGCACGGCCAATGGGCCGCCTGATCCAGGAAAAGATCAAGCAGCCGCTGGCCGAGGAACTGCTGTTCGGCAAATTGTCCGACGGCGGCGAGGTCCACGTGAGTGTGAAGGAAGCGAAGCCCGCTTTCGAACTCACCCCCGCCCCGCCCAAGGTAAAAGCAGTGCGGCCGAAGAAGAAGCCCACTGCCAAAAAGCCCGCGGCCAAGGCGCCCGAAGGCGAAAGCGAGAGCTGACATTGGAACAACGCGCCGTCAGCCCCATTTGAGCGGGGATGGCGGCGCCGTTTTCCTGGATCAAGGCCGAACCCCACGGCATTCATGTCGTGCCGGCAGACGCTTGGGTCGATCCCAGTCGCCCGGCCGAACGCGCGCTCGTGACCCATGGCCACGCCGATCATGCGCGCGGCGGACACGGCCAGACGGTCGCTACCCCGGAAACGCTGGCGATCATGGAGTTGCGCTACGCAACTAGGGACGGCGCAACGCCCGTTGCCTATGGCGAGACGATCAGGCTGCCCGGCGATGTCAGCGCGACTTACATGCCGGCAGGGCACGTCCTGGGCAGTGCGCAGATCCTGCTCGAACATGCGGGCGAGCGGGTGGTCGTCACCGGGGATTACAAGCGGCGCGCGGACCCGACCTGCCCGCCATTCGAACTGATCCCTTGTGACATCTTCATAACCGAAGCGACCTTCGGCCTGCCCCTGTTCACCCACCCGCCGATCGAGGGAGAGATCGCCAAAGTGCTGAAGGCGCTGGCCGATCATCCCGATCGCTGCGTGCTGGTGGGAGCCTATGCCTTGGGCAAGGCACAGCGGGTAATCGCCGAACTGCGCCGCGCGGGGCACAGCGCGCCCATCTATCTCCACGGCGCGATGGAGCGGATGTGTCGGCTCTACGAGGAGCTGGGCGTCGATCTGGGCGATCTGCGGCTGGTCGCCGATACGCCGAAGGATGATCTGCGCGGGCAGGTCATCATCTGTCCGCCGTCCGCGCTCAATGACCGTTGGAGCCGCCGCCTGCCTGATCCGATCACCGCCATGGCGTCGGGCTGGATGCGCGTGCGCCAGCGAGCCCGCCAGCGCAATGTCGAGCTGCCGCTGATCATTTCCGACCACGCCGACTGGAATGAGCTTACCCGCACGATCCGCGAGGTCGATGCGCACGAGAACTGGATTACCCACGGGCGGGAGGATGCACTGCTGCGCTGGTGCCAGCTCCACCAGCGACGCGCGCGGGCACTGGCGCTGGTCGGTTACGAGGACGAGGACGACTAGGCGCGGTGGAAGC
Organism: uncultured Erythrobacter sp.; assembly: GCA_963529855.1. Taxonomy (GTDB): domain Bacteria; phylum Pseudomonadota; class Alphaproteobacteria; order Sphingomonadales; family Sphingomonadaceae; genus 34-65-8. Next base: position 226,765 of record CAURZK010000003.1, on the reverse strand, counting down.
ATTTGCCGCCCTGATCGACGCGCTGGTCTATACCCGCAGCCGCAACGAGAAACTGCGGCTGATCGCCGAATACCTGCGCGATACGCCCGACCCGGATCGCGGCTGGGCGCTTGCGGCATTGACGGATGGCCTGGACTTTCCGGCGGTCAAATCGAGCACGATCCGCGCGCTGATGCAGGAACGGATCGATCCCGTCTTGTGGACACTCAGCCGCGACTTCGTGGGCGACACGGCGGAAACCGCCAGCCTGCTGTGGCCCGCCCCGGACGAGGCGCCTTCCCCCCCGACAGTGAGCGAGGCGGTCGTGGCACTTTCGGCCATGACGCGCCGCACGGTAATGTCAGAGTTGCCGCGCCTGCTCGACCGGCTCGATGCGTCTGGCCGTTATGCCCTGCTCAAGCTCGCCACCGGCGCGATGCGGGTGGGCGTATCGGCGCGCCTCGCCAAGACCGCCTTCGGGCAGGCATTCGATGTCTCGGTGGAGGAGGTCGAGGAGTATTGGCACGGTCTCGCCCCGCCCTATCCCGAGTTGTTCGCCTGGGGCGCGCAAGGCGCTGCCCCACCCGATACCGAGAACCTGCCCACGTTCCGTCCCTTCATGCTGGCTCATCCCTTGGAGGAGACAGTCGTCGACCTCGCCGATTACGTTGCCGAATGGAAATGGGACGGCATCCGCGTCCAATTGGTCCATGCCGGCGGCGAGACGCGGCTCTACTCGCGATCGGGTGACGACATTTCCGCCACGTTCCCGGAACTGCTCGGCACGCTCGATTTTCCCGTAGTGCTCGATGGCGAACTGATGGTCCGCGGCAGCCACCAGGGCGGCGAGGAAGGCGGCGCCGCCAGCTTCAATGCACTGCAGCAGCGCCTCGGCCGCAAGACGGTCAGCAAGGCAATGCTGGCGGATTACCCGGCATTCGTGCGGCTCTACGATGTGCTGCTCGTCGATGGCGAGGATCTGCGGCCGATGCCTTGGGCAGAACGCCGCGCGCGGCTCGAGGTGCTCATGGCGCGCCTGCCCGAAAGCCATTTCGACCTCAGCACCGTCGTCGATGCCGAACACTTCGATCATCTCGGCGAAATTCGTGCCGGTGCCCGGGACGACGCGATCGAGGGGCTAATGCTCAAGCGGCGCGACAGCCCCTATATCGCGGGTCGCAAGGTCGGGCTGTGGTACAAGTGGAAACGCGACCCGCTGCTGGTCGATTGCGTGCTGATGTATGCACAGCGCGGCAGCGGCAAACGGTCGAGCTTCTATTCCGATTACACTTTCGGCTGCTGGGATGGCGATCCAGATCAGGGCGCCGAGTTGCTGCCGGTCGGCAAGGCCTATTCCGGTTTCACCGACGAGGAGCTGAAGCGCATCGACCGGCACGTGCGCACCCGCACAGTGAACCGGTTCGGCCCCGTGCGGGAAACCGACAAGACTCTGGTGTTCGAAGTTGCATTCGATTCGGTGCACGAGAGCAAGCGCCACAAAAGCGGCCTCGCCATGCGATTTCCCCGGATCCACCGCGTGCGATGGGACAAGCCGGCGCACGAGGCGGACCGGATCGACAGCCTGCGGGCGTTGATCCGCGACTGAGCGCGGGCTACGGGCCGCGCATGCAACTCAACCAGTTTCTCCTCACCACGTACGACAATATGCTCGGCTCACTCGACAGCTGGCTGGCCAAGGCTACCGAGCACGATGCTGGCGACGCACTGCTGCAATCCAAGCTGACCGAAGACATGTTCCCATTGTCCCGGCAAATCCGGTTCGCCTGTAATCTGCCGGGAGAAGCCATGGCAGGGGCTGCCGGGGTCGCTTTTTCTCCCAGCGATATCGATGATACGACGCTCAGTGCAGCGCGGGAACGTGTCGCCGCGACGCGCTCTCTGATCCAGGGCTGGCGCGCGACGCCGTTCGGTACCGACGATGCGCCGGTGGAATTGTCGCTGGCGAACGGGATGACGTTCGATCTGGAAACGGAAAGCTACGTGCGCGACTGGGCGCTGCCGCAATTCTATTTTCACCTGATGACCGCGTATGCAATCCTGCGCACCGCAGGCGTGCCACTGGGCAAGGCGGACTACGTCGGGTTCATGTTCCGCTACATCCGCCAGCCCACGGCGTCGGAAAGTTAGGCCAGCGCCTCGGCAATGGCCGCCACATGCGCCCTTGCGTTCTCGGCATAATGGGCAACGCCCATATGCATGCCCATGATCGCAGCATCGTCGAGCGTTCGCATCAACCGGGCCGGGCGTCCGCCCCATAGCTCGCGGGGCCCCATCACCTTACCTTCGGTAAGCATCGCGCCCGCAGCCAGCATCGCATCGCTGGCAATCACAGCCTTGTTCATCGCGATCGCTCCCAGCCCGACGAAGCCGCGATCGTGGATCGTGCAGCCATGGACCATCGCCATGTGCCCGATCAGGACATCGTCACCAATGATCAGCGGGGAGCCATCCGGATCGCCCGGGCGCGGCGGGTCGCAATGAAGGACGCTGCCGTCCTGCACATTGGTCCGCGCACCGATGACAATGCGGCTGACATCGGCCCGTAGCACGCAGTTGTACCAGATCGAGCTGCCCGGACCGATGGTCACGTCGCCAATAATGGTGCAGCCGGGCGCGACGAAGGCGCTGTCGTCGATCTGCGGCGCTTTGCCATGGATCGGTATCAGGTTCACGCCGGGGCGGTTCATCGCGCGGTCTCCCATTGCGAGGCGGTGAGCGAGTAAAGGATCGTGGTCTGATCTTCCGGGGGGTAGGACGGGTCTTCGAAATCGAGATCGGCGCGCCGCTGCATGCCGAGCTTTTCCATCAGCTTCCAGCTGGCGATATTGTTGTGGCTCGTCAGCGCCACGACGTGCTGTGCGCCGACGCGGCCGAACGCCCAGTCCAGCACGGCGCGCATCGCCTCTTCCGCGTACCCACGCCGCCAGCGATCCTCGCGAACCAGCCAGCCGACTTCGTGGTCGCCGACGTTCTTTGCCAGGGGATTGTCGACGCGTTTGATGCCGCAATGCCCGACCAGTTCGCCGGTCGCCTTTTCGATCATCATCAGGAAGCTGAAACCCTCGCGCGCATAGCAGGCCATGGCCTTGGCATGCTTGGCCTCGATCTCGTGCATTTCCTTGACCCCGCCCAGGCGCGCCATGACCGTGGGGGTGTTGAGCAAGCGAAATTGCCGCTCTGCATCATCCGGCTCGATCGTGCGCAAAATCAACCGCGCGGTTTCGGCAACGATGTCAGGCATCGCGCGCGATCGAATAGACGATGGTGTCGCGCCAGGGCGGGTCGTAGCGGAGATCCGGATAATCGAGCTCCGGCCGACGGCGCATTCCGAGCCGTTCCATCAAGCCCCAGCTAGCAGAATTTTCTGCAATGGTGAGCGCGATGACTTCGTCAGCACCAAAGCGGCCGAATGCGAGCGCCAGCGACGCCATCGCCGCTTCCTTGGCATACCCCTGCCCCCAGGCATCTTCGCGCAGGCGCCAGCCGATCTCGGTCATACCGGTGACCGTCGAGCCGGGCGCATCGGCCCGCTTGAGGCCGCAGAAGCCAAGCAATTCACCGTCTTCCTTGCGTTCAACCACCCAGAAGCAATGGCCGTGTTGCGCCGCGCAACTTGCCACGCGCTTACGCGTCGCGGCCATGCCCTCCCCATCGAGCACCCCACCCAGCCAGCGCATCACTGCAGGCGTGTTGGTCACTTCGAAGAAACGCGGCCAATCGGCATCATGCCAGTCGCGCAGCACCAGCCGCTCTGTCTCATGGCGAAACCCGGCCTTCATGTTCAGGCTCCGAGCAGGCGCGCGGCGTGCGCGGCATGATAGGTCAGCACTCCGGCACATCCCGCGCGCTTGAATGCAGTCAGCGTCTCCAGCACCAGCGCATCCCGGTCTCCTGCGCCAACTGCGGCAGCAGCTTCGATCATCGCGTATTCGCCGCTCACCTGATAGGCGAATACGGGGACTTCGAACCGCTCTTTCACCCGGCGGACAATATCGAGATACGGGAGCCCCGGCTTGACCATCACGCTGTCGGCACCCTCGGCAAGGTCGAGTGCGACTTCGCGCAGCGCTTCTTCCCCATTGGCGGGGTCCATCTGGTAGCTTTTCTTGTCGCCCTTCAGCAGCCCGCCCGACCCGACCGCGTCGCGAAAAGGGCCGTAGAACGCGCTCGCGTATTTCGCCGCGTAGCTCATAATCTGGACGTTGTGATGGCCAGCGTCTTCAAGGGCGGTACGGATTGCGCCGATGCGCCCGTCCATCATGTCCGACGGTGCGATTACGTCTGCCCCGGCGGCGGCCTGGTTCAGGGCCTGACCCACCAGAACCTCGACTGTCAGATCGTTGGCGACATAGCCCGCCGCGTCGAGCAGCCCATCCTGTCCATGGCTGGTGTAGGGATCGAGCGCCACGTCGGTCAGCAGGCCGATGTCATCACCGCAGGCCTGCTTGATCGCCCTGATTGCCCGGCACATCAGGTTGTCGGCGTTCAGCGCCTCCTTGCCGTCGTCAGAACGGCGTTCTGCCTCCGTGTTGGGGAAGAGTGCAAGGCACGGGATGCCGAGTGCGACCGCCTCCCTGGCCCGCGCCACTGCAAGATCGACCGACCAGCGTGACACACCCGGCAGCGAGGCGATCGGCTGCTCCATACCCTCGCCTGCGGTGACGAACAGCGGCCAGATCAGATCGGCGGGAGTGAGCGCGGTTTCGCGGTGGAGTGCACGGCTCCAGGCGGCAGCGCGCCCGCGGCGCAGGCGCAGGGCAGGATATGCGGCGGTCATGGTTCGAGCGTCTGCCGCAAACCGGCGGCGCGTTCAATCGGCGTCAGCGCGACGCACCAGCCGCGTCGAGCCTGTCGATTTCGCGCAAGGGCTGTTCCGACGATGTTTCGGCAGGGGTTGGTGCCAGATCGCCCAGCGCGGCGCCGGGTGCGACGCCCTTGATCGCGCCAAGCGCGGCACGGAAGCGGCGAAGCTCTTCGCCGGAAAGTTGGGCGCGGGTCACGAACTGGACGCTTGCGGGATCGACCGCCCGGCCGCCGCGATACATTTCGTAATGCAGATGCGCGCCCGTCGACAGCCCGGTGGAACCGACGTAGCCAATCACCTGTCCCCGGCGTACGCTTTGCCCGGCACGCACCGACATCCGGCTCATATGGCAATATCGGGTCGACAGCCCGCCGCCATGTGACAGGCGCACTGCATTGCCACAGCCGCCCATACGCCCGGCCGCCAGCACTTGCCCATCGGTCACCGCCACGATCGGGGTGCCGTGCGATGCGCGGAAATCGACGCCGGCGTGCATCCGGCGATAGCCCAGGATCGGGTGGCGCCGCATGCCGAAACGTGAGGACATCGGTCCGGGCACTGGAGCGACCAGGCCGCTCTTTTGCTCGCCGACGCCCGAAGCCTCGAAAAATCGCCCTTCCTTGCCCCAGCGCATCAGCTGCACCTGCGGCTTGTCGCCCCGATCGATGCCCGCATAGACAAGCCGACCTGCCTGCCGCTCGCCGGTAGCAGCGCGGCGGTACTGGACGATCAGGTCGAACGTATCGGTCGGTCGGACCGCACGGTCCATGTCGACCTGCTCGGTCAATACGCTCAAATACTGCTGTACGGCGCTGGCGGGTGCACCCGCCGCGCGCATCGAGCGATAGAGGCTCGAGCCGACCGTGCCGCGAATGCGCAGCGGCGTGTCGTCGACGCGAATGGGAACACGGGTCAGTGCCAGTTGTCCGCCGGTGCGGCTGACTTCCAGCGCCAGGTCGAAGCGTGCACGAAACGACAATTCGTCGAGCGGACGCGGCGTGCCGGACTGGGAACGGCGACCAAGAGTAATGTCGACCTGCGTTCCCGCCGGAATATCACCGATCGCGATGGCATTGCCGACCAGTGCGAGCACGCGCGAGGCGTCGCTCGATCCTACGCCCGCCCGCGCCAGCATGCGTGCGAAGCTGTCACCGCGCGACAGCGTGGCGACCAGTTGCTGCGTCGGCCGTTCGGGTGCGGAGCGCAGCGGCTTGACGTCGAGCGTGGCCCCCATCCGGCGCCCGCTGTCGGAGCCGAGCGCCAGCGGCATGATCGTCTGGCTACGAAATTCGTCGCGTACGCCCTCGTCGATGCGCATGGCCGGTGCCGCTTCCAGCGGGCCGAAGCTGGGCCAGAATCCGATTGCCAGCGCCGAAAGTGCGATCATCGTGCCCAGCCCCCGGAACCAGGTGCGGCTGCCGATCTGACAGGCGAGGTCAGGCGCAAGATCGATCGCCTCGAGCCGTTCCGACATCGACAGCCGCCAGGCTTCGTAACGATCGGCCAGGCGCTGCTGACGGGGCAGCTTGCGCGCGGCGGATTTGGGCCGGTCGTCAGGATGGATCTGGGAATGCGACAGGGCAGCGGCCCGCCAGCCGCCTTGTTCGGCGGCGACGATTGCGTCGATCCCGTCCTGTCCGCGCTGCGTATACACGCGCACCCTCCAATGGGGGTCGCATGCTCTTGCGGCTCTGCGACCCGACCCGAGCGGCCCCTATGCCTGCCCTCCCTGCGCGATTAAAGTTAAGACCGGTTTAAAAGGCGACGAGGTGAGTCCGGCATCCGGCGGATCGTGCATTTGTCCCAATGGCTTGCCGGGGAGCTGCGCCGTCGCCACATTGACCTGGTGAACGACAGCACGATCAAGGCGGTTCTCGGGCCGACCAACACCGGTAAGACGCATCTGGCGATCGAACGCATGTGCGGCCATTCCAGCGGCGCGATCGGCTTTCCGCTGCGATTGCTTGCGCGCGAAGTCTACGACCGGGTTGTCGCGATAAAGGGCGAACGCCAGGTCGCGCTGATCACGGGCGAGGAACGGATCGAGCCGCCCGACGCGCGCTATTTCCTGTGCACGGTCGAGGCCATGCCGCGCCTTGGCGGCGGCCACGCATTCGTGGCGCTGGACGAGGCCCAGCTCGCTGCCGATCCGGAACGCGGCCATGTGTTCACCGATCGCCTGCTCCACGCGCGCGGGCGTGAGGAGACGATGTTGCTGGGTGCAGCTACGCTGGAGCCACTGGTTCGCGCGCTGGTGCCCAAGGCCGAGATCGTGTCGCGACCGCGCTTTTCCACGCTGAAGCACATCGGGCCGCGCAAGCTCAGCCGGATGCCGCCGCGCAGCGCCATCGTCGCCTTCTCTGCCGAGCAGGTCTACGCGGTCGCCGAAATGCTGCGCCGTTTCCGCGGCGGGGCGGCGGTAGTCATGGGAGCGCTGAGCCCGGAAACGCGCAACCGGCAGGTGGCGATGTTCCAGTCGGGCGAGGTCGACTATATCGTCGCCACGGATGCGATCGGCATGGGGCTGAACCTCGACGTCACTCATGTCGCCTTTGCTGGCCTGACCAAATTCGATGGCCGGCGGCAGCGGCGTTTGCTTCCCGCCGAGATGGCGCAGGTCGCCGGGCGCGCAGGTCGGCATCAGAAGGACGGAACGTTCGGCACACTGGCGGGGATGAGCGGCGAAGCGCCCGAATTCACCGAGGAAGAAATCTACGCGATCGAGGAACACCGGTTCGCGCCGCTGACGAAGCTGTTCTGGCGGGAAGCCGAGCCGCGTTTCGATAGCCTTGCTACCCTGATTGCCGATCTCGAGGCACCCCCGGCAGAACCGGGCCTGGTGCCTGCGCCCGAAGCGATCGACCTCGCCGTTTTGAAGCGCCTCGCGTCAGAACCCCTGGCAGACGCTGTGCGCACCCCGGGCCAAGTCCGCCGTTTTTGGGAGGCTTGCTCGCTACCCGATTTTCGCCAATCGGGTGCCGATCAGCACGCGCGTTTCGTCGCGCGGCTGTGGCAAGACCTGCAGGGCGGCTATCTGGGCGCCGACTTCGTGGCGGCACGAATTGCGGAACTGGACCGGACCCAAGGCGATATCGACACGCTGCAGGGGAGAATCGCCGCTATCCGAAGCTGGGCCTATGTTTGCCAGCGCCCCGATTGGGTACTTGCACGAGACGAGATGGCCGCGCGTGCGCGCGCGGTGGAAGCAAAGCTGTCGGATGCGCTACACGCGCGGCTGACCGAACGATTCGTAAACCGGAGGACGGCAATCCTGATGAAGACACTGGGACAGGACGCCGGGCTGCTCCCGGTGACGACCGATGCCGATGGCACGGTCATGGTAGAAGACGAACCGATCGGCCAGATGCGCGGTTTCGCTTTCGTCGTCGACCACCGCGCCAATCACGAGGATCGCCGGATGCTGCTCGCCGCGGGCGAAAAGGCACTGCCGCGATTGTTGACCGAACGCGCCGAAATGCTTGCGGCGTCAGGCTTCGAAGGTGTCAGCATAAAGGAGGGCGCGATCGAGTGGCAGGGGCGGCCGATCGCCCGGCTCACACTGGGCGAAGACGCCTCGCAAGTCCGCCTGGTCCCGGAACGCGAGCTGTCAGCGCTGCCGGAGCCAGCCCGAACCGCATTCCGTGCAGCTCTCGATCAGTGGCTGGCCGAACGCCTCCGCCCGCTCGAACCGCTCTCCCGCCTGCGTGAGGCGGCACGCGATCCAGCTGTCGGATCGCAAGCCCGCGCGCTGCTGCTGACGCTGGCGGCGGGCAAGGGCTACGTCGCACGGGACAAGGCGGGGCTGGAGCATCTCCCCAAGGAACTGCGGCCGATCCTGCGACGTCTCGGCGTCACTTTCGGCGCGCTCGACGTCTTCGCCCGCGACCTGCTCAAGCCGGGTCCCCGCCAGATCCTCCACGCGATCGGGGCGGATCGACGACCCTTGAGCGTGGCCATGGCATCGGTCCTCGCTGGCGACGGTCGGCTGCCTTCGGGGTATCGCCCTGCGGGCAAGCAGTTCGTTCGTGTCGACGTAGCCGAGAAGATCCTGCGCGCCGCGCACGAGGCGCGGGCAAAGGCCGGCGGACGCCGCTTCCGGGTCGATCCGTCGCTGGCGATATCGACCGGGTTGTCGCCTGATGCCTTTCAGCGCCTGCTGGGTGCGGCCGGGTTCCGCCTCAACCGTGCGCGGCCACTTGCCGGTGGTACCTTCGGCCCGCCTGCACCCGATAGCTGGGAATGGCGCCCTTCACGCAATCGGCCTGTTCGTGAAGAGCGCAGCGCGCCGCCCGCTGGCAATGCATTTGCCGCACTCGCCGACCTTGTGCGCTGATGCGGCTCGACCAGCTGCTGTGCCGCATGCGCCTGGTCAAGTCGCGGGGGCTGGCGCAGCGCCTGATCGACACCGGGCACGTGCGCTGCAACGGCGTCCGGGTCAACCGGGTCAGTCACGGAATCGCGGTGGGGGACGTGCTGACCATCCCCCTGCCCGGCCGTGTAACAGTGCTTTCAATCCTGGCACTTCCGGAGCGCCGTGGACCGGCCAGCGAAGCGCAAGCCTGTTATCGCGTGCTTGACGCGCGTGGCGAAACCGCAATAGCAGCGGGCGAAGGCACCGCCACCAAGGGAACCAGTTCGCCATGACCTACGTCGTCACCGACGCCTGCATCAAGTGCAAGTACACCGATTGCGTCGAGGTCTGTCCGGTCGATTGCTTCTACGAAGGCGAGACGATGCTGGTCATCAATCCCAGCGAATGCATCGACTGCGGCGTTTGCGAACCGGAATGCCCGGCCGAGGCGATCCTGCCCGATACCGAAGACGGTCTCGAGCAGTGGCTTGAACTCAATACGAAATTTTCTGCCGAATGGCCCAACATTACCACCCAGAAAGATCCGCCGGCGGATGCGGACGAGCACAAGGGGGAAGAGGGCAAGTTCGAGAAATACTTCACGCCCGAGCCCGGCGAAGGCGACTGATCCCGCCATTGGCACTCGCCCTGCGCGAAGTGCACGCGGGACTCGCAATTTTGTTGCGGAAGTGTTATCTATTGCAACAACGGCACCGGCACAGCCCCGGTGACCGCCGCGAAGTCACGGAAAGGCAGAACCCACCGCGACATGTTGGAGATTATCGACCGCGCCTTTTGGCCGGACGATCCACGGCATGATCGGTCGCACGCCGGGTTCGGCCCGCGATGAAAGGATAACCATGGCAAGCAGTGCTCCAGCCTTCGAGGTCGGTGATTACGTCGTCTATCCCAAGCACGGTGTCGGCCGTGTGATCGAGCTCCAGAGCGAGGAAATCGCCGGGATGCAGCTCGAACTCTATGTTCTGCGCTTCGAGAAGGAACGCATGACCCTGCGCGTTCCGGTCAACAAGGTCGAGGCGATCGGCATGCGCAAGCTGTCGAGCGACAAGACTCTCAAGGAAGCGATGGAAACGCTCAAGGGCAAGCCCAAGGTGAAGCGCACCATGTGGAGCCGCCGGGCGCAGGAATACGAAGCCAAGATCAATTCTGGCGATCTCGTTTCTATTGCCGAGGTTACGCGCGACCTGTTCCGGCCGGACGACCAGCCCGAGCAGTCCTATTCCGAACGGCAGATTTTCGAGGCCGCTTCGAGCCGCCTCGCCCGCGAACTCGCCGCGATGGAAAAGACCGACGAGCCGGCTGCGTTGGAAAAGATCCTGAACGTGCTGCGCGAACACGCGCCGCAATACTACGAGAACGTCGAAGAAGCCTGATCGACCGGCGTCATTCGATGATCGACGAGGGCCGCCCAACCGGGCGGCCCTTTTTCGTTCGGCAGCTTGAGCTGTGTTCCCTGCTGTATTATACCGGCAACACACATAAGCGGGAGATCGGTCATGAAATTCGAACATCTGCTCCGAACCCTGGCCCCGATCGCGGCCATTGCGTTTGCGGCCAGCCTGTCCGGTTGTGGCCAAGGGGCGACCATCGTCGTAAACGGCGACGAGGGAGTGCCACTGGCCGAACTCGACATGACGGGTGAGGCGCCAAACGAGCTTGTCGTAGCGGGACCTGACCGGATCCTCGTCAGCGATGGCTCCACTCTGGATATCGACGTCGAAGGGGACCCCTCGGCAGTCGAGGCCCTTCGTTTCACGCTGAGCGACGGCACCTTGGGAATCTTGCGCGAAGGCGAAAGCGGGCGCCGCGGCGATGGTATCGCCACGGTGCGGGTCACAATGCCTTCTCCCGCCAAGATCGTACTCGCCGGTTCGGGTACCGTTACGGCGCAGTCGATGGCGGCTGAGGCCGAAGTCGACATTGCGGGTTCGGGCCGGCTCGACGTGAGCACTCTCGAGGCAGAGAAGTTGAACGTGAACGTCATGGGCTCCGGGACCTTCGGCGGCGCGGGAAAGGCGACTGCCCTCGACCTCAACATCGCCGGATCGGGCAACGTGGAGGCACCCGGCCTCACCATCGATCGCGCCGATATCAACATCATGGGGTCCGGCGACGCCGCTTTCGCATCGGACGGCAAGGTCGAAGCCAAGATCATGGGGTCCGGCAATGTCACCGTTACCGGGCGGGCGACATGCACTGTCAAGGCGATGGGATCGGGCAAGGTGACTTGCCGCAATTCCGGCGGGACGGCCGCTGCCGCTGCCCAAGCAGCGCCCGTGGCGCCGAACCCGCCGGCGGCGCCGAACACACCGCAGGCACCAGAGGGACCCGAGGCACCTAAGGCGCGCTGACAAGTCATTCATCGCCAAGCAGGACCTGACCAGCTATGCCGCGCTGAAGGAGTTTCCTGATGCGCGGCATAACGATCAGTCTGCTGGCCCTATCGCTATCCCTGCCGCTGGGCGGTTGTCTGGCCAAAACGGCATTCGACGTGGCCACTGCCCCGGTACGGGTTGCGGGCAAGGCGGTCGATCTGGCCACGACCAGCCAGTCTGAAGCGGATGAAAAGCGGGGCCGCGAATTGCGCCAGCGAGAGGAAGAACTGGGCCGGCTCGAACGCCGATACGAAAAAGAGCTCGAGGATTGCCGCGATGGCGATCGCCGCGCCTGCAGCCGGGCCCAGACGACCTATGCCGAATTGCAGGCGGTCACGCGTACGCTGCCGCCACCGCCGCCCGAAAACTAGGCCGCGGCGCGGCGCAGGCGGTCGTTGATTGCCGCGCCCAGCCCTTCTTTCGGGATTGCCGCGATGGCCACGCGCGGATGCGGGGCCCGTGCGGCCTGGTGGAGACAGGCGTATAGCCGCGCCGCCGCTTCCACCAGATCGCCCGACGGCGACAAGCTGCAATGACCTGGCACCGGGCCGAACCCGATCATGTACTCGTCGGCATGGCCAGTTTCGGCATCCAATCGCAGGGGTTTGCCCGGCGAATAATGGCTGGCCAGCTGGCCCGGAGCCTCGATCGACGAGGTGATGGCTGTCGGCGCGCCGAGTAGTTCAATCAGCTCGCGCTCGGCGATCGGCCCGGGGCGTAGGAGCTGCCACGTTCCATCCGCCCGCAGGGCGACAATGGTGGATTCCAGCCCGCGCGCACATTCGCCACCGTCGATGACGGCATCGATCCGCCCTTCCAGGCTGGCGTGGACATGGTCGGCCTGCGTCGGACTGACGCCTCCGCTGCGATTGGCCGAGGGCGCCGCGAGTGGACACGGCAGCTGCCCAAGCAAAGCCTGCATCACCGGGTGCGCCGGCATTCGCAGGGCCACAGTCGGCAAGCCTGCCGTCACGGCGTCGGCAAGCCCCGCATCCATGCGCGCGGGCAAGACCATTGTCAGCGGACCCGGCCAGAATTTTTCCGCCAGCACACTCGCCCGCTCGCACCAATGCGCCAAAAACCTGGCGTGTCGGGTGCTGGCCACATGCACGATCAGCGGATTGAAGTCCGGTCGACCCTTGGCCGTGTAAATACGCGCGACCGCGGCGGCATCGTCGGCCCGCGCGGCGAGGCCGTAAACGGTTTCGGTCGGCACCGCGACCAGCCCCCCATCAAGCAGGATTTGTGCGGCTGCAGCAATTCCTTGCGCGTCGGCCGCCAACACCTGTGTCGCGTTCTTGCCCGTCATGGGCGCGCGCTATAGGTGAATGCCCCCCAAAGCCAAGAGGAACCGCTTCTGTGACGTATACTCCGGCCACCCAGGACCAATTGCTGGCAATCCGCGTCAATGCCGGCATCGCCGAACTGGCCGAGAACGAACGCTTCGCGGCGGCTGAACCCGACCTGGTCGAAGCGATCGTCGAAGGAGTCGCTGCGCTGGCAGCGGGGGAATGGGCCCCGCTCAACCGCATTGGCGACATGGAGGGTGCAAAACTGGAAAACGGTGTCGTGCGACTGCCCGAAGGTTTTGGCCCCGCATACGATCAGTATGTCGAGCAAGGCTGGAACGCCATCGCCGGCCCGGCCGAATATGGCGGCCAGGGCATGCCCTTCACCCTCGCCTGCAATGTGCTGGAGAACCTCGGCACCGCCAACATGGCTTTCAACCTGCTGCCGATGCTGTCGGTCGGCGCGATCGAGGCGCTCGACCATCACGGTAGCGCCGCACAGAAAGCGAAGTATCTGCCCAAGCTGGTCAGCGGGGAATGGTCGGGAACGATGAACCTGACGGAGCCGCAGGCGGGCAGCGATCTGGGCGCCCTGCGAACCACCGCGACCCCCATCACCGATGGCGAGCATGCAGGCAAATATCTGATCCGCGGCACCAAGATCTACATCACCTGGGGTGAGCACGACCTTGCCGAGAACATCATCCACCTGGTGCTGGCACGCCTGCCCGATGCGCCTGAGGGCAGCCGCGGCATTTCGCTGTTCTTGGTGCCCAAGTACCACGTGAACGACGATGGGTCCCTCGGTTCGCGCAACGATCTGCGCTGCGTCAGCATCGAACACAAGCTGGGCATCATGGCGTCGCCCACCTGCGTGATGAGCTATGGCGACAGCAACGCCTGTATCGGCGAACTGGTCGGTGTCGAAAATCGCGGGCTCATGGCGATGTTCACGATGATGAACAATGCGCGGATCAATGTCGGTAATCAGGGCGTCCAGATCGGCGAGCGGGCCACGCAGGCGGCCCTGGCCTATGCGCGCGAGCGAGTGCAATCGGCACGGGCGGGATCGCCGGACAAGACACCGGTCGCAATCGTCGAGCACCCCGATGTGCGACGCACGCTGATGCGGATGAAAGCGCTGACCGAGGGGGCGCGGGCGCTGCTCTACTATACCGCCGGTCAGGTCGATCGCGGTACGCTGGGTAATGCCGGGGCGGCCGCGCGCGCCGATGTGCTCGTGCCGCTGCTCAAGGCCTGGGGCACCGATATCGGCTGCGAGATCGCCAGTCTGGGCGTGCAGGTCCACGGCGGGATGGGCTTTATCGAGGAAACCGGCGCTGCCCAGCATTATCGCGACGCGCGCATCGCACCGATTTACGAGGGCACCAATGGCATCCAGGCCGCCGATCTGGTCACCCGGAAGCTGGGCCTGGAAAACGGCGAGGTCTACGCAGTGCTTATGGCCCAGATCGCCAGGGAGGCTTCGTCGGAGCCGGCGCTCGTCGCCCTGGCGCGCGACTGTGCCGAGATTGCGCAGTGGATGCGCGACGAAGCAAGCCTGGACGATCGCCTCGCCGGCAGCGTTCCGTTCTGCACCATGAGCGCAGTGGCCGTCGCGGGATGGCAACTGACCTGCCAGATCGCCGCGATCGAAGCAGGGGAAGCGCCTGCTCTGGCCGCAGCCAAGCCAGCGACGGTGCGGTTCTTCCTGGATCGGATTGTTCCCGAAGCCAGTGGCCTGCGCGCTTCAGCAACTGCTGGCGCTGCCGGGCTTTATGCCGTGACGGCCGAGCAACTGGCAGGTTGATGGGCGCTTGATCGACCCGCTTGCCCGGATCGCCGACGCGCTCGAGCGACTGGCCGGCAATATCGGCGACGATATCGACTGGCTGGCGAGCCCGGCATATGTCTGGTCCAATGGGCGCGCGCGGCCAGTCGCCGTTATCGCGGCGCCGCCGCTGGATCTCTTGCAGGGCATCGATGCGCAGAAGGCGGCGGTTGTCGAAAACCTGCATCGTTTTGCCCATGGGGCAGCGGCGCATGACCTGTTTCTGTGGGGCGCGCGCGGAATGGGAAAGTCCGCACTGCTGCGTTCGGTCGTAGCCAGCGTGCAAGAAGAGTGTCCCGATAAGCTCGCGCTGGTCCAGGTCGCGGGCGACGAACTGGACAGCCTGCCGGACCTCTTTGCCGAGCTTGGCCGCCATCCGCGCCAGTTCCTGGTCTATCTCGACGATCTCGGCTTTGCCGAAGATGATCTGCAGGGGCCGCGGCGGCTTCGGTCATGGCTGGAAGGCGGGGTGGAAGCGCGCCTGGCCAATGTACGGATCGCTGTCACCTCCAACCGGCGTGCGATCGTACCGCGCAATGCGAGCGAACAGGACGACCCGCTGAACCCGCGCGACGTGGTCGACGACCGGTTGGCATTGGTCGACCGGTTCGGCATCGTATTGGGGTTTCACGCGTGCGACCAGGCAACTTATCTGGCCATCGTGGCCGGTTATGCCGACAATTATGAGCTCGCGTGGAGCGAGCCCGATGCGTTGGAATGGGCGCAGCGCCGCGGCGCCCGTTCAGGCCGCACAGCATGGCAATTCGTAATCGAACTCGCCGGGCGCGCCGGCAAGGCGGTCTAGCGCGGGTCCTCTTCCTCGCGGAATGAGGCCGTAGCACTGCCAGATAGTTCTCGCTGGGGCGGTAGCGAGCGCGTGCGCACCCGCTCGATCGGCCCACGCGGCTGGGCACCGTTGGCAACCACCCGCCAGATGATCCCGGCGGTATCGTCGCTGACCAGCAATGATCCGTCGCCCGCCCATTCGACCCACGTCGGCCGACCGCGTGTCGTCCCTTCCCCGGTCAGGAACCCGGTCAGCACCGGCACCGGCTTGCCCTGGGGATTACCCCGCTCATCAAAAGCGACATAGACCACGTCATAGCCGGAAGGCGGCTTGCGGTTCCACGACCCATGGCGGGCGATGAAGGCACCCTGACCGAAGGTCGCGCCCATCCGGTCGCCTTCCCGGCTGAAAACGAGCCCCAGTGCAGCCACGTGCGGCCCCAGCGCGTATTCCGGCCGGCGCGTGTATTCGATCAGGAATTGCGGCATCGGCGCCTCGACGCGGCGATCGATATTGTTGCGCCAATAGACCCACGGCCAACCGTACTGCGCGCCGACGGGGACATTGGTGAGATAATCCGGCACCAGATCCGATCCGAGCATGTCCCGCTCGTTCACCGTGGTCCACAGTTCACCGCTCCAGGGATTGAAATCGAGGCCATTGGGATTGCGCAGCCCGGCGCCGAACGGCCGTGCCGAACCGCTCTCCAGGTCGAGTTCCCATATCATTGCCCGCCCTTCTTCGGCCTCGATGCCTTTCTCACCGATATTGGAGGCCGATCCGACCGCCACGTAGAGCTTCGTCCCATCAGGGCTCAGTTCGATGTTGCGCATCCAGTGGTTGCCCGCGGGTGGCAGGTCCATCAACTTGCGCCCTGCTCCGCCCAGCCGGGTCTGGCCCGGGGTGTAAGGGAATGCGAGCACCTCGTCGTGGTTGGCGACGTAAAGCGTCCCGTTGGCCCACGCGATACCGGACGGCGAATCGAGATCGTCAGTCAGTGTCGCCCGGGTTTCCGCCACCCCATCACCATTGGCATCGCGCAGCAGCACCAATTCATTGGGGGATGGGCCGGTTGCGCCGGCCTTGGTCATCAACAGGTCGGCAATCCATGCAGTAATGCCGCCACCTTTGTTGCTGGCCGGAGCGCGGGTGAGCGTCACCAGGACGTCTCCGTTCGGCAGCGTATGGATCACGCGCGGGTGTTCCAGCCCTTCAGCGAAGCGAACCACGGTGAGGCCTTCCGCCGCGTCCGGCGTTTCGTCATCGGCCCAGCCGACAGGCTCGGCAATCCGCACGGTGGGGAACATCTCGGCATTGGGTTCTTCGATAACCGGATCGGTCCCAGCGACCTGAGCCACTGACAGCCCTGCCATATCACCGCGCCATATCCATGCGGCGAAGCCAGCCAGCAGAAGCAGAATGATGACGAGGGCGATGAGAAGCTTGCGGCGCAGGGTCATGAGGCGATGGATACGGCCAACCCGGGCTTGCGGCAATGGCGCAGGCGACTAGATAGCTGACCATGTACGATTTCGCCCCCGATACGACCGTCGATAAGCCCGAGCTTTACCGCCAGCTGCGCGATGCCGCTGCCGCCCTGACCGAGGGGGAGGCCGATGCGGTTGCAAACATGGCGAACGTCGCAGCGCTCGTTTGGGAATTCGTGCCTGGCCTGAACTGGGCGGGATTCTACCGGATGGTCGATGGTGAACTCGTGCTGGGCCCATTCGCCGGACGACCCGCTTGCATCCGCATTCCGCTGGGCCGGGGCGTCTGCGGCGCTGCTGCTGCAAGCGGCGAAACGCAGATCGTTGCGGATGTACATGCCTTTCCCGGCCATATCGCCTGCGACGCCGCCAGCCGATCGGAACTGGTCGTCCCCGTGCTGCGCGATGGACAGGTGATCGCAGTGATCGATCTCGACAGTCCCGACCTTGCACGCTTCGATGCCGAAGATGCCGCCGGGTTCGAAGCGTTGGCAGCGCTGCTGGCTGAACGCATCTAGGTCTGCCCGCACGCCCCGATTCGGGACAAGGCATTGCTAAGCCGTGGGAACCTGCAACATGTCATAGTAGATTTCAGGTTAACGCGCGGGGGACCATTCCCTGCCGCAGCAACAGGGATTCTTCGCATGACCGCTCGTCGTACCGTTCCGCTGGGTCTTGCCGCCTGCGCATTGGTTGCCGCTACTCCCGCATGGTCCCACCCGGTCGAGGCGCCGGGTGAATATGAATATGCCCAGCCCGCGCCAGCCGAACCGCCGGTCGTCTATCAACCGGGCGAAGTGGTGCAGGACGTTCCAGGCGATCACGGGCCGCATGGCGATCATGCCGCAAGGCACGACAGTGATCATCATGCCGATGCCCCCGTCCAGCCCGACCACGACCACCACGGCGACGTTCCGGTACAGCCAGAACGTTACCACCACGCCATGCCCGCCCACAGCTATCCCCGCTATGCAGCGCCGCCGCAGCCCGGTTTCGATCACGCCGCATGGCTCGCTGAGTGCCGCGCCCGGCTGGGTGATGGGCGCGCGCGCGACGAGGACGGCGTCGGCGGCGGCGTACTGGGGGCTATTGTCGGCGGGGTGATCGGCAACCGGGTTGCAAGCGGGGAACGTCTTGCCGGGACATTGATCGGCGCCGGTGTCGGCGGCCTTGCGGGCATTGCGATCGGGACCGCCATCGGCGCGGCCGCGCGCGACCGGGACGATGACCGAGTCATCGATGAATGCGAAGCCTACCTGGATGATTATCTGGCGCGCGGCTATCCGCAACCAGGGTACGGACCCGGGTATGGCTACGGCTATGGCGCGCCCGTCCATATGACTTATGTGCCGGTGGTGGTGATGGTTCCGCAGCGGGCCGTGATCCGGGAAACGGTCACCGAGGAATGGGTCGAAGGGTCTGCCCGCCCGGCGCGCCGCACGATCGAGCGCCACCACCCGCCCCAACCCGCAGCGACCAGGGTCAAGCGAATCAGGAAATAGGGCTCTGCTCGCTGCCGCCCGGGTTGCGCCGCGCGACTTCTCGCTCGCGGCGGCGCCTGGTCAGATCCCGCCGCCCGTCAGGCGCTGACAAATCAGGTCGAGCTGGTCGAGGGTGCGGTAGCGGATCGTTACCTGGCCGGAACGCGGATCGGTGTCGGTCTTGATCCGCACCGACAGGCCGAGAAATTCCTCGAGATGGCTTTGTACCGCGGCAATGTCGGCATCCTTGGCGGGATCGCGCGATGTCCGAGTGCGGCGCTGCGTCGGCGGGGCATCGCTCCGCGCCAATGCCTCGACTTCACGCACGGACAGCTTGTCCGACGCCGCCTTTCGGGCCAGCTCGACCGCGCGATCATTGCCGATAAGCGCGCGGGCATGCCCCATCGACAGCCCACCTTCTTCCACCATATCAAGCACTTCGCCGGGGAGAGCCAGCAATCGCTGAAGATTGGCCACGTGGCTGCGCGATTTGTCGACCAGCTTGGCGATATCCGCCTGGGTCATCTCTTCATGTTCAGCGAGCCGCTGATATGCCCGCGCTTCCTCGACCGGGTTGAGATCTTCGCGCTGGATATTTTCGATCAGCGCCAGCGCCATTACCTCGCGCTCATCCAGTTCGCGGACCAGCGCAGGAATCTCGTGAAGCCGGGCGCGCTGCGCAGCGCGCCAGCGACGTTCACCTGCGACGAGCTGATAACGCCCACCCGCCAGCGGACGGACGATGACTGGTTGAATCACGCCGCGCGCAGCGATCGATTCAGCCAATTCGTCCAGTGCAGCTTCGTCGAAATGGCGCCGAGGCTGACCCGGTAATGGTTCGATGGCGGAAACGGGCAGCGAAGCCAGCCCGGACTTTCGCCCGGCCAGCGAGGCCCCCTCCCCCTCTTCGGGGCTACCCGACACCAGAGGTTCTTCCCGCCGCGTTTCGCCCAGCAAGGCGCCTAGCCCGCGCCCGAGTTTCTTCTTGCGATCGAGGCGAATCGGCGTGGCAGTATCGGCAGGTTCGCTCATGCAGCCTTCCTTCGTTCTGGCAGACGCCCGATCAGTTCGCGGGCCAGCGCGATATAAGCGCGGCTCCCGGCGCAATTGTGATCATACACCAACGCAGGCAAACCGTGACTTGGCGCTTCGGACAACCGGACGTTTCGCGGGATCACCGATTCGAACACCAGCTTGCCCAGGCAATCGCGCACGTCGTCCGCAACCTGATCCGTCAAGCGGTTGCGACGGTCGAACATCGTCAGCACGACACCAATGATGCCGAGATCGGGATTGAAGCGTTGCTGCACCCGTTCGACGGTGGTTAGCAGTTGGCTCAGACCTTCAAGCGCGAAGAACTCGCATTGAAGCGGCACAAGCAAAGTGTCGGCCGCGCCCAGCGCGTTGAGCGTGAGCAGCCCCAGCGAAGGCGGACAATCGATAAAGCAGATCTCGTGATCTGCATGCCCGGCGATGGCTGATGACAGCCGCGCGGTACGGTTGTCGACCGAGACCAGTTCCACCTCCGCGCCGCTCAAGTCGACCGTGGCCGGCACTAGGTCGAGACCAGGTATGGATGTCGGTGACACGCATTCGGCGAGCGGCATCTGTTCGACGAGCAGATCATAACTCGACCGTTCCCGCAAATCAGTACCGATCCCCAGCCCGGTAGAAGCATTTCCCTGCGGATCAAGGTCGATCAGCAAAGTTTTCCAACCAGTTGCCGCCATGGCCGTCGCGATGTTGATTGCGGTGGTCGTTTTGCCGACCCCACCCTTTTGGTTGGCGATTGCGATGGTGATCACAGTCTCGCTCTCGCCTCCTTGCCGAGTGTTCCGACGACGATTCCCGCATCATTATCAGTCAACGAATGTTCCACGTGGAACCCTTGTCGAATCCATTTCGGTGCGTCTGCCAATTCCTGCGCTGCAGAACGTCCTTTCGGCAACACGTAGCGGGTGTGTGCTGTGGAAAATCGGGCGGATAGCGCAAGGATGTCCCGCAACGGAGCAAATGCGCGCGCAGTGATCGCTGCGGCGGGCTGACTTTGAACCTGCTCCAATCGGCGCCCTTCGACCCGGCAATTGGCTAGAGCCAGTTCCTCGACCATCCGGCCGAGCCAAACGATTCTTTTGGTACGCGATTCGATCAGGACGATTTCGTCGTTCGGTCGCAGAATGGCGATGACCAGGCCTGGAAACCCTGCCCCACTGCCCAGGTCGAGCCACGGCGCTGTTCCACGTGGAACATAGTCGAGCAGTTGCGCACTATCTGCGATATGACGCTGCCACACGACTGGCAATGTCGCCTCAGCAACGAGATTTTGTCGCGCATTTTCCTCGGTCAGGCGATCGATGAGCAAAGTGATCCGGTCCATTGCAGCCGGGTCGTCCGCATGCGTTCGCACGTATTGCTGAGCGGAAACTTCGTCGACGATCATGCTGCGTCTCGGTCGAATTTGCGCGTGTGGACGAGCAATGCGGAAAGTGCCGCTGGTGTAACGCCCGGCACTCGCCCCGCAGCCGCGAGCGTGCCGGGCCGTGCAGCACTCAGCCGTTCGACCATTTCATTGGAGAGGCCCGGCACGGCAGCAAAGGGAAAGTCCGGAGGCAAATTGACCGCCTCACTCGCTCGGAGATCACGCAGCTCTGCCTCCTGCCGAGCGAGATAGGGCGCATATGCCGCATCCTCAGCGACTTCGTGCGCGATATCATCGGGTAAAAGATCGTCCGGCAGCCACGGGGCCAACGTGTCCAGTTCAATGCCATCGTGCGCCAACCATTCTGCCAAGGTACGGCGTCCACCATCGCGTCGAACAGGAATCCCCTCCTCTGCCAAGGCTGATGAAGTCACTTCACGTTCCAATGCGGCGCGCCATTGCTGAATCTTTTCCTCGCGGGCCTCGAACCAGTTCCGGCGTTCATCGCTGACGCAACCCGCGGCGATGGCAAGCGGCGTGAGTCGGGTCGCGGCATTATTGGCGCGCAGACGCAAGCGATACTCCGCGCGGGCAGTCAACATCCGGTATGGCTCGCTGACCCCTTGCAGGGTCAGATCGTCTACCATCACGGCCAGGTAGGAATTGGCCCGGTCGATAGGTGCCGGCTGTCGTCCCAGGGCTTTCGATGCGGCATTCAATCCGGCGACCAGACCCTGCGCTGCCGCTTCCTCATACCCTGTCGTGCCATTGATCTGGCCGGCACAGTACAGTCCGGGGATTTCCCGGCATTCGAGGGAAGAGGCCAACGCACGGGGGTCGATGTGATCGTATTCGACCGCATACCCCGGCACTTCCATTTCCACGTGCGACAAACCCGGCATCGTACGCAACATGGCTAGCTGGACGTCGGCCGGTAACGATGTGCTGATGCCGTTGGGGTAGACCAGGTGACTATCGAGTCCCTCTGGCTCGAGAAAAACCTGATGCCCATCACGATCGCCAAACCGGTGGATCTTGTCTTCGATCGATGGACAATAGCGAGGGCCCTGAGCACCTATTGCGCCGGAGAACAGGGGGGAGCGATGGAGGTTGGCGCGAATTACGTCATGGCTCGCTGCATTGGTGCGGGTGATTGCGCAGAAGACTTGCGGATTTACCCGGCCAGGTGACACGGGCGACATCGTCCAGTCGCTGGTGTCGCTTGGCTGTTCTTCCAGCACGGCCCAATCGATGGTCCGCCCGTCGAGCCGCGGCGGTGTCCCCGTCTTGAGCCGTGCCATCGGTAAAACGGCTTCGCGCAATTGCGCGGCGAGACGCTGGGCCGAAGCCTCGCCCACTCGGCCCCCTTCAAACCGCTCCTCACCACGATGGAGGATTCCGCCCAGAAAGGTGCCCGTGCATAGGACCACGGCGTTAGCAGCAAGCGTCGTCCCATCTGCCAGATCGAGGCCAGCAACCCTGCCCTGCTCGATCCGCAACGCTGCTGCTTCGCCGGCGATCAAATCCAAATCGTGCTGAGCGCGTACAATGCGCTGCACTGCCGCCTTGAACCGCTTGCGATCGGCCTGAACCCGGGGTCCCCAGACGGCGCTCCCCTTGGATAGGTTGAGCATCCGGTAATGGATGGCCCCCGCATCGGCAGCGCGCGCTATCACTCCATCAAATGCATCGACTTCACGGACCAGATGTCCTTTGCCCAGTCCGCCAATCGCCGGGTTGCAACTCATCGCCCCGATTGCATCGAGATCGAAGCTGACCAACGCTACGCGCGCGCCCATACGCGCCGCGACACATGCTGCCTCGACGCCGGCGTGACCGCCGCCGACTACCAGAATATCGTACTCGCGCATGATCGGGGAACTAGCCGCGCTGTCGCCCAGGGTCAAACGCTGGGGCAAGCCTGTGTTTCACGTGAAACATCACTTCCCGATGCAAAACCGCCCGAACAAGGCATCGAGCATGTCCTCTGTCGAACTGCGTCCAATCAGCCGGTCGAATGCCACTCGAGCCATTCGCAGTTTCTCAGCCGTCAGCAACAGATCTTCATGCCGCACGATCGCAGTCAGCGCCTCGTGTGCTGACGTTGTAAGGTCGTGTTGCCTTCGATTGAGTGTCGTTTCACCCGGTTTTGGCATCTTGCCGAGCGCAACACCGATCAAAGCACGGCGCAATTCATCGATCCCTTGACCGGTAAGCGCTGAAATGCGGTGTCGGGCAGCATGCTTCCCCTGCGTCGCCGAGAGATCACATTTCGCGTCTATTTCACAAGCCCCCGGCGGTCCGGCCCCCTCCGGCCCGAGCCACAAGACCAGATCGGCACGCGCGACCTGCAGATGCGCGCGCTCGATCCCGATTGCCTCGATCGCGTCTCCGGTTCCGTCGTGGAGTCCAGCCGTGTCGACAAAGGTGAATGGCACGCCGCCGATCGCCACTGACCGCTCGAGCACGTCGCGCGTAGTCCCGGCGGTGGGCGCCGTTATCGCGGCGTCGCTATCGACCAAGGCATTGAACAGGGTGGACTTGCCGGCGTTCGGCGGCCCTGCAAGGACGACCCGAAAGCCGTCGCGCAATGTCTCGGCACGGGGGCGTGCGAGCCATTGCGAAAGCACGGCCACCAACGCTGAAACATCGTCATAAAATGCGGTCGGGACCTGCTCGACGTCATCCTCATCCCCGAAATCGAGAGCTGCCTCGATCCGCGCGGAAAGCATCAGCACGGTATCGCGCCACGCGGTGACTTGCCGCGACAGGGTACCACCCGCCATCGCAATCGCGCTGCGGCGCTGGAGCTCGGTTTCAGCGGCGAGCAGATCGGCCAGTCCCTCCGCCTCCGCCAGATCAATGCGCCCGTTGCTGAAAGCGCGGCGAGTGAATTCGCCCGGCTCTGCCTGGCGTGTGAAAGCCAGGTCGGCCAACGCCCTCTCGACAGCGTTAACGACTGCGCGGCCGCCATGAAGATGAAATTCGGCCACATCTTCGCCCGTCGCAGTTCCGGGCCCGGGCAAATACAGGACCAGCGCCCGGTCCAACTCCCCCCCGTCCCCATCCCGTAACACGCGCGTGACGGCGCGCCGTGCGGCTGGCACGGTTCCCGCAAGTGCCGAGATGGCACCACGCGCATGGGGACCGCTTACGCGCACGACAGCGATCCCGGCTGGCGGCGCGCCGCTCGAGAGGGCGAAGATGGTATCCATCGAATGTGAGGGGGTGCGTCAGCCGCCCTTCGACTTGTTCGCCGCGGTGGTTGCGCCTTCGACGAAGCTCTGGAACATCTTCAGCCCCAGCTGCCCCATCGGCGCCAACTGCTTGGCATAATCCTGCAGCTGTTCGGGATTGGATACGCCCTTCATCGCCTTGGCCAATGCCTCGACATAGACGTCATTGGCCTTGCTGACGTCCGGCAGGCCCATGAAGGTCCGCGCTTCTTCAGGCGTACAATCGATTTCGATCTGGACCTTCATCGTCTGAATTCTCCGTTACGCTGGCACCCGCAAACTGGGTTTGCCACGCCCGCTGCGCAAGGGCTAGGTTCCATAGCCGAAGGAGAGACGAGAATGAGCGGTACCGTCACCATCAACACGCTTTCGGGGAACGACAGCTTCACCGGATATATCGCGCGTCCCGCGGGAGAACCGCGCGCAGCGATAATCGTGATCCAGGAAATTTTCGGGGTAAACGCCGGAATTCGCCGCAAGTGCGACCGCCTGGCCGAGGACGGCTATCTCGCACTGGCGCCCGACCTTTTCTGGCGGCTGCAGCCCGGGATCGAGCTTGATCCCGATATCGAGCCGGAATTCCAGCAAGCGCTCGGGTGGATGGGCAAGTTCGATCAGGACCAGGGTATTCGCGATATCGAGGCGACGATCCATCACCTGCGCCAGGTCGAAGGTGTTAGCAAGGTGGGGTGCGTGGGATATTGCCTTGGCGGGCGGCTCGCCTTCATGACCGCAGCGCGTACCGATATCGATGCCAGCGTCGGTTATTACGGGGTCGGCATCGACGGCTTGCTGAGGGAAAAACACGCCATTGCCCATCCGGTGATGCTGCATATCCCGACCGAAGATGGCTTCGTCGACAAGGCCACGCAGGCCGCCATGCATGAAGGGTTGGACGATCATCCCAAGGTAACGCTGCATGATTACGAGGGGCTCGATCACGGTTTCGCCACCGAATTTGGCAAGCGCCGCGACGATGCCGCCGCTCAGCTGGCGGACGAGCGCACAGCCGCGTTCTTCGCCGAGCATCTGGGATGAGCGCGCGCACTGGCCTGGCGCGATGGCACGAAGTGCTGGAAGGCGGCAGCGAGCCGGAAGCCCTTGCGGCAATCATCGCGGCCGACGCCGTGTTCCACTCCCCCGTCGTCCACACGCCCCAAGCCGGACGCGCCAAGGTTGTTGCCTACCTCGCCGCTGCAGGCCAAGTGCTCGGCGGTGATGGCTTTCGCTACGTTCGCGAGCTGGTGGATGGAAACCAGGCACTGCTGGAATTCGAAACCACGCTTGATGGCATACATGTCAACGGGATCGACCTGATCGTGTTCGATGAGCAGGGAATGATCAAGGATTTCAAGGTTATGGTCCGCCCGCTCAAGGCGATCAACAAGGTCTGGGAGAAGATGGCGGGAGAGCTCGCCCGCCAATCCTGATCGCTGCAAACCGGACAGGATCAGGCGCGCGCCAGCACGAAATCTTCCACTTGTGCCAGCATATCGCCCTGGAGCCCTGCATCACGCAGCGGCCCCAGCGCGGCGTGCACGTTGCGCCGGCTGGCATCGACCCGTTGCATCCGCCAATTCGGAAAGCTGCGGCTGGAAATCGGCCGACGCGCTTTCACCGTGATCGCGCGGTGACGCGGATCGCGGCCCAGAACGTCGAGCAGCGCGTCGAGATCGGCCCGTTCCCCCTCGATCAGCTGCAGAAAGGCGCCGTCGGCATAGATGAGAAACCCGGTCACGGCGCGCGCGGGATTGTTGCGCGCCGATACTGTCACGATCTTGAACACTTCATCAGCGGCAAGATCGGTATTGGCCGTGCTGGTGTAGAGCAATTGTTCCACTGCGATCCTCCTTGATCGAGGATCGCAGTAAAACCAATGACCTAACATTGTGTTAGCCAACCGGATCTGCCAGTCTGACGAATCCTACTGATTCATCGTCGCGAAAAAGTCCTCGTTCGACTTGGAATCCTTCATCTTGTCGAGGAGGAACTCCATCGCGTCGATCGTGCCCATCTGCATCAGAATACGGCGCAGCACCCACATCTTCGACAGGTTGTCCTTGCCCACCAGCAATTCTTCCTTGCGGGTGCCACTCTTGCCCACGTCAAGCGCGGGGAAGATGCGCTTGTCGGCAACCTTGCGATCGAGAACGATTTCAGAGTTACCGGTGCCCTTGAATTCTTCGAAGATGACCTCGTCCATACGGCTGCCGGTGTCGATCAGCGCGGTGGCGATGATGGAAAGCGAACCGCCTTCCTCGATGTTGCGTGCAGCGCCAAAGAACCGCTTGGGCCGTTGCAGTGCGTTCGCATCGACACCGCCCGTCAGCACCTTGCCGCTGCTGGGAACGACGGTGTTATACGCGCGGCCCAGGCGGGTGATCGAATCGAGCAGGATCACCACGTCTTTTTTGTGTTCGACCAGGCGCTTGGCCTTTTCGATTACCATTTCGGCAACCTGCACGTGACGCGTCGCCGGCTCGTCGAAGGTGGAGGAGATCACCTCACCCTTCACGCTGCGCTGCATGTCGGTGACTTCCTCGGGGCGCTCGTCGACCAGCAGGACGATCAGGAACACCTCGGGGTGGTTGTCGGTGATGGCCTTGGCCATGTTCTGCAGCAGCACGGTCTTGCCGGTGCGCGGGGGGGCGACAATGAGCGCGCGCTGGCCCTTGCCCTGCGGACTGATGATATCGATCACCCGGGCGCTCTTGTCCTTGACCGTGGGATCGAGGGTATCGAGGTTGAGCTTTTCTTCCGGATAGAGCGGCGTCAGATTGTCGAAGTTGGTCCGGTGGCGCACGGCATCCGGATCATCGAAATTAACGCTCTTGAGGCTTGTGAGGGCAAAATAGCGCTCCCCATCCTTGGGTGCGCGGATTTCGCCTTCGACGGTATCGCCCGTACGCAGCCCCCATTTGCGGACCTGGTTGGGCGAAACGTAGATGTCGTCGGGGCCGGCGAGGTAGTTCGCCTCGGGGCTGCGCAGGAAGCCGAAGCCATCCTGCAGCACCTCGATCGTGCCCACCCCCATGATCGGCTCTTCGTATTCTTCATCCTCGGCCAGTTCGCGCAGGATGCAGAACATCAGGTCCTGCCGGCGCATGGTGCTGGCGCCCTCGACGCCCAGTTCCTCTGCCATTTCGACCAGTTCGGCCGGCGTTTTCGATTTAAGTTCTTTAAGGTGCATATCGGTTCTCGAAAGTCAGGTGGTGGCCGGCCGGTCGGTGAGGGCTTGGGGAAAGCGGACCTGGTTCCACGGGTGATTGGAACGCGAAATGCCGGAATTGAGACCCTGCAGATAAATTCTGCCGGGGGCAGCGTCAATCGCGAATGGCGTCGGTTCCCCCTCAGAAGGGCTTGATGACGACCAGCACCACGACCAGCGCCAGGACAATAGCCGGAAATTCGCCCCACAGGCGCAGTTGCTTCTCGGTCAGCGGACGAGCGCCGGCGATCATTTTCTTCGACTGGGCGACCATCCAGCCGTGATAGCCCGACAGCGCGATCACCAGCAGCAGCTTGGCATGAAACCACCCCTGGCTGAACGCACCGATGGCGTAGGCAAGCAGCAAGCCCAGCACCCAGACCACGATCAGGCTGGGGGTAAGGATCATTTTGCGCAGCAATCCCATGCGCGCTTCCCACTGGCCGGCATCGGGCGTGCCGGGGGTAGCGGTATGGAGGTAGAGCATCTGGCGTGGCAGCATGAACAGGCCGGCCATCCAGAACACCACGAAGATGATATGCCCGGCCTTGAGCCAGTAATATGTCATTGCGAGCAAATCCTGCATCTGGCCGCTATATCCGGTGCAACTGGGCGCGTCACCCCCGCCAGCCGCGCACTGTCTCGATCAGCAGCTCGACATGCTCGATCGGGGTATGCTGGCCGATGCCGTGGCCCAGGTTGAACACGTGCGGCCGGTCGGCGAATGCGGCCAGGATCGCACGGGTGCGTTCGACCAGCAGCGCGCCGCCGGCAAGCAGCAGCAAGGGATCGAGATTGCCCTGCACCGGCAGCGCGCCAGGAAGCTCGCGGGCAGCCCAGACGGGATCGATCGTCTCGTCCACTCCGACTGCATCGACCCCGGTTTCGCGGGCATAGACCGGCAGTTTCTCACCCGATCCCTTGGGAAATCCGATAACCGGCACACCGGGCCGCGCCTCATGGAGACCCGCGACCAGCCGCGCGTTGGGAGCGATGACCCAGCGTTCGTACTGGTCGGGCGACAGGCTGCCAGCCCAGCTGTCGAAAAGCTGCACAGCCTCCACCCCGGCATCGATCTGCCCAACGAGATAGGCGAGGGTCATCTCTTCGATCGCCGCGATGAGCGAGCCGAACGCACCGGGATCGCGATAAGCGAGCGCGCGGGTGTCGTGCTGGTCCTTCGACCCCTGCCCGGCGACCATGTAGGTTGCGACGGTCCACGGGCTGCCCGCGAATCCCAGCATGGTCGTATCCGGCCCAAGTGCCGCACGTGTCTTGCGCACCGTGTCGTAAATGGGATCGAGGATCTGCGGCGCCCGTTCCAGTCCCTGCCACGCGGCGTCGACCAGTGGCGGGGCAAGCCGCGGCCCCTCGCCCGTCTCGAACCACAGGTCCTGGCCCATGGCATGCGGGATCACGAGGATGTCGGAAAACAGGATGGCCCCGTCGAACCCGAACCGCCTGATCGGCTGGAGCGTGATTTCGGCCGCGGCGTCGCTATCGTAGGCCAGCGCGAGAAAACCGCCCTTTTCCGCCCGCAGCGCGCGATACTCGGGCAGGTAGCGCCCGGCCTGACGCATGAGCCACATGGGCACCTGCTCGGAGCGCTTGCCATTCAGGGTATCGAGCAGGATTCCGGGCATCGGGTCGGGTCCAATCCAATAAAATAAAGATTCTTAGATAAGGATGATGGAGTCTGTTGGCCCTGTGGAGATCGGGGACAGCGCGCCAGTGCCCGAATTCTCCCGGCTTGAACAGGTCCCGGATAGATCACGACTCGCGGCCTGGCGGGAGTCAAAGAAATGTTCTGCCCGCTATCCCCAGCCTGTCGAAAAGCCCGTCCCCATGTCCACAAGTGCCGGGGCGAAAGACTCGGATCGGGCATGGATTGCGTGCCCCAACTTGTCGTCAGGCCTCTCCCGTGGTTTATCCCGCGCATTCTCCACAAGCCGGACCGCCGCCAGATCCATGCCGCGCCTCCACCTCCACCTCGTGTCCGACAGCACCGGGGAAACGCTCGAGATGGTCGCCAAGGCGGCGCTTGCCCAGTTCGAGGATACCGAGGTGGTGCGCCATTTCTGGCCCATGGTCCGCTCGCGCCAGCACCTCGACCGGATTGTCCCCGACCTTGCCGCCAACCCAGGTCTCGTCTTGTTTACGCTGGTCAATGCCGAAACCCGCACCCGGCTGGAAGAGCATTGCCGGCAGATGGGTCTGCCGGTCGTTCCCGCGCTCGACGCGGTGACGGAAGCACTGGCGGCGCAGCTCGGCCAGGCGGCGCAGGGGCGCCCGGGACGTCAACACCTGATGGACGAGGCCTATTTCCGCCGTGTCGACGCGATCCACTACACCATCGCGCATGACGACGGGATCGGTTGGGACGATTGGGAGGAAGCCGATATCGTCCTGGCAGGCGTTTCGCGCACATCGAAGACGCCGACCAGCATTTATCTCGCCAATCGCGGCTACAAGACCGCCAATATACCACTGGTGGTCGAAAGCCCGCCCCCACCCATCTTGTTCAGCCTGCGGCGGCCGTTGGTGGTCGGGCTGACAACTGCACCGGAACGGCTGGTTCAGGTGCGACGCAACCGCCTTCTCAGCCTCAATGAACGGACAGAGACCGCTTATGTCGACAACGACCGCGTGCGGGCAGAGGTCCAGTTCGCCAGGCGCATGTTCGCCGACAACGGGTGGCCGGTGATCGATGTGACTCGCCGCTCGATCGAGGAGACTGCGGCCGCCGTCATCCGGCTGCTGGCCGAACGCGGTCGCGGCGACGGCTTGCCCGAACCCGGCGAAGGCGCGATCTGATGCTGGTCCTCGCCTCGCAGAGCGCATCGCGCAAAGCCATGCTGACCGCCGCCGGCGTTCCGTTCGAGGCGATACCGGCTGATGTGGACGAACGCGCGGTCGAAGCGGAGCTTGCCGATCAGCCCGCTCCAAAAATCGCGCAAGCGCTGGCAGATGCAAAGGCGCTGGCCGTCGCCGCTGTTGCTCCTGCGCGCCTCGTACTCGGCAGCGATTCGCTTGTCACTGTCGCCGGTCGGCGGTTCGACAAACCCGCCACGATCGAAGATGCGGCCGAACATCTGCGCTTCTTTTCCGGCAAAATGATGGAACTGCACAGTGCCGCAACGCTCGCGCGCGGCGATCAGGTCCTATGGCGAGGCGTGGAAACCGCCGAACTGCATGTGCGCGTGCTGAGCGAGGCTTTCATCGCGCACTATCTCGCCCACGAATGGCCCGAAGTAAGCTACTGCGTCGGCGTTTTCCGGATCGAGGCGCGCGGGGTGCAATTGTTCGAACGCATCAACGGCGACCAGTTTACCGTGCTGGGAATGCCACTGCTGCCGGTTCTCGCCGCGCTGCGCGATCTGGGTGAGCTGCCCGCATGACCACGCCGTATGCCGAAGTGATCGGAGATCCGATTGCGCAGTCGAAGAGTCCGGCGATCCACCGCTTCTGGCTCGAACAGGCCAAAGTAGCGGGCGATTATCGCGCGCATCGCGTCTCGGCGGAAGGGCTTGCGATTCACCTCGGCGCGCGGCGCGCGGAACCGGCGTGGCGCGGATGCAATGTCACGATGCCGCACAAGCAGGCGGTGGTCCCCTGGCTCGACCGGGTCGATCCGCAGGCGCTGCGCGTCGGTGCAGTCAACACCGTCACACGCGCGGCCGATGGGGCGCTGACGGGATACAACACCGACGTTGCCGGGTTTCTCGAACCGCTTGGCGCGATCCTGCGCGAGCGACACCTTTTTCGCATGGCGCGGGTGCTGGGAACCGGGGGCGCGGCACGGGCCATCGTAACCGCGCTGGCCGGTGAAGGCTTTACCATAGTGCTCGCCGGCCGTGATCCGGGGAAGGCCCGCGCCCTTCTCGACGAGCTGGCACCAGGCGGCGAACACCATGCTGTCGCGCTCGGCCATTTCGCCGGCCCGACCGATTTCGCATTCGACGATCGGCAGGGCTGTCTCGACCTCGTCGTCAACGCCAGCCCCCTGGGGATGGAGGGACAACCGCCGCTGGTGTTCGACTGGAGCCATGCGCCGCCCGGTGCCATTGCCTACGACATCGTGACCGCGCCGGTGGAAACGCCCTTCCTGGTCGCCGCCCGGGCGGCTGGGCATCCCACCATTGACGGGCTCACCATGCTGGTCGGGCAGGCGGCAGCGGCGTTCGACAAGTTTTTCGGCCGCGCTCCGCCACGCGAGCACGATGCCGCACTGCGCGCATTGCTGGGATGACGCGCCCCGTCATCCTCGGCCTCACCGGTTCGATCGGCATGGGAAAATCGACCGTCGCGGCGATGTTTGCCGCCCACGGTGTGCCGGTGTTCGATGCCGATGCCGCCGTCCACCGGTTGCAAGGCCCGGGCGGCGCGCTGATCCCTGCAATCGAGGCGGCGTTCCCGGGCTCGACCGGACCCGAAGGCGTGTTGCGCGACGTGTTGGGCGCGCAAGTTTTCGGCGATCCGGCCGCGCTCGCCCGGCTGGAAGAAATCGTGCATCCCGCCGTGGCCACGCTGCGCCGGGAATTCATGATCGAACATGGCGGGGCGCGTCTGGTAGTATTCGATATCCCCTTGTTGTTCGAGAAAGGCGGAGCCGATCAGGTCGACGCGGTCGTGGTGGTTTCCGCTCCGGCTGACATTCAGCGCGCACGGGTGCTGGCGCGGCCGGGCATGACCCCGGAAAAGTTTGCAAAAATCCTGTCTCTTCAGGTGCCCGATGCCCAAAAGCGCGCGCGGGCCGACCACGTGATCGATACCGGCGTCGGCCTGGCCGAAACGGAACGCCAGGTCGCTACACTGATTGCTTCGCTGGTTGACGCCGAACCGCAATAAACTGCGCCGCGACCCTTGCCAGCGGCGCGCTGGAGGCCGATACTCACGCCAATGCGCGAGATCGTGTTCGATACCGAAACCACCGGCCTCGACCCCAGGATGGGCGACCGGATGGTCGAAATTGGCTGTGTCGAATTGTACAATCGGGTGCCGACCGGCGCGACATTCCATGCCTACTTCAACCCAGAACGCGACATGCCTGCCGGTGCTGAGGCAGTTCATGGCCTTTCAGCGGCATTTCTGGCCGACAAACCCCTGTTCCGCGACCGGGCCGAAGAACTGATCGCGTTTTTAGGCGACGCGCCGCTGGTGGCCCACAACGCGGGGTTCGATTTCGGTTTCCTCAATGCCGAACTGGCTATCTGCGGGCGTGACGCAGTCAGTCTTGACCGGATGATCGACACCGTCGCTATCGCGAGGCGCAAGCATCCCGGGGCCAAGCTTTCGCTCGATGCGCTGTGCACGCGTTACGGGGTCGATCGCAGCCACCGGGTCAAACACGGTGCCCTGCTGGACGCGGAATTGCTGGCGCAGGTCTATGTCGAGCTGAATGGCGGCCGTCAGATCGGCCTGGGTCTGGCGGTCGAGACGGTCGAGGTTACGGTGATCGACACCGTGGCCATCACCGCGATCCGCCGCGAAGTGCGCCCGCCCCGCCCACATGTCGCAAGTATGGCGGAACTTGCACGGCACCGGGACTTTATAAGTCGCATAAAGTCGCCCCTTTGGGGCAATTGAGGGGAGCATACCCCTCCAACGAGGAGAAGAGAAACGATGGATATCAGGGTATCGGGCCACCAGATGGAAACCGGCGCAGCGCTGCAGGACCATGTCACCGACCGCCTCAGCGCCATCGTGGAGAAATACTTCGGCCGCGCCATTTCCTCCCAAGTGACATTCGGGAAGGCGCCAGCCGGGATGTTCAGCTGCGATATCGTGACCCACGTGATGCAGGGGCTGATCCTGAAGGCCAATGCCGTGGCGCAGGACGCGCATGTGGCGCTCGATCAGGCAGCGGAGAAGATCGACAAGCAGTTGCGCCGCTACAAGCGCCGACTGAAGGATCGGCACGAACAGGCCGCCCATGCCCTGCGCGAGGAAGAGGCCTCATACCGTATTTTCGCGGCCCCCGAGCCCGAAGTTGCAGACACGGATGCCGAGGACGAAGTCGATGCCCCGCCGATCATCGCGGAAACCACTGCCGACATTCCAGAAGCGACGGTGGCAGACGCGGTCATGATGCTCGACTTGCGCGATACCAATGCGCTGCTGTTCAAAAACGCTGGCAGCGGCACGCATAATATGGTCTATCGCCGCCGCGACGGCTCGATCGGTTGGGTCGAGCCGCGCTAACAGGCACGCAACTGGTTCTTGGCGGGCCGCAACAATGCCTTCGCGCTGCGGCGCAGGCGCAGCCGGGCACGCGGCCCGCACCCGACTGCCGGATGACTCTCGAACGTAGATGACACAAATCTGATGATGGACGCTATTTTCACGCTATCGCCCGGTGCGGTTGCCGTTGCACGGGCCGATGGCAAGGCAGCCATCCTGAATACGCTCGCTGCCATATTCGCCGATGCCTACGCACTCGACGCGGCAACGGTGTTCGATGCCCTCGACGAACGCGAAAAGCTGGGCAGCACAGGATTCGGGCGCGGCGTTGCCATTCCCCATGCGCGGATCGACGGGCTGAAGCGGCCGGTTGCCGCGCTGGTCAAACTGGAACAGCCTGTCGATTTCGCGGCTGCCGACGACATGCCCGTCGATCTGGTGTTCGGACTGCTGTCGCCCGCCGATGCCGGTGCCACGCATCTCCACGCACTGGCGGCCATTTCGCGCCTCGTGCGCGATGAAGCCATGCACGAGGCACTGGCCGATGCGGTCGACGCCGAAGCGCTTTATGCGCTGCTAACCAACGCCACGGATCGTGACGCCGCCTGACATTTCCGGGGGCGCAGCGCTTCATCATCGGGCGCTGGAGGGGCTCTATCGCTCCGCCCCGGTCAATGCGCTGTTCGACTCCAGGCTTGAGATCGTGGGCGAAGGTCGCTCCCGCATCATTTTTCAGGTGACCCGCGCGGCTTATCATGCGGCAGGCGCTGCGCATGGCACGATCTATTTCAAGATGCTCGACGATGCCGCGTTTTATGCGGCCAACACCCTCGTCACCGACCGTTTCCTGCTGACGACGTCGTTCAACCTGCATTTCACCAAGCCCGTGCGCGAAGGCCAGGTCGTGGCCGAAGGGCGCTGGATCAGCGGCAGGCGCCGGGTACTGGTGGCCGAAGCACGCCTGGTGGACAGCGAAGGGGAAGAAATCGGGCGCGGCACCGGCACGTTCATGCGTTCGCGCATCGCGCTGTCCGGGCTGCCGGGCTATTCGGATGCGTCGGACTGATGGAAGCCCGCCTCCCGGCCCATATGGAAGTCTCGGGCCTGATTCGCTCGGTCGAGGCAGCCGGCGGGTTCGCGACGGTATTGTCCAAGGGCGAGCGCGACGCTGGAACCCTTCTGATTGTAACGATCGAACGCGGTGGGGGGGCCACACTTTACGAGCGTATGCCGCAGCTTGATGGTGGCCGAACATTCATTGTTGCAATGCGGGAAAACCCGGATTCGCCACAGGATTTTGCCGATTATCTTGCCCGAAGGCGCGCTCAGGACAGCGACTGCTGGATCGTGGAACTGGATGTCCCGAATGGGGAACGGTTCGTCGCACAGATGCCCAAGTGATTTGACTCAACCGCTTTACGCCCTATTTGGCCGCCCGACTTCGTGGCGCAGGCGGCACGGACGGCATGGGGCTGTCCGGCAAGCGCGCAGACGGGGAACGGCCGGCAGGCCCGAAAAGGACCACCACCAATCGCATTGCAACGCGACTGGTCCCGACCTGCGACTGTGCTCGTTCACCGCTCCTAGCGACAGGCTAGATGATCAAGACCCGTTTCGCCGGGCTGGCGGCATTCGCCGCAGGCCTTGGTATTATGTTCGTAAGCGCCGA
This sequence comes from uncultured Erythrobacter sp., assembly GCA_963529855.1. Lineage (GTDB taxonomy): Bacteria > Pseudomonadota > Alphaproteobacteria > Sphingomonadales > Sphingomonadaceae > 34-65-8. Next base: position 191,627 of record CAURZK010000003.1, on the reverse strand, counting down.
TAGTTCCGGCGCGTTCGCCCAGGAAGGCGACCAAGCCCCCACCATCCGGGCAGAACTGACTGACGAAACCGTACCCGTGTTCGTCGCCGAGGAGGTGGTACAGCCGCTTCCCCAAGCTCCCCAGGAAACAACGCCTGCGCCAGTGGCCAGCAAGGGATCGCTGCGTGAACTGGTGGCTGCGACCCAGGGTGACACCGCGCTGTCGGACGAGATGGAATGTCTCGCGGGCGCGATCTATTTCGAGGCGAGGGGCGAACCGCTGGCAGGGCAGCTTGCCGTTGCGCAGGTGGTTATCAATCGCACCGAATCGTCGCTGTTTCCCTCGACCTACTGCGCCGTTGTGCATCAGCCGCGCCAGTTCAGCTTCATCAAGGGCGGGCGAATGCCGCACATTCGCCGCGACAGCCAGGCTTGGCGCAATGCCCGCGCCATCGCGCGGATCGCGCATGAGGGGCTGTGGGAAAGCCAGGCGAGCGACGCGCTCTATTTCCACGCCAATTATGTCCGGCCGAGCTGGAGCCGCACAAAGCAGGCGCTGGCAACGATCGACACCCACGTTTTCTATCGCTGATAATTACGCTGAGCCCGTAAGGGTCGCAGGGAACGGGCTTCATCCCTTGCGGGGTGGAGTCCGTTTTCCTTTCAGTCGCGCACCTCGACCCAAACCGGCGCGTGGTCGCTGGCCTTTTCCCGGCCGCGATAAGCCTTGTCGACCCCGGCTGCGACCATCCGGTCGGCCAGTTCGGGCGACAACAGCAGATGGTCGATGCGAAAACCGTGGTCGCGCTGCCATGCGCCAGCCTGATAGTCCCAGAACGTCCACACGCCGCCGCGCGGGTTCAAGGTGTCGATCGCATCCGTCCACCCGTCACCCAGGAGGCGGGCATAGGCATCACGCGATTCTGGCTGCATAAGCGCGTCAGCTGCCATCGCGCGGGGTGAGAACACGTCCTTGTTTTCGGGAATGACGTTGAAATCACCGACCACGGCAACCGGGATCTCCAGCGCCCACAGCTCGCGCATCCGCGCGCGCAAGCGTTCCATCCACGCCAGCTTGTAATCGAACTTTGGCCCCGGCACCGGGTTGCCGTTTGGCAGGTAAATGCAGGCAATCCGCACGCCGTTCACGTCGGCTTCGATGTAGCGGGCATGCAGGTCCTCGGGATCGCCCGGCAGCGTGCGCTGCGCCTCCACCGGTTCGACCCCGTCGGCGAGGATGGCCACGCCGTTGAACCCCTTCTGCCCGTGCCAGATCGCGCGATAGCCGATCTTCTCGAACTCGGCGGCAGGGAAGCCCTCGTCCTGGCTCTTGATTTCCTGGAGGCAGGCGACCGTGGGCCGCATTTCCTCGAGCCATTCGAGCAGCCGCGGCAAGCGCGCCTTGACCCCGTTGATGTTGAAGGACGCTATCCGCATCCGGGGGGTTCTATATCCCGAAGCTGGAACCGCAACCGCAACCCGCCGCAGCCTGCGGATTTTCAACTTTGAAAGCCGCGCCGCCGAGCGATTCCACGAAATCGACCGTGCTGCCCGCGACGAGATCGAGGCTGACCGGGTCGACCACCAGTTTGACCCCGTCGGTTTCGCTGACCCGGTCGTCGCCCTCCGCACCCTCGGCAAGGTCGAACTTGTACTGGAAGCCGGAACACCCCCCGCCCTCGACCGACAGGCGCAGGATCGCCGGCTTCGCCTGTTTGGCGGCGATCGCGGCAACCCGCCTGGCAGCGGAAGGAGTAAGAGTCAGGGCGTCAGTCATAATATGGGATGTAGGAGGCGCGGCGACCGCGCTCAACCCGTCATAATGTAAGTGCGCATCGCCTCGGCTTCCTGCGCGATTTCATCGATGCGCGATTTGACCAGGTCGCCGATCGAAATGAAGCCGCACATGGTGTCGTGCTCCACCACGGGCAAATGCCGCACGCGGCGCCGCGTCATCAGCGCCAGCGCTTCGAGCACCTGCATGCCCGGCTCGATCGTGATCGCGGGCGCCGTCATCACATCGCCCACCTCGCGGTCAAGGCAAGCGGAACCTTCCTGCGCCAGGCGGTATATGACGTCGCGTTCGGAAAAAATTCCCGCGACCCGCCCGGCCTCGATCACAGGAATAGCGCCGATCCGTTTTTTCGCGAGCAGTGCGATGGCATCGGCGACGCGCGTGCCGGTGTCGCAGGCAATCACGTCGGATGCGGCGCGACTGGCGATGAGCTGGGCAATCTTCATGGCGACTCTCCCCTGGCTTATGGGCCGAAGATGCCATGATCGGCCCGGAACGCCAAATCCGCGCCATTGCCAAGCCCGGCTGCAAGGGCCATGTCGGCCCCATCATGCCCAAATCCCCGCTCGACGACCCCGAAAAGGCGCTATACGCCTGGGCGCGCTATCGCCGGATGATGCGCTTCATGTTCCTGTTGACCGCCGGCGTGGTCGTGCTGGCGCTGGCGCTGCTCTACGATGGCGAGAGCGCGGCATCGGTGCATTACTATATCGCGATCGCACTGGGGATCGGGTTCACTATGCTGCTTGCGGGCGCGCTGATGGGACTGATTTTCCTGTCCAGCGGGACCGGACATGACGAGAACGTGACCGATCTGTCGCAAGACGCCAGCCCGCCCGACCGCGACGACCCTAGCGCACGCCCCTGAGGCGAAATTCCTCGACCGGCACGCCGCCTATCAGGTGGCGCTGGATGATCGCCTCGAGCACTTCCTCGTTACAGGAATGGTACCAGACGTTGTCGGGCCAGACGACGGCGATCGGTCCGGCTTCGCACACTTGCAGGCAATCGGCCTTGGTCCGCTGCACGCGCCCATCGGGCCCGACCAGGCCCAGTTCCTTGAGCCGCTTCTTGAGATAGCTCCAGGCGGCCTTGCCCTCGTCCCGCCGGCAGCATTTCTGCTTCTCCGACAACGCGCACAGGAAGATCTGGCGTTCGACCCGGTCGCCGCCGATCTTCCCCAGCGCGCGCGCTGCCTTGGCGATGTCGCCCGGCGCGCTCACTTGCCTGTCTTGGGCTTGAGCCAGCGGTCGAGCCAATCGAACACGGTCTGGTGCCACTGAAGCGAATTCTTCGCCCCCAGCACCCAGTGATTTTCGCCGGGGAAGACGAGCAGTTGTGAGGGAATGTCCCGTTCCTGCAACGCGGTGAATGCGCCGAGGCCCTGGGTATAAGGCACGCGGAAATCGCGTTCGCCCAGAACGACGAGCATGGGCGTCTGCCACTTGTCGACGTGGTGGACCGGGTTCCACTTCTCGTAAGTCTCGGCCGCCTCGGCATAGCTGCCGCCGAAGTCCCAGCGCGGGAACCACAATTCCTCGGTCGAATAATAGAATGCGCGGGTGTCGAACAAACCGTTGTGGTTCACCAGGCATTTGAACCGATCGGGCCACTGTCCGGCGATCCAGTTCATCATGTACCCGCCGTAGCTTGCCCCCATGGCGCAGGCGCGGCTGCCGTCAATCGACTTGTCGCGCTCAAGCGCGGCGGCGAAGCCTTTTTGCAGATCTTCCAGCGGCTTGCCGCCCCAGTCACCGCGAATGGCGTCGGTAAAGGCCTGCCCGTACCCGGTGCTGCCGTGAAAATCGATCGAGACGACGGCATAGCCCTGGCTCGCAAGCACGCGCGGGTTCCAGCGCGTCGACCATGCGTCGTTGAACGAACCCTGCGGTCCGCCGTGGACGTAGAGGATTGCGGGCAGCTTGCCCCGGTGGCGTTCCGGCTTGGTGATCTGGCCCCATACGGTCGCGCCATCTGCCCCGGCAAAGCTGAAGCGGCTGGTCACGACCGATGCCATCTTGCCCATGGCGGGTGACGCGACGGCCGTCAGCGGCATGGCCTGGCCCCAGTCATCCGACCAGAACAGTTCGGCCGGGGCGCCGATGGAATCGCGCGTGAACAGCAGGTCGCCGCCTGCGAGGGGCACCACGTTGCCAATGTGCGCCTCGTTCCCGGGCATCAGGTCGAGCTTCTCGACCGCGCCCGTCGTCGGGTCGATCCGGAAGGCGGGCGTATCGAGCACGTCCTGCGCGGTCGCGACGATCCAGCGCGAATCGGGCGTCCATGCGATCGACCCGAACGAGCGATCGAAATCGGCAGTCAGCGCACGGGTCTTGCCACTGGCGATATCGCGCAGGTGCACGACCTGCCGGTCGGCTTCGTACCCCGGCCGTGCCATGGCGACATAGGCGAGCCAGCGGCCATCGGGCGATGGAACCGGGCTGAGGTCCATCGCCTTGTTGGCAGCGGTCAGGTTCTCCGGAGCCCTGCCGTTCAGGCGCGAGCGATAGATATCCGTATTGGTCGACAGCGGCTCTTTGGCATCCGCCTGACGTGCGACGAAATAGAGCGCGGAGCCATCGGGCGCCCAGGCCAGATCCTCGCCGCCGCCATAGGGTTTGTGCGGTGTGTCGCCGATCAGCGCTCCCTTCCCCGCCGGTCCATCGACCGCCACGCCTTCACCAACCGCCCCTCGGGGGCCCAGCTCATAAGCGCGCACGCGGGCGAAGGTGCCGGGGGTTTCCCACTGGTCCCAGTGGCGCACGAAGCCATCCTTGCCATCGTAGAGGCGTCCGTCGCCGGGCCCGGGCAGGTGCGCCTTGCCGTCGCCGGCACATCCGAAGGCATCGCAATCGCGCGCGATTTCGCCCCAGACTGCAATCCGGTTGCCCCTGGGTGAAATCGAAAAGCCGTCAACCGCGTGGCCGAAGCGGGTAACTTGTTCCGGCGCGCCGACGACGCCGGTCGGCCCCAGCGTTACGCGCCAGACCTGGCTGGTGCCGGTCTCGCCTTCCGGCGCGCGGCTGGAGAGGAAATAGAGCTTGCCGTCGGGACCATACGCCAAAGAACTGGCCGGACCGCCAAGGTCCAGCATCACCGGCTGGGCTGCCGGGTCGCTGAGATTGCGCAGCCAGACCTGGCTCGTACGTGCAAGGCTGTCAGGATCGGTGACAGTTACCGGGTAGATGACCCAGCCCCCGCCCGGTGCCACTGTCGGCGCGCCCAGCCGGGGCAGCGTCACCAGATCGCGCGCGGTCATGGGCGCGGGATCCTGGGCGATTGCGGGAACGGCTGCCAGTGCGGCGGCCAAGGCGACGAGCGACCCGAAATGTGATTTCATGCCGTGCAGGACTAGCCCCGCACGCGCATGGCGCAAGCGCTTTCGTCAGCCGCGCTTGCCGGCGATCCGGCTGATCTCGTCCTTGACCATCTTTTCGACCATGCCGGGCAGGTTGGCATCGAGCCAGTCGGCCAGCATCGGTCGCAGCAGGTCGCGCACCAGACCTTCGAGCGAGGTTTCGCCCGAGCGGACAATCTGCGGCTGGACACCCGGTTCCGCCAGCATCGCGAGGGCGGCGAGGTTCTGGCGCATCGAATCGCGCACCGCGTGGTTGGTCAGCGGTGCATCGTCGAACGTATCGGCCGCTGCGCCCGCGCCGTGTTCGTCGTTGTCGTTCTGGTCGGCAGCCAGTTCGGCCTCACCCAGCTCGAGCACTTCGTCGGCTTCGTCGGCGTCGGCTGGTTCGACCACGCCGTGCGATTCGCGGCGGCGGCGCTGCTCGAGCGCAATCGCGCGGCTGTCGCGTGCCATGACCTTCTTGATCGATTCGAGGATTTCCTCGACCGAAGATTCGTTTTCGTGGTGCATGCGCCCCGCTCCTGCCCCTGTCCTTGCCCCCGGCGACGTCAGCGCGATGGCGTGACGTCGGTCGATTGGGCTGGAATTGACGCGTCGGGCGCAGGAATGTCAACGGTCCTCGTGCTTTGCGCAGTCGGATCGGGGTCGCGTTGCCAGTCCCAGATGATGTCGCGGACCCGCTCGTAATTGAGCGTCGGATCGTACAGCAGGCCTTCGCCTTCCAGCCCGAGATCACGTGCTTCGGCCCGGCCCATGGCGGCGAGCAGGCTGAAGCCGGCGACGTAGGCGTTGCGCCGTGCGGTGACCAACTGGACGCGTGCTGTGAGCAGTTCCTGCTCTGCATTCAGCACGTCGAGGATCGTCCGGTTGCCGATCGAGTTTTCCGCCCGCACGCCTTCCAGGCTCAGCTCGGCCGCCGATACCGCTGTCTGCGAGCTTTCGATGATCGCGTTCGCGGCCTGCCAGCTGGAGTAGGCAGCGCGGACCTGCGCGATCACGTCGCGTTCCGCAGCGATCACCGTCTCCAGCGCGGCGGCCGACCGGGCCTGCGCCTGGCGTTGCAACGCGGCGGGGCGTCCGCCCTGGAAGACCGGGATGGACACCTGAACCCCGGCCTGCGCCGCGGTGGATGTCTGCGACACGTCCGTCCCGATATTCCCGCCGAGCGTGCCGAGGAAGTTCTGATAATCGTAGCCGACAAACGCTGAAACACGGGGCAGCCGCCCGGCACCGGCAACGTCGATATCGAACTCGGCCGCTTCGGCGCGTTCCTTGGCGGCAATCAGGTCAGGGTTGCTTTCGAGCGCGATTGCCACGGCGGCGTCCGTGCTCGCCGGAAGGCCGGGCAGCGGTGGCGGCGGTTCGAGCGCGTCCGGCGCGCTGCCGACCAGCGCGATGTAATTCTCGCGCGCGCTGATCAAGTTTGCCTGGGCCGAACGCAGGTCGCCTTGCGCCAGCGCGAGGCGGGACTGCGACTGAGCAACGTCGGTGCGGGTCAGGTCGCCGATTTCGAACCGGTCGCTGGTCGCCTGGACATTGACCGCCAGCACGTCGACCTGATTGGCCGAGAGCGCGACCAGAGCCTGGGCGCGCAGGACGTCCATGTATGCGGCGACGACCTGGGTGAAGATCGCCGATTCGGTGCCCCTTAGATCCGCTCGCCCTGCTTCGACGCGTTGTTCGGCTGCGCGGATCGAGTTCTTGACTGCCCCTCCTGAATAGAGCGGCACGCCCAGATCGACGCCCGCAGTCACGGCACGCTGGGGCGCTGTGAAGCTGGTCGAGCTCTGGCGGAGGAATTCGGTGTATCCGGCTGCGGCGTCGACCTGCGGCAGGCCGGCGGACCGTTCGATCGGCACGGTCTCGTCCGTAGCGCGCTGCTGGGCGCGGCTCGCCTGAAGCGTGGGGTTGGTGCGATAGGCTTCGGTCAGCGCCTCGCGCAGGGTGTCGGCCTGTGCAGGGACCGCCAGGACCGATGCTCCGGCGAGGAGCGCGAAAAGCGCGGGCCGCGACTGCACGATCAGAATGCCCAGGTCTTGGGCTTGTCGAATTCGCCCAGCCGAGGAATGCCGATTTCTATCAGAGGCAGAAACGCGACGTCCTCGCCCGAGCGGCGCCCGACGGCCAGCCGGGTGACGCCGCCGGACACGAGCCCTGTCACCACGCGACCATCGGGAGAAAGGTTCTGGACCAGGGCGGCTGGAAGTCGCTCCACCGCGCCGTCTATCGCCAGCATCGTGAAGTCGCCCTTACCCTGCGTTGCGGCCACGGCGTCCTCGGGCGAAATGACTTCCAGCGTACCGACCAGCGGGCGCAGCAATTCCGCAAGATACCCCGCACCGCTGTCGACCACCAACACGCGGTCGGCAGGGATCGGCTTGGCTTCGGCCAGCAGCAATCCGTAGAACAGCGGCGCCGCCAGACGGCGGCCATTGTCCAGCGGAATGGCGCGGTCGATATAGGCGGTGGCGCGCGCATGCTCTGGTACGAAATCCTCGCGCGGAACCGCCCCCATGCGGTCGAGCACGAGGGCATCGTTGACGCCGCTGGTCCGCAGCTGGCTGTCGAGCATCGCGCGGCGCGCGGCGGCAAAGTCGATCGTGGCGTTCATGATTTCCCGGCCGGCTGTATTACATCAACAACACACTTGGTCAACCGGCTGTGCATGCCGGTCCCCTCGGCGCCTTAGGCGAGCAGTGCCCGCCCGCCAAGCGCTTTGGAATTGGGGTCGTGACCTAGGAACCTGTCGCGCGTATGGGGCGGGGCAATCGACCGGTAGGAGTGTGGTTTCGATGAGCGACATGATCACGATCAAGGAAGCGGACCTGATCGACAGCGTTGCCGACGCGCTCCAGTTCATTTCCTACTATCACCCGATGGATTACATCCGCGCGCTGGGCGCTGCGTACGAGGCCGAACAGGGCCCGGCGGCGAAGGATGCGATTGCGCAGATCCTGACCAACAGCCGGATGTGTGCCGAAGGGCACCGGCCGATCTGCCAGGACACCGGCATCGTCAACGTATTCGTGAAATGGGGCCAGAACTGCCGGCTCGATTCGCGGATGAGCCTGCAGGACGTGGTCGATGAAGGTGTGCGCCGCGCCTACAATCATCCCGATAACAAGCTGCGTGCCTCGATTCTGGCCGATCCTGCCTTCACCCGCCGCAACACCCGCGACAACACGCCTTGCGTGCTGTCGGTCGAGATGGTGCCGGGCGATACCGTCAGCATCGATGTCGCGGCCAAGGGCGGCGGCAGCGAGAACAAGTCCAAGTTCAAGATGATGAACCCCAGCGACAATATCGTCGACTGGGTGATCGAGCAGATCCCGCTGATGGGCGCGGGTTGGTGCCCGCCGGGAATGCTCGGAATCGGGATCGGTGGCACGGCAGAGCACTGCATGAAGCTTGCCAAGCTCAGCCTCATGGAACCCATCGATATGGCGCAGCTGAAGCAGCGCGGAGCGCAGACCGATCTGGAGCAGCTGCGGATCGACATTTTCGACGCGGTCAACGCGCAGGGCGTCGGCGCGCAGGGGCTGGGCGGGTTGTCGACGGTGCTTGACGTGAAGATCCTCGACGCGCCGTGCCATGCCGCGGGCAAGCCGGTTGCGATGATCCCCAATTGTGCCGCCACGCGCCACGCGCACTTCACGCTCGATGGCTCTGGCCCTGCTTACCTCGAGCAGCCGGACCTGTCGCAGTGGCCCGATGTCCAGTGGGAGCCTGACGTAGCTGCCAAGCGTGTCGATCTCGACAATCTGACGCGCGAGGAGGTTGCAAGCTGGCAGCATGGCGACCGCCTGTTGCTGTCGGGCCGGATGCTGACCGGGCGCGATGCCGCGCACAAGCGCATCCAGGAAATGCTGGCCAAGGGTGAGGAGCTGCCGGTCGATTTCCGCGGCCGTGCGATCTACTACGTTGGCCCGGTCGACCCGGTCATGGGCGAAGTCGTTGGCCCGGCAGGCCCGACTACCGCCACCCGGATGGACAAGTTCACCGACATGATGCTCGGCCTCGGCCTCCTTGCCATGATCGGCAAGGCGGAGCGCGGGCAGGGCGCCGTGGCAGAAATCGCCCGCCACAAGGTCGCTTACCTGATGGCCACGGGCGGCGCCGCCTATCTGGTGGCGCGCGCGATCAAGGAAGCCCGCGTCGTTGGGTTCGAGGACCTCGGGATGGAGGCGATCTACGAGTTCACCGTCAAGGACATGCCGGTGACAGTCGCGGTCGATGCAGCGGGTAACAACGTCCACACCCTCGCCCCGGCGCAGTGGAAGGAACGCATTGCCCGCGAAAAGCTGCTGGCAGCCGACTAACGACGCGATGCTCGACCAAGTGACAACATCGCTCGACACGGGCGCTGGTCCAGCGGCGCGCGAACAGGCAGGGGATCGGCTAGCGATGCTCGATTCCGCAACCACCACCGAAAACGCGCGCCCGGCGTTCAAGGCAGTCCTGCTGTCGATGCTGGGCCTGTGGGTCTGCTATTTCGTGCTCACGACAGTGCGGTCGATGTTCGGGCTGGAATTGCAGGCCGAGCTGCTGTGGCGCCGCGGAATTGTCACCTTGGCGGGTATCGCCATCACTTTCCTGATGTGGCTGGTCCTGCGGCTGTTCGATCGGCGCGGGCTGCCAACGCAGGTTGCAGCCGCGCTGGTGCTGGCGATGCCAGCAGCGGTAATGATCGCGCAGGTCAATCACCTGGTTTTCGCCGATGTACAGGAAATGGTCGAAAGCAAGATTGCCGAACGGTACGGCTTTTCGACGCGGCGCGACGAGGCCGGCAACCTCATCATCGAAGCACCAGCGCTGGCCGGCGCCGATGTCGATGGACCGCTGGGACGTGACGGGGGCCCGACGGCGAGTGTGGTTCTGCCGACAGCCGCGACGGAAGGCGATCGCTGGATTCGCATTCTGGAGCCGGCGACGAGCCGCTATTTCCTGCTTCTCGCATGGTCGGCGCTCTATCTCGCGCTGCTTGCGGGCGCGCGGGCGCAGGCGGCAGAGCGGCGCGAACAACGCTTCAAGAATGCCGCCAAGGCATCAGAGCTGCGCTCGCTGCGATACCAGGTCAATCCGCACTTTCTGTTCAACACGCTCAATTCGCTTTCGGCGATGGTCATGACCGGGCGGACGGAGAAAGCGGAAGAGATGATCCAGTCGATCTCCAATTTCTACCGCCACAGCCTTGCCGACGATCCGACCGGCGACGCCCGGCTGGAAGACGAATTCGACCTGCAGCGGCATTACCTCTCGATCGAATCGGTGCGCTTTCCCGATCGGTTGCGCGCGGAATTCGAACTGCCTGCCGAACTTGCCGATGCGCGGGTGCCGGGGATGATCCTGCAGCCCCTGGTCGAAAATTCAGTCAAGTATGCCGTCGCCCCCGTCTCGCGGCCGGTTACCTTGCGGGTATCCGCACGCGAAGAATACGAGCGACTGGTGATTGAAGTCAGCGACGACGGCCCGGGCGTGCCTGCGGGTGTCCCGCACGGGTTCGGCATCGGCCTCGCCAATGTGCGCGACCGGCTGGAAGCGCGTTTCGGGCGCGAGGCCACGATCGTCGCGGGACCGACTCCGACCGGTTACCGCACCGAAATCCGCATCCCGCTGGTGAGACATGGCTGAAAGCGACCACGACGCCCCCTTGCGCACCTTGATCGTCGATGACGAGCCGCTCGCGGTCGAGCGGATGCAGGTCATCTGCGCACGCATCCCGGATCTCGTGGTGGTCGGGACCGCCAGCGATGGCGCGGCTGCGCTGCGGCTGGTCGAAGCGCTCAAGCCCGATCTCGTCCTGCTCGACATGACCATGCCCGAAGTCGACGGTCTGTCGGTGGCACGCAAGCTCGCGCGGCAGGACAACCGCCCGGCGGTGATCTTCGTCACCGCGCACGATCATTTCGCTGTCGAGGCCTTCGATCTGGATGCGGTCGATTACGTGCTGAAACCGGTCGCCCCCGACCGGCTGAAGCGGGCGATAGAGCGTGCCCTGGCCAGGCGCGGAGAACGGTCGCGCCCACCGGGCGAATGGCTCGAGGAACTATGGGTACCGCACCGGTCCGAACTGCTGCGGATCGATGTCGCGCAGGTGGCCCGCATCGACGCGGAACGCGATTACGTGCGGCTCCACGTGGGCGAGAACGATGACGGCGCGCGGACCTATCTGCTGCTGCAGACGATCGCGGGCCTCGAACAACGGCTCGATCCGAACGAATTCATCCGCATCCATCGCTCCACCATCCTGCGCAAGGATCGCATTAGGGGTCTCAGGCACGATGGACTGGGGGTGTGGTCGGTCGAGCTCGATGATGGCGAAGCCCTGCGCATTGGCCGGACCTATCTGCCGAAAGTCAAGGCGATGGCCGGCCGCTGAGCCTGCCGGATTTACTGTTGATTGGCAAAAGGGTGGACCCGGGCCAGGGGACGTCTAGGCCCGGGTCCGGCATGGCCGGCCGATGTATCAGCCGCCCAATGCTTCAGCGTTACGAATGCGGGCGACTTGCTCGCGGGCCTTGAGGCGCGCCTGGCGATAGCATTCGACGCTTACCGGGTTGCGCAGGCGAGTGGCCGTGCGCTGTTCGCCCATCCCGCATACCTTCCGTGCAGCCCGGTCGATCCGGCCGTCCAGCGCCTGCTGTCCTTCGACGGAGTGCAGGTTGAGGTCACGATAAGGGACGTCGATGCTTTCCTGGGCGGTGGCGGGAACGGCCAAGCCCAGCGTCGCCAGCGCGGCAGCGGCGATCAGGAACTGTCTCATGATGATTCCTCCATGTCGCGGTCGCCGGGGGTTGGGGGTTAGGCTTCCGCAAGAATCGTTCTACGCCTGACCGAAGGTTGGGGCATTTGTTGCTCGTCGATCGCGCCAAACCTGTCGACTTGTGCGTATGCCGTCGACAGATGTAGTCGTTTGGCGGACGAAAGTCGTTTGGCAGCCGACCAGCGACAGGGCACAACGTGCTCATGGCAATCGTTGCTATCTTTCTGCTGGGAATCGGAAACTTTGCCCTCCACCGCGCCATGGTCGAAAGCGGACACCAGATGCTGGCCAGCTTGCCGCTGGCGCCGGGTGGCATCGGCCGGCGGATCATGCTGGCGACGGAATTCATGGTCCTGCTCGTTGCGATGCTGCTTGCGGCAAACGGCTGGCCGGGCCTTGTGTGGGCCTATCTCGTCTATACCGGCATCAATGCGTTGACGGCCTGGCTTATCCTGACCGGGCGCGTCTGATCGCGCGCGCGGGAACTTGCGCGCGCTTGCAGCGCTGTCGCGGCATGACACAGGGATCGAAAATCTGGCTCGCTACCAACGCAGCCAGTGGCAGCAACGATGAAGCATTGGTCGAGCGAATCCGCGATGCGCTGGAAGCTGGCGGTGCGCATATCGTGCGCGCGACCGACTGCCGCGACGACGAATTGCCCGATCGCGGCACTGTCGATCAGGCCGGGGCCACGCATCTGCTGGTTCTGGGCGGCGATGGCACGTTGAATTCCGTGCTCGGCCGGATGGAAGGATGGACGGGGCAGGTCCTGCCGCTGCCGGGAGGTACCGCCAATCTGCTGTGCCGCGGGCTCCACGGTGACAGCGATCCCGAAGTTATCGTTGCCCGGTTCCTTGCCGGTGAACTGGTCGTGCGGCGCGTGCCGTGCGTGCGCGGGGCGGGCACGATTGCCCTGGCCGAATTGCTCGCCGGGCCCGGTGCCAAGTGGGCCGACGTGCGCGAGGAAATGCGCGAAGGCGATGTCGCGCGCATTGTCGAAAGCGCCAGCGAAGCTGCGGGTGAGAGCGTTTCCGGCGCTGCGGTTCGGATTACCGAGCCGGCCATCGGGCGCAGCGATGGCTATCCCGGCGTGCGGCTGTCGCCCTGGCCGGGCGGCATCCACGTGCAGGGTTACGGCGGCGAAGGCCTGGTCGATCTGCTCAAGCAGGGTCTGGCCATTCTGGGCCGCGACTTTCGCGACGGGCCGCATGACGATCTTGGCGAACATCGCGGCGTAACACTCGAATCATGCGACGGCAGTCCGATTGAACTGATGGCTGATGGCGAACGGTTGACCGGCGCCGCGCGGGAGGCCTTTTCGCTTGCGGAACTGGAGGTTGATCTGCTTGGTCCGCCGGCATGACCGCGCCGGCCCTGCTGTTCCACCTTTCCGACATTCACTTCGGCCTTGAAGACAATCGTGCACTCGACTGGGTGCGCGACGAGATCGAACGGCTCAATCCCGGCGCAGTCGCGATCACGGGCGATTTGACCATGCGCGCGCGCAGCCGTGAATTCGATGCAGCGCGCAGCTGGATCCTGTCGCTCGATGCCCCGGTGACGGTGGAAGTGGGCAATCACGACATGCCTTATTTCAACCCGTTCACGCGGCTGTTCGCCCCTTATGCCAAGTTCCGCGGGATGGAATCGCTGGTCGAACGCGAAATCGACCTGCCGGGGCTGGCGATCGTGCCGCTGAAGACGGCGGCGCGGGTTCAGCCCCGCCTGAACTGGTCGAAGGGGTGGGTGACCGGCGCTGCCTTGCGCAAGTGCCTGGCCGCGATCGATGCCCTGCCCAAGGGCACGCGCGCCCTGGTAACGGTACACCACCCGTTACGCGAAGTCGGTACGCAGGGTACCGCGCTGACCCGTGGCGGCAGCCGCGCGCTGGCGGAACTGGCCAAACGCAACGTGCTGGCGGTGCTGTCCGGCCATGTCCACGACGCTTTCGACATTGTCGAGCACACCCCCAACGGCCCTGTCCGGATGATCGGCGCGGGCACATTGTCCAAGCGGACCCGGTCGACGCCGCCCAGCTTTAACGAGCTGCACTGGGATGGCAGCGAATTGACGGTCACTGTCCGCAATCTGGAGCAAGTGCCGACGCCGGCGATGCAGATCGACGACGTGCCGGAAAATGCGCTGCCCCCGCGCGGGCCGGGCGAACCCGTCGCGCCGGTTCGGCAGGTTCCGCGCACCGATCCGCCGGTGCACTGACGCACGGTCAGCGCAGCAGCGGCAGGATCGAGGCGTTGTCGTCTGCCCACGCATGGGGTGCGGGCTGTGGCAGCGGTTCCCATGCCCGGCCGCTCTGCGCCCGCAGCCGCTCCAGCGTCGCCTGATCGCGCGCAAGAGCGACCCAGAACGAGCCCTTCAAGCCTGGGCCCAGGGTTTCCCCGTCGTCAGCCCGCAGCATACCGCGCCAGCCCAGTGCCTCGGCCTGGGCGGCGACCATCGGGGCGAGGTCGATGAAACGGTTGGAAATATGCACCAGCAGCAGGCCATCGTCCGCGAGTGCCCGGCGATAAGTCGCGAACGCCTCGCGCGTCATCAGGTGCAGCGGAATGGAATCGGACGAGAACGCGTCAATCGCCAGCAGGTCGAATGCGCCGCGCGGTTGCTCGGCCAGTTCCAGCCGGGCATCGCCGATCACCATCGCGGCATCCGGGGCGCATTCCTGAACGAACGTGAATACGCCGCGGCTGGAATATTCCGCCATCAGCGGGTCGATCTCGAAGAAGGTCCAGCGCTGACCCGGCTTGCGGTAGCAGGCGAGCGTGCCCGCCCCCAGCCCCACGACCCCCACACGGTCATCCGGCCGGGCCTGTGCCAGCGCAATGCCGATGCCTGAACTGCGGCCATAATAGCTGGTCGGTTCGGTCCGCTTGCCCGGAGTCAGCCACTGGCTGCCATGAATGGTCGTGCCATGGGTCAGCTGGCGCATCTGGCCGCCCTCGACCGCCCAGACGGCATACGTGCCGAAATAACTGCGCGTACGGTCTCCGGCGAAGCTCGTGGCCAGTGTCAGCAGCCCGCCGTGGCCCAGCATCATCAGCACGGCGACAGTGGTAAAGGCAGCGCGTCGCCCGATCAGCAGGACCCCGATCGCTGTCATCGCAATCAACAGCACGAGGATGATGTCGCCATCGCCCCGGCTGGTCGCGAAATGGAGCCACAGGGCGAGCCCGACACTGGCCAGCATGAGCAATGCGGCAACCACGCCTGCGCGCGGGTTCTCGCGCCAGAATGTGGCAAGGCGTTCCAGAAAAGGCTTCATCGGCAGCAGGAGCGCAGCCGCGACGAGCAGCACGGCATGCTCGTAAACCCAATCGAACAGCAGCGGCGCGATGAGCGCGACGAAGACACCGCCGGCCGCACCGCCCGCCGCCGCGACAAGATAGAACCAGGTCAGGTGGCGCGGTTCCGGTCGCAGCAGGTAGAGGCGCCGGTGCAGCGCAGTCGCCACGACGAACAGCAGGCCGGCCATGACCAGCGCGACCACCGGATTGCTCTGCCCCCCGGAGACAAGCGCAAGGCTGCCCCCCGACAGTAACAATACCGGCGCAAAGCGGACGAACACCTGCGCCCAGTCACCGCTTTCAGAGAATGCCAGGGTGTAACTGAGCAGATAGAGGCCGAGCGGAATGACCCACAGCAGGGGCATGGCCATGATATCGGTTGTCAGCAATGTCGTCGTCGACAGCATCAGGCCTGACGGCACGGCGGCAAGGACGAACCACAGGGCGACCGTGCGCCGCGGCGGGGCTGGCGCCGTCTCGGTAGCAGTTTGCGGGAGGGGGGCGGGCTGGTTGCGCAGGGTAAGCGCGATGACCGCGATCAGCGCCGCCACCACGATATAACCGACGGCCCACAGCTGGCTCTGTTCGCCCAGGGCCATCGCCGGCTCGAGCGCGAAGGGATAGGCGATCAGCCCACCGAAGCTGCCGAGGTTGGATGCGGCATAGAGCGCGTACGGGTCACCCGCGCCGGGGGTTTCGGCAAACCATCGCTGCAGCAGCGATGCCTGCGCGGATACGACCAGGAAAACAGGCCCGACGCTCGCGGCGATCAGAGCCGGAGCCCACAGCGTTTCCCAGCCCGGCCGCGGCGGGGCGAGCCCGGCCAGCGCGATCGGCAAGGTGAGCGCTGCCAGCCCGATCAATACAAGGTGGATCGCTGCCTGTCGCCGCGCAGGAAGCCGTGAAAGAATATGGGCGTAGCCGTAACCGCCCAGCAGCAGCACCTGGAACACGAGCATGGCGCTGTTCCAGACGTTGGGCGCACCCCCCAACACCGGCAAGGCCATGCGGGCGATCATCGGCTGGATCAGGAACAGCAGGAAGCTGCCCCCGAAAATGGCAAGGGCGTACAGCGCACGGCGCAGACGGGGGCGGGATGTTGCTAGTGAAGACGCGGTCATGCTCGGCCCGGTCCTAACCCGCCGAAGGGCCATGCGGAAACGAAAAAGGGCGGCCCCGAAGGACCGCCCTGAATTCGTAGCGCCAGTATGGCGAAGCGGATCAGCGCTTCGAGAACTGGAAGCTGCGGCGTGCCTTGGCACGGCCGTACTTCTTGCGCTCTACCACGCGGCTGTCGCGGGTGAGGAAGCCGGCGGCCTTGACCGTCGAACGCAGCGCCGGCTCGTACTTCGAAAGCGCCTGCGAAATGCCGTGCTTGACCGCACCGGCCTGGCCCGAAAGACCGCCACCCTTGACGGTAGCGACGACATCGTACTGGCCTTCACGCTCGGTGATCGCGAACGGCTGGTTGATGATCAGGCGCAGCGTCGGACGCGCGAAATACACCTCCTGGTCGCGGCCGTTGACGGTGACCTTGCCGGTGCCGGGCTTGACCCAGACGCGGGCAACCGCATCCTTGCGGCGGCCGGTGGCATAGGCGCGGCCCTGCTTGTCGAGCTCCTGCTCGCGCAGCGGGGCGGTGTTGACCGCCACGGTCGCGGCATCGGCTTCGGGTGCATCGCCGGCGATCTGGTTCAGATCCGACAGGTCGGACACGGTGTTCTTCTCGTCAACCATCACGCGGTCGCCTTGTTCTTGCGGTTCATGGAGGCAACGTCGAGCACCTCGGGCTTCTGCCCGTCGTGCGGATGCTCGGTACCGG
Organism: uncultured Erythrobacter sp.; assembly: GCA_963529855.1. Taxonomy (GTDB): domain Bacteria; phylum Pseudomonadota; class Alphaproteobacteria; order Sphingomonadales; family Sphingomonadaceae; genus 34-65-8. The sequence continues at coordinate 174,611 of CAURZK010000003.1, read as the reverse complement.
AATAGAGGTGCAGCGCCTTCATCTGCGCGCGGCCCAGCGGACCGCGGGGGATCATGCGCTCGACCGCCTTTTCAAGCACGCGCTCGGGGAAGCGGCCTTCCAGCACCTTGGCCGGGGTCGTTTCCTTGATGCCGCCGGGGTGACCGGTGTGCTTGTAATAGATCTTGTTGGTCATCTTGCGGCCGGTGAATTTCACCTTGTCGGCGTTGAGCACGATCACGTGATCGCCGCAGTCGACGTGGGGGGTGAAGCTCGGCTTGTGCTTGCCGCGCAGGATGTTGGCGACGATCGACGCGAGCCGGCCGACGACCAGACCATCGGCATCGATAACGTGCCACTTCTTCTCGACCTCGGCCGGCTTGATCGACCGGGTCACCTTGCTGAGCGCCTTCATGGGCTTGGTACCTTGTTGACGAAATACATCCGCGCGCGCCGATTCGAACGGGCGCGCTGCGAGGGGCCATTTGTCATTGAGGGGGCTGCAAGTCAAGCAAATCCGCGCGTTTCGGCGGAGGTAAAATAATACCACCTAGTCTTGCGCAGTCTCGCTGGCGAGCCATTCGCCGGTGCCGGAGCCCACCACATCGCAGCGCCAGCCCATCACTGCAGGCGTGTCGTAGGGGTGGAGCTCCTCCAGCCGCGCCACCGCCTGCGCCAGCACGCTCGCGTCCGTCTTGAACAGCGCGCCGCATTCCTCGCCCGCGCCGCGTTCCCCGTTCCACGTATAAAGCGAGGTAACGCCGTCCATAAAGTTGGCGCAGGCGATCAGTTTTTCATCCAGCAACCGTCCAGCCACCCTTTCTGCCGCCGCGCGGTCAGGGAAGGGGCACCAGATCATTGCGCTCATCGCACCCGGCCGATCACGTGGAAGCCCCAGGCGGTCACGCCCACCAGCACGGCACCGACCGCCTGGTGCGCAACGCCCAGCCACAGCGCGACCCCGGTCCAGACCGTCGCAATGCCAAGCAGGATCTGGATGCCGAAGGCGGAGTGGATCGCGATGGAAGCGCGCCGGTCGATCGGCTTCACCTTGCGCGCCAGCACGATCAGCGCCGCGACTGCGACGAAGGCCCACCACCGGTGAAGAAAGTGAAGCAGGAACGGATCATGCGTCAGCGCCCACCACAATCCGCGGCCATTGTCCCATTCGGGCACCAGCCGACCCTGCATCAGCGGCCAGGTGTCGGACACGAGCCCCGCATTGAGCCCTGCAACCCAGGCCCCGAGCAGGAGCTGGAGAAACAGGACCGCGCCGACCCAGCTCGCCGTCGCAGTCCAGCGTGCCGGCTGCGCCGCGGAATCGCGGGCCAGCGCGCGCAGGTCCAGCGCGGTCCAAACCAGTCCGCCCAGCGTGAACAGCGCGGTCAGCAGGTGGATCGACAGCCAGAAATGGCTCACATCGGTCATCTCGCCCGACAGGCCGGAGCGGACCATGAACCAGCCGAACGCGCCCTGCAGCCCGCCAAGCATCAACAGCGCGACGAGGCGCGGCTTGTATCCGGCCGGGATCACGCGTTTCACCCAGAACCACGCCAGCGGCAGGGCGAAGGCGAGCCCCAGCAGGCGGCCGAGCAGCCGGTGGAACCATTCCCAGAAGAAGATGAACTTGAAATCGGCCAGGGTCATGCCCGCCGGCCCGGCTTCGTAGATATATTCCGGGGTGCCGCGATAGAGGTCGTATGCGCGTTGCCACTCAGCTTCGGTCAGGGGAGGTATCGTCCCGGTGATCGGTTGCCACTGCGTGATCGACAGGCCGGATTCGGTCAGCCGGGTAATCCCCCCCACGATTACCATGGTCAGCACCATTGCGGCGATCAGCCACAACCAGCGGGCAATGGCGGCGGGGCGTGCTGCCGGAAGGCGTGCGGCGGTCAGAACCATGCGCGGCTGACTGCCGCCGGGCCCGGCTCCGTGCAAGTGCGAATTTCTCATCGCGAATTGCTCTGCGCGCTTGAACGACGATACATCATCACATACATGGGCGCCACCGTGACTAAGGCCTGCTCCTCGATTCGCGAGCGGTTTGACCGCATCGGCGTGATCCTGTCGGGTCTGTGCCTGGTGCATTGCATCGCCAGCATCGCCGTATTGTCCGCCTTCGGTTTCGGCGGCGAATTGCTCGCACCCGAATTTCACAAGTGGGGCCTGGCCATTGCCCTGATCGTGGCCGCAGTCGCGATCGGCTGGGGCGCGATCGCGCATCGCCGCGCCGGCCCGTTTGTCGTCGCGATGATGGGGCTGACCTTCATGGGCGGTGCACTGGCGGCGCCGCATGGTTTTTACGAAGCGGTCCTGACCATGATCGGCGTTGCGCTGGTTTCTGCCGGGCACATCCTCAACCTGCGCTGTTCCCGCCAGGGTATGCACCCGGCCTCGTAAACCTGCCGCAGCGCACCGTTGTTCTTGCGCCTGCCGCCCGGGGCACTATCTGCCCACGGCCATGACCATTTCCCTGACCGTTAACGGCGAGACCCGCCGGACCGCCGCCGCCACCGTCGCCGCGCTTGCCGCTGAACTGGGCCTTGCGCCGGAAAAGGTCGCGGTCGAACGCAATGGCGAAATCGTCCCGCGTTCGACCCTGTCCGATGTCGCGCTTGCCGATGGCGACGTGCTGGAAATCGTGCACTTCGTCGGCGGCGGCCAGTCCGATGCCGGGGACACCTGGTCGGTCGCGGGCCGCACTTTCCGTTCGCGGCTGATCGTGGGCACCGGCAAGTACAAGGATTTCGCCCAGAACGCTGCGGCACTCGAGGCGTCAGGGGCGGAGATTGTCACGGTCGCCGTGCGGCGGGTCAACGTCAGCGATCCCAATGCCCCGATGCTGACCGACTTCATCGACCCGAAAAAAGTGACCTATCTGCCCAACACCGCCGGCTGCTTCACAGCTGACGAAGCGATCCGTACCTTGCGCCTCGCGCGCGAGGCGGGCGGCTGGGACCTGGTCAAGCTGGAAGTTCTGGGCGAGGCGCGCACGCTTTATCCCGACATGCGTGAAACGCTGAAGGCGACCGAGGTGCTGGCGAACGAAGGTTTCCTCCCTATGGTCTATTGCGTCGATGATCCGATCGCGGCCCGGCAACTGGAAGATGCCGGCGCGGTTGCGGTAATGCCGCTGGGCGCGCCGATCGGTTCGGGCCTCGGCATCCAGAACCGGGTCACTATCCGCCTTATCGTCGAAGGGGCCAAGGTCCCGGTGCTGGTCGATGCGGGCGTCGGCACCGCCAGCGATGCGGCCGTGGCGATGGAACTTGGCTGCGACGGGGTGCTGATGAATACCGCCATCGCGGAAGCCAAGGACCCGATCCGCATGGCGCAGGCCATGAAGCTGGCGGTGGAGGCCGGACGCCATGCCTACCTTTCTGGCCGGATGGCGACGCGCAAATACGCCGACCCTTCCAGCCCGCTTGCGGGCCTGATCTGACTGCTGCCGGATTGCGCAAGCGCTCTCGTGCGCGATTGTGGAACGTTCTCGTCTGTGAATGCTTGGTATCACAAGTCGCTGATCTGCGACCTGCCGCCCGCGACGCCGCGTCGCCGGGCGGTCCACATTATTCCAGGAGAACGATAATGGGTGAATTCACCGACAAGGCGAAGGGTATCGCCAACGAAGCCGCCGGCAACGTCAAGCAGGCCGCAGGCAAGGCCACCAACAACCCGAACCTGCACGCAGAAGGCGTGGCGCAGGAACGCAAGGGCGAAGCCCAGAACGCCAAGGGTGCCGTCAAGGGCGCGCTCGGCGACAAGATCTGATCGCGCCGCCATAGCGCAGAAAATCGAAAGGGCCGCGAGCGATCGCGGCCCTTTTCATATCAGTGGTCGATAGGCGCAGGGATGGTTACCGCTTCTTAACCACGGTGCGCGATAGTGGCATGGTCACAGGGGGCCAACGCCATGCCGACTACAGGTACCGCGTCGCTGACGATTGCCGAAATGCGTGAATTCGCCAGCTTTGCACCGGCAGAACAACGTTACATCCGGCGCAGTCTCGACATCGGGCTGGGGCGCCAGGATGCGTTCAAGCTGTGGGCGCGCGATGCGCAGGAAAACTCCGCGATCCGCAGCCAGTATGTCGCCTACCAGGAACTCAAGATCCTGCGCAGTTCGGTGCCGTGCGAAAGCGGGCTGGAAAGCATCGAGGCATTCATCGGCAAGCTGACCCGCGTGGCGGCGTTCGATCTGGCGCAGGAGCGTATCGAGTGTTTTTCCGCGTTCCGCTTTCTTTACGAGCGGCTGATCGGCGCCGATGTGCGGCCTTGGCTGCCAAGCGCGTTCTGCGCGGCTGCCGCGCTGCCGCAGATCCGCCCGAGCCGGCGCAAGATGCTGCTCCAGTCGCTCAGCGAAGCGGCCGCGACCGCGCCCGGCTGGTCCGACCGAGCGCCCAGCTTCTTTCCCGAATATATCGAACGCGAAGCTGCCTGATCCGGCCCGCGCCGGGGTTTGCCTTGCGCCGCCAAGCGGCTAGCAAGGCCGGATGACCGCAAGCACCTCTGTTACAGAACCACCCGCCCGGTTTCCGTTCGGCCTCGCGCGCTGGGCGGTGGCGGCGCCGCTGCTTGCGCTGGCGGGTATTGCCATCGGCAAACCGGAAAGCTTGGTGCTGGCCTTGCTGGTCGGCCTGCTGCTGGGCGCGGCGATCATGGCTGCGGTCTACCACGCAGAGGTGCTGGCTCACTATCTGGGCGAACCGTTCGGCACGCTGGTGCTGGCAGTCGCAGTCACCATCATCGAGGTTTCGCTGATCGTCTCGATCATGCTGGGCGATGGCGGCCAGTCGCAGACGCTGGCGCGCGACACGCTGATGGCGGCGCTGATGATCACGATCAACGGCATCGTGGGCATCTGCCTGCTCGCAGGCGGGCGGCGCCATCACGAGCAGGCCTACACCCAGTCCGGGGTGAGCGCGGGTCTCGCCATGCTGGCGACGCTTTCGGTGCTGGTGCTGGTTCTGCCGAATTACACGACCAGCGCGCGGGGCGCGTTCTATTCCGACCAGCAACTGATCTACGTCGCGGTGATCTCGCTGATCGTCTACGGCACGTTCGTGCTGGCGCAGACGATCCGCCATCGCGATCATTTCCTCTACCAGATCGAAGATGCCGACGATCACGCGCACGAAGCGCCGGTGACGAGAGCCAAGGCAATCGGCGGCGGGGCAATGCTGCTGGTCGCGCTGGTCGGGGTGGTCCTTCTGGCCAAGAATCTGTCGCCGGTGATCGAGAGCGGGGTGGCCGCAGCCGGCGCGCCGCAAGCGCTGGTGGGGATCATCATCGCCACGCTGGTGCTGGCGCCCGAAGGGTTCGCCGCGCTCAATGCCGCGCGCGCGAACCGGGTTCAGACGAGCCTCAACCTGGCGATCGGATCGGCGCTGGCGGCGATCGGATTGACGATTCCGGCGGTCGCGGTGGTCGCACTCCTGCTCGGCCTCGATCTGGAACTGGGCCTGTCGATGCGCTCGACCGTGCTGCTGGCGCTGACCCTGCTGGTCGCCACCCTGACGCTGAGCCGCGGGCGGGTGACGATCGTTCAGGGCGTGATCCACCTGGTGATTTTCGCCACCTACCTGTTCACGACGGTCGTCCCCTAGAGGGCGCGACCCTCTTATGCCTTGTAAAGGCGGTCGATACGGTCCCGGTACCGGTCCTTGATCTTGTGGCGGCGAATTTTCATCGAGGGGGTCATCTCCTCGTTCTCGATCGTGAACGCCTCGTCCGCGAAAGCGAACTGGCGGACTTTCTCAATTACACTCAGGTCCTGATTGACCCGGTCGACGGCAGCCCGGATCGCGCTGCGAAATTCGGGCAGCGCCTGGATCTGCGCAAGGTCGAATTTCTTCCCCTGACCCTTGGCCCAGGCGAGCGCCCATTCCGCATCCGGCACGACCAGCCCGACGATATAGGGCCGCCGGTCGCCGCTAACCATCGCCTGCGCGATTTCGGGCTGCAGGGTCAGCATCCCCTCGATCTTCTGCGGGGCGATATTGTCGCCCTTGTCGTTGACGATCATGTCCTTCTTGCGGTCGGTGATCTTGATCCGGCCGCGATCGTCGATGTGGCCGATGTCGCCGGTGTGGAGCCATACCTTGCCATCGGCATCGGGTCGCAACGCGCGATCGGTTTCGGCCTCGTTATGCCAGTAACCGTGCATCACCAGTTCGCCGTGGACCAGGATCTCGCCATCGTCGGCAATGCGGACCTCGACACCGCGCAGCGGCGGGCCGACCGTGTCCATCGCGATCCCGGCGCGCGGGCGGTTGCAGCTGATCACGGGCCCTGCCTCGGTCTGGCCGTAACCCTGCAGCATGGTCAGGCCCATCGATTCGAAGAACACGCCGACTTCGGGGTTGAGCGGCGCGCCGCCCGATACCATCGCCTTGATCCGGCCACCGAACCGCTTGCGGATCTTGGGCCGAAGCGTGCGTTCCAGAACCGCGTCCATCGGCGCGTCGCGCAGCCGCTTGCGCCCGGCCGCACGCTGGGTGCCGATGGCCAGTGCGCGGTCCATCAGATAGTTCGCGACCTTCCCCTGCTTTTCGACCTGGTTCATGATCCGCTGGCGCAGAACCTCGAACAGGCGCGGAACGACGACCATGATCGTGGGGCGCGTTTCCTCGATATTGCTGGCCAGCTTCTCCAGCCCTTCGGCGTAATAGATCTGCGCCCCCACACCGATCGGCAGATATTGCCCGCCGGTGTGTTCGTAAGCGTGGCTGAGCGGCAGGAACGACAGGAACCGCTCGTCCTCGTCGATGCCGAAATCGTTGAGCAGCACCTCGGCTGCGCCGGCAACGTTGCACAGGATCATACCGTGGTGCTGCAGCACGCCGCGCGGCGCGCCGCCGGTGCCGCTGGTGTAGATGATGCACGCCGTCCGGTCGCGCTGGATCGTGGCGATCCGTTCGTCGACGGCCTTGCGTGCCGCGGCCGAGTCGCCTTCCATCATGCCCGCCCACGGGTGGCATTCGAGGTTGCCGCCCTGGTACTGGCGGATGCCATCGATCGGAATGATGTGTTCCGCCATGCCGGTGCGGAAGATCGCCGGGATCAAAGGAGCCGACAGCTTCTCGGTCGAGACGATCACGGCGCGGGCGCCAGAATTATCAAGGATGTGCGCGTGGTCGCGCTCGGTATTGGTGGTGTAGGTCGGCACGGTCACGCAGCCTGCCGCCATGATCGCGAGGTCCGCGATGCACCATTCCGGGCGGTTCTCGCTGACCAGCATCACCCGGTCACCATCGTGAAGTCCGATCCGGCGCAGGTTTTCAGCCAGCAGGCACACCTGGCGCGCCGCCTCGGCCCAGCTGATTGTCTGCCATTGTCCGCCGCGCTTGACGCCAAGGAACGGCTTTTCGCCGCGCGCATCGGCCTGTTTCAGGAACAGTTCGACGAGGTTATTGGCCGAATCGAGGTCCGACAGCTGCACGTATAGAGGCTCCTGCTTCCCAGCTGGTTGCTGCTGCAACCTTCGGCCCGCGTCTAGGCTGACGCCGCCCCAGCGGCAAGAGCGCGGCGAATTCCGGTTACGGGATGACGACCAGGCTTTCGAGCCGCGGGTCGCGCGCCGATTGCCAGGTCCCGCCGCGCCGCAGCACCACGTTGGCCTTCACGCTTGCCGGGCGCACCTCGACCGTATGGCCCAGCGCGCGGAAGGCATCGGCCGATCGTTCGAGCCACGTCCCCTGTTCCAGCATCAGGCTGTCGCCATTGGCCATGAGGAACGGCATGGCGAGCGCCGCATCGGCATCCATTCCAAAGTCGATCACCCCGATGATCGAGCGGGCGGTCTGGACCGGTATCGTCGGCCCGCCGGCCGCGCCCACCACCATCAGCGGGCGCCCGTCCGGGTCCCACACCACCATCGGCGCCATCGAGCTGCGTGGGCGCTTGCCGCCTTCCACCCGATTGGCCACCGGGCGGCCGCGAACCGTGGGCGAACGGCTGAAATCGGTCAGTTCGTTGTTGAGGTAGAACCCGTGCGCCATCAGGCCCGAGCCGAATCCGCTTTCGATTGTCGAGGTATAGCTGACCATCGTGCCCGCCCCGTCGACGGCGGAGAAATGCGAGGTGCCGCTTTCCGGCCCCTCGTCCCCGTCTGCAAAGGCGGTAATGGTGCCGGCAGGCTTGCCCGGCGCGACACTGGCCATGCGCCGGTCAGGCGCGATCAGCGCGCTGCGCTGCGCGATATAGCCCGGGTCGATCAGCCCCGCGACCGGGACCGGCACGAAATCGGCGTCCGCAATGTAAAGTTCGCGGTCGGCGTAGGCGAGCCGCTGCGATTCGGCGAACAGGTGCCATGCCACCGGGTTTTCGGCGCCCATGCCGGCAAGGTCGAAGCGTTCAAGCTGGCCAAGGATCTGGATCACCGCGATCCCGCCGGAACTGGGCGGTCCCATCCCGCAGATGCGGTGGCGGCGATAGGTGCCGCATACCGGTGCACGTTCCCTGGCGACGTAACTGGCGACATCGGCGGCGGTCATGGCGCCTTCGCGTGGGGTAGCTGCGGCGACGACCTGGGCCAGCTCCGCCGCCCGCTCGCCTGTATAGAAGGCGCCGGGACCGGAATTCGCGGCTGCTTCGAACGTGCGGGCGAGATCTTCGTTGATCAGCAGATGCCCGACCGGATGCGGATTGCCTGCCGCGTCATAAAACAGCGCCCGGCCCGCATCGGTCCACGCGGCGCGCTCGCGCGTGGATTCGAGCGACAGTCGCAGCCGGGGGTTCATGCGGAACCCTTCCCGCGCCAATGCGATCGCAGGTTCGAACAGCTTCGCCCAGGGCAGCTTCCCGTGCGCGGCATGGGCCTTTGCTGCGAGCGCGATATTGCCCGGCACCCCGACGCTCAGCCCGCTTTTCACTGATTCGCCGAGCGGGGGAAGCGTGCCATCGGGGCGCAAGAACCAGTCGGGCGGGGCACCGGCAGGGGCGGTTTCGCGCCCGTCGTACGTTGTCACTGCGCCATCGGCGGTACCGCGCACCAGGAATCCGCCGCCGCCGATGCCGGAACTCTGCGGTTCGACCACGGTAAGCGCCAGCATCACCGCGATCGCGGCGTCAGTGGCGTTGCCGCCCGCGCGCAGCATGGCGCGGCCAGCTTCTTCCGCACGCGGATCGGCGGCACTGACGGCCCCGGCGTTCGCGTGCGCATCGGCGGGCATCGCGGCGGGCAGAGTGGCGCAGCCTGCAAGGGCGAGCGCGGCAAGGCTGGGTAGGAAGAACCGGCGCAACATGACCCCGGCGCTATTCGCTCCCGACCGCATCGGCAATCGATTTGAACCCGTCGCGGCGCATGAGGTGCTCGATCCCCTTGACGATTTTCCGCGCCAGCCCCGGCCCTTCGTAGACCATGGCGCTGTAAAGCTGGACCAGACTGGCGCCAGCGCGGATGCGTGCCCAGGCATCTTCCGCGCTGCCGATCCCGCCCACGCCGATCAGTGGAACTGCGCCGCCGGTTGCCTTGCGAAAGTCGCGCAGGCGCTGCTGGGCAAGGTCGCGCAGGGGGGCGCCCGACAGGCCGCCCGTCTCGCCATGGTGGCGCGAGCGCAGCGCCGGGCGCGCGATCGTGGTGTTGGAGACGATCAGCGCGCCCAGGCGTTTGTCATGCGCGATCCGGGCGATTGCATCGATATCCGCCGGTGCCAGGTCGGGCGCGACTTTCAGGAATACGGGCGGGCCGCCCTCGCCGCGCGCATCCAGCACCGCATCGAGCAGGGCGGCAAGCGCGCCTTCATCCTGCAGCGCGCGCAGCCCGGGCGTATTGGGGCTGGAGACATTGACGGCCAGATAGCTGGCAAAAGGCGCCATTGTCCGCGCCATCAGGGCATAGTCGGCAACCCGGTCGGGCGAATCCTTGTTCGCGCCAAGATTAACGCCCACCACGCCGGGGCGACCAGCGCGCTGTTTCAGCCGCGCAGCTGCGGCCGCCGCGCCACCGTTGTTGAACCCCATGCGGTTGATCACCGCGCGATCCTCCACCAGCCGGAACAGGCGCGGCTGCGGATTGCCCGCCTGTGGCAGCGGCGTGATCGACCCGACTTCGGCAAACCCGAAGCCGAGGCCGAGCAGCTGGTCGGGCACTTCGGCATCCTTGTCGAAGCCGGCCGCTATCCCGAGCGGGTTGGGAAATGCGATTCCGGCCACCTCGATCGCAAGCGGTCCGGCAGCGGGCGGTTGCCGTGCCGGGCTGGCCTTCAGCAGCTCTATCGTTAGCCGGTGGGCGCGCTCCGAATCGAGGGCGAACAGGGCGGGGCGGATCAGGTGGAACAGCATCGGTGCCGCCTATGGCAAGGCAGCCGAATCCTGTCGAGCGTGTCAAAAATGTACAGAAAACGGCCATTGCGGCCCGGTATATTACAGAATCGACACTCGATCTGTCGCTTACATACAAGCGACTCGTCGCAGCTTTAGCTAATAGGAACTCGCGACCCGAAGGGCTCGAAGCAGCGATGCAGAGAGTTCCTCGACTTCAAGGGGCGGCCTGGCAACGGGCCGCCCTTTTTTTGACTCGCGCTCGCCACAGGCGCGATTTTCGACGAGCGTCGCTGGCCAAGGCGTGGCCGCTGGGCCATGAAACCGGGGCAGAAGAACGTTTCCGGGAGAATGCCACGATGACCGCCGCCCGTTTCCTTGCCGCATCCGCGCTTGCGCTGTCCCTGCCGCTGGGGGCCTGCGCCCCGACTGTTCAGGGTGAGGTTGCCAGCGCGCCAGCTGCCGCCACGCGCGACACGCGGGACATAGGGCAACTGTTCGAACAGTACGACGCGGCCCAGCTTGCCATGTCGCCCGAAGGCAAGGCCTACCGCGGCATCCGCGACGCTGATTACGGCAAGTGGGGTGATGCATCGGACGCTGCCGAGGAACGCGAGATCGCCCTGATGCGCTCGACGCTGGCCGAGATGCGTGCGAACTACGATCCCGCCACGCTCGATAAACAGGATGCGCTGTCGTTCCGTCTGTTCGAACAGGCGGCCGCGCGGCGCGAGGCGCTGTGGCCCTATCGCGACTACGAATACATCTTCGACCAGATGAACGGCGCGCAAAGCGGGCTGCCGGCGTTCCTGATCAATATCCACCGGGTGTCCGATCGGCAGCAGGCGGTCGATTACGTCAGCCGCATTCGCGGGCTCGGCCCGCAGATCGACACGCTTATCGCGGAATCGCGGACACGCGCAGCCAAGGGCGTGATGCCGCCCGACTGGGTCTATCCCTACGTCATTTCCGATATCGAGAACCTGCTGAAGGCCGGTGCGGACAATGCCGTGCTCGAGGATTTCGGCGGCAAGGTGGATGCCCTCACGCTGGCCGATGCGGACAAGGCGCAGCTGAAGGCTGATGCGCTGGCCGCGTGGAACAGCGCGGCCGTCCCGGCTTACCAGCGTCTGCTTGCCGAAATGCAGCGCCAGCAGAAGATCGCGCCGACCGACGACGGCATCTGGCGCCTGCCGCAGGGGGCGGCGTATTATGACGCGCTGCTCGCCAATTACACCACCACTGACCTCACTGCCGATCAGGTCCACCAGATCGGCCTGCGCGAGGTTGAGCGCATCCACGGCGAGATGCGGGCGATCATGCAGAAGGTCGGCTTCACCGGCACGCTGCAGGAATTCTTCGCCTTCACCCGCGACGATCCGCGCTTCTACCACACCACGCGGGAAGGCTATCTGGCGGAAGTCGACGCGGTGCTCGACAAGATGGAGGCCCGGCTCCCCGAATATTTCGCCACGCTGCCCAAGGATCCGCTGGTGGTGAAGCCGGTCGAGGCGTTCCGCGAACAGAGCGCGGGCAAGGCCTTCTATCAGAGCCCTGCGCCGGACGGATCGCGGCCGGGCACCTACTACGTCAACCTCTACAACCTGCGCGACATGTCGAAGAACGAGCTCGAGGCGCTCGCCTATCACGAAGGGTTGCCGGGGCATCACCTGCAACGCTCGATCCAGACCGCGCTGGGCGACGTGCCGCCGTTCCGCCGCTTCGGCGGGGTCACGGCCTATACCGAGGGCTGGGGCCTCTACACCGAGGAACTGGGCAAGGACATGGGCTTTTACACCGACCCCTATTCCGACTTCGGCCGGCTGGGGATGGAGCTGTGGAGAGCCTGTCGACTGGTGGTGGATACCGGCATTCACTCCAAGCGCTGGAGCCGCGCACGGGCAATCCAGTATCTCGCCGACAATACCCCCAACCCGCCCGGCGATATCGAGAAGGCGATCGAACGCTATGTCGTTTACCCCGGGCAGGCAACCGCCTACACCATCGGCAAACTCAAGATCATGGAACTGCGCGCGAAGGCGCAAAGGGAACTGGGCGCGGATTTCCGTTATCCCGCGTTCCACGACGCCGTGCTCCTGAGCGGCCCGGTGCCGCTGTCGATCCTGGAAGAAAACATCGACGCCTGGATCGCCGAGCAAAAAGGCGGGTAGCCGGTAATTGCTAACGACTCGCAAGTAAGCGTTTTCGGTTGAAATCGGACCGCGTTGGTCCGATTTGCGCCACATGCGCCTGTCCAACCTTGCCGACTATGCCGTCGTCACAATGAGCGCCGCCGCGCGTCATTGCGGCGGCGGGCGGACGAGTGCAGCGGAACTGGCGGCGGAAACCGGCTTGCCGGTGCCCACGGTGCAGAAACTGGTGAGCAAGCTGACGGCTGCCGGGTTGCTTCGCTCCACGCGCGGCGCGGGCGGCGGGCTTCAGCTGGCGCGGCCGGCAGCGGCCATCACCGTGGCCGACATCGTCGAGGCAGTGGAAGGCCCGATCGCGATCGCTGCCTGCATCGAGGGCGAATGCGCGATGGATCACGACTGCCGGGTCAAACCCCACTGGCCGCTGGTCAACACCGCCCTGCGCGGCGCGCTGGCGGGGATCCCGCTGACGCAGCTCGCGGGCACGAGAGAAATGGCATGAGCGAAGACCTGCAGATCGAGGCCGAACCCGTGATCGACGCCGAGGCGCGCGAGGCCGCTGCCAAGGCGGCGGAATACGAACACGGCTGGTCGGCGGACATCGAGACCGAGTTCGCCGAGAAGGGCCTGAGCGAAGACACCGTCCGCTTCATTTCGGCCAAGAAGAACGAGCCGGAATGGATGCTCGAATGGCGGCTGAAAGCCTTTCGCCTGTGGCAGACCATGGCCGAGCCCGACTGGGCCAAGCTCGGCTATCCGGCGATCGATTACCAGGACGCTTACTATTACGCCGCGCCCAAGAAGAAGCCGGCGCTGGCCAGCCTCGATGAACTCGATCCCGAGATCAAGGCGGTCTACGACAAGCTGGGCATTCCGGTGGCGGAACAGGAAGTGCTCGCCGGGGTCGAAGGCGCGCGCAAGGTCGCAGTGGACGCGGTGTTCGACAGCGTCAGCGTCGCAACCACGTTCCGCGAGGAACTGAAGCGCGCGGGCGTGATCTTCCTCTCCATCAGCGAGGCGATCCGCGAATATCCGGACCTCGTGAAGAAATGGCTCGGCAAGGTCGTGCCGCAGCACGACAACTTCTTCGCGACGCTCAACTGCGCAGTCTTTTCCGACGGCACCTTCGTCTATGTGCCCGAAGGCGTGCGCTGCCCGATGGAGCTCAGCACCTATTTCCGCATCAATGCGGAAAACACCGGGCAATTCGAACGCACCCTGATCATCGCGGAAAAAGGCAGCTACGTCAGTTATCTGGAAGGCTGCACCGCGCCGATGCGCGACGAGAACCAGCTCCACGCCGCGGTGGTCGAACTGGTCGCGATGGAAGATGCCGAGATCAAGTATTCGACCGTCCAGAACTGGTACCCCGGCAATGCAGAGGGCGTGGGCGGGATTTACAACTTCGTCACCAAGCGCGGGCTGTGCCAGGGCGCGCGGTCGAAGATCAGCTGGACCCAGGTCGAAACCGGCAGCGCGGTGACGTGGAAATATCCCAGCTGCGTCCTCAATGGGGAGGACAGCGTGGGCGAGTTCTACTCGGTCGCGGTGACCAACAATTTCCAGCAGGCCGATACCGGCACCAAGATGATCCACAACGGGCGCGGCAGCCGCTCGACGATCATCTCCAAGGGCATTTCGGCGGGCAAGTCGAACAACACCTATCGCGGACTGGTGCGGGTCGGGCCGAATGCGGACAACGTGCGCAATTTCACCCAGTGCGATTCACTGCTGCTGGGCGATCAGTGCGGCGCGCACACCGTGCCCTACATCGAAGTGCGCAATCCCAGCGCGCAGATCGAGCACGAGGCGACCACCAGCAAGATTTCCGACGACCAGCTGTTCTACGCCATGCAGCGCGGGCTGGGCGAGGAAGAGGCGGTGGCGCTGATCGTCAACGGCTTCGCGCGCGAAGTGCTGAAGGAACTGCCGATGGAATTCGCGGTCGAGGCGCAGAAGCTGCTGGCGATTTCACTTGAGGGGAGCGTGGGGTGATCAGAAGCCGTTCGAACCTTACGCTGGCTATTGCGTGGCTCTTCGTCTGGGGCATTATCATTTTGAACGCCTTTGCGACGAATGGATTTTGGGTACCTGTGCCGGATATTCGCGATCCCGGATTGCTGTTTCTCAGCTTGTTCTTTTACGGCCCCCCCCTTGTGATCATTGCAAGTGAGACTGCCGCTAGGAGAGAAATTGTTCCCCAAACCCAGAAAGCTCTACGGTTCGCATCAGCTGGCCTGTTGGCAGGACTCATAGTTTACGCGGCGGTCATCATCGTTTTTGCAGTGGGCACCCTTTGACATGACCGACCGTAAAACCCTCCAGCTCCGCAATCCGTGGGACAGCGCCGAAGCCCCCGCGCTCAAGAAGAAGGGGCGCGGGTGGGAGATTTCCGACAAGCGGCTCGATGTCCTGCACGAACAGGCGCGCGAGATGCGGCGGCATTCGTCCGACGCGCACAAGGCGCTGGCGGAGCGGTTCGCCAAGGCCGATCTCGGGCGTTACAAGTTCACCCGCCACGCGGTGGTCGGCAGCGCGATCGTCGATTTCAACTGCCACAACCTCGGCATGGCGATCGCCATCGACGAGGACGGGCAGGACGACACGCTGGCCAAGCGCCGCGACAAGAGCCTGGAAAGCGTCGGCATCCGCGTGATGCGGATCAAGGCTGCCGACATCCTCGAAAACATCGACGATGTGCTGGCGCGGATCACCGCGGGGATGCGGATGCGCATCGCCGACAAGAAGGACAAGGCCCGCGCCCACGCCGCAGCCAATCCCAACCAGCACTACGGGCGGCCGAAAGCGCCGCGCAGGAACGACTGATGCTCCAGATCACCGACCTTCACGCCACCGTCGCCGACAAGCCGATCCTCAAGGGCCTTTCGCTCACAGTGAACGCGGGCGAGGTCCATGCGATCATGGGCCCGAACGGTGCGGGCAAGTCGACGCTGTCCTATGTCTTGGGCGGGCGGCCCGGTTACGAGGTAACGGGCGGCACGGTCACGTTCGACGGGCAGGACCTTCTCGCCATGGACCCGCACGAACGCGCCGCGCTGGGCCTGTTCCTCGGCTTTCAGTACCCGGTAGAGATTCCGGGCGTTTCCAACGTCCAGTTCCTGCGCGAAGCATTGAATTCGCAGCGCAAGAGCCGGGGGGAAGATCCGCTTTCGGGCGGCGAATTCCTGAAGCTGGCGAAGGACAAGGCAGCGCTGCTCAAGCTCGACATGGAGATGCTGAAGCGCCACGTGAACGTCGGCTTTTCCGGCGGCGAGAAGAAGCGCGCCGAGATGGTCCAGATGGGCATTCTCGACCCCCAGCTCGCTGTGCTGGACGAAACCGATTCCGGTCTCGACATCGACGCGTTGCGCGTGGTCGGCGAAGGGATCAACGCGATCATGCGCCGGCCCGACAAGGCCGTGCTGCTGATCACCCATTACCAGCGTCTGCTCGATTACGTGAAGCCGGACCATGTCCACGTGCTGGCAGGTGGCCGGATCGTGAAAAGGGGCGGTGCGGACCTCGCGCGCGAGCTCGAGCGTGAAGGCTATGACGCGGTGATGGCGGCGTGACCCTCGCCCTCGCCCTGCTTGCCGCCGCTCCTGCGCTGCCTGTCGCCCCGCCCGCGACCGATGTCTCGCGCGAAATCGTGGTGATCGCCAAGCAGATGCGCGGCTGGAAGGGCGGCGTCAGCAAGGTCAACGGCCGAATGGTCTGCCGTACCAGCCAGTCGAGCGGCGACAAGGCATTGGATGCGATCCGCTGCGGCGCGATGCTGACCTGCATGAAGCCGCTGGAGCCGCGCATCGATGCGCTGATGGGATCGGATCGCAGCCGCCGCGAAAAGCGCGACGGGTTCGATGCGATGGCCAAGGGTATCGAGCCATGCTTGACCGCTTACGAGGCCGACGCGGTCTCGCGCCTAGCAGCCACGCGGGTGCGGCCGTGAGCGCGGCCGTGCTCCCCACCCGCAAGGACGAGGCGTGGCGCTATGCCGCGGTCGAGGCGCTCGCGGGCGTCCCGCTCGACCAGTGGCGCGAGATCGCGGTGCCAGCGGGCGACACGTTCCGCGAATGCCTGACGATCGAGGATGGCAGTGTGGGGGCCACCGAACTGCGCCGCCTGCGTGTGACGGTCGGTGACGGCGCGCGGTGCGAGCTTTACGCCGTGATCGCCGCGGCCGACTATGCCCGGATCGAGATCGAGGTGACTCTGGGCCGGGCCGCACATTTCGGGTTTGGCGGCGTGACCGTGGGCGGACGCGACACCGTGCGCGAATTCGTCACCCGCGTGGTCCATGCCGAACCTGACGCGACCAGCGAGCAGGTGGTGCGCGCGGTTCACTGGGGCCGGGGCACGGGCAACTTCCTCGGCAATATCGAGGTCGCGCGCCACGCGCAGAAAACCGACGCGGCGCAAAGCTTCAAGGGCTTGCTGCTGGAAAAGGGCGCGAGCGTGAACGCGGTGCCGCAGCTCGAGATTTTTGCCGACGACGTGAAATGCGCGCACGGCGCGACCGTCGGCCAGCTGGACGAGCAGGCCCGGTTCTACATGGCCGCGCGCGGGCTCTCGCCCGACCTTGCCCGGCGGCTGCTGGTGCAGGCATTCATCGGCGATGCGTTCGTGGCGCTGGACGACGATGGCGCACGCGAACGCCTGATGCAGGCCGCGCTCGACAAGCTGGACCGCCACCTGTGAACGAGACGCTGCCCCTGACCCCAGCCCGCGATCGGGACCTGCGCACCGATTTTCCCGGCCTGTTCAATGCCGACGGCAGCGTGTGGCATTATCTCGACACCGCCGCCTCGGCGCAGAAGCCGCAGGTCGTGATCGACGCCATGGCCCGCGCTCTCGGCCGCGATTATGCGACCGTGCACCGCGGGGTCTATTCCCGCAGCGCCGAAATGACGCTGGGCTACGAAGCCGCGCGGCGGCGGGTCGCGCAGTTCATCGGCGGGCGCGAGAGCGAGATCGTGTTCGTGCGCGGCGCGACCGAGGCGATCAATCTCGTTGCCGCGAGTTGGGGCGGCGCGAACCTGCGAGCGGGTGACAGGGTCGTGCTATCCGCATTGGAACATCATTCGAATATCGTACCATGGCAGATGGTCGCGGAACGGACCGGTGCAGCGATCGACATTTGCCCGCTGACCGAGGACGGGCGGATCGACCTGGACTGGCTCGCAGCCAATATTTCGCCGCGTACTCAAATGGTTGCGCTGGCGCATGTGTCGAACGTGCTCGGCTCGGTCCTCGATGCACGGCGCGCGGCGGACATTGCCCATTCGGTGGGCGCGAAGCTGCTGCTCGACGGGTGCCAGGCCGCACCGCGCATGGCGCTCGACATGGCTGCACTCGGCTGTGATTTCTACGCCTTTTCAGGGCATAAGCTCTATGGTCCGACCGGGATCGGAGTGCTGTGGGCGCGCGAGGAAATCCTCGCGGAAATGCCGCCCTACCAGGGCGGCGGGGCGATGATCGAGCGGGTGACGTTCGAACGCACCACTTATGCCCCTGCACCACAACGCTTCGAAGCCGGCACTCCGATGATTACCGAAGCGATCGCGCTCCATGCCGCGGTCGATTACGTCGACGCCGTAGGCCCCGACGCCCTGTTCGCGCACGAATCTTCGCTTGCCGCGAAGCTGCGCGAGGAATTGCGCGCGCTCAATTCCGTCCGCCTGTTCGGGCCCGACGAGAGCGCCGGGATCGTCTCCTTTGCGCTGGAGGGGGTTCACCCGCACGATCTGGGCACCATATTGGACGAGGAAAACGTCGCGATCCGCGCCGGGCACCACTGCGCCCAGCCGCTGATGGACCTGCTCGGAGTGCCGGCGACGGCGCGGGCGAGCTTTGGGCTCTATTCGGACGAGAGCGACATTGCCGCGCTGCTGCGCGGGATCGAGCGGACGCTGAGGATATTCGGATGAGTGAGGAAACCAAGTTCACGGTCGAGGAAGTCGACGCGGTCGCGCCGCCGCCTCGCGCGCGCGTGGAAGACGCGGCCGAGACGACCGGTGAAACCTTTGCTCGCAAACGCGATTATCTCGAAGGTTTCCTCAAGGCCAAGCCCGAAGGGCTGGCACCCGGCGATCCGGGCGGTGACCTTTACGAAGCCGTCGTTGCCGCGCTCAAGGAAATCTACGATCCTGAAATTCCGGTCAATATCTACGACCTGGGCCTGATCTACGGCGTCGAGGTCAGCCCGGATGCGGATGTCGCGATCACCATGACGCTGACGACGCCGCATTGCCCGGTGGCCGAATCCATGCCGGGTGAAGTCGAATTGCGCGCAGCCAGCGTTCCGGGCGTGCGCGATGCCGAGGTGAACCTCGTGTGGGACCCGCCGTGGGGCCCGGACAAGATGACCGACGAGGCGCGGCTCGAACTGGGGATGCTGTGATGACTGCGACCACGACCCGCCAGCGCCCCGCCGCAGTTATCCTCACCCCCGCTGCAGAGGCGCGGGTGGCGGAACTGATGGCCCGAGCGCCAGAGGGTGCCATCGGCGTGCGCCTGTCCACGCCGCGCCGTGGCTGCTCGGGTCTCGCCTATTCGGTTGACTACGTCACCGAAGAAGCCGCCTTCGACGAGAAGATCGAAACGCCGGGCGGCATGTTCTATATCGACGGGGCGAGCGTGCTCTATCTCGTCGGCAGCACGATGGACTGGGTGGAGGACGACTTCGCCGCGGGGTTCGTGTTCACCAATCCCAACGCCAAGGGTGCCTGTGGCTGCGGCGAAAGTTTCATGGTATGATCACGGAATGGGCATCATCGGCGCGCTTCTGAAGGGCTTTCAAGCCAGCATCCGCGAACGGAACGAGCGGCGCGAGCAGGAACGTCGCCAGATGCTCCGCTGGCATGTGCACAGGCGCCCGCGCCGCAAACCGCCCGAAGCCGAGATGCCGGTGCCGGCCACCCCGCCGCGGGGACCTTCTCCCAGGCAGGGCGGCGCGGCCGCCCCCCTCCAGTTTTCCGATCAGCGCCCCAGCAGCGACCTGACGCAAGCAGCGCGGTCGACGTCGAGCCCGTCGCTCGACCGGCGCGCATCGACGTAAGTCGCGGTCGGCTCCGCCCCCGGACGCAGCGGATAGAGATAGACGTCCAGCACGCAGGCCTCGCCTGAAAACTGCAGCTTGCGAACGTCACCTTCGCGCACGTCAAGCCGCGGTGTTCCGAACTGGCGCGTGATCGCGCCCGCATTGGCCCCGATCAATCCATCGACGCCGGGCAGGTTCATCACTTGCGGGGGCCGGAACTGGCCCACTTGCGGTGAAGGCGTGGGCTGGACGACCATGGGTGGCGGGCTCTGGCCCGGACGGGCGACCGGCGGCGCGCTGGTGGCGGGGCGCGGCACGGCCGGGCCACAGGCGGCCAGCAGAGGGACGAGCAGGAAAGCAGCGTACTTAAGCACCGGAGCGAACCCTTGCACGGCGATGGACGAGATGCGTAGCAGCGGCCGCACCGATCACCGGCACGACCAGATTGACGACCGGCACCGCCATCAGCGCGGCGACGAAACCGCCCAGCGCGAACCGCGACAGCGGTGAGACTGGAGACGGATCTTTCAGGCCGGAGCGATGGCGCAGCCAGACCATCTCGGTCAGCTCGCGCCCCAGCAGCCAGGCATTCACGAACCAGAACAGCAGCGCGGTTCCGATTCCGGTTGCCAGCAACAGCAGCGCGATCGGCAGGACAGCCAGGTTGACGATCAGTGCGCGCGCGGTCGAACGCAGGCTGGCGCTGAGGTCTTCCCAGAAAGTCCGCGTGCGCAGCGAATTCGTTGCGGCGGGGTAATGCCGCTCCTCCACCGCCTCCACGATTTCCTCGGCAAAGAACTGCAGCACTGCCAATGCCACCAGACGGAACAGCAGCCAGCCGCCGATCACCGTCGCCAGCACCGCGATCAGCGCGCCCAGTTCGCCTTCGTAACCCGTGTTCCAGTTGGCGAGCGCAAGGGTCAGGCCATACCATCCCGCAACGCCCATCAGGGCGAACAGGATCAGCGTAATCAGGACGGATTTCGCCAGCACACGCAGAATCCGGCTATCGGCGAGCTGGGGTAGCGCGCGGGCCAGGGCAGCGACGGCAGCATTCATCGCGGGCGCTGTGCCGGTTCGCAGGCCGGTCCGTCAACCGCCCGCGCACGCGAAAGCCTTGGCCCGGGGCGCACAAGCGGCTAGTCGCGCCCGCGTCCATCCCAATCCAAGGATTTCCGAGTGACCGCACCCCGTTACGACGTCATCGCGATCGGCAATGCCATCGTCGATGTCATGGCCCCCTGCACCGAGGACCAGCTGGTCGAACTCGGCCTCAATCGCGGCGGGATGACCCTGGTCGACGAAGACGGCGCGAAGCGGCTTTACGACGCGATGGGACCAGCCAAGGAAATCTCGGGCGGTTCGGCTGCCAACACGCTCGCCGGGATGGCGGCACTGGGCGCGAATTGCGCTTTCATCGGCCAGGTCGCCGACGACCAGCTGGGCGAAGTCTTCACGCATGACATTCGGGCCGGCGGGATCGCGTTCGATACCCCGGCCCGCGATGGCGAGCCCGCAACGGCGCGCTGCCTGATCTTCGTCAGCCCCGATGGCGAGCGGACGATGAACACGTTCCTCGGTGCCAGCCAGTTCCTGCCACCCGCCGCGCTCGACGATGCGATGATCGCGGACGCGGGTATCCTCTATCTCGAAGGCTATTTGTGGGATCCCGAAGAGCCACGCCGCGCCATGCGCCGCGCGATCGAGGTTGCCCGGGCCGCTGGCCGCAAGGTCGCCTTTACCGCCAGCGAAAGCTTCGTGATCGACCGTCACGGCGATGATTTCCGAGCGCTGATCGACGAAGGCCAGATCGACATCCTGTTCGTCAACGAACACGAGCTGGCGACGCTGACGGGCGAGAAGGAGTTCGAGGCGGGCGTCGCCAGCATCAAGGACAAGCTGCCCGTGCTGGTCGCCACGCGCAGCGCCGCGGGCGCCATCGCGATCGCACACGGAACGCGCGCCGAAGTGACTGCCGAACCGGTCGACCGGGTCGTCGATACGACGGGTGCGGGCGATCTGTTCGCGGCCGGGTTCCTGACCGGATATGCTCGCGGCGAAAGTCTGGAGCGCTGCCTGAGGATGGGCGCGATCTGCGCGGCGGAAATCATCAGCCATTACGGCGCGCGGCCCGAAGCGGACCTCAAGGCACTGGTGGCGCAGAAGCTCGGCTGAACTGCGCTAGCGGGCGTGTTGTTGTAAGATCAGGCGTTTGCAGGCATGCTCCGGCCCGGGGAGGGTCGCAGATGAATTCAGCAAGGCTTCTGCCGGTCGCGATGATCGCATTGGCGCTGGCAGGTTGTGCCGGCATCGTGCGGGATCGGATATTTCAGCCGGTGCCGATCGAACAGACGCCGGTGCAGTGGAGAACCGCTGCGCCGCAACCGGTAAATGTCATGACCTCCGATGGGTTGGCGTTGAGCGGATATTACTGGGCGCCCCGCGATCCCGGCAAAGATGTGATCGTCTATTTTCACGGCAACGGGTTCAACCAGCTGGTCGGGGCCGCACGGGCCGAGCCTCTCGCGCTCGATGGACGCGGCGTGCTGGTCGCCTCGTATCGCGGCTATGGCGGTAATCCAGGGAAGCCGGGCGAAGTGGGGCTGGCCCGCGACGCGGATGCCTGGATAGCCAAGGCGCAGGAACTGGCGCCGCGCTCGCGCCGATATCTCTTTGGTCATTCGCTGGGCGGAGCGGTCGCCCTGTCCGCCGCGACGCGCCATGAGGTGGACGGCGTCGCGACCCTCGGTACGTTCACCAGCATGACAGCGATGGTTCCGGCAATCGCCAGAGGGTCGCTCGATGACCGGTTCGATAACCTGGCGAACATATCCAAAGTGGCAGCGCCCGTCTGGCTCTATCACGGCACCAAGGACCAGGTCGTGCCTTTCGCCATGGCACAGCAACTGGAAGGCGCAGGTGCGGAAGGCCGCGTGACGGTCGTGCCGCTGGAAGATGGGGGCCATCACGTCCCGATGGAAAAGCTGGCGCCCGTTGTCTGGGCGAATTTCGCATCGCCCTGACCGGCAAGCTACGGCCCGTTCCGCGCCTGTTCGAATGCGCGCCGGAACTCCCGCTCGTCGTGCGCGCCGATAAGCAGGTGTGGCCCGACGAGATAACCCGGGGTACCCGCTAGGCCGAGCTGAAACGCGTCGCGCGCAGTGCGTTCGAGCAGCGCGTCGACATCTTCGGCACCGGCGCCGGCACGTGCAGCCTTCCAGTCGCCGCCCGCCGCTTTTACGGCGGTGCGCAGGCTTGCCTCGTCAAGCCCGGGCGCGGCCATCAGCACATTGTGAAGGCGGTGATAGTCGGCCTCTTCCCTGGCAGCGAGCGCGATCCGTGCGGCTTGAACCGACCGGGGCCCGAGCACCGGCCAGTCACGATAGACCAGCCGCACTTTGCCATCGCGGGCAGCGGCACGTTCCAGTTCGGGCGCAGCTTTCCGGCAGGCGCCGCAGGCGTAATCGGTGAACACCAACACCGTCAGGTCGGCATCGGCGGGGCCGTGCGCGGGGAAACCCGGCGCCGCGAGCATGTCAGCAGTGAACGCGCGGTCGGACAGGTCGATGCCGATGGGCGCGGCCCGGCCGATCAGCCATGGCAGCGCGGCGCCCACGGCCACCAGCGCGGCCAGTACGAGGAGCGGGCGTAGACCCGGTCTCACCCCTCTCGCGCCGCTTCACGCCAGCCGATATCGCGGCGGCAGAACCCGCTCGGGAAATCGATCGCGTCAACCGCGCGGTAGGCTTTCGCCTGCGCCTCGGTCACGCTGGGACCTGTCGCAGTAACATTGAGCACGCGCCCACCACTGGCGACGAGAGTGTCGCCCTCGCGCCGCGTGCCCGCGTGGAACACCCGTGCATCGCTGACCGCGCCGATATTAATCGTGCCGCCTTTCTCGGGCGTCCCGGGATAGCCCCGCGCCGCCATCACCACGGTCAGCGCATAATCGCGGGCCATGCGCACCGGCGCTGCCTGCGCGAGCGTCCCTTGCGCACAGGCGAGCAGCAATTCGCCGAGGTCGCTTTC
Source organism: uncultured Erythrobacter sp. (assembly GCA_963529855.1). Classification (GTDB taxonomy): domain Bacteria; phylum Pseudomonadota; class Alphaproteobacteria; order Sphingomonadales; family Sphingomonadaceae; genus 34-65-8. The sequence continues at coordinate 151,152 of CAURZK010000003.1, read as the reverse complement.
CAGCCGCGTCATCAACACCTGGCACTCCGGATCGCCGAAGCGGGCGTTGTATTCGATCAGCTTCGGCCCTTCCTCCGTCAGCATGAGTCCGGCGAACAGCACGCCTTGGTAAGGCATTCCTTCGGCCGCCAGCGTCTGCACCGTGGGTGCGATGATCCGTTCCAACACTGCGGTTTCGAGCGCGGGTGTCAGCACTGGTGCCGGGCTGTAGGCGCCCATGCCGCCGGTGTTGGGGCCGGTGTCGCCTTCGCCCACGCGCTTGTGATCCTGCGCGCTGCCGAAAGGGATGATCGTTTCGCCATCGGTCAGGGCAAAGAAACTTGCTTCTTCCCCGCGCATGAATTCCTCGATCACGACTTCCGCGCCCGCTTCTCCGTAAGCGCCGCCGAACATATCGGCCAGGGCCGCCTCTGCCTCGGCCAGCGTTTCGGCGATCACCACGCCCTTGCCCGCGGCAAGCCCGTCCGCCTTGAGCACGTAAGGTGCCGTAAAGCGGCTCAGCGCCGCGCGCGCCTCCTCCAGCGAGCGCGTGCGGATGTAACCGGCGGTGGGAATGCCCGCGCGTTCGCACAGGTCCTTGGTGAAGCCCTTGCTTCCCTCCAGTTGTGCCGCCTTTGCCGAGGGGCCGAACACCGGCACGCCGACCGCGCGCAGGGCATCGCCCAGCCCATCCACCAACGGCGCTTCCGGCCCGACGACGACCAGGCCGATCGAATGGGCCCGGCAGAAGTCGACCACCGCGGCATGATCCCCCGTGTCGAGCGCGACCAGTTCGGCATGTTCGGCAATACCGGGATTGCCTGGCGCGGCGTACAATGTGTCCCCATCTCCCGCGAGCAGCCGGGATTGCGCCAGCTTCCACGCCAGCGCATGTTCGCGCCCGCCGCTGCCCAGAAGAAGGATGTTCATGGCCGCCGAATACCCCGATGATGCTGGTGATGCCGGGCTGGTAGCGAAGGGTCGCGCCGGCGACAACGCCGCGCCGCTCACCATCAGTGAAATCTCCAACCTGCTCAAGCGTACGGTCGAGGATCGATTCGGCTTCGTGCGGCTGCGCGGCGAGCTGTCGGGGGTGAAGCGCGCTGCATCGGGGCACCTTTATTGCTGCCTCAAGGACGAGAACGCGGTGATCGACGGGGTTATGTGGCGCGGCGGAGCGCAGCGGCTCGCCTTCCGGCCCGAGGACGGGGTGGAGGTGATCGCCAGTGGCAAGCTGACCACCTATCCGGGACGTTCCAAGTACCAGGTCGTGATCGAATCGATGGAGATCGCGGGCGAGGGGGCGCTGCTGGCGCTGCTCGAGAAAACCCGTGCCCGGCTGGCGGCTGAGGGACTGTTCGACGCGGCGCGCAAGCGTCCGCTGCCCTACCTGCCGCGCACCATCGGCGTCGTCACCAGCCCCACGGGTGCGGTCATTCGCGACATTCTCCACCGCCTTGCCGATCGCTGCCCCAGCCACGTCATCGTCTGGCCGGTGCTGGTCCAGGGCCAGGGCGCGGCGGAGCAGGTCGCTGCGGCGGTGCGCGGGTTCGGCGCAATGGCCGAAGACCGGCGGCCCGATCTGCTGATCGTGGCGCGCGGTGGCGGTTCGATCGAGGACCTGTGGAGCTTCAACGAGGAGATCGTGGTCCGAGCTATCGCCGATTCGCCGATTACGACGATCAGTGCTGTCGGACACGAAACCGATACGACGCTCGCTGATTTTGCCGCCGACCGGCGTGCGCCCACACCCACCGCCGCAGCCGAAATGGCCGTGCCGGTCCGCGGCGAACTGTGTGCCGTGCTCGCGGATTTCGAAGCGCGCAAAAAGCGGGCTATCCTGCGCCCGGTCCAACTGGGTCGAGAGCGGCTCGCTGCACGCGCCGAGCGGATTCCGGGGGCGCAGGCGCTGCTCCAGCCGCAGGCCCAGCGGCTAGACGAGCTGGGTGAGCGACTGCGGCGCGGCCTCGCCGACCGGGTGGGCAAGGGGCGCGAGGCGTTGGGCCGGCTGCGCCTGTCGCCCGCCATGCTGGAGCGCGGCGCGCGCGATGCGGCGCAGGCACTGGCGCGGGTCCGCCTGTCGCCGGCCATGGCGCGGCAGCGGGCTGCGCGCGAGACCGAACGGTTCGCGGCACTGGACCGGGTGTTCCGTTCGCTCGATCCCAAAGCGCCACTTGCGCGCGGCTTCGTGCTGGTGCGGGACGGGGCAGGCGGGCTGGTGCGCACGCGCAGCGTCGCAGCGGCAGAACCTGGCTTAGCGATCGAATTCGTGGACGGCGTGCTGGACGTCGTTCCCGCCGGTTCAGCGCCAGTCAAACCTGCCGTTGCCAGACCGGCACCTGTCAGACAGGCGAAACGCTCGTCCGCAGCGCCGAGTGGACAGGGCGATTTGTTCTGAGGCGGCACGTTTGCTAGGGCAGCGACCATGTTGATGAATTCAGGAGGGAGCGAAGCCAAGCTCCAATACGGCCCCAGCGGCTTTCGCGTGCTGCGCCACGGCCAGCACGTGTTCTGCGCGGTTACCGGCGAGGCGATCCCGCTTGACGAACTGCGTTACTGGTCGGTTGAGCGCCAGGAACCCTACGCCAGCGCGGAAATCGCGACGCGGCGGATATTGCAGGGGTGATCGGCAGAGGTTTCGCGATCGCGGCTGCTGCCTTGATCACCCTGTCCGGGTGCAGCAGCGTGGTGCCGCCAGTAGATAAGGCCGCTGTGGTCCAGCCCGTTTCCGCCCCGCAACCTGCGCCAACTCCTGCTCGCGCACCGAACGGGCCCACAACCTTCACGTACTCCGGCGAGCTGACCCAGGGCGGCTGGCTGCGCGGCCAGGCCCCCGCCGGGACCGTGTCGGCGCGGCTGGGCGAACAGGCGCTGACGCTCGACCCGCAGGGCCGTTTCTTCGCCGCATTCGACCGCGAAGCCGGGCCGGAGGCGCGCCTCGTCGCCCGCCTTGCCGATGGGCGCACGATCGAAAGCCCGTTGCGGATCAGCCCGCGCGCGTGGCAGATCGAGAATATCAACGCCGCCCGCACCCCCGGGGGCGCGAGCGAGGCGTTCATGCAGCGTCGCCGCCCCGAACTGGCGCGGATCGCGGCCGCCCGTGCCAAGGATCACGATGTCGACGGATGGGCGCAGCAGTTCATCTGGCCGGTCAAGGGGCGCATCTCCGGCCGGTTCGGCTCGCAGCGGGTGTATCGCGGAGAGCCGGGTGCTTATCATTCGGGCATCGACATCGCCACGGGGGGAAGCGGCACGCCGTTCGTGGCGCCGGCCGACGGAGTGGTGATCCTGGCGGCGGAAACGCCGTTCTCGCTCGAAGGCTACTTGCTGATGATCGACCACGGTCACGGCCTCAACAGCGCGTTCCTGCACAATTCGCGCGTGCTGGTACGCGAAGGCGATCGGGTTCTGCAGGGCCAGCCGATCGGCCACATCGGGGCGACCGGCCGGGCGACCGGGCCGCACCTCCACTGGGGCCTTATGTGGCGCGGCCAGCGGCTCGATCCGCTGTTGTTTACCGGTCCGATGAACTGATTCTCCCATGCGCTGGCGACCGATCCTGGCGGCCCTGGTCGCGCTCGGCATGGCGCCCGGCACATTCGTGCGCAGCGATCCGATGGACGACCTGCGCCCGATCCTGGTTGCCATGCCCCTTGATCCGGGGCAGGCGCGTATCGGACCGTTCGCTATCGATGGGGTGTGGCATCTCACCAGTCCGAACACGCATTTCGGCGGCTTTTCGGCACTGATCGCGCAAAGGGGCGGCGGGCTGGTGGCGATCAGCGACCGTGGCCGCTGGATGCGCTTCGCTGAGCCTGCGCATGCCCTGGTCCCGGTTCGCTTTGGCGCACTGGGAGGGGAAATCGAGGCTGAAAAGCGCGCAGTCGATGCGGAGGCCGCCGCCCATTGGCGGGGCACGACCTGGATCGCCTACGAACGCAGCAACAGTATCGAACGTTACCGTACCAGCGCTCTCGTCGACCCGGAGCAGGCCGAGCCGCCGCAAATGACCGACTGGCCCGGCAACCGCGGCGCTGAAACCATGGCGCGGCTTTCCGACGGCCGGTTCCTTGTGATCGGCGAAGGTTCGCCTGAATGGACCGGCACCGGCTTTCCGGCGCTGCTTTTCGCGGGTGACCCGGTCGGTGGCGAACGGGCGGTGGAATTCTCGTTCGTCCCGCCCGCCGGTTTTCGCGCCACCGATGCCGCAGCCTTGCCCGACGGGCGCTTGTTGATTCTGCTGCGGCGGATCGATCGCTATCTGCCCCCGCGCTTTTCAGCCGCGCTGATGGTCGCAGATCCGGCAAAAATCCGGTCGCAAAGGGAATGGCGGGGCGAATTGCTGGCCAATATCGACGGCGATCTGCCACGCGACAATTTCGAAGGCCTGGCGGTCGAGCCGCGCCCGGAGGGTGGGCTGACGGTGTGGTTGATTTCCGACAACAATACCGCCGCGCTTCAGCGCACCTTGCTGTACAAGCTGCACTGGGCTCCCGGTCGCTGAACCAGTGCCGGATTGCAGAGACGCAAAAAGGCGCGCGGAAATGCCGCGCGCCCTGCGATTTTCAGCGCCCGACCCGAAGGCCGGGGCGCCAATCAGGCGGCAGTGGCCGCCTTCTTCAGTTCGCGCTTAACCTTCTGCGCGGCAGTCGACAGCTTTTCGTCGCTGGTCTTGAGCAGCCAGTTGTCGAGGCCGCCATTGTGTTCGACCGAACGCAGACCATGCGTCGACACGCGGAACTTGAACCCGCGGCCCAGCTTTTCGCTCAGCAGCGTAACGTTCTGCAGGTTGGGCAGGAACACGCGCTTGGTCTTGTTGTTGGCGTGGCTCACGTTGTGGCCGACCTGGCGGCCCTTGCCGGTCAGTTCGCAAATGCGCGACATGGTTGCTCTCGTTCGTTTCTGATCGCGGACCGCCATGACGATGGCCCGCGGGTGGTTCGGCCTGAAAAGCTCAGGATGCCCGGAAAGCGGCGCGCATAGCGGCGCCTCTCCGAATCGTCAACCCGAGTTGCGCCTCGGATGGCACCCGGCTAGCGCGGTTGCCATGACCCGCTGGCCTATCCCCCCGCCGATGGCAAGGGCGCTTGCACTCGCGCGTCTTGCCGCTGCGGCGGGCGAAGTGCCGATCGGCGCAGTGGTGGTGAAGGACGGGGCAATCATCGGGGAGGGTCACAACAGCCCGCGCACCGATCACGATCCCACCGCTCACGCGGAAGTGCAGGCGATTCGCGCCGCCGCCCGCGCGTTGGGCAACGAACGGCTCGAGCGCTGCGATCTCTACGTCACGCTGGAACCGTGCGCGATGTGCGCCGGCGCGATTGCACACGCTCGCATCGCCCGCGTCTATTATGCCGCGCCCGATCCGAAGGGGGGCGCGGTCGATCATGGCGCACGGGTGTTCGACCACCCGCAATGCCTGCACCGGCCAGAAGTCTATTCGGGTATGGGCGAGATGGCAGCGGCAGACCTGCTGCGCACGTTCTTTCGCGAGCGGCGCTAGAGCCCGCGCCAGATCTTGACGCGTGCAGCGTCCGCTGGTCCGAAACGGCGCCGGTCGCATGGTTTCGGACGGAAGTTCTTGCCGTAGCAGAGCCGCAATTCCTCCAGCCAGCCGCGGGCATTCAGCTTCAGACCTATTGCCTCGCGTCGGAATCGGGGGTTCGCGCGCAGGAATTCTGCGCGAACCATGCCCGCCGTCAGATCCTCGTCGCGTGAGAGTCGATCGAAATCGGGCATTTGCAAACTGTTCCACAGGGTGCGGGTTACCTTGAGGTAGGTTTCGGGCCGCCGGACCATGCAGGCACCATGCTTGGCCCATTGGCGCGCCAGCAGGCCGGGCGAGGGCGACATGCACAGATGGCGCCGCGCCTCGACAGGCGACACGCGCCGCGCGGTCGGGCACCACTGCGGCCAGCCCTGCCGTCCCTCCGGCCAGAGGAAGTGCACGACCATGCCGAAACGCCCGTTCCGCCCCGAACACTGCATTGCGTGGCGCTGGTCGCGTTCGCGCGGTTTGCAGAATTCGGGCGCCCAGCTCAGCGCCAGGGTATAGCCGGTGACGGGCATTGTGCGCGGCGGACCGTCCGGCGTGATGCGAGGTACGGCGACCTGCTGCGGCATGCGGCACTGATAGGCCTGGGCATGCAGCGGGGCAGCCAGCCCCAGCAGCATGAGGAAAAACGCGAAAGATCTCACAACGGCGTGAAATCGAGGCCGATGTCTGCCGCAGGCGCGCTTTGCGTAAGGCGGCCGACCGAAACGTAGTCGACCCCGGTCGCAGCCTTGGCCTTGATCGTCTCGAGGTTGATGCCGCCGCTCGCCTCGGTCGGCACGCGTCCGGCGACGATCCCGACCGCTTCACGCAAGGTCGGCGGGTCCATGTTGTCGAGCAGCAGCCGGGTCGCCCCTGCAGCCAGCGCGGGCTCGATCTGGTCCAGCCGGTCTACCTCGCAGATGATCTCGGCCACGCCCGCCTCCACTGCACGCCGGACCGCTTCACCTACGTTCCCGGCGACGAGGACGTGGTTGTCCTTGATCATCGCCGCATCCCACAGGCCCATGCGGTGATTGCTCGCCCCGCCCATACGCACGGCATATTTCTCGAGATGACGCAGACCCGGAAGCGTCTTGCGGGTGTCGAGCAGGGTACATGCAGGATTGTCCATCGCGCGCACGTATTCGCGCACCAGCGTGGCGACGCCCGAGAGGTGCTGCACCGTGTTCAAAGCGCTGCGTTCAGCGGTGAGCATGGCGCGGGCATTGCCTTCGAGGCGCATCAGGTCGGTGCCGGGGTCGACCTCCTCGCCTTCAGCCACCAGCAGTTCGATCGCCATGTCCGGGTCGAGCGCGCGGAAAAAAGCCTCCGCCACGGGCAGACCGGCAACAACGATCGCGTCGCGGCTGTCCATTACCCCGGCAAAGCGCGCATCGGCCGGGATCACGCTTTCGCTGGTGACATCGCGGCCGCCGCCGGGGAGACCTTCGCCGAGGTCTTCCGCCAGCGTGTCACGAACGAAGCGGTCGAGATCGAAGCCGTCCAACAAAAATCTGCTCATGTAGGACCCTTAAACGGGCCGGCGGAGGCCCGGCAAGGGCGACCGCCCGCCCGCAGGCGCTCTGCCGCAAAGTGGCGGAAGCAGCACTAACGATGAACGCGCGTGCGCGTTCGCGAACGATCAATGAACGAATCGCGCCACCACGTCACGATAGCTGCGGCTGACCTTCACCTCGGCGCCGCTTTCCAGCACGAGGAAGCATTCGCCATTGGTATGGGGTTTCACCTGCCGCACCTGGTCGAGGTTGACGATGGTTGAGCGGTGGACGCGCTGGAACCGGCGCGGGTCGAGGCGGCGCTCCAGATCCTTCATCGTTTCGCGCAGGATCAGCGAATTGTCGCCGGTGTAGATGCACATGTAATCGCCAGCGGCTTCGATATGCTCGATCGAATCGACCTCGACCCGGAAAATCTGGCCGCGATCCTTGATGTTGATGAGCTTTTCGAACCGGTCGCTCGATTCGGTCGCGCCATCGGTATCGGCGAATTCCTCCGCCGCTTCGGGCGCGACTTCGCTTAGGACTTCCATCAGCTTTTCGGCATCTTCCACGCCGCGCTTTTCTGCCAGGCGCTGGCGGACGCGCTCGATCGTGTCGGCCAGCTTGTCCTCGTCGACCGGCTTCATCAGGTAATTGACGGCATTGGCCTCGAACGCGCGGATGGCGTGTTCGGAGTAGGCCGTGACGAACACGAACAGCGGCGGTTCGATCTCCATCACGCCCTTGACGACGGAAAAGCCGTCGAAGCCGGGCATCTGGATGTCGAGGAAGACGAGGTCGGGCTTTTCCGTTTTGATCTTGCGGATCGCCTCTCGCCCGTTGGCGCAAGTGTCGATCACCTCGACGTCCTCGAACCGCTCGAGGCGGATGGCGAGGCCCTGGATGGCGAGTTTCTCGTCGTCGACGATAATGGTGCGAATGGTCATTCAGGTATTTCCAATGGGGGTTGCGCCGGGCGGGAAGATCATGTGCGAGGCGGCCGGCTGGCGTTCCAGCGCGGGCCGGGGGGATTCCTCGGGCACGTCCTTCCTGAACGGCTCGTGGGGGATTTCGATGGTGACGGTGAAGCCGCCTTCGGGCGGCGTATGGATTTCGAAGCGATGTTCCTCGCCATAGGCCTGGGCCAGGCGATTGCGGATGTTGGCGAGACCGACCCCGGTCGACACGGTCTTGTCGCCGGTTATCGCGGCAGGCAGCGTGGGCCGGTTGCGGCCTTGCGCGCCGGGGCCGGTGTCCGCCACGGCCAGCCGCAGCCGACCACCCACGATCCGCGCCGACAGGCTGATCTGCGCGCCTTCTTCCTGCGGCGTAACGGCATACTTGATCGCGTTCTCGACCAGCGGCTGAAGCAGCATCGCGGGCAGCGTGGCGTTTTCCGCAGCCGGATCGATGTCGAACTCCGTCCGCAGCCGTTCCTCGAACCGCATCCGTTCGATATCGAGATAGAGCTTCAGCGTCTCGACTTCCTGCGCGACGGTGATCTTGCCGCTGAATTCGGTCAGCAGCGTGTGGCGCAGGAAGCCCGACAGGCGCGTCAGCATCGCGTTGGCAGGTTCGGTCTGCTTGAGCAGGACCAGCGTGCTGATCGAATTGAGCGTGTTGAACAGGAAATGCGGGTTCAGCTGATACCGCAGCATGGCCAGCTGCGCACTGGTCGCCTGCGCTTCCAGCCTGGCGAGCCGGTCTGCCTGTTCTTCGACCTGCAGGAAATAATTGATCGCGTAATAGAGCGCAGACCATGCGCCGAGCAGCGTGAGGTCGAAAAAGAAGACGCCGATGAACAGCTGCGCGAAGCCTGTCTCGCTATCGGCGCGGTAGAGACCGATGACCCAGCTATCGATGAAGGCAAACAGGCCGACGGCAATCGCCAGCGCCAGTGCAGTTGCACCCCAGGTCACCAATGGTCGCAGCGCGATCAGCTGGCGGTAGATGACCGACAGGATCAGGCTGATCGAAAATCCGGTAATGGCCGCGATCAGGGTGACGACCAGAAAGCTCGCCGCCTGATTGTTGGCGATCGTCGACATCCCGCGCAGCAGCAGGACACCGCCCCAGCCAGCGAACTGCAGGGTCCAGAACGCCCGGTTCTTGTCAGCGAAGAACGGCGCCGAGCTGAACGACGTGATGGCCATCTTCGACCGCTCTAGCCGATTTGGCCCGCGGGAGTCAGATAGTTTTGCCGCAGACTGCCGACTGCGGTAAACCGCTGGTCGAGGGAGACGAACGAATGAACGCGATTGGAGACGCTGGCGAACGTGCCAAGTTTCGCCAGATGAAGGACGGCACGGCGCAGGACTGGGCCATCATCGGCGGGCATTTCCGCGAATTCGCGGGCGGCGTGGCGGACCGGGTGCTTGCCCACCTGCGCCTGCTCGACGGGGATTTCGGCGGCTTCCCGATCGATCGGTTACAGCATTCGCTCCAGACCGCGACTCGCGCGCACCGCGACGGGCGGGACGAACAATACGTGGTCATGGCCCTGCTGCACGATGTTGGCGACACGCTGGGCAGCTACAACCACCCCGATGTCGCTGCTGCGATTCTCAAGCCGTTCGTGCGCGAGGAGCTGCACTGGATCTGTCAGAATCACGGGCATTTTCAGGGATACTACTATTTCCATTACCTCGGCATGGATCAGAATTCGCGCGACCGGTTCCGGGGTCACCAGCACTTCGAGCCGTGCGCGGAATTCTGCGAGAAATACGATCAGGCGGCGTTCGACCCCGATTACCAAAGCGAGCCGCTCGAATTCTTCGAACCGATGGTGCGCCGGGTAATGGCCCGCCCGCTGGCGACGCTCTACAAGATCGAGGAGCAGGCCGAAGTCGCCGAGTAGCCTATGGCGCGATCTCGCGGCGGAAATGTGCGGCCCAGTCCGCCGTGCCATTTGCTGAACGGGCTGCGGCAATCTGCGGCAATTCTGCCTCGATCGCCTCAACCCGTTCATCCCAGCCTTCATGTGTGCGCTTGCGGAACAGCCCGCCGCCGTGGCGCGGACCCCAGCGGGCCATGAAGGCGGCCATTGCCGCGGGGTCGTAACCTGCGTTCGCCAGCAGCCACGGTGCCAGCCGGTCCGCTTCACGCTCCGTCAGGCGAACATTGCGCTGCGAGCGCCCGTTCGCATCGAGCCAGACGCGGTGCCGCAGCACGTTATGCGCCAACTCGTGCGCGACGGCGGCCGCAAACAGGTCTTCGGGATAGGCGAAGCCGGCGAAGCGGTCGCCCAGCACCACGCGGCTGCCATCGGCCACGGCGCGGTTGCCAAGCGCGGCGACCTCGAACCGTGTCCTGCACGCGGGAACAGATGCAAGGGTGGCCGAAGCCAGCTGCCCGTCCGGGGTGCGCCAGGTGACCGCAACCATGTTGTGCTGCGCCAGCGCCGCGTCGAGCGCGTCGCGGATTGCCTGCAGTCGTTGCCAGCGCGGGTTGGTGATGGGGCGGTCCGATGGATCCACGCCGCCGATAGCCATAATCGTCGCGCCCTTCGCCAGACCCGCCCGCGCTGCCGGCGAATCGGCAGCGATCGCCTGCGCGCCGATGTCGCCGGCAAGGCCCAGCGCTGCGCGCGCTGCGGCCGGGTCGGGATAGGCGCCGGCATCGCTCAACAGCAGACCCGTCGCCGGTACTACCTCAGGGCAGAAGGCGGCATTGGCCGTGGCGAGCCGCCACCCTGCTTCGTGGAGCCTGGTATCGAGCGCCTGCAGTGTGCGGTAACTGTCGTCCGCTCGAGCGGAGGCCGCGGGTGCCGTAAGCAGCGACAGGGCGAGCAGGGCAGCACGCACGTCAGCCACCGGCGGCGTCGATCGCTTCCTGCAGTCGGTCCGGGCCAACGGCGCCCTCGATCACCTGCTCGCCCACGACCCAGCTCGGCGTGCCACCGAAACCGAGCTGGCGGGCAAGTGCGTGGTTGCGCGCGATTTCGGCATCGGCCGGTGCCGACCGGGCGAAGGCGCGGGCGGCGGGCAGGTCCATCCCGGCGGCTTTGGCGGCAGCTTCGATCCCGGCGGGCGAGGGCGGGCCGCGTTCGAACATCGCGCGGTGGAAAGCGTCGTATTTGCCCTGATGCGCGGCGGCCAGCGCCATCCGGGCTGCTTCTTCGCTGCCTTCGAAGATGGGCCATTCGCGGATCACGACCTTGAGTTCGGGATTAGCGGCAATCAGCGCTTCGACATGCGGCATGCTCGCGCGGCAATATGTGCAGGCGTAGTCGGAAAATTCGACCAGCGTCACATTGCCGTTCGGATTGCCCAGCACCGCGCCAGGGAAGGGCTTTGCCACCCCATCACCAGCCTGGGCCAGGCGTTCGCGTGCCTCGCGCTGCTGGAATGCCTGGGCCATCTCTGGCAGGATTTCCGGGTTGGCGACGAGATAGCGACGCACCTGCGCATCGCCCAGGCCTGACAGCGACCACAGCGCTGCCCCGCCAAAACCGGCCACCAGCGCCACCAGCGCGGTGATTATGAGCGTACGCGACATGTGCGAGGGCGCTACCTGCGCTCGCGCTCGCGTTCAAGTTCGGCCCGCGCGTGGAGCGAAATGTCCTGTGCGCGGATCCAGTCGGGCGAGCCCTTCGGCAGACCGGCTTCGGCCGCCTGCGCACTGCGCAGCGCGAGGGGCCACTGGCGGCTCATCGATTGCTGTTCGGCGGTAGCGAGCCGGGCGCGGGGCATGTCGCCGCGCGCGGCATAGACCACGCCGAGCTGGTACCAGGCAAACGGGTTCCACCGGTCACGCGCCACCGCGGCGCGCAGTACCTGTTCTGCCTCCTCGTGATGCGTGCGGTCTTCGGTTGCGAGCAACGCATGTCCGAACATCGAGGCGATCAGCGGCTGGTTTCCGGTCAGCTCGGTCGCCAGCCGCAGCGGTTCCAGCGCCTCGGCAGGACGGCCCGATTCGAGCAGGATCTGCCCCTTCAATTCGAGGAAATAGGGATCGCGCGGAGCGGCGGCGAGCAGCGCCTCGGTCTCGGCCAGTGCCTTGTCCATCTGCGCATCCTTGTGCCAGGCATAGGCGCGGGCATAGCGCGCCGGCACGTCGCCGCGGCTCTCCGGAAACGCGGTCAGAACGCGGGCCGGCTCAGCCTGGTAGCCGTAGAGCTTGGCCTTGATCCGCATGAACTTGGCCTGCAGCGCGGAATCGTCAGGCGCCTCCCATGCGGGGTCCGCGGTGTAGACTTCGCGCAGGCGCGCCATGCGGTCGCCCGACAGTGGGTGGGTGCGCACGAAAGCCTGTTCGTCGTCCTGGCTGAAACCGTACCGGAATTCCTGGTTCTGCAGCTTGCGGAAGAATTCCAGCGAGCCGCGGCCCGAAATGCCCGCCGTGCTGAGATATTCGGCCCCGGCAGCATCGGCAGCGGATTCCTGCACCCGGCTGAAGGCCAGGAACTTGCCCAGCGCGGCGCGTTGCCCAGCCATGATCGCGCCCATCGCCGCATCGCCCGCGCCCGCCAGCGCCGCGCCGACGCCGATCAGCAGGGACAGCAGCGAAATGCCGGTCGCCTCGTTCATGCCCTCGCCATAGCGGACGATGTGCCCGCCAGTGATGTGGCCCAGTTCGTGCGCGATGACGCCCTGCACCTCGTTGGCGGTATCGGCGGCCTCGATCAGACCGGTGTGGATATAGATCGCCTGCCCGCCCGCGACGAAAGCATTGATCGAGCGGTCGTTGACCATGACGATGTCGACATTGCCCGGCTCCAGCCCGGCGGCCTCGACCAGCGGCGCGGCCATCTCGTCGAGCAGCGCCTCGGTTTCCGCATCGCGCAGGATCGATTGGGCTGCAGCCGGCTGAGCCACCAGGGCGACAGCGGCGACAAAGGCGGCGATCTGGGCGGGAAGTCGCATGGTGACAGTGCTAGCCCGATCAGGGCTGAACCGCCAATGAAGCCTTCGGATCGGTCGCCGCCACGAATTGCACGATCGGGTCGAGAACCTGCCGGTTACGCCGCCACGGGCTGACCAGGCCGAGCAGCGGATCGTTGTGATCCATCCCGGGGTAATAGCGGGGTTCGACCTGCGCGCCCTGATCCGCCAGGGCCGCGGCGAGTGCGCGGCTGTTTCGCGGGCGGACCACGTCATCCTCCTCGCCGTGCAGCAGCAGCATCGGCGGCGCGTCGGGGCGGGCGTGCGCGATCGGTTGGGTTTCGCGCGGGTGCGGCCAGTGTCCGAATGTCGCCTGACTCGATTCCTTGTCGAAGGGGTGGAAATCATAAGGCCCCGCCAGCCCGATAACTCCGGCAATCGCTTGCGGGTTCAGCCCTTCCGCCGCCAGCCAGCGCCGGTCGAGGGCAAGCATCGCGGCGTTATAGGCCCCGGCAGAATGGCCCGCGAGATAGAGCCGGTCGGGATCGCCGCCGTGGCGCGCCACGTTGGCGTGGGCCCAGGCAACCGCCCCGGCGCTGTCTTCCAGCATGGCCGGATAGATGCCTTCCGGTCGCAGCCGGTATCCCGCCAGCACCACCACGAAGCCTTCGGGCGCGAGGCCGCGGGCGACGAAACCGTAATCGTCGGGATCGCCGCTGTGCCAGCCGCCGCCGTGGAAGAACACGATCACCGGCAAAGGTTTGTGCGAGCCATCCTGGCGATAGACCGCGATCTTGTGTGCGGGATCAGGGCCGTAGGTGGCCCGCTCCGCCAGGGTGACGGCGCGCGCGCCCCCGGTCGTGCGGTCGACAATGTCGACCACCGCCGGCGCGTTGCGGGCGAGCGCGAATGCCAGCACGCCCCAGATTGCGAGTGCGATGCCAACCAGCACTGCCACAGTGGTCATCGCGCGCTTGCCTGTCTTGCCCATCGGCCGACAGGTCTAGCGGCTTGTGACGGTGCGGGAAATCCCCGCCGGTTCAGTCAGCCCAGCAGCTTGCGCGCGGCGCGTTCGATCAGCGATATGTCCTGTGGGACCTCGCCGATGATCACGGCTTCGCCGTCGATCCGGCGGATCATGACCAGCGCGAATTCGCCGCCTTCAGGGGCCAGTTCGTCGAGGTGGACTGGTTCAAGGCCGCGCAGCTTTTTCGCCAGCACTTCACGGACGCAATCGGTGCGTGCGGTGTTGCGACCAGATTCCTCGCGGCGCAGGCGGCGTTCGGCCTCGACCACGCCCTTGAGTCCGCCCTCGGCGCTGCGTAGATATTGGGCCAGCGTGCCGCGTTCGATTCCGGCCCGATGTGCGTGGGTCAGAACGGTGGCATATTCGGTCAGGCGCGTCTTGTCGTAATCGGCGCCGAAAACCAGCTTCACCACCGGCGTCATCGGCGCGCGGTCCTGCATGGTGAGGCCGCTGTCGGCGATCAGTTCGGCAAATTCCTCCGGCTCGGCCTCGGCAGCCAGGCTGACGTCATAGGCTCGGCCGACCGCGGCATAGAGCGCGGAGCGGCTGCGATCTTCGCTGCCGCGCGCGGCCTGCGCCAGTTCGCGTGCAACCGCGAGACAATCGTGCAGGCCGAGCGGCTCACCCTGCAGGGCGTCGAAGTCGGTCAGGTCGAGGGCATCGCCGTCCGCTTCGTCCGGCACGATCGGCACGCGAATCGCCTCGACCGGGTGGGTCAGGGCAGGTTCCGGCCAATCGCCCTCGTCATCGTCGGCATCGGCGCGATATTTGCCCGATGGCGGCGGCGTAACGCCGAGGAGGGATGCAAAGCGCGACGGCGCTTCATCGTCCTCGTCCTCGTCGTAATAATCCTCGTCGTCGTTCAGTTCATCGGCGAGGGCATCGATATCCATGCCGAAATGCGGACGGGGCAGGTCGCCGTCGGAGCCGGCTTCCACCCATTGCGCGCCCGAATCGGCGCCCGAATCGGCGCCCAGCGGCAAGTCGGCGATGTCAGCGCCGGGCCCATCGGCCCAGTCGGTTACGGTTTCGGCGGCGCGATCGGTCGGCGGGGCAAGGTCGCTCTCGCCCAGCGCCTGGTCGATTTCCAGCAACAGCTCGTCCGTGGTCAGCTGGTCGGCAATTTCCTTCCAGTTGATCACGCCGAAGATGAAATCGATGGTTTCTCCGTCGCTGGAAAATGGCAGCAGGATCCCGCGATAAAGAATCGTCGCGCCGCGCTGATTGATGAATTCCGCTTCGAACCCGATCGGCGCCTGGTTGGCCAGGATCTGCATGTAGTGATCGGTGATGCGGCTAAGCAGCGAGCGGCTGGGTACGTCTGCCAGGGTCGAAATCGGGCCGTCGGCTCCGCATTCGCTGGCCAGTTCGCGGCCGAGGTAGCGGACCGATGGATTGTCGATCCCGTGACCGAAATCGAGCAGCACGCTGTAAGGCCCGAAATCGGGCAGCGCAGTTGGCTCCAGATCCTCGATCGAGGGGAAGCTGCGTTCGCCCAGCAGGCTGGCCCAGTGATTGTAGGCGCGCACCTGCATGCGGCGTTCGTCATTGCCGATGCCCGCCGGGGGCGGTTCGACCCCGGTATCGTCGTCGGCAAAATCGTCGTCGCGGCGCTCGTCGTCGTCGAACGACGACCCGAAATTAGCGCGCAGAGTGTCCATGACCCGGTCGAAGCCCCCTGGTAAGTCAGGCTTCGATAGTGCCGGTCCATGGTAAACATCCCGTTAAGTGCACCGACGGGAATCCACAGCGATTACAGCATATAGCGCATGCGTATCCGGTGGGAGACCGGCGCCGTCCCGATAGTGAAGGCAGCATCGCCGAAACTGGGCGGCCCCATCCGGACCGGTGCATCGCGCGAGAAACCGAACCCTTCCCTGGGCATCATGCCCAGCGCCCGGTCGGCCTTGCCGTTGTCGTTTTCGTCATGGAGCAGCGCGATGGCATAGCGGCCTGGCGCAACGCCGGTGAAGGTGAAGGTCAGCGATCCTTGCGCCCGCACCACCGCGCTGTGCGCGCCGGGCACGCCCCGACAGCGCGGGAAGCGGCCCGGGTCCGCAGTCATGCAGGCACGCACCACGCCCTTGTCCGATCGCACGTCGCTGACGGTTACGGTGACGGTTGCCCCCGGCGCGCCGCCGGCCCCGGTCAGCATCACCGCGCTGCCGGCGAGCGCTAGCGCGCAAAGGCGTCGGACAGGCCGCGATCGGTGCCGCACAGGCGATCCCAGAACCGGAAATAGAGGCCGTAGTTGCATCGATAATGCTCGTGATGACGCTGGTGGTGGCTTGCGGTTATGAGCCAGCCCCCCAACCGCGAATGAACGAGTGCCCGGGGAAACATCTCCCACCCCATGTGATTGGTGACGCCCATCACCGTCATGATCGCCAGCACCGTGCCCAGCATGGCGACGTGGATCGGGATGAGGAATACCAGCAGCGGGATCACGACCGCGCCGCTTATCGCCTCGACCGGGTGGAAGCTCATCGCCGCCCAGGCGGTGGGCGGGCGGCTGTCGTGGTGGACGGCATGGGCAATCCGGAACCATCGGGGCCGGTGCATCAGCCGGTGGGTCCAGTAAAACCAGGTATCGTGGGCAAAGAGATAAAGCAGCAGTGAAACCGGCAGGTACCACAGCGGCCATTCGTTCAGATCTGTATAGATGCGGGTCCAGACATGTTCCTGCCAGCCCCAGGCGACCACCCCGGCAGGTATGCCGTAAATCGCGGCCGACAGCAGCGACCAGCCGATTTCGCGTCTTATTTGCGGGCGCAGGCGGGCATAGAGGCCGGGCCGCACCCGCTGGGTGGCCCAAGCGAAAAGCCCGCTCGCCGCGAAATAGCGGATCGCCACGATCGCGGTCATTGCCGCGGCAGACAGGATGATCGCGCCGGTCATTCCGCGCCTCTATGCCGCAGCCGCCACGGCGCGGCCAGTGGCTATTCCGCCAGGCCCCAGGGTGCGCAGGCCGGGTCGAGCGCGACCAGCTGGCGCCGCATCGCCGTGCGCGCGAGCCGTTCGACCTCGACCTTGCGCCGCGCGGGGGCCAGCGGGTGAAGCGGGGCGGGCCGAAGGATTTCCGCGTCGTAACCGTCGGCGACGATCACCCCGCAGCAATCGGGGCGATAGTCCGCTCGTTCCAGTACACCGCGATCCAGCACTGGCGGCAGACCCCAGTAAAACCTGTCGCAGAAGTCGAGATAGTCGGGCCACTTGCCATCGCCGAGCAGGTCGGCCCGGCTGACCTTGATTTCCACGATCACGATCTGCCCCTTGGCATCGATCCCCATCAGGTCGGCGCGGCGCCCGTTGCGCAGGGGCATTTCGGGCAGGCACCACACATCGTTGCGCGCAAACAGCCGCATGATCCCGCGCGCCACCGCAAGCGCGGTGGGCGAATCAGTGGCGTGGGCCGCGGCGTCGGCCGTGTCGGGGGCGGGCGTGCCGGGAGCGGGCGTGGCGGCGAGTTGGGGGGCGAGAGCTGGTTCGGCCATGGCCCTGCTTGGAACAGACCGTGAACCGGGTCAACCCGGCGAATCGATCAGGCGGGGCGGCGCTGCGACTTTGGCGAAGTTGCGGGGGCTAGCCGGACCAGCGCATCGCGCGCCGCCACAAATTCGTGCCACAACGCCAGTGCCGGGGCAGTCGGGTTCTGCCCGCGCGCATTGACCGCGAGCAGCGCGGCAAGTCCGGGTTGCATGAACGCGGCAAGATCGTCGACCCCGCGCTCGGCCATATCGAGTTTCCACCCGCCGATGTCGCGCACCTGGGCTGGAAAATTGCGGATCGCCGGGCTGGGTTGCTCTGGTCCGACCCCGGCCAGCACTGCAACCGCTTGCGCCGCGTCGTGCAGTGCGGCCCAGCGCATGCTGAGCGCTTGCCGCGCCTTGCCGGCGGCGGGTGCAGTACGGGGCAGATCGGTGGGAATCGCGTTCATGGCTGACCGACTCGTAAGGCGCTGCACTTGCCAAATCGCTAACCACCGGCACGCCGCACGCAAAATCGGCTGGCAAGCACCCCACCCCTTTGCTAAGCGCCCGCTTCGGCGCGAGACCCTGCAAGGTCTTCAGGCACCCGTAGCTCAGCTGGATAGAGCGCTGCCCTCCGAAGGCAGAGGTCACAGGTTCGAATCCTGTCGGGTGCGCCACCTTTTCAATGACTTAACGGAAACCCATGCGGCACGTGTGAAATTCGTGTTGAAAAGAGGGTGTTGGTGGAATCGGCAAAATGCGGATGCTATCTTGCCAGTGTTTGTGATGAGTCTTGAGGTTTAGGTCTCCGGCAGTAAACCTGTGGCCGGATGGCAACGAGTTCTAATTTCAACTTCTTGGAGGCGCACGACGCGCAGTTCGCGCGGCTGGGGTTGCTTGCCGAGCGGTATTTTCACGACGACGCTCCGGCTGCCCTGATCAAGCTGCGACAGTTGGCTGAATACCTAGCCAAGGACGTGGCGGCCCGCCATGCACTCTTGCCAGCCGTCAATGTGACTTTTGATGATGCTCTCCGCGCGGTCAAAGTTCGCGGCGTCATGCCGCGCGAAGTCGCTGACCTATTCTATCATCTGAAAAAGGTGGGCAACGCCGCCGCGCACGAGAACGCGGGCACACCGGGCGAAGTGCTGACCGCACTCAAGGTGGCTCGCTCCGCTGCGATCTGGTTCCACCGCACCTATGGGAATGCGCCGACTTTCACGCCCGGCCCATTCGTCCCGCCTGCGCCTCCTGTCGACGCGACAGCTGCGCTCCAGGAGGAAGTACACAAACTCCGCCAACAGATCAGAGCGAGTGCTGACGCCGAGGCGAAGGCGAAATTGGCGCGCCAGGAAGCTGAAGCCGAACGTTTGGCTGCGCTACATCTGGTTGAAGAGCGTGAGCAGGAAAAGGCCTTCTGGGAGCAATACGCCGCCGAGACAGAGGCGGGTCTCCACGCGGCGGAAGCTGCTCTCAAGGATGCTCAGCGGGCAGCGGAGGCGGCACCTGCTCAGCAACTTGACCTTCTCGCAGAATTCGCCGCGCGGCAGGCCGGGAATATCGAACTGGACGAGGCTACCACCCGCGTCCTGATCGATGACCAGCTTCGCGCCGCCGGATGGACCGTCGATAGCGTCCTGCTCCGTCACGCCAAAGGCGCAAGGCCCGAGTATGGCAAGAGCATGGCTATTGCCGAATGGCCGACCAAGTCCGGTCCGGTCGACTACGCCCTGTTCATCGATGGCCGCTGCGTCGGCGTCATCGAGGCGAAGCGCGAGATTACCTACGTGCCTGGGAGGCTGGGCCAGTCCAAGCGCTATGCTATCGGCGTAGAACTGGCAGCAGACGAACTCCCCTTGGGTGGCCCTTGGCTCAACGGGGATGATCGCTTCCGCGTGCCCTTCCTCTTCGTCACCAACGGTCGCCCTTACGTGAAGCAACTCGCGACCAAGTCCGGCATCTGGTTCTTTGACGCCCGGCCCAACTCCGGCTTGGCGCGCGCGCTGCCCGAGTGGTTTTCCCCGCGCGACCTGATCGAACGGCTGGAGCAGGAAACCGAAGACAAGAGTGCGTTAACAGAGCGAGAAATTGGTGTCACCGGACTGCGCCCATATCAGCAGGAAGCCATTGCTGCCGTTGAAAAGGCCATCGATGAGGGGCAGCGCCACATCCTGCTTGCGATGGCCACCGGGACAGGCAAGACCCGCCTCGCCATTGCGCTCATGTACGAACTGCTTCGCCGCAAGCGGTTCCGCCGCATTCTCTTCCTGGTCGACCGCAACGCGCTGGGCCGCCAGACGCTCGACGCCATGAGCACGACCGACACCAGCGGCTTCCTCAAGTTCGACGAGGTGTTCCCGGTTGCGGACTTGGCGAAGAAATTCCCCGAGGCCACCGACCGGGTCCAGGTCGCCACGGTCCAGGCGATGATCCGCCGCGTGTTTGACGATCCCGATGCAGAGCGGCCCACACCGGGCACCTATGACCTGATCATCGTCGACGAAGCGCACCGAGGCTACACCCTCGATGCCGAACTGCGCGAGGATGACCTCGGTTTCCGCAACCTCGACGATTACCTCTCAGCCTATCGCCGCGTGCTGGACTTCTTCGATGCCACCATAGTCGCGCTCACGGCCACGCCCGCGCTGCACACCCGCGAAATTTTCGGCGCGCCGGTTTTCCACTACTCTTACCGGCAGGCCGTCATTGATGGCTACCTGATCGACCATCGCCCGCCGCGCCGCATCGTCACTGCGCTCAGCCAGACCGGCATCCACTTTGACGAGGGCGAAGAGGTCAACATCATCGACCCGCGCACCGGGCAGATCGACCTTTTCGACCTGGAGGATCAGGTCGACTTCGAAATCGCCGAGTTCAACCGCAAGGTATATACCGAGCCCTTCAACAAGGCCGTTGCCCAGGCCGTCGCGCTCGAATGTCCGCCCGACCAGCCGGGCAAGACGCTCCTGTTCGCCGCGCGCGACGATCATGCCGACATTCTGGTCAAGGCCCTGCAAGAAGCGCTGGCCGAGGAATACGGCCCCCAGCCGCACAACATCATCGACAAGATCACCGGTTCGGTCGACAAGCCGCTCGACAAGATCAAAGCCTTCAAGAACGACCCGCGCCCCCAATATGTCGTCACGGTCGACCTGCTCACCACGGGCATCGACGTGCCCGCGATCACCAATCTGGTCTTCGTCCGCCGGGTCAACAGCCGCATCCTTTATGATCAGATGATTGGCCGCGCCACGCGCCGCTGCGACGAGATCGGCAAGGACTATTTTCGCATCTTCGACGCGGTCGACATCTACGCGAACTTGCAGGAAGTCTCCGACATGCGCCCCGTCGTGGTCGATCCGGCGCTGTCCTTCGCCACCCTGGTGCAGGACCTTAGCCGCGCCGCAACTGACAGCGACCGGGCCTTTGTCCGCGACCAGATCGTCGTGAAGCTACGCCAGCGCCTGCGCCATATCGACGCCACCGCACGCGAAGCGCTGGAGCAGGTGCTTGGCCCGCTCCACCAGCTTGTCGACAGGCTCAAATCCGCTCCGCCCGCCGAAGCGCTGGCCCTGTTCCAGCAGCATCCCTCGCTCGCCACCGTGCTCGACCAGCCGCTGCCCAAGGGCGGGCGCGACAACGGAATCCTGATTTCCGAACACGATGACGAACTGCTCGACGTACATGACCAGTTCGGGGACAAAGCCAGCCCGGCGGACTACATCGAAGCGTTCGAAGCCTTCATCCGGGCCAACATGAACGCGGTGCCCGCCCTGATCGCGGCCACCCAACGCCCGCGCGACCTGACACGGACGGAACTCAAGCATATCGCCATCATGCTCGACGAAAAGGGCTTTTCCGAAGCAAGCCTGCGCCAAGCCTATGGCCGCGTGCGCAATGCCGACATTGCCGCACACATCATCGGCTTCGTCCGCCAGGCGGCCCTTGGCGACCCGCTTGTCCCCTACCAAACCCGCGTCGATAACGGCGTGCAGCGCATCCTTGCCAGCCGCGAGTGGACGGGCGAGCAAAAGCGCTGGCTCCAGCGCATTGGCCGCGCGCTGCGCGAACAGCCGGTGGGCGATCCCGCCATGTTGGCCGATCCCCTGTTTGCCCAGAATGGCGGGTTCTCGGTGATCGACACCGCCTTTGACCACAGGCTTGCAGACGTGCTGATGGACCTCAACGCGGCCATCTGGGATAGCGCCGCCGCCGCCTGACAACTGGAAATACGATGAACCCCTCTCAAGACCTCGTGAACAAGCTGTGGCGGCTGTGCTCGCTGCTTCGCAAGGACGGCGTCACCTACCAGCAGTACGTCACTGAGCTGACCTACCTCCTGTTCCTCAAGATGGCCTCGGAACAGAAGGACGAAAGCCGCATCCCCGAAAAGTACCGCTGGGCAGCGCTCAAGGCAGCAAACGAAACCGAGGTGCTCCAGCGCTATCGGCAGGCGCTGATCGACCTTGGCGATGCCGCCAAGGTGGCAGACCGTTCCATCATCGCCATTTTCCAGAATGCGGCAACCGTGATCCGCACGCCTGCCAACCTGCGCCAGTTGATCGACGCAATCGATGGCCTGCACTGGTTCAGTGCCGAGCGTGATGCCTTCGGCGATGCCTATGAAGGCCTGCTGCAAAAGATGGCGGAGGAAACCAAGCGCGGGGCCGGGCAGTATTTCACGCCCCGCGTCGTCATCCGCATGCTGGTCTCGCTGATGAAACCAGTGCCCGGCGAAGTCATCCAGGACCCGGCAGCCGGGACCGGCGGCTTCCTGATCGCCGCCGATCACTACATGCGCGAACAAACCGACGGCTATTTCGAGTTGTCGCCCAAGCAGCAGACCTTCCAGCTCAACCAGGCGTTGCAAGGCTTTGAAAACGTGCCCGACACGTTCCGCCTGCTCTTGATGAACCTCCACCTGCACAACATCGATCCGGACAATCTCAACCTTGCTGACACGCTGTCCCCGGCAGGCTCGCAGGCCCGGTTCAAGAATGCCGACCTCATTCTCACCAATCCGCCGTTCGGCCCGGCAGGCGGCCCGCCGACGCGCGACGATCTGACGATCACCGACCGCGTTTCGTCCTACCAACTCCCCTTCGTCGAACACTGCATCCGCGCGCTGCGGCTGGGCGGGCGGGCGGCGATCCTCGTGCCCGATAACGTCCTGTTCGATGACGGGCGCGGCAAACTCCTCCGGCAACGCCTGATGAACTGGTGCAACCTCCACACCGTGCTACGCCTGCCGACTGGCATCTTCTATGCACAGGGGGTCAAGACCAACGTTATCTTCTTCACCCGCGCCACCGAGGAAGCGCCGCTGAAGGACGCGACCGAGGCGGTGTGGATTTACGACATGCGCACCGGCGCGCCTGCCTATGGCAAGACCAGTCCGATCACGGAAGGCGACTTTGCCGATTTCGTCGCTTGCTTCGGCGACGATCCCAACGGCGAGGCACCGCGCACCGATCAGGGAGAAGCGGGCCGCTGGCGCTGCTTCACCCGCGAGGAGATCGCCGCACGCGGCGACAACCTCGACATTTCCTGGCTCAAGGACACCAGCGGCGATCCCGAGGACGGGCTCGCTACGCCCGAGGACATTGCCTCTGCCATCGAAGGGCATCTGACCCTCGCGCTGGAGGAAGTCCGGGCGCTGGCAGAGGAACTGGACGACGGGGCGAGCGAGACGGTCGCGGCGGAGGCCGAGGCGTGACGTTGCCAGAAGGGTGGGCAGAGGCCACCGTTGACGATTTAGGCGAGTATGTGAATGGCATGGCCTTCAAACCCACTGATTGGGGTGACGACGGCATCGGAATTATCCGCATTCAGAACCTGACCGCTCCTTCCAAGCCTCTCAACCGGACAAAGCGCCTATTCGATGAGCGGTACCGGGTGAGGAAGGGAGACTTACTCGTAAGCTGGTCCGCGACGTTGGACGCATTCATCTGGGACCGGGAAGACGCTGTGCTCAACCAGCACATTTTCAAGGTTACGCCCTCCGAGTGCGCCGACTCAAGGTTTCTATTCTTCCAGCTTCGAGAGTTGATTGCCGAGATGGCAGCGTCTGAGCATCTGCACGGCTCGACGATGAAGCATATCAATCGCGGCCCATTTCTTGCGCATTCGGCAGCGCTCCCCCCACTGGCCGAACAGCGCCGCATCGTCGCCAAGCTGGACGCGCTAACCGCCCGCCTCGCCCGCGCCCGCGCGGAACTGGACCGGGTACCGGTGCTGGCCGCAAATCTCCGCAAGGAGACCTTGCGCAATGCTTTCGGCCATGGCGCGGCAACGGTGCCGGTCGGTGATCTGATCACTGACATTCGCTATGGCACCGCGAAAAAGTGCGATTACGGCGGCGGCGCAGTCCCCGTGCTGCGCATTCCCAACGTCCAAGGCGGTCGGATCGATCTTGCCGACATGAAATCGGCGGATTTCGATGCCAAGGAACTCGCCAAACTCTTGCTTCGGCATGGGGATATTTTGGTCATCCGTTCGAACGGCAGCCTCGACCTCGTCGGACGTTCAGCCATCGTCGATGACAGTGCGGCAGGGATGCTGTTCGCAGGCTACCTTATCAGGATGAGAGTTGAACCGGCGAAGTGCCTGCCGGAATACCTCCACCACTTTCTCCAATCGCCCGTTGCGCGGGACACCATCACGATGGCGTCGAAGTCGACCAGCGGGGTCAACAACGTCAATGCACAGCAGTTGCAGGCCCTTGCCGTGCCGCTGCCCGACCTTGCGACGCAACGAACCCTGATCGATCAAATCGAGCAATCGTTCGCCCGCGCCGACCGCCTCGAAGCCGAAGCCACCCGCGCCCGCGCGCTTCTCGACCGGCTGGAGTCCGCGCTTCTCGCCAAGGCCTTCCGGGGCGAACTGGTCCCGCAGGACCCGAACGACGAACCCGCCCAGGCCCTCCTCGACCGCATCCGCCAGCAACGCGCCGCCGCACCGAAGGCGAAGCGGGGACGCAGGACGAAGGCGTCAGCTTGAGCGGCGCGCCCTACAACGGCTATAGCTGGAAACAGCGAGAGGCTATCTTGAGAGCTTATCATCGCGGTGAGGCCGGGCCAAAGTTCACCTTCGCGGGTAAGCCATGCGGCCTATGCGGCGATCCCGACCGCGCGCCGCATGAGTGGCACTCCGAAGACTATTCCCCGCCTTTCCGCTTCGAGCCACCGGCGTCCTGGCCGATCTGCAAGTCTTGTCACGGCAGGCTGCACAAGCGCTTCAACCGCCCTGCCGCCGAATGGGAGCTTTTCTGCCGCCACGTCGACGCTGGTGGTTATGGCCGTGAGTTTGCCGCGACCTATCCTCCCGCCCTGCGCGCTCGGCAGTGTGCCGCAATCGATGCGGGCGAGAATGTCAAAATCAATTACTTTCGACCAGCCCCTCCTGGAGTAGCATGGATGCGAGGACTTACGCTCGATGCCGAGAGCCTGATTGCTCCGTGGGCGAGGCCGCGGCCTTGGCGGGCACGCCCTGATGCCGAAGAATATCACCGTGCTTTGAAGCTGGCCGTTCTCTCGGATCTGGAAATTAATATCCTGTGGCATCACGCGCTTTCGCGCCGCCGCACCGTTACTATGCGAGAGATTGCACGCGCAGCGCTGTACACTGATCATCCGCAGTCAGCCAATCTCGCCTATGGGAAATTGGCCCGGCGGCTGTGCGAGCATTTAAACTGGCAGCCTGACCTGCGTGATGACGGCAGCCCGTTCTGGCTGAGCGTCGTAGGAGAGGGCTGGTCGCCCCCCTCGACGGCAGCATCTCCGCGAGAGTACGAATTGGTGATGGTGCCCCAACTGGCCAAATTAATGGCGCGCGGTGGGGCATAAAGTTTGACCTAGGCGACTGCGGCAACGAGAAATGGCTCAGCGATGCACTCCCGGCGGCTCAGGTCCTGCGATCAGTCAGTCCGGTGTGTATGCGGTCCTGCCTGCCTCTTCATGCGGCCTTCCGGCCTTCCCGTGGGCGGGAACGGGCTTCTTTACGTCAGGATAACCAAAGCGACGCTGGAGGCCTGCAACCACTTCCACCACGCACACTGGATTCTCTACGCTCCGTCGCACTCTCAGGGCGCTGCGGAAGGACCAACTCGGTCTCACGCCCATCCCGGGTGGCCCAGCAGTCCTACCAGCAATTACCGCAATTATTGCTTCCCTGACCTGGAGAACGGCTCTTGTCCGCGTGGATGGACCGGTCCTTTTGGTCACGCAAACCACCGTAAGCGAGAACGTCCACCGCTTCGAACAGGCTTTGATCCGGTTGCTTGAAGCACTGCTAAACCTGACAGGCTGGCCCGATCCGCAGCGCACGGCATTGAAAGCACTGCGCGCTGGATGTGCCGCCGAGGCGCGGCGGGTGGCGAGATGACATTTATGCCCTCAACTGGAATGTTACTGGAAGTAATTGGGACAAGCTGAACGGAGAAGATTTGGCATGAAATGTCGGTTTTCTGGGTGTTCCGAGCGTAAACCTAGGCCAGCGCCAGGATTGCTTACTTTAAGTAATAATGTTACTTGGAAATTGGCTTAAATAGCTAGCATGCCAGCAGCTACATGGCTTCGCTTACAGCCCCTCACGTTATCGTCTGGCCGTGATCGAGGCCGGGCAACGGTGCCTGCCAGAATTGATGACGGTGCCATCAGCATACCTGCAAATATGCTCCCAGTTTTGCAGCACGTCCGACCGAAGTTCATAGATCGTTGCTGTGCCTCGCGGGGATGGTCCCACGTGTGTGCCATCCGGTCCGCAGCCCGCTCCGCCTCCGACAAGCGCGCAGGTAAGGAGGCCAAGGCCCTGTCCGAGATTTTGACTGGCTTTCACCTGCTGAACGGCCATTCGCTCCTGCTGCGCCAGATACATGTCAGGCGCGGGAACGGGCGCTTCCATTCGCTGAAGCAGGGCAATCGCCTCTGTGCTGTTCCACCGCGCCGCCATGTTGAGCCAGCTTAGCGCCGGGTCCGGCTGGCTGAGATCAAGCTGGA
Organism: uncultured Erythrobacter sp.; assembly: GCA_963529855.1. Classification (GTDB taxonomy): domain Bacteria; phylum Pseudomonadota; class Alphaproteobacteria; order Sphingomonadales; family Sphingomonadaceae; genus 34-65-8. The sequence continues at coordinate 124,823 of CAURZK010000003.1, read as the reverse complement.
TCTTGGCGAGATTTACCATCGCGGATGGAAAGCCCTGCGCGGCAGCCTGCAAAAACCAATAGGCGGCTTGATCTAAATCTTGGGTTGTCGAACCCAGACCATCGCGCCACAGCAGGCCTAGGTTGTGCTGCGCAGCTGCGTTGCCGCGCCGCGCTGGCTCGTTCCAGAGCGAGGCAGCCTCGTCGTACTTCCCTGCTTTGTACGCTTCCACGCCCCGATCCACGGCCATCGCGCAATATGTCGGATTGCCATGCTCGACGCATTGACTGCGAGCCACGTTGGACTCGAAGCGCGCAATTTGCTGCGCACTGCACCCAGCGAGCAGAACTTGTATCGCGATCAATGCTGCAAGAGTGTTTCGCATCCCGCTCATGCCCCGATCTCCCTTGTCATCTGCGGCTCGATAACAGGCAAATTCATTATGGGCTATTAAACACGTGGTTATAGATGACGTGGCTATAGGTCGCTAAAACCCTGACGTAGCTCGGTGTGTCACGCTCCGCCCGAGATCGAAGCCAGGATCATTTGCTCGGCCCACTAGGACAGGCTGTGAGGCAGGCGAGGCTTGATTGCGGGGTGTCACAGGAGAACTTGGCCCACATCACCGGCATCGAACGCTCGCACATGGGCAAGATCGAGCGCGGGGAAGCGAACGTCTCGTTCCTCAATCTGATGAAGATTGCCGATGCGCTTGGCACTGACCTTTCCTTGATCCTGAAGCGCGCAGGTTACTAAAGCTGATTGGCGTATGTGGGCGACCCGCCAATGCGGGACGCCCACAAATATACGAAGTATAAGTGTGTTTGTCGGAAGCGTTAGGGGCGCGGTTTTCCGCTGCAAACGTGACTGTTCGGCGCGTTAGGCGCATAGTGTTGGGCGTACCGTTAGGCGCAACTGGTTTTTACCTCTCGTAAGCCATGAACCTCCTTCCTTCCGTCGTTCTTCCAGAGGTACCCGCGCTCGATCTTTCCAGCGCTGAAGAGGCGGTTCATGGCCTTTTCAAGCCGAACCTTACCGATGCCCTTCGAGTCCGTCATCCTGGCAAACTCACTAGGCGCAAAGGTCGGAGACCGGTTTTCCGAGACCGCCCTCCGCTGCGCAATTCGCAGTCGCAGACAATCTAAAAATACCTCATCATCTTCGGCTTCCTTAGCGATTGATGCGAGCGACCTGCGCTCCACGTCAGTGAGGTCGCAATCAAGAACGAAGGCTGACTGGTGCCAGCGGAAATCCAAGGTCGCTCCTACGCGTGCATAATTCGCCTTACCGAGCGTCAGCCGACGCATTTCTGAAACACACGGCACGGAACCTTTGCTATCGACCCAATTGAGTTCGATTTGAGATCGCACCGCGTTCAGCCAAGCGGTAGAGCCAGAATAGCTGTCGCCGCTCTTGTTGGGATGGCCCAGGAGGATGATCGTACACTGCTCATCCTGAGCCAGCTTGTTGAGGAGGTTGACGAACTGAGTCACTTCGCCGCGATCGTTCTCGTTGCCGATGAAGAAGTGGCCCACATGGTCGAGAACCACGAGCTTAGCGCGAGTATGGCGGATCGTGCGAACCAGAGTCTCATATCGCGCAGATGGGATCAGGCGGCGGGCGGCATCAAAGTCGCACAGTTCATTCCCGAGCAGACCACGCAGACTTGACAGGTGCAACCTGTTTGTCAGGTCGCCCATGCTAAGCGCTGCGCAAATCTTCCGCTGACGGCGGGTTAACTCGTCGAAGTCATCCTCGCAGCTCACATAGAGGGCGACCGAACCTTTCGTGAGGACCCCGAGGAGCGGAACATTCGCGGCGACGCAAGTCACAAGCTGCTGACTAAAGAGGCTTTTCCCGACGCCCCCGGGGCCTGTGAAGAGCGTGGTTTCGTGCGCGGGGATGTAGTGGTGCAGGACCCATTCCCTTTCAGGTAGTTCCGGTCCGGCCAGAACTGAGAGATCGAGTAGAGGCATCAATCCACACCCATCCGGCGCGCGCTGCGATTTTAAGAGCGCTCTACCAGGCGTGTTCGGGATTTGGTTAGCGAAAGCCGGGGGAGTTTGCTGGGAAGAAAAATGGGGGAGGTGATTGGCGGGAAACCGGCAAAATCCAGTTCCGCCAGTTCCGCGACCATTTGTTTTCTCGTCGCTCATCACGCCGCCCCCTCGCTCTCGAGATGGTCGGCCAAGAACGCGGCCATCACGATGTGGCGGCAATAACTTACAGCAATCTCCAGCCGCCCCGTCGGCACGTCGGCGAAGACGTACTCACCCGCCATTTCGTGCCCGTCGCACGCATGGTTGTGGGCCCGAAAGTTGACAGTGGTCCCGCGAAGCCTCGCGCAATAGTCACGCGCCTTTACCAGAGCGAGGCGAAGCTCCAGTTCTTTACCCTGAGCGTCCGGCACGAACTGGTGAATGTAAGCGACGAGCGCTTGCCCCAAGTCATCGTGGCAAGTAACGGATTTGCGGAAGCAGCCACCACAGCTTTTCCGCGAAGCCCCGCTTGATTGCGGGGCTTCGTTCTTATTGGGCATGGTTCATGCCTCCCCGGCGATCAGCGCATGAAGGCTCTCCGCGGGGATGAGCGTGCGTCCCCCAACGCGTACCGCGCGCAAGTGGCCAGCACTGATGTGGTTGTAGAGTGTGGCCCGGCTGAGGGTCGACACGCGGCAGGCCTCGCGGATGGTATAGACGGGCCGCGGGAGGGGTGGCGCTTCGTGGGCGTTAGGATCAGACTGCATTGGCGTTCTCCGTCGCATATTGGACGGCTACGCAGTTATGCTGCCTTCAATGCTTGGGCTACAATGCGAGGGGGTCAAAAGCCGGGACAGGTTTCGTGACGCTACTCTTTGGGTGCTTCGGGTTCCTTGCGCAGCTTGGCGAGGGCGCTCAGACGCCGTTCTTTGGCGTCACTTGCCGATTGGCTACTTTCCTCGGTGTCCCTGTCTGCTCGAATTGCTCGTCCTACTGTCTCTTTAGAACACTCGAACTCGTCAGCGACCAATTCCTTGGCTAGCCAAGATTTTCCGACCTCTGCGTGTACTTCATGATAGCGGGCAGCGATGCAGCGGTATCGCTCTACGCGCTCGATCTCATTTCCTCTGGGCTTTCCGCCCTTGTTTTTTGGGCCATTGGGATGATGAATAGCCAAGAGTCTGAATGGACTGCGGCACGCGGAGCCCGAAATCAGTTTGCGCAACTCGATAGCGAGCTGGCGATCCCGTATCCCACCCTCCTGGGCCAGGTATCGATCAAGACTGGCAAGCGATCCTTTGCGCAGGTCTGCGATCACCATTAGCGGGTGAATTTTCGGACGGCGTCGCATCGGGCGTTCGATAAGCGGCTTAAATCTCTTGTCGAGGATGGATGCCTGCTCGACTGATCTGAAGCGCTTTCGCCCGCTCTCGCGAATCGTCATTGTACCCCCCTTAAAACGCCAGACCGGCCAAAGCCTGTTCGGCAGCTTCCCGATTGAGATGGCCGTAGTGCCGCTCGATCATCTCTACGCTCGTGTCACTAATCTGCGCGACGGTGAGGATCGCCAGACCGCTATTCACGAGATCGGTGATGACGCTGTGGCGCAAGGTGTAGGCAGTGATGCCGGATGGCAGCTTTGCCTTGGCTGCTGCCACGGCGATTGGCAGGTTCCAGTATTCCTTGTTCCACCGATCGCCATTGGCTCGCATGAACAACGCTGCCGCGGGAAGTTTGTCCTTCGCCTGTTCCGCAATCAGTTCCGCCACGCCTTCGGGCACGATGATCCGCCGGGGCTTACCGCTCTTGTCATTGCTAATGGTCAGCTCACGCGTACGCTTGTCGAAGTCGCCCGCCGAGAGAGAAGCCATTGCGCCCGGTCGAAGTGGCAGAAGGCAAAGGGCCGTGACGAAAGGTTTGGCCTCCTCAGCGACATATCCGATCAACGAGCGCCGCTGCGGAAGGTCCAGATAGAGCTTGCGCTGGGTGTCCGCGTTCCTGATGGGCAACAGAGCTTCCTGCCATGCCGCCTCGGTTCCCGGCGCCCCCGGCGCCAGCACCTTGAACAGCGCCGCGCGAAGGGGAACCATGTCGCGGTTGACAGTCGAGCGAGATCGATCTCGATAGCGCCGTGGCCCTTCCTTATTCCGGCTGACCAGCGCCGAGCGCTTTTCAAGTCGTTCACGCCAGTCCTTCAGGTGGTGACGACGAAGCTTCTCCAATTTCACGCTTGCTATGGGGTCGCAGTAGACATGGCGCTTAAACCTGCCCTCCGCGTCGGGCCTGCCTGTCGCGTAAGTATGGCACGCGTCCTCGACCGTTTCGATCTTGTCTCTCTTGAAGCCACCTGACTCGACCACATCGGCAAATGACTCCGCCTCGTGTTTGGCTGCTGTGAATCTGTCGCGCGGGGTGAGTGGGCCGAAATCTCCTAGCGCCTTCCGCTGATATTTGCGGGATTGCTCGTCATAGACGCGCGCAATCCACGTTCCGGCCCCATCCTGCCGCGATGGACGATAGCCCAAAAAACACCCCGCGCGAATGCGCTGCCAGTGTGGCTCGTTGCCCGGACGAGGCTTGAGCGCCTCTCTTGCACCAACCCTGCTGAGGTCCACCCCGCCCCTCCGGTCCATGACGTATGAAACATGTATGAAATACAGGGTGGGACAGATTTGGGCAATGCTAGACAGCTAATGTCGCACTGCAGCCACTTTCAGCATCTAGGTTTGCCCAAGGATGTATGCTTTTTCGGCCCTCCGAAGGCAGAGGTCACAGGTTCGAATCCTGTCGGGTGCGCCATTTGCCGCTGCTGCGCGCACACTTCCTAATTCTCGACGACAGTTGACTGCATGATCGTGCGCGGTGATGCACGGATGATTCCGCAGCTTTGTTGACGATGAAGACCGAAAGAACATATCAAGAACGATATGTCCGATTCGGTCCGCCTTTTCCCGCGCAACAGCGCCGCGATCGTGCAGTCTGCGCCGATCGTGGAGGCTCCGCCGCGGCGGGTGGTACCGACCGGTCATGCCGGTATCGACCGGGCGCTGGACGGCGGGCTGATGCGCGGACGGATGCACGAATTGCTCGCCGCTGCGGATGATGCGGGCAGCGGGTCGGGCCTTGCCGCGCTGCTGGTGCGGTTGATTGGCGGGGAAGCCCTGTGGCTGATCGAGGAGGCGGCATGGCGGGGGGCGGGCGCGCTCGATCCCGCCGGGCTGGCCGAGGTCGGGCTGGACCCGGCGCGGCTGATCGTCGGCCGCTTGCCCGATGCGATGGCGGTGCTGCGCGCGGCGGTCGACGGGCTGCGCTGCCCGGCGCTGGGCGCGGTGGTGATCGAACTGGCGGGCGATCCGCGCGCACTCGATCTCACTGCCAGCCGCCGCCTGACGCTGGCGGCACAGGCGCATGGCGTGACCGCGATCCTGTTGCGGCTGGGCGGGCGAGCGGCGCCCAATGCCGCGCAAACCCGCTGGCAGGTGGGGGCGGCGCCGTCCGTGCCGCTGGCTGCCAATGCCCCCGGCCACCCGGCCTGGGACCTGGAATTGCTGCGCCAGCGCGGCCGCCCGGATGGCGGCTGCTGGCGCGTGGAGTGGAACCGTGAACAGGCAAGATTGTGCGATTGGAACGCAGGAGACCGCGCGGCGCTTCCTGGCGCTGTGGCTGCCGTTTCTGCCGACCGACCGGCTGGTGCTGGAACGCCCCTTCGCCAGGCCGGGTGACGCGCCGCGCGCCCTGATCGAACAGCGGGGCGGGGCGGTGCGACTGACGGCGTGCGATGCCGCGGCTCTGGCGCTGGGGCTGGGTCCGGGCATGACGCTGGCGGATGCGCGGGCGCGCATCCCCGAACTTGCGGTAACCGATGCCGATCCGGTGGCCGATCTGCACTGGCTGGAACGGATTGCCGATGCCGGCGACCGGTTTACGCCGCTGGTCGAGGCCGAACCGCCTGATGGGCTGATCCTGGACATGACCGGCTGCCTCCACCGCTTCGCTGGCGAGGGGGCGCTGATCGCGGCGGTGGAGGCGCACATGCGCCGCTGGGCGACCCGGCTGCGCCTGGCCATGGCCGGAACGCCTGAAGGCGCGCGCGCGCTCGCCCGGTTCCAGTCCGCCCCCGCGTGCGACGAACAGGCGGCGCTGCGCCGCTTGCCAGTGGCGGCGCTGGAACTGGATGGCGAGCGCGAGAAGGGGCTGCGGCGGGCGGGCCTCAAAACCCTGGGCGATCTGGCCGACCGTCCCGCCGCGCCGCTTGCGGCACGGTTCGGCCCGGAACTGATCGACCGGCTCGACCGGGTGCTGGGCCGTAGTGACAGCCGTATCACGGCGCGCCGGGCGCTGCCGTCGATCGTGCTCGACCGCAGCTTTGCCGAACCCATCGCCACCGCCGATGCTGCGATGGCGGTGATCGGCGAACTGGCGGGGGAGGCGGCGGGGATACTGGAGGAACGCCGCCGCGGGGGCCGCCGCTTCGTCGCACGGCTGTACCGCAGCGATGGCCATGTCATCGACCTCGCCGTTGAAAGCGGCCTGCCGCTGCGCGATCCGGCGCGCATCCGCAGCCTGTTCGAGGAACGGGTCGGCGCGCTGGCCGACCCGATCGATCCCGGTTTCGGTTTCGACATGGTACGCCTGTCGGTGCCGCGCGAGGAACCGCTGGCTGCAGCGCAGCTGGCGCTGGAAGGCGGGGAAGCGCGCGAAGAAGCGGTCGCGGCGCTGATCGACCGGCTGAGCACGCGCGTGGGCCGTCACCGGGTCCGCCGCTTCGTCGCGCGGGCCAGCCATATCCCCGAACAGACCTCGCTGGCATTGCCCGCGGTCGAGCTGCCCGACCCCGCCGCCTGGCCGGAACCGGAGCCGGGCGAACCGCCGCTGCGCCCCATTCACTTGTTCGACCCGCCCCAGCCGGTGGAAGTGATCGCGGGCCTGCCCGACGGCCCGCCGCAACGGTTCCGCTGGCGGCGCACGCTGCACGAAGTCGCGCGGGCCGAGGGGCCGGAACGGATCGGCGCACAGTGGTGGCGCCGGGCGCCCAGCGATCCAGGGCTGACTCGCGATTATTACCGGGTGGAGGACGTGCGCGGCCGCCGTTTCTGGCTGTTCCGCCACGGCCTTTATGGCACCGAGCGCGCCGATCCGCGCTGGTATGTCCACGGCCTGTTTGCATGACCGAACGGATCGTCTCCATCCGGTCTGGGCAGGATGGTCGCGCCGGTCGGCCAGCGGATGCGATTGCCCCGCCGCCATTTGCCGAATTGGTGGCGGCGACGCACTTTTCCTTCCTGCGCGGTGCATCCAACCCGGCGGACCTGATCCTGCGGGCGGTCGATCTGGGTCTGGCCGGGATCGGCATCGCGGATCGCAACACGGTGGCAGGGGTGGTGCGCGCCTGGTCTGCGCTGAAACAGGTGCGCGAGACACAGCGGCAGGCGGGCGATTCGCGGCCCCTGCCCCGTTTCGTGGTCGGCGCGCGGCTGGTATTCGTCGACGGCACGCCCGACATTGCCGCCTATCCGGTCGATCGCCGCGCCTGGGGGCGGCTTACCCGCCTGCTGACGACCGGCAACCTGCGCGCGGAAAAGGGCGATTGTATCCTGCGGCTGGAGGACCTGCTCGCCTTTCAGGAAGGGTTGCAACTGGTCGTCCTGCCGGAAAGCACTGCCACGCCGCAGCGCGCCCGCCGCAACCCTGTCGACCATGACAGTGCCGTGCCCCTGCCGCAGCTGGCGCTGGTCCAGCCGGTCGAGCTGGCGGCGCTGCTGGCGCGGCTCGCGCGCATTGCGCCCGGCCGCGTGTGGCTGGGCGCTACGATGCCGCGCACGGGGCGCGATGCCCGGCGGCTGATGGGGCTGGCGTCGATCGCGCACGAGGGCGGGGTGCCGCTGATCGCCACTTGCGACCCGCTCTATGCCAGCCCGCACGAACGCCAGCTGCACGACGTGCTGACCTGCATCCGCGAAGGGGTGACGATCCACCGGGCCGAAACCCGGGTGGAAATGAATGCCGAACGGCACCTCAAGTCTCCGGCCGAAATGGCGCGGCTGTTTCGCGATCATCCCGGCGCGCTCACGGAAACGGTTCGCTTCATCGATGGGATCGGATTCGATCTGGGCCAGCTCGCTTACGAATATCCCCGTGCGCCCGTGCCACCGGGATGGGAACCGCAGGCGTGGCTGGAGCATGTCGTGATGGAAGCGGCGCACGCGCGGTACGGCCCCGATCTCACCCCCGACGTCCGCAAGCGGCTGGACGAGGAATTCGCCCTGATCCGGCAGCAGAACTACGCCTGCTATTTCCTGACCGTGCATGACCTCGTCTGTTTCGCCCGCGCGCAGGACCCGCCGATCCTGTGCCAGGGGCGCGGCAGTGCAGCCAATTCGATCGTCTGTTTCCTGCTGGGCGTAACCTCGGTCGATCCCAGCGAGCACGACCTCTTGTTTTCCCGCTTCGTATCCGAGGAACGCAGCGAGCCGCCCGATATCGACGTCGATTTCGAACACGAGCGGCGCGAGGAAGTGATCCAGTACGTCTATCGCCGCTATGGCCGCCACCGTGCCGCCATTGCCGCAACCGTCATCCATTTCCGGCCGCGTAGCGCGGTGCGTGAAGTGGGCAAGGCGCTGGGCCTGTCGGAAGATGTGACCGCGCGGATCGTTTCCACGGTGTGGGGCAGCTTCACCCGCGACCTGCCGGAACAGCGGATCGTGGATGCCGGGTTCGATCCCGATGCGCCCGAGGTGCGCCGCCTGATCGACCTGGCCGGGCAGCTGCTCGCCGCGCCGTTCCCCCGGCACCTGTCGCAGCACGTCGGCGGCTTTATCCTGACCGAGGACCGGCTGGACGAGACGGTGCCGCTGCACAATGGCGCAATGGCCGATCGCACCTTCGCCGAATGGGATAAGGACGATATCGACGCGCTGAACATCATGAAGGTCGATGTCCTGGCGCTGGGCATGCTGTCCTGCATCCGCCGCGCCTTTGCCCTGATGGCCGAACACGACCTGGGCGAACATACGCTGGAAGTGGACATCAAGGCGGATGATCCGGCCGTCTATGCCATGCTGGAAAAGGGCGACAGCATCGGCGTGTTCCAGGTCGAAAGCCGGGCCCAGATGAACATGCTGCCGCGGCTGAAGCCCCGGACGCTCTACGACCTGACCGTGCAGGTGGCGATCGTGCGGCCCGGCCCGATCGAAGGGGACATGGTGCACCCCTATCTGCGGCGGCGCGAGGGGCTGGAGGCGGCGGAGTACCCCTCCCCCGGGCCCGGGCATGATCCCAACGAACTGCGCAACCTGCTGGGCAGTACTTACGGCGTGCCGATCTTCCAGGAACAGGCGATGAAGCTGGCGATCGTCGCTGCTGGCTTCACCCCTGCCGAAGCGAACCAGCTGCGCCGCGCCATGGCCACTTTCCGTCACAATGGCGGGATCGACCGGTTCGAGGAAAAGCTGGTCGGCGGCATGGTCGCCCGGGGTTACGACCGCGCCTTTGCCGAACGCTGCTTCAACCAGATCGAGGGGTTCGGCAGTTACGGCTTTCCCGAAAGCCACGCCCTGTCGTTCGCGCGGCTGGTCTATGTTTCGGCGTGGATCAAGTGCCACCATCCCGGCATCTTCGCCTGCGCACTGCTCAATTCGCAGCCGATGGGTTTCTATGCCCCCGCCCAGATCGTGCGCGACGCGCGCGAGCATGGCGTCGAAGTGCGGCCGATCGACGTCAATCACAGCCACTGGGATTCGATCATGGAGCCGGATGGCGCGGGCCGCCTGTCGCTGCGGCTGGGCCTGCGCCAGATCGACGGTTTTCGCCAGGATTGGGCCCGTGCACTGGCCGCGGCGCGGGCGGAGGAAGGCGCCTTCGGTTCGCTGGAGATGCTGGCCCGCCGCGCCGGGCTGCCTTCGGCCGGGCTGCGTCTGCTGGCCGATGCGGACGCATTCGGATCGCTCGGCCTGCCCCGGCGCGAGGCGATCTGGGAAGCGCGGCGGACCCCGGCGGGCGAACTGCCCCTGTTTGCCGCCGCGCGCGCCCGCCAGCTGGGCGAGGAGCCTGCCGTCCAGCTCCCCGAAATGCCCAAGAGCGAGGAAGTCGCCGCCGATTACCAGAGCGTGCGCCTGTCGCTGAAGGATCACCCGATGACCTTCATCCGCCCCGTACTACGCGCCGAAGGGGTGCTGTCGTGTGCCGAAACCAGCGCGGCCAAGGCCGGCGCCCGGGTCAGCACCGGCGGCGTGGTGCTGGTGCGCCAGCGGCCGGGCAAGGGCAACGCCATCTTCATCACGATCGAGGACGAGACGGGCGTTACCAACGTGCTGCTGTGGGCCAGCCTGTTCGAACAGTTCCGCCGCGCGGTAATGGCGTCGCGGCTGATGGTCGTATCGGGCGAAGTGCAGCGTAGCCGCGAAGGCGTGGTCCACCTGATGGCCAGCCGGGTGGACGATCGCACCGACCTGCTGGGCCTGCTGGCCGAGGAACCGCCATCCCCGCAGCTCAGTCGGCCTGACGAGGTCGCCCGCCCGGTGAACCAGGCCCACCACCCGCGCAATGTCCGCATCCTGCCGGGCTCGCGCGACTTTCACTGAGCCGGGCCTTGCTGCCCGCCTGCCTCAGTTCACCTGCCGTTCCTTGCCCTGCCAGTACGGCGCGCGCAGTTCGCGGCGCAGGATCTTGCCCGATGGATTACGCGGCAACATGTCGACGAAATCGACCGACTTGGGGCACTTGAACCCGGCGATCCGTTCGCGCGCGAAGGCGATGACGCCCGCCTCGTCCAGATCGCTGCCCGGGCGCGGCACGACGACGGCCTTTACCGCCTCGCCCCAGGTTTCATCCGGCACGCCGATGATTGCGACGTCCGCGATGTCGGGATGGCCGAACACTGCACTTTCGACCTCGGCCGGGTAGATGTTCTCGCCGCCCGAAATGATCATGTCCTTGATCCGGTCCTGGATGAACAGATAGCCTTCCCGATCGAGGAAACCGGCGTCCCCGGTGCGGAACCAGCCGCCTTCGATCATCGCCTTGGCGTTTTCTTCCGGCCGGTTCCAGTACCCCAGCATTACGCTGTCGCCGCGGATCGCGACCTCACCCACTTCGCCGGGCGGCAGCGGCTGGAGATCGGCGTCGAGGATCGCGATTTCGGTGCCGGGCAGCGCCTTGCCGGCCGATTTCATCACCTGCTCGCGCCCGGCGATATTCTCGGGCCGATGATCGTCGGGCGGCAGGCTGACGACCGTGCCGAACGTTTCGGTCAGGCCGTAAAGCTGGGCGAAATCGCAGCGCAGCCGCTCCACCCCCTGCTTCAACAGGTCGAGCGGGATCGGGCTGGCGCCGTAGGTCAGCCCCTTCACGCTGGAAAAATCGGCCCCTTCGGCTGCCGGATGGGCCAGCAGCAAACGGATCGCGGCGGGGACGAGGAACAGCCATTTGACCCGGTACCGTTCGACATCGGCGATCAGCAGCGCAGGGTCGAATTCGCGGTGGATCAGCAGTTCCTGCCCGCCCAGTACTGCGCCCAGCGCCGTACCGACCCCGGCAATGTGGCCATAAGGCATGGCCAGGATCACGCTGTCGCCCGGATCGGCGCAGTACCAGTAGATGCCGTGTTCGCGCATCAATGGGCGCAGGTGCGTGCCGTTGTGGTGGCTCAGCACGACGCCCTTCGGCAGCCCCGTGGTGCCCGAGGTATAGAGCTGGAGCAGCGGATCGTGCGGGCCGACTTGCGCGCCCACCTGCGTATCGGGCTGGGCATCGCGCCAGGCAGTAAATTCCCGCTCCATCGACACGATCGGACCATCGAAGGTGACGGTGGCAAACGCGTCCTCACGGAACAGAACCGCCGCGCCCGAATCGGCCATGATGAAAGCGACTTCTGCCGGGGCGAGGCGCCAGATGATGGGGATGAACACCACGCCCGCGCGCGCCGCACCCAGCGTCAGCTCGACCGCCAGATCGCTGTTCTTGCCGAAATAGGCGACCCGGTCCCCCGGCTTGAGCCCCATCGCGGCAAGACCGTTGGCGATCTGCGTGGCGTGCCGATCGTAATCGGCATAGCGCGTCACCCGGTCGCCAAACCGAAGCGCCGGCTGGTCGGGCCGTGCGGCAGCGTGCGCGGCCAGCGCAGCGCCATATGTGGGGTGATAGCGTTCGGTATCGGTCATCGGCGTCCTCTCCGGGCAGCCGAATCGTTTCCCGTCCGGCTCCGGCGCCGAGCGTAACCGGTTTTGAATCGCGACGTAAACCTACCCGAAGCCGCGCTCGAGGAAGCGCAAAGCACAGCCGGCCAGAACGGCGGTACCGTGGGGCAGGGCGCTTTCGTCGACATGCATACGGGGGGAATGGATGGCACAGCACTGGCGCCAGTCCTCCCCTTCGCGCGCGACGCCCAGGAAGAACATCGCCCCCGGCACTTTCTCGAGGACATAGGCGAAATCTTCCGCCCCCATGATCGGGGCGGGCAATTCGCGCCAGGCTGCCTCACCCAAAGCATCGGTGACGACCGCCCGCCCGAGGTCGACCGCGCGCGGGTCGCAGATCGTGACCGGGAAGCCCTGGGTGATCGTAACCTCGGCCTCGACCCCATGCGCCATGGCCGTGCCGCTCGCTACCTCGCGCAGCAGCGTGTGAAGCTGGGCGCGGTGATGGGGCGACAGGCTGCGCAAGGTGCCGCGCAACGTGGCATGGTCGGCGATCACGTTGTGCGCGGTTCCGGCGGCAAGCTGGGTCACGGTCGCGATCACCGCGTCGGCAGCGTTGAACCGGCGCGTGACCATCGCTTGGACTGCCGTCACGATCGCGCAAGCAGCGGGGACCGGATCGCGGGTGTCGTGCGGCATGGAAGCATGGCCGCCGCGCCCCCTGACCACGATGTCGAACTGGTCGGCCGCGGCCATCAACGGGCCGGGTTTGCCGCCGATCACCCCATGCGGTGCATTGGGCATGATGTGCAGGGCAAAGGCGGCCTGGGGCAGCGGCCCGTGACTGTCTCCGCCCAGCAGCCCGTCGTCGATCATGAAGCGGGCGCCGTGATGCCCCTCCTCCCCCGGCTGGAACATGAACATTACCTCGCCTGCGATTTCGCCGCGCCGGGCGGCGAGCAGTTCGGCGGCGCCGGCCAGCATCGCGGTGTGCGTATCGTGGCCGCAGGCGTGCATCCGCCCGGGTATGGTCGAGGCGAAATCGAGCCCGGTCGCCTCGTCCATCGGCAGAGCATCCATGTCGCCGCGCAGCAGTACGCGCGGCCCGGCCTGCGCCCCTCTCAGGACCGCCACCTGTCCTGTGGTCGATGTGCCTTCGCGCCATTCGAGCGGCAAGTGCGCCAGCGCGGCGCGCACCTTGGCCATCGTCAGTGGAGTGTGCAGCCCCAGTTCCGGTTCTGCGTGGATGGCGCGGCGCAGGGCCACGATGCGATCGCTGAGCGCGCGGGCGGATTCGAGCAGGTCAGGGTGAAGCATGGTACACATCTAACCCATCGCCGCGGCCAGTAATCAGAAAAAAGTGGGACCGGGGCAGACGCGCGGCTAAGGGCGATGGTGGCATGACCGGCCCGATCGATCCCCAGCTTCGCCCGACCGTGGCCGGTGGCGCGCGCCTGCAACCGGGCGCGGAGCCGGTCGTGGGCGTAATCTACAATCCGCGCAGCCACCGCAACCAGGGCCGCGACCTGGAGATCGCGACGCGGCCCAACGTCCACGTCGCTCTGCCACGCGGGCGCGATGCGATCGTCACGGCGCTGCGCGAATTTGCCGACAAGGGCGTGAATTTTCTCGTCATCAATGGCGGGGACGGGACGGTGCGCGACGTGCTGACCGCCGGGCAAAGCGTGTTCGGCGATCACTGGCCGGCGCTGGCCGTGCTGCCCAAGGGCAAGACCAATGCGCTCAACGTCGATCTCGGCGCGCCTACGGGCTGGAACCTGGCTGATGCGATCGCGGCCTTCCCCGCGAACCGTCGCGTGTTGCGGCGTCCCCTGCGAATCGCATCTCTGGATGGCGCGGCGGAACCTATGCTCGGGTTCATTCTGGGCGCAGGCGGTTACGCCACCGGGATCCGTGCAGGGCAGGATGCGCACAAGATGGGCGCGTTCGATTCACTTGCCGTCGGCGTCACCGCCGCCTGGGGCGTCCTGCAGGCGCTGTTCGGAACCGACCGCAATCCTTGGCGGCGCGGTGCGGCGATGGACATTCGCCTGGGTGCTGAGCGGACCCCGCTGCCGCATGCCGGTTTCGGTTACGATGGCCGGCGCGGGATCATGCTTGCCTCGACTCTCGAACGCTTCCCCCTCGGCCTCAGGATTTTCGGGCCGCACCGGCACGGGTTGAAGCTGGCCGTGCTCGATCGGCCGCGGCGCCGGCTGCTCGCCGCCATGCCGGCGATCGTGGCAGGCTGGCATCCTGACTGGCTGGAGCGCGCCGGGGTGCATTTCCGTGCGGTCGACAGTTTCGCCCTGTCGATCGAGGACGAGTTCATCCTCGATGGAGAGGCGTTTCCAGCCGGCCGGTTTCTGGTCGAAAACGGTCCTGAACTCTCGTTCGTCATCCCATGAATGCGCTGGACCAACGGATCGCGCAGCGGCTCGCAGCGCCGGTACGGCCCGAGGTCGCCGCCTTCGCCGAGCGGCTGGCACGCGCGGCAGGGGCGCAAGCGGCGCTGTTCTACGGTTCCAACCTGCGCACCGGCGAGCTGGAAGGCGTGCTCGATTTCTACCTCCTCCTGCCGGGCGAACAGGTGGAGCGGATCTGGCCCCGGGTCAGCTATCACGAATGGGAAACCGGCGGCACGGTGCTGCGGGCCAAGGTTGCGACAATGGCTCTGGCAACGTTCGAGCGGGCGTGCCGGGGGGACAGCCGCGATACGACCATCTGGACCCGCTTCGTCCAGCCGAGCGCGCTGGTGTGGCAAGCCGATGGCCAAGTCCGCCCGCGTGTGACGGCTGCTCTGGCGCAGGCAGCGCGCACGGCGGCGCGGTTGGCAGCGGCGCTGGGGCCGGAGCGCGGGACGGCACAGGATTACTGGCGGGCCCTGTTTCGCGCCACTTACCAGGCCGAATTCCGGGTCGAGAAGCCGGGACGCGAGAACTCCATTCTCGAGGTCAACGCCACGCATTTCGACGGGCTGCTGCCATTGGCGCTGGAAGCTGACGGAATTGACGTGGCGCGCGACGGGGAGATGCTGTCACCCCGCCTCTCTGAAACGGAGCGCGCGCGCATCCTTCGCTGGTGGTCATCGCGCCGCCGGCTGGGCAAGCCGCTCAACCTGTTGCGGCTGGTCAAGGCGACCACCACGTTCGAAGGCGCGGCCCGCTATGCCGCGTGGAAGATCGAGCGCCACACGGGTGTCGCGGTCGAGGTTACGCCCTGGCGCGAGCGGCACCCGCTGCTCGCCGCGCCGGGCGTGATGGCCAGGGTATGGCGCGCGCGGAAAGGTTGAGTCCGGTTACCAGTAGCGCATGGTGACCGAGATCGGCGTCACGCCCGATCCGACCGTGAAGGCAGTCTTGGTATAGCTCGGCTTGCCCAGGTTGAAGACGTTGATGCTGGGGTTGTTGGACATCGCCCCGCCATCTTCGCGCAGGTCGGTCTTGCCATTGCCATTGAGGTCGTGGCGCACCGCCACCGCATACGTGCCCGCGCGCGATACCGGCAGGCAGAAAGTCATGCTGCCCGCGCGGGCCGGGGCCTCCACGCGCGTCAGCCATTTGCCCTTGACCAGCCAATCCGCACGCGTGCCGTAATAGCTTTGCACCCGCATCGTCCCGCCGCCGGACTTGATACCGTTGACGGTCACCTTGATCGCCGGGCCGCCCGAATTGCAGGCTGCCGGATTGTGCGCGATCTCGCGGTTGTACTGCGCCTGCGCCACGCCGCCCACGGCCAGTGCGCCGGTGGCAAGAGTGATCGCGGCGAAGCGTATGCTTTTGCTCAATGTTCTATCCTCGCATGAGAATGCGCCCATGGCGCGGGCCTGTCGCCACGCGGGCTGCCGGGTCGGCCAAGCCGGGCCGATGTCCTGTACGACGGGCCAAATGCCCGCTCGGCCCTGAATTTGCGCTGAATTGCCCTTTTTCAGCGCCAGGTGTTCTGGTGCGGGACGATGTGGAAAAGCGTCCCCTTTGCGCTTGTGGCCTGCCGGAGGCGCTTCTAGGCCAATCGGGTATTCCCTTGTCAGGCGTGTCACGAAATGCCGCGACCCTTGATTGCTCCTTCGATCCTGTCGGCCGACTTCGCGCGGCTGGGCGAAGAGGTGCGCGCGATCGACGCGGCCGGGGCGGACTGGGTCCATATTGATGTGATGGACGGCCATTACGTGCCCAACATCACTATCGGTCCGGCCGTGGTCAAGGCGCTGCGGCCGCACACGGCCAAGCCGTTTGACGTCCACCTGATGATCGCGCCGATCGACCCCTACCTCGAAGCCTTTGCCGAGGCCGGAGCGGACATCATCACCGTGCATCCCGAGGCGGGGCCGCATATCCACCGCACGCTGCAGGCAATCGGCGCGCTGGGCAAAAAAGCGGGCGTCGTGCTCAATCCCGGCACCCCGGCCAAGATGCTCGACTACCTGCTCGACCTGGTCGATCTGGTGCTGGTCATGAGCGTCAATCCCGGCTTCGGCGGGCAGAGCTTCATCGACAGCCAGCTGCGCAAGATAGAGGCGGTGCGGCGGCAGATCGACGCCGTTGGCAAGCCGATCCACCTGCAGGTCGATGGCGGGGTCGATGCGCGAACCGCGCCCCTGTGCATCGATGCAGGGGCGGACGTGCTGGTCGCGGGTTCCGCCACGTTCCGGGGTGGCCCTGAACTTTATGCGAGCAACATCGCCGCGCTGAGGGGCGAGGAACGATGACCGACACGGCGACCCGCGCCAGAGCCCCAGAGCCGCGGATCGCCGACAATGGCGCCCCTGCACTGCCGATGGGCGATGGTGCGCCGGAACCGTTCGCCGCATTGGCCGCCGTCCCCGAAGGCGAGGTGCTGGAACCTGGGCGTGCCCTGGCGCTGGCCGACTTCGCCCCGCCCGCGCTCGGGCCTGGGGAGCGTTTGATCCGGTTCGCTTACCGGTTGGGAGTGCCTGGCTCGACGCTCGCCGCACCGCTCGGCAAGCCCGCCAAGCTGCGGCTGCTGGCGACGGTCGAAAGCCCCCTCACTGGCGACCGTGCCGCGGGCATTGCCCTTCGCGCAGGTCATTTCCTGGTCCACGGGGTCAAGGCGCCGATCGCTCAGATGGATTTTGCCCCCGCCGCGCGCCTGACCCCGCCGTTCGAGCGTATGGTCCACGGCTTCGCCTGGTTGCGCGACCTGGCGGAAAGCGCGCCGCGCGAACAATGCGTGCCCACGGCGGAACGAGTAATGGGCGCATGGCTCGCCGCCAATCCCAAGCCGGTGAAGGCGCCTGCCTGGAACGTCGAGCATGTCGGCCAGCGACTGCTCGCATGGCTGGTCCACGCACCGCTGATTCTCTCAGGTGCCAATCCCAAGCTGCGCCCGCGCGTACTCAGCGCGATCGGCATGACCGCGCGCTGGCTCGATCGCAATGTCGGCAAGGGGCAGGACCGGTTGGGCGAAGTCGCGGGCTGGTGCGGGATCGTCGCTGCAGGGCTGTTGCTGCCCGATGGCAAGCCGCGCCGCCTTTATGGCGAAGCGGGGCTGGTGCGCGCGCTCGGTGAGCTGGTGGCCGACGATGGCGGGGTGCTGTCGCGCAGTCCGCACGCGCAGATGGAGGCGATCGAGCTGCTGGTCGATCTGGCCGCCTGTTACCGCGCGGCAGGACGCGAGATACCGGCGGCGCTGGTCGCGATGCTGCAGCTGCTGGTGCCGCCGCTGCTCGCGCTGCAACATGGCGATGGCGGGCTCGGTTCATGGCAGGGCAGCGCCGCGGTCGATGCAGCGCGGCTCGCGGCCCTGGTCGATGCAAGCGGGGTGCGGGCGCGGCCCCTGCGCGATGTGCGCCAGTGGGGCTATCAACGGGTCGCGGGCGGCAAGTCGGTGCTGATGTTCGATGCCGCACCGCCGCCGCCTGCGCGCCATGCCCGCTGGGGCTGCGCTTCGACGCTGGCATTCGAATTTTCCGCGCGCGGCCAGCGGATCGTGGTCAATTGCGGCGGTGCCGCCACCGCTGGCGGCCAGGTCCCTGCGCGGATCGAACAGGGGCTCCGTGCGACGGCCGCGCATTCCACGCTGGTGCTCGACAATGCCAATTCCACCGCCGTGCTGATCAACGGCAAGCTTGGCGCGGGCGTCGATGAGGTCGAGATCGATCGCCGCGCGCTCGACCTTGCAGGCAGCAAGGCGACACGGCTGGAGGCGAGCCACGATGGCTATGCCGCGCGTTACAACCTGATCCACCGCCGCATCCTGATCATGCGCGATGATGGCAGCGAACTTCGCGGCGAAGACCTGCTGGTGCCCGCCAATCGCAAGGGCAAGCGGGGCAAGGTCGGCTATGCCATCCGCTTCCACATCGGCCCGGGGGTGGAACTTGGCCTGTCGGAAGATGGCAAGGGCGCGGGCCTCGCCCTGCCCGACGGCAGCTATTGGCAGTTCCGCATGGCGGGCGATGCCAATGCCGCGAAGCTCGCGGTCGAGGAAAGCATGTGGGTCGATGGCCAGGGCCGCCCGCAGCCGATACAGCAGCTGGTGATCGAAGGGCTGGCGCCGCGCAGCGGGGGAACGTTCTCCTGGCTGTTCAAGAAAATGGGATAAAAATCGTGACTGAGGTGAAGATCGGGCGGGCACTGCTTTCGGTGTCCGACAAGACCGGATTGGTGGAACTGGGCCAGGCGCTGGCCGCGCGCGGGGTGGAGCTGGTTTCGACCGGCGGCACCGCCAAGGCGCTGCGCGATGCGGGTCTTGCCGTCCGTGACATTTCCGACCTCACCGGTTTTCCCGAGATGATGGATGGCCGCGTCAAGACGCTGCACCCCAAGGTCCATGGCGGTCTGCTCGCCGTGCGCGACAATGCCGAGCACGCGGCGGCAATGGCGGACCATGGCATTGGCGCGATCGACCTCGTCGTGGTCAATCTCTACCCGTTCGAAGCGACCGTGATGCGCGGCGCGGAGCGTCCCGAGATCATCGAGAACATCGACATCGGCGGGCCGAGCATGGTTCGCTCGGCGGCGAAGAACCATGCTTTCGTCGCCATCGTTACCGATCCGGCGGATTATGCTCCGCTGCTGGCGGAAATCGATGCGCAGGACGGTGCGACCTCGCTCGATTTCCGGCGCAAGCTGGCGGCCAAGGCCTTTGCCGCGACTGCCGCTTACGATTCGATGATCAGCCAGTGGTTCGCCTTTGCCGACCAGCAGCAGCTGTTCCCCGATTTTCTTGCCATCAACGGCGTCGCTCCCACCGTGCTGCGGTACGGCGAGAACCCGCACCAGCAAGCCGCGCTTTACACGCCTTCCGGCCCCCACGGGCGGGGGATCGCGCAGGCAGAGCAGCTGCAGGGCAAGGAGCTGTCATACAACAATTACAACGACGCCGATGCCGCGCTCGAACTGGCGGCGGAGTTTCGCGGTCAGGACCCGGCGGTGGTGATCGTCAAGCACGCGAACCCTTGCGGCGTTGCCCAGCGCGGCAGCTTGCTGGAGGCGTGGGAACAGGCACTCGCGTGCGACAGCGTTTCGGCATTCGGCGGCATCGTGTGCGTCAACACCAAACTCGACGGGCCGACGGCCGAGGCGATCTGCGATATCTTTACCGAGGTCGTGATTGCGCCGTCGGTGAGCGACGCCGCGCGCGAAGCCTTTGCTCGCAAGAAGAACCTGCGCCTGCTGGTGACCGGCGACCTGCCCGATCCGCGCCGCGGCGGGCTGGCGGTCAAGCCGATCACCGGCGGCCTGCTGGTTCAGAGCCGCGACAATGGCGCGATTGGCGAGGCGGATCTCAAGGTCGTTACCGAACGCGCACCCACGCCGCAGGAACTGCAGGACTGCCTGTTCGCCTGGACCGTCGCCCGTCACGTCAAGTCCAATGCGATCGTCTATGCCAAGGATGGCGCCACCGCCGGGATCGGCGCAGGCCAGATGAACCGGCGCGATTCGTCGCGCATCGCCGCGATGAAGGCAGCCGAAGCGGCGGAGAAATACGGCTGGGCCGGGCCGCGCACACTTGGCAGCGCAGTCGCCTCCGACGCCTTTTTCCCCTTCGCCGACGGGCTTCTCGCCGCGGCGGAAGCGGGGGCGACGGCGGTGATCCAGCCCGGCGGCTCCATTCGCGATTACGAGGTGATCGCAGCCGCGAACGAGGCAGGCCTCGCGATGGTATTCACCGGGATGCGGCACTTCCGCCACTGACCACCAGATTGCGCTGCTGGTCCGGCTGAAAGCTAATCTACCCGCGATCCGGCCGCGCTTTCCTTGATGAACGGCACCCGACTACCCATTCAGGGGGCGGAAACTGCGCGCCCGGTAGTCCCGTGGCAAGAGACACGCAGAACAAGCAGAATCGCCATGAAGATCCTCAAGACAGACCTCACGCGCAATTTCGCCATCGGATTTTTGATCGGCGGACTTATAGTCATGGCGCAAATGGGCCCGGATCTATGGCAGCAAGTCGTTCCGGCCGCGCAGGCCGCCACCATCAAGTGACCCGCGGTGCGGCGCTGATCGCCGCAGCCGCGGCGTTGGCGCTTGCCGCCTGCCAGCCGGTCGCCCACGCTGCGGAGGAGCCGGTTTCGGCCCCTGCTGCGAAGCGGATCGCCAAGGAAGTGCCCGGCCGCAAGGTTGCGATTTTCGCAGGCGGTTGCTTCTGGGGCGTCGAGGGTGTTTTCAGCCACGTGAACGGCGTGTCGAGCGCGGTTTCCGGTTACCACGGCGGCAGCGAGGCGACGGCCGATTACGATACGGTATCGTCCGGCAGCACCCAGCACGCTGAGGCGGTGCGCGTCGTCTACGATCCGTCTGTCGTGCGGTACGACGAACTCCTGCGTATCTTCTTTTCGGTCATCGCCGATCCCACCCTGCGCAACCGCCAGGGGCCGGACATCGGCGCGCATTATCGCGCGGCGCTGGTGCCGATCGGTGCCGAGCAGCGCGCCGTGGCGGCTGCCTACCTCAAGCAGATGCAGGGGTCTGGCGTGTGGTCGCGGCCGATCGTGACCCGGATAGAGAGCCACCGCAAGTTCTACCCGGCTGAAACCTACCATCAGGATTTCATGCACAAGAACCCGCGCCACGGATACATCGTGCGCTGGGACGCGCCCAAGGTCGCTGCGCTTCGCCGCCTTTATCCCGATCACTATCGCGCCACGTTCCAGCGCAACTGATCGATAATCGCTGCGGCATCACCGCACGACAAAACGCCCGCCGACCGAAGCCAGCGGGCGCATTTCGGTTCCAACCGAAAGTCTAGAAAGCGAAGTTCACCCGGCCCGGAGCGATTGCAGCGCGCCGGCGGCTACGCAGCATTCCGCCCAGGAGACCGAAGCCGACGATCATCATCAGCCAAGTGCCGGGTTCCGGAACGGCCTGGACCGACACATTGTCGATCGCGGGCCCGAACGGCGTGTTGGTCGCGCTGCCGAATGTCAGCGTAGACTGGGTCGAATTGGCAGTGAACGAGAAGCTCTTCGTTTGCCAACCCATGTTCTGGCGGGTGTTGCCTGGGCCAACGTTGAAGAAGAACAGTTCCTGGAACGGAGGTCCATTGACCGAGGTAACCTGAACCTTGGTCTCATTAGGCCCGTCCGGGTTGCCGGCCAGATCGAATGTGACCGTGTAGAGGGCACCTACGATAGTCGCGAAAGTTTGCGCGATGCTGCCGGCGGATAGGCGCGACAGGTCGAGGCTGAACTGACCATCGGATGCCTCCCAATAGCCATCATCGATCCAATCGATACCATTGTTCCCGACCGTCCAGCCCGTGATGGCCGTACTGCCACTCGGCAACGACACAAAGCCGCCCGCCGGGGGTTTGCCTGTGCCGTCTTCGAAACTGCCATTGGTAATCAGATTGGCTGCCTGTGCGGTTGCCGGCAATCCAAATGCAGCCAGAGCGGCAACAGCGGCGAATACTTTCTTGCCCATTAAAAGTCTCCCACGTTCGACTGGAACTGCCTGCCGGAACAGCCGACGAGCGAACCCCAAACCAGTGATTGCGACCTGTAATGCGGCGTGGTCCAGGCATCTGATCCGTGGCGAATCGCCTATTACGCCTTATGCCCCTTAGTGCTACGTTAACTGATCGTTAGGCAACCCCCTGCAGAAATTAACTTTAAAATGTCCCGAAATGGGTCAGCACGCCCGATCAGAGCCGCCAGTCTATGGGTCTGCGGCCGTTCGCTTCGAGAAAGGCATTGGCCTGGCTGAACGGGCGGGAGCCGAAAAAGCCGCGGTGTGCCGACAGCGGGCTGGGATGCGCGCTGGCGAGCACCAGATGGCGGCCGGACCCGATGGCGGGGATGCGGGAGGCTTTATTCTGGGCATGGCTGCCCCACAGCATGAACACGCTCGGCACATCCCGCTCCGCCACAGCCCGCACGCAGGCATCGGTAACCGCGTCCCAGCCGCGTCCGGCATGGCTGCCGGCCTGCCCCGCCTCCACCGTCAGCGAATTGTTGAGCAGCAGCACGCCTTGTTGCGCCCAGCTGGTCAGGTCACCGTGATCCGGGCGTTCGATGCCGAGGTCGCTTGCCAGTTCCTTGTAGATGTTGGTCAGGCTCGGCGGGGGGCGCACGCCCCGAGGGACCGAGAACGACAGCCCCATCGCCTGGCCGGGGCCATGATAGGGATCCTGTCCAAGGATCACCACTTTCACGGCGTCCGGCGGCGTGCGCTCCAGTGCGGCGAGCCGCTGCCCGGCGGGGGGATAGATGGTCCTGCCTGCTTCTTCTTCTTCCGCGCGCAGCCATCCGCCCAGCCGCCGCGTGTCGGGCAAGGCGAGCACCGGTTCGAGTACTGCGCGCCAGCTCGGGGGGATCGTCTCGTTCATCGCCGCGGCGATACCGCGCGGCGCGCTGCCCTGCCAGCAAGCCTTTCCCTCCATCCCCAATGCGCCTAAGGGCCGGGGCCTATGGCAGTTCATTTTCACGAAGAAGACCTCCCCGTCGGCGTGCTGGCGGATGGCCCGGTCGCGGTCGATACCGAAACCATGGGCCTCGTCACTGCGCGCGACCGGCTCTGCCTGGTCCAGATCAGCGACGGACGCGGGGACGAGCACCTTGTTCGCTTCGGCGTCGGCAGCACCTATTCCGCGCCCAATCTGAAGGCGGTGCTGGCCGATCCGGCGCGGCTCAAGCTGTTTCACTTCGCCCGCTTCGATCTGGCCGCGCTGGAACACTACCTCGGCGTGATGGCCGCGCCGGTGTTCTGCACCAAGATCGCGAGCAAGCTGACGCGCACCTACACCGATCGCCACGGCCTGAAAAACCTGGTCGAGGAACTGCTGGGTGCGACGCTGTCGAAGCAGCAGCAGTCGAGCGACTGGGGCGCGCCCGAAATCAACGAGGCGCAGCGCGATTACGCCGCCAGCGACGTGCGCTATCTCCACCGTCTGCACGAGGTGCTGGTCACCCGGCTCGCGCGCGAGGGGCGGACCGGGATCGCGCAGGCGTGTTTCGACTTCCTGCCCACCCGCGCGCGGCTCGACCTTGCCGGCTGGGCCGAGCACGACATCTTCAGCCACATGTAAGGAGGGCCGGGCTAGCCCCGCGGGCATGGTCATCCACCGCCGCATCGAGACCGACGAAGCCAAGGAACTGCGCAGCGCGCGGCAGCACTTTGCCGCGCCCGGCGGCAGCCACGACCGGCTGGTCGCCTTCCTGGGCAAGGCGTTGCCAATGGCGGTTGGCGTCATCGCGGCGCTGATGATCATTACCCCGCTCAGCCCGCGCGGCGAAGTCAGCTTCCTTCTCGACCGCAACAAGGTCGCGGTGATCGACCAGCGCCTGTCGGTCGACAATGCGATGTACCGGGGACAGGACAACCGCGGACGCCCGTTCTCGCTGACCGCGGGCGAAGCGGTGCAGCGATCGAGCGCCGAGGGCATCGTGCGGATGAACGATCTCGTCGCCCGCATCCTCCTCAACGACGGGCCGGCCCGGCTGGGGGCGGAAGCGGGCGCCTATAGCCTGGAAGACGAAGTCGTGCGGGTGTTCGGCCCCGTGCGGCTGACCGCCGCCGACGGTTACGACATGGTCGCGCGCGGGGTTTCGATCGACCTCAACGAACGCCGCATGGTCGGCGCGGGCGGGGTCAGTGGGGCCATTCCGGCAGGGACATTCTCTGCCGACCGACTCGAGGCCGATCTGGCCGAACGTACCATCGTGCTTGACGGCAACGCGCGCCTGCGCATGGTGCCGGGCAGACTGAGGATGCCGCAATGAACCGCCACCTGAAGCATTTTGCCCCGAAACAGGCGGGGAAGTGGGCCCTGGCCGGATTTGCCGGGACGCTGGCGCTGTTCGCCGGGATGCAAGGCCATGCCCAGGCGATAGCCGGGCACAATTCCAACGCGCCGGTATCCTATGCGGCCGACCGGATCGAGCTGCAGGATCGGCAGAACCGCGTCATCCTGTCAGGCAATGTCGATATTACCCAAGCCGGCCTCCGGGTCCGTTCCGCGCGCACGCTGGTCAATTATTCGGATGCTGGGCGCCTCTCGATCCAGCGCATCACCGCGACCGGCGGGGTCCAGGTGACGCGCGGGAACGAGGCGGCGAGCGGCGATGTCGCGGTTTACGATTTCAATCGCCGGATCATCACCATGGCCGGGAACGTGCGCCTGCGCCGGGGCGGCGATACGCTGAACGGCGGGCGGCTGGTGATCGACCTCACCACCGGCGTTTCGAGCGTCGATGGCCGCGCATCGGGATCGTCCTCGGTCACCGGCGAGGTATCGAACACCGGCAGCGGGCGAGTTACGGGTACGTTCTCGGTCCCGGATAACTGATTTCTGTCAGCTTCGTAGGCCGGTGCCGCAGACGGAGCCTCAATTTCTTCGTTGGCGGGCCGCCTGTCGGGCGATGTCGGTCAGCCCCTGCGCCAGCAGCACCTCGCTCGCCTGGCTGTTGGCGAGCAGGCTGCGATGCAGCGCGGCAAGGTTGACGATCAGGCGTTCGAGCGGCTCGCCGCGCCATCTGGTCAGTTGCGCTTCCAGATCGCGCACGTCCTTGAAGAACACGCGCCGGGCGCGTTCCTCGCCCTTCAGAAAACCATGCACGTCACCGCCGCGGCCCAGCCGCGCGGCCAGCTGGGCGAGCTGCGCCGCGCGCCGCTCGAATGCCAGCAGCAGGCCGACCGGGTTGAGCGCCAGTTCGCGCAGCCGCGCGAATTCGCCCGCCAGCTTGGGCCGGTCGCCCGATAGTACCGCGTTGACGATCGGCATGAAGCCGTCTTCCTCTGTCGCTGCGCCAATCTCGGCAAGGGCGGCGGCATCGGCGTTCTTCGGCGCTTCAGGCGAGGCGTCGAGATAGAGCGCCAGCTTGCTCACCTCGCTCTGTGCCAGTCGCACGTCGAGCCCGGCGCCGCGCGCGATCCGTTCGGCCAGGTCGCCGTTCAGGCGCAGGCCCGCCGCATCGCCCATCGCGCGCACGCTCTGTGTCACGTCGCGCAGTTCGGGCGGCCAGAACATGGCCACCAGCGCATCGTCGCGCTTCTCCAGCAGCTTGGCGGTGCGTGACTTGTCGGTCGCCCCGGTGGCAACGATCAGGACGGGGCACGCATCGCCATGGCCCATGAGGTGATTGCCGATCGCATCGAGCGCCTCGTCACCATTGGCGCGGACCCAGATATGGCGGCTGCCACCGAACAGCGAGGTTGAGCGGGCCTCGTCACCCAGCAGCACTGGATCCTTGCGCAAGTCGGCGCCCGACAGCTCGACCCGCTCGCCCGCGTCGGGCAGCATGGTAACCATTTTCTGCGCGGCAGCGGCGGCCCCGGCTTCGTCCGGACCGCAGAAGAAGAACACGCGCGCCTGCGCCGCAGCGCGGCGGGCCGCCTGAGCAAAGTCGCGCTGGGTGGCCTTCACGGCCCTTCGCGCAAGGTCAGCGAGATCTGCATGACCATGCGGTCGGCCACTTCGCGCGCGAGGTTTTCGAGCGCGGTCTGTTCGGCGGCGATGGTGGCATATTCACTGCTGACGACGTCGATGCCCGCATCCGCCCCGGCCGTCGCGTCGAGCACGATTTCATCGGTGGCGAGGTCGACCAACTGGTAGCGTGCACGCAGCGTGCGCCGTTCGCGGCCGATGGTATCGTCGTTGAGCACGCCCAGCCCTTCGAGCCGGTCGTCGAGCCGCACGTCGAGGCGATAGCGCGGGCTGGCAGCGCCCGCAGCGCCGAGCCGGTCGTTGAGCGCATTGCGCACCAGCCACCCGGCGCGCCCCTCGATCGCAGGCACGTCGATCGCGGCGAGTCCTTGCGCGACCGCGCCCGAACCGCCGCCGGCGTACATCGGCGACAGGCCGCAGGAGGCGACGAGGAGGGCGAGCGGGGCGACCAGGAAACGCATCAGGTGACGATATTCACCAATCTGTCCGGCACGACAATGATCTTGCGCACCGCCGCGCCCGCCAGCGAGCGCTGGACGTTCTCGGAAGCCAGCGCCAGCGCCTCCAGATCCTCCTTCGAGGCACCCTTGGGCGCGGTCAGCGTATCGCGCAATTTGCCCATGTGCTGGATGGCGATGGTAACCTCATCCTCGACCAGCAGCGCCGGGTCGACGTCGGGCCACGGCGCATCAGCGACCAGACCCGTGCGCTGCGTCGCCCAGGCTTCTTCCGCCAGATGCGGCATCATCGGGGCAACCAGCCGAATGAGCGTCTGGATGGCGTTCGATCGGCTGGCAGAAGGCGCAGCCTTCTCGACGGCGCCGGTCAGTTCGTAAATCCGCGCAACCGCCTTGTTGAAGCTCAACGCCTCGATATCGGCAGCGACCGCGGCGACGGTCTGGTGGACCTTGCGGTCGAGCGCCTTGTCGCTCGTCGCATCGGCACCCGCGCCGCCTTCGCCGATCTGCCCGAACAGGCGCCACAGCCGCTGGACGAAACGCCAGCAGCCTTCGATCCCGGCTTCCGACCATGGCAGGTCGCGTTCGGGCGGGCTGTCGGACAGCATGAACCAGCGTACCGCGTCGGCACCATATCGTTCGACGATCGTGTCAGGGTCGACGGTGTTCTTCTTCGACTTCGACATCTTGATGACGCGGCCGATTTCGACCGGCGCGCCATCGGCCTTGAGCGTCGCGCCAGTGCCGGTGCGATCCACCTCGTCGGGCGAGAGATAGACCGTCCGCCCACCTTCCTGCCGGCTATAGGTTTCGTGCGTCACCATCCCTTGCGTGAACAGGCTGGCGAAGGGTTCCGCGACGTCGATCATCCCGATGTGCTGGAGCGCGCGAGTCCAGAAACGGGCATAGAGCAGGTGCAGGATCGCGTGTTCGATCCCGCCGATATACTGTTCAACCGGCAGCCACTTGGCGACTTCCGCCGGATCGAATGGCCGGTCGGCCGGCTGGCTGGCGAAGCGCAGGAAATACCACGACGAATCGACGAAGGTATCGAGCGTATCGGTTTCCCGTTCGGCCTTGCCGCCGCACTGCGGGCAATCGACATGCTTCCAGGTCGGGTGGCGCAGCAACGGGTTGCCCGGCGTCTGGAAATCGACATCCTCGGGCAGCACGACCGGCAACTGGTCCTTCGGCACGGGCACCACGCCGCAGGCCTGGCAATGGATGAAGGGGATCGGCGTGCCCCAGTAACGCTGGCGCGAAACGCCCCAGTCGCGCAGGCGCCACACGGTCTTGCCCTGGCCCCAGCCGCCGGATTGTGCGCGGGCAATAACCTCGCGCTTCGCGTCTTCCACGCTCATGCCGTCGAGGAAGTCCGAATTGACCAGCACGCCTTCACCCGATTCAGCCTCGCCGGCGAAGGGCTTGTCCGCTTCATCGGCGCTGGCTGCAACGACCCGCGGGATCGGCAGGCCATACTTGGTCGCGAATTCGAAATCGCGCTGGTCGTGCCCAGGCACCGCCATGATCGCGCCGGTGCCGTAATCCATCAGCACGAAGTTCGCGATAAAGACCGGCAGGTGCGCACCGGTGAACGGATGGCGCGCGCCGATCCCGGTGTCGAAGCCCAGCTTTTCCGCCGTTTCCAGCTCCGCCGCAGTGGTGCCGCCGCGCTTGCACAGCTCGATGAACCTGGCTGCGTCGCAATTCTGCGCGGCAACGGCCTGTGCCACCGGATGATCGGGCGCGACTGCGACGAAGCTCGCGCCGAAGATCGTGTCGGGCCGCGTGGTGTAGACGGGCAGGGTGTCGCCGTTCGACAGGGCGAAGCTGAATTCCAGCCCCTGCGACTTGCCGATCCAGTTTTCCTGCATCAGCCGGACCTTGTCCGGCCAGTCGTCGAGCTTGCCCAGCCCGTCGAGCAGTTCCTCGGCAAACTGGGTGATCTTCAGGAACCACTGGTTGAGCTTGCGCTTCTCGACCTCGGCGCCCGAACGCCAGCCCTTGCCGTCGATCACCTGCTCGTTGGCCAGCACGGTCATGTCGACCGGGTCCCAGTTGACCTCGCTTTCCTTGCGATAGACGAGACCCGCTTCGTACAGGGCGAGGAACAGCGCCTGTTCGTGGCCGTAGTATTCCGGCTCGCACGTCGCCAGTTCGCGGCTCCAGTCGAGCGCGAGGCCGATCCGCTTCAGCTGCGCCTTCATGTTGGCGATGTTGTCGCGGGTCCAGCCGCCCGGGTGGACGCCCTTTTCCATCGCCGCGTTTTCGGCCGGCATGCCGAAAGCGTCCCAGCCCATCGGGTGGAGCACCTCGTGCCCGGTCATCCGCTTGTAGCGCGCCAGCACGTCGCCCATCGTGTAGTTGCGCACGTGGCCGATGTGGATCCGCCCCGAAGGGTAGGGAAACATTTCGAGCACGTAGGATTTGGGCTTGGCCGAATTGCTGTCGGCCACGAAGGTGCGCGCTTCGTCCCACGCGCGCTGCCAGCGTCCGTCGGCCACCGACGGATCGAAACGAGAATCAGTCATGTGCCCCCGTTAGGGAAAGTGGGTTTAGCTGGCTACGGCCTGGCGGCGCAGGTCGCGCGCCTTGGTCAGGATGATGTCTTCCAGCCGCTGGACCGTGGCCGCCTGGACCGGGGCATCGACCCAGGTGCCGGCTTGGTTGACCTGGCGGCTGGCGGCAACGCGCAGCGCGTCGGCCCGCAGATCCTGGTCGAGGATCGAGACGGTCAGCTTCACCCGCTCGCCCGGATTGCTGGGATTGGCGTACCAGTCTGTGACGATCACCCCGCCGGCGCTGTCCGCCTGGAGCAGGGGAGCAAAGCTGACTGCTTCCAGCGCGGCACGCCACAGGTAGGAATTGACGCCGATCGTAGTGACCTGGCTGGCGGCGAGATCGGCCTGGGGCCGTTCGGACTTGGCGCAGGCGCCCAGCGCGGCAAATGCACCGGCGGCAAGAATGGTCCGCGCGATCGCCCGTCCGGGGCGGAAAGTGCTGGGCATGGCGGTCATGGCGATGATTGATCCCTTCTGGCAGTCTTGCCCGTCTCTATAGCCTTCGCCGCGCCGCCGACAAGGCTGGCGCGCAGTGCGGCGGCCGGCCGCCTGCAATACCGCGCGGCGGCGTGAATTCGCCCTTAACGTCATGCGGTATGTGTGCGGCGCGCAACACCTTAAAACTGACTGTCCTCGTCATTGTGGAAAAGCTGGCCAAGCGTTTGGCGCGATCCTATCAATTTTCCTCGACATCGGGACCGAGTCGCCGACTCGAGTGTTCGAATGATACGACCGATACGGTCAGGGCAGGTTCAGGCCGTTGGTGGTTGGACCCAGGGGATGGAAGGCAAGGCGGGCAAAATGGCACGGTCTTTCGGCAAGGCAGGCTTCGGGCGCGTCGCGCCGGTGCTGTTTGCCATGGCCGCGCTCGGCGTGCCCAGCGCCGGCCTTGCGCTCGTTGGCCTGGGCGAATCGATGCCTGGCCTTTCGGATGCCGCGATGGCACCGTTTACCCCGGCCAATGTCGATCCCGAACTGGCCCGACGGGTGCAGGAACGGATCGCCGCGCGGGGCAAGGCCTTGCGCTTCACCCCTGCCGGATCGGTCGGAGCGGGCGCCAGCACGGTCACCGTCGCGGTTCGGGTAGACGACCAGACGGCCCGGGCCATCTCGGTCCGTTCGGCACTGGCCAGCCTGCAGGGTGAACCGGGGACGGGCCGCAACGAATCGACACTTGCCGGCACGCGTTACAACCTCGGCCTGGCCCGCGGATATCAGAGCTTCGCCAAGCCGCAGCAGGCGGCGCCGACCGTTGGCCTGCGCGATATCGCCATGCCCGACCTCGCCGATTTCAAGCCGGCCGAAACGCGCGCCGACAAGCTGAGCCGGTTCCAGCCGCGCGTCGCGCTCGAGAGCGAAATCCAGCGCGGCCGTTCGCGCGGCACGCTCGAAGGGCTGGGCGAACAGACCGTCGATGTCGGCGGCGCCTATCGCGTGACGCGCAATCTCGACGTCACTGCCGGTGTGCGGCTGTCGCAGGAACGCGACCGTATCGCCCCGCTCGGCGACGGGGTGGAGGACGGTCAGGCGGTCTACGTCGGGACCCAGTTCCGCTTCTGATCGCTACGGCGTGAATTCGATTTCAGGAAACCCCGCTTCGGCGGGGTTTTTCTTTGTTTTGTCTGCAACCTCCCCTACCCTCCGCCGTAGCGTAAAACGCCAACAATTCGGAGAGGATCATATGGGACGTGTCGCCATCGTTACCGGGGGTACCCGCGGGATCGGGCGGGCCATTTGCGAGCGACTGAAAGCCGATGGCTATACGGTCGTCGCCAACTATGCCGGCAACGAGGCCAAGGCCAGGGCCTTTACCGAAGAGACCGGCATCGCCGCCTACCGCTGGGATGTGGGCGATCACGATGCGTGCCTTGCGGGCTGCACCACGATCGCGCGCGAAGTCGGCCCGGTCGATGTCGTGGTCAACAATGCCGGTATCACCCGCGACGGCACGCTCCACAAGATGAGCTGGGAAGACTGGAACGAAGTCATGCGGATCAACCTGGGCGGTTGTTTCAACATGGCCAAGGCGTGCTTCCCCGGCATGCGCGAACGCGGCTGGGGCCGGATCGTCAACATCGGTTCGATCAACGGGCAGGCCGGGCAATACGGCCAGGTCAACTATGCCGCGGCCAAGAGCGGCATCCATGGCTTCACCAAGGCGCTGGCCCAGGAAGGCGCGAAGTTCGGGGTGACGGTCAACGCGATCGCACCTGGATATATCGACACCGACATGGTCGCTGCCGTCCCCGCCCCGGTGCTGGAGAAGATCGTCGCCAAGATCCCCGTCGGCCGCCTGGGCCATGCGGATGAAATCGCCCGAGGCGTTGCCTTCCTCTGTTCCGAAGGCGCAGGCTTCGTCACCGGATCGACCATGAGCATCAATGGCGGCCAGCACATGTATTGATCGGCGCCGCCGAACGGCGCGGGGTTGATGCGTTGACCCCGCCCCGCTATGTCAGCCGCATGAACGGCGTTGCCATCCGCACGACTACCACCACCACCCGGCCCACCCGGGGGCGGCAGGTCGCGCGTTAATCGCGTCCGCCGCAGCCCGGTTTCGGGCGGTGCGGCGTTCCTCCCGAAATCGTTGTCCAGACCAACGCCGCACTTCAAGCGCGCGCGCAGCTGTGCCAATGCGCCCCGAACGGGGCGTTGCCACCACAGCGGCAGCCACAGCAAGACGGTGACATGATGACGGAACTTCTGAAGATCAGCCTGCCCGATGGTTCGGTGCGCGAGGTTCCGCGCGGCAGCACCCCGGCAGATATCGCGGCCGCGATCGGGCCGGGTCTGGCCAAGGCTGCGCTCGCCGCGCGGGTGGATGGGGAGCTGCGCGACCTCAATCGCGCGTTCGAAGGCGATGCCGCGCTGGCACTGGTCACCGCGCGGGACGAGGCCGACGCGCTGGAACTCGCGCGGCACGACTATGCCCACGTGCTGGCCGAAGCGATCCAGGCGTTGTGGCCGGGCACGCAGATCACCTTCGGCCCCGCGACCGACGACGGTTTCTATTACGATGTCATGGCGCCCGCGGGGCGTGAGCCGTTCAGCATGGACGACCTGCCCGCGATCGAGGAAAAGATGCGCGAGATCATCCGCGCCGACAAGCCATTGACGCGCGAGGTGTGGAGCCGCCAGCAGCTGATCGACAAGTGGCAGGCCGAAGGCGAGAACTTCAAGGCCGAGTGGGCGGCCGAACTGCCGGAAGGCGAGGAGTTGACGGTCTATCGGTCGGGTGACGACTGGCTCGACATGTGCCGCGGCCCCCACCTGCCCAGCACCGGCAAGCTCGATCCGCAGGCTTTCAAGCTGATGCGCGTCGCCGGTGCCTACTGGCGCGGCGACCAGAAGAACGCGCAGCTCACGCGCATTTACGGCACCGGCTGGCTCAACAAGAAGCAGCTCGACGCCCACCTCCATCGGCTGGAGGAAGCGGCCAAGCGCGACCACCGCAAGCTGGGCCGCGAGATGGACCTGTTCCACCTGCAGGAAGAAGCGCACGGCAGCGTGTTCTGGCACCCGCAGGGCTACAAGATCTGGCGCGAGATCGAGGATTACATGCGACGCGCGATCGAAGGTGCGGGATACCGGGAGGTCAAGACCCCGCAGGTCATGGACGCCCGCCAGTGGGAACAGTCCGGCCACTGGGGCAAATTCCGCGAAAACATGTTCGTCATCCCCGACGAGGTTCCCAATACCGAAGACGAGGGGCCGGTCATCAGCGGCGATGCGGACTGGATGGCGCTGAAGCCGATGAACTGCCCGGCGCACGTGCTGATTTTCCGCCAGGGCCTCAAATCCTATCGCGAGCTGCCGTTGCGTCTGTATGAAAACGGCTGCTGCCACCGCAACGAACCGCACGGTGCGCTGCACGGCATCATGCGGGTGCGCCAGTTCACGCAGGACGACGCGCATATCTTCTGCCGTGAAGACCAGCTCATCGCCGAGGTTCGCGCGTTCTGCGAACTGGCCGACCGGGTCTATCGCGACTTCGGGTTCACCTACTCGGTCAAGCTCGCGCTGCGGCCCGAGCACCGCTATGGCTCCGATGCCGACTGGGACAAGGCCGAGGCCGAATTGCGCCAGGCGGTGGTCGATGCGGGCCTCGCCACGCCCGAATACGGGTGGGAGGAACTGCCGGGCGAAGGCGCGTTCTACGCCCCGAAGCTCGAATGGCACCTGACCGACGCGATCGGCCGTACCTGGCAGGTCGGCACGATCCAGTCCGACCGCGTGCTGCCCGAACGTCTCGACGCCAGCTACGTCGCGGAAGATGGCGAGAAACATCGCCCGGTCATGCTGCACCGCGCAATCTTCGGTTCCTACGAACGCTTCATCGGCATCCTGATCGAGCATTTCGCCGGCAAGCTGCCAGTGTGGCTCGCGCCGACGCAGGCCGTCGTGGCGACGATCGTTTCCGATGCCGACGATTATGCCCGCGAAGTGGTTGCGAAACTGGAGGCCGCGGGCATCCGGGTCGAAGCCGATCTTCGCAACGAGAAGATCAACTACAAGGTGCGCGAACACAGCCTTGCGAAAGTCCCGCACCTGCTGGTGGTTGGCAAGCGCGAGGCCGAAGAAGGCAAGGTCGCCGTCCGCACGCTGGGCGCCGAACATCAGAAGGTGATGACGCTGGACGAAGCGCTGGCGATGCTGGTGAGCGAGGCGACCGCGCCGGACCTGCGGTGACGGCGCGCTGCTAGGCTTCAGCTTCCTTCAAATCGCGGTCGCGCTCTTCGCCACGCTCGCCGCGGCCTATGTGCGCGGGCTGGCGGGGTTCGGCATGGCAATCCTGCTGGTGCCGGTGCTGGCGCTGGCCCTGTCGCCGGTGGAGGCGGTGCTGGTCGCCAACCTGCTGGGGCTGATGATCGGTGCGAGCGAGATCGCGCGACTGGTGCGCGAGGCGGAACGTTCCGCCTTCGCCATTTCCGGTCTCGTCCTGCTGGCGACGGCGCCGGGGCTCCATATCCTGTCGTTGACCGAGGTTTCCCTGGCCCGGCTGCTGATCGCTCTGGTCGCGCTTTCGGCCTTCGTGGCAATGCTCATGCCGATGCGCGCCAGCGCTCCGCCGGGGCGTGCCGCCACTGCGGCAACGGGCCTGATGAGCGGCCTTCTGACCGGGTTTGCCGGTATGCCGGGCCCGCCGGTCGTGCCGTTCTACGTCCGCCGCCACATTCCGCGTGCGACCGCCAAGGCCTCGATGGTGCTGATCTTTACCTGCGCCAGTCTGGCCGGGATAAGCTCCGGCCTTGCATTCGGGATCATGACCTGGCGCCTGGCGCTGCTGGCGGTGGCGCTGTTTCCGGTGGTGCTACTGGGTAATTCGCTGGGGGCGCGGATGTCCGGCCGGGTTGGCGACACGGCCTGGCGTGCGTTCGCGGCCACGGTGCTTGGCGCGGCGGCGCTGGCGGCGCTGCTCAAGCTGTTACAGGGGTAGGAAACGCCCCGCCGCGATCAGTGCGATCGCACTGGCGCATACGACGACGGCGCGAGCCGCGTCCAACACGCGATCCTGATGCGTGCGGATGAGGGCAACAGCCTTGGCCATGCGCGCATGATGCGGGCAGGATGCTAACAGATCGTAAAGGGGCGGCGCCACACACGGCGGCAGCGGCGCGGTAGGAGTTTTCCTACTCGCCGGCCGCTTGCTAGCCCCTCTGCGCAATGGCTGCTTTGCGCCCCTCGATCTGCCGCGTCTCACGCCGCGCAAGGCGACACCCGACCGGCGCAGGTTTACGCCAACCGGCGCAAGGTTACGCTGCGGGGTCGCAAGGTGACGCTTTTCTGCGCAAGGCGACGGATCTTGCCCTGGACAGTGTGACAAGTGTGACAGGGTCCGGCCCGAACGCAGCCCCGGCCCGCGAATCAGAGGCGCGGCATCTGCTGGCTGGCGCAGTGGAATCCGCCCCCGCCCGCCAGCACCGCATCGGCGGGAAGGCCGATCGTGGCGCGATCGGGGAACAGCGCCGCGATCGCGGCCACCCCGTCCGCGTCATATGCGCTGCCGAACGTCGGGACGACCACCAGATGGCTGGTAATGGCGAAGTTGGCATAGCTTGCCGGCTCCACCAGATCGCCGCGCGTGATCAGCCCGGGGGAAGGGATCTCCAGCACCTCGACCCCGAACGTCTCGGCCCGGGCCCTGGCATCGGCGTAGATCGCGGCATTGGGATCGTTGCTCCCGGTCGCGCGCGGCAAGGCCAGCCGATTGGGTCCGACGAACCGGGCGAGGTTGTCGACGTGCCCGTCGGTATGGTCGTTGATCAGGCCGTCGCGCAGCCACAGCACGCGGTCGAAGCCCAGGTCGCGCGCGAGCCGCGCCTCGATCTCGGTACGCGACAGCTGGGGATTGCGGTTGGGGTTGAGCAGGCATTGCTCGGTGGTGACGACAAGGCCGGTCCCGTCGCCATCCACTGCCCCGCCTTCCAGCACCCAGTCGCTCTCGACCACCGGCAACCCTGCTTCGCGCGCCAGTTCCGCGCCGATCGCCTGGTCGCCTTCCATCAGGTACTTGCCGCCCCAGCCGTTGAAGCGGCAGCGCAATGCCGCCCCGTCCGTCCGGACCAGCGGACCCGTATCGCGCAGCCAGACATCGCCATAGGTGCGCCGCTCCAGCGTCACTGCGCCGGATACGAGCGATCGCGCGCGCGCCTCATTCGCGGCATCGCGGACC
Organism: uncultured Erythrobacter sp.; assembly: GCA_963529855.1. Taxonomy (GTDB): domain Bacteria; phylum Pseudomonadota; class Alphaproteobacteria; order Sphingomonadales; family Sphingomonadaceae; genus 34-65-8. The sequence goes on along the minus strand of CAURZK010000003.1, from coordinate 89,186 downwards.
AGCAGGCGCACGCCCTGCCCGCTCTCGGCCACGGCATTGGCAAAGGCGGCGATCTGCTCCTGCGCGCGCGGGAGGTAACCGGGCCATTCGTCGGCATCGTGGGGGAAGCCGATCCACAGCCAGTCCTGCGGCGCCCATTCGGGCGGCATCGTGATGCTCATGACGCGATCAGCAGCCCGCGCCTGCCTGGCAGCTCTGATCGCGAATGGCGCGGAATTCGTCGCCTTCGTTCCAGTTGGGCCAGCTCTCGCTTTCGGCCAGCATGCGGCCGATGCGGTAGAACAGCTGCAGGTCGGCCATCACGCCCGACCAGTCCCAGTTCGGATCGAACTCGTCCTTGGGCCCGTGATAGCGGTTGGCGCGGTATTCCGCCGCCAGCGCTGCGCCGGCGGCCCGGCCGCCCTCGACCAGATCCTCGCCCCCATCGACATAGAGCATCGGCACCCCGCGCTTGGCAAAGGCGAAGTGATCGGAGCGGTAGTAGTAGCCCGCCTCGGGTGTCGGATCGGGCGTCACGACGCGTCCGTCGGCTTCCAGCGCAGCGGCGAGAAAGGCGTCGAGCTGCGACTTGCCATCACCCACTGCCGTGACGTCGCGCGAGCGCCCGCCGACCAGGAAGGCATCCATGTTGATCCCGCCGACCGTCTGGCTGAGCGGGAAAACGGGGTTCTCAGCATAGTAATGCGCGCCCAGCAGCCCGGATTCCTCGGCAGTCACGGCCAGGAACACGAGACTGCGATCGGGCGCCCCGGCCTTGGCATGGGCTTCGGCGAGCGCCACGAGCGCCGCGGTGCCGGTGGCATTGTCGACCGCGCCGTTGCAGATGTCGTCGCCGTCGGGCGCCGGGGTGCACCGGCCCAGATGGTCCCAGTGCGCGGTGTGGATCACGTACTCGTCAGGGCGAGTCTTGCCCGGCAGCACGCCGATCACGTTCTGCGATTCGAACTTGCGGATGTCGCTCGCAAAGCTGGTCGAAGCGGTCAGGCCCAGGGGGACCGCCTTGAACCCCTGCCGCTTGGCTGCGGCGGTCAATGCGGCGAGGTCCTGCCCAGCGGCCTGCAGGATGCGTTCGGCGACCGGCTTCTGCACCCAGCCGTTCATCACGGTCAGCGGCGGCGCATCGGCTCCCCGCTGGGCATAGGCCTGCGGGCCCGACCAGCTCGATTCGACCACGTTCCAGCCGTACGAAGCCGGTGCGGTATCATGGACGATGATCGCGCCCGCCGCGCCCTGGCGCGCAGCCTCCTCGTACTTGTAGGTCCAGCGGCCGTAATAGGTCATCGCCTTGCCGCCGAACGGCCCTTCCAGGCTGTCGGTTCCGAAATCGGGATCGTTGACCAGGATCACCGCGGTCTTCCCGCGCATGTCGACCCCGGCATAGTCGTTCCACCCGCGTTCGGGCGCGACGATACCATAACCGACGAAGACCAGTTCGCTGTTGTTCAGGGTGGTCCGGGCATCCTCGCGGTAGGTAACGCCGACCCAGTCGGTCGAATAGGCGAACTGCATGTCCGCGCCGCGCCCGCGAATGGTGAGCGGGGCATAATCCTTGCCCGTGATCTCGACCAGCGGCACCTTCTGAACCCAGCTGCCGTTGTTGCCCGGCGTGAGGCCTGCCGCGGCGAAGCGCTGGCTGAGCAGGGCGACGGTTTTCTCTTCGCCCACGGTGCCGGGCATGCGGCCCTCGAATGCGTCGGACGACATTTCGCGCGTCAGGTCGACCATGGTCGCTTGGCTGATCGTGCCGGGGGCGACATCCGGAATGTCCAGTCCCGCGGTCTGAGTGGGGGCGGTGGTGGCACAGCCGGCCAGCGCCAGCGCGCCGGCGGCGATCGCTATCGTGCGGATCATGCTTGGTTCCTCGTCAACTGGGGGAGGCGAATTCCTGAGCTTGTCGCAGAGCATTCGGCCGCCTGCAAGGTTGCGCAGACGCCGGGCAACCGGCAGGAGTGCGGCGATGAAAGGTGACTGGACAGGCGCGATCGCACGCGCGCGGGAGAACGCGCCGTTCCTTGCCAGCGCCCTCGACCGCCTTCCCGACATTGCCGCCCTTCTGGCTCGGGGCGAGGGCGAGGCGGCGCTCACCGCCGCTGCGACGCTGCGGGACGATGGGGACATCGCGCGCGGCCTCCGGCGCGAACGGCTCGGCCACGCACTGGCGCTGGCGATCGGCGATCTTGCGGGCGTTTTCCCGCTCGCCCGGGTCACCGGAGAACTGTCGGCGCTGGCCGACCGGGCACTCGATGCAGCGATGCGTGAGGCGGTCTCGCGCCGGGTCGATGATGCCGGGGCGGACGGTTTCATCGCACTGGCGCTGGGCAAGCACGGCGCGGGCGAACTCAATTACAGCTCCGACATCGACCCCATCCTGCTTTACGACCCCGCCACCCTGCCGCACCGCGCCCGTGACGAGCCGGGCGAGGCAGCGCAGCGTTACGCGCGCGAAGTCGTGCGGCTGCTGTCCGACAATACCAGCGACGGTTACGTCTTTCGCATCGACCTGCGTCTGCGCCCGGCGGCTGAAGTCAGCCCGCTGGCGCTCTCGATCAATGCTGCGTTGTCGCATTACGAGACCTCTGCGCTGGCGTGGGAGCGGGCGGCATTCATCCGCGCGCGCGCCTGTGCCGGCGATCTCGCGGCGGGAGAGAGCTTTCTCGACGCAATCCGTCCGTTCGTGTGGCGGCGCAGCCTGGATTTCGGAGCAATCGCCGAAATCGAACGCCTGACGGCCCGCATTCGCGAAACGCACGTCGGGCCGTCGTCGCCGCAGCCGGGGTTCAACCTCAAGCAAGGGCGCGGCGGGATTCGCGAGATCGAGTTCTTCGCCCAGACCCATCAGCTGATTCACGGCGGCCGCGACAGGTCGCTGCGTGTGCGCGGTGTTGCAGAAACGCTCGATGCGCTTGCTGACGCCGGCCTGATCGAGCGCGAGGATAGCGAGGTACTCAAAGCCGCCTATGCCCGCTTGCGCACGGTCGAGCACCGGCTGCAGATGATCGAGGATCAGCAGACGCATACCCTCCCGGGCGGGCAGGCGCTGGACCGGGTGGCGCGGCTGGATGGGCTGGCCGACGGCCATGCATTGCTCGCCGATCTTGCGGGCGTAACCGAAGCGGTGGCGGCGCGTTTCGATACCTTGATCGGGGTCAGCGACAAGCCTGCCACTGGCGCCTCACCCCTGCCTGACCGACTGGCGGAGCTCGGTTATGCCGAACCCGAAGCGCTGGCTGCCCGGATCGCGAGCTGGGGCGAAGGCAAGATGCGCGCGCTGCGCAGCGAATCGGCGCGCGCAGCGTTCGAGGTGCTGCAGCCCCGCCTGCTTACTGCGATTGCGGAGGCGCCCGAACCCGACGCGGCGCTGCTGAGGTGGGAACGACTGCTGGAAAACGCCTCCAGCGCGATCAACCTGTTCCGTCTGCTGGAGGCGCGTCCGGCATTGCTCGACCAGCTCGTCAACCTGCTCAGCCTCGCACCGCCGCTAGCAGATGCGCTGGCGCGGCGCCCGGCACTGCTCGACACGCTGATCGATCGCAGCGCGCTCGACCTGCCCGGAAGCGTGACCGACCTGCGTGAAAAGATGGAGCGGACCGAACGCGACGACGGATATGAGCAGCGGCTCGACCGCATCCGCGTGATCACCGGGGAAACCCGCTTCGCTCTGGGCGTGCAGTTGATCGAGGCCGCGCACGATCCGCTCGCCATCGCCGGCGGGTTGTCGCGCTGCGCCGAGGCGGCGTTGCAGGTGGCGCGCGATGCTGCCAGCGCAGAATTCGCGCGCGAACATGGCCGCATCGCCGGGGCGGAGCTGGTGGTGCTGGGATTGGGGCGGCTTGGCGGAGGGCTGCTTACCCATGCCTCGGACCTCGACATCATCTATCTGTTTACCGGGCCGCACGACGCCGAATCGGATGGGCGCCGGCCACTGGGAGCAACCCTCTACTTCAACCGGCTTGCCCAGCGCGTCGGCGCGGCCCTGAGCGTACCGACGGCGGAGGGCGCCCTTTATGAGGTCGATACCCGATTGCGCCCGCAAGGCGCCCAGGGGCCGCTGGCGGTCAACGTCGAAAGCTTTGCGCGATACCAGCGCGAGGACGCCTGGACCTGGGAGCACATGGCCCTGACCCGCGCCCGCGTGCTGGCGGGGTCCGACGCCGCGCGCGAAGAGATCGAGGGCGTGATCGGTGACGTGCTGCAGCGCCAGCGCGATCCCGAAACACTGCGCGCCGATGTGCTCAAGATGCGCGGCGAAATGGCTGCGAACAAGCCCCCACGCGGAGCTCTCGATGCCAAGCTGCTGCGCGGCGGTTTGGTCGATCTCGAATTTCTCGTCCATTACCTGCAGCTGCGTGACAGGGCGGCATTCGATCCCGACCTGGGCGCGGCCGTGGGTGTCTTGGTCATGGCGGGGCAGCTCGACCCGGCCATGCGCGGGGCGCACGATCTGCTGACGCGCATGCTGGTGGCAACGCGGTTGCTGGCACCCGATCTGGAGCCGCCAAGCGCCGCTGCGGCAAGGGTCCTGGCGCGCGCATGCGGACATGACACGATCGATGCGTTGTTGCATGCGTGCATTGCAGCGCGTCATGGAGTGGCGCGCGAATGGCACAGGCATTTCGGCTGCGAACTGGAGATGGACGATGACTGACCGGCCCGGCGTTGGCGACACCTTGCCCGACATCGCATTGGAAACGCCCGATGGCGGGCGCGTGTCTCCAGGCGATTTCGCGGGACGCAAGCTGGTGGTGTTCTTCTATCCGAAAGACGATACGCCCGGATGCACGACCGAGGCGAAGGACTTCTCGGCGCTCAAAGGAGAATTCGACAAGGCCGGCGTCTCGCTGCTGGGGATCAGCAAGGATCCGCCGAAGAAACATCAGAAATTCATCGCCAAGCATGATCTGACCATCGATCTTGCAACCGATCCGCAGGACGGCGGGCTGTCGGATGCACTAGGCGTCTGGACCGAGAAATCGATGTACGGAAAAACCTACATGGGCATGGTCCGCACCACTTATCTGGTCGGGGTTGACGGCAGGATCGCGCGGGTGTGGGACAAGGTGAAGGTCAAGGGCCACGCCGAAGACGTCCTCGCGGCCGCCCGGGCCCTGTGAGGCCAGCAGACGGATCCGTTGCGCAGGCGATACGGGCAGCCTTGCTGACGCCTGATCCCAAGGCGAAGACTTTTGCCGCGCGCGACGTCGCGCGGGCCTGGCGGCAAGGTCGACTGGCGTGGCGGTTTGACGTCACCATGCCCGATCGCCCTGCATGGCCTGCCCGGCCGGACCTGCTCCCGCCGGCGCAAATGCCCAAACGCGGCAAGGGCGGGTCGGAGCGCGGCCGGATCGCCTTGTGGCACGCGCTGGCGCACATCGAGTTCGTCGCCATCGACCTTGCGCTGGATATGGCGGGGCGGTTCGGGGCGGAACTGGGCCGCGAATTCGTCGATGACTTCCTGGGCGTCGCTGCGGACGAAGCGATGCACTTCGCCTTGCTCGAGCGCAAGTTGCGCTCGCTGGGCAGTTTTTACGGGGCAATGCCTGCCCATGGTGGATTGTGGGAGGCAGCGGAAGCAACTGCGCATGACGTCGCCGCCCGGTTGGCGATCGTGCCGATGGTGCTGGAGGCACGGGGGCTCGACGTCACACCAGCCACGCGCGACCGGGTTCGCAGTACTGGCGACGAGCAGGGCGCGAGGCTGCTTCAACGAATCCTTGACGATGAAATTCGCCATGTAGCGATCGGCACAAGGCATTTCGTCGCGTGGTGCCGGAACCGTACAGAATCGCCACAAACCGAGTGGCAAAAGCTCGTTTCGCAGCACTTTAGGGGCTCGTTGAAGGCTCCGTTCAACGACTCGGCGCGTCTTGCAGCCGGTTTATCGCGCGACTTCTATGCGCGCCTTGCGCAATAATAATCTCGCGTCACAACGGAGCATAACACGCAAGCGAACGGATTGTTCCGGGGCCTTGCGGGAAAATATCGCTCGGCGCAGCCCCAGGGATCGGTGGCAGTGTCGAATTGGGGTCCGGCACCGGAAACGGTGCTCGATAATAAGGACGGGATCTTGGTCGCAACTCGCTTTTTCCGCATTCTTGCGCTGCTTGCCCTCGCGCCGACTGCGATGGCCACCGCGCCGGCCCTTGCCAACAGCAGTGCTTCCGCCGCCGCGGCAGAAATTGCCGCTCCCATTCAGGAAAACCGCAATGCCCCGCTTGGCGGCGGTGATGCGCAGTTCCGCCAGCTGTTTGCACAGTGGCAGTCGATGGACGGGTCGAACCCCACCGGCACCACAGCCGCGCCGGCCCCGATCGCCAGCGTTTCGGTCCCTTCGCGCATGCCGCTGGAAGGCGCTCACATGTCGAGCGGTTACGGCATGCGCACGCACCCGGTCCTCGGTGGCCGCCGCGCCCACGCCGGGATCGATCTGGCAGCCCGCACCGGCACCCCCATCTACGCCACGGCTGACGGGATGGTCAGCAAGGCGGAAAACTTCAGCAGCTACGGCCTTTACGTCTCGATCGAGCATGGCGCCGAGTTGCAGACCCGTTACGCCCACATGTCGCGGATCGCAGTTGCCGCGGGCCAGCGCGTGAAGAAGGGCGACATCATCGGGTACGTCGGTTCGACCGGTCGTTCGACCGGTCCGCATCTGCACTACGAAGTCCGCATCGCTGGCGAACCGGTCAATCCCATCCCGTACATGGTCGAATCGCAGGCTCAACAGGCTTTCGCGATGGCCACGGGGCGCGGTGGTCAGGGCGGCGGCGAGTAAGTTTTCCGCTCTTCGCGTAAGGCAAGAATTTCAGGGGTCGCCGGGCAAACCGGCGGCCCTTTTTGCTTGCCGGGGGCAGTTCGCAATGTAGGTTTCGTTCTGCAACACGACGGCGTTCCGAAGCGCCGCGCTGGAGAGAGGCCGACCATGCATCCGATCACCCATGCCGCAACGCGTCCCGATCATCCGGCAATCGTGATGGCGGGCAGCGGCGAGACGGTGACGTATGGCGCGATGGACCGGACGGCCAACCGCTTTGCCCACCTGCTGCGCGCGCACGGCCTTGGCCCCGACGATGCCTTTGCCGTGCTGATGGAAAACAACGCGCTCTATCTCCAGCTCCTGTGGGGATCGCAGAGGGCGGGCACGATGCTGGTGCCGATTTCCACGCGGCTGACGGCGCCGGAGATTGCCTACATCCTCAAGGACAGCGGCGCGAAGCTGCTGATCGCCTCGACCGCTTATGCCGAAGTGGTGGATCGTCTTGGGGAGCACGGCACCGCCGTTCCCACACTGATATCGGGTTCCGGCGAACTCGAGGATGCACTCGCTGCGCAGCCCGAGACGCCGATTGCCGATCAGGCGCCCGGCACGGTCATGCTCTACAGTTCAGGCACGACCGGGCGGCCGAAGGGGATTCGCCCTCCCCCACCTGCCGATCCTGACGTTCAGGCCGTCGTTCCGCTGGTCATGCTGGCCACGATGGGTGCGGGCATGCCTGCCGATGGCAGCATGGTCTACCTCTCGCCAGCGCCGCTCTATCATGCCGCGCCGCTCGGCTGGTGCAGCACTGTGCATCGTCTTGGCGGGACTGTCGTGGTGATGGAAAAGTTCGAACCGGCTGCCGCCCTCGCCGCGATCGAACGCTACCGCGTGACCGACAGCCAGTGGGTGCCCACCCATTTCGTGCGGATGCTCAAGCTCGAGGAAGCGGAACGGAATCGTTACGACCTGTCCAGCCACGCCCGCGCCCTCCATGCCGCCGCGCCCTGCCCTGTGCCCGTTAAACAAGCGATGATCGAATGGTGGGGCCCGATCGTAAACGAATACTATGCTGGTTCCGAAAGCATCGGCATGACCCTGGTCCGCGCGCCCGACTGGATGACCCACCCGGGCACGGTAGGTCGCGCCATCCATGGCAAGCTGCACATTTGCGGTCCGGATGGGGAGGAGCTGCCTCCGGGCGAAGACGGCCTCGTCTATTTCGAAAACGACGTGCTGCCCAGCTATCACAACGATCCCGACAAGACCGCGGCGGCGATGCACCCGCGGGGCTGGATGACACTGGGCGATATCGGCCACCTCGACGGCGACGGCTTCCTCTATCTGACCGACCGCCAGAGCCACATGATCATTTCGGGCGGGGTCAACATCTACCCGCAGGAAATCGAGAACCTGCTCGTGACCCATGAAAAGGTGATGGACGCGGCTGTGATCGGCGCACCCGATGCAGACCTGGGCGAGAAAGTTGTGGCCGTAGTCCAGCCCGTCGACATGGCGGACTCTGGCGAAGCGCTGGAACAGGAACTGCGCGATTTCCTCGCCCCGCAGCTGGCCCGAAACAAGATGCCACGCCTGTTCGACTTCCGCCCGGCACTGCCGCGCGAGGCCAATGGCAAGCTCTACAAGCGCGAGTTGCGCGACGAATTCGCGGCTCGCGCCTGACGCGGGCCCCATGCCGCTGCGCGGCACCGATTTTCCTTGCCGCCGGGCCGCCTGCCGCTAGCCTGCCTTTGGTGCCCGCCATCATCGCGCGCGGGATAAAGGGGGCGCATCCTTGGACCTGTTCGAACCGCACAACCTGCCCTTCGCGGTCGCGCTCGGCATCACGCTGGTGCTCGCCTTGCTGCAAATGATCGGCATCGGCGATTTCGGCGATGCCGATGCCGAACCGGGGGCGGAAGCGGGGGCGCTCAACGGGCTGACGACCTTGCTCGGGATCGGACGCGTGCCGTTCACGATCTGGCTGGCGCTGTTCCTGCTGCTGTTCGCGGGTCTGGGTTTGGGCATCCAGGCGCTGGCGGCGAGCCTGACTGGCGGACCGCTCGATGCATTGCTGGCCGCAGTCTTCGCAGGTGGCGCAGCGCTGCCTGCCACCGCAGTGCTGGTCCGCCCGCTTGGCGCCGTCTTGCCGCAGGACGAGAGCACGGCGGTGACGCTCGATCATCTCGTGGGTCGCCGCGGCCATGTGACCGAGGGGGTTGCCCGGCACGGCTCGCCAGCGCGGGCGCGGGTCACCGATGTGCATGGCCATCCGCATTACGTCATGATTGAGCCGCACGAAGCCGATAGCGTGATCCACGCGGGCGACGAGGTGCTGATCGTGCGCCGCGAGAGCGGGAAATTCTACGCGGCCGCGCTTGCCGAACGACGTCTTTCGCCAGGCTAGCTTCGTCGCGACAGCAGGGATCGAAAAGGGAGAGACATGGAAAATCTGACGAATCTGGGGATCATGGTCGGCGCGGTCGTCGTCTTTCTGCTGTTGATCGGTTTCACGCTGACCAAACTCTATCGCCGCGCATCCAAGGAAGTGGCGTTCGTGCGCACTGGCGTGGGCGGCGAACGGGTCGTGATGAACGGCGGCGCACTGGTGCTGCCGGTGTTTCACGAGACGATGCCGGTCAACATGAACACCGTCGTGCTGGCAGTGGTGCGGCGCGATGCGGAGGCACTGATCACGCTCGACCGGTTGCGGATCGACGTGAAGGCGGAATTCTATGTTCGCGTGCGGCCCGATGCGGGCGCGATCGCAATGGCGGCGCAAACGCTGGGACAGCGTACCATGCAGCCCGAAATGCTCAAGGATCTGGTCGAGGGCAAATTCGTCGATGCGCTGCGCTCGGTCGCAGCGGGCATGACCATGAACGAACTGCACGAGCAGCGTTCGGAATTCGTGCAGAAGGTGCAGCAGGCCAGTTCCAACGATCTGGCGATGAACGGGCTGGAGCTTGAATCCGTGTCGCTCACCGGGCTGGATCAGACCAGCATCGAGCACTTCAATGCCAACAATGCCTTTGATGCCGAGGGCCTGACCAAGCTGACGGAGCAGATCGAGGCCCGCAAGAAGCTGCGCAACGATATCGAGCAGGAAACCCGGGTCCAGATCGAAAGCAAGAACCTGGAAGCGAGCAAGCGCAGCTTCGAAATCAGCCGCGATCAGGAATATGCGCGATTGGAGCAGGAGCGCGAGGTCGAGGTGCGGCGTGCCGCGCAGGCCGCGGAAATCGCGCGCGAGCAGGCCGAGCGCAACCGCGAAGCCGACGCGGCGCGGATCGAGGCCAAGAAGCAGGTCGATGCGCAGCAGATCGAAGCAGATCGCCTGGTCGAGGAAGCCCGCATCGATCAGCAACGCGCGCTCGAGATCGCCCGGCAGGAACAGCAGATCGCAGTCCAGAACAAAAGCCGCGAGGAAAGCCAGGCCAAGGCGGAAGCCGACGCTGCCAGGGCCATGGCGGTCGCGGCTGAGGAGCAGGTCGCGACTGCGCGGGAAAGCGAGGTCGCCGAACGCCAGAAGAAGATCGAATTGATCGAGGCCGCCAAGCAGGCGGAACGCGAGGCGATCAAGGTCCGGGTCGATGCCGAGGCGGAGCGCGACGCAGCCCAGAACCGCGCCGAAGCCGTGCGCCGCGAGGCCGAGGGTGCGGCCGAGGCGGAGAAGCTGCGGGCCGAGGCAGCCCGCGTGCGCTTCGAAGTCGAGGCGGCCGGCCAGCGCGCGATCAACGAGGCGGCGAACCTCCTGTCGAACGACCAGATCTCGCTCCAGACCAAGCTGGCGCTGCTCAAGGTCTTGCCCGAGGTGATCCGCGAAAGTGCCAAACCGATGGAAGCGATCGATTCGATCAAGATCGTCCAGGTCGATGGCCTCACCAATGGCGGGACGTCCGGGGCGGGGTCCACCAGCGGTGGCGGGACCGGCAATCTTGCGCAGGATGCCGTCAGCGCGGCGCTTGCATACCGGGCGCAGGCGCCGGTGCTGGACGGGCTGATGAAGGAACTCGGCCTCGACGGATCGACCCTGACCGGCCTTGTCAAAGGCCCGGCCGAAGCGGAGGGACCGCGCAGCGCGGAGGCGCTCGTCGAAGGCCAGAAGAAAGGGACACGACCAAAGGCGGGGTAACGAGCCTCGCCCGCCCATTGCGCGGGACACGATTCGCGGTAAACGCTCCGCCATGGACAAGCTCATCATCCGTGGCGGCAACCGCCTATCCGGCACGATTCCCATTTCGGGCGCGAAGAACTCCGCGCTCACGCTGATACCCTGTGCGCTTCTGACAGAAGAGCCGGTGACGCTGCGCAACCTGCCGCGTCTTGCCGACATCGACGGGTTTCAGCACCTGATGAACCAGTTCGGCGTCACCACGGTGATCCAGGGCACGCGGCCGGAAGATTTCGGCCGGGTGATGAGCATGGAAGCGACCCGGATCACGTCCACCGTCGCGCCCTATGATCTGGTGCGCAAGATGCGCGCTTCCATCCTGGTCCTTGGCCCGATGTTGGCGCGAATGGGAGAGGCGACCGTTTCGCTGCCCGGCGGCTGCGCCATCGGCAACCGCCCGATCGACTTGCACTTGAAGGCATTGGAAGCGTTCGGCGCGCAGATCGAGCTGGCGGCAGGCTACGTGAAGGCGGTTGCGCCCGATGGCGGCCTGCCGGGCGGAGACTACGACTTCCCGGTCGTCTCGGTCGGTGCGACCGAAAACGCGTTGATGGCGGCGGTATTGGCAAACGGCACCAGTCGCCTGTTCAACGCCGCGCGCGAGCCCGAAATCGTCGATCTGTGCAACCTGCTCGTGGCGATGGGTGCGGAGATCGAGGGAATCGGAGGCTCCGACCTCACCATCCACGGCGTCAAACGGCTTCACGGCGCGACCTACCGTGTCATGGCCGACCGGATCGAGGCGGGCTCCTATGCCTGTGCGGCTGCGATCACCGGGGGCGACGTGTTTCTCGAAGGTGCCAACGCGGGCGAAATGCACGCCACTCTCCATGCCCTGCGCGCGATCGGATGCGAGGTGGAAGAAAGCAGGAAAGGTGTCCGCGTTGCTGCCAACAGCACCTTGAAATCGGTCAACCTGACCACCGCCCCCTATCCCGGCCTCGCGACCGACATGCAGGCGCAGTTGATGAGCCTGCTGTGCCGGGCAGAAGGCACCAGCGTTCTCAAGGAAACGATCTTCGAGAACCGTTACATGCACGTGCCTGAATTGGCCCGCATGGGCGCGCAGATCGAAACCGAGGGCCGCACCGCCATCGTCAAGGGCGTTGACCGGATGCACGGCGCCGAAGTCATGGCGACCGACTTGCGTGCTTCCATGAGTCTGATCATCGCTGCCCTGGCAGCGGAAGGCGAGACCATCGTGCGCCGGATCTACCATCTCGACCGTGGTTACGAACGCCTGGAAGAGAAGCTGCAACTGGTCGGCGCCGATATCGAACGCATTGGCGACGATTGAGCGCAAACACTTGAAACCTTTCGTCCCGATCGCGCGTTGCGGGGGAAGAAAGGACATTCACCATGTTGCTCAAACTCGCCGCTCTCGGGGCCCTCGGTTATGCCGGATACAAGGTCTACGAGAAGAACCAGAACCGTTCGCAGCCCGCCTTCGCCGGCAACCAGGGCGACGCGACCGTACGTGATGCCGGGCCCGAAGCCATGCGCGACAAGCCCAAGGGAAGCTGGACCAAGGCTGACCAGGCCAGCGACGAAAGCTTCCCCGCCAGCGACCCGCCGGCAAACTACTAGCCGATCCCTAACCGGATCGGTCTTCCTGGGGGGCGACTTGCCGCGGCGGGTCGCCCCTTTGGCTGTGGACCAGCCACAGCCTGATCGCGCCAGCCAGCCCGCACGGCTGTGCGCTGGCGATCCGCTCTTCGTCGATCCGGGCGATGAGCGCACTGATCGGCACCTTTTCCCGCATGGCGGCTTCGACGAGCATGTCCCAGAACAATGGTTCCAGGCTGATCGATGTCTTGTGCCCGGCGATCGCGACCGAGCGTTTGACGGGGGGGTGATAGGGCACGGACATTGCTTGGTCTGTAGCAGCGATTGCAGCGCGCAGCGCGTCTCATAAGACGGCTTGCAGTATTACGCCTTCCGCGGGACCCCAATTTTTTGGGGTGGCCCGTGCCCGATAGCGTTCCTAGACCGTGCGCATGACTCAAGGCTGTGAGGCGCTGACGGAAAGGGAAAAGCAGACGCTGCGGCTGATCGTGCGTGGCCACGATGCCAAATCGACCGCGCGCGAGCTGGGCCTGTCGGTACACACCATCAACGAACGACTGCGCGATGCGCGGCGCAAGCTGGCTGTGTCGAGCAGTCGCGAGGCAGCGCGCAAGCTGCTCGAGGCGGAAGGCCAAGCCGCTTCCGCCGACCCCCAATTCCTGGGGGACATGACTTTGGGGGCTGATCGGTCGTCATTGCCCGGTGAGGCTGCTGCAGGGCGGGGCCGCTCATGGCTCGCCATTGCAGGAGTGATCGTCATGTCCGTTATGCTCGGAATACTCGCCCTTTCCCTCGTCCCGCAGCCCGCCGATCCGGCCGCTGCCAAGCCAGCGCAAGTGGCTGCGCTGGAAGCCGAAGTGACCCAGGCCGCGCGCGATTGGCTGGCGCTGGTCGATGCGGAGCAATGGGATGCCAGCTGGCGTGCGACGGGCAGCCAGTTCCGCGATCTCAACACGGTCGAGCAGTGGACCGATGCCTCGCGGCAGGCGCGCGTGCCGCTGGGTGCGATGCTGTCGCGAGAAGCTCTGACCCACGACAGTGTTCCCGCCCCGCCGCGCGGTCTGGAAATGGTCCGCTTCCGCACGAGCTTCGCGGGCCGCGCCAAGGTGACCGAAACGCTGACGCTGGCGCGGGAAGGCGGGGCGTGGAGAGTCGTCGGCTATTGGATCGAGTAGGCAAACAAGCCTTCGGGCGCTTGCGCCATCATTGCAGGTCAGGGCATTGCGATGCGATGACCGATATTGCCATGTTCACCTCGCCCGGCGGCGTGCGGATCGCCCATCGCCACGCGCCGGGCGCAGGCCCGACGATCGTGTTCCTGCCCGGCTATATGTCTGACATGGCCGGGGGCAAGGCGACCGCGGTGTTTGACTGGGCGCGCGCGAACGCGCGCGCCTGCTTGCTGCTCGACTACTCTGGCTGCGGCGAGAGCGAGGGTGATTTTGCCGACGGGACCCCGCGCCGCTGGGCCGACGAAGTCGTCGCACTGATCGAGGCGCGGATCGAAGGCCCCGTGATTCTGGCCGGGTCAAGCATGGGCGGCTGGCTGATGCTGCTGATTGCCGAGGCGCTCGGCAAGCGGGTCGCAGGCATGGTCGGCGTCGCCGCGGCGCCAGACTTTTCCGAGTGGGGCTACGACGCGGAGCAAAAACGGGCTCTCGCAGCGGGGCAGACGGTATTCGAGGACAATCCCTATGGTCCCGATCCCACCCCGACCTACGCCGGCTTCTGGCACGATGCGCAGACGCACCTGATGCTGGAGCGGACGATCGCGATCGATTGCCCCGTGTGCTTGATCCACGGCCAGCGCGACGCCGATGTGCCGTGGGAGATCAGCCTGCGCCTTGCCGATGCACTCCGTTCGGACGCGGTACAGGTCACGCTGGTCAAGGACGGCGATCACCGCCTGTCGCGCGAACAGGACATTGCCCTGTTGCTGCGCACCCTGGCCGCGCTGTAGCGAGACGATCGATGCTGTCCCTTCTTCCCCTTCTCCTCATGCAGGTCGGGCCCATGCCAGGCGCGGGGGCACCCCCGGCCGTGCCGGAAGAACTGCTGGAACAGCGCCGCCTCAACCGCGCACGCGCCGCATCTTCTGCAGAGCCGGCCTTGCCCGCCCGGCCGGCGCGCGACGTCGATCCTTGTCGCGAAGCCGCGCAGATCGCGCCCCTTGATGCGGTCGAAACGGCGGAGGATCGACTTGCAAGTGCCCAAGGGGCTGAACGATCGATTGCGGCCGAATGTCTCGGCTTTGCCCTGTCCGCGCTTGAACGGTGGGACGAGGCGGAGGCAGCTTTCGCTCAGTCGCTCGAAGCGGCGCCTGCCGGCGAAGCGTCGCGCCGTGCCGAACTGGCTGCGGCTGCTGCGATCGCCGCCGAAGCGACCGGTGATTATCAGCGCGCTTTGACGCGGTTCGAAACGGCACTTGGCGAAGCGCGCGCTGCGCGCAAAGCGGCCTTGGCCGGCCGCATTGCGCGCGACATGGCGCATCCCCTCCACCGATTGGGCCAGGCCGACCGGGCCGCCGCGATGCTGGCCGAAGCGCGTGCGGCTTTGCCTGACGATCCGGTCACATGGTTGATTTCGTCCCGGCTGTCGCGTCAGCAGGAACGGCTTGTCGAAGCCCAGCAGCAGATCGAGCGTGCCGCCATGCTTGCCCCGCGCAATCCCGAGGTAGGCCTGGAGGCGGGCGTGATCGCAGTGCTGGCTGGTAACGATGCTGCCGCGCGGCGATCGTGGCAGTCGGTCATCGCGATGGCGCCGGATACGCCCGTTGCAGCGACTGCGCAGACCTATCTCGACCAGCTTGGCGTGCCAGCACCCGGGTCCGCTGCGCAATGACGTCGCTTTCGGTCCTCGATCTCGTCCCGGTGCGCGAAGGCGGGACGGTGGCGGAGGCAATGGCCGCGACGACCGATCTTGCCCGTGTTGCGGACGCAACCGGATATCGCCGGTTCTGGGTTGCCGAACACCACGCGATGGACGGGATCGCGGGCGGCGCGACTGCCGTGGTGCTTGCACACATCGGCAATGCAACGTCGACCATTCGTATCGGTTCGGGCGGGATCATGCTGCCCAACCACACGCCGTTCCAGATCGCGGAGCAATTCGGCACACTGGCAGCGCTCTTCCCCGGCCGGATCGACCTGGGGCTTGGCAGGGCGCCGGGCGCAGGTCCGGAACTGCAACGCGCCCTGCGCAAGGACCTGCACCGGGCGGCGGAAATGTTTCCACAGGATGTGGTCGAACTGCGCGCTCTGCTCGCGGGCGACAGCAACGCTGGTATTCGCGCGACGCCCGGCGCCGGGGCCGAGGTGGAATTATGGATGCTCGGATCGAGCCTGTTCGGGGCGAGATTGGCGGCCATGCTCGGGCTGCCCTATGCATTCGCTTCGCACTTCGCGCCTGATCATCTTGACGGCGCCCTTGCCCTCTATCGCCGCGAGTTCCAGCCCAGCGATGCACTCGATCGCCCTTATGTCATGGCGGCAATGACGGTGTTCTGCGCCGATACCGACGCAGAGGCGGAATTGCTCGCGACATCGCAGCAACAGAGTTTCGTCCGGCTGCGTACAAGCAATCCGGGGAACCTGCCCCCGCCCGTCGCCGGCTATCGCGACACCTTGCCACACACGGCCCGGGCGATGATCGATCACCTGGCGCAGGCGAGCGCGGTCGGATCGCCCGCCACAGTGCGCGAGCGTATTGCTGCCTTCGTCACACGGACTGGCGCGGACGAGATCGTGGTTTCGGGCGCGACCTATGATCCCGCCGCCCGGCTTCGCTCGCTTCAATTGACGATGGACGCCGCAGCGTAATGACGTCACGCCTAACGCGAAATGGGCTGCCGTGGCGGGTTGCCCTTGCGGAAGGCTAGGCGTATCGCCGCAGGATTGTTGCATCAAGCGGCAATAATATGATGAGGCGCTTTTGCGCCTGGCGGAGCAGGACGAATGGGTTCGAAAGCGGGTGAAACGGCGGGCGAACATGCCCGGCGGCTGGCAGGACACAAGGGCTTGATCGCGGCACTTGCCGCGCAGATGCGGGACTCGTTGCTGCCCGGCGACACGCCGATGAGCGATGCGGAAATGCACGATGCCGCCGCTTTCGTGCTGGATGCCGCCGCCCGCCGGACTGCCGGCGAACCGTCTCTCCACCTCGCGACGGTCAGCGAAGGGCGTCGCATGATGCGGATCGCGGTGGTCAACGATGACATGCCGTTCCTGGTCGATTCGATTGCAGCGACCTTTGCCGCCTTCGGCCTCGCGATCGACCGGTTGATCCACCCAGTCGTACCCGCGCGCCGTTCTGCAGAATGTGATCTGACGGGAATCGATGAACAGGCCGGATTCGCGTGGGAATCGATGATCTACATCGAAACCGCGCGGGTTGATGCCCGCCAGCGGCGCGAACTGGAGCAGGCGCTTCAGACCACGCTTGGCGACGTTTACGCGGCGGTGAATGACTGGCCGCGCATGCGCGAGCGGATGCGCGCCGATGCCGCGACGCTGGATGATGCGGAAGGGGCCGCGCTGCTCGAATGGCTAGAAGGCGGAATGCTGACCTTGCTGGGTCACGTCACGCGCCGGCGCGACGGCGGCCACGCCGACCTGCTCGGCATCTGCAAGCGCAGCGCCAGGCAAATCCTTGCCGACGCGAGCTACGACCGGGCGTTCGCGTGGTTCGATGATCCCAAGCGCAGCGGCGAGCGGTTGCCGCTGATCGTCAAGGCAAACCGGGTCAGCAATGTCCATCGCCGGGTCCCGCTCGACCTGTTCATCGTTCCCGTGCGCGAAGGCAAAAAGGTCACCGCGATCTCGATCCACGCAGGCGTATGGACCAGCGCCGCGCTTGCCGCGCCGCCGGCCGAAGTGCCCCGGATGCGGGCGCAGCTTGCCGCCTTGATGGACAAGTTCGACTTCGATCCGGTCGGGCATGCGGGCAAGGCCCTCGTCCATGCATTGACCGAATTGCCGCACGACCTGTTGATCGGTTTTTCCGACGCCGATATCGAGCGTGTCTCGACCGCGATGATGAGCCTGGTCGACCGCCCCCGGCCACGGCTGGCACTGGTCGAAGCGCCGCTGGCCCGCCACCTGTTCGCGTTCGTGTGGTTGCCGCGCGACATGTTGTCGACCCAGGTACGCCTGCAAATCCAGAGCCTGCTCGAAACCGGGACCGGCGCCGACATGCTGGACTGGAGCCTGCAGGTAGAAGGCGGCAATCTCGCCACGCTGCGTTTCGTGCTGGATCTGCGCGCAACCGGGACCACGCATGACGAGGCTGCGCTCGATGCACAGCTCCAGCGCCTGCTGCGGGGCTGGGGCGAGGCGGTCGAGACCGAACTCGCCGAAACGATGGAGGCGGGGCGCGCTGCTGCGATCGCCGGGCGTTTCGCCGATGCCTTCCCCACCTCCTACCGCGCGGAATACGGCCCCCGTGAAGCGGCTCTCGACATCGCCAGGATGCGGGACCTGTCGGCTACCGATGCGGAAGCGCCTCATGGCGCTATGGCGCGCGGGGCGCGGTTGTTCACACTGCCGGGCGACGCTGAAGGGCTGATGCGGCTCAAGGTCTACGAACACGAAGGCGCGCTGCCGCTGTCGGACGCGGTGCCCGCGCTCGAAAACTTCGGCTTCCGCGTGCTGACGGAAATTCCTACCGCGCTGGCGGACGGCGATCTGGGCACGATCCACGATTTCCAGCTCGCGCTGGCCGAAGGCGATACCGCCGCCCCGCTGCTCCAGCGCGCCGCTGCGATCGAAGACGCCATCGCCGCCGTCCTGAACGGCCTGGCGGAGGACGATCCGTTCAATCGCCTGATCATCGGCACTGGCCTGGCGATGCAGGAAGCGGACTGGCTGCGCGCGTTCTATCGCTATCTGCGCCAGACGGGGATGGGTTTCACCATCTATACCGTGGTCGATGCGCTGAGCCGTGCTCCCGCAGTGACCCGCGCACTCGTCGCACTGTTCCGCGCGCTGCACGACCCGGCGCATCCGGGCGACCGCGACGTCGCTGCGGATGAGGCGCGCGCCGCAATCCGCCAGGGTCTGACCAAGGTTGCCGCGATCAACGACGATCGGCTGCTGCGCCTTTACCAGACACTGATCGGCGCGATCTTGCGCACCAATGCCTTCGCCCCGGCGGGCGAAGAAGCGCTGGCGTTCAAGATCGATTCCTCGCTGGTCCCGGGCCTGCCCAAGCCGGTGCCGTGGCGCGAGATTTTCGTCTACAGCGCCCGGGTCGAAGGCATCCACCTGCGCGCTGGGCCGGTTGCGCGCGGCGGCCTGCGCTGGTCGGACCGGCGCGACGACTTCCGCACCGAAATCCTCGGCCTGATGAAGGCGCAGCGGGTCAAGAACGCTGTCATCGTACCGACGGGGGCCAAGGGCGGGTTCTATCCCAAGCAGTTGCCCGATCCCGCGCGCGACCGTGATGGCTGGGCCGCGGAAGGCCAGGCGAGTTACGAGCTGTTCATCCGCACGCTGCTGTCGGTCACCGACAACATCGTCGCCGGCAAGGTCGTCCATCCGCAGCAGGTGGTGATCCGCGACGGGGCCGACCCCTATTTCGTGGTCGCGGCGGACAAGGGTACGGCCAAGTTCTCCGACGTCGCCAATGCCATTGCCGAAGCGCATGACTTCTGGCTGGGCGATGCCTTCGCCAGTGGCGGCTCCAACGGTTACGATCACAAGGCGATGGGCATCACGGCCAAGGGCGCGTGGGTTTCCGTCCAGCGCCACTTCCTGGAAATGGGCGTCGACGTGCAGGTCGATCCGGTCCGCGTGGCTGGATGCGGCGACATGTCAGGCGACGTGTTCGGCAATGGCATGCTGCTTTCGCAGTCGATCAAGTTGATTGCCGCCTACGACCATCGGCACATCTTCATCGATCCCGATCCCGATGCGGCCGCCAGCTGGGCGGAACGCAAGCGGATGTTCGATCTGCCCCGATCAAGCTGGGAGGATTACGACAAGTCGCTGATTTCGAAGGGCGGCGGTGTCTTTCCGCGCGATGCCAAGTCGATCAAGCTGTCGAAGGCAGCGCAAAAGGCGCTGGGTGTCGACCGGGCGGAATTCGAACCGGAAGCGCTTATCACGGCCATCCTCAAGGCACCGGTCGACCTGCTGTGGTTCGGCGGGATCGGCACCTACATTAAAGCGGAATCCGAAAACAACGTGCAGGTTGGCGACCCAGCCAACGACGCAATCCGTATCGACGGTCGCGAAGTGCGGGCGAAAGTCATTGGCGAAGGTGCCAACCTGGGGGTTACGCAGGCCGGTCGCATCGAATTCTCGCTCAACGGTGGTCGTCTGAACACCGACTTCATCGACAACTCGGCCGGGGTCGATTGCTCCGATAACGAGGTCAATATCAAGATCGCGCTTGAAGGGGCCAAGCGCGCGGGGCGGCTCACTGAAAAGGCGCGGATCAAGCTGCTGGCCGAAATGACCGACGAAGTGGCCGAAATCGTCCTCGAGGATAATCGGCTGCAGGCGCTTGCCCTGTCTATCGCGGAAACCGGCGGTGCATCGGCGACCGCTTCGCAGCTGCGACTGATGGAAGCGCTGGAGGATCGCGGCCAGCTCGACCGGCGGACCGAGGGGCTGGCGGACAGCGAAACCTTCGTACGTCGCGCAGCGGACGGAACGGGCCTCACCCGCCCCGAACTGGCAGTCCTGCTGAGCTCTGCCAAGCTGGTGCTGCAGGATGCGATCGAGGCGAGCGAATTGTCGGTCGATCCCGCGCTGGAATCTGCCCTGATCGGCAAATTCCCTGAACCGATGCGCAAGAAGTTCAGGGCGGAAATCCTGGACCACCAGTTGCGGCGCGAAATCGTCGCCACGATCCTTGCGAATCGCATCGTCAACCGGCTGGGGCTGGTCCATCCGTTCGAACTGGCCGAAGAAGAAGGCGTCGATCTGGCGCAAGTCGCCAGTGCCTTCGTTGCGGCCGACCGGATGCTGGGCGTCGGCCCGTTGTGGGAGCGTCTCGACGAAGAGCCCATGCCTGAAGCCGCGCGCCTCGCGCTGTTCGACAAGGCCGCGCTGGCCATGCGCAGTCACATGGGCGACCTTCTGCGTTCCGGCGGGGCGACGGCCACACCATCGCGCGTGATCGCGGAACTGGAAAAAGGCCTCGCCGATCTCACCAGCGACACCGACGATTTGCTCGCGGCCGAATCGCGTCAGCAATCAGCCAAGCTGCGCGCGGAGTTCGTTCGCCTCGGTGCGGCTGAAGAGATGGCTGACGCCGTCGCTCATCTGTTCGACCTTGACGGCTCGTTCGGGCTTGCCCGCCTGTCGCGCGAGGCGGATATCGCACCGCGCAAGCTGACTGGCGCCTTCACCGATCTGGGTGCCCGGCTCGGGCTCGACTGGGCCCAGGGCACAGCGGCGTTGATGGCACCCTCCGATGTGTGGGAGCGGCTGCTGGTCGCCGGGCTGGCGCGCGATTTCCAGCAAATGCGGCTCGACTTCCTGCGCCGGCTGGCCCGGCGCAAGGGAGCCAAGGAAGATCCCGAAGGCGCTGTGGCCGATTGGGCAGGCGAACACGATCCGGCGATCCGCCAGTTCCGTGCAATGATCGGGCGGGCGCAAGCCCAGGCCTCGGTTGCGCCGGCCATGTTGGCCCAGATCGCCAGCCAGGCACGGAACCTGCTGGCGCGCTGAACGCTTGACGCACGCGCGGTTCGCGGCGACGTGGTCGCCATGGACCGCGCGGACGTCATCATCGTCGGTACCGGGCACGGCGGTGCCCAGGCTGCCATCGCCCTTCGCCAGAACGGCTTCAACGGTACGATCGCAATGATCGGTCGCGACCGCGAGCCGCCTTACGAACGCCCGCCGCTGTCGAAAGAATATCTCGCCGGCGACAAGCCGTTCGAACGGATCATGATCCGCCCTGCGCAGTTCTGGGCGGACAAGGGGGTGGAGCTGATGCTCGGCACCTCGGTCACGGCGCTCGATCCCGCCGCGCAAACCGTGACGCTCAGCAACGACAGCACTTTGGCCTATGGCCACCTGATCTGGGCCGGGGGTGGCGATCCGCGTCGGCTCTCGTGCAGCGGTGCCGATCTTGCTGGCGTCCACGCTGTTCGCACCCGTGCCGATGTCGACCGGATGATGGCGGAACTGGAAGCAGGCGCGCGCCGGGTAGTCGTGATCGGCGGCGGCTATATCGGGCTGGAAGCGGCCGCGGTACTGCGCAAGCTGGGCTGCGACGTCGTGCTGCTTGAAATGCTGCCACGCGTCCTGGCGCGCGTAGCGGGAGAGGAGCTGTCGGCGTTCTATCAGGCGCAACATGTCGCCCACGGCGTGGATTTGCGCCTGGAAACCGGCGTCGAATGTATCGAGGGCGCAGAGGGCAAGGTTACCGGCGTTACGCTGGCGGATGGCAGTACCGTCCCCGCCGACATGGTCGTGGTCGGGATTGGCATCGTCCCTTCCGTCGGCCCGCTGATCGCGGCAGGCGCATCGGGCGGCAACGGGGTCGACGTCGACGAATTCTGCCGAACCACACTGGAAAACGTCTACGCGATTGGCGACTGTGCTGCACATGCCAACCAGTACGCGGGCGGGGCGGTGATCCGGCTGGAATCGGTGCAAAATGCCAACGATCAGGCGACCGTGGCAGCCCGGCACATCTGCGGCGAGGCGACCCCGTATCAGGCGTTTCCGTGGTTTTGGTCGAACCAATACGACCTCAAGCTGCAGACTGCGGGCCTGTCGATCGACCACGACCAGACCGTGCTGCGCGGCGACCCGGCAGAGAAGAAGTTCTCGGTCGTGTACCTCAAGGAAGGCCGGGTGATCGCGCTCGATTGCGTGAACAATACTAAGGACTACGTGCAGGGCCGCAAGCTGATCGAAGCCAGGGCGACACCGGACATCGCCGCCTTGGCCGACCCCGAGACTGCGCTCAAAGACCTTCTGTAAGTTCGCCGAGCGCCCAGGTGGCCGCGTCTGCAACGGCAGGATCTGGATCGGAGGTCAGTGCGCGGACCGGTTCCATCAGCGTCGCATCGCCGCTGTTCCCCGCGGCGTAGAGGCAGTTGCGCACGAACCGGTCCCTCCCCACGCGCTTGATCGGCGATCCGGAAAACAGCGCCCGAAAACCGACATCATCCAAAGCGAGCAATTCGGCCAGGCGGGGTGCGACCAGCTCCGCACGGGGTACGAAGGCACGGTGCCGGGCGGCGGTGTCGGCGAACTTGTTCCAAGGGCAAACCGCCAGGCAGTCGTCGCAGCCGTAGATGCGATTACCCAGCGGCTTGCGGAATTCGGCCGGTACCGGCCCCTTGTGTTCGATGGTGAGGTACGAGATGCACCGCCGCGCATCGAGGCGATAGGGCGCGGGGAAGGCCTGTGTCGGACAGGCGTCCTGACACGCGCGGCACGATCCGCAGCGATCGCTGTGCGGCCCATCCGGTGCAAATTCCAGCGTCGTGTAGATCGCGCCGAGGAACAACCACGACCCATGCACCCGGCTGACGAGGTTGGTATGCTTGCCCTGCCAGCCAATCCCTGCCGCCTCGCCCAGCGGCTTTTCCATCACCGGTGCCGTGTCGACAAAAACCTTGAGCTCCGTTCCCGGTGCCTCCGCCACCAGCCACCGCGCGAGCGCCTTCAGCGCCTTCTTCACCGTATCGTGATAATCTCGCCCCTGGGCATAGACCGAAATGCGCGCCCGGTCGCCGACCCCCGCCAGCGCCAAAGGGTCATGCGCGGGAACATAGCTCATGCCCAGCGCAATGACGCTGCGTGCTTCGGGCCACATGGATTGCGGCCCGCGACGCACCTGTGCGCGATCCGCCATCCATTCCATCGAGCCGTGCATGCCTTCGCCCAGCCATTGTTCCAGCCGCCTTGCGCGGACAGGATCGTCTTCGGCGGCCGCGAAACCGATCGCGGCGAAGCCGAGCCGCGCCGCCTCCGCGCGCAGTCTCGCTTGCAGGTCGTCCGTGTCCGCCGCATTAAGCATGCTTGAAGCTCATCCCGTTCACCCGCGAAGGTTAACCGCACACCATGGATATGGCGACAGGCGAACTGGCTGGACTTTCGGGGACATCGCGCCCGCTCGCTATCGAGGCGCGCGGTCTGGTCAAGCGGTTCGATGGCGGACTGGCGGTGAACGGCGTCGATCTCGCGGTTCCGGAAGGCGCGATTTACGGCATTCTGGGCCCCAATGGCGCCGGCAAGACGACGACGTTGCGCATGCTGCTCGGCATCATCGATCCCGATGCGGGCGAGCGGCGCGTATTCGGCCATGCCAACCCACACGAAATCGCGCGGCTGATTGGGTACTTGCCGGAAGAGCGCGGGCTCTACCCGGCGATGAAGTCGGTCGATGCGATCGCCTTCATGGGCGCGCTGCGCGGCGTGCCGCTCAAGCAAGGGCGCGAGCGGGGGCGCGAACTGCTGGAGGGGCACGGCATGGGCCATGCTGCCGACAAGCAGATCCGCCAGCTGTCGAAAGGCATGGCGCAGACCGTGCAGTTGCTCGGTACGCTGGTTCACAACCCGCGGCTGGTGGTATTCGACGAGCCGTTCAGCGGTCTCGATGCGATCAACCAGGGCAAGCTGGAGCGGCTGATCCGCGGGCTGGCGGACGACGGCACGACCGTGATCTTTTCCACCCACGTCATCGCCCATGCAGAACGTCTGTGCGAAGGGGTGGCGATCATCGCCGGGGGCAAGGTGCCCTTCGCGGGCAAGGTCGATGAAGCGCGCGACCGCATCCCGGCGCAGGTCCGGCTGGAAACGCGCGCGCGGGAAGGTCGCTGGCTCGCCGTGCTGCCTGCGGACGTGCGGCGCGAAGGCGACTATTTCCACTTCTCGCTGCCGGAAAGCGGCATCGAACCGCTGCTGCGTGCCCTGATCGAAGGCGAGGCTGGCATCCTGTCCCTGTCGATCGAGCGGGCCGGGCTGCACGATGCGTTCGTCCATATCGCGGGCGAAGCAGCCGCGAGGGAAATGGGCCGCGGCAACGCGGAGGATGCGGCATGACCGAACACCGCCTCTCCATGTGGCAAGCGGCTTACGTGATCGCGCGGCGGGATTTCGTTGCGATACTGTTCAGCCGCGCCTTCCTGTTCTTTCTGCTGGGGCCCCTGTTCCCCATCCTGGTTGGCGGGCTTGCCGGCGGGATCGGAAGTTCGGTGGCCGAACAATCCGTGAGCCGGGAGATCGGCGTCGCCATGTCTCCGGCCGATACTGCTGCTATGGTCACAGCGGGCCGGCGCCTGCAAACGGACCTGGGGCCGGTGATGCCGACGTTCGTATCCGTGCCGGGCGCGGACGCACCTGGTTTCGATGCGCGGACCATGCTCGAAGCCAAGCGGGTAGACTATGCCGCGATCGTCGATGGAACGCTTGCCGCGCCGCGCCTGGTCGGGCCGGAATATCAGGTCGAGATGTGGCGCGGACGCGTGGGCCTGGTGGCGGCCAGTGCTGCGGGCGGCGTACCCAGCATGCCTCCGGTCGCCGCCGACATCGTTTCCACCAGCGGCGCGAGCGAACGGATCGACCGCTTGCGCACGGCACAGGCAGGCCAGCTGCTGCTGTTCCTCCTGATCATGCTGCTGGCGGGCATGGTTCTGTCCAACCTGGTAGAGGAAAAAGGCAACAAGATCATCGAGGTGCTGGCCGCCGCGATCCCAATGGATGCGGTGTTCCTGGGCAAGCTGTTCGCCATGCTGGCGGTCAGTTTCGTGGGTATCGTCGTTTGGGGCACCGCAGGCGCCGCTGTGTTCGCTTTCGGCGGATTTTCTGCCGAGGCGCTGAGCGAACCCGCGCTGGGCTGGCCGCTGTTCCTGTTGCTGGGAGTGATCTATTTCGCGATGGGTTACCTGCTGCTTGGCGCTTTGTTCCTGACCATCGGTTCGATGGCCAAGACCGTGCGCGAAGTGCAGACGCTGTCGATGCCGGCCACGATGATGCAACTGCTGGTGTTCTTCCTCGCCAGCTACACCATTGCCGACCCTGGCTCTCCGACCGAACTGGCGGCAGCGGTGTTTCCTTTCAGTTCGCCCTTCGCGATGATGGCGCGAGCAGCGCAGGATCCGGCGCTGTGGCCGCACTTGGCCGCGATCGCGTGGCAGGCACTGTGCGTGGTGCTGTTCGTGAAGGGAGGGGCGACGCTTTTCCGGCGCAGGGTGATGCAATCGGGCCCTGCGCCCGCACGCAGGCGGTGGTTCGCGCGCAATCAGTCGCAAAACGCAACTCACCATTGACATTGCTTCGACTTAAGGGTGCAATCTGCACTGACCGACTCCCCGGTTCGAGGTGAGCGGCAGGAGAGAATGCATGGCTTCGCTTGCCCCCGAAAAGCCGCAGTGGCGCACGTCGCCGTCTGCCTATGAGCGGCTGGTCAGCCACCTCGATGCGCACCCCGAGGAACTGCCGCGCCACACCCACCCGTTCGACGTCAGCCGCAGCGACATCTATGTGGAAGATCGCTGGCAGCCCATCTTCGCGGAAATGCGCGCCAGGGGCCCGCTCCACTACGTGCCCGATAGCCCGTTCGGGTCGTACTGGAACGTCGTATCGCACAAGGCGATCCAGCATGTGGAGGCTTTGCCAGAGCTGTTCTCGTCCAGTTGGGAGCATGGCGGGATCACCATTCTCGAACGCGATCCGGACATCGAAGGGCGCGAGTTGCCGATGTTCATTGCGATGGACCGACCCAAGCACACCGGCCAGCGCCGCACCGTCGCCCCCGCCTTTACCCCGGCGGAAATGAAACGGATGGAGGACGACATTCGCAAGCGGACAGGCGAATTGCTCGATTCGTTGCCGCGCGGGCAGGTGTTTGACTGGGTCGACAAGGTTTCGATCGAGCTGACGACCGGGATGCTGGCCTTGCTGTTTGGCTTCCCTTGGGAAGATCGCCGATTGCTGACCTACTGGAGCGACTGGGCTGGCGATACCGAGATCGCGCTCGTTCGCGAATTGGGTGACGAGCGCGAGCAGGTGCTGCAGGAAATGGCTGCCTACTTCCAGCAATTGTGGATCCAGCGCAGTCAGGCCGAACCGACGCCCGATCTCATCTCGATGATGATCCACTCGCCTGCGATGAACCAGATGAGCCCGCGCGAATTCATGGGCAACCTCGTGCTCCTGATCGTCGGCGGCAACGACACCACGCGCAACACCATGAGCGGCATCATCCATGCCCTGGACAAGTTTCCCGACCAGCGAAAACTGTTCGAGGAACAGCCCGGCCTGATCCCCAACGCGGTGCAGGAATGTCTGCGTTACCAGACTCCGCTGGCGCACATGCGCCGCACCGCGACCGAAGATTGCGAGCTGTTCGGCGAACGGATCAACGCCGGCGACAAGCTGATCCTGTGGTACTTGTCGGCCAATCGCGACGAGGAAGTGTTTCCCGATCCCGACAAGCTCGACCTGACCCGCGAAAACGCGCGGCGTCACCTGTCGTTCGGCTATGGCATCCACCGCTGCGTTGGGGCCCGGCTGGCGGAACTGCAACTGCGCGTTCTGCTGGAAGAAATGCACGCACGCCGGATGCGCGTGCATGTTGCCGGGGATGTCGAGCGGGTGCGGGCCAACTTCGTCCATGGCTTCCGCAGGCTCGAAGTCGAGGTTACCCAGTTCTGATGCCGTTCAGGGCCATCGTGGTAGTCGGGTGATCATGAACGATCGGCGCCAGTTCCTCCGCCATCTGGCCCTCGGCGGGGCCGGGCTCGCTCTCACCGCGTGCGGTTCAGGCCGTGCGGAGGCCAAAAATTACCGCGTCACCTATTCCGAAGCCGAATGGCGGCGGCGGTTGACCCCGGCCGAATTCCGCGTTCTGCGGCAGGAAGCGACCGAGCGCCCCTATTCCTCGCCGCTGGACAAGGAGAAGCGCGCGGGCACGTTTCATTGCCAGGGGTGCGGCAACGCCCTTTATTCGTCCCGCGTGAAGTTCGACAGCCGCACCGGTTGGCCCAGTTTCTGGCAAGCCTTGCCGGGGGCGGTCGGAACGAAGACCGATTTCAAGATCGGTATCCCGCGGACCGAGGTCCACTGTGCCGACTGTGGCGGACACCTGGGCCATATCTTCAACGACGGCCCAAAACCCACAGGCAAGCGCCACTGCATCAACGGCGTGGCGCTCGAATTCCGCGCGGCTTAGCGGCTATTCTGGCTTGACGCGCCATAGGTTGACGGCCGGTGGAGCAGCGATGTCTACCTTTTCGAGCCAGTGCGGCACCTTCCCTGAAATAATCTGTGCAGACAGTCCGTCAGGCGCGTAGCCTGCATAAAGTTGCATCTCACCCAGCTTGTCGCACGTCAGCAGGTACTTGGCATTGTGCTGTGAGATCAACGCTTGTGCGCGGTCCGTCGAGCCAGTGAAAGCAGCGATGACGTCCCGCATATTGGCTTGGCCGCGATGGTGGCCGGTCGCAACTACACTGTGGTGCGAATGCTCGAGCAGCGCAGGCCCAATATCCAGCGGAGCGAAGATTTTCGCGCGTGGTAGGTGGCCGAGGGCAGGGATCGCTTTATCGAGGTTACATTTTACGCCCATTCGCGGTTCTGCCGTGCCTTGTCGTAGGGCCGACGATTCCGGCAAAACGGCAACATAGGCAATGAACGGCAAGCCAGGGACGAGCCCGATACACAGCGCCGCGACCAATGCCAGCTTGCGACGCACATGGTTTGCTGTTCGAACCTTTGCCAGCAGGTGAGCGGCAAACAGTCCCAGCGGTATGGCCGACAGCGCCCCTACAAATGCCATTGACCGCCAGACGAGTATGCCGGCCCCGAAAGAGAAGATTGCGAGTATCAGATAGTCTTGCCACCATTGGCGCTGGTCACCGCCAGAACGTTGACGCGCCCAGAACAAGATCGCCAGGACGATCAGCGCGTGCAGGGCGATGGGTATCGCCACGATGGGACGCGCCAACCAGATGGGCTGACCTTCGGCGATATTTTCATACCAC
Organism: uncultured Erythrobacter sp.; assembly: GCA_963529855.1. Taxonomy (GTDB): domain Bacteria; phylum Pseudomonadota; class Alphaproteobacteria; order Sphingomonadales; family Sphingomonadaceae; genus 34-65-8. Next base: position 60,740 of record CAURZK010000003.1, on the reverse strand, counting down.
AACAGGCGAACTTGCGGTTCGAGATCGGCGAACGGGCCGGCAGCACACATCGGTGCCTGCCAAAGATAGAATGCAACTGCACCCAGGCCGACGGCCGACAGTGCGGCGATCACGAGTGGCCCGTGCGCCGGGTTGCGCCGTGCCACCAGCGCTGCGCCGGCAGCCGTCAGTGAAAACAGCCCCAGATGGCCGGGCGATACGGCATCGCAGTGCTCGACCAGATCAGCCAAGCCGCGCGTTGCGCCGAACAGCATGATCAGTCCTGCCGCCAATGCGACCAGGAACACGACCAGCTGATAACGCTGCCGTCGATCCTCCAGCCAATGAACGGCGTAAACAGCGCCAAAGCCGGCAGCCAGGGGAAGAATTTCAAGGGAGATCGACAAACCTGCAGCCAGCGCAGCACCGGCCAGGGCAGCACCTTGCCAGCGCCTGCCCTGCGAAACGCCAACCAGAGCCAGTACCACGGTGAATATCTGCCAGCCGTGATGGTCGATCCGCATGGGCTGAACCTGGATCAGCAGCATCGGCGACAGGCCGGCGCACAAGCATGCCAGCGTCACTGTCTCACGTGGGAGGTGATAGGACGCGGCCTTGGCTATTGCGGCCAGGATCGCAGCCAGTGTAAGGAGGGGAATGGCAACGATCGCGATCTGTTCGGCAGCGGTTCGCCCGAAGATCGGATCCAGCAGGAGCATGAAGGTTGCAAGGGGCAGGTCCACCAAGCGCGACCAGTGCATCAGCAGCCCTTCGGGTGCGTTGACCCGGTACTGATGCAGATCAAACCAGCCTTGCCCGGCCAACAGGTCGCGCACCTGAACCAGGCGCAGCACGTCGTCAGGGTCAGGAAAGTCGCGGATCGTAAGTGCGGGAACACTGCGAATGAGCAGGTAGATGCTTAACAGCGCCCAGACCAGCGCAACCCGGGTCCAGTGTACCTTCACTTTCCGTGCAAGTTCACCCATCGCAGGTGGCACGAAACACTACGCTGGAACGCAGCAGCCAGGTTGCCACGAAACTCACCGCAACCGCGATCAGCTTGGCCAGTCTCGGGTCGGTGCCAACGGACTCGCCGAGCATGACGATCGCTGCGGTCAAGGCTAGACCGATCATGGCCGATGCGATGAACATGGTTTTCTGCCGAGTACGAACGTGCCCATGCGCCGCGACACGATCGGCGAACACTGCGCGGCTCGACAATACCCAGTGGACAGCAATGCCAAGGCAATACCCAGCCATGGCGGCAATCGCAGAACGCAGGCCCAATCCCAGCAGCACGAGAAAGAAGCCCGAGTCGGCCGCCAGTGCACCGACGCTCGCCAGCAGATAGCGAACCAGCCGGACGTCGCGAATCCGCGCAAGAATCGTGCTCACCGGGTCGATCCCTGTTTACGCGGCCTTGCGACCGCGATCGGTAACCCGCCGCGGAACGTCGCGGACGGAAGCAAGTGCGGCTGCCTGATCAGGCGTCACGGTCTCGCGTACAGGAAGCGCCGCTTGGGCACCCTCGTCGCCCGCTTCGTGATATTCGGCATCCTCGTTGACGCACCAGGTGTCGTAGCGGCGCTCTCCGGCGAGAATGTTCTCGACCGTCAGCATCGCCGTCATCATCGCGTGGTCCTGGTTGTTGTAGCGGTGCATCCCGTTGCGGCCGACCAGATGCAGTGTCGGGTGCTTGGCTTCCAGTTCGTGGCGCATGGCGGCCACATTGGCGGCATAGTCCTCGTCATAGACGGGATATGCCTTTTCCTGCCGCACCACTGCGCCGCCGATGACCTGCGCGGGATCGCACAGGCCGAGAATGTCCATCTCACGCGTGGCAAGGGCGATCAGGTCGTCGTCCGACGATGCCCACAATCCGTCGCCTTCGAAACAGAAATACTCCAGGCCGACGCATGCGACCTCCGGATCGGGCACCATTTCAGGCGACCACGATCGGAAATTTTGCACCCGCCCGACCTGCACCTTGCTGTCGTGGATATAGATCCAGTTGTCGGGAAACAGGTCGGCGGAGCGGATCTTGAGCGCCACGGTCAGGAAGTCCCGATACTTCAGCCTGGCGGCATTGAGCGTGGTGTCGGGCAGCGGGTGAAGCCGCGCCGCCAATTCGCGCATCGGTGCCGAGCTGATCGCGTGGGCTGCGCGGATTACGCGGCGCCCGTCCGGGCCGGTTGTGCTCATGCGCCAGCCGCCGTCACCGTCAGCAGCAAGCTGTTCAAGCGCATGACCCATGAACAGGTGACCATGACCGGTCGCCAGCATCTTGTCCCGCGCCGCGTCCCACATCATGCCCGGGCCGAGCCGCGGATACCGAAAGGTTTCGAGCAGCGTCTTTACCGCCTGCCCGTCGTTGGGACGCTTGTTCAGGCCCAGGCTGCGCTTCAGCCCGTCGACGACCGCGCCCCACAGGCTGAGCCCCTTGATCCGCTGGGCTGCCCAGTCCGCGCTCATCTCGTCGCACGGCATCCCCCACACCTTCTCGGTGTAGGTCTTGAAGAAGATCGAATAGAGCCGCCTGCCGAACTGATTGGTCGTCCAGTCTTCGAAGCTCTTGACCTCGCGGATCGGCAATACGCGGGACTTGAGGTAGCTGACCATGCAAGCCGTGGATCGCAGCAGGCCCAGGTTCGCCAGCGCCTCGAACGCGCGCAATGGGTAACTGTAGAACTTGCCCTCGTAATAGATGCGGCTCATCCGCGGGCGCTGGATGAAATCGTCGGGCAGGATCTCGTTCCATAGGTCGACGACCTGCTGGGATTTCGAAAAGAAGCGGTGCCCCCCGATGTCGAAGCGATAGCCTTCGTGTTCGACCGTACGGCTGATGCCGCCGACGTAAGTCGCGTCTTTTTCGATCACGGCGACGGATTTACCCGCCTTGGTAAGCAGATAGGCGGCCGTAAGCCCGGCGGGCCCGGCGCCGATGATTGCAACGTCGACCTCGCGCTCCGTTCCAAGCGGATGTACGTACTGCCCATGTGCCTGCGTCATGCGGATTCCCCCCTTCCGGTATGTGGTCCCGAAGTGCCGGAAAATGGTTAGCGGAGGGTTAAGTGCGCCATCTGCAATCGCGCGCAGCGTAACTCAGCGTTCGATCAGCGAAGGGCTCTGCAGGTGCGCGGCGAGCTCTGCAAATTCGGCCAGTTTGAAGGTATCCTCGAATACCAGCCCATATTCGTTGCCGCGGCGCCAGCGCACCTTGGCGCGAATTTCAGGCAGGGGGCGCGAGCGCAGGCGCACGATCTGATCGATCGCCAGGCGCTGCTCGCATTCGATCCGGGCCCCCTGCTGCGACAGATTGCGCACTATCGCGTGATGCTCCAGCCCCAGGACCAGCATCACCACCGGCAATTCGATCGACAGGCGCAGCTTGCGCTTGGGATAATGTCCTTCCTCACCGACAAGCGCATTCACGTCGATCGGCGAGAGGAAGCGGAAACCCACGTCCTTGCCCCGCGCCCATACCCGTTCCATCGCAATGACCTGTCCGGTTTCGGTCTCGAGCGAAGCGCGCTGGCCAACCGGCGGCAGGTGAAACATCCGAACGCTGACGCCGGTGGACGACACGTCGCGGATCACGCAGACGAACTCGCCTTCGACGGTGCCGATCTTGGCCGGGCGGATGAGCAGGGTAACCCGCGGTGCCGCACGCTGATCCGCGTAATCGGGTCCTTCCGGAGCCGGAGCTGCATTGTCCATCAATTCCCACACCCCTGTCACCACGGCCGAATCCGGCTCCTGCCGGCCCAAGCTATGGCGCCCACCTTAGATTCGGCTTTCTGTCCCCTACGGGTAAATACGCGGCTAACAGAACGGCTTGTTCGGTCAGGAATAAATGGGACAAATGGTGCGGGCGGTGGGACTCGAACCCACACGATCGATGATCAGGGGATTTTAAGTCCCCGGCGTCTACCATTCCGCCACGCCCGCACGGCATTGCGGCGGGCCCTAGCCGGTGCAGGGCAAAAGGAAAATTGCTTTTGCACGGCGCCGCCTCGCGCCGCGAACATACGCCTGGACGGCCGGAACTATTCGGCGTTCAGCCGCTCGCGCATTTCCTTGCCCGGCTTGAAATAGGGCACGCGCTTTGCGGGAACCGGAACGGCTTCGCCAGTGCGCGGGTTGCGGCCCGTGCGGGCCTCGCGGCTACGGGTGGAGAAGGCGCCGAAGCCGCGCAGTTCGACCCGGCCCCCATCGGCGAGTCGGTTGGCGATCTCGTCGAAGAAAATATCGACCACTTTTTCGACTTCCTCGACGCGCAAGTCCGCGTTGTCCTTGCCCAGCGCTTGAACCAACTCAGATCTGATCATCTCGATCTCCCGCCCGCCGGGATAGATGGCGGATTGTTGCTGTAAACGCAGATCCGCAGGGATTTGCGTGCCGCTTCGTGTCAGATTCATGCCACGACCCCGGCCCGAGCGCAATCACGGAACTTTACCTGTGTTAATTGAGGACGAAAGCCAGGTCAGGAAGACGTAACGGCAATCAGGCCCGTTCGAGCAGCTCCGCCGGATCGATGCCAAGACGGTCGATCCGGGCACGGATCTCGGGCCATTCCTGCGTGACGAACCGGCTGCGTTCCGCGGCGCGCAGCCTGTCCGCCGCGCCGGGGACGACATACATTCCGACGCCGCGCTGAACCTCTACCAGCCCGTCCGCCTGGAATTGCTGGTAGGCCTTGGCCACGGTGAGCGGATTCGCCCCTTCCTGCGCAGCATAGACCCGTACCGACGGCAGCATCGCGCCTTCCGCGTATTCACCCTCGATGATGGCTGCCGCGATCTTGTCGCGCAGCTTGAGATAGACGGGTCGGCTCTGGCTCATGACGGTTCTCCGGGCGGGTGCATCAGTGCCATAATACAGCGCGGCGCGTCAAGGTTCCCGGCAGGCAGACCCGGCTCGGTCCCGGGCCAAGCCGGGCTGTTGCCGTTGTAACTAATGCTTCACATGCGCGATTTGGACGCTAGTTTGCCCGGCGTTAGCGCGGGGGTCGCCTCCCGCTCGGGAAAGTTTCGGGAGATCCGGTCTGTGACCCTTGAAGAAATCATTGTCGCCATCGCGGCGACATTCCTCGTGCTGCTGCTCATCGGCGGCGCGAGCATCGTTACCTCGTCCAAGCCGGAATTTGCGGGTCACCCCAAGGGCCTGTTCGTGCTGTTCTTTGCCGAGATGTGGGAGCGTTTCTCCTACTACGGCATGCGCGCACTGCTGATTTTCTATCTGACCCAGCACTGGCTCTATAACGACGAGAAAGCGAGCGTGATTTATGGCGCCTACACGGCGCTGGTCTACATCGCTCCCGTGCTCGGCGGTTATCTTGCCGACAAGTACCTTGGGCAGCGCAAGGCTGTGCTGTTCGGTGCCGTGCTGCTGACGATCGGGCACTTCCTGATGGCGTTCGAGGGCGAGGCCGGCGCGGGCCAGGCGAACCCGATGATCGACGTGTTCTGGGCCGCGCTTGCCTTCATCATCGTGGGGTCAGGCTTCCTCAAGGCGAACATCTCGGTAATCGTCGGCCAGCTCTACCCGCGCACCGACGTGCGCCGCGATGGCGCCTACACGATCTTCTACATGGGTATTAACGTCGGCGCGGCGGTCGGCACGATCATCGCGGGCTACCTCGGCCAGACTTACGGCTGGGCCTACGGCTTCGGCGCGGCGGGCATCGGCATGCTGTTGGGCCTGATCGTCTTCGTCATCTTCAAGCCGCTGCTGCTGGGCAAGGGCGAAAGCTCCGTTCCCGAGAAGCTGGCCCAGCCCTTCATGGGCATGAAGTTCGAATGGTTCCTCTACCTCGTCGGCTTCGCCGCCGTGGCGGTTACCTGGTGGCTGGTGCAGAACCAGGCGATCGTCGGCACGATCCTGGGCGTATTCGGCGGGCTGCTGGTGCTCTATGTAATCTGGCAGGCGATCAAGATCGGCGGCGAGGACCGGGACCGCATCTTTGCTGCGATCTTCCTCATCATCGGCTCGATCCTGTTCTGGGCACTGTTCGAACAGGCCGGGTCGAGCCTCAACCTGTTCACCGACCGCTATGTCGATCGCCAGGGCGTTTCGGCATCGATCTTCCAGTCGATCAACCCGATCTACATCATCATGCTGGCGCCGCTGTTCGCCGGGCTGTGGACGTGGCTGGCGCGCAAGGGGCTGGAGCCGTCGACCCCGGCCAAGTTCGGGCTGGCGATGGTGCAGCTGGGTGCCGGCTTCCTGGTGCTGGTCCTGGGTGCGAACACCGTGGGCATGGAAAACATGACACCGGTGATCTTCGTCTTCCTGATCTACCTGCTCCACACCACTGGCGAGTTGTGCCTGAGCCCTGTCGGCCTCAGCGCGATGAACCGGCTGGCTCCGGCGCACATGGCATCGCTCATCATGGGTACGTGGTTCTTCGCTTCGGCCACCGGCAACTTCGTCGCTGGCCTGATCGCGGCGGCGACCGGCTCGGAAGCGGCTTCGGGTGAAGGTGCGGCCAAGGAAACGGTGCTCGCGGTCTATAGCCAGATCGGCTGGATCGCGGTCGGCGTCGGTGTTGCAGTCATCGTCATCAGCCCGCTGATCAAGCGCCTGATGCACCTCGACACGCTGCGCGATGACGAGGACCTCGCCGGCCAGGCCGAACTGGCCGAGCCGCAGGCGCCGGGCATCCACCCCGGCACCCGCCCGACGAACTGAGCCTGACCGAACAGGGGAAAATAATGCGCTATCGTACCTTCGCCGCCGTGGGAGGTGCGATAGCGCTTTCCGCCTGCGCCACTGCCGATAACGGTTCGGGCGAGGTGGCCTCCGCCCCCGACAATACCTCTGCCGAGGCCCCCTATGCCTCGACGTACGAAGCCTATCCCGGCACCCCGACTGCGCTGGTAGGCGCGACCGTCTATGACGGTGCAGGCGGGCGGATCGAGAACGGCACGGTTCTGTTCGCCAATGGCAAGGTCGTGGGCGTCGGCGGCGCCGATCTGCCGATCCCGGCGGGCTATACCCGGGTCGATGGCACCGGCAAGTTCGTCACCCCCGGCCTGATCGACATCCATTCGCACCTGGGCGATTATCCCAGCCCGTCGGTCGACGCGCATTCCGATGGCAACGAGGCAACGTCGCCCGCCACGCCAGAGGTCTGGGCCGAACATTCGGTCTGGCCGCAGGACCCCGGCTTTTCCCGCGCGCTTGCCAATGGCGGCGTGACCAGCCTGCAGATCCTGCCCGGCTCCGCCAACCTGTTCGGCGGCCGTACGGTCACTCTGAAGAACGTGCCCGCGCGAACTGTCCAGGGGATGAAGTTCCCCGGCGCGCCGCACGGGCTGAAGATGGCCTGCGGTGAAAACCCCAAGCGCGTCTATGGCGGGCGCGGCCGTGCGCCCTCCACCCGCATGGGCAACATGGCCGTCAACCGCCAGACGTGGTTCGAAGCCAAGGCTTACGACGGCAAGAAGCGCGACCTTGCCAAGGAAACGCTGAAAGGCGTGCTGGGCGGGGAAATCCTGGTCCAGAACCATTGTTACCGTGCCGATGAAATGGCCCTGGTCCTCGATATGGCCAAGGAGATGGGTTACAAGGTCACGGCCTTCCACCACGCGGTCGAAAGCTACAAGATCGGCGACCTGCTGCGCGAAAACGACGTGTGCAGCGCCATCTGGTCCGACTGGTATGGCTTCAAGATGGAAAGCTACGACGGCATCCCGGAAAACGGTGCCTTGCTGCACCGGGCCGGGGCCTGCGTCGTGATCCATTCGGACGATGCCAACGGCATCCAACGTCTGAACCAGGACGCGGCCAAGGCACAGGCGGCTGGCGCGCGCATGGGAATCGCCATCCCCGATGCCGAGGTGATCCGCTGGATCACGCTGAACCCGGCCAAGGCCATGGGCATCGACGCGATGACCGGCAGCCTCGCCGCGGGCAAAATGGCCGACGTCGTGCTGTGGAACGGCGATCCGCTGAGCGTCTATTCCCGGCCCGACAAGGTCTGGATCGACGGCGCATTGATGTTCGATGCCAGCGATCCCAAGCGCCGTCCGGTGAGCGATTTCGAACTTGGCCAGATCGGCGAAGGAGACGTGAAATGAACCGGTCCAAGCGTCTCTCCCCGCTCGGCGCAGTCGGGATCGCTCTGGGTCTGACGGGTGCCTTCGTCGGCTACCAGGCCAGTGCGCAGGATTTCGCCATTACCGGCGCCACGCTGGCAACGGGCGATGGCAGCGCGCCGATCGAAAATGCCACCGTCGTGGTGCGCGGGGGCAAGGTCGTCGCCGCGGGCGCGGGTGTCGCGGTCCCGGCCGGTGTGCCGGTTTCCGATGGCACGGGTACCTGGGTTACGCCCGGCCTGTTCGCCACGGTGACGAATCTCGGCCTGGTCGATGTCGACGCGGTATCGCAGAGCAACGATACCGCCGCGCGCCAATCGCCGTTCAGCGCCGCGCTCGACGTATCGGTGGCGATCAATCCGGCTTCGCAGAACATCAAGGTCAACCGCGCCGCCGGGATCACCCGCGCGGCGGTGGCGCCGACTTCGACGGGGTCGATCTTCGCCGGGCAGGGCGCGATCATCGACCTCGGCGCCGATGACAGTGCCGTGCGCCGGGCCCGTGCGTTTCAATATGTCGAACTGGGCGAAACCGGTGGCCGGATCGCGGGCGGCAGCCGCCTGGCCGCGCACACCCTGCTGCGCAACGCATTGCGCGAGGCAGGGCGGTTCGGCGAACAGTCGGGGCTGACCACGGCCGGGCGTAACGCGGCGCCGGTCGATACTGGCGACGATCTGCCGATCGATCCGCGCCTGACCGAAAGCGGGGCCGAACGCGCCGGTGACGTGCTGTTGACCCGGTTCGATGCAGCCGCGCTGGTCCCGGTCGTGAATGGCCGCCAGCCGCTCTACGTCCGGGTCGAGCGCGGGGCCGACATCCGTTCGGCTCTGGCGCTGACGCGCGAATTCCCGCGCCTCAAGATGGTGCTGGTCGGCGTGGCCGAAGGCTGGACCGTGGCTGACGAGATTGCAGCGGCCGGGGTGCCGGTGATTGCCGATGGCCTGACCGACCTGCCGGACAGCTTCGAGACGCTTGCCGCAACGCAAAGCAACATCGGCCGGATGCGCGCCGCCGGGGTGCGGGTGGCGATCAACGCGGCAGCCATGCAGCAGCCGCGCTATCTGCCGCACTTTGCCGGCAACCTGGTCGCGCTGACCCGCGTGCCGGGTGCCGCTGGCCTTTCCTGGGGCGAGGCGTTTGCCGCGATCTCGTCGGTACCGGCGGCGATCAGCGGTTTCGACGGCCAGTACGGCGTGCTCGCCCCGGGTGCCGCTGGCGATGTCGTGGTCTGGGATGGCGATCCGCTCGAAGTCTCGTCGGCGCCGGTGCGCGTCTACATCGACGGGGTCGAGCAGCCGATGGACAACCACCAGACGCGCCTGCGCGATCGGTACCGCGATCTGGACGAAAGCGATTTGCCCAAAGCCTATGACTGGTAAGCCAACCTCCACGCCGACCGGAGCGGGCACGACGCTGGGTGCGCTGGGCGCAGCCGGCCTTGCAGTCGCAGCGCTGCTGCTCGTGCCCGCCCTGGCGCAGCAGCCCGACCGATCGCAGGACCCGGCCTGGCACAATGCCCAGCAGGCCGCTCTCGCCGCGCTCAAGCCCGAGGACGGCTGGCGCGCGCTGGAAGGCGGGCTGCAATGGCGCCGCACTGCAGGTGACGGGACGGGCGTTCGGCCCACGGTGGCCGATAGGGTGACAGTGCATTACGAAGGCACGCTGGTCGACGGCACCAAGTTCGACAGTTCGTGGGACCGGGGCGAACCCGCGACCTTCCCCCTCGCGCGGCTGGTCAAGGCGTGGCAGCTCGCCATTCCTCAGGCGGGTGTTGGCGACACGATCGAGATCGCGGTTCCGGCCGATCTGGGCTATGGTCCGCGGGGCAAGGGGCCGATACCGGGCAATGCGACGCTAATGTTCCGGATACAGCTGATTGCCATCGAGGGCCGCAGTTGACCTGACCGTCGGCCTGACCGTCGGCTTGACCGTTGGGGGGGGAGGAAGCGCGCATGGAACCGCTCGTTTCGCTGGCTGCCGCCAGCCTTGCCTTGGTCGGAACCCATTTCGCGCTGTCCCACCCGCTGCGCGCCGCGCTGGTCAAGTCCTTGGGCGCATTGGGTTTTCAGGGCCTCTACAGTGTCGTTGCGCTTGCCTGCATCGTCTGGATGAGCATGGCGTTTCGCGCTGCGCCTCCCGCCGACCTTCCGGGCAGCGGCGTGGCTGGATGGATCGCCGCGACTTTGCTTACGCTGCCAGCGCTGGCGTTGCTGCTGGGATCATTTCGCGGCAACCCGGCGCTGCCGGACCCTGCGGCTGCGAGCAATGCCGCGCGCGAGCCTGCCGGCGCCTTTCTCGTTACGCGCCACCCGATGATGTGGGGCTTTGCCTTGTGGGCGCTGTCGCACCTGATCCTGTGGTGGAGCGTGCGCATCCTGATCGTAGCGAGCGCTGTCCTTGTCCTCGCACTGGTCGGCGCGCACTTGCAGGATCGCAAGAAAGCGGTGCTGATGGGGTCCGCCTGGACCGGGTGGCAGGCGAGGACGCATTATTGGCCGCGCTGGTCGGCGCTCGGCCGCATCGGCGCGGTGACATGGCTGCTGGCGCTGGCGCTATGGCTGGCGGTGACATGGGCGCACATCCCGACGGCAGGCCTTCCAGCAGGGGTGTGGCGCTGGCTCTGGCTCTAGCGGCCAGTGAACATGGGGCTGCGCTTCTCGATCAACGCAGCGACACCTTCGGCGTGGTCCGCGGTATGGTGCATATGCGCCTGTGTGGTCGCGGCGAGCTCCAGTGCGGTGTCATAAGTGACTGACCGCCCCTGACGCAGCAGCACTTTGGTGGCGCGCAGCGCCGCGGGCGGCATGGCGGCAATCTTCGCGGCCATCGCTTGCGCTTCGTCCATCAGCGCCTCGGGCGCAACCACCCGGCTGATAAGGCCCCACTCGAGCGCCGTTGCGGCGTCGATCACATCGCCAGTGTAGAACAATTCCGCCGCGCGCGAGTGGCCGATCACGCGGGGCAGGATCCAGGTGCCGCCATCGCCGGGCACCAGCCCCAGCTTGAGGAACGTCACGCCGAACTTCGCCGCGCTCGACGCAAGGCGAATATCTGCCAGGCAGGCAAGATCACACCCCAGCCCGATGGCAGGGCCGTTGATTGCCGCGATGAGCGGAACCTTCAGCCCGTCGAGCGCGCGCAGGGCGCGGTGGATATTGGTCCGATAACCTTCCGCGATCTGGTCCGGATTGCCGGCGAAATTGCCAGTGCGATCGCGCATTGCCTTGATGTCGCCACCTGCGCTGAAGGCGCGGCCAGCGCCGGTCAGGATCGCGCAGCGCACGCCCGGATCCTCGTTGATCGCCATGCACGCTGCCTCGACCTCGGCCCCGTCGCCGCTCGCGCCAAGGGGGTTCATGGTATCCGCGCGGTTGAACGTCAGTGTGGTCACGGCGCCATCGCGCGCGATCGTCAGCAGGGACATGTCGTGCTCCTTCCGCGCGGCACCATGGGGCGGATCTAGGCGCGCGCTTCCTCGACCCCGGTCGAATTATGCCGGAGGGCCTTGAGCACGGTGTCGACGATGTGCGGCGCGTTGAGGCCAGCCTCGTCGTACTGCTTGATCGGATCGTCCTGGTCCTGGAAGGTGTCCGGCAGGCGCATGGTACGTACCTTGAGGCCGCCATCGGTCAGCCCTTCATCGCTGGCGAAGGTCAGGACATGCGCCCCCAGGCCCCCGATCGCGCCTTCCTCGATCGTCACGACGACCTCGTGGCTGCGCATCAGGCGCTCGATCAGATCGGTGTCGAGCGGCTTGGCGAAGCGCATGTCGGCGACCGTGGTCGACAGGCCCTTGGCATCAAGCTGGTCGGCTGCCTTCAACGCTTCGGCAAGGCGCGTGCCGAGCGACAGGATCGCAACCTTCGTCCCTTCGCGAACCACCCGGCCCTTGCCGATTTCCAGCTTCTGCGGAACGTCGGGCAGGGCGACACCGGTGCCATTGCCGCGCGGGTAACGGAACGCGATTGGGCCATCGTCGTATTCTGCAGCGGTATAGGTCATGTGGACCAGTTCCGCCTCGTCGGCCGCGGCCATCACCACGAAGTTGGGCAAAGTCGCCAGATAAGTGACGTCGAACGAACCGGCGTGCGTCGATCCGTCCGCGCCGACCAGCCCCGCGCGGTCGATCGCAAAGCGGACCGGCAGGTTCTGGATCGCCACGTCGTGAACGACCTGGTCGTAGGCCCGCTGGAGGAACGTGGAGTAGATCGCCGCGAACGGGCGCATTCCCTGCGCGGCGAGGCCAGCGGCGAAGGTCACGCCGTGCTGTTCCGCGATGCCAACGTCGAAGGCCCGGGTCGGGTGGGCTTTCGCGAACTTGTCGACCCCGGTGCCGCTCGGCATGGCAGCGGTGATGGCGCAGATGCGCGGATCGGTTTCAGCGAGTTTGGCCAGCGTTTCGCCGAACACGTTCTGGTAGGCCGGCGGGCCGCCTGCGCTTTTCTTCTGTTCGCCCGTGATGACGTCGAACTTGGCCACGCCGTGATACTTGTCGGCACTGTTTTCGGCCGGGGCATAGCCCTTGCCTTTCTTGGTCACGACGTGGACCAGCACCGGGCCCTGCTCGCTGTCGCGCACGTTCTCGAGCACGGGGACCAGATGGTCGAGGTTGTGGCCGTCGATCGGGCCGACGTAATAGAAGCCCAGTTCTTCGAACAACGTCCCGCCCGTAACCATGCCACGGGCGTATTCTTCCGCCTTTTCCAGCCCGTGGTGGACCTTGCGGCTGAGCTTGCGCGAGATGCGCGAGGCGAGGCTGCGCAGGCCGAGGTACTCGCTCGAGGATACCATCCGCGCGAGGTAGGCCGACAGTCCGCCCACTGGCGGCGCGATCGACATGTCGTTGTCGTTCAGGATCACGACCAGCCGGTTACCGGCGGCCTCGGCATTGTTCATCGCTTCGTAGGCCATGCCCGCGCTCATCGCGCCGTCGCCGATCACCGCGATGCCCCGCCCCGGTTCGCCCTTCAGCTTGTTGGCGATGGCGAAACCCAGCGCCGCGCTGATCGAGGTCGAGGAATGCGCCGCGCCGAACGGGTCGTATTCGCTCTCGCTGCGCTTGGTGAAACCCGACAGGCCGCCGCCTTGGCGCAGGGTGCGGATGCGGTCGCGCCGGCCGGTGATGATCTTGTGCGGATAGCACTGGTGGCCCACGTCCCACACCAGCTTGTCGCGCGGGGTGTCGAAAACGTAGTGGATCGCCACGGTCAGTTCGACCACGCCCAGCCCGGAACCCAGATGCCCGCCAGAGGTGCTGACGGCCGAGATCATCTCTTCGCGCAGTTCGTCGGCAAGCTGGCGCAGGTCGCCCTTGTCCAGTTTGCGCAAGTCGGCGGGGTATTCGACGGTGTCGAGTAGCGGGGTAATCGGGCGTTCGCTCATTGCGCTGCTTTAGTGCGGTGAAGCAGCGCTGTCGATGAACGGTTTATCTTGCGCATGCCCCGCACAGGCCGCGAACCTCGATTATCGGGCGGCGCGTGGCGAAAGACCTCGCCTGGGCAACGCCGCGCACCTCGCGCGAGACGCCTTCGTGATCGACATGGGTCGCCTCGCCGCAATCGTCGCAGACCAGGAAGATGCAGTCATGCGCGCACCCCGGGTGGGTGTTGGCGAGATAGGCGTTGGCGCTTTCGACCCGCATGGCGAGGTTGTTGGCCACGAACAGGTCGAGAATGCGGTAGACACTGTTGGGCGCCACGCGCTTGCCGCGTGCGCGCGACAGGTTGTCGGCGATGTCGTAGGCGGAGGCGGGCCGTTCGTGCCGGGCCAGCTCCTCGAACACCAGCTGGCGCATGCCGGTCCACTGCTCCCCCGCGGACGTCAGCGCCGCCCCGGCCGCGCTGATCAGGTCGGCCCCGGAATGCTCTCGATGCGAATGGCTGTGCATGAATGTTATATACGCCGCGCGAAGACCGTTTGCCACTGGCGCGTGGAGACGCCCGGAAAACGCTAGAACCTGGTGGACAGGCGCAGACCGGCAACCACGCCGGTTTCGCGCACGGCGACCGCGCTGTCGATCACCTGGACGCTGGCAGTGACCCGCACCGGCTTTGCGACTGCCAGGGTGTAGAACGCCTCGATCCCCTCCTCATCCTCCAGCGGGACGCGGCTGGCGAGCGCCCTTACCAGCGAATCGGTCAGTGAATAGCGGAACCAGGCAAAGCCGAACTTGTCGCGCGGTCGGGCGCGCGGATTGCCGATCACTCCAGCGAAGGCGCTGCGATCGAGGAAAGTCGGATCGCCGTTGGACGCAAACACCTGGCCGAACAGCGCTATGCCTGACCCAGGCGCTTCGGGGTATTCCGCGACATAGTGGTAGAGGCTGAGGACACCGGCGAACTCGCCCTTGCGCTCGCCGAAGCCGGAGCCCGGCGCCGGGATAAGAACCGGCGGCAGGGCAGCGGTGGCAATCGTGCTCCGGGTAGAGGCAACGACCCGGGCGGACACGTAGCTGCGGCGTCCGGCGATCCGAACCGGTACCGTGACCGCGCCCAGCGCCGCGACACCTTCGCCGAACGGATCCTCGAACCCCGTCTTGCGCGACTGCGAACGGGCATCGAACACCCACAGGCGGTAATGCGCAGTCTTGGTCGGGACATTCAGCATCGCGCCGGTGATCGATCCCGGGACGATCGCGGTGGGCGGCAGTGCCATGGCGAGGTTCTGGAACCCCTCGTGCCCGCCGCCGCCCAGCACCGGCACGTGTTCCGCCAGCGACAGCAGATTGATCTTCCCGACAGTCAGGCTGGTGCCGCTGTTCCAGGTCTTGGAAATGCTGGCGGAAATGTCGAACGCCTCGCCGGGACCCGGATAAAACAGCTGCGAGTTCGTCGGCAGCAGGCCGATGGTGCCATTGGCGCTCTCGCCGTATTTGAATTCGGGCTGGACATGCAAGCGGACGGAATCGTCGAGGCCGATGGTGCTGCCCGGGACATCGACGAACATGTCGATCTTCCCGCCGTAACGCAGCTTGGATTCCGCATCGCCCGCAACCGGCAGGTCCGCAAAATGCGACCAGACGAAGCGCGCGCCGACCGGCTTGGCAGCGCGTGGTGCGGCCGGTGCGGGCACGGCCTCAGGCGCATCGCCCGAAACGGCAGCGACGGCGGGTGCTGGCGGTGTATCGCTGGCAAGCGCAGGCGCGGCGGCGCACCAGGGCAGGGCTGCGAGCGCGATCTGCGCCACGCGTAAATGTGCGACGGCCGAAGGTTTCATTGCCCCATGCACGAAAACGCAAGGCATCAAGCCCGGTTTTCGCTGCGTCTCCCCGAATGACTCAATCTTGCGCGACCCACTCCCGCAGGCGGAACATCCCCCAATCCCGGTTGCCTTTCAAGACGGATGGGGAAGTTGGGATCGCAAGGCCGCTTCAGCGCGGCAGTTCGGACACACCCATCAGCGCCTCGTCCACGGCGCGCGCGCACTGCCGGCCTTCGCGAATTGCCCAGACGACCAGGCTCTGCCCGCGCCGCATGTCGCCGCACGCGAAGACGCCGCCCTCGCTGGTGGCGTAGTCGCGCACGTTCGCCGCGACATTGCCGCGCGCGTCGAGCTCGACCCCGGCCCGGTCGAGCAGGCCGCGCCGCCGGGGGCCGGTAAAGCCCATTGCCAACAGGATGAGGTCGGCGGGCAGGGTGAACTCGCTGCCGGGCATTTCCTCGAAACTGCCGCCATCCCACTTCAGGCGCACGCATTCCAGCCCGGTAGTCTCGCCGCCTTCGCCAACGACCCGCTTGGCCATGACCGACCAGTCGCGCTCCACGCCTTCTTCGTGGCTGGAGGACGTGCGCAGTTTCAGTGGCCAGTCCGGCCAGGTCAGCGCCTTGTTTTCCTTTTCCGGGGGCTGCGGCATGATTTCCAGCTGGGTCACGCTTTTCGCGCCCTGCCGGTTACTCGTGCCTACGCAGTCCGATCCGGTATCACCGCCGCCGATCACGATCACGTGCTTGCCAGTGGCGGTCAGCGAACCGCGCGGCGCGGCGCGGACCTCGTCGTCGCCCGCCACGCGCTTGTTCTGCTGGGTCAGGAATTCCATCGCCAGCCGCACGCCGGGCAGTTCGGCGCCCGGTATGTCGAGCCGCCGCGGCTCCTCCGCGCCGCCGGCCAGCACGACCGCGTCGAAATTCTCGCGCAGCGCGCGGAAACTCACCTCGACGCCCACCTCGGCGCTCGTCTTGAAGGTCACCCCTTCGGCTTCCATCTGCACCGCCCGCCGGTTGATGAGGTGCTTTTCCATCTTGAAGTCGGGTATGCCGTAACGCAGCAGGCCGCCGATCCGGTCCTCGCGCTCGAACACTGTCACGGCATGGCCTGCCCGCGCCAGTTGCTGCGCGCAGGCGAGGCCTGCCGGGCCGGAACCGATCACCGCGACCGACTTGCCGGTCTGGCGTTCGGGCACTTGCGGCTTGATCCAGCCCTCCTTCCACCCGCGGTCGACGATCGCGCACTCGATCGACTTGATCGTCACCGGCTGGTCGATGATGTTCAGCGTGCACGCCGCCTCGCACGGGGCAGGGCAGACCCGGCCGGTGAACTCGGGGAAATTGTTGGTCGAATGCAACTGGTGGAGTGCGTTCTTCCAGTCCGCTTCGTAAACCAGGTGATTCCAGTCGGGGATCAGGTTGTTCACCGGGCAACCGTTGTGACAATACGGAATGCCGCAATTCATGCACCGGCTCGCCTGCGCGCGCAGCTTGTCTTCCGCCAGCGGCACGGTGAATTCCTGGTAGTTCTTCACCCGTTCCGCGGGATCGAGATAACCGCGATCCGCGCGGTCGAGTTCGAGGAAGCCGGTTTCCTTGCCCATGTGCTGACCCTTATTCCGCCGCCACGCTCGCCGCTTCGATCCGCTCTGCCTCGAGCGTTTCGAGCGCGGTGCGATAGTCCTTCGGCATGACCTTGACGAAATGCCCCAGCGCGCAGTCCCAATCGTCGAGCAGCGCCGCGGCGCGTGCCGAGCCGGTGTGCAGCTTGTGCCGTTCCACCAGCACGCGAAGCCGCTCCGCATCGTGGCGCAGCATGTCGCCCATGCCGTAGTCGTGGACCGAGCGGGCGCGCTGGGTCGGGCGGCCTGCGCCTTCCTCGGGATCGGTGCCGGGCGCGATGCGGGTCAATTCCACTTGTGCCAGATTGCACAGTGGTTCGAATGTCCTGTCAGGGTCGTAGACATAGGCCACCCCGCCGCTCATCCCCGCGGCGAAGTTGCGCCCGGTCTTGCCCAGCACGCAGACGACGCCGCCGGTCATGTATTCGCAGCCGTGATCGCCAGTCCCCTCGACCACCGCGACTGCGCCCGAATTGCGCACGGCAAAGCGTTCGCCCGCGACCCCGGCGAGATAGGCCTCGCCCGCGATCGCGCCGTAAAGCACTGTGTTGCCGACAATAATGTTTTCGGTCGGGTCGCGGCTGACGCCATCGGGCGGGCGCACGATGATCCGGCCGCCCGACAGGCCCTTGCCGACGTAGTCATTGGCATCGCCGGTCAGGCTGAGGGTGATCCCGTGGGCGAGCCATGCGCCGAAGCTCTGCCCCGCAACGCCGGTGAAATTGATCCGGATCGTATCGGGCGACAGGCCGACGTGGCCATACTTGCGCGCGACCTCGCCCGACAGCATGGCGCCCACGGTTCGGTTCACGTTGCGGATCGGCCGCGCCAGTTCGATTGGCTGGCCGCTGGCGATTGCCGGACGGCAGGCCTCGACCAGTTCATGGTCGAGCGCGCCTTCCAGCCCGTGTTCCTGGGTGCCGGTCTGGTGAAGCGCGCGGCCTTCGGGCAGCGCAACCTTGTGGAGCAGGCGCGACAGGTCGATCCCGTGCGCCTTCCAGTGGCGTTCCACCCGGAGCATGTCGATCCGGTCGACCCGGCCGATCATCTCCTCGACCGTACGGAAGCCCATTTGCGCCATGATCGCGCGCAGTTCTTCCGCCACGAAGAAGAAGTAGTTGATGACGTGCTCGGGCGTGCCGGTGAAGCGCGCGCGCAGCACCGGGTCCTGCGTCGCCACACCGACGGGGCAGGTGTTGAGGTGGCACTTTCGCATCATGATGCAGCCTGCCGCGATCAGCGGGGCAGTGGCGAACCCGAACTCGTCCGCGCCCAGCAGCGCGCCGATGGCGACATCGCGCCCGGTGCGCAGGCCGCCATCGACCTGCACCGCGATGCGACTGCGCAGGTCGTTGAGGAGCAGCGTCTGCTGCGTCTCGGCAAGCCCGATCTCCCACGGGCTGCCCGCATGGGTAAGCGAGGTCAGCGGCGAGGCGCCAGTACCGCCTTCGTAGCCGGAAATGGTGACATGGTCCGCCTTGCACTTGGACACGCCCGCAGCAACCGTGCCGACGCCGACTTCGCTGACCAGCTTGACCGAGATGCGCGCGCTTGGCTGCACATTCTTCAGGTCGTGGATCAGCTGGGCGAGGTCCTCGATCGAATAGATGTCGTGGTGCGGCGGGGGACTGATGAGGCCCACGCCGGGGGTCGAATGGCGCACTGCGCCGATCCGCTTGTCGACCTTGTGCCCGGGCAGCTGCCCGCCTTCGCCGGGCTTCGCACCCTGGGCCATCTTGATCTGGATATCGTCGGAATTGACCAGGTATTCCGCCGTCACGCCAAAACGCCCGCTGGCGACCTGCTTGATCCGGCTGCGCATCGAATCGCCATTGGGCATTGGGCGGAACCGCTCTGGCTCCTCGCCGCCTTCGCCGGTGTTGGAGCGACCGCCGATGCGGTTCATCGCGATTGCCAGCGTCGAATGCGCCTCGTGGCTGATCGAGCCGAAGCTCATCGCGCCGGTGGCGAACCGCTTCACGATCTCGCTTGCCGGCTCGACCTCGTCGATGGGCAGCGGCGTTTCGGCGGGCTTCAGTTCCATCAGCCCGCGGATCGTCAGCAGCCGTTCGGACTGTTCGTTGATCTGCGCCGCGAATTCCGCGTAGTTTTTCGGGTCGTTGCCGCGGACCGCGTGCTGCAGGCTGGCGACGCTGGTCGGCGTCCAGGCGTGATCCTCGCCCCGCAAGCGGAACTGGTAGATGCCGCCCACGTCCAGCATCCCGGCGTAGAGCGGGTTGTCACCATAGGCGAGCGCGTGGCGGCGCACCGCTTCCTCAGCCACTTCGGCAAGGCCGATACCTTCGATCGTGGTGGCGGTGCCGGTGAAGTAGGCTTCCACGAATGCGCTCGACAGGCCGACCGCGTCGAAGATCTGCGCCCCGCAGTATGACTGGTAGGTCGAGATGCCCATCTTGGACATGACCTTGAGCAGTCCCTTGCCGATCGCCTTGATATAGTTTGCCTGGACTTCGCGAGCGGTGAGCTCGGGGAACTTGCGGGCGCGCAGGTCTTCCAGCGTCTCGAACGCGACATAGGGATTGATCGCTTCCGCGCCGTAACCCGCCAGCACGCAGAAATGGTGCACCTCGCGCGCCTCACCCGTCTCCACGACAAGGCCGGTCTGCATGCGCAGGCCCTGCCGCACCAGGTGGTGGTGAACCGCTGCGGTTGCGAGTGCTGCGGGCATGGCGATCCGGTCCGGGCCCTGCGCCCGGTCGCTCAGGATCAGAATATTATGATCGAGCAGCACCGCCTCGGTCGCGGCCCAGCACATTTCCTTCAGCGCCATCGCCAGCCCTTCGGCGCCGGTGCTGGCATCCCAGGTCATGTCGATGGTCTCGGTGCGAAAGGCACCGTCCAGTGCCGCTTCGACGGAGCGGATCTTGGCAAGGTCCTGATTGGTCAGGATCGGCTGCGCGACTTCGAGCCGCTTGTGCGTGCCCGCCTCGCGCCCCAGCAGGTTGGGGCGCGGGCCGACCATCGACAGCAGGCTCATCACCAGTTCCTCGCGGATCGGATCGATCGGCGGATTGGTGACCTGCGCGAAGTTCTGCTTGAAATAATCGTAAAGCAGGCGGCTGCGGTTCGAGAGCACGGCGATCGGGGTGTCGGTGCCCATCGACCCGATCGGATCGTCAGCACTCTGCGCCATCGGTTCGAGGAAGCGGGTAATGTCTTCCTGGGTGTATCCGAAGGCCTGCTGGCGATCGAGCAGGCTGGTGGTGTGCGCCGGCACTTCGGCCAGCTCGGGCTCGATCGTGTCGAGGTCTTCCAGCTTGTACTGCGTGCGCGCGAGCCATTCCTCGTAAGGATGCTCGGCCGCCAGTTCGGCCTTCAGTTCGGCATCTTCGACGATGCGGCCCTGTTCCAGGTCGATCAGCAGCATCTTGCCGGGCTGGAGCCGCCACTTGCGGGTGATGTCCTCTTCCGCGAACGGCAGAACCCCGCTTTCCGACGACAGACAGACGAGATCGTCCTTCGTGGTGCACCAGCGCGCGGGGCGCAGGCCGTTGCGGTCGAGGCAGGCCCCGATCTGGCGGCCATCGGTAAAGCAGACGGCAGCGGGGCCATCCCACGGTTCCATCAGCGCCGCGTGGTATTCGTAGAATGCGCGCCTGCCCGCATCCATCAGCGGGTTCTTGGCCCATGCCTCGGGCATGAGCATCATCATCGCGTGCGCCATGCCGTAACCGCCCGCGACCAGCAGTTCGAGCGCATTGTCGAGGCAGGCGGTGTCCGACTGGCCGTGCGGGATGAGCGGCCACATCTTGTCGAGATCGGCGCCGAGCAGTTCGGATTCCATCGTCCGGCGGCGCGCGTTCATCCAGTTCACGTTTCCGCGCACGGTGTTGATTTCACCGTTGTGCGCCATGAACCGGTATGGATGCGCCAGCCGCCAGCTGGGGAAGGTGTTGGTGCTGAACCGCTGGTGGACGAGACCCAATGCAGACACGCAGTCAGGGTCGCGCAGGTCGTCGTAGAAACTGCCCACTTGCGTCGCCAGCAGCAGGCCCTTGTAGACGATCGTGCGGCTGGAAAAGCTCGGGATATAAAGGTCGGTCAGCTGCGGCAGGTCGTGCTTGACCGCCAGCTTGGCCAGCGGATTGAGCGTCTGCTTGCGGATCACGATCAGCTTGCGCTCGAACGCCTGCTGGTCGGCACAGTTGGCCCCGCGCGCGATCACGCACTGGCGCATGACCGGCATGGAGGCGATCACCGCCTTGCCAAGGCCCGCGGGTGTTGTCGGCACTTCGCGCCAGCCGATCACTTGCTGGCCTTCCTTGGCGACGAACTTTTCCAGCTGCTCGGTCACGAAAGCGCGGGCGTGCGGGTCCTGCGGCATCATGCACTGGGCGATTGCGTAATCGCCCGGCTGGGGCAGATCATGGCCTTCGGTTTCCGCCCACTTGCGGAAAAGCGGATCGGGAATCTGGATCAGGATGCCGGCGCCATCGCCCAGCAGCGGGTCGGCTCCGACTGCGCCGCGATGATCGAGGTTGGCAAGGATTTCGAGCGCCTGGGTTACGATCCGGTGCGACCTGGCCCCCTTGATATGCGCGACCATGCCGACGCCGCACGCATCGTGCTCGTTTCGCGGGTCGTACATTCCTTGGGGCGCCCAATGTCCCATTCACCATTCCCCGCTCTGTCCGGTGCCCGGCCGGCGGGCCCCGTCTGGGCCGCCACGGGCAATGAAGCGCGGCAGCGACAGCCGCAACGCGCAGTAAATGTAGCGCGGAGGAGCGTCATGGCGACATGAAATGATTTTTGCAAATGCGAAGGCAAACTTCGCCCGTCCCCCCGCAATGAATAGGATTGCAGGGCTTTACCGCAGGGGATCGAAGAAAAAGGCCGGCCCCGTCACCGGGGCCGGCACAAGGTGTTGCCGGTGTTATTGGACCGTGTGCGTCAGGCCGCGCCGCTGATCCGCTGCAGCTTCGACAGGGCGTCGCGCAGCGCCGCCTCGGTTGCCGCCGGGTTGCCGGCGCGCGGCAGGGGCGAAGTAAATGGTGCTGGCCGCGAGAAATCCGGCTGTGCGCGGAACCCGGCATCCCGCGACGGTCCATCGGGTGCGGGAGACGCACGGCGCGCCTCCTGCCCCGGGAAGGTCACGACCGGTTCGAAATCGTCGCCTGCCTGCTCATCGTCGACCCGCACGGCCTCGCGCGCCTGGCCCAGCTTGCTCCGCATGGCAAGGAGGGAGGCGAACCCGTCGTCCTCGTCGTCCACCGCATCCCCGGCATCGACTTGTGCAAGCGGGGCCGCGGGTGCCGCGAAAGGCGAGGGGGCGAGACCGATCGGCAGCGCCAGCCCGTACTCGTCGTCGCTTTCGTCATGAATGTCGTCGGTGAACGAAATCGGGCGAAGCGCCGCGGGTATCACCGGGGCGGGCGGCGCAGTGGGGGCCGGTTCGGGCGCGTCGTCTTCTGGCGGGAAGCTTTCGACGGCTTCCGCTGAAAAGGGGGCATGTGCGTGCGATGCGGCCACAACCGGGGTCGCGGCGCGTTGCAGCGACAGGGCGAATCGCTCCACCAGTTCGACCATGCCCAGCTCGGCCAGCGGACGCTGCGTGGTGGCGGACATGGGCTCCGGGGCCGGAGCGGTAACGGCTGCGGGCGCCGGTTCCTCGTGGTGTTCGATGGGCGGGGGCGCGACCACCGGCTGGGGCATGCCGAAGCTTGCACGGGGCGCTGGCACCGGTGTCGGTACCGGAATGTGCTCCGGCGTTGGCTCCGGCATTGCGGCCGGGGCGGAAAACGGGGCAGCCGCGGGCTGATCGATCGCCTCGCGCACCTGGCGCAGGATCGTCTGGCGCGGCAGCTGCTGCGCTTCGCCAGCCATATCGTCGGCCATCGCGTTGCTCAGGGATTCGCTTCCGAAACGCACGTCGGCAGCCTGGTGCGCGGATGGGTTGAAAGCGCCATGCGCATCCTGCGCGAATTCACCGAGCTCCAAGGCGTCGTCCTCCTGTACATATTCGTCTTCGGTGATGATGTCGAATGCCCCGGCTTTGCCCGGCAAGGGGGCGTGATCGAGAAACTCGCTCGGCCCGCTTTCGTCGGTGACCGACAGGGGGCGGCGCCGCCCGGGAATAGGTTCGGGGGATGGCGCGCGGGGGGCTTCTTCGGCGAAAGGCTCGTCGAAACCTTCCGGGCCAAGTTCTTCGAGCGCGGAGATAGGCCGTTTCGTTGCGTCGTTGCGGCCGCGGGCCGGGCGCGCCTGGCGGCCGCTCGCCGCAACCTTGCGTGCCAGCAGAAGGCCGAGGGCTGCGCCGCTCACCGCTGCGGTCAAAGCAATCGCGCTGCGCAGGGTCATCGCCAGCGATACATCGCCGCTGGCCGCAGCCAGGCGGTCGAACATGGTAACGGGCAGGATCAGGCTGCCGATCCCCAGCAACGCGGCGAACCACAGCGCCACGATCGCGGGAAACAGCGGGTGCGCGCTGATCGAACCATGCCGTGCCGGTGCGGTTCTGCTGGTGGATTTCACGTCTCAAGCCCCCGTTGGCGGAGACCCCGGTCGCGCTTCAGGCGGCGGCCGACAGGTCTCCTTCACCGCCACGAGCTATCAGCTGATGGTAAACGTCTTGATAACGACGAACATTGTGCAACCAATCATGGTTCAGGCCGACCGCGCGGCGGGCCGCGTCGCGAATGCTGTCCCAATGGGGGCGGCGGTCGATGAGGTCGGCTATTGCAGTGGCGCAGGCCGCCGGATCATCGGCGGGAAACAGCGCGCCGGTAATGCCATCGTCGATCAGTTCGCGGTGGCCGCCGACGTCGCTTGCCGCCACGATGCGTCGCTGGGCCATCGCTTCGAGCGGTTTGAGCGGGGTGACGAGGTCGGTCAGCCGGCTGCGTTTGCGAGGATAGGCAAGCACGTCGACCAGAGCGTAATAGCGTTCGACCTCGTGGTGCGGGACCCGTCCGACGAAATGGATCGCGGCGGCTGCTGGCGACTGCGCGGCCTGGGCGTGAAGCGCGCCTTCCATCGGCCCTCCGCCGACGAGCAGCAATTGGGCATGCGGAATGCGCTCGCGAAGCAGGGGAAGGGCAGCGATCAGGTCATCGAGCCCCTCGTAGTCGTAGAAACTGCCGATGAACCCGATCACCGGTCCGTCGCCAAGCCCAATTTCCCTGGCCAGTGCCGGTTCGCGGGTCGCGGGTTCCCCGAACAGCGACAAGTCGACGCCATTGGGCGAAACCCCGATCCGGTCGCCCGGGAAACCGCGCGCGATCAGGTCGTCACGCAGGCCATGGCAGATGGTGAAGACTGCATCCGCTGCACCCACGACATGGTTTTCCAGCGCGCGGGTCAACCGATATTTCAACGAACCCTCGCGCCCTTCCAGGTTGCCGACCGCCGCGTCTTCCCAGAACGCACGGATTTCGTAGACCAGCGGCAATCCGTGCCGGCGCGCGACGCGCAGCGCTGCCAATCCGCATAGTGCCGGTGAGTGGGCGTGGAGCACGTCCGGGCGCCATTCGCGCACGGCCTTGTCGATGGCTGCTGCGTGCGCGCCGATCTGGCGCCATTCGCGCAGGCCCGCCGGGCCGCCGGCCGACGGCGCGCTGCGGGTAAAGACCAGACCGTCGATCTCCTCGACATCCGGCCCGGGCGCATAATGCTTGTTCCCGGTTACTCCGCGCACGTCCAGCCCTGCCGCCTGCTGCGCCTTGAGGATTGCGCGGGTGCGAAAGGTGTAACCGCTGTGAAGGGGCAGCGAATGGTCGAGGACGTGCAGCACGCGGGTCATTGCCGAAAGGTCTGCCACGGTTTGCTTAACGGGTGGTCAACCGCCCGCTGCTAGCGCCGGGGATGAGATGATCGACTATTTCGCTCTGGCTCTGATTCATGGCCTGCTCGCGCTCGCGGTCGTGCGCCTGCTCGGCCGCGACGATCTCGACCGCGAATCCGCGGCGGAGGAGCCGGGCAGCGATGCTTGATCTGGCGCTGTTCCTGTTTGTCGCGGCGTTCCTGCTGGCAGGCCTGCGGCGCCCGTTCGTGTGGGTGCTGGCCTACCTCTACATCGACATCCTGGGACCGCAGAAGATCGGCTGGACGCTGACGCCGATGCTGCCGATCTCGCTGATCGCGTTCTGCGCCGCGTTCGCCGGCTGGATCCTGACCGACACGAAGAAGGGGACGCGGTTCACCCTGCGGCAGGGCATCCTGCTCGCCCTGCTGCTCTACTGCGCCTGGACCACGATGAACGCCGATTTCCCGGTCGATGCGCAGGTGAAATGGGACTGGGTGTGGAAAGCCCTGGTCTTTGCCATTTTCCTGCCGCTGACGCTGACGACGCGGCTGCGGATCGAGAGCGCGGCGCTGGTCATGGTGCTGACTGCTGGGGCAATCATCATTTCGGCAGGGATGAAGACTGCCCTTGGCGGCGGGGGCTACGAAAGCCTCTATTTCTTCGTCAACGACAATTCAGGGATCTACGAAAGCTCGACCCTGTCGACCGTGGCGATCGCGATCATCCCGCTGATCCTGTGGTTCACCCGCCACGGCACCGTCTTCCCGCCGGATTGGCGGGTCAGGTGGTTCGCCTATGCGCTGATCTTCGCTTGCCTGCTGGTGCCCGTGGGAACGGAGGCGCGGACCGGGCTGCTTGCGCTGGCAGTTCTTGGCGTGCTGGCGCTGCGCGACGTCAAACGGCGGTTTGCGTTCATGTTTGCCGGCGCGGCCCTGGTCATGGTTGCGGCGCCATTCCTGCCGCAAAGCTATTACGAGCGCATGGGCCTGATCGCCGGGCACGAGGAAGACCAGTCGGCATCCACCCGGGTCGCCGTCTGGACGTGGACGCTGGACTATGTCGCTGAAAATCCCATGGGCGGCGGGTTCGACGCTTATCGCGGCAATCGCTTCACCTACAAGATGCCGGTTAAGGAAGAGGGCACTGGCAGCGTGGCTGTGGAATATGTCGACGTGGTCGACGAAGGGCGCGCCTACCATTCCGCCGTCTTCGAAATGCTGGGCGAACAGGGGTGGCCGGGGCTGATCCTGTGGCTGTGGCTCCACGCGCTTGGCCTGTGGCAGATGGAGCGCATCCGCCGCGGTTGGCGCGATCGTGACGCGCCCGGCCAGCAATGGCAGGCGCCGCTCGCCAGCGCCCTGCAGATGGCGCAGATCGTCTATCTGGTCGGATCGTTGTTCCAAGGCATTGCCTACCAGCCGTTCATACTGATGCTGGTCGGTTTGCAGATCGCACTGTGGACATGGTGCCGCCGGGTTGATTCGCTCGACCGGCCCCGGCGCAATCGGCGCGGGCCGCAGGGCCATCCGCGCCCCGAACCGCCAAGCCGTAGCGGCACGTTCGGGCGCGTTGCGCTAGTCCGTCCCATGCGCCATGAAGCCGCGGTTCACACCCCGTACGCGGCATTGAGGAGAGGCGCATGACACCGCAGGAAATCGCCGAAAAGGTCGGCCAGGACATCGGCACCAGCGAATGGGTCGAGATCGGCCAGGACCGCATCAACCAGTTCGCCGAGGCGACCGGCGACCACCAGTTCATCCACGTGAACGAGGAAATGGCCAAGATGACGCCGTTCGGCGGCACCATCGCCCACGGCTTCCTCACGCTGTCGATGATCCCCTATCTCAGCGCCAATTCGGACATTCCGCGTCCCGATGGCGTGAAGATGGGCGTCAATTACGGCGGCAACAAAACCCGCTTCATCGCGCCGGTGCGCGCGGGCAAGCGCATTCGCGGCCACTGGAAGCTGCTGGAAATGGTCGAGAAGCGGCCGGGCCAGTGGCAGCAGACGGTGGAAATCACCATCGAGATCGAGGGCGAGGACAAGCCCGCGCTGATCTGCGAATGGATTACGCAGTTCTTCGTTTAACCGCCGTCCCGGTGTAAGCCGGGGCCGCACGCGGTCGGCGCACGGCCGTTTCATTATTTACAGACAGATCCCGGTCCCCGCCGGGGCGACAAGAGGTTTCACATGCGCGACGCAGTCATCGTATCCACCGCCCGCACCGCCATCGGGCGCGCCTACAAGGGCGGTTTCAACGCCACCCCCGGCCCGACCTTGGGTTCCTATTCCCTTGCCGCTGCAATCGAGCGCGCCGGGATCGACGCCGGCCAGATCGACGACGTGCTGTGGGGCTCTGCCCTCCAGCAGGGCACGCAGGCGGGTAACCTGGCTCGCCAGGTAGCACTGCGGGCAGGGTGCCCGGTGACCGTGTCGGGCATGACCATCGACCGCCAGTGCTCGTCGGGCCTGATGAGCATCGCAACCGCGGCCAAGCAGATCATCGTCGACAACATGGATGTCGTCGCCGCTGGCGGGCAGGAATCGATTTCGCTCGTCCAGACCAAGGAAATGCGGGTCGCGCCCGATCCGGGCCTGATCGCCATGCATGGCGCGGTCTACATGCCCATGTTGCAGACCGCCGAGACGGTCGCCCAGCGGTACGGCATCTCGCGCGAGGCGCAGGACGAGTACGCACTTCAGAGCCAGCAGCGCACCGCAGTCGCTCAAGCTGCAGGGCTGTTCGAGGCCGAGATCGTGCCGGTCACGACCACGATGAAAGTCCAGAACAAGGAAACCGGCGAGATTTCCGACCGCGAGGTCACGATTGCCAAGGACGAAGGCAACCGTGCCGATACCACGATCGAGGGCCTGTCGGCGCTCCAGCCCGTCATGGGCCCGGGCACCAGCATCACCGCCGGCAATGCCAGCCAGCTATCGGACGGTTCGAGCGCCAGCATCCTCATGGAAGCCAGGATCGCCGAACAGCGCGGCCTGACCCCGCTGGGCCGTTACGTCGGCATGGCGGTTGCCGGGACCGAGCCGGACGAGATGGGCATCGGCCCTGTCTACGCGATCCCCAAGCTGCTGGAGCGGACCGGCATCAAGCTGGAAGACGTCGGCCTGTGGGAGCTGAACGAGGCTTTTGCAGTGCAGGTGTTGTACTGCCGCGACAAGCTGGGCATCGACAACGACAAGCTCAACGTCAACGGCGGCTCGATCTCGATCGGCCACCCCTATGGCATGACCGGCGCGCGCTGCGTCGGCCATGCGCTGATCGAGGGCAAGCGCCGCGGCGCGAAATACGTCGTCGTCACCATGTGCGTGGGCGGCGGTATGGGCGCTGCCGGGATGTTCGAAGTCCTCTGATCCCAGTGATCATGTGAACCGGCGGGCGGTTCGCGCGTTTCTTCGTGGTTTGATCGCCCGGAGAACCGCGTGAATCGCCCGCTTTGTGTCGACATGGCCCCGCTGGCGGCTTGCGGACAGACTGGCGAAGGCGCAGTCTTGCGTTGCAGGAGGGGCAGCGCATGGGGATCATGGAACTCATCGGCTTGGCGGGGAGCGTCAGCCTACTGTCCGGGTGGCGGCTCTATCTGTGCCTGTTCGCAACCGGGCTGGCGATGCGGCTGGGGGCGCTGCCCCTGCCCGAACACCTCGCCGCGCTGGACGTGCTCGCCAATCCCTGGGTCATGGGCGTCGCCGGCGTTGCCGCGCTGGTCGAATTCTTCGCCGACAAGGTGATGTGGCTCGATTCGGCGTGGGACGCGGTTCACACCTTCGTGCGGCCGATCGGCGGCGCCTTGCTGACCCTCGCGATCCTCGATCCATCCGATCCCGCGACGCAGGTGATCGCCTTTATGCTGGGCGGCGGGGCTAGCCTGGCCGCCCATGCGGGCAAGGCAGGCGCGCGCGGCGTGGTCAATGCCAGCCCGGAACCGGTCAGCAACGTGGTCGTCTCGACGGCGGAGGACGTGGCGACCGCCGGGCTGCTGTGGGCAGCCTACGAATATCCGTACATCGCAGCCGGTATCGCGCTGGTGCTGCTGGCGCTGACGGTCTGGCTGCTGCTGACCGCCCGCCGGGTCCTCAAACAGATTTTTGGGCGGCGGGAGCCCGCGCCGCCGGCCTAGGCGACGGCTTTCAACCGGGCCTTGCCGTGCTTGGACATGAAGTCTTCCACCACGGGGGCGATCTTGTCGCGCCACTTGCTGCCGTTGAAGATGCCGTAGTGCCCGGCACCCTCAGCCAGGTGATAGTGCTTCTTCTTGTCCGACAGGCCGGTGGCAAGTGTCAGCGCGGCCTTCGTCTGGCCGATGCCTGAAATGTCGTCCCGCTCACCCTCGATCGCCAGCAGGGCGGTGTCGGTGATCGCGCCGAGGTCGACCACCTTGCCCCGGTGAACGAAAGTACCATTCGGGATCGAGTGCTCCTGGAATACTTCGGCCACCGTCTGGAGATAGAATTCGGCCGTCATGTCGCATACCGCGCGGTATTCGTCGTAGAAGTCCTTGGTGGCGCGGGCGCTGTCCTCGTCGCCCACGGTCAGGTGCTTGAACATCTCGTAATGGCTCAGCATGTGCTGGCCCAGGTTCATCGACATGAACCCGGCGAGCTGCAGGAAGCCGGGATAGACGCGCCGACCGGCGCCGCGATGCTGCATCGGCACGGTGGCGATCACGGTGTTGCGGAACCATTCGATCGGGCGGTCCATGGCGAGGTCGTTGACCGTCGTCGGGCTTTCGCGGGTATCGATCGGACCGCCCATCATGGTGAGGCTTGCGGGGCGGCACGGGTGCTTGTCGCGGTTCATGATCGCCGTTGCCGCGAAGGCCGGGACCGAGGGCTGGCACACGGCCATCATGTGGGCATCCGGCCCGATGTGTTCGAGGAATTCGACCAGGTAATCGATATAGTCGTCGAGGTCGAAGCGGCCCTCGGCCACCGGCACAAGCTTCGCGTCCGCCCAGTCGGTAATGTAGACTTCGGCGCTTTCGACCATGCGCCGCACAGTACCGCGCAGCAGCGTGGCATAATGGCCGCTCATCGGCGCGACGATCAGCAGCCGCGGCGCGTCCTTCGGCAGCCCCGCGCGGCGAAAACGGCGCAGGTCGCCGAACGGCTTGTTCAGAACGACCGCTTCCTCGACCGAATGGACGCCGCTGCCGACCTGAACTGTCTCTATCCCGAATTCGGGCTTGCCGCGCGGCGCGGCAGCGTGGGCGAACACTTCGAGCGCCGAGGCGGTCGCCGGGCCCAACCCCATGTAGCCCATCGGGAGACGCGGATTGGACAGGATTTCCGCCCCGATCGATGCCAGCGCACTCGCGCTCGACAGCCAGGCGCGCTGGAGTTCGTAAGCTTGATAAAGCAATTGGTGTCCCCTGCTGCGGGGCGCCTCTGCCGGGCGCTTCTCCCGATCTTGTTGCATTGCAACGTAAGGCCAAAGTGAGATTGTGCAACGCATCACGGGCAATTCGGTGCCTAATCGCCCGGCCACGGTGGATTTAGAGCCGGTGCGTCGCTACCTGAGGGGCCATGGACGAGGAAGCGAGCGTACAGAGCACCGGCCGGCGCGGTCTGTTCGGCCGCCGCGCGCGTGCGCAGCAGGAGGGCGAACCCAAGCCCGCCCGTTCGCTGGCGCCGCTCCGGATGATCTTTCGCGAGGCGGCGAATTACCCTTCTCAACTGGCGCTGGCAGGGGTCGCGCTGCTTGTAACCGCGGTGATCACCTCGCTCGCGCTGCCGACCGCGCTCAAGCTGATCATCGACCGGGGTTTCTCCGAAGGCGGCGACCCGGCCGACATCGGCCGCTGGTTCCGCTACCTGTTGATGCTGGTGGGCCTGCTCGGGCTGGGCACGGCAATGCGGTTCTATTTCGTTTCGTGGCTGGGGGAACGGGTGGTCGCCGACGTGCGGCGCAAGGTGCAGGACAACCTGCTGCGCCTCAGCCCTTCGTTCTTCGAGGAAAACTCCCCCCGGGAGATTTCCTCGCGCATGACCGCCGATACCGCGATCATCGAACAGGTCGTGGGTACCACGCTGTCTGTCGCGCTGCGCAATACGATCATGGCGGTGCTGGGCACGGCCTACCTGTTCTGGCTCGCGCCGCAGCTGGCCGTGTGGCTGTTCGTCGCGATCCCCCTGGTGATCGTGCCGATCGCGCTGTTCGGGCGGCAGCTGCGGGTCATCAGCCGCACCAGCCAGGACCGGGTGGCCGATGTCGGCGCAATGGTCACCGAAACACTGTCCGCCATGAAGATCGTCCAGGCCTTCAACCAGGAACGGCGCGAGGGCGAACGGTTCGGCGCGGCGGTGGAAAAGACGTTTGAGGTGGCGCGCCGCCGGATCATGATCCGTGCAGTGATGACCGCGCTGCTGATCACGCTGATCTTCGGTGCGATTACCGTGTTGATGTGGCGCGGCGCGCTCGATGTCGCGAGCGGAGCGATCAGCGGCGGCACGATCTTCGCCTTCATCGTGGCGGGCATGATCGTCGCGGGCGGGTTCGGCGCGCTGACCGAGGTGTTCGGCGACCTGCTGCGCGGGGCGGGGGCAGCCAGCCGGCTGGACGAACTGCTGCGCGAAAAACCTGCCATCGCGGTTCCCGCGCGCCCCGAAACACTACCCGAACCGCCGCGCGGCAGCCTGTCGTTCCGCGGTGTCACGTTCCGATATCCGACCCGGCCCGATACCTCGGCGCTGGTCGATTTCACGCTGGAAATCGAACCGGGCGAAACGGTGGCGCTGGTCGGCCCGTCGGGGGCAGGCAAGTCGACCGTGTTCCAGCTGGCCGAACGGTTCTACGATCCGCAGGCGGGCACCATCCGGCTCGACGGCGTGCCACTGACCAGCGCCGACCCTGCCGAGATCCGCCGCCGCATCGCGCTGGTGCCGCAGGACGGAGTTCTGTTCAGCGCCAGCGCGCGCGACAACCTGCGCTATGGCAACTGGGATGCCGGCGACGATGCGATCTGGGCTGCGGCCGAAGCGGCCAATGCCGCCAGTTACCTGCGCGAATTGCCCCAGGGCCTCGATACGTTCCTGGGCGAAAGCGGCACGCGACTGTCGGGTGGGCAACAGCAGCGCCTCGCCATTGCCCGCGCGCTGCTGCGCGACGCGCCGATCCTGCTGCTGGACGAGGCGACCAGCGCGCTTGATGCCGAAAGCGAACGCCTGGTTCAGGAAGCGCTGGAACGGCTGATGGCGCAGCGCACCACGCTGGTGATCGCGCACCGGCTCGCCACCGTGCGTTCGGCTGACCGGATCGTGGTGATGGACGGCGGGCGGATCGTCGAACAGGGCACCCATGCCGAACTGTCGGCCCGGGGCGGCCTCTACGCCCGGCTGGCGGCGCTGCAATTCTCCGCCGAGGCGGCCTGAACACCTTGTTCAGCGGCGGTTTTTCGACAGGCTGCCATTATCGCACGACGAGCGGCGCCTCTGGCGCTGCGCAACCGCTATCGCCACCCTCACGACGCAAGACTTGCCGGGAGACATCGATGACCAGACTTTTCCTCGCCACGGGTGCCAGCGCGCTCGCGCTCATGATCGCTTCTCCCGCATTGGCCCAGGATGCCCATGCCGGCCATGACCATGGTGCCGAGGCAGTTCAGGCACCAGCCAAGGCCGAGGCCGGAACGACCGTGCCGACGATGACCTTCGGCGAATGGGGTGTCGACACCGATCTCCTGTCGGACACGATCGCTCCGGGCGACGACTTTTTCGGTTACGTCAACAAGGAATGGCTCGATGCCAATCCGCTGCCGCCCGAATTCAGCCGCTTTGGCGCCTTCACCCTGTTGGCCGAGAAGTCGACCGCCGACGTGAAGGCCCTGGTCGATGAAATGGTGGCCAAGCGCGATACCCTGTCCGCCAGCGAGAAGCGGATCGTCGATGCCTACCAGTCGTTCGTGGATACCGCCGCGATCGAGGCGGCCGGGTTGACGCCTGCACGCCCCTACCTCGCCCAGATTGAGGGTGCCGACGACCTCGAGGCGCTGGTCCGCGTGTGGAGCACGCCGGGCATGCCTTCGCCGATCGGCGCCTTCGTCACGGTCGATCAGAAGGCGCCCGACACTTATGTCACTTATATCGGCAGCGGCGGCCTGGGCCTGCCGGACCGCGACTACTACACCGACACGACCGAGCGCGGTCAGCTGATCCAGCAGAAGTACAAGGAATACCTGACGTTCCTTCTTACCGAGGCGGGCCACGCCAACCCGGCAGCGGCGGCGCAGGCAGTGTACGATTTCGAGGACCGGATCGCGCGCGAGGTTTCGTGGGACCGGACGGTCAGCCGCAACCGCGACCTGACCTACAACGCCGCGACCCCGGCTGAATTGGCGGCGATGGCGGGCAGCTTCCCGCTGGCCGCGATGCTCGATGCGACAGGGTTCGATTCCGCGACCAAGTTCGTGGTGCCCCAGGTCCAGCCGACAGCTGAAGAAGTTGCCGCACTCGGCCTGACCCCCGAAGTCGTGGCTAAGATCGGCAAGGGCACGCCGGGCATGTTCGCCCTGCTGACCGAAGTCCCGCTCGCCACGCTGAAGGACTGGTCGACCGTCCGCTTCCTGTCGAGCAATGCGGCCGTGCTGCCCAAGCGGTTCGACGATGCGCAGTTCGCGCTGTTCGGCACGCTGATGACCGGCACGCCCGAACAGCGCCCGCGCTGGAAGCGGGCCATTGCCGAAACCGAAGGGCACTTGGGCGAAGTCGTGGGCAAGGCCTATGTTGCGCGCCATTTCCCGCAGGAAAACAAGGCGGCGATGGACGAACTGGTCGCCAACCTGCGCAAAGCGATGGCGATCTCCATCGACGAAATCGACTGGATGGGCGACGCGACCAAGGCCGAAGCGCGCGCCAAGCTCGCCAGTTTCGACCCCAAGATCGGCTACCGCGACAACCTGGAAACCTATGAAGGGCTGGCGATCGGCACCGATCCGCTTGCCAACCGCATGGCTTCGGCCAAGTGGCAGTTCGAGGACAATCGCGACAAGCTCGGCGAGCCGATCGACCGGACCGAATGGGGCATGCTGCCACAGACGGTGAATGCCTACTACAACGCGACCAAGAACGAGATCGTGTTCCCGGCCGGGATCCTGCAGCAGCCGTTCTTTGGCATCAGCGCCGATCCGGCGGTGAACTATGGCGCGATCGGCGGCGTGATCGGGCACGAGATGGGCCACGGCTTCGACGACCAGGGTTCCAAGTCCGACGCGACCGGCGAACTGCGCAACTGGTGGACCGAACAGGATCGCGCCGAATTCGACAAGCGCGGCGACAAGCTGGTGGCCCAGTACAACCAGTTCTGCCCGCTCGACGATGGCAAGACCTGCCTCAACGGCCGCCTGTCGCTGGGTGAAAACATTGGCGACGTCGGTGGTCTCAGCCTCGCTTACCGCGCCTACAAGCTGTCGCTGAACGGCAAGGAAGACAAGGTGATCGACGGGCTGACCGGCGACCAGCGGTTCTTTATCGCATGGGCGCAGGTCTGGCGGGCACAGAACCGCGAAGATGCCATGCGCCAGCGGATCCGCCTCGGGCCCCACAGCCTCGAACAGTTACGCACCAACGGCGTCGTGCGCAACATGGACGCCTGGTACGAGGCGTTCGGTGTAACCCCGGAACACGATCTGTACCTGCCGCCGGAAGAACGCGTCAGCATCTGGTAATACCCGGCGAAGGCCGATTGCAAGGGGCGGGGCAGGTCACTTGACTTGCCCCGCCCTTGCTTCATGGGTCGCCTCCATGTCGATCCTCATGACCGCAATCCTCCTCGGCATTCTCGAGGGGTTGACCGAATTCCTGCCCGTCTCGTCCACCGGCCACCTGATCCTGGCCCAGGCGATCTTCGGTTACGACCCGTCGCAGTGGAGCCAGTTCAACATCGTGATCCAGCTGGGCGCGATTTCGGCCGTCATCGTGACCTATCGCAAGCTGTTCTGGGAAATGGGCATGGGGCTGTTACGGCGCGATGATGCGGCGCTGCGGTTTACCCGCAATATCCTGATCGGCTTCATGCCCGCTGCCGTGATCGGCCTGTTCGCCAAGGACGCGATCGAAGTCATGCTGGGCAGCCCGATGGTGGTCGCCGTGGCGCTGGTGGTGGGCGGGATTGCGATGCTGATCCTCGAACGCACGATCAGGCCAGGGCCCGATACCGGCGTTGCCGATATGCCGATGAAGACAGCCGTGGCGATCGGATTCTTCCAGTGCCTTGCCATGATCCCGGGCACCAGCCGGTCGGGCGCAAGCATCCTGGGCGCGCTGGCGATGGGCGTGGGTCGCAAGACGGCAGCGGAATTCTCGTTCTTCCTGGCAGTTCCGACCATGCTGGGCGCAGCGACCGTCAAGATCCTCGACGATCCGGCGCTGCTCGCGGGCGAGGCAGCGATCGGCTGGGGCGAAATCGCGGCCGGCTTCATCGCTGCTTTTCTGGTGGCGCTGGCAGTAATCCGCGCTTTCGTGGCCTATGTCAGCCGGCACGGCTTCGCGCCGTTCGCATGGTACCGGATCGTGGTCGGCGGGATCGCGATCGTCTGGCTCGCAACGCTCTGAATCTTCAGCGGGCGGATTCCGAACGGAACGAATCCCCGATCGGCGTGGTTCTTCTGGCGGACGCGCTGTTGATCGGATTTGGATGATGGGTTTGGTTGTACTGCTGACGGCCGGGGTTGTCCTCGGCTGGCTCGGCTCGATCGTGCTCCGTCATGAGAGAGGCCGACAAATCCTCGGCGATATCGGTGCGGGTGCCGTCGGCTCGGTCGGTGCTGGGATTGCGGAAAGCGGCGGAACGGCGATCGATGCGATCAGCGCCACCACCATGCTGGTCGGTTTGGCGGGCGCCACAGGTCTGATCGCACTGTATAACCTGGCGCGCAGGGGACATTCGGCACCGCCCCGGTGAGTTTTTGCTTATCATGGCAGAAATTGGGCGGTATGTGGGCGATCCCAAACCTAAAGGGGAAGACTCAAATGAAGAAGATCCTGTTTGCTTCGGTCGTTGCCATGGGCCTGACCGTCTCGGCTTGCGACAGTGCCGCCGAAAACCAGGCTGAAGACCAGATCGAAGCCACCGAAGAAGCTGCGGACGCTGAAATCGACGCCATGGAAGATGCCGGCGCGGTCACCGACGCCCAGGCCGACACCATGGAAGCCGAAGTTGAAGCAGAAGCCGACGCCGCTGAAGACGCCGTCGACGCTGCCGATCCGGCGACCCCGGCCGAAGTTCCGGCTCAGTAATCCGCTCAGCGGTTACGGAAAAACCGGCTCGGGAGCGATCCCGGGCCGGTTTTCTTTTACTTGCAGCCGGTGCGCGGCAGCTTGATTCAGACTGGCGCTGCCCCGCTGCCGCGACCGCCGCGCAGCAAATATTCCTGCGTGCCGCGATTGAGCACGTAATCGACGTCGATCACTGCCGAATTGGCGTAAGTGAACGCCGGGCCAAGCGAGCGGTAGAGCCGATCGAAATCGCGCTCCACCGTCTGGCGGTAGAGGTCCTCGAAACTCTCGATCACGAAATAGGTCGGCTGCAGGTCGCTGATCACGTAATCCGTGCGCATGACCCGGTCGACGTTCAGCATGATCCGGTTGGGACTGACCGCTTCCGTCGCAAAGACCACTTCGGTGGGGCCCGAAAGGATCCCGGCGCCGTAAGCGCGCAAACCTGCATCTTCGAGGATCAGGCCGAATTCCACCGTGTACCAATAGAGCGCACCAAGCGCCTTCAACCGGTTGTGCCGCATCGCCTTCCACCCGGCCTTGCCATATTCCTGCATGTAATCGGCATAGACGGGGTCGGTCAGCATCGGGACGTGGCCGAACACGTCGTGGAAGACGTCGGGTTCCTGAATGTAATCGAACGTTTCGCGCGTGCGGATGAAATTGCCCGCCGGGAAGCGCCGATTGGCCAGGTGCCAGAAGAACACGTGATCGGGGATCAGCATCGGCACCGGAACCACGCTCCACCCGGTCAGCCGGCCCAGTTCTTCCGACAGTTCGCCAAAATCGGGGACACCGCCACGGTCGAGGTTGAGCTTGTCGAGCCCGGCGAGAAATGCGCTGGCCGCGCGTCCGGGCAGGACGTCCATCTGGCGCGCGAACAGGTCGTTCCAGATCGCGTCCTCTTCGCTCGAATAGCGGGTCTGGGCCGGTTCCAGCCAATCCTCGCACACGTGGGCGGGTTTCTGCAGGGGCGCGGTGAAGACATCTGCCGGCATTTCGGGCAGGACCGCAAAGTCGGGTTCGGATGGTGCGAGAGTAGCCATGGTTACGGTTGCAACGATTAGCACCGCACGTGGTTGCTGACAAATCGGCGGGAGCGATCGGTGAGCGAATTGAAGCGCAAGGAATACGAGGCCCTGATGGAGCCGATGACGGCTGAGCTTGTCTCGATGGCGCGCTGGGTCCTGGCGAGCGGCGCACGGGTCTGCGTGCTGTTCGAAGGGCGCGACACCGCAGGCAAGGGCGGGGCGATTCGGGCAGTCGCCGATGCGCTCAATCCGCGCCAATGCCGCGTGGTGGCGCTCGCCAAACCGAGTGAGCGCGAGGCGGCGCAGTGGTATTTCCAGCGCTTCGTGCCCCATCTACCCGCCGAAGGCGAAATCGTGCTGTTCGATCGCAGCTGGTACAACCGTGCCGGGGTCGAGCGGGTCATGGGCTATGCCAGCGAAGGCCAGGTCGCGCGCTTTCTGGCAGAGGCACCGCAATTCGAACGGATGCTGGTCGACGACGGAATGTTGCTGTTCAAGTACTGGCTGACTGCCGGGCAGGCCCGGCAGGAAGAACGGCTGCGCGAACGGCTCGACGATCCGCTCAAGCGGTGGAAGCTGTCGCCGATCGACCTCGCCGCGCGGACGAAGTATGCCGAATATACCGCTGCGCGCGAGGCGATGCTGGCCGCCACGCACACCGAGTGGGCACCGTGGACGCTGGTCGATTTCGACGACCAGAAGCGCGGGCGGCTGACGCTGGTGCGCGACCTGCTCGACCGCCTGCCCGACACGCACGTGGAGCCCGAGGCGCTGGAATTCCCGCCACTCGGCCACGCGCCGCTGGAGGAAAGCTTTTCGGTTGTGCGGCCCCTGACGCCTTATCCGATCCCGGAGGCCTAGGCAGCGCGCTCGAACAGCGCGGCGATGCCCTGTCCGCCGCCGATGCACATCGTCTCGAGCCCAAGGCGCGCACCGCGCCGGTGCATTTCGTGCGCCATGTCGGCCAGGATGCGCCCGCCGGTCGCGCCGATCGGGTGGCCAAGCGAGATGCCCGAGCCGTTGACGTTGAGGATGTCGCGACGCGAATCATCCGCCGACCAGCCCCAGCCCTTGAGCACGGCAAGCGCCTGCGGAGCGAAGGCCTCGTTCAGTTCGACCATGTCGACGTCGTTCCAGCCCTTGCCGGTGCGGGCGAACAGCCGCTCGACTGCAGGAACCGGGCCGATGCCCATGCGCGCCGGATCGCAGCCGGCCGCCGCCCAGCCGGTAAACCACAGCATGGGTTCGAGGCCCAGTTCATCCAGCTTGTCCTCTGCCACGACCAGGCACGCCGCGGCGGCATCGTTCTGCTGGCTGGCATTGCCCGCCGTGACGATTGCGGCGGGATCGCGCTTCGCATCGATCGGTGCGAGCGCGCCCAGCGTCTCCATGCTGGCATCGGCGCGATAGCCCTCGTCATGCGCGAATATCACCGGCTCGCCGCGTTTCTGTGGCACGGCTACGGGGACGAGCTGCTTGTCGAACTTGCCTGCAGACCACGCGGAGGCGGCGTTCTGGTGCGAACGAACTGCGAATGCGTCGGCTTCCTCGCGCGTTATCGCGTAGTCTTTCGCAAGGTTTTCGGCAGTTTCGATCATGCCGGTAATGACGCCGAACCGTTCGACAGGCTGGCTCATCAGGCGCCCGCGCGTCAGCCGGTCCCACAGCACCATGTCGCCCGCGCGCGCGCCGTGACGCGCACGGGTGGTGTAGTGTTCGACGTTGGACATCGATTCGACGCCGCCCGCGACCACGCAGTCGGCCGCGCCGGTCTGGACCATCATCGCCGCGTTGACGACCGCCTGCAGGCCCGATCCGCAGCGCCGGTCGACCTGATAGCCGGGCACCTCGATCGGCAGCCCCGCCGCGAGCCAGGCCCAATGGCCGATCGCGGGTGCCTCGCCATTGCCGTATCCCTGACTGAACACGACGTCGTCGACCCGCGCGGGATCGACCCCGCTGCGCTCGATCAACGCCTTGAGGATCACTGCACCCAGCGCGCCTGCCTCCAGCGGCGCGAGCGTCCCGAGGAAGCGCCCGACGGGCGTGCGCAGGGGCGAGCAGATGGCAACGCGGCGAAGGGTCATTGGCTTATTCCTTGTCCGACATGGCAACGGTCCCGGCATCGACCAGCCGGGCGATTTCTCCCGACGCCATGCCGAGCCGTTCACTGAGAATTTCCTCGCTGTGCTGGCCAAGATATGGCGCGGGCGCGGGATCGCCTGATTCCTGCCCATGCACTCTCGCGAAGCTGCGCGTGGCGGGATAGACGAAGCCGCTGGGGTTGGCGGGCGACGGTCCGAACAGCGGGTTCGCATCGATCAGTGCCGGATCGGTCGCCGCCTCGTGCATCGTGCGATAACGTTCGAAGGTCGTTCCCGCTGCACCCATGCGGCGCTCGAGCTCGCTCCAGTCGATCGCATCGGCGGCCTGCTGGAACAGCGCGAACAGGCGGTGGCGGTGATCGAAACGCGGGGCGTCGCCATCGGCGAACCGCACGCCCAGTTCGCCCTCCAGCGCGGCGATCTCAGCCTCGACCCCGAACGCAGCGACCAGCCCGTCCCACTGTTTCGCAGTGAGCGCGGCGACCATGAAGCGCACCCCGTCGCGGCTCTTGAAATCGCGCCCGAACGCGCCCCAGATCGCGTTGCCGAGCCGCTGCCGGTCGGCGCCGCGATAGCGCATTTCCGCGAGCGCGCCTGAGTTGGCCATCGTGCCGATTGCGACATCGCCCAGCGGCAGGCGCAGTTCCGCCCCTTCGCCCGTCCGGCTGCGCCGGTGATGCGCGGCGACCAGCGCGAACGCGCCATAGGCGCCGGTAATGAAATCCCACGCCGGCAGGACCTGGTTGACCGGCGGCGCAGTGGCCGGGTTCCAGTGTTCCGGCCCGCACATTAAGGGATAGCCGCTCGCCGCGTTGACGGTGAAATCCATCGCCTGGCGCCCATCGTGCCAGCCCATCACGCGCAAGCTGACCATGTCGGTGCGTCCGCTCGCCACAGTATCATGCGACAGGAAGCTCCGCTCAGGCAGATTGGTCACCAGGGTGCCGGTCGCCCGCGCCAGTTCGACCAGCAGTTCGCGGCCCGCCCCGCTCTGCAGGTCGAGCGCCACGCTCTTCTTGCCGCGGTTGAGGTTTTCCCAGCTGAGCGAACGCCCCTCTCGCGTCAGCATGTAGCGGCGATAGTCGAGCCCGCCCGCCTTGTGGTCGACCCGCACCACGTCAGCCCCCATCTGCGCGCAATAGAGGCCGACCGTGGGCGATGCGACGAAGCTCGAAACCTCGATGAGCGATAGGTCGGGAAGCAGGTCGTGCATCAGGTCTGCGCGGCGAATTCGCGCAGCATGTGCTTGGCGATCTGAAGCTGCAGGATCTGCGTCGTGCCTTCGTAGATGCGATAGATGCGCGCATCGCGGAAAAACCGCTCGGCATCGTATTCGGCCAGATAGCCCGCCCCGCCGTAGATCTGCACCACCCGGTCGACCACCCGGCCGCACATTTCTGACGCGAACACCTTGAACGCGGCCGCCTTGCGCAGGATGTTCTCGCCCGCATCGGCGCGTCGGGTGACATCGGCCATCATGCATTCGGCGGCGTAGATTTCGGTCTCGCTTTCCGCGAGCATCTGCTGGATCAGCTGGAAGTTGGCGATCGGTTCACCGAACGCCTTGCGCTCCGTCGCGTAGCGCAGCGCCGAATCGAGCGCGCGGCGGGCATAGCCGGTCGAGGCCGCGCCGACGGAAATGCGCCCATTGTCGAGGCTCTTCATCGCGAAGACGAAACCCTTGCCCGTCTCGCCGCCGAGCAGCGCTTCGCCCGGCACGTGAACGTCTTCCAGGATCACGTCGGAAATGTGCGCGCCGGCCTGGCCCATCTTCTTGTCCGGGCTGCCGGTGGAAACGCCGGGCGTATCCATCGGTACGATGAAGGCGGAGACGTGCGCATTGCGCGGCAGCGCCTCCTTCTCCGTCCGCGCCATGATCAGCGCGACATCGGCGTGGGGCGCATTGGTGATGTAGCGCTTGGTCCCGTTGAGGATCCACCCGTTCCCGCCGGGATCGGGCCGCGCGGTGGTCTGCATCGCGGCCGAATCGGAGCCGGAGCCCGGCTCAGTCAGCCCGAAACAGGCGATCGCCCCTGCGGCAAGGCGCGGCCACCATTCCGCCTTCTGTTCCTCGGTGCCGCCGTTCTTGATCGCGGAATTGAACATCCCGATGTTGATCGAGAAGATCGAACGGAACGCGGGCGCGGCATAGCTCAGCGCCTGGACGGTGCGGGCATACTGGCTGACGTTCAGCCCGGCACCGCCGTATTCCTCCGGAATGGTCAGGCCGAACAGGCCCATGTCCTTCATTTCCTGAAGGATGTCGTCGGGCAGGCGATCCTGCTCGATCACCTCGCGTTCGGCGGGGATCAACCGTTCGCGCACATAGCGTTCGAGCTGATCCATGAACTGCTCGAAAGTGTCGGCGTCCATGCCGGTCTGGCTCATCGCTGCGGTCCTCTCCCTGGTGTGTTATTCGGTCGTGGCTGGTTCGGCGGGCTGGGGCGGTTCGCGCAAGGCATCTTCGGGAAGCCGCCGCTCATCAAGCATGGCAGCCGCATCGTCGAGCGCGCGCGCCTCGTCCACCGTTACGCCGCCCGGGCCCGGATCGTTGCCCGCGGGGCCGCACGCGGCCATCAGCAGCAGGAGGACAAGGACAAGCGGCCTGGTTGACGTTTGCGTCATGTCCCGCACCATAACGGCTGAACGGCAAAGAAAAAGCGGGCGAATCGCTTCCGATCCGCCCGCTCTTCCAAAAGCCTGGAAAACCGCGCTTATTCGGTTTCCGCTTCCGCTTCGCCGGCTGCGGCTGCGGCAACTGCGGCAGCTGCTTCGGCTGCATCCGCACCAGCCTGGTCGGCGGCCTGGTCGGGAGTCGTCGTGGCTTCAGTGGCGGCCGGCGCCGGTGCAGTCGCGGCGGGATCGGCGACAGGTTCGGCGGTCACGTCTTCCATCGCCTCGTCGGCGGGCAGTTCGACGGTGTCGGCTTCGGCTTCGGTCGCCGCATCATCGGCATTGCCGCAAGCGGCCAGAGCCAGGGTGAATGCGCCAGCGAAAGCAACGGAAACGAGCTTCTTCATGAATGTCCTCCGGGGGGTTGGGTTCAGGCCGCCGATCTAGCCTTGCCGGGGGATGCTCGCAAACGGGAAAAACGTCTGTCCCACGGTTTGCGCGCGGCGGCGCTTCTGCCATCAGCGCGCGCGATGGTCGCCGATCGAACCGATATGTTGCAGCCGGCACGGACTGCCTTGCGTGAACTGTTCGGTTATGACGATTTTCGCGGGCGCCAGGCCGATGTCGTCGCGCGCGTTCTGGCGGGCCTGTCGACGCTGGCGGTCATGCCGACGGGCGCGGGCAAGTCGCTCACCTATCAGCTTCCCGCGACGATGCTGGCGGGCACCTGCGTGGTGGTGTCGCCGCTGATCGCGCTGATGCACGACCAGCTTCGCTCCGCACGGGCCAACGGGATCCGCGCCGCCACGCTGACCAGCCAGGACGCCGACTGGCGCGAAACGCAGGACGCGTTCCGCAGGGGTGAACTGGATCTGCTCTACGTCGCGCCGGAACGTGCCAGCCAGCCCGCGTTCCGCGATTTCCTGTCCGCCGCGCCGCTGTGCCTGTTTGCCGTGGACGAGGCGCACTGCGTTTCCGAATGGGGCCACGACTTCCGCCCCGACTATCGCCAGCTCCGCCCGCTGATGGATGCGTTTGGCGATGTGCCGCGCCTCGCCCTGACCGCGACTGCCGATGCGCGCACGCGCGAGGACGTGCGCGCGCAGCTTGGCATTCCGGCCGATGGCATGGTGCTGGCGGGGTTCGACCGGCCCAACATCCGCTATGCCCTGCGTCACCGCGACAACCCGGTGCGCCAGATCGCAGACCTGATGAGCGCCGCGCCGGGGGCGGGGATCGTCTACGTGCCGACGCGCAGGAAGGCGGAGGAACTTGCCGCCAAGCTCGAACAGGCGACGGGCCGCGCGGTGCGACCCTATCATGCGGGGCTGGAACCGGCGACACGCGCCGCGAACCAGGCCGCCTTCGTTGCGAGCGAGGACATGGTGGTGGTCGCCACGGTTGCGTTCGGGATGGGGATCGACAAGCCCGACGTGCGCTTCGTCGCCCATGCCGGCGTGCCCAAGTCGATCGAAAGCTATTACCAGGAAACCGGCCGGGCAGGGCGCGACGGCGATCCGGCCCAAGCGGTCATGCTGTGGGGCGCGGGCGATTTTGCGCAGGCGCGCCAGCGGTTGGCGGAGGTTCCGGAAGATCGCCGCGCGGGCGAACGTGCCCGGCTCGACGCGCTGGCTGCCCTGGTGGAGACGCCCGGCTGCCGCCGCGCGGTGCTGCTGCGCCATTTCGGGGAGGATCCGCCGGAAAAGTGTGGCAACTGCGACAACTGTCTCGAAGCGCCGGGCGTAATCGACGCGACGGAAACGGCGCGCAAGCTGCTGTCGGCGGTGTTCCGCACGGGGCAGAGCTTCGGAATGGGCCATTTGCAGAAAGTGCTGACCGGGGTCGAGGATGACCGCGTGCGCCAGCGCGGGCACGACCGGCTGAGCGTATTCGGGATCGTCGCCGGGGAGGAGGCACGGCTGCTCCAGCCGGTTGCCCGCGCCCTGCAGGCGCGCGGCGCGCTGTTGGCCAATGACCACGGTGGGCTGGCACTGGGCGGCGATGCGCGCGCGATCCTGAAGGGGGAGGTGCCGGTCGCGATCGTGGTTCCGCCGAAACCGGGCAAGGGTCGCCGCCGGGGCGACAGCGCGCCCAACCCGGTCGGCGATCCGCTGTTCGACGCCTTGCGCGAACTGCGCCGCGAACTGGCGATCGAAGCGCAGGTGCCGCCCTATGTGGTTTTCCATGACGCGACCTTGCGCGAAATGGCCGCGACCCGCCCCGGCTCGCTGAACGAGCTGGGACGGATCGCGGGGGTCGGTGCACGCAAGCTGGATGCCTACGGCGACCGGTTCCTATCGGTGATCAGGCAGCACTGACCCTTCGCCGCG
Source organism: uncultured Erythrobacter sp. (assembly GCA_963529855.1). GTDB lineage: Bacteria > Pseudomonadota > Alphaproteobacteria > Sphingomonadales > Sphingomonadaceae > 34-65-8. The sequence continues at coordinate 16,773 of CAURZK010000003.1, read as the reverse complement.
CGTCTTCCACAGCGAGTAGGCGATGCCGGCGGCGATCAGGCCGAAGGTTACGCCCAGGCTGGCCGCAGGCGGGAACTTCGCCCCGCCGAGGACGAAATCGGCAATCAGGATCTTCGACCCGATGAACACCAACACCGCCGCCAGCGCGAACTTGAGGTAGTAGAACCGGTGCACCATCGCCGCGAGCGCGAAGTAGAGCGCGCGCAGACCCAGGATCGCCATGATGTTGCTGGTGTAGACGATGAACGTGTCGGTCGTGATGGCGAAGATCGCCGGGACCGAATCGATCGCGAACACCAGGTCCGCGATATTGATCACCACCAGCGCCAGCAGCAGCGGGGTCGCCGCCAGCACCATTTTGCCCGTCCTGCTGTCGGGCACACGAACCAGAAACTTCTGCCCGTGCAGTTCCGGCGTCACCCGCATATGGCGCGAGATCCACTTCACCGCCGGGTTGTTGCCGATGTCGGGATCGTGGTCGGAAGTGAAGAACATCTTCACGCCCGTCACGATCAGGAACGCGGCGAAGATGTAGAGCACCCAGTATGCCTCGGCCACCAGCGCCGCACCGCCTGCGATCATCAGGCCGCGCAGCACGATTACCGCCAGAATGCCCCACAGCAGGGCGCGGTACTGGTACTTCGCGGGAATCGCGAAATAGCCGAAGATCATGCTGATGACGAAGACGTTGTCGATCGACAGCGCCTTCTCGATGAAGAAGCCGGTGTAGTACTGCATCCCCAGTTCCGGCCCGCGTTCGAGCCAGATCCACCCGCCGAAGGCGAGTGCGATGCCGATGTAGAACGCGCTGAGTTTCAGCGATTCGGCCACCCCCAGCTCGCGGTCCTCGCGGTGGAGGACCCCGAGATCGAAAGCGGTGAGCGCGATGACGATCGCGCCGAAAGCCAGCCAGAACCAGGCCGGCGTGCCGAGCCAGTCGGCAACCAGAAATTCCATCGTGCTTGTCCCGGATAAAGGCCGGGCGAGAACTCAGTCGAAACGCATGTGCCTCGCCCGGCGAATGGTCAGGCCGCGGCGCGCGCGCGCATCAGGCGGGCGATGCGATCCTTGATCGCCAGTTTCAGCTTCTTGAGCCGCGCGATTTCCAGCGGGTCGACCCAGCGCTTCTGCCGGGCAAGCGCCAGCAGGCTGTCGAGCTTCTGATGACGTTCCATCAGGCGGTACATGCGTTGTGACATTTTCGGTCCCTTATCGATTGCGAGTTTGCGATCGATCGGATGCGCCGCGCCGGGCCGAGGTCGGGAGGGGGGGAGGGGGTTAACCCCGGGCCCGGCATCGGCGTCATCCGATGCGGTCCGACATCACACAGCGCGAGGTTCTGAAACCCGCGCGCCGCGCCAGAGGGGCCCGGTCCGCTTCGGGAATATGGGTGCAGCGGGTTGCGTTTGCAAGTTTGGCCGCCCCGCTCCGCCGAAAAATGCTTGTCGCCGGTCTTCAGCTGATATAAATATGATATCGTAATTATATTGGAGGAGGAAACCGCGATGGTCACTGAGATGAAGGGGATGAATGTCAGCCGCGAGGTACGCGGGAGCAGTTACAACGGGTACGTTTAGCTGCTCGTGCTGCTGGCGCTCATCGGGGTTTCCGCCTGGCTGATCCCGGCACTGGCGCCTGGCGGGCAGCTGAACGACAGCCCCCCGCTGTTCATCGCCGCGATCGCTGCGGCCATCGTCATCATTCTGGTCGTCGCCTGCGGCTTCTTCATGATCCAGCCGAACCAGGCGGCCGTCCTGACCCTGTTCGGCGAATACAAGGGGACCGAGCGGACCGAGGGGCTGCGCTGGGTCTGGCCGTGGATCATGCGCGCCAAGATGTCTGCCCGCGCGCACAATATCCATTCCGAAAAGGTCAAGATCAACGACCTGCGCGGCAATCCGATCGAGATCGCCTGCAATGTCGTCTGGCGCGTGGCCGACACCGCGCAGGCGAGTTTCGACGTCGACGATTACAAGCAGTTCGTGGAGATTCAGATCGAGGCGGGGCTGCGCACCGTCGGCTCGCGCCATCCGTACGATGACTTCGAGAACGAGGAAGTGACCTTGCGCGGCAGCGGAGAGGTCGTGAACCGCGAACTGCTGGAAGAACTGAACGAGCGGCTGCGGGTCGCCGGGATCGTAGTCGACGAGGCGGGCCTCACCCACCTTGCCTACGCGCCCGAAATCGCCAGCGCGATGCTGCGGCGCCAGCAGGCGGACGCCGTGATCGCGGCGCGCTCGAAGCTGGTGCTGGGCGCGGTCGGCATGGTCGAGGAAGCGCTGATCAAGCTCAGCCAGGATGGCATCGTCGAACTGGATGACGAGCGCCGGGCAACGATGGTTTCGAACCTGATGGTCGTCCTGTGCGGCGAACGCGAAGCGCAGCCGGTGGTCAACACCGGGACGCTGTACCAGTAAGGAACATCGTGTCTGACACGCCGCACAAGAAGGCTTTTGCCCTCCGACTCGACCCGGCGGTTCATGCCGCGGTCGAGCGGCTGGCATCGGCCGAACTGCGCAGCGCCAATGCCCAGATCGAAATCCTGCTGCGCGAGGCGCTCAAGCGCAGGGGGATCGAAGTTCACGCCAGCCGGCGTCCCCGGCGTGGCAGGCCGCCGAAAGAAAGTTGACGCCATCCCGCTTTATCCTGCCACCGGTTCGCCCCCCGGAACCTTCGCATAGGCGCCGCCGCGGCACAGGAGAGATAACTATCATGACAGGCAAATCCGCGATCCTTGCAACGCTGGCCGCTGTTACCGCCGCAGGTGCCGCGACCGCGCACCCCGTTCCCGCAGCTCCGCCGATGGAAGTCGAGGCGCTAGGTCCGGCCGGGCCGCTGAAGGGCACCTTCATCGCTCCGGCCGACGGTCAGCCGGTCGTGCTCATCATCCCGGGATCGGGCCCCACCGACCGGGACGGTAACAACCCGCTGGGCGTTCGCGCTGCGCCATATCGCCTGCTGGCCGAAGGGTTGGCGGATCGCGGCATCGGCAGCCTGCGGATCGACAAGCGGGGTATGTTCGGCAGCGCTGCAGCGGCGGCTGATCCCAACGCCGTCACTATCGGCGATTACGCTGCCGATATCGGTCAATGGGTCGGCGTGGTTCGCGCAAAAACCGGGCGAGATTGCGTGTGGCTGGCGGGGCATAGCGAGGGCGGCCTGGTCGCCCTGCGCGCGGCGCGTGAGCACGGGGAAATCATCTGCGGCGTGGCGCTGGTCGCCGCGCCCGGCCGCCCGCTTGGCATCGTGATGCGCGAGCAGTTGCGCGCCAACCCCGCCAATGCCCCGTTACTCGCCCAAGCCGAGGGTGCGATCGCAGCCCTGGAACGCGGCGAACGCGTGGATACGGCGCAATTCCACCCGGCGCTGCAGGGCCTGTTTGCCGCGCCCGTCCAGGGGTTCCTGATCGATATGTTCGCCGCTGACCCGGCCGCGATGGCGGCCAGCATCGAACATCCCATCTTGCTGCTTTACGGCGGCAAAGACATTCAGGTGAGCAAAGCGGACTTCGATGCACTGCGCGCAGCGCGTGCCGATTCGGTCGTCGCCTGGCTGCCCGATGCGAACCACGCGCTCAAACAGGTGGAGGGCGATGCGCTGGCCGACAACGTCGCGACATACGCCAATCCCGACCTGCCGCTCGCACCGGGGGTGATCGAGGCGCTGTCCGCCTTCGTGAAAACGGGCGATGACTGATCGCGGGATAGCCTTGACGGTGCGTTAACCCTTTCTCCCTAATCCGGTCGCATGGATAATCGCGCCCGGACCATTCCCGCCCGCCCGTCGTCCCTTGCAGCCGTGATCGTGGCGCTGGCCGCGATCGCGGCCATTCCCGCCGCGGCCCTGTTCGCCCAGGGCACGCAGCGTCCCTTCACCGTTGCCGAGACCGGCCAGAGTTTCGCGCGGCTGCAGGGGGCGGTTGACGCGGTCGGATCGGGAGAGGGGACGATCGCCATTGCCCCCGGCACTTATCGCCAGTGCGCGGTGCAGGAAGCGGGCGTGATTGCCTTCGTCGCCAACGAGCCCGGCACTGCCATATTTGACGGCACGACGTGCGAAGGAAAGGCTGCGCTGGTGCTGCGCGGCCGCGGGGCAAGCGTTTCGGGGCTGGTTTTCCGCGGCATGGCCGTACCCGATGGCAATGGAGCGGGCATTCGGCTGGAGCAGGGTAACCTGACCGTCGCCCAAACCTGGTTCAAGGATAGCCAGCAGGGCATCCTCACTGCGAACGACCCGTCAGGCCGCATCGTGATCGACAAATCGACCTTCAGCGGCCTGGGCACATGCGAGAATTCCGCCGGCTGTGCCCATTCGATCTACATCGGCGATTACGGGCAGTTGCGGGTCACCCGCAGCCGGTTCGAGCGGGGCACCGGCGGGCATTACGTGAAGTCGCGCGCAGCGCGGGTCGAGATCGCCGGTTCAAGCTTCGACGATTCGGCCGGGCGCGGCACCAATTACATGATCGATCTGCCTGCAGGCGCCACGGGGCAGATCAGCAACAACTGGTTCGTGCAGGGCCGCGATAAAGAAAATTACTCCGCCTTTGTCGCGATCGGCGCCGAAGACATCCTGCACCCGTCCGACGGACTGCGGATTGCCGGGAACGATGCGCGCATCGTGCCGGGGTTGAGCCGCAGCACGACATTCGTCGCGGACTGGACCGGCGCCCGGCTGGCCATCGCAGACAACAAGCTGGGCGTTGGCCTGAAGGCGTTCGAGAAACGCTAGCCGAAAGCAGGCGCGAACGTCACCACCCCGCTCGGTTCGCCATCGGCAAGCACCAGCCGCTGGAAATACTGTGCCAGCGCACCGGGATAGACCAGTTTGGGGTCACGCTCGAAGCCGAAACGGCCATAATACTTGGGGCTGCCGACCAGCACGATTCCGCAGGCACCGCGCGCGCGCATTTCATCAAGGCCCGCTTCGACCAGCTGGGTGCCGATCCCGGTGCGCTGGCGGGTGGGGATGACCGAACACGGGCCCAGCGCGAACCAGCCCGGGCTGCCATCGGATATCGACACTGGCGAGAAAGCCATGTGGCCGACGATCGCTTCGTCCATGTTCAATGCCACCAGCGACAGCGCCAGGTCGCCATCCCGGCGCAATGCGTCGACCAGATCGGCCTCGTCTCCGTCGGCGTAAGGCATGTTGCGGAAAGCGGCCTCGGTCAGGGCATGGATCGCCGGTTCCTCGCCGGGCTGTTCGGGCCTGATCGTCATCGTCATGGCAGGAGGTGTCCCGAGCGATCGCGCTTGGTCGCAAGATAGCGCGCGTTGTGGGGGTTGGCGGCCATATTATGAGAAACGCGTTCGGCCACGATTGTGCCGGCCGTTTCCAGTGCGGCGACCTTGGCCGGGTTGTTGGTCAGCAGCCGCACCGAACGCACGCCGAGCAATGACAGCATGCGCGTGGCCACCGGAAAATCGCGCGCTTCGTCGGGCAGGCCCAGCCGGCGATTGGCGTCGACCGTGTCGAACCCCTGGTCCTGCAGGCGATAGGCGCGCAGCTTGTTGACGAGGCCGATCCCGCGCCCTTCCTGCCGCAGATAAAGCAGCACGCCCCATCCGCCCTGGTTCGCTTCCTGCGCCATCGCCTGCAAGGCAGCGTCGAGCTGCGGGCCGCAATCGCACTTGAGGCTGCCGAGGATGTCGCCGGTCAGGCATTCCGAGTGGAGCCGCACCAATGGCGCTCGGTCGGACATCGGGCGCCCGATGATCAGCGCCACGTGTTCGCGCAGATCGTCGGGCGCGCGGAATACGACGATCTCCGCTTCCTCCGCCGCCGCGATGGGCAGGCGCGCGCGGCTGGCGATCGTGAGGCGGGCCGGGTCCTGATAGGCGGCGAGGTCGCCTGGAGAGACGGCCTGTGCCTCGCCCGCGTGTGCCGGATCGACCAGGAAGGCGGGCAGGATGCCGGCGATCCGCGCCAGGTCCAGCGCTGCCTCGGCCGCTTCCGGCCAGTCGCACGGTTCGGCCTTGAAGGGGCCTTTCAACGGTGTCGCAAGGTCCAGTGCGGGATCGGCCACAGCCAGCGCCTCGGCCCGGCCGAACGGCTCCGCGCCGCGAATCAGCACCGGTGCGTGGGGCACGGCGGCTTCGCGCTGGTTCGCCAGCTTCAGGGTTTCGGCGCGGGCGGCGGAAATGAGCATGTGGCTGGCTGCCGCATCCGTCGCCACCGTGGTCTCGACCGGCAGCAGCACCGGTCCGCCCTCCAGCGCCAGCGGCCAGCCGTGGCGCAGCGCATCGACCGCCTGCGCCGCGCGGCGGGCAGGCGAGGCAGTCAGAGCGCGAACTCCGTGATCAGCGGGACATGGTCGCTGGGCGATTCCCAGCGCCGGGTTTCTTCCACGAACCGGTGGCTGCGCGCCTGCGGGGCCAGTTCGGGGCTGGCCCACATGTGATCCAGCCGGCGGCCCTGGTCCTTCTGCCGCCAGTAACTGCGGTACGACCACCAGGAATAATTGCGTTCCGGCGCCGGAATGAATTCCCGCCCCAGATCGACCCATCCATGCGCATCACGGAACCGGCCCAGCGTTTCGACCTCGACCGGGGTGTGGCTGACCACCTTGAGCAGTGCCTTGTGATCGTAGACGTCGCAATCGAGCGGGGCGATGTTGAAATCCCCGACGATCAGGGTCGGCCGGTCGAGCGCGTCGGCCCAGCGGGTCATGCGTTCGAGGAAATCGAGCTTCTGGCCGAATTTCATATTCACCTCGCGGTCGGCCACGTCGCCGCCGGCGGGAATATAGACGTTTTCGAGGACGAGGCCCTGCCCCTCCGGCCCGAGCAGTTCGACGCCGACGTGGCGCGCCTCGCCATTGTCCTGCCAGTCGTTACGGCTCAATTCGCGCAAGGGAATGCGGCTGACGGTGGCGACGCCGTGATAGCCCTTCTGCCCGTGAACGGCCTGGTGGACATAGCCGAGATCGGCCAGCGCCTGGGCCGGGAACTGGCTTTCCTGGCATTTGATTTCCTGCAGGCAGAGCACGTCGGGCGCCTGCTCGCGCAGCACGCGTTCGACCTGATCCAGGCGCAGGCGAACCGAATTGATGTTCCAGGTGGCGATGCTGACCATTGGGCAGCGCGATAGGCAGCGGTCCCGATTACGGCAAGCAGGTGGCTGCGCTTTTTCGGCCACAAATGCGTTCGGCCCGCTCCCCCGTCAGGAGGAGCGGGCCGGAACCGCGTGAGGACCGGGCATGGCCCGATCCGGTCAATGCACGCTTAGGCGCAGAGCTTCTTGCGGCCGCGGTTGCGGCGGGCGCGCAGAACCTTGCGGCCACCCGGGGTCGCCTTGCGCGCGAAAAAGCCGTGGCGGCGCGCACGAACGAGATTGCTGGGCTGGAAAGTCCGCTTCATGATAACCTCTGGATCAAATAAAAAGGGCCGCCACACCGGGCAGCCGCCTCTATGCCCGGGCCGTTAGGGCAGCAGTACCGGCAAGTCAAGATATGCAAGCTTGGGCGCGCGCGCAGGTTCGGCCATGCCCAGCCAGCCACGCATCTCGGCCGCGTCGAGCCATTTCGCGCTATCGAACCCGACCGAATTGGTCATGGCATAGAATGCGCGCGCGTCGGCTTCGGCCATGCCCATCTCGCGGTAATAAGCGAGATAGGCGCGGTGTTCGGGGGCATCGGCGGCGACATCGCGCGCTTCGCGTCCATAGTCGTCGATCCAGGAATGGACGGCGAACTCCGCGCCGTCGTCGATGCGCCGTGCAGCCCCCGCCAGGAACAGCTCGACCGCGCCCGATCGCACCGAACCGCCGCGCGGAACATGGGTTTCGATCCCCGCCGCGCGAATCATCCGGCCAAGGCGCAGGTTCGCCTGATCGTCGTCCGTGCCGGGACATTCGATCATTTCGAGCGTTGCCAGCCCGGGATAGTCGCGCACCATCGCGGCGAACTGTGCCGGGGTCTGCGCGTCGGTAATCCCGACCAGCTGCGCGCGTTTGCCATCGATCACGCGGAACGGCCCATAGTGCCGGATTGCTGCGGCTGGAGGCGTCGCCCGCGCGGCGACGAAGCGATCCGCGCCCGGCTCGACCCGGACCCATTCGCCCGTCGCCGGATCCCACTCCTCGGTCCAGGTTTCGACCGACAGGACTTGCGCCTGTGCAGGAGCAGCCACGAGGCCGGCAAATGCGAGGAAGAGGGCTGCAAGGAACCGCATGGCTGCATTGTGCCTGCTGCGGCTTGCCCAAATGCGAATCGATATCCTTGCCGAAAGGTTACCAGCCGCGCTCGACAAGCCCGCCTGTTCCGGCCATCACCGGGCAGGGGTCGCACAGGGGCATTCGTGGTCGCAATCGTCAGAACGGTCGCCTATCTCGGGCTGGAAGCGCGCGGGGTGGAAGTGCAATGCTCGATCGCGCCGGGCCTGCCCCGATTCGATATCGTCGGCCTTGCCAACAAGGCGGTCGGCGAAAGCAAGGAACGGGTCCGCGCCGCGCTGTCTTCGATGGGCCTGGCGTTGCCGCCCAAGCGGATCACGATCAACTTGTCGCCTGCCGATCTGCCGAAAGAAGGTTCGCACTACGAACTGCCGGTGGCGCTGGCGCTGCTCGCCGCAATGGGCGTCACCGATGCCGAGCAGCTGGCCGATTTCATCGCAGTGGGCGAACTGGCGCTGGATGGCCGCGTCGTGCCCTCGCCCGGGGTGCTGCTCGCCGCGCTCCACGCCAGCAGCGAGGATGCGGGGCTGATCTGCCCGGCTGCGCAAGGGTCCGAAGCGCGCTGGGCCAGCGGCGTCCCGGTGGTCGCGGCGCCCGACCTCGTCAGCCTGCTCAATCACCTGCGCGGCACGCAGCGCCTGCCCGAACCCGTGCCGGGCGAGGTGGAGCCGCGCACCCCGGGGCCGGACCTGAAGCAGGTAAAGGGCCAGGAAACCGCCAAGCGCGCGCTGGAGATTGCCGCGGCGGGCGGCCACAACCTGCTCCTGATTGCTCCTCCATGAGTTGCAACCCATGCAAATGCTGATTGGCTTCTGAGCCTGAGGATACGGCCACAGTTTGGGGAGGATTAGAACTCGCGTCGCAAATCTGAATGAGACTCCGCGGAAAGCGGAGCGTCCAAACGCCGCTCCGCTCGCATCGGTCACGCCGCCAGTCGTTTCACTGTGGCGGTCAGTCGACCGTCGTCTCCCTTGCTCAACACGTTGAGCCGAGCTCGCTCAAGATCATCAAGATCAAAGCTACCCGCCAACATCTTGAGACGGTGCCAAGCGCGCTTCTCACCGGCCTCCAGCGACCCAGGCAGGCGGCGCCAGCGCTCGACAAGGCTCTCGCCGCTGGCATAGAAATGTCGTTCGGCGTCCGCTTCAGGGACAATGATTAGCCTGCCGTCGTTGGCAGATGCCCACAGCCTGCACCGCCCATAGAATGCCACTTCCGGCTCTTCGAGACGGACCGCGACGAGCCCGGTGGGCATTCCAAGTGGGTCATCGACATCGAATGTCAGAATGACCTGATCGATTTCGAGCCTAACGGACGCTGCCATGAGTTAGTCCCGGTCACTACCATACATGGTAAAGCACGCCGCAGCAGCAACGTGCTTGGCACCGACCCGATCCATCGGCCGACCCCGAAGCATCTCGCCCATTGCCTTCGTGTACCTTGCGATGTTCACCTGCACCGCTGGGTCGGAAACGCTGAGCTCACGAAGCGCTTCGATCGCCGAACGCTGTTTCTCATCGCTGTATACCATGTCTTATTCCCTTTCGCTTTAACGGCGAAGCCGTAGGCTTTTCCCCCCCCAACGCACTTCCCGAAAGCTATGCTCTACAAACAGTTTTGGCTGTCGCCCCGACGGGCGTGTCGACCGTCTGTTCTTCGTTCTGGACGGAGAGGACTGGCTCAGTCCCACGGCGTGCTGAGCTAAGCGCTTGGAGCGATTGCAACCGCGTCAGAAGATGAAGGTGCCGCACTACGCTGAGGACTGCGGCAACGGTAAGTATATTGTCCGCTTTGCGCCCATAGCAGACTTACAGCGCACTTCCTCTGGACACCCAAATGCGGACACCCGCACGCTGCTGGACGCCCGAGCGGAACGTAGCGCTAGCACACGGGCCCTAGGAGAGTAGCGCTCGCTGCAGCAATTCGCGCAGGTTGCTCTCCAGGTCGCACTGGTGGCATTCCTGCAGCGGCTGCACCGTCATCACCGTGCGAAGCACCGTGGTGCCGCACAAGATCGCCAGCGCGAGCGAGGCGCGCATGTAGGCGTCGTCGCGCGCCAACAAGTTGGCGATGGGCTTCAGCACATCTTCCTCGAAGGCGTCTCTGACCAGCGCCTCCGCAGCGGGCGAGGACGCTGAACGCAGCAGGATAAGCAGTCGGTCGGAGTTCTCCCGGTCTTCTGCCTCGTCTGCCCGCACCGCCATGCTGGCAAGAACCGCGGGAAGTTCCTGCGCCGTCAGCGCAGGGTCAAGCCAATGAGGCTCGCTGCCCCGCAGCACCTCGCGGAACAGGTCTTCCTTTGAGCCGAAATACCGGGCTACCATAGCCACGTCCACGCCGGCATCCCGCGCAACATCGCGCAGGCCCACATCGCTGTAGCTGTCCTCGACGAATCGCCGGCGCGCCGCGCGCAACAGAGCCTCGCGGGTCGCAGCCGCATTCTTTACGCGCGTGATCATCATGTCCTCTCATGGCCCGGGTAGTGAACTCCGGGGACAAGTCAACGTTTGCTGACTTTTAGCCAACGAGTGTTGACTTGGCATGAACCGCCTCTTAGTTGGCCGCCGCCGGAATGATCCCAGTTCGTGGACCGGCTCACTTCTTGAAAGCACGCCCATGCCTGCAATTCACCCCGCGATTTCCGCGCGTTTTGTCCTGCCTCTCGTCCTGGCTCTGACCCTCGCCGCATGCGGCAGTGACGAGGCGGCCGCACCGCCGCCTGCCGCGCCAGTGACGGTCGCCACGCCGGTTGCGCAGGAAGTTGTCGACTGGGACAACTTCGTGGGGCGCTTCGAAGCCATCCAGAGCGTGGAGGTGAAGCCCCGGGCAACCGGCTACCTGCAGTCGGTGCACTTCCGAGACGGGCAATATGTCCGCAAGGGCCAACTGCTGTTCTCGATCGACGCGCGTCCTTCCCAGGCAGCGTTGGCGCAGGCCCAGGCCCAGCTTGCCCGGGCGGAAGCAACCCTTGCCAATGCGCGGACCGAGCTTGCCCGTTCGCGCACGCTTGCTGCCCAGCAGGCTGCCAGCACGGAAGAAGTCGAACAGCGGCAGGCGGCTGTCAGGGCCGGAACCGCCGATGTCGCCGCGGCGCGCGCCGCGATCAATGCGCAGCAGTTGAACGTCGGTTTCACCCGCGTGGTGGCGCCCATCTCCGGGCAGGTTTCGGATCGCCGGATCGATGCCGGCAACTCGGTGACCGCCGACCAGACGGTTCTCACGACCATTGCTTCTACCAGCCCGCTGCACTTCAGCTTTGAAGGATCCGAAGCACAGGTGCTCAAGTACGAGCGGCAGAACGCCGGAGCACGCGTGGGCACTACGGTGCGGATCCGCCTCCAGGATGAAGCAAGCTATACCCACGCCGGGAGCCTCGACTTCGTCGACACCTCGGTGAACACCGGCGCCGGCACCGTGCGGGTGCGCGCGGTGGTGCCGAACCCGGGCGGCTTGCTGAAGCCGGGAATGTTCGGATACGCCCGGCTCGCTTCGTCACAGCCCTACCGCGCCTTGCTGGTCCCCGACACCGCGATCGTGACCGACGCTGCGCGGCGCGTGGTCTACGTGGTCGACAGCAAGGGGACCGTGCTCGTCCGCCCGGTTGTCCTCGGCCCGATGTTCGGCAACTTGCGCGTTGTGCGCAGCGGGCTGCGGCCACAAGATCGCGTGATCATTAACGGGATCCAGCGCGCCCGTCCGGGCCAGAAGGTCGCTCCCAGGAACGGGCGTATTCAGCCGTCGAATGGGGTTGAACCGGCTGGAGCCTCGCCGGCGGCACCACCGCCGTCGATCGCCACAACGCCCGACGCCGCCTAGGCGGAGCGAAAGACCTCATGAACATTTCGCGCTTCTTCATCGAACGGCCGATCTTTGCCGCCGTCATCGCCGTGTTCATCACGCTGATCGGCGCCTTCGCCTACCCGCAGCTGTCGCTCTCCCAATACCCGGAGATCGCGCCGCCGACGATCACGATCAACACCGCGTTTCCCGGCGCCTCGTCCGAGACGATGGCGGAGACGGTCGCCGCGCCGATCGAGCAGGAGGTGAACGGCGTTGAGGGTATGCTCTACATGTCTTCCTCCTCGACCGACGGAGCGGCGGGGATCACCGTCACCTTCGAGCCGGGCACTGACCTCGATGCGGCCCAGGTGCTAGTACAGAACCGCGTCGCGCTGGCCGAGCCGCGCCTGCCCGAGCAGGTGCGCCAGATCGGCGTCACGGTCAGCAAGGCATCCACCGGCTTCCTGATGATCGTCGCGCTGATCTCCGACGATCCCAATCTCGACGTCGACTACATCGGCAATTTCGCCAACACTAACTTGCGCGACCGTCTCCTACGGCTGGAAGGTGTGGGCGGCGTCAACGTGTTCGGCGGCGGCAACTATGCGATGCGCATCTGGATCGATCCGGACAAGGCCGCGGCCCGCAACCTTACCGCCGGCGAGATCGTCACGGCGTTGCGAACGCAGAACGTCCAGGTGGCAGGCGGCGCGTTGGGACAACCGCCCTACGCAAATGGAAACCCCGCCTTCCAGCTACCGATCCAGGTGCAAGGCCGCCTCAGCGATCCCGAACAGTTCGCCGATGTCGTCATCAAGACCGACGTAACTGGGGCGATCACTCGCGTGCGCGATGTGGCGCGGGTCGAACTCGGCAGCCAGGACTACGGGATCGAGGCTTCGTTCGGAGGCAAGCGGGGCGTCGCGCTCGCGGTTATTCAGCAGCCGGGCTCGAACGCGCTCGATGCGGCGCAGCTGGTGCTGGACGAAGTGGAAGAAGCGTCGAAGACGTTCCCGCCGGGGGTGACCTTCACCATCCCGTACAACCCGACCGAATACGTCGCCGCATCGGTCGAGGCCGTGCAGTCGACGCTGTTCGAGGCCATTGCGCTGGTTATCCTGGTGGTGCTGGTGTTCCTCCAGACCTGGCGCGCGGCGGTCATACCGATCCTGGCTATCCCGGTGGCGCTGGTCGGTACCTTTGCCGTCCAGCTCGGGCTTGGTTTCTCGATCAATTCGCTGTCGCTGTTCGCCCTGGTGCTGGCGGTCGGCATCGTCGTCGATGACGCGATCGTAGTGGTCGAGGCGGTGGAGAAGCATATCCGCGCTGGCCTCAGCCCACGCGAAGCGGCGCACCGGACGATGCGCGAAGTGTCCGGCGCCTTGATCGCCATCGGCCTGGTGCTGACGGCGGTGTTCATTCCCACGGGGTTCGTGGCGGGCATTCCGGGTATCTTCTACCGTCAGTTCGCGGTGACCATCGCGGCCGCGGCGCTCATCTCGCTGATCGTGTCCCTCACTCTGTCGCCGGCGCTTGCCGCAATCCTGCTGAAGCCGCATCAGGAGCATCATGGCGAAGGCAATCGCCTGACGCGTCCGCTGCGCCGCGCGGCCGACAAGTTCAATGCCGGGTTCGACTGGCTGTCAGACCGCTATGGGCGGTTCACCGCTCAACTGGTGCGCAAGACGGCTCTGATGCTGGGGATCTACGGGGTCCTGTTGGCGGCTACTGGCGTGACGCTCACTTCCACCCCGACGGGCTTCATCCCGGAACAGGACCAGGGCATATTGATCGGGGTGGTCCAGCTGCCCCCCGGCTCGTCACTGGAGCGGACGCGCGAGGTGCTGGCGCGCGCCTACCAAATCGTTCGCAAGAACCCTGGCGTGGTGGATGCAGCGACCTTTGCCGGTCTGGACGGAGCGAGTTTTTCGCAAGCGTCGAATACCGGCACGATGTTCGTGCGCCTGAAGGACTGGAGCGAGCGCAGCGGCAATGGCCTGTCCGCCACCGAACTGTCCGGTGCACTGACCCAGGCCATGGCTGCCGAGATCCAGGGAGCGAACACGTTCGTGATCGCGCCGCCGGCCGTGCCGGGGCTCGGCACCGGCAACGGTTTCACGATGATGATCCAGGACCGCACGGGTGCCGGCTATCGGGCGCTTGAACAATCGACCGGGGCGATGATGGGAGCGGCCGCCCAGACCCCCGAGGTGACGCAGGTGTTCTCGCTGTTCAACACCGGCTCACCGCGCGTGGGGGCCGATGTCGATCGCGACCGGGCGCAGCTGCTCGGGGTCCAGCCGGGGCAGATTTACGAAGCGCTGGGCACGTACCTGGGCTCTACCTACGTCAACGACTTCAACCTGCTGGGGCGCACCTTCCGCGTCACCGCCCAAGCTGAACCGACCGCGCGCGATGATCTGTCCGACATCGGGCGGCTGCAGGTTCGCTCGGTGACCGGAGACATGGTGCCGCTGTCGTCGGTGGCAACGCTGCGGAACGACAGTGGACCAAGCCGCGTGGTGCGCTACAACCTGTTCCCCGCAGTCGAGCTCCAGGGCAACGCTGCTCCGGGCGTCTCGTCCGGCATAGCCCTGGCCACGATGGAGAACCTGGCGGCGAAAACGCTGCCGCAAGGCATGACCTATGAATGGACTGGCCTAGCCTACCAGCAGAAGGCGGCGGGCGGCAGTGCGGCGGTGGTGTTCCTGCTGGCGGTGGTGTTCGTCTTCCTGGTGCTGGCGGCGCAATACGAAGCGCTGACTCTGCCCCTGGCGGTGATCCTGATCGTGCCGATGTGCATCCTGGCCGCATTGGTTGGAGTGCTGCTCCGCGGAATGGACAACAACATCCTGACGCAGGTGGGACTGGTCGTACTGGTCGCGCTCGCGGCAAAGAACGCCATCCTGATCGTCGAATTCGCCAAGCAGGCCGAAGAAGAAGATGGGATGAACCCGATGGAGGCGGCGGTGACCGCGGCGAGCTCGCGCCTGCGGCCGATCCTGATGACCAGCTTTGCCTTCATCTTCGGCGTCATCCCGCTCGCGATCGCGGTGGGCCCGGGCGCCGAGATGCGCCAGGCGCTAGGCACCGCCGTGAGCTTCGGCATGCTCGGGGTGACGGTGTTCGGCCTCATCTTTACGCCGGTGTTCTACGTCGTCAGCCGCGGTATGGGCGGCTGGCTCGCCAAGTGGCGTCGCAAGAAGACCGCCAAGCCTGTCGCCGAACATGAGCCGATGGCGGATCCGCTATTATCCGAGGATGGAGCGAAAGCATGATCCGTCGCCTATTAGTGGTTGCGACCAGCGCTTCGGCGCTCGCTGCCTGCACCACCGTTGGTCCCAACTACCAAGCGCCTGATGCGTCTGCGCCCGCGCAAGCGCCCTTCGTCAGCGCGCAGTCGCCTGCGTTCACCGGCGATGAGCCGCCGGGAGAGTGGTGGCGCCTGTACGGCGATCCGGTGCTCGATGATCTGGTGGCGCAGGCGCTCGCGGCGAATACCGACTTGCGAGTCGCTGCCGCGAATCTGGCGCAGGCCCGAGCGGTTCTGCGCGAAGTGCGTGCCGGGCGTCAGCCGCAGACGGTTCTGTCCGGCGGCGCACAGTATGCGAACCAGCCAGGCCCGGGTGGCAGCGACACCACCTTCGACGCTGGCCTCGATGTCGGTTACCAGCTCGACCTGTTCGGGCGCATCCGCCGTGCCACCGAAGCGAGCCGCGCGGACGTGGAGGCGGTGCAGGCGGCATTCGATTTCACCCGCGTGACGATCGCTGCCGAAACGGCGCGCGCTTACGTCGATGCGTGTAATGCTGGGCGACAACTCGATGTCGCCCAGCAGAGCGTTGCGATCCAGGAGCAGACGTTCGATCTCACCCGCCGGCGGGTCGCCGGAGGCCGCGGCACCGCGCTCGATACGGCGCAGGCCGGATCGCTGCTCGAGCAAACCCGCGCGCAGCTTCCTACACTCGAGGCGCAGCAACGCACGGCGCTGTACCGGCTGTCGGTTCTCACCGGGCGGCCACCCGCGGAATTTCCCGAAGTCGTGGCGCAATGCGCAACGTCGCCTGTTCTGGCGCAGCCGATCCCGGTTGGCAGCGGCGCTTCGCTGCTCGCCCGGCGTCCGGACATCCGCCAGGCGGAGCGGGAGCTCGCCGCCGCGACCGCGCGGGTCGGAGTGGCAACTGCGGAGCTTTACCCCGACATCAGCCTGGGCGGCTCCATCGGTTCGACGGCAGCTTCGCTGGGCAACCTGATCTCCGGCAATGGCTTCCGCTTCGGCCTTGGTCCATTGATCAGCTGGAGCTTTCCCAACACCTCGGTCGCGCGCGCGCGGATCGCCCAGGCGGAAGCTGGCGCTCAGGCCGCGCTGGCGCGCTTCGACGGCACCTGGCTGGGGGCGCTGGAGGAGACCGAAAGCGCGCTCACCCGCTATGCCAACGAACTCGACCGCGTCGCGACATTGCGGCGGGCTCGCGCCCACAGCGCAGAGGCGGCCCGGATCGCACGGCTGCGCTATCAGGCGGGACGGGAGAACTTCCAGATCGTGCTCGAAGCCGAGCGGTCATTGAGCCAGGCCGAAACGGCGCTTGCCCAAGCCGAAGCGCAGCTCTCGACCTATCAAATCGCGGTGTTCCTGTCGCTCGGCGGCGGGTGGGAGCATGCTGCCTAGCGGAACGCGTCAAACGCGGGATGTTGCGCCTGCGCCTTGGAAGCGGTTGCGCGGCCAACTATTGGTGGTCAAACCGAAGCCCAGGCGCAAAAGCGGTAAGCGCCGACGGAAGGCGGCCTTGTTGCCGGCACCGGAATAGGAAAGCTCGC